>NZ_CADIKH010000032.1 GCF_902859855.1 Paraburkholderia humisilvae
CCGATGCGGAAATGCTCGAGCGAGCGCTGCGTTTGCGCGCCCCATAGCTTGTCGGCGGGGACCTCGACTTCACCCATGCTGTCAGTCTCGGTGCGAACGTTACTCATTGCCATTCCTCCTTTAACAGGTGACCAGGCGTTAACATCTGAAGCCCAAATGAAAATGCGTCGGGATATGATCCCCGAACCTTCTCAATCAGATAATCCGTGCGGACAGGACAATTGCGACCGTGATCGTAGCCACGGAAAGCAACGTGCCGACAAGCGTCGAAGCGGCCGCCTCGTCGGCGTACACGCGATAGCGCAGTGCAAGCATGGAAACGGCGGTCGCGGTGGGGATCGCTCCGGTCAGGAACAATTCGCGTCCCGGAGCGCCGTGCAATCCGAACAGCGTGACCAGGACAAACATCGCCGCCGGCTGCCCGACATCTTTCAGCAATACGTTGACGGTGATATCCCGATCGATGCGCAGGCGCTGACCGTAGAGCAATAAGCCGAGAGTGAAGAGCGCGACTCCCGCTGCCGCTTGCCCGATCAGATTGAACGAGAGCTCGAGCAACGACGGCGTATGAACGCCGCAGAGGGCAACGATCGCGCCGATAACCGGCAGCCATACCAAAGGTTGCTTCACCGCGTCGAGCAGGCTCTTCGCAATAAGTGCGCCGGTGCCTTCCCCCGTGTTGTTGCCGCGCTGTCCGATCTGCACCAGAACCAGCGTGAGCGGAATCATCACGATGCTGGTGACCAGATTGCCGACGATGACCGCGAGGATGCCTTGCTGTCCGACGACCGCTTCAAGTACAGGCAAGCCTGAATAAGCCATGCTGGGGAAGGCGCAAATAAGTGCTGCCAGAGCACTTTCGGCCAGGCTACGGTGAAACAGCCAGCGCATGATCGCAAAGCCGATCGCGTACGGAATCATCAGTCCAACGAGCATCGAGATCAGATAGGGAACGTTCTCGATTGCGGACGGCGACGTTTTCAGTACCCCATTCAGCAACGCGAGCGGCAACGCGAACCGCACAACGAAGTCGGCGAATACAGGGGCAGACGTTTTAGGGACGATATTGTATTTGGCGGCAAGCAACCCGAGGGCGACGACAAAAACAACCGGAAGCAATGCGGCAAGGATGGTCTGGGTCATAGTTTTCCATGGGAGACGAGAAACTGGTGGCCAATCGCAATAAGACTCCATCGACAGCATAGGATGCTCTACTCGTTGCGCATCCTATATTTATCCATCCAACGGCCTATACAAACGTCTAGCTGCTACCAAACGATCGTTGAGCCAACAACAGTCGGTCGCTATACCGGTCAATCCGTTTGCGCTGCACAAATATCCTGAAGCCCTGTTGTCCAACGCTTAAGCCTGAAAATCGTTTGCCCGCGCTTCTTTCAGTTTGTATTCGTTCGCAAATTCTTAAGCGAAGCGTTCGTGCGACGAAACCCGTAACGAGCGAAGGTAGCCAAAAAGTGAAGCGCTTCTCACCGGCGCCGCGCGCGGGTGTCTATTCACGTGCCTCGCCCGGCGCCGCCTTGCGGCTTGCCGCATAGTCACGCGGCGTCATGCCGTAGCGTTTCTTGAATACGCGGCTGAAGTGGGCCGGGCTCACAAAGCCGCACCGATACGCAATTTCCTGAATTGCGTCTTGCGGTGCGCCGGCGAGTAGTTGCGCGGCATGCTGGAGGCGCACTGACCACACATAGCGCATCACCGCCAGTCCATTGGCTTGCAACGCGCGCGTGAGGCTTCGGGCCGACATGTTCAGCTCGGCGGCGATGCTTGGGACACTCAGGTCGGGGTCGCCAATGCTGCGCGCGATCAGTTGTTTCGCGCGCAGCACGGTAACTGCAAATGATCGACTCGACGCAGACGTGGTGCGTTCGTCGAGCAGCGCGTCCATCAAATCGAGGCACTGGTCACCAAACCGCGCGAGCAGCGCATCGCTCGCGTTACCGGCCTGCGAGGTCAGATAAAGCATGAACCCCCGTACTGCATCGACATCGCACGAGTTCACATCCGGACGGCAGACCATCGGAAAACGGTGGCGCAATCCACGCTCACGCAATGCGGATCTCGGAACATAGAGTGCGGACAGGCGCGCCGATTCGCGAATTGACTCGTCGTACCGGGTCAGCGGATCGACCACGGCAATGTCCCCGGGCCCGAACTTCATCACTTGCCCGGCTTGCTCGATCGACATCGTGCCGCTTTTCACGATTTGCACATAAAGATGCTCATCGTTCCAGGTGCTCCCACGCGTGAACGGCGAGACCGACTGCCACGCGACATCGAGGTTCGCGATGCCGGTCCTGCCCGCGCGCGCAGTGTACTTCGTCGACGGTCCAAAGCAGGATCGATCGAACCTGCACCTCAAGCCTTGCCTTGACATCGCCTCGATCCATGCGTCACGGCACATCGCCACGCCATTCCAGATGTTCTCGCAAAACCGGTCACTCACAGCGACATTTCCTTTTAGAAATGGATTTTAGTGCGCTCACCCAATTCGGTGACTTCGATCGTAGTTGGGTAATGATTAACTGACGCCGCGCGTTGCCTTCAAGTGTGTTTAGTGTCCTAACGATCACCGCACTGCCACGTCAATTATCACGCTATAAAAATACAAACCAATTAATCAATAATAAGAATTCGTCGAAGACAATCGCCTGACGGCATGGTAAGGATTCCAACATGATTGAAAGTTATGAAAACATTCAGACGAACAGGTCTGAGCACGCACCGTGAAGAGAAAGGCGGCCGAAATGTTGTTTCTCAGTGGTCCGCGCTCAGGGAAACGGATCCGGGAGGCACGCTGGTCCGAGTTCGACCCGCTGCCGTCGTTCGACCCAAGGCATCCCCGGCGGCAGCTTCCAGTACGCAACAGCTACTGCGCACCAAGGTGAATCCCAGTGGAGGTTTAAAGTGCCTGCCACACTTGTCCAATGGCGTTTGATTGACTATCGTCTTTTCATATCATCTTTTCGTAATGTTCCTTTCCGCAAAGGCATGCGTTCCGGAGAGAGCGTGACGCTCCTGCCGGTCATCAACGTGTTCGCAAACATACACGCGCACGGGCATTGTCGTCGGCGGCGGTAATGATCGTTACGGCCAGAACGGGCTCACCCGACGAGTGTGTCCCATCGAATCCCGCCGCGCCGACATCTCGCAATCTGCAATTCATTTTTGAGGCAATTCCGACTCCTTGAACAACGGAGGAAGGTATGTCCAAGAAAAAGCCTGCCCACGCGTGCGTGAAGGCTTGCGCCAAGGATATCCGCGTAAAACTGTCTCACTCTCCTCACCGCCCACGCCGACATGTAAGCATTGCCGTCGCGACGCTTTTTGGCGTCGAAATGCTGGCTGCATTGCCCGTTTCGGCCCAACAACTGATCGTCAACAACGGCACCCAGACCCTAAGTTCAAACGCTTCGTATAACCAGGTAACGGTGGGAAGTTCAGGAAGTGGCATCCTTATTGTCACCGGGAGCAACGTCCTGCTGACTGGCGTCGGTACGAATCCGACGATTGAACTCGGTAATGGCGGGACTGGCACGCTGACGATCACGAATGGCGGTGGCGTCTTCAGCTTCGGACTGGATGTTCGTGCGGGAAGTACGTTCGATCTGTCCGGCGCCGGCACTATTCCCACTACCACTGTGCCTGGCGTCGGCCTGCTGAATCTGTCCGGCGCCGGCACAATAAATAGCGGCAACAAAGCGCTGGTGGTGGGAGTCGACAACAGTAACCAGATTTTTTCAGGAACGATTGTCAACGCCGGAAACTCGTGGGACCCCAACACCAGCCCGCACGGGACGTTGGTCAAAGTCGGCGACGGTACACTCACGATCGACGGCGCCACGATCGCCGGTGCTGTGACTAACGGCACCGTTGGCACGGGCGGCGAAGTCGTGGTCGCGGGAGGCACACTCGCGCAGACCAGCGGTAATACGCGCATCAGCGCACTGACAGTCGGTGTTCCCGTACCGGGCTTCGGAAATACCGGGAATCTCGCAGTGAGCGGGGGTACGCTTACCCTGGATACGAGCCTGACCGTGGGTTCTTTCTCCGGTATTGGCACAGTGACGCAAACGAACGGCACGGTGGTGGTCGAGGCTGGTTGCGGTGATGTTACTCATTGCGCCGCGCTTACCATCGGCAACCAGAGCGGCACCGGCACTTACACGCTCTCCGGTGGCGCCTTGACGTTCAATGGGCCCGGCTTCGTCATTCTTGGCCGCATGTCGGGCACCGGCACGCTGAACATCAGCGGCGGGCAGATGTCGGTCAATGGAGGAAGCGGCGGTAGCACGAACTTTATCATCGGCGATAACTCCGCTACTGGTACCGGCACGGTCAATCAGACCGGCGGCACACTGACGATTGCGAACAACGCGAGGCTGTACCTCTCTGGCACGGGCAACGGTATCTACAACCTGTCGGGAGGCGTTCTGCAGATCGGCGGTAATTCGCTCACGCACAACTACCCGGCCGAAGGCAGTGCCGGCGGCACCTATGCGTTCAACCTCGGCGGCGGCACGATTCAGGTGCTCGGCACCCCGCTCACGACCGACGTGAATGCAACCCTCTCCGGAGGCACATCGACCATTGACACCAACGGCCTCGGCGCAACATGGACAGGCGTGCTGGCGGGTGGCGGCGCCCTCAATAAGACTGGCGCGGGCGTGTTGACCCTTACCGCAGCCAGTCCCTACACCGGAGCCACCACGATATCAGGCGGCACACTGGCCGTCGGCAACGCGCCAAACAGCAGCGCGGCATTGTCGGGCACCAGTCAGCTCACGGTTCAACAAGGTGCGACCCTCGGCGGCTACGGCACGGTGGCAGGCAACGTCATGAACGCCGGTACGATCGCCGTTGCGAACGCGCTGCCGAATTTTCAGGGCAATGGAGGAGGGTCGCTCACCCTGCTGGGAAACCTCTCCAATTCAGGCGTCGTCAATCTCGACGGTGGCACGCCGGGAAACGCCCTACTCGTGCGCGGCAACTACGCGGACGCTGCCAACGCGACCGTCATCGTTCGTACCGTGCTCAACGAAGGTGGTCCGCTTTCTAACCAGCAAACCGACCGGCTCCTGATATCCGGAAACGCAACTGGCACGACCACGGTCATTGTGAATCCTCAGGGGCAAGGAGGACCGGCAATAGGCCTGACCGGCGCCCCGACTTCCACTTCAGGCATCTCCGTGGTTCAGGTGGGCGGCTCATCGACCTCCGGGGCATTTGTGCTCGGTAACGCCGACGTCGCGGGCAACGACCCATTTGTCTACCATCTGACGGCCTACGGGCCATCGGCGGAACATGGACCATCGGCGGCTTCGCAGGCCGACCCGCGAGGCGGAGGCAACACATGGGACTTCCGTCTGCAATCGACGTACACCACCCCCGATGGGCCGATAGACCTGCCGCCTGACCAGCCCGCTGACCCCACCGATCCCGATATCCGTCCAGCCGTCGCGCCGCAGGTGTCCGCCTATCTCACGGCCCCCCTCGCGTTGTTTCAGGCTGGCATGGTCGACATCAGCACGTTACACCAGAGGTTGGGCGAAATTCGCTACGGCAACCCGTCCGTACCGAGCGCCCCTGCCTCAGGCGCATTTTCGCTTTCCCCAGCGGAAGCGTTCGTTCGCGCATACGGCGGACAGTACCGATACACAACCAACCGCAGTTTCGATGAGTTTGGATTTAACACGTCGATAGATACTGCGGCCGTGCAATTCGGTGGAACCGTGTTGCGGCGACAAGATGACTACGGTGTGTGGCGCTATGGGCTCGCGGCCGCATTTGGGCACGTCTGGTGGACACCTTCCGCCGTTGACGGCAATAGCAAAGGCGATGCGAACCGGTACACGTTCTACGGGACGGCCACATTTCAATCCAACGCCGGGTGGTACGCAGACGGAATCATTTTCGGCGGACTCTTCGATGGCCATGTCTCCACCGATGCGCAGGGCAAGGTCTCCGATCTGGGCGGCACTACGGTAGGCCTGTCGTTCGAAGCGGGCTATCCGTTTCAGTTGACAAGCGGAGGGCTGTTTTTCGAGCCGCAGGCACAGCTCGTTTGGCAGCACCTGTCGTTCAATCGCGAAACGGACACAGACGGAATCGATACCGATCTCGGGGGCCAGGATGACGTGCTGCTGCGCATTGGATTCAGGTTGGCGCAGCCGCTGGAATTCGACAAATACCCCATTACGCCCTACTTCAAGTTCAACTTCCTGCAGCCCCTTAAGGGCGACGGCAGCGTCACCATTGGTAGTGTTCCGTTCGGAACCGGCAAGCAAGGTTCCGCGATGGAAGTGGGCGGAGGCGTCACGGGTCAATTCACGTCGCGCTTCTCCGTCTTCGCTGATGCGGTATATCAGCACACATTGGTTTCGTATGGATCCAACGGATGGGCAGCGAATGCAGGACTACGATACGTATTCTGAACTGTCGAGGCCGCAAGAGCGTCGCCGGGCAAACCAGCGAAGATGAATATCGATTGATCGTGGGACGGATCGAGCGAAGCCCATTGACTGCTTTCACGTCATCCGCAAGCTGGATGATTACGTGTGCGTCACGATATCGGTCCTGTTCACCGTGTCTCAACCGGAACGGTCGCCCACGGTTTCCAGTAACGGCCCGGCACTGGCTGCGAACGTCACCAGTTGAACCGGTATCCCACCTGAGCAAAGACATTGCGCCGATAGTCGCCGCTGAAGTCATGCGCGTATTTCACGTTCGCATACAGCTCTGAACTTTTGCTGGAGTTGCCCGTGACGCCGACGCCGAGTTCGTACCAGGTCTTGCCCAGTTCGTTGTCGAGCGACGTCCCTCCGATCGTGGTCTGCCCCGGCGAGAAAAAGTCGTGCAGCACGTCCGCGGTGAAGTAAGGCGTGACGCTTGAGGTCTTTGAATCGTTGCTCAGATTGGCCCTGAAGAGCCGGAAGCCCAAACGGCCGCGCAGCCCGTTCGTTGTATTCGAGCTGATCTCCGAGATGCCGTCATCGAAGCGGTTCAGGTGCAGGTACTGGTAGAGCAACTGCGCCTGAGGCTCGATGGCGATGGCGGTCGATCCGAGTGCGAACGGTTTGCCGACTTCTCCGGAAACGCCGGCGCCAAAGCCGTTCTGCGTGCCACTGTCGCCGAAGACGTCGCCGTACTTGTTGCGATAGTGCGTAAGCTGCCCGACGCCGTCGAAATAGCTGCCGTCCGGCAGATACTTCGTCCAGTAGCCACCGATCGACTGTGCCTGCGTTTCGACGCTGCCCGTTGAGGTTGGCAGCCCGGCGATGCTGCGCGCGCTGTCGTCGAAGTCCGCCGAGCTCGAGCCGATCGTCACGGTCGCGCCGGCATGCGTGCTGCCGCCGTTCGCGCCGCGCGAAAGCGTCCAGTCCTTGCCGAACTGCGCGAAGAAAGTGCGCTCATCGGCCGAGAAGCGATCGCTGGTGTCGGCATCGAGGTTCTGGCCACCGAGGCGGCCCCATACGCCGTTGCTATTCGCCGCTTGCCCGGTTTGTCCCGCTTGAGCCGACTCGACGCTTGCCACATCGCCAACCCGCTCGTGCAGGCGGCCGAGGATGGTAAAGCCGTAATCGGCGTTCAGAAGCGGTGTCATCGAGTAGCCGACCACCGCCGGACGAAAGGCAACCGGCCCCGATGCAGCCGCAGAGGTGGCCGGCGCAGTCGTACCGCCGCCGGTATCAGTAGGGGTTGTCTGTGCCGCGAGCTGCGAGCGCAGATACCAGTCGTTTGCGTCCGTCGCGCCGCCCTGGAACAGCATGTACTGGAACGCGCCCGCCTGAACCGGTCCCGCAAGATGAAAACTGTTTGCGGCCGATGTGCCGTTGACCTGCACGAGCTGAATACCGTCGCCGACAGTCCGCGCGCCTGAACCCGACTGATTGAGTTTGATCGCCGTCGTGCCGCTGACATTGCCGCCCACCACCAGCCTGTCGGTCTGCGACGCGGCGCCGCCCTGGTTAAGCAGCGTGTTCAGCACGACCTGACCATTTGCGCCGGTGTAGTTACCGGTGACGTTCAGCACATTGCCGATCCTGCCGGACGCGGCGGCCAGGTTAACGACACCCGCGTTGTTCAGATTGCCGCCGATGTTGAACGTGCCGGCGTTGCCCGATGCGAACGCCGATAATGCGTTCGCTGCGGCAATCGTGCCGTTGTTGTTCACTGAACCGAGTACCGTGCCGTAGCCACCGAGCGTCGCGCCGGCAGAGACGGTCGTCAGGCCCGAACCGATCGTCGCGTTCGTATGTGCCGCGTCGCCGACTGCGAGCGTGCCGGCCATCACGTTCGTGCCGCCGGAATAGCTGTTGGCGGCAGTCAGGATTGTCGTTCCCGTGCCGATCTGATTGACACCGCCGGTCCCACTGATCACGTTATCGAAAGTGAACACGTCGCTGCGGTTAAAGGCGAGCGTAGCGTCATCGGTAACGTTGCCGAGAATGCTGCCGCTCGTGCCACCGTTGCCGATCTGCAAGGTGCCCTGCCCAATCGTCCACGGCGTGGCGGTCGTGCCGGTGCCGGTCAGCGCCCAGGTGCTCGTGCCGGTCTTTTCGAAGACATTGAAGTTCTGGTACTGCGCGGTGTTGCCGATCAATGCGACGTCGAAGACATCGTTCGCGGCGCCGCCAAGAATCAGTGTGTTGGTTACCCCGGCGTTTGCAACGACATTCCCATTGATCACCGACCCCGCATCAAGTTCGAGCGTCATTGTCGCGGTTGATGGCGAGGTGAACTGGATCGCATTGGCCTGGCCGCTGCCGGCTTCGATCTTGCCGCTATTGATCAGGCTGACGTTTCCGTTGATACCCACCACCGCGACGGCCCCATTGCCACCGAGGATCGTCCCGGTGTTGACGATCGGCTGCGTGCCGCCCGACGTGAGGACGCCCACGCCGCCGACCGCAGCGCCGGTCGGGTCCGAACCACCGCTGATCGTACCGCTGTTGATCAACGCCGCTCCGGTGTTGGTCATGCTGACGCCAATGCCGCTTGACGTGCCCCCGTTGTTGTTCCCACCCAGGATCGTTCCGGTATTGGTCAGCGTGGTAGCTCCCGACGCATCGACACCGTCTGCTCCGGACCCGGCGACCGTCGGCGTCCCGCCTTTGATCGTGCCGTTGTTCGTGAACGTCCCGGCGCTCTGCACAGTGACACCCACTCCCGCTGCACTTGCACTTTCGCCACCCGTGATCGAAGCGTTGTTGATGACGAAGCTTGTCGGGCCCTGGAGTCTCAAACCCTGCGATGCAGCTCCAGCCGCCGTAGCGCCCCCGACAATCGTTCCATCAAGGGTCAGCAATCCAAAGGAGGCATTGCCCAGCACCGTAATAGGCGCGCCACTGGTCACGTCGCCAGTCAGCGTGAAGCCTCCGGTATCGATCGTGACGGAACCGGTCGGTGCCGGCAGCACCGTTCCTGCGGAGAAACTGCTGCCTAGTTCGATGACAGTGGCAACACCGGAAGTGTTGGCCGCTCTGATCGCGTTAGCCAGGTCGGTCGAGCTGTTCACTACGGCCTGGGCGCATACCGGCCGTGACAGCGTGCCGGCAACGGCGAGCGCCAGACACGAGAGGGTGAAAAATGCACCTCTCCCCGCGCGTCGGTCTGGCGCTCCGGTTGAGGTCTTGCGTGTTCTGCGAACGCCCTTTCCTGAAGCGGTTTCGTCAACGGATACGACTTCCTCAAGGTTCCTGCAAGCAAGCCACTGCGCGCGATTGTTCATTCTG
Source organism: Paraburkholderia humisilvae (assembly GCF_902859855.1). Taxonomy (GTDB): domain Bacteria; phylum Pseudomonadota; class Gammaproteobacteria; order Burkholderiales; family Burkholderiaceae; genus Paraburkholderia; species Paraburkholderia humisilvae. The sequence goes on from NZ_CADIKH010000032.1 coordinate 9,750, forward strand.
GTTCTCTGCCGTCCCGGTATCGCGGGGGACGTTAGCAGAAATGCTTCGACAGATTCTGAACAATTGTGAACCGTTGCTGCATCACCGGTACGTGCCCGACAAGCATGCGAAGGGGCGCAAGAAAATCGGTTGGACAGCGAACGCATCGGGCGGCAGGCCGCGACAATGCCGGTTATCGCGGTGGCCCGGCACGCGCTTAGGGACGCATGACTGCGCTCTTCGCTTTCGCAAAGCAGAAATAGCTTGAGACTTCGTCTGATGAAAGAATACGCGCGGGCGGACTGCCGGAAATCGGGGTTACGATAGTGATCCGAGAATTACACGGCTCAGGAATCCAAAATATTGGAACAGGTAACGCCCGTCACCATAGCTTCGCAGTCGGGAGCGTTGTCTTAACATCCGGTACGTGACGCTCCGGCCGAACAACTCGATCAGGCGTCGATCCTGTTGCGGGTCCAGCGTGAATCTTGCCGGAGCGATGCGTTAACCTTTAGTACTGCTCCCGTTCCGGTTGACGCACCTCGCTTCGGGTGCCGCCCGCACCGGGCGCTATCGGGTCGAGAAAGCCAATCCGGATCCAGTAGTCAAGATACCGTTGGAGCAGCGCCCGGTCGAGAGGTGCGACCATCGTGCCACCCGACGCCGCTAGCGCGCGTCCGGTATTGCGCGTGTCATAAACGGGCATGCCCTCGTAAACCTCCCAGCGTGTCAACTGACCGTACACGGGCTCCGCCAGCATTGGCACGAGCGGCATCAGCGCGTTCTTCGCCAGATCGCGATCATCGATCAGGCGTCGAACCCACTGCTGATAGGGAAGCGCCTCGAGCGAATGGCCACACTGCTTCAGAATCTCGAAGAACCCCATCAGATCGACCACCCGCTCCGCATGCTGCGGCACCAGGTGATAGACGTACCCGAGATTGGCATCGTCGCTCGCGATACGCAGCAAGCTCTCGCTGACAAAGTCGACCGGAATAAACTCCTTGCCCTGCCGTTGCAGCGTCGGATAGCTGCCGATCGCGATGCAGCCTTTGATAAGACGGGCGACAAAATCGTCCGGGTTGCCCGCGCCTGTTTTGCTGTCGCCCATGATAAAGCCCGGACGGTATACGGCCACAGGAATGCCGCGTCGCTGCGCTTCCTTGACCCGTTGCTCCGTGACCCATTTGCTTTGCGAATAGCCCAGGTCGAACTTGAGGCCGGTCAGATAGTCCCCCAGGTCCTCGTCCTCATAGACGATGGGCGTGGGTTCGAGCAGCCCGGCAGGCCCAAACACGGCGATCGTCGATACATAGTGAAGCGGCTTTGACTGCCCCGAGGTGGTGAATCGCAAGATGTTGGTTGTGCCGGTGATATTGGCCGCCTTGTGCGCCGAATAGGGCTGGATGTAGTTCACATGCGCGGCCAGGTGAAACACCACATCGATCTGATTCGCCAGGTCGTCGAAACGCACGGACCCCAAGCCGAGATCAGCCTGAGCGAGATCGCCCGCAACCGGCTGCAGCCGGTCGGCGAATGCCTCCTCCCACACGCCATACAGCGTCATGTTGTCGCGAATACGGACCAATGCGTCACCATCACTCGTCGCCCGCACGAGACAGGCAATGTGACTGACTCCAGGCAGTTTGCACAAATCTCGCAGCACAAACGCGCCTAGAAAGCCGGTGACGCCTGTCATGAAAACGCGGCCGCGGCCGGCCGAGCGCCACGGGACCAGCGGTCCCGGCAGCGGACGAATATCGTCTGGCAGGACGGTATCGGCAAGCCACGTCGTGGTTTCGTCAACGGTCGTAAAACTTCCGATTCGTTCTGTCCGGCTGTCCAGATACTGCGCGAGGCTGGACGGCGTCGGGTAGTCGTACAAAACTCGCACGGGAAGCGGATAGTTGAATTGCCTGCTTATCTGCAGCACGAGGCTGGCCGCTTGTAGCGAGTCGCCGCCAAAGGAAAAGAAATTATCGTTTGCGTTGGCCGCTTCGACGTCAAGCGTGCGGCACCAGATTGCCCTCAGGACCGCGAGCGTGTCGCCTGGCTGGAGTCGATCTCCCTGACTTTCAGGAGGGCCACGCCATGCCGGTTCGTTCGCACCAGCCTGCTTGCGATGGCGCTCGACAAGAGCGCGCCGATCGACCTTGCCGTTCGCGTTCATCGGCAGCATCTTCACGAGAGTGATGCGCGGCCGCATGTATACCGGAAGTCGACTCTCGATGTAGCGCACCAGCTGATTATTGGCATGACTCGCATGCGTTTGCATCGGTGGGGTTTGCGCAGCGGAAGGATCCTGTGCCGTCCGTGCATGTTGAGGCACGACAAACGCCATGAGGTATCTGTCGCCAAGTTCGGTTTGCTGGACCGTGACGACCGCATCTCGCACGAGGCCGCTGGCGAGCAACACCAGCTCGATTTCTTCGATCTCAATGCGGTGGCCGCGAATTTTCACCTGGTTGTCATTGCGGCCATGGAAGTGGAGCGTACCGCCCGCCTGCCAGCTGCCAAGATCGCCGGTCTTGTATAGGCGAAGTGCTTGCCCGTCGACCAGTCCGCGCACTTCGATAAAACGCTCCGCAGTCAGCTCGGGACGATTCCAATACCCGCGTGCCAAGCCGTCTCCGCCGATATGGATCTCACCGATCTCGCCCTGCGGCGTGGGTCGCAGGGCGTTGTCGAGGACGAACACGTAGGTGTTGTCAATTGGTTTGCCGATCGGTACGGCATCACCCTCCACATCATCTCGAGTAATGTCGTGGCACAGCGAGAAAGTCGTGCATTCCGTTGGGCCATATCCGTTGACCAGCCGCCTGGGAGGCGCGGTATCCAGTACGGCACGCAATGTTCGAGGATTGAGCGCCTCCCCGCCGACCAGAAGCTGGCGCAGCCCGCGGAAGGCATCCGGACACGCGTGCACGGTCTGGTTGAATAGCGTCGCCGTGATAAACATCGACGTGATGCGTTGCACGTGCAGACTGTGACGGAACGCATGGGGATCAATGAAGGTCTGCTTGGGCAGCATGACCACGGTACCGCCGTTGAGAAGGGCGCCCCAAATCTCGAACAGCGACGCATCGAAGGTTGGATTTGCTATCGCGGCGATCCGGTCATCCGCGCCAAGGGAAATGTAATGCGGATCGACAGCGAGCCGGATAACGCCGCGGGCGAGGATCTCGACAGCCTTCGGTCGACCGGTCGTTCCCGAGGTGAACAGGATGTGAGTCCGGTGCCCCGTGCCAACCGGATTGCCGCGCGCTATACCATCCCACGTGCCGAACGGCGGCCACGCATCCTGGTCTTCGATCAATACGCACTCCGGGACTGCTACGCGAGGCGCCAACGCGGCGGTCGTCAGCGCCATCCGGACATCGAGATCGTCGACCATGAATTCGAGCCGCTCGCCGGGGGCGCCCGGGTCGAGCGGCATGCAACTGCCACCCGCCCGTAGTATGCCAAGCTGACAAACGACCTGATCCAACCCCGGTTCGAGCAGAATGCCGATTGGTTCTTCGAGTTGAATGCCGTGTTGACTCAGGTAAGCCGCGAGCCGATCCGCACGTCGATCGAGTTCGAGGTACGAGATCTCCTGTGCGCCGTAAACCGCCGCGATTGCAGCTGGACGTCGATCAGCCTGCTGTCGAAAAATGCTGTCCAAACCAATATGATCGACATGATCTGAAACAGGGCCAAAGTTAGAATCGGTATGCAAAGCGTTTATCGAATTCATTCAGACCTCTGAACGTTTGTTAATCTAAAGAACGATTTTTCATATTTGACGGACGCGGCGTCGCGCCATTGCGCGACGAAATCTCGCAAAATCATGCGCGATACATGAAGACGTTTAGTTTTCAGGTCTTCGAGATACCTGATAGGCGATTAAAGAGTCAGCTTTCTGCGTTGCTGACAGAAACAATGCCGTTGGCGACTTCACCCCGCGCAAAGCGGAGTTCTGGCAATCGCGTAATGTCAGACGGAGCCTGGAATCTGCGGAATCGTCGATCATCACAGGCATCTAGCCCGTGTTTCGCTTGAAACGGACTAAACACCAGTCGGATTCATCCGCTGCGCCCAGCGGCTCACCGGGTTCCCTGAACGGCACACCAATTAATTAAAGAAATAACAAGAATTCTCTTTTCGCGATTGTTTCTTTTTTTAAACACTTCCTTGACTTTATTTCGGTTAACTTCGGACATAATCAACACGCCGTTAAGATCCATTGATGGCGATACAACAAATGCTATGAAGAACAGGATTTTTGTCCAGAAAAATGTGACTGCTTTTTATCGGCCCCTTCATATTTTTGTCCTGAGTATTGGGTAAAATCGACACAACGCATATTTCCGGAATGCGATGCTGCGTTCGAGCAGCCCCGGCTTTAAAGCGACGTCCATCGCCTTAGCGTGTTCGGCGCATACATCGTGCAATAGGTTCGGTGATTACGCGAAGCGAAACGACAGCGTATGATTGCGTCCCGATTTGCGCTACTGCCCCGGATTCGAAAAGTATGTGGCGTAGTGAATCAGCGCAACGATTGCGTCGCGGTCAGGTCGGTCCCCGTCGTATCTGGGAAGAAGTGGCGTGGCATCGCGCATGAAATCGCGATCACGAAAGATGAGGAGTTCTCCCGGTTTTAACTGCACCGCTATTTCTGTTCTTTCGGGCTCGTTTATCGGGTGTAGCGACGTAACGGCACCTTCGGCTTCGCGAGCGGCGACATAAACACCCACAAACTCCTCACAATGCTGATGCTTGTAACCCACGACCTTGTTGCGTGCTCGCACAAAATCAAGTCCCGCCGTGCAATGCGCCTGACGTTCCTCCTCGGGAATGGCGGGAGCGGTCCCTGATATGGAAAACCTGGCAGGCGTAAACCTGTCAGTGAATCTGGAAATCATTCCAAACGAGGTCAGCCTTACGCTCATGGAGGAAACTCGTGTGGTAACCGTTCTCATCAACAACGCGGATGTGAAGCAGCCCCGATAGACTTTCGTCGACTAGTTCAGAAACCGAAGGTACAACCGCCCGTGCAAGCCTTCATGTCCTTCGCGATGGCGATCCGCCATCCATGGTCATCACGGCCACAGAGCATTTTCTTTCCCAATACCCAGGTTGAAGCAAACGAACCCTGAACAAATGTGCAATGCCTACCTCGCTGCGATGAACGGTGAGCGGCCGGTGATCCCGTCTTGACGTGTGCGGTTAGACGACGGCGTCTGCGGGCTGCCAGCGATGTGGCAACAACGCGGCAATGTCATTGGCCCTGTGTGTCCGCAAACGCGCGAGGATGTCCTTGAGATATGCGTGCGGGTCGTGGCCATTGAGTTGCGCGGAGCGGATCAGGTTCGTGATCGCAGCGGCACGCTGTCCTGCTCGCAATAGGTAACCCGTAGAACCCCCGAACAATCTGGCTTCGTGCGGAGCGAGAAACGCGGCGACGCCCGGCCCAAAACTGCGTGTGTAGCTCCGCGTTTGCACATCTCACGTGAAAGTCGCATCAGCGGCCCAATGCCAGCTCGCTGCGCTTACTGCTCTCATCGAGGGCTTACAACAGGAAATCAATCAGTCGGGAATAAAGCCATTTAAGCGGCGTTCTTGAGTGGTTACCCAGTAAACGTGTCGCTGTGTCGGACAGGTCAACAATGTACGCGCACGTTAGCAACTTGCTGGGTTCTTCGTGCCCTTACTTTAGGAATGCAATCGTGACTAGAATTTCTGTGATCATCGGCAGCGTACGTCCGCAACGCTTTGCCGAAAAGCCAGCGAACTGGATAGCCGCGCATCTGCGAAAGCACTCAGCGGTCAATACCTGCGTTCTCGATCTGGCCGACTATGCGCTGCCGATGTTCGATGAGCGCTTCCCGCCGGCGTACCCGGGTCGGCCGCCGTACACAAACGAGGTGGTCGGTCGCTGGGCAGCCGAGATCGCCGCATCCGACGGTTTCGTGATTGTGACGCCCGAATACAACCATGGCTATCCGCCCGTGTTGAAAAATGCGCTCGACTGGGTCTACGGCGAATGGAATCGCAAGCCAGTGGCCTTCGTGGCTTATGGAGAAGTGGCGGGGGCACGAAGCGTCGTTCACCTCAGGGATGTGGTGGCGACCCTTGGAATGGCTTCAATGCAGAGGGATGTGCAAATTCCGTTTTCCACGTTGATGGCCCACTATCAAGGCGGCGATGTCGCCACGGAACTGGCAAAGCTCGACGATGTCGCGTCTGCAATAGTCGGCAATCTCCTTTGGTGGACAGCTGCTCTGAAAGAAGCACGTGACAAAGCTAACTGAAGTTCTGACTCTGACGACAAAGCCCTAAGTGTCGTCTGGCTGCCGGGTACATGACTAGACACCGCTCTCATGGTTATCAATGAGAGCGGTGTTCTGAGGGCCGCAAAAAGTTTAGGCCCGTGCCATCGAACCGGCCGCGAGTCGCTTGCGCCAAGCAATCCAGCCGACAACAATCGATAGTGTCGCCACGACAAGTGGCGCCACCCCATGTCCGTATTCGCCGTGGAATGCGACGGTCGCGAGCGCACTCAACATCACGGCGCAGCCGAGCACCGAGCCCGATAGCCGCGTCCGTGACCGCGCCAGCAGGACGGCGGTCACGAGTTCCAACGAACCGGTCACGCAATGGAACCAGTGCGGATATCCCCACTTCACGTACTCCTCAATGATGGATCGCGGGCCGACGATGTTGCTGAGCGATCCCACGACGAAAAAAGCGGCGAGAACCCAAGGCAATACTTCGCGCCAGGAAATCCTGGAGAGCCGTCCGGTGCCGCCCGTTGCATCCAAAATAAAAACCTTCATGTGTCAGACCTCGATCTTTCCAGGCGTGGAATGCCGCAGTTCATCGCGTAGCAGCCTTGTGGGCCGCCGCAAAGACGTCGCGAGGGGACGTCGTGCCCGCCACGTGCTCCGTACCTTCGACGCCGAGGTCCATCCAGCCGGCGTTGACGGCCTCGAACATCGCTTCGGCCGGTCCGGTCTGGCCCTTCGGGATGCCGAACTGTTCGAATGCTGCCGGCCACCCGACCCGCGGGATGGCAAACGCCTTGACGTCGCGCTGCATGACTTCACCCAGTTGGGCCGCGACTTCATCCGCGCTGACCATCGAGCCAAGCTCGACAACGCGATGCCCGGACCACGCCGGCCCGGTCAGCAGTGTCGCCACCTCGGCGCCGATATCGTCGGTCGCGACCATGGTCGATTTCCGACTAGTCGGGTTGTAGTACACGGGTAGCGTGCCGCCCTGGGCAACGTGCAGGCCATAAAGGAAGTTTTCGAAAAATCCGCCGGCGCGCACATAGGCGATCGGCAATGTCAGGTGGCGAAATTCCTGCTCCAGAAGCGACAGGGCCGTGATCATCCCCAGCCCGTTCGTTCTGTGCGCACCCATCGACGAGAGCACCACTACCCGCGGCGGCGCTGCCTGGTTCAGCGCCTCGACATAGTTCGCAATCACGCTCCTGGCTTCTTTGAAATCAGGCGACGGTGCCCAGACAGAAGGCAGCATGACAAATGCACCGTCGATTCCTTCGAGTGCCCGCTCGACAGCGGCCGCATCATTCCAGTCGCCGTCGACCAGTTCCACACCTTGATCCGCCCATTTCGTCGCCTTCTCGCGATTGCGGACCATTGCGCGCACTTCCCTCGCTTGCGCCAACAGATGTTGGGCTGTTGCGCCGCCCACGTGTCCCGTAATCCCCATTACCAAAAACATGCGTTTCTCCTGATATGAGTACTGCATTTAAACTCCAACCCGCGATCCGGCCAGATGCCCGCCAGAGCCTGGGTAGAAAAGGCGCGCGCGAATAAGGTCTGACATGAGAACGCCTTGAGGACGGGTCTTTGTTCGAGGGGCAGGTCTATCATAGAGACCTATGCCTCGTGCCGTAAGGAGGCAGGTTTTTGTTACCTGAAGAGTTAAAGGGAACCCGCATGAGCACCGCACAGAATGCGATCGAGAGATTCAGCCGATATCAACGCCAGTTAGTCGGCGACGCCCAGTCCGCCCACTGCGCGGTTCGCGACGTGCTCGACCGCATCGGTGACAAATGGAGCATGCTCATGATCATGGAGCTTGCGACGCGATCGCAGCGCTTCAGCGCGCTTCACCGAGCCATCCCTGACATTTCCAAGCGCATGCTGACTCAGACGCTCCGCGATCTGGAGCGCGACGGACTCGTCACGCGCCATGTTTTTCCCACCAAGCCGCCGAGCGTCGAATATCGTCTGGCCCCGTTGGGCCAATCCCTGTTAGACCCGATGGCGGCCCTTATCGATTGGGCCGATCGCCGTTATTCCGACATCCATGCCGCGCGCGTCCGCTTTGACGGCGCTCACGGCGATGTCCCGCGCTAGATGCTCCGTCCGATGTGGTGGTGTGGTCGCGAAAGCCTGAAGCGGGCAGTTCATAGGCCAAGGCTTCGCAGATGATGCGGACGGATGTGTCGTCAATTCGGCCACGCGTTGAGGGCCGCCTCCACCGTGCGATAGAGGTCCTTGCGCGTTGCGCCTGATTGAGCAGCGAGAGCCAGTCCCCAGCCGACCACAAGAATGAGTAACGCCAGTTGGTCTGGATCGGCGTCAGCAGGCAGATCGCCTTCGGCCTGGCCGCGCTTGAAGCGGTCGCGCAATCTTTTTCGCCGCGCGTCCCGCAGGCGGGCAAGTTCGTGCCGAAAAGGCGTATCAGCATCGTTGCTCGGAAACGAGCAGTTCACCGCGAGGCAGCCAGGCGGACGCTTGGGATCGGTATAAAGATCCGCAAGCCGAAGTAGCGTCTGTTCCGCTACGCCCCGCGAGGTCGGCTGATTGATCGCATCTTCGGCATAGCCCAACCGATTGCGTATGTACTGTTCCAGCACGCGTCTGAAGAGCTTCTCCTTGCTGCCGAACGCAAAGTAGAAGCTCGGCGGCGTAATTCCCATCGCACTGGTGAGGTCGGCCAGCGACGTGCGCTCATACCCGTTCCGCCAGAACAGGTCGGTCGCAATCTCGATCGCCGGGTCAATTTCGAACACCCTCGTTCGCGCCATCAGCCGCATGCCTCCTTAACAACTGTAAGACATTATAGCATTCACTATATTTCTTTCCCGCACCTCCTCGATGTGCTAATGTAGTGATCAATATATTTTAATTGCGGGGCTCAGTTCGGACGAACCGAGGTCTCGACATCGGCGCAACCCTCTCTCTCGACGACGGAGCCAACATGCAGTTCAGACAGTTCGGCCGGACCGGTTTAACGGTGTCGCGCCTGTGCATCGGCACAGGAACATTCGGAAAGCAGACGGACGAAACAGAAGCCCATAAAATCCTCGATAAAGCGGCCGAAGACGGGGTGAACTTCATTGATGTCGCGGATATCTATCCGCCGGGTGCGGAGGTCGGCGGGGCAGAGATCATTACAGGGCGCTGGCTGAGCAACAAGCGCGGAAGTTTCATCCTCGGCACCAAGGGCGGCGGTCGGATGGGGCCTGCGGCCTGGGATGCGGGCAACTCGCGAAAGCGCCTGCTCGATGCGATCGACGCGTCATTGCGTCGCCTGAACACGGACTACGTCGACCTTTACCAACTGCATATGGACGACCCCGCCACGCCGCTCGACGAGGTGGCAGAGGCGATGGATGCGATCGTGCGAGCGGGCAAGGCGCGCTATATCGGTGTCTCAAACTTTCTCGCTTACCGTCTGGCAAGAGCGCTGGGACGACAGGACACGCTCAAGCTGACACGTTTTGTTTCCGCGCAACCGCGCTACAACCTCCTGTTTCGCGAGGTCGAGCGCGAGCTTTTGCCCTTGGCGGAGGAAGACCGGCTCGCAGTCATTCCATTCAATCCGCTCGCCGGAGGACTGCTGAGCGGCAGATACAGGCACGGCGACACGCCTGAGAAAGGTCGTTTTTCGTCGGAGCTCGGTGGGTTCGGGGCGATGTATCACGCGCGGTATTGGCACGAGCGCGAGTTTGAGACTGTCGGCAAAGTCCGGCAGATCGCGGAACGGCAACGAACACCGATGTCGACCTTATCCATTGCGTGGGTGCTGGCCAATCCCGCGATTACCTCGGTCATCCTCGGCGCCAGTCGTATCGCACACCTTACCGATACGTTGGCCGCTGCGGAGTACTGCCTTGACTGCGAGGTGAAGGCGCAGCTGGATGAAGTCAGTATCGAATATCGTAGAGGCGACGCAGGTAAGTAACCGGCGTTTCCTTACGTGCACTTGAACGCCGGTTCAAGACGGCTAGCTATAGCTATACGAGCAAGCATGAATACCTCTACTGTCGCTTCACTGCCCGATCCAATGGATCTGCCGACGCGCACGAAGCTTGTCGCGTTCGGCATCATGTGCCTCGGTTTCTTCATGGCCACGCTCGACATTCAGATCGTCGCGTCGTCACTCCGCGACATCGGCGGCGGGCTCTCGGCGAGCCAGGACGAACTATCGTGGGTACAGACGTCTTACCTGATTGCAGAAATCATCGTCATTCCAATGTCCGGCTGGCTGACCCGGGTCTTCTCTACGCGCTGGGTGTTCGCCTTTTCGGCACTCGGCTTTACGATCACCAGCATGCTTTGTGGACTCGCCTGGGACATCGACTCGATGATTCTCTTTCGTGGTCTGCAGGGGGCGCTCGGTGCCGCAATGATACCGACGGTGTACACCACCATATTCGTGATCTTCCCGCCCAAGCAGCGACTCATTGCATCGACCACGATCGGTGCACTCTCGACGCTCGCGCCGACGATAGGGCCGGTCATCGGCGGCTGGGTCACGTCCGAATGGTCGTGGCATTGGCTGTTTTACTTGAACGTCGTTCCGGGCATGGTCGTAACCTTGTTCGTGCCGCGGTACGTGAACTTCGATCACGCCAACCTTTCCCTGCTGAAGAAGGGCGACTATGTCGGCATATTGCTGATGTCCGGACTTCTCGGTTGCCTCGAGTATGCGCTGGAAGAAGGTCCGCGCAAGAACTGGCTCGGCGACGATGTGATTCTCACGTGTACGTGGATCGCCGCCATATGCGGCCTTCTGTTCCTGGTCCATGCGTTCACCGCGGAGGAACCGATTATTGACCTGCGGGCGCTGGCGGTCCGTAACTTCGGAATCTGCAGTCTGCTGTCGTTCATCATCGGTATTGGCATCTTCTGCACGGTTTATCTGACACCCGTGTTTCTCGCACGGGTGCGCGGCTTCGACTCGCTGCAGATTGGCGTCGCACTCCTGTCGGTAGGATGCTTTCAGGCGCTCGGGATGGTGGTCTATTCGAAGCTGGCCCGATTCATCAGCATGCGCTATCTGATGATTCTAGGCCTGGCGATGTTCGGTATCGGCTGCTATCTCTATGGGCCGTTGACCAGTGACTGGGGTTGGGAGCAGTTGTTGCTTCCCCAGGCGCTGCGCGGCTTTGGCCAGCAGTTAGCGATTCCTCCCATCGTGATCATGGCACTGGGCTCTTTACCGCCTTCACGTCTTAGATCGGCAAGCGGGCTATTCAATCTGATGCGTAATCTCGGTGGTGCGATAGGCATCGCGGTCGTAAGCACGATGCTCAACGATCGCCTGAACTTTCACTATGAAACACTCGCAGAGCACGTAAGCGTTGGGCGGCCGGTCGTTCAAGGATTTCTGCGTGTGCAGGCGACAAGACTCTCTGAAGTGGCGGGCGATACGTTGAATGCCGCAAACGGCGGGTTGAGCCTGTTGCATTCGCTCCTGATGCGCGAGGCACTCACGTTGACATTTGCAGACGCGTTTCTTGCCGTTGCGCTGTGCTTTCTTGTCGGGCTGGTCAGCGCATTCTTTACGCGTCCGGTTGGCGACGCCGCGCCTCCGCCCGACGCGCATTGATTGCAGTCACCAGCCCATACCGTTAGAAGCCGATCTTCTACGGCTGAATCTTAGAGGACCCTACATGTTTTCTTCCCGCTTCTTCGTTGTCACCGCAACCGCTGTCGTGCTCGCGGTTGCACCCGCGTTCGGCGAAGCGGCGCCCGCCCGGGTGCGCGGCACCCTCACCGCTATCAATGACGGCGGCATCACGGTCAAGGAGAAGGACGGTCGCACCGTCACGCTAAAGACCGGACAGTACACGACGTACGCCGACGTCATTCCATCGAGCCTCGCCGAGATCAAGGTCAACGACTTCGTCGGCTCCGCTGTCAAAGGGCCACCAAACTCACTGGTCGCGGTCGAGCTCGCGATCATCCCCGACAGCATGCGCGCTGGGCGAATTGGTTACTACGGGTGGGATCCGCTGCCCGATCCAACCGCCGTGCAAGCGACCCGCGCTAACGTGACCGGCATAACGAACGGCCGGGTATCGAACGTCTTGCCGACAGCGCCCAAGCTAACCAACACCAACATGACCAACGGCATCGTCTCGGCCGAGCAGGCCAACGCAGCCGGTCGCACGCTCACGGTCACCTATGACGGAGGTAGCAAGCGCCTTCATATCACCGTGCCGCCCAACGCACCGATCGTGCGCTACGTGCTGACCGACCGGTCGGCGGCCTTCATCGGGTCCACGGTCTTCATCAAAACTATCCCCGGCAACCGGGCGGGGCTTGTCACCATAGGCAACGGCGTCACGCCTCCGATGTGAGGGCAGCGTGTCCGCAACTCTTACATCAATCAAAGGCCGGATATAACCGACGCACGAATCGCACGATATATTCAGAAGAATCAAAATCGGCCGACAAGGCAACGAAATACTTAGGACTTCATTGTTTACGGTTCCTGCTACGAGATAGCAAAACGTCCGGGCACGCGTCGTGCATCGCCTTTGCAACAGTACGCGTGCACGGAGCCTGCCGACATGATGTTGTGGAAGAACTGCCTCGCCGCTGGCCTGTCCGCCGCTGCCGCCGCGTTCGTGTCCGCGAGCGCGCAGACGCAGGTGCAGGGCGTGGTGCAGCCCGCGGCTCCGGCCTCGCAACCGGTGGTGCATGCCGTTCCTCTGCACCCTCCCGCATCCGCTCCACAGTCCACTCAAAAGCCTGTTGAAGCACCAGTTGAAAAACCTGCTGAAAAATCAACGGAAAAAACTGCTGAAAAGCCGGCTCATAAGCCCGCACATAAGCGGATCCATGAGCCCACTCATAAGGCCACACCGCAGCGCACCGTGCAGCCAGCCCCCCCTTTGCTCCCGGCGCCGATGTCGCAGCCAGCTGAGCAGCCAGCGCCAGTACTTCAGCCGTATGCACAACCGGCGCCAACCCCTCAGCCCTATGCACAGCCGGCGCCACAACCAACGCCAGCGCCACAACCCCACGCACAACCCGTGCCCCAGCCCTACGCGCAACCCACGGTGCAGCCCGCCGTCAACTGGACGCTGCAGGTCATCCGCGACGGCCAGCAGATCGACTCATTTGAAGGAACGACCACGGTCGGCCAGACTCAGCCTAACAGGCATCACAAGGTCGTCACGCACAACGTCGGCTGCAAGGACCAACCCGCAGGCAGTATCGACTTGCAGCGCACCATCACGGTCTCGCCGCTGCGTGCGGACCCGACCGGGTCGGTTCTCGCAATCGACGCGCAGGAAACGATCGAAGGCGATACCACGCCCATCACCCGGGGAGGCTGCAAGCTGCCACCGCAGCCGAGCCAGGTGCACGCGAATCATCCGGGACTGGTCGTGCCCGCGGGTCAATGGGTCAGCTGGCAAATCGTCGGCCAGGATCCTTCGCTGCTGTATCGGGTACGCGCGAGCCTCGCGCCGCCGTCCGCGCAGCCTTGACTGGCAGCCGGGCGAACTGCACCCGACCGCATGGAAACGCGGCCTGCCATCCGCGTGAAGCCGTCGTTGGATCGACCGGTTGAATCCGCAGTCGCTTCCAACGATCAACACATCCGTATGAATCACGCGCTGGTTTCCCCGTCGGGAACATCCGGGCGATTGCCTCTACGCTTTAAGACCCGTCACCGCGCGCAGCGCGTCGATTCCCCACCGCTCCCGCTTTGTCAAAAGTCCTCGTGCAGGGTAACGTAGGCGGCCAACGGCGGCCCAAGGTACGCGCCGACCACGTTGGTGGCGATGAAGTAGCGCTGGTCGGTGACGTTGTTGATGTTCAGATCGATTCCCCAGTGGCGCTCCGCATAACCGAACTGCACGTTCTCGATCAGAGAGGCGGGTGCCCAATCGTAGCCGTTTGCGAAACCGTTCGTCATCCGGCTGATGTAATTGATGCCAGCCCCCGCATGGAAGCCCGCTGTGCCGAAGAGGCTGAAGCGATATGTCGTCCACAGGTTCGCCATATAGGCGGGCACCCCTTGCGGAACCGTACCGACCGCGCCTGGGGTGTCCGGACTGTCGGTGATACGCGCATGCTCCGCAGTGAAATTCGCGTAAACATGCCAGTTCGGCGTCAGATCGGCGTCGAACGAAGCCTCTGCTCCACGCGTGCGTTGCGAATCGAACGCGATCTGGTCGTCGCCGAATGGCGTCGCTACGTGGTCCCGCTTCACGTCGAACAGCGCGGTGTTCAGCACGTAACGCCCATCGTCAAATGCCCATTTGACGCCTAACTCGTACTGCAGCGCCGATTCAGGCGGCCCGATGGAAAACGCCGTGTTTTCGGAGTTGAAATTCGCGAGGTAGCTGCGCGACACACCGAAATACGGCGTCATCCACGGCGTGACCTTGTACAGCACCCCTGCGTTCCAGCTGGTCGGAGCATCGTTGCGCGTATACGTATTGCCCTGAACCAGGGTGATGCCGTCGTTGGCCGTACGGTTCGGTTCGCCCGGAACCGGGTTCAGGGTCAGTGAGGTGCCGAACCAGTCCTTGCGCACGCCCGCACGGACCTTCAATTGGTCTGTCACATCCACCTGATCGGTCGCGTAGAGGCTATAAAAGTTCGCGCGCACATGGTCGTTCTGGCACGAGTGGGACGGTGAGCACTGAAAGTTGAGGTCTGCAACGGAGGTTTCCGGCGGCGCCGGCGCAAAGATATTGTCGATGTCCGGAAGATCCGCAGTCGTCTTTGCGCTGTTGAGATCCTGGTCCAGATATTCGAAGCCCGTCAGCAGCGTATGGTGAATGCCACCCGTCGAGAATTTCCAGACCGGCTCTAACTGATAGTCGAGCGTGTTCAGAGAATCATCCTGATCGCGTAGCTGGCGGCCGGTAAACGTGTTGCCTTTGATTTTTGCGTGCGTGCTGTCACCGTTGCTGTAAAAGTCCAGCGTGTGGTGCAGGTACGACAGGCGATTGTTGACCGTCAGGTAGTCGCTGATGCGCCATTCATCCGAAAGTGTCGCGCGCACGTAGTTGCCGTGGGCGTTGGCGAATGGTGTCGAATATTTGGCGTCGAACGGAACGTTCGAGATAGGCGCCCCCTTGTAGTAGATCAACCCGTATGAATCAGGCGTTGCCATGTAGTCTTGCGCGTCGATCGAGAATTCGATCTTGTGGTCGCCGATTGTCCATTGCAGATCGGGACGGATTTCCTTGTTCCACGATGCCAGATCGCGGTAGCCGTCGGAGCGACCGCCTCCGACGTCCACACGATAGTTCAGTCCGTCGATGCCCGTTGGGCCCGTGACGTAGGCAGTGCCGTTGACGGTGCCGAACGAGCCGGCCTGAATACTGCCGCCCCAGTGAAGCTGCGCCGACGGCGTGTAGTGAATCAGATTGATCGAGCCGCCCGGCGGGCCGCTGCCGAGCAGCGCCGAGCCTGGTCCTTCAAGCACTTCGATGCGCTCGACGCCCAGCAGCGAATGCGTCGGGCCATTGACCTGATCGCCGTCCGAGAAGCCGTCGTCAAAGGTCTGCGCCTGCAGACCACGGATCATGAAGTGGTCGGTAAAGCCTTTTGAATCGGTGCCGCCATAATTTACACCGGAGAAGTTGCCGTTACGGATCGCTTCCTGCAACGACGTGGCACCTTGCTCATCGAGAATCCCACGCGGAACTTCCTGCACGCTCATCGGGAGATCACCGAGCGGGGTGCCGGTTTTGCTTGCGTTTACGGTCTGATCGGGATTGTTGACGTTGTCCGGGGCCGCCGTCATTTTCGGTGCATTGACAACGATAGCCTTCAATTCCACAGGCGCTTGAGTTGGCTTAGCGTCTAACGGTTGATTCTGTTGGGCTTGTGCCGTTTTTCCGAACAAAATAGCCGCAAAGACAGCGGATACGACCATGACGATGGTCGACGGATAGGCTCTCGTTAATTCCATATTCGTTCATCAAATTATTATATGTAGTACGAAATAAATGAATGATCTACATATCTAGTCATGGCATTTACATGGGTGGCTGCGTGTATGAGCAGCCACCCGCCGCGACCGGCTACTTCGGATCTTGCGCGCGCGTCAGGGCAATGCGGTTTTACCTGATGGGCGCGACCGAACCAACGCTACAGCGGCTTAATCGCCGTCGCCATCATCATCCGCCGTGGCGACCACCTTCGACCCGTCAATACCAACCTTCGTGTAGATCGAGTGCGGTTCCGGATAGGGCCTGTTACCCATCACGCCCTTCCATAGGACGTGATTAAACAGCTCTGGCGGAACACGATCCTCTCTCGAGAAGTCGAAGTCCTTCGTTGCGTTCGCCCAGTACGTCGCGTCATGTAGCGGATGAATGTCCGGACCCTGAGCAAATTGATTACCGTCGTTGCCGTTCTTCGCCGAGCCCGTGGCCACATTGCCAACGTTCGTGCCCTTCAGGATCGTCGACGCGACGGCGGTGTACGTCCACGCCCCGTTCCCCTTCGTGTCGAAGAGGTCGGCCATCGGCCTGGCATACGCCGTGTTCAGGTCAATGTGCTGGGTGCCAAGCACGTCTTCCATCGTACGGATCGCGTTGACCTGCGTATAGTTGGTGCTGACGACCGCGTGCTTTTTCACGTACGCGCCGACGACGTACGCGGTCGAGCGGTGCGAATCGACGTGGTCGGAACCGTCTTGCGAGTCGTCCTCGACCACCACGATCAACGTGTCCCGTGCGTACGGGCTGTTCGCGACGGTCTCGACCAGCTTGCCAACCGCGAAGTCGTTATCCGCTTCTTCCTGCTCAGCGGAACCCATCTGGCCGACGTTCTGCGTAAAGCTGCCCGTGTGGTCCGAGCCCATGCGAACGAGCTCAAATGACGGTAGTCCGCCGTTTGCGACGTACTGCTGGAACTCGCGGTTCCACTCGAGTTCGCGGAACGTGTCCGGATACGCCTGATCGAAACCACGGTAGTACTCGTCCGTGCGATTGACGAGCGTCGGCTTGAGCGGATGAGCCTGGACGATGCCGGCTGCGGACGGGTTGAGCAGCGGGTTGGCGATCGTGCCGATCGAGCCCACATTGTTGACCATTCCGCCATAGTTGCGCACCGTACCGCCGGCAGCCAGCACCGCATCATAGATATTGGCTCTCTGATAGCCGAACGGCGCATCGGGCACCGAGATATCAGCGATGCCCGGTAGCGCGTTGGCCGTGCCGCCCGGCAGCGATGACGTGGCGTTCGTGACGGCGCCGTTCGTGGCAGCGTCGCGCATGGCGGTCGTGGGCAGGCCCACAGGCAGGCCGCGGTTGTCACCTTCCGATTCATACGCCATGCCGCGGCTGACGCGAGCGTAGTTTTCCTGCTGCGAAACTTCCTCGGTCGGCGTGACGTGCGCGTGCTGTATCCATGACCAGCCATCCATCGAGCCGTCGCCCGGATCCATGAAGTTGTCGATCGTGACGAAGTGCTCCGAGATATCGTGGAAGTTCGGCGTCGTGGCCTTGCCGTACATCGTCAACGTCGGATCGCCGTTCGCGCCATTGCCGAGGTCGCCGAGGACCTGGTCGAAGGTGCGATTCTCCTTCACGACGTAGATCACATGCCTGATGTGATCGCGCATGAACTGCATCGTCTTGAGATCGTTTTCCGACTCCTTCACCGAGTAATGGTTATTTTCGTCCACCTGGCTGGTCAGCCGGTCAAGTTCATCGTCCCGCGGAACCGGCGCGCTCACGAGCGCGCTCTGCTCAAGACCCAACTGGTACTGGGCCTGCGTGCCCGACTTGTAGAGCGGGTTCGGGCCGGTGACCGACTTGCCGTTGATGATGTACATCCGCGAACCATCGGCGCTCAGCGTAACGTCCTTTGGCGCATAGGCCGTCGGCATGAAACCTTCGACGTGGTAACCGTTGTTGCCATCGTGCGAAATCACAGCAATCGAATTGTCGCCGTTGTTGACGGCGTACAGGGTCCTGCCGTCCCTGGAAACGGTCACGTTGACGGTGTCACGTCCGCTGTACTTTGCATCGTTGCCTCGGCCGTTGCCGTTGCCGTTGCCGTTCCCGTTGCCATTACCATGGCCGTTCCCGTTCCCGTTGCCATGCCCGGAATCAATCGGCAGGTCGATCGTCTTCTCAACCCTGTGGCGGGCCGTATCGATGACGGCGATCTGGTCAGCATTCGAGACCGCTACGTAGAGCTTCGACTCGTCGGGCGAAAAGGACATGCCGTAGGCATTGCCCTGCACCGGGATGCGTGTGATGAACCGCGGCGCGGCGGGGTTCGACAGGTTCAACGCCACGACTTCCCGATCACGTACCGACGAGATGAACGCCGTGCCGTCGGCCTTCAGCGAAACGGCCCACGGGTACTCGCCACCCGCGACACCTTGCTGGCCCGACGTGTTGAACGGACGCAGATCGTATTCCGACATGAGCGTGTTCGAGCTCGTATCGATGATGGAAATCGAATCGTTGTAGTTGTTGGCAACGACGAGCATCCGGCCGTCGGCGGAGAGCGCCAGGCCGCCAGCATTCGGCTTCACGCCCGAACCGATACCCTTGGTATGGTTCAGCGCAATGGACGCGGTCTGCGTCCATTGGGCCGATGGAGCAGCTGAAGCGCGGTTGTACACATAGACCTTGTCGTCAGCGCCGCCCGTGCCGTACAGCGCCCGGTTACCGTTCCAGACGAGACCATCGAACGCGTTGTTTTGATGAATAGCCTGCACAAGCTTCGGGTAGGCCTTGTTCGCACCCGACACATCGTAGATGAAGATGTACTGGGTCGAATCGGCATTATCCAGCGTGGCGTTATCGGAGCCGGTGTAGACCGTGTTGTAGCCAGCGGTGATCACGGCCAGCGTGTTGCCGTCCGGGCTCAACTGCGACTTGATGGCGCCACTCACTACCTGTGTCGGCTTGGCCGACAGTTGCGGGTTCAGCAGCTGTGCGACGGCACCAGGGATGGCCATAGGGGAGATGAATTGGCCAGTCGGCAAAAGCTCCATGTTGCTTTGCTGATCTGCCATTGCCAGACCCAGACTACTCGTAATCACGCTGGCGGCAAGGCCGGCGTGAATGATGCTGCGATTCATTGTGAGCCTCCAGACTATTAAAAGCGGAATACCAAATTTGAGTTCGGCCTTAATCTTTTTGTTAGGTTTTTGACCTTGATTTAACAAGATGCGCTGGCGGAGTAAATCGGCCGGGTGGGGGTTATGCTGCTTTGTTCTGCCAGCCGGCACCATTTAGTCAGTGCCCAATGTCAACGCAATGACATGTGTAATGAAAAAAAACGTAAGTTTTACGTCACTCATCCTTAAATTACCTGATTGAGGTTTGTGAAGATCACTGCATTGGCCGTGTTCTGTCATTGCGTCGCATAACAGCCAAGTCCGCCGGCTCGGCCATGTGCTTGTGCAGTGACTGAAATCTCCGGTCAGAATGAGTTGCGCGAAAAGTCCTCGCAACAGCACGCGATATCGCCGGTCGCTGTTGCCGCTCTATCGTTTATAAAGGACTACGATATAGTCTGCATGCCAGTCGATGCGCGTGCTTTTCTAGCGTCGGATATCACTATATGAGACCTTGCGCGGTCATCGCCAACAGTAGCCGCTCAGCGCCGATGCCAAAGCCGGCGCCTTCTCGATATGCACCACCGCCTACCACTTGCTGTTGCGCTCCGAGTTCGGTGCAGCGCATCTCGAAGCCTCGCCCGTTCAGATAGTAGCTGAGGCCTCTGCGGGCTGAGCCGTCAATTTCATAGCGAAGTCCCAGTGAATCAAAAAAGCCCGTCACTATCGCCTGACTGCGCTTGACCGCCAACTCTGGATCGGCGCACAGATATTCGAATCCAAATTGAGAGAATTCACGGTAACGGCCGGCCTGCGGTCGTTCATAGCGATAGCATCGAGCGATATAAAATAGCCTCCGCTCGGATCGGCGACCAAGCAACTCACGACATCGTTCCTGAAAGAGCGCTGTCGCCTCCGGGATCAGGCAGCAAGCCCGTCCTTTCTTGTCGGGGAAAGCCCACATTTGGCCGATGATTTCGCTGCCACCAGCCTTCTGGATGAACGTGTCCTGTGACCACAACGCAGGGACGATGGCCTCCTCTGCTCCGACGTTAATGAAGATAGCTCCGGTATCGAGTTTCCAGAGCGCGAATTTGCGTAGCTTCCTCGCCAACGATGAAACGTGTTCCTCGAACCATGGTCATCAGAATTCTCCTTTGGTTTGAAAATAAAAAAAGGCGCCTGAGGCGCCTTGGTCGCTTGTGCATGGAAACGGAAAAATGCGATCCCGGATTTCCTGCTATGGACGTAACGGACCACGGCGCATCAGATGGTGACCGTGATGGGGGTGAGTCTTGCTCGGGACGTTACGCAGTTTCATGGTGCCAATATTGACACACAAACTGATGCTTGTATAACCATTACTACACGCCGGCTGGCTGATTCAGGTCGACACGCCGGGCAACCTCCGTCGGCCGAACGGTGCCGTTAGCCTTGTTCGTCGGACGAGCGCGTTAAGGACTTGAGCAATAAGTGGCGCTGATGGTTGCGTGCGGCGCCTCGCGGCTTCCGCTTCGGCCGCTACCATCAAGTCTGATCCCAGGCCGACCGCTTTGCCGGGACGACGGCGACAAATGAGCGCTGCGTAAGTCGTCCAATGACGCTATGCCATCCTCGTCCGGAGGGTGACATCCGTGGCGTAAGTCACCTGGCACTCACGTTTAATTTCTAACAGGTTCAGCAGAAAGCGGTACATGCAAGGTCATCATCACGTCGTCTACGGTACGCCCCATTAGCCGAAATCGATCGGACCTACGGCCGGTGTCGACAAAGCCAAACCGCCTGTACAAGGCGACGGCCGCCGCGTTATCGCTGAATACAAACAGATCGATCCATTCAATCGCATTTTCCAACGCGAAATCTATCGCATGACGCATCAGCACGGTTCCCATTCCCCGGCGCCGAAATGACAGCTCGCATCCAATGCCGAGCGTCATCCTATGGTTTTCTGAGGGAATGTTCGACCCGAACAAGTCGAGGTGGCCGATAATCCGCTGGTCCTGGTCACGTACAGACCAGGCACGCATCCACCCGGGATGCCGGACTGGCAAAGCAAGGCTACGCTCAAACCGGGTACGTCGTTCGGGCGAAGAAACGTTGGGCGCTTGCTCGAATGGCGAGAATAGCGGTTGTCCGTCGCGACCGGACTCGGCGAACAGGCGATCGATATGTTCAGCCCAAAGCCTGAAATCCTCTGGTACAACGGCAACGATCTTTGACACGTCAGGGCGCGCATCAGATTGCGTTAGAGACCGCACGTTCCGGCTCATCGATGGCACCCTATACAACATGAGCGCGTTGCTTCATCACCGAGGCGAAGCCAATTCACTGAGTGGGACATGGTTGCGCTTATCTGATTGTGAATGCCGAACGCGTTCCGTTGCTTATCTGTTACCCTGGCAGCGGAAGAACTGCCTGCGAGCGAAGAGCTTATAACAGAGTTCAATAAAATCGGCCAGCGAATGGATGGTTCATGCAGAATGACTAACCAACCGGATGAGAGCAATCGTGAAGTTATTTGAGCCCTTTGTCCTTACCACCCCGCGATTTGTCATCCGGCCGCTTCGCGATGACGACATGCAAGCGCTTTTCGCAATCTGGTCGGATACTGAAGCGATGCGCTATTTTCCATTTCCGGCAGTGACGCGTCTGGATCAGGCAAAGGATCGGGTCACGCGCAAATTGATGACCTCCTCTAGCGGGCAAGAACTCAATCCCACACCCCTTATGTCGCCACGCATTGAATCCGCACCAGCCGGCCCGGCAACCCGGCAATCGGGCAACACGCAGGTCCCAGCAATCGTGCCGGCGCACACCGCCCTGGTGGTCATGCATTATCAGACTGACATCATCGCGCTATTTCCAGCGGTTGCGCCCACTTTGCTCGCCAATACGCGCAAGCTGTGTGACGCTGCCCGGAACAAAGGTGTCAGCGTTTATTTCGCCAAGATTCAGTTCAGCCCTGGCTATCCGGAAGTCAGCCCGTTGAACAGGAATGGCCAGGGGATCAAGCAACTGGGTCTTTTCGTCGATGACGCGATCTCGCCGGAACTCGGCAAGCAGGCCGACGAACCGCTCATCATCGCGCATCGCGCGAGTGTGTTCTTCGGCACCGATCTGAAGGCGCGGCTCCGCGCGCAGGGTATCGATACACTGATCATGGTGGGCATCGCATCGACCGGTGTCGTGCTGTCGTCGGTTGCATATGCAAGCGACGCGGACTTTCGCCTGCTTACGGTCAAGGATTGCTGCTACGACCCGGATCAGATCGTGCACGACCATCTCTTTTCAACGGCGTTCGATTCGCGCACCATGGTGCTCTCTCTCGCCGAAGCCTTGGCATTACTCGCCTAGCAAGCTGCCGGACAGGCGCGTGCGCGCCGCTGGCGCGGATTGTCGATCCAGACGCAAGTCGTTCGTCGTATTCACGGACCGATCGGTCCGTCGACCTGGAGAACACGATGCGCAAGCTCATTGTTTCCACTTTCATCAGTCTGGATGGCGTCACGCAATCCCCTGGCGGCCCCAAGGAAGATACCGGCGGCACATTCCACCTCGGGGGCTGGATCGTTCCCTATGCCGATCCAGCCATCCGCCAAAACTTGCAGGACCTGCTGTCCCAGCCGTTCGAGTTACTGCTGGGGCGTTGCACCTACGACATTTTCGCGGCGTATTGGCCGCACGTACCGGCCGATTCAAATAGCCGCGCGATCGCTGACCTGTTCAACAGCGTCCCCAAGCACGTGGCCACGCATCGATCCGATGCCCTCGACTGGCAGAACAGTCATGCGCTGAAAGGCGACCTTGCCGACGCGATACGTACGCTCGCACGTCAGGACGGCGCCAATCTATTGAGTTTTGGCAGCGGCGACATGGTGCGCCAACTGCTCGCAGCCGGCCTGGTGGACGAGCTTCGGCTGCTGATTTACCCCGTGATGCTTGGGCACGGCAAGCGCCTGTTCGGCGACGACGCTCTAGCATCCGCCTTCACATTGGCCCACTCGGCGAGCACGCCTGGCGGCGTGCTGATTACCCGCTACCTGCGCAGCGGCGCGGTGCGCACCGGAGCGTTCGAAGGCGCAGGATAACGTCAGCCCACCACCGCCAGCAGAGCGCCAAACAACAGCGCTGCCAGCAGCAGAGTCAGACAGGACACGGACCATCGACGCACGAACGCATCCCCGCACACAGCGATCCGCGCTACCGTCACGCCTCCGCGTTGCAGTCCGTGCAGGAGGTGACCCACATCTCCTGCTGGCACGGACGGCATCGCCCTGCTCCATCGCGTCCAGCCGATCGCCAGCACCGCACCAGCCAGCACAGGCCAGAATGCCGACCACAGCGCTGCGGGCATCAGCGCCTCAGGTAGCGTGCCGATAGGGATATTCAGATACAGCACCCACGGCACGATCAGCGAGGCCAGCACCATCGCCAGCCACGCACCGGTCAGCGGCGCGGGCGCGCGAGCATCGGAATGCGCGACTGCGATTGCGCCCAGACAGCGCAGGAAATGAAGCATCAGCAATGTGGTCGCCACTGAAGACGCCACCGCCAGCGAACCGGCGAGATCACCGCCGAGCAAGTCCTTGGCCGCGTATTTGGCCAGTGCGCCGCCGGTGAGCGGCAATCCGCCCAGTCCAAGCGCGATAACAGCCGTGGGCACCTGTACCCACCGCAACTTTCCTGCCCCCGTCAGCGCGACCACGCCCACGGCCAGAAACAGCGTGCCTTTTACCAGCAGATGGTGCGCGGCATAGTAAGCCGCCGCCACCACGGTAGCGGGATCGCCAGCGGCGAGCCCCATGCCGATCACCGCCACCAGAAACCCCATCTGGCTGACGCTTGAATACGCAAGAACGATCTTCGGCTGAGACTGTGTGATGCCAATCGCCACGCCGTAGAACGCGCCGAACATACCCAGCGTCGCCAGCGGTATGCCGAAGTGCGGCCATGCGTTGCCGAACGGCAGAAAGCGGACCAACGCGATCACGCTGGCCTTGACCACCGCGCCGCTCAGCACCGCGGCCGCCGGCGTCGGCGCGGCCCCATAGGCATAGGGCATCCAGAAATGCAGCGGCACCAGGCCGGCCTTGATGGCGAGACCGATCAGCAGCAAGAGCAACGTCGTATCGCGCCACGGCGAGTCCGGCAACGCCGCCGCGGCGTCGCGAATCAGCAGGCTGCCTCCGGGCGTAGCCTGTGCCAGCAGGATCAGCCCACCAAGCAGAAACGCCTCCGCCAGCAACGCAATGCCAAGATAGAGCGCCCCAGCATAGCGCGCATCGGGCCCATCGCCCTGGAGCACCAACCCGCTGGCGCCGACGCTCAACACCGCCAGCATCAGATAGAACCCGATCAGATCGGCCGCCAGAAACACGCCCACGCAGCCGGTCATCGCCATGAACCAGCAGACGACGAACCCGTCGATGCGCTCACGATCGCGCAGAACACGGGTGGCAAAGATTCCGGCGAACAGCCACAACAATGCGGCCGTGCCGAGCAACAACGCGCCCGACGTATCGAGTGCGAAACGCAACGCGAAACGGCTGTTGCCGAACCTCAGCATTTCGCTCGGGCTGGCGCAGACCGCCGCCGCCAACGCCGGCAGCGGAGCGATCGCGAACCACGCAGGCAACCGCCTGCGCAGAGGCGCGGACGCGCAAAGCAGCAGCATCAGCAACGGCAAACCGACGGCGGCGGCCATCAGCGCTTCGCGCATCGTCATGGCGCCCCCGTCGACGACATCGCGGTGCGGCCAATCTGCGTCACGTCGACCGGCAGCAGCACGGCCAGGCCAAGCAGGAAGGAACACATGGCGAGGCCTAGCACCGCGATCTGCTGATAGCGGGGCACCCGCCGTTTCGGCGACCAGTCGGGCGCGGCGGGCTGCATCGCGCGCATGACCACCATGAATACATAGATGCTCGTGAGCAAGCCGCCGACCAACATCACCAGCGCCCACCACCATTGCCCGGTCGCGAGCGCCGCCGACAGCAGCAACCACTTGGCGAGAAACCCTCCGGACGGCGGCAAGCCGATCAACGTGGCGCCGGCGAGCGCGAAAGCGGTCACCGTCATCGGCAAGGTTTGCGCCGCGCCACGCAGATCGGCCAGACGGTCATGGCCCAGCGTGGCGTAGATCAGCCCCGCCGCGAGGAACATCGCCGACTTCGCGCTCGCATGCGACATCGCCTGCAGCAAGCCGCCCGTGACAGCTCGCGCGCTATCGTGCGCGACCAGCGGAAACAGCAGAAACAGATAGCCGATCTGGGCCACTGTCGAGTATGCGATCAGCAGCTTCAGGCGCGCCTGGCGCAGCGCCGCCACATTGCCAAAGATGATCGCCAGCGCACCCAGGCCGGCGAGCAGTTGTGCGAACGAGCCGCTCACGACGCCAGCGAAGACATCGACCCACAACCGCACCACCACGAACCATGATCCCTTGATAACGAGTGCCGAAAGCAGCGCGCTCGCAGCCGCGGGCGCGCCGGCATGCGCAGGCGGCAACCACAGATGCAGCGGGAACAGCGCGGTTTTGGCCAGCATGCCGGCCGTCATCAACGCCACGGCAGTCCAGGCAAGCGGCTGTGCGCTGATCCGCTCGGCGAGCAGCGCGATATCCAGCGTGCCATAGGCCCCATAAAGCAGAAAAACACCCAGCAGATAGAGCATCGAACCGATCAGCGCGAACAGCAGATAGCGCAACGCGGCCTGCAGCGTTTCGGCCCGGCCATCGAGCGACACCAGCGGAACACCGGCAAAGGTCAGCAATTCGAGCGCGACGTACAGCGTAAAAATGTCTCCGCTCACAAACACCAGATTGAGCGCGCCCCAGACTGCCAGCAGCAGCAGCCAGAAAGCCAGCGGCGCACGCGCCTCGCGCGTGCCGGCTGGCGTGCCGAAATCGCCGTTGGCGTAGACCGCCACCGCGCCGGTCACCAACGCAACCACCAGCATCATGCAGACCGACAGCCCATCTGCGCGAAGCATGACACCCAGCGGCGGCGGCCAGCCGCCGAGCGCATAGCGCAATGCGTCGCCCGAGCTCAGCAGCCCGCGCGCAATCGCCAGCACGATGCCGATACCGCAGACAATCGTCACCCACGCCACGCGTTGCGCACGACGACCGCCGAGCGCGAGGCCAGCCAGCATGCCGGCAAAAGGCAACAACACGGCGAGCACCAGCAGCAGGCCACCCGGAGTCGCCTGCCCAGCGAGCGCCAGCGTTCTCACTTCAACTCCACATTGGCTGGCCCTTGCCCGGGCAGAGCGTCACCCTCGGCCACAAGGGAATTCGTGCCGGTTTCCGCAAATCTGCGCAGCATGAGCCCGACCGCCAGTGCGGACGCGGCGAACGACACGACAATCGCCGTGATCAACAGCGCCTGCGGCACCGGATCGCCGGTCATGCCGGCAGCCGCGCCTCGATGCGCGATCACCGCACAAGCCAGAAACACGCCGTTGCCTGTCAGGTTGAACGCCAGAACCTTGCGCAAGGGCTGCGGGTTGACGATCAGGCCGTACAGGCCGAGGCCCACGAGCGCGGCGGCAGTCAGGCCGAACAGCTGCGATACGTTCATGTGCTCACCTCCGGCCGCTGCGGCGGCCCGACCAGCAGGAGTACCAGGGTTACCGCAAGCGAAGGCAGCAGCGCAAGTTCGATGATGATGATCCACAGCTTTGCCCAACCATCGGGGTACGCCAGAAACGCACCCGCCACGACGGCGCCGAGCACCCCTAGCGCGATAAAGATTGCCGGGCCGAGGATCAACACGACACGCAACCAGCGCCGGCTCACCGCAGGCGCATCGCGCAGACCGGACATCATCACGAGCAGCCACATCGCAGCAATCACTGTGGCGCCCTGGAACTTGCCGCCCGGATGATCGGCGCCGGCCCAGAAAATGTAGAGGCCGATCACCACGCCTATCGGCGGCAACACGCGCGCCAGATACACCAGGATGTCGTTGGGACTCACCACCTGCGCCAGTCCCGGCCTGCCGCCCCAGCAGTGGTCGGGCGCCAGTGACCAGACACCGACCACGCCGAACAGCAACGCGATCGCTTCCAGCAGCGTGTCGATCGCACGGAACGACAGCAGCACGGCGGTAATCGGGTTGCCGACGCCGGTCGACTGGATGTGCCGCGCCACGTCGGGCGCCAGCGTGGGGGCGGGGTCCGGCAAGCGCAGCAGGCACGCGGCGATGACGACGGCGACAGCCGTTGCAGCCGTGGCTGCCGCGGCGCGTAGCGCGAGGCCAGGCTGTTCGGCCTGGGCCGCGGCTTCGGTCGCATGCAAGCGGGAAGCTGCACGGATCAGCAGTGCGCCGGTCAAGCCCGCGCCAATGGCCGCTTCGGTCAACGCGACGTCGACTGCGGCAAGCACGAGCCACGCCAGCGTCAGCAACAACCCATAAGGAATAAACCCGGCTACCGCGGCGAACGTGTCGCGTACCACAACGGTCCAGAGCGCAAGCGCCAATAACAGGATCGCTATGCCGACCGAGATAGCGAAGATCACGGGCGTTGCTCCTGCCGGCGTGCCGCGCGCGCAATGAGTTGCGACACATCGGACGAGGTCAGCAGCACCAGTAGCCAGACCACAACCAGCTTGAGGGCCACCATGACATGACCGGCCTGTGGCAGCAACCCCAGCACGACCATGCCCAGACCGAGGTTATCGGCCTTGGTCAGCGCGTGCAGCCGCGTGTACGTATCCGGAAATCGCAATAGCCCGACCGTACCGGCCACAAAAAAGAAAATGCCGGCCAGCATCGCGATGATGGTGAAGACGTCGGCTGCGATTTTCATGTCCGATCCTCTTTGCCGGCCTCGCCTTCTGTCTGCCGGTCGGCTTTGACAAAGGCGACCGACGCGAACGCCGCGAGCACCGCGAGCGTCAACGCGACATCGACTACCGCCTCCACGCCGCTTGCCGTGCCGACCAGCAGCAACGCCGCAATCCCCCCCGTACCGAACAGTTGAGCCGCCATCATGCGGTCGGCCCGCGTGGGACCGCGCAGCACGCTCAACAAGCCGACCGCAACCATGAACAGCACCAGTCCGGAGACGGTAATGAGCACGTCAGTCATCTCGTTCCCCACGGGTGAATACGCCGGCAAGACGCCGCTCTTCGTCTGCCAACTGTTCGGCAATCGGCTGCGAAACGTCGAGGCAGTGGTAAACGAGCCCGTCTTCGGTGTCGTCAATCGGAAGCGAACCCGGCAGGAGGCTGGTGACGATCGCGAAATCATTGCGCGCCATGCCCGGCGGAAAACCGACACGATAGACCACGATGCCCGGTTGCAACGGCAAGCGCGGGTGCAATGCACGGCGCGCCACGTCGATTCCGGCCAGCAGCGATTGCGCGAGGAAATGCGGTGCAAATAGCAGTAAAGCGCCGATGCGCAGTTGTCTTGCGGCGGGAGGCAGCAGAAGCAGGCTCATCTGCGTCGCGACGAGGGTCGCGACCAGGCCGAAAATCAGATCGGCCGGCTTCACGCTCGACATCAGAATGATCCAGAGCGCCAGAAAACACAGCGCGCGCGCCAGCGCGGCGCGCCAATGCGCACGCATATCGAGCAGGAAAGCATGAAGCGATGCGGTGTTCATAAAAGATGCACGCCTCCTCTACCGAAAGCCCGGCAATCGCGACCTGCGAAACGGGTTGAAAACTTCGCTTTCTAGCGTGAAACCAATGCAAAGCATCGCGTACGCTTTGCGTGGGTTGCGTGAGGAAATCGACTGTTCTTTGGCTGCGGCCTTTTCTGTCCGCTGAACATATCGAGTTCCTATCATAGTTCCAGGAGACGACGTCGTCGAACTATCCATTGCGACAGCAGGCATTCCGCGGTGTGTTCCGGCAACTCAGTAGTCCGGCGTTCACGGCTCGTCGCCCGTTGAGGCCACTGAAGGCGCTTGCGAAACGCGAGGCATGCGGATACCGGCGTACGCAATCGCCACCGTCAGCAGCGGACTCGCGATGCAAAACACCGCAAAGGGTGCATAGCTGAGCGTGGACACGCCAAGCGTCGCCGCCATGTAGGCGCCGCAACTGTTCCACGGAATCAGTGCGCCGGTCGTCGTGGCTGAGTCACCCACCGAGCGCGATAGCACGACGGGCGCGTAGCCGCGTGCCGCGAATGCGTTCTTGAACATCCGCGCCGGCAGCACGACCGCGATGAACTGGTCCGCCGTGACGATGTTCGTTGCGATGGTCGCCACCACCAGTGACCCCACCAGCGCGCCGCCGCTCTTTGCCCATTGGACGACCGGGGCGATGATGCGCTCTATCACGCCGCATTTCTCGACCACGCCCCCGAATGCCAGTGCCGTGATGATCAGCCAGATCGTATTCAACATGCTGTCCATGCCACCGCGAGTCAGCAGCGTGTCAAGCGCGGGATTCCCTGTGGCAGCCTTGTACCCGCTCACCAACGCGAGCCATACGCCTTTGAGCAACGCAATTCCGGTGGGCACGCCCTCGCGCGCCGCGGCAAACGTGATGACGCGCGCCGGTTCGACGAACACGGCGACCAGGCCACCCGCCAACGCGCCAAGAAAGATCGTGGTGAACGGCGGCATCCGGAACAGCGTCAGCGCGACGACCAGAACAAGCGGCGCGAATAGCACCGGCGATATATGGAATGCGTTCTGCATCGCCGCCAGTTCGTCGCTCGCATCGAAATCGCCGGGCCGGCCGAACAGATAGAACACGGCCAGCGCGATGACGATCGCGACCAGCGAGGTCAGCAGCGTCTCGCGCACATGATGATAGAGATCGACGCCCGCCGCCGCAGCGGCAAGATTCGCGGAGTCCGAGAGCGGCGAGGACTTGTCGCCGAAATAAGCGCCGGAAATCACGGCTCCGGCTGTGATGGCAGGGTTCAGATCCATGCTCTGGGAAATGCCCATCAACCCGATGCCGACCGTGCCCGCGACAGTCCATGACGTGCCGATGCTGAATGAGATCAACGCGCAGATCGCGGCCGCGGTAACGTAGAAATAGTCAGGGCTCAGCAACCTCAGGCCGTAATAGACCATCGCCACGATCGTGCCGCACATCGCCCACGTGCCGATCAGCGCGCCGACCGCGAACAGGATGAAAATCGCACCAATGCCGGAGCTGACACTTGCGCTCGCGGCCTCCCCCAGCGACTTAAGCGAATGCCCGCGCCGCCAACCGATGAATACAGCGATCATCGTCGCCACGACAAGCGCCACCTGGTTCGGCCCGTTCGAGCCGCCGTCGCCAAACAGGTAGTAGGACAGACCAACCAGCAGCACAAGGGCAGCGACTGGAATCAGCGCTTCGAACATCGTGACCGGCTGGGGTGACTCGTGCTTCTTCATGACGATGCTCCCTCTGCGTTGTCGGCGCTCGGCCTTGCGATCCGGACCGCCCGGTTCACCAACCTGTCAACGAATGATGCAAGCCCCCATCCTGCGCGACGAATTCCGTACCGATATCACCGCCGTTACTTCAAGCATAGGAAAGATTATTGGCGCGTGAATGCGCGTCGGCCTCCGGTTCAGCGCTACCCGGGCGGACCGAGCGGCTCAACCACCCTGCCCTCCCCCTAGCGCGACATAAAGCGAGGCGCCATTTTGCAGCGCGGCCGCGCGCAACTGGATCAATTGCTGTTGCGCGGCAAACAGGTTGCGCTTCGCATCGACCACTTCGAGATAGATGGAAATGCCGTTCTGGTATCGAAGTTCGGCCGCCTCCGCCAGGCGCTCTTCGGAGGCCACCGCGCGTTCCTGAGCGGCGATCTGCTCCTGCAGCCGCTGGCGCGCGATAAGGGCGTCGGATACCTCGCGGAAGGCTACCTGAACCGTCTTCTGATAGTTCGCGACGAGTTCGCTACGACGTGCTTGCGACAAGCCGAGTTGCGCGCTGCGGCGGCCCGCGTCGAATATCGGAAGCGTGACGAATCCGGATATCAGCCATGCCTGCTTGCCTGGCACGAACAGGTCGTTCAGCTCGGGAGACACATAGCCAAAATTGCCCGTGAGCGAAATACGCGGAAAATAGTCGGCACGCGCCGCGCCGATATCCGCGTCGGCCGCCCGCAACGACTGCTCGGCCGCCCGAACATCCGGACGCAACGTGAGGAGCGAAGAAGGCAGGCCCGCATCGAGATTGCCGAACTGATCGGCGTCCTGCATCTCATGCCGCTCAGAAATGTCGACGGGCAGCGGTCCGCCAATCAGGACCACCAACTGATCGCGCTGCTGTCCGGTCGTTCTTTGCAGCTCGGCCAGTTGCGTCTGCGCCTGAGTGACCAGGATTTTCGCGTGCTCGTAATCGACGAGCGACGTCGCGCCGGCCTCGAGGCGCAGTGTCGCGACCTCCAGCGCGTATTGGCGCGTCGCAAGCGTATGTTCGGCAAGGGCGATGCCCTCATTGCCCGAAAGGATCGCGTAGTAGGTCGCCGCGACATTGCTGATCAGCGAAAGACGAAACGCTTGAGTCGCCTCGACGGTCGCCAGATAGTTCCGGCGCGCGGACTCCGCCATATTGGCGACACGCCCCCAGAAGTCCAGCTCGAACGACGTAACGGCCACCTGCACGTTGTACTGGTTGAAGTGAACCGACGTGTTGGTGTTCGGATCCTCGGGTTCGATCACGTTAAGCGGCGTCTTGGTGCGCGTCGCATCCGCGCCGGCGACCACTTGCGGAAACTGTGCGGAGCGCTGCACGCGATAGAGTGCCTGAGCCTGATCGATACGCGCGACGGAAGCGGCCAGATCGCGATTGCGCTCCAGCGCCGTCGCAATCAGTTGCCTGAGCGTCGGATCGCGAAAGAACATTTCCCATGTGACTTCGGACGCGAGCCGGTCGCCGCCCGCCGTGACAATATCCGCACTCTCGTAGCTGCCCGCTATCGGTAGATCGGGCTGCTGGTAGCGCGGCGCGAAATTGCACGACGCCAATGCAAGGCACGTGATGAGCGCAATCGCCACCCTAACCTTACGCATCGCGCTCTCCTGCGAGCGGCGCTTCGTCTTCGTCCTCGTCATGCGCCCGCTTGCGGCTCAGCCATCTACGCGCAACGACATAGAACAGCGGTGTGAAGAAAATGCCAAACAGCGTGGCGGTGAGCATGCTGCCCATGATCCCGGTGCCCACCGCCTGCCGCCCCGCCGCGCCCGCGCCTGTTGCGAGTACAAGCGGCAGCATGCCGAGCACGAAGGTCACGCTCGTCATCAGGATCGGCCGCAGGCGCTGGCGAGCGCCGTTCACGGCCGCGCTCACCGTATCGCTACCCGCGGCCTCTTCCTTGATCGCGAATTCGACGATCAGGATGGCGTTCTTCGCGGCGAGGCCGATAATCGTCACGAGGCCGA
This sequence comes from Paraburkholderia humisilvae, assembly GCF_902859855.1. Lineage (GTDB taxonomy): Bacteria > Pseudomonadota > Gammaproteobacteria > Burkholderiales > Burkholderiaceae > Paraburkholderia > Paraburkholderia humisilvae. Next base: position 42,384 of record NZ_CADIKH010000032.1, read on the forward strand.
TATTGAAGTAGACATCGGCGGAGAAGCCGCGGGCCATCGTCAGCAGAACCGCGCCCAGCACGCCCAGCGGAATGATCAGCAAAACCGCAACGGGTATCGCCCAACTCTCGTAAAGCGCGGCAAGCAGCAGAAAAACCACCACGAAGGAAAGCACCAGCAACGCCCCGATCTGCCCGGCTGCCTGCTGCTCCTCGAAGGCCGTGCCCGTCCATTCATAAGTCAGGCTGCCGGAAAGGACGTTGCCCGCGATGCGTTCCATTTCCGCGAGCGCCGCGCCGCTCGAGCGGCCTGGCGCTGCCTGCCCGGAGATCGTAGCCGCCGGAAATCCGTTGTAGCGCTCGACCTGCTGCGGGCCGGAAGTCCAGTGCACGGTCGAGAACGCCGAAAACGGCACCATCTCGCCGACGTTGTTGCGCAGCCGGATCACACCGATGTCCTCGGGGCGCATGCGCTGATCGGCATCGGCCTGCATCAGCACGCGCAGCACGTTCCCCTCGTAGATGAAATCGTTCACGTAGTTCGAGCCGAACGCTAGCGCGAGCGCGCTGTTCACCTGTCCGATCTGCAGCCCCAGCGCGCGCGCCTTCACGCGATCGATATCGACATACAGCTGCGGCGCAGCCGGCAAGCCCTCAGGACGCACGCCCACCAGCAACGGACTGCGCGACGCTTCCGCAAGGATGCGTCCGCTCGCCTGCTGCAACGCCGCGCCGCCCACGCCGCTGCGGTCCAGTATCTTCATCGTGAAGCCGCTCGCATTGCCGAGCGACGGAATCGCCGGCGGATTGAGCGCGAACACGAGCGCCTGGGGGATATTCCGCAGTGCCGCGTTCGCGCGCGCGACCAATGCCTCCGCGGAATTCGAAGCGCCCGGCCGCTGCGCCCACGGCTTCAGATCGACGAACGACATCGCGGCCGACTGCCCCTGACCGAAAAAGCTGAACCCCGTGATCGATGCGATATTGCGCACCTGGGGCTGCTGCCGGAGAAAGGCCTCGGCCTGATCGACGACCTGTTGCGTGCGTTGCGACGTCGCGCCGGGCGCCGCGGTATACGCGACGAAGAAATATCCCTGGTCTTCGTTCGGAATGAAACCGCGCGGCAAACGGTTGAAGAACAGTCCGGTCGCGATGCAGACGACCAGAAATAGGACCAGCCATCGTACCGGCGTGCGCAGCATGACCTGCACGGCCCGCACATAGCGCTCCGTTGCGAACTCCATCCCCCGGTTGAACGCGTCGAAAATGCGCTGCAGCGTGCGGGCCGGCCAACGCGCGACGGTGCGCTTTCCCGCGCCACTATCCTTCTTCGCCTTGATGCCCAGTAACGTCGCCGACATCGCCACGCCCAGCGTCAGCGCGAGCACCGTGGAGAGAAAGATCGAGATGGTCAGCGTGACCGAGAACTGCCGATAGATCGCGCCCGTCGAACCAGGAAAGAAGGCCATCGGAACGAACACGGCAACGAGTACCAGCGTGCTCGCGATAATCGCCCCCGCGATCTGCCCGATCGCCTTCACGGTCGCGCGACGGGCGCTGAGGCCCTCGTTCTGGATCACGCTCTCGACACTTTCCACCACCACGATCGCATCGTCGTTCAGTATGCCGATCGCGACCACCATGCCGAACAACGACAGCAGATTGATTGAGAGTCCGAACAAATAGATGCCGACACAGGTGCCGACCAGGGCAATCGGCACAACCAGCGTGGGAATCAGCGTCGCCTGCCACTTCTGAAGAAACAGGAACACGACGACCGTGACCAGCAGCAGCGCTTCGACCATGGTACGCAGCACGCCATGCAGCGAGGTCGTGATAAACGGCGTCGTATCGAACGGCACGACCCATACCACGCCCTTCGGAAAGGTCGGCTGCAATTGCGCGAGACGCTCGCGCACGGCGTTTGCAACGGCCAGCGCATTGGCCCCGCTAGCGAGCTGAATGGCAATCCCTGCGGAGTCCTTGCCGTTCACACGAAAGCGGAAGCCATAGCTGTCGTTGCCCAGCTCGACCCGCGCGACGTCGCCCAGGCGCACCGTGGAACCGTCCGGGTTCGAGCGCACGATGATCTCGCGGAACTGCTCGGGCGTTGAAAAGCGGCCCCGTGTGACGATCTGCGCGTTGAGCTCGGCACCCGGCGCAATCGGCTGTTCGCCCAGTCCCCCGCCCGCAGTCTGGCTGTTCTGTTCCTGGATGGCCGCCATCACTTCGTTAGCCGAGAGGCCGAAACTGCCAAGCTTTTCCGGATCGATCCAGATGCGCATCGCGTACGACGATCCGAACAGCTGCGCGTCACCCACGCCGGGAATGCGGCGCAGTTCGTTGATGATGTTGTTCGCGGCAAAGTTGCCGAGTTCGACGTCCGCGATCGAACCGTCGACCGATTGCAACGCGATGAGCATCAGAAACCCCGACGAGGCTTTCGTGACCCGCACGCCCACCTGCCGGACCTCGAGCGGCAGCCGCGGCTCGACGCGGCCCACCCGATCCTGAACCTGCGAGAGCGCGACATCGAGGTCGGTGCCGGGCTTGAGCGTGACGGTGATCTGCGCGGTGCCGTTCGAGCGGCTCGTTGACGACATGTAGAGAAAATTCTCGACGCCGTTCATCTCGTCCTCGATGACCGACGTGACCGTGCGGTCCAGCGTCTGCGCGTCCGCGCCGCTGTAGACCGCCGATATCGTCAGCGACGGCGGCGCGACCTCGGGGTACTGCTCGATCGGCAGCAGCATCAGCGCGATCGCGCCAAACAGCGTGATGAAGAGCGCGACCACCCACGCGAATACCGGCCTGTAGACGAAGAATTGCTTCATGAGCGTGCCGCTCAGGAGTGACCGGCGGGAACGGGATGGGCGTCCACACGCTGCCCCGGCTGGACTTTCTGCCAGCCATCGACGATGACGCGCTCACCGGGTTCCAGGCCGTCCTTGACGACCCATTGCCCCGCTTGCTGCGGGCCCAGTACGACATTGCGGCGGACCACGGTGCCATCGTCGGCGACGATCGAGAGGCTGGTCGCATTGTTGTCGAACTGCACAGCGCGCGCGGGCACGACGAGGCCGTTCGGTATCGTGCCGATCACGATCCGGCCGCGCACGAACTGCCCCGGCAGCAGCACGCGCGACGCATTGTCAAAGCGCGCGCGCAGGATCTGCGTACCGGTGGAGGGTTCGACGACAAGATCGGTGAAGTCGAGCACGCCCGGTTCTTTGTATTCGTCCCCGTTCGCAAGCGTAAGCCATACCTGCGCGCGGTCCGCGGCGCTCGCCGCGATGGCACCCGACTTGATCTGCCTGCGCAGTTCCAGCAATGACAGGTTCGATTGCGTAAAGACGGCGTTCACCGGCGTCAACTGATTGATCTGCGTCAGCAAGGTCGCGCCGCCTGCGCTGACCAGCGCGCCCTCGGTGACGAGCGCGCGCCCCACGCGCCCCGCGATGGGCGCGCGGACCGTGCAGCGGTCAAGCCTCAAACGGGCCAACGTGACGGCGGCGCGCGCGTCTGCGACGTTTGCCTGGGCCTGCTGCAGGGCCGCCACTGCCGCCTCGTATTCCTGCGCGCTGACCACCTGGCGGGCCACCAGCGGCTTGAATCGCGCGACTTCGGAAGCTGCATTGCCCTGCACCGCCTGCGCGCGATCGAGCGCCGCCTGCGCTTGCTGCAGCGCAGCTTCGTAGTCACGGGAATCGATCTGAAAGAGCGGCGCGCCGGCACGTACGTCGGTGCCCTCTTCATAGAGGCGCCGCTCGACGATGCCGTCCACGCGTGCGCGGACCTCCGCCGACCGAATCGCTTCAATTCGCCCGGGCAGTTCGACCACCCTTGGAATCGATTGCACCGCAACCGTTTCGACCAGCACGCTCGGCGGTGGCGGCGCGGCGGTGCCCGGCGCTTGCCGGTCGTGGCATCCGACGCCTGTCAGCAACAACGACATCGCGACGACGAGCAAGCAGGGACGATAGTGTCTGAGTTCGCAGTTTGACACTTGAAGCTCCACTGAGGTGGCGCGTCACGCGTGAGACTGATCGGCGCATTGCGATATCCACTCAAACTTTGATGGCGTTCCTTCGGGGCGTGCGGTCCCGACTGGAAGCGCGCTCAATGCGTTTTCCTTTAACGCCTCCGGTGACCAAGCCGGTAACGTTTACAACGATCCACCGCGAATGACTAGACGCTTTCGCAGATCGGTGGATCGAAAACTTCTTGAAGTTGGGATTCTATTTAATACTATTGATTGACAATGCACACGCTTAAATTTCTTTATCTTGAGTGATTCCCTATCTATGGGAAGCCTGTTTGCCTGGTCGGCCAACATGGCTTGCAGGCCGTTCCAGCGCCGAAGGAACCACAGCTGATGAGCGACATCAATCGTCGTCTTACCTCGGGAGATTGGATTATGAAAAGCCAACGTATTCTTTCCGTCATCGCAGCGCTCCTCGTCGGTGTCACGTCCGCGGCGCTCGCGCAAGGCAACGACGAACAAAGCCAGGGCATGGGCCGCCAGCAGGTCATGCCAACCATCCCGCATCGCGACTGGCACAAAGGTCAGCAGGTGCCGCGGGAATACCGGGATCACAATTTTATGTTGGATAACTGGAAGGACCATAAGCTGACCGCTCCCCCGCGTGGCCAGCAATGGCTCGGCGTCAACGGCGACTATGTGCTCGTCAACCGGAACAACTGGAAAGTGGTCAAGGTCGTTGGAGCGACCGACTAAGAAGCTTTAACAAAATGACATTTGGGGCTGTTTGCTTGCGAAGGACGCTGTTAACCTGATCGTCGTTTCGACGACGAAAAGGGACATGGCCAAACCAATACTGGACGCGAACTGTAGGCACTGATCGAACCGTTGCTGGTGCCGCCTGCGCGACTGGCAAGCCGCCCGCGTGTGGGACCGGCTGCACGAGTTCTGCTTGCGCACCTGCGTGCAGCCGACCAGATCGACTGGTCCCAAGTTTTCGTCGATTCCTCTTCAATTCGTGCGGTGGGCGCGGGTCAAAAACGGGACCCAATCCCACCGGCCGCGCGCGACCTGGTTCAAAGCACCATCTCATCACCGAAGCGCGGAGCATCCCGCTCGCGGTGATCCTGACGGGCGCGAATCGCCATGACGTCACCCAGTTACACGCCCTGGTCGACGCCATCCCGCCCATCGGCGGCAAGCGCGGCCGGCATCGCCACTGAAATCGCCCGACGTGGCCAGCCTCACAGCTGCGGGCTGGGTAAAACCCGCTGGGTCGTCGAGCGAACCATCTCGTGGCTTCACAACTTTCGACGACTGCGCATCCGCTTCGAACGTCTCGCGTTCATCCATGAGGCCTGCATGAAAATCGCCTGCTGCATCATCTGCTGGCGAACACTGAAGAATTCATTTTGTAGCGCTTCTTAAAGGCCGTGCGGCGTCAGGTCACCGCCCGATCTCATGTCGGCTTCGAGAGGAATATCTGACAGTGCGTGTGCGCTCCCCTACGACGTCGGTGAACTACTCCGGCAGTGCTGAGCATCCGATCACACGTCCACGTAAATTTAAGAGTTTTCATATTTCGCATTATTTCGCCCTGGTTGACAGTTTGCGCTGCCGCAAGACAAACAATCAAAGGAGCGAAATGACACACCGGAAACCCTATGGCGGTTTGGCAGGCATGGCGGTTCGCCTGCTGGCCGCATTCATGCTGCTATTCGTAGCGTTCGCCGCAAAGGCTGAATCGTTAGACGAGTTTGTCGCGTATTGTCATACGCTCTTTGCAAAGGCAGGGGCCGTACCGGGCGCACCGTTGTGCCTCCGGAACGCCGCCAACGGCGGCATCTACGGCATGGGTTCCCTATGCGTGCGGCGGGTCGATATTACAGTCGTATTGTGGCGGCAACGCGCAAGCATCGGAACCGGAACAGAGCTGTCCGGTGGCCGACCCGGTTTATCCGGGCAGTGGCGCGGTCACGCTTACCAAGACGGATTTTGTCAGTGGCGATGACATTCCCCTGCTGTTCACACGGACCTACCGATCGAAGTCAATGGGCAGTTCCGCGATCGCGATAGGTGCGGCGTGGGTACATAACTGGCAGCGCAGCGTGGACCTTGCAAGCGCGAATAGTGGTGGTTCATCAAAGATCATCGCTTTTCGTGAGAACGGCGAGCCCGTCACGTTCAACGGGTCGGCCGGCACCTGGCGCACAACGGCGTTCACGGGGCTCTCACTTGTGCAGAGCGGTTCAGGCTGGACGCTGACCGACCTCTTCACCGAGATCACCGAGACCTATTCCGCACAAGGTGTTTTGCTGTCGGAACGCACGGGGACCGGTTTCACGCGAACGCTCGCGTATGACGGTGCGGGCCGGCTCACGGCGATCACGCAGCACAGTGACGATGCGCTCGCGAAGTTCGATCTGGTACTGCGCTTCGACTATGACGACAAGGGCCGGCTTGCGCGATTGACCGACCCGACAGGTGGTCTGACGCAGTACGGCTATGACGCTAACAGCAATCTCGTTTCTGTCAGTTAGCCTGACGGCTATACCAGGCGGTATGTCTATGAAGATGCACGATTCAAGAATGCGATAACCGGCGAGTTTGACGAAACCGGTTCACGCATTGCGACCTGGAGTTATGACAGTGAGGGGCGCGCGACGGCGGTCAGTCATCCGGACACGACCCGCAATGTGCAGTTCGCCTATGGCAATGGCACAACGGATGTCATTGACAGTCGCCAGACCACACGGCTCAGCTTTTCGTCGATTGGCGGCATGCTGCGACCGACCGGAAGCAGTTCGTCGACCGCTACCACGGCGTCGGTCTGGGACGCTTCAGGGAATCTGCTCAAGGACACCACCGCGAGCGACGGCACGCGCGAGTACAGCTATGACGGAACGGGGCGTCCTGTCCGAGTCGTCATAAAGGGGCCTTCCGCGACACGTGTCATCTCGATGCGCTACGTCGATGCGGACGGTGTGCGTCCAGCGATGATCGCGTCGCCGGGCAAGTTGCGCGCGTTCGTGTACGACGCGAACGGCAATCTGAGTGGCTACAGCGAACGCAACACGACCGATCCGACCGGAGAGCATGGCTTCGACGCATTGTGGGACGGCCAGCAGCAACGGACCACTGGCGTTGCATATGACTCGCTCAACCGGGTATCCCGGGCGAGGGTCTATGTCAACGGAGCGTTGACCGAAGACTGGTTTTACTTCTACGACCACATCGGGAATCTTAATACCGCACAGAACAATGTCTCGCGATGGATGTTCGGCAATCAGGACCGGGATGCATCCCATCGTGTTACGTGGCAGTCAGGCAACTATCGCAGCACGCGCATGGTGTACGACGCGAGGGGGCGCCTTGCGCAGTTCACTTATGACGAACAGGCTAGCCCTTCGACTGGCGGCCTGGCCCGTGCGCTGACCGTGAACTATGGATATTCGCCCGACGGCGAAGTTGCGACCCGTACCGGCACTGTCACGAAGAATGGCGGAGCTCCGTCGTCAATCAGCAGCGACGAGAAAGAGAATACTGGAGGGTAACGACAAGCGACCGCCTGAGTCGGCGTAAATCGCCTTGATGCATCTTGTTGACTGCGCTGGCGGGGACTTCATCCCGCCAGGCACTCAGACTAAGCGGTTGCCAGAATCGGTTGCCAGGACCGCCCGTTCCGCGCCTTGATCGTGATGACGAGGCAACACGGATGGGCCTGGCCTTAATGCAGGAAAAAACAATACGAGGCCGGCGAGTCTGTTAGCTCGCGTGAGGCATCGCAAACTCAGCCCCTTTGTCTTCGCTGTCCGGCCAACGCTGCATCACGCTCTTGTAGTGCGTGTAAAACCGCACCGCTTCCTCTCCGTGCGCGTGGTGATCGCCGAACAGAGATCGCTTCCATCCTCCAAACGAATGCCACGCCGCCGGCACGGGACTCGGCACATTGATGCCCACCATGCCCGCCTGAATCTGCCGCGTAAACGTGCGCGCCGTGCCGCCGTCCGCAGTGAAAAGCGACACACAGTTGCCCAGTTCGTGCGCGTTGACGAGTGCGATCGCGCTTGCCAGATCCGGTACGCGAACCACCGACAGCACCGGCCCGAAAATCTCTTCACGGTAGATGCTCATATCGGGCTTCACGTCGTCAAAGAGCGAGCCGCCGAGGAAGAAGCCCTCTTCATGGCCGCGCACCGCATGGCCGCGACCATCGACGACGAGCCTCGCGCCCGCCGCGACCCCGGCTTCGATATAACCGGTCACCTTGGCTCGATGCGCGGCGCTGATGAGCGGTCCCATGTCCAGATCGGGCTCCATTCCGCCACCGATCCTGAGCGAACGCACGCGCGGCATTAGCCGTTCTATCAAATCATCAGCGATGCGCCCCACCGCCACCGCGACCGAGGTCGCCATGCAGCGCTCGCCGGCCGAGCCGTACGCCGAGTTGATCAGCGCATCGACAGCCTGATTGAGATTCGCGTCGGGCATGACCACCAGATGGTTCTTCGCACTGCCCAATGCCTGCACGCGCTTGCCGCGTTTCGCGCTTTCTCTATAGATGTATTCCGCGACCGGCGTCGAACCGACCACCGATATCGCGGCCACATCGGGGTGATCGATCAATGCATCGACGGTGCTCTTGTCGCCGTGCACGACATTGAAAACTCCTTTGGGAAAACCTGCTTCGATGAACAGTTCGGCAAGCCGGATCGAAGCCGACGGCGTGCGCTCCGAGGGCTTGAGTATGAACGTGTTGCCGGTTGCGGCCGCCATCACGAACATCCAGCACGGCACCACCATCGGGAAGTTGAAAGGCGTCACGCCCGCGGCAACGCCGAGCGGCTGACGCAGATTCCAGCTGTCCATGCCACCGCTCGTCTGATCGGTGAAATCGGTCTTGAGCAGGTTCGGAATACCGCATGCGAATTCGACGATCTCGATGCCGCGCACCACCTCGCCCTTCGCGTCCGAAAACAGTTTTCCGTGATCACGGGTAATCAGTTCCGCGAGTTCGTCCGAATGCGCCTCGAGCAGTTCCTTGAACTTGAACATCAAACGCGCTCGCTTGAGCGGCGGGGTCTCGCTCCACGTCGCAAACGCGGTTTTTGCGGCGGCAACAGCAACGCCGACTTCGCTTGTGTTCGCGACCGGCACACGGGCCGTGACCTGGCCTTGCGCAGGGTCGAATACGTCGTTGAACCGGCCGCTCGTGCCCGCGGCATGTTGACCGTCGATGAAATGACTCAGCTCGCGCACGCGCGCGGCGCCGTGATTTGCTTCGTTCATACATTCCTCCTCGAGGAAAGGCGGGCGCTGCCGCAGTGCCGTCCGTCGCCGACCGCGCGACGCATCGTCAAGCGAGCGTGCGCAACGCCCACTTGATGGCGAGCGCGACGTGACTGGCCACGCGTCGGTCCTCTTCAGGTAGTCCATGAGGACCCGCGCCAGATTAAGGAAAACTGCCCTGCGGATCGTGAATCCTGTCACCGCTTACGAGAACCAGTTTAGGTTTTATGGTTCTGCACTGAGCCTCTAGCTGCGGCGGTTCGGGGACATCTCGTGCATATTTCTGGCCACCAGGCCGCTTTCATCGCCCGACGTCAGTGATCGGCTGAACCCATTGCTTCCGCCAATCGGGTGCATCAAACGAATCTGAAAAGTACTGCGTCTCGTGAACGACCTTGCCGTTGCGAAACTCCATGATGCTCACCACGCGTGTCGGTCGTCCTTGATAGGCAATCGTGTATTCCGTCACCCACAGATTGCCTTCTCCTTGAATTCGCCTGACATCAAAACCGGATGGCTTATCCGGATGATGACCCCGCAATGCCTGCAAGTTGCTTCGTCCGAGGATTCGTTCACCTGATTGAGGGTAATCACAGATGGCATCGTCATCGTAGATGTCGTGCTCCGCGTCGAGATCGCCGGTTGCCGATGCATGCCAGTGTGCGCTCAGGGCTTCACGGATTGTTTCGTCTTGCATCGGTTACCTCCGGATAAGACCCACGTTTGAATGTCACTCACGTTGCGTGAGAAAGCCGCCGCTTCCGGTGTTGACGACCTGGTTGAACCTGTGCCTCGTCTCGATCCGGTTAATCTCGTCAAACGCATCGACGGGAAGTGCAGCGATGTCGAAGTTCTCCCGCGCACGGGCCGCGCTCTTTGGGGTCGTCAGCAAAGCGCCGCCGCGTTGCACCGCCCACGCGAGCAGTACCTGGGCTGGCGTTTTTCCAATTCGCACGGCAATCCGCGAGATAACGGGGTCCTCAAGCGGCCCCGGCCTGATTCCGTGACCCAGCGGCGCGTAGGCCAGAAATACAATCTCATTCTTCTTGCAGAATTCCAGCAGTTCCGCTTCTGGAAGATACGGATGGGCTTCGACCTGCACCACTGCGGGCTTGATTCGTGCCGATTCGTAGAGCGGCTGCAACTCGTCAAGGAGAATGTCAGAGAGTCCGATCGCACGGCATCTGCCATGGTCGACGAGATCTTCCATCGCGCGCCATGTGTCGAGTAGCGTCACGCCTTCATCGTAGATGACATTGCCCGCTTCATCGTGCGGATCCTGTTCATCCCCGGGCTCAAATGCAAACGGCGTGTGGATAAGGTAAAGGTCCAGATAGTCGAGCCCAAGCCTGTCGCGACTCGCCTCGAAAGCACGTTCGACACGCTCGGGCCGATGATTGTTGTTCCACATTTTGGTGGTCACAAAGAGGTCTTCGCGCGCGATTCCTTCAGCCGCGAGCCCTGCCCGCATGGCCTCGCCCACCTCACGTTCATTCCGGTAACGCTCAGCACAATCGATATGACGATAGCCGGCTGCCAGTGCGTCTCGGGTCGCACGGCTCGTCGTCTCTGCGTCGGGAATCAGCGTGCCAAATCCGAGTGCGGGCATGTGGCCGCCTCCGTGATTGAGCACTAACTTTTTGCTCCGGAAATCGGCAGACTCCGTCATGACGACACCTCCACATGAGTTCATGCCCTGCGAAGAAGGACGAACATTGGAGTTGTATGTGTGGAAGTCGTATTCGTCAAACTGCTTCGTGTTGATTTACCGCTAGGTCGCTGCTATCAACGTCGAACCACGCCGCTTCGTAGCTCGCGCGCCAGGCCCCGAGCTTACGTTTTGCTTCCGCCAGCGACTCAAGCGCGTACCAGCATGAAGGCGCCGCGCTCTGCGCTGCTTGCTGATTTCATTTGCCCTGCACGGAATTTCCTTTGTGCTCTTCACTCAGAGACACCGGGGTCAGCGAATCGGCAATATCCACCCAACCGCCGCCCATCGCCTGATACACGCTGATCACCTGGTTAAAGCGTGCGGCCTGAAAACTGGCGAGGGAAAGTTCAACGGAGAACAGGTCGTTCTCGGATACCAGTACGTCGATATAGCCAATCAAGCCGTCTTCGAATTTGAGGCTGGAGAGCCTCGCATATTCACGCAACGCATCGACGCGCTCCTGCTGACGGGCAGTCTGCTCGGTGGTCTTAAGCGAGCCCACCAGCGCGTCGTTGGTATCGTTGAACGCGCCCAGGATGGTTTGCTGATAAATCAGTTGTGCCTGGCGCTTTTGGGCCTCGGCCGACTGGACCTGGCCACCAATGGCGCCTGAAGTGAAGATCGGCCCGCTCAGACCCGCCCCAATCGACCAAAGCGCAGCCGGTCCGGAGAGGAAATCGCCGAAGGCGGTGCTGACCGAGCCCAATGCGCCGGTCAACGAGATGGTCGGATAGTAAAGCGCGCGCGTGGCGCCCACATTCGCATTGGCCGCGATCAGATTCTGTTCGGCCTGCAGGATATCGGGGCGCCGCTCCAGTAACGTCGAAGGCAGATCGGCCGGTACCACGGGAACCACCAGTTCGCTGATCGACTTTCCTCGTGGAATCGGCCCGGGATTATGCCCAAGCAGGATGGAAATGCCGTTTTCCACAACTGCAATCTGCTGCTCGACGGCAGGAATGGTCGATTGCGCGAGCTTGTATTGCGAGCGCACCTGCGAAAGCTCCGTTTCGGAGACGAGGCCTTTCCGGTAGCGCAATTCGAAGATACGCAGTGTTTCGCCGAAGTTGTGCGCGGTGGCTTGAGACACTTCGAGTTGCCGATCGAGTCCGCGCAACGTGATATAGCTGGTCGCGACACCCGTCACGAGGGAAAGTACGACGCCTCGCTGGGCCTGCTCGCTGGCGTACACCTGCGCCTGCGCCGCTTCAGTCAGGCGCCTGACCCGACCGAACAGATCGATCTGCCACGAAGCGGACAACGCGCCCTGATAGAGATTGAATACGGGATCGAGCGCGGGCGATAGCGGTGGCATCCCGACCTCGCTGGTCCGGTTGCGGCTCACATTGGCGCCATAGTTGATCTGCGGGAGGCCCTGTGAGCGCGCGGAACGCAGCAAGCCGATGAACTGGTCGACGCGCGCGGCCGCGACGCGCACGTCCAGATTGTCGCGCAGTCCGGTTTGAATCAGGTCGTTTAACACGGGATCGTCAAACTGCTCCCACCATGTCGTGTTCGCGACCTCTTCAGCCTGGGGCAAATCGATCCGCCACGTTGCGGGCACCTGCACCTCGGGGCGGCTGTAATCGGGTCCCACGGCAATGCAGCCCGCCACGCAAGCGGTCGTGGCGACCAGTATCGCAGCAAGCGTCAGCGTTCTCATCACGTACTCCAGATTCTCCGACGGCCGTGCACGCCTCCTCTAGCGAAAGCCCGGCGATCGCGAACACGGTGAGCGTCTGCCGGATGGAATCGGGCCGCGGCTTACTGCGGGCCACCGCCGGTTCCCGAAGGCTGCAACGCACGCCGCTCTTCCTTGCCGAACACCACCATGTAGAGGGCGGGCAGAAACACCAGCGTCAACAGCGTCGCCACCAGCAGCCCTCCCATGATCGCGAAGGCCATCGCACCCCAGAACACCGTTGGCGCGATCGGGATCAGCCCGAGCACGGTCGAAATCGACGTCAACATCATCGGCCGTATGCGCGAGGTCCCCGACGCGACCACCGCCTCCAGCACACCCATGCCCTCGTCGCGAAAGGTCTCGATCTGCACGATCAGGATCAGCCCGTTCTTCGCGATCATGCCGATCAGCGCGAGAATGCCCAGAATGGCGACGAAGCCAAGCGGCCGGTTGAACACCAGCAAGGCCAGCACAACGCCTATCAGGCCCAACGGCATCACCGACACCACCATCGCCAGCCGTTTGAAACTCACCAGCAGCACCATCATGCTCGTCAGCATCAGCACGATCATCAGGGGAACGACGGCAAACACCGACTGCTGCGAAATCGCGCTTTCCTCGAAGATGCCGCCGGTCGCGATGTGATAGCCCTTGGGCAGCTTCGCGTTGAACGCGGTGATCTTCGGCGCCAGGGTTGCGACGACTTCGTCAGGCAGCGCGCCATGCATCACGTCAGCGCGCACCGTGAGCGTCGGTATGCGGTTGCGTCGCCAGATCAATGGCGATTCCTGTTCCTCCGTAAACGTCGCGAACTGACTGAGTGCAACCATCCGACCGCTCGGTGTAGGCACCTGCAACGTACTCAGCGTCTGGACTGTCATCGCCTTCTCATCCGCGGCCCGCGCGATAACGTTGATCAGGTAGATGTCGTCGCGGATCTGCGTGATGGGCGTGCCGGTAATGATGGTGTTCATGATGCCCGCCAGCGCGGCGGAACTGACACCGAGCTGGCGCGCTTCATCCTGGTCGATATGAATCCGGATCTGCCGGGCGGGCTCCATCCAGTCGAAGTTCACATGGCGGGTCCGCTCGTCCGCCCCCACGATACCGGCCAGATCGAGTGCGATCCTGCGCACTTGTGCCGGATCAAAGCCCGAAACGCGATATTGCAGCGGCCAACCGACCGGCGGCCCCAGTTCCAGTGGAGACACGCGTGCAACGATGCCCGGAAACTGGTCGGCCAGGATTTTCTCCAGTTTCAACTGCAATCGGTCGCGTGCCTCAAGACTTTTGGCAACCACGATGATCTGGGCAAAAAATGGATTCGGTAGCTGGACATTCAAGGTAAGAATAAAGCGTACCGCGCCTCGGCCCACATAGCTGCTGATGTGGTCGACATCGGCATCGCTTTTCAGAATGGCTTCGATCTGCTTGACCTGAGACTCGGTGGCATGGATCGAAGCGTTCTGGCGCAACGTCAGATCCACCGTCAATTCAGGCCGATCGGACGCGGGGAAGAACTGCCGTGGCACAAATCTGACCAGCAAGATCGACACCACGAATGCCAGCAGCGTCACCGCAATCGTGAGCCACCTCAAGCGCAGCGCGCCGCGCAGGAAGCGGTCATAGCCCATCAGCATCTTGCCGGGCTTCTTCGGCTCCTTGCTTGCCTTGGGGGCCTTCAGGATCGCCCGTCCGACAAGCGGCGAGAAAATCACCGCGCCGAACCACGAGACAAGCAGGGCGATCGCGACCACGGCGAAGATCGAAAACGTGTACTCGCCGGCCGAACTCTTTGCGAAACCAATCGGCACGAAACTGGAAATCGACACCAGCGTGCCGATCAGCATCGGCGCAGCCAGGGTCCGGTAAGCATAGGTCGCCGCCTGGTCCTTGCTGTCACCGGCGGCGAGGCGGTTGATCATCGCGTCGACCGTGGTCATCGCGTCGTCAACCAGCAGCGTCAACGCGATGATCAACGCACCCAGCGACACCCGGTGCAGGTCGATGTGCACAAGGTCCATGATCGCAAACACGATCGCCAGCGTCACCGGAATCGATAGCGCGACCACCGTCCCCGGCCGGATGCCCAGACTCACGAAGCTGCACACCAGGATGATAATGATGGCCTGCCAGAGGGACGCCATGAAATCGTTAATCGCGACGTCGACTGTATCCGCCTGATTGGCGACCAGAATCGGCTCGATGCCGGCAGGCAGGTTCGCGGTGATATCGGCCATCTCGGCCTTCAGGTTACGGCCGAGCGCCAGGATATCGCCTGAAGCGCGCATCGCGATCGCCAGACCGATCGCCGGCTTGCCATTGACGCGGAACATCGGTTGCGGCGGGTCGGCGAAACCGCGTCTCACGGTCGCGATATTGCCGAGGCGAATAATGCGCCCGCCCAACACCAGATTGACATCCTCGATGTCGCGTTCGGAATCGAAGGCGCCGGTCACCCTGAAGAACACCCGCTCCTGTCCGGTTTGCAAAACACCGGTCGGCATGATCACGTTTTGCGCCCGCAATGCACCGACGATGGTCGGGTAGTCCAGACGCAGGCCGGCCAGACGGCTGGTCGAGAACTCGATGTAGATCTGTTCGTCCTGCGCGCCCAGCACGTCGATCTTCGAGACGTCCGGCACCAGCAGCAACCGTGAGCGAATCGCTTCGACGCGATCGCGCAACTCGCGCAGGCTGTAACCATCGGACGTGAACCCGTAGATGATGCCGTACGTGTCACCAAAATCATCATTGAAGAACGGCCCGACCGTCCCGGCCGGCAGCGTTTGCCGCATATCGCCGACGTTCTTGCGAACCTGATACCAGATGTCCTGGACTTCGGAAGGAGGGGTCGACTGCAGCAGATCCACAAAGATCGTCGTTTGGCCTGCCGTTGTGTAGCTGCGTATCCGGTCCAGGTGACGGGTCTCCTGCAACGTGCGCTCAAGGCGCTCGGTCACTTGCGAGAGCGTGTCGTCGACCGTCGCTCCCGGCCACCCGGCGGCGACGACCATGGTGCGGAACGTAAAGACCGGATCTTCCGCACGCCCCAGCCCGAGAAATGACAACGTTCCCGCCACGAGAGCGGCGATCATCAGGAACACTACCAGCGAGCGCTTTGAAAGCGCCCACTCTGAAAGATTCGGGCCGATCACCTGGGAGCCTCGGTCCAGTGAATTTTCTGCCCCGGCCGCAATGCCTGCGCGCCGGCCGTCACGACCACGTCGCCCGGAGCCAACCCTCGCGATATCTGCACGCGGTCCTCACCATAGGCCTGAAGCTCCACGTCGCGCGCCGCAACCGTTCCCGTCTTCGTATCGACCACCCAGACCGCCGGCTTGCCCCCCGGCTGGATCAACGCACTCGACGGAACATCGATGGCCGGCGGACGCTGGAGCTTCATGTTGCCGATGACCGTGCTACCGAGACGCATGGCTGCCGGAGGATTGAGCACCTGAACTCTGACTGCGAACGTGCCGGTAACCGGATCGGCGCGGGGCGATACTTCGCGCACCTTACCGATAGAGGAAACCTCCGGATTGCCGGCCAGCGTGATGACGATTTCGGGATTCGCCGGTGCGGCGTCCTTGATCGCCGCGGGCACGTCGAACACGGCATCCATCGCCCCTTCGCGCGCAATCTGGACAATCATGCGGCCAGCCGGGACGACCTCACCGGGTTCGGCACCACGCGCCGTCACCACGCCGGAGACGTCCGAGACCAAGTCGGTATAGCTCAACCGGTTCTGTGCGATGTTCACCAAAGACTGCGTCGAATCGACTTGCGACTGGGTGATCTTCGCCATCGCTTCAGCCTGCTCGAACGAAGCACGCGACACGGCACGCTCCGCCAGGAGATCGCGCATGCGGTCGTACATCGTGCGCGCCTCCAGCGCCTGAGCCTCGGCGCCGGCCAGTTGCGCCCGCGCGGACTGCAGGCCGCTCTCCTCGTTCATCCGGTCAAGACGCGCCAATAGCTGGCCCGCCTTGACCCGGTCTCCGACATCGACGTTGCGAGAGATCATCCTCCCGTCGATACGGAACGATTGATTGATCTCTGCTTGTGCCTGCAAGGTGCCGGTCAAAGCGATATTTGCTCCGGCCGCCTGCTTTTCTATCGTGACGACGCGTACCGGGCGAACTTCCTCCACCGGGGTCTCTTCGCTCTTACGGCAGCCCGCCAGCAACACGCCTGCTGCCAACACGCAGAGCATCACGGTTGAACGCAGGGAACCAGCTCGACCCGTTACATGCCTGGCAAACACTGGTGTTTTCCTCCGGATCGCTGGGCGTGCTGCCTGCCTGCGCGCTAATCTGCCGGCGCGCGCGGCGGCAGTCCCAGCCGGGCGCGCGCGGCTGTACCCGTTACGCGTGTAACACTACATCTCCACCGCGTCGCGAATGATCGGACACGTCATGCAGTGACCGCCGCCGCGCCCGCGCCCCAGCTCCGCACCCACGATGGTCACGACCTCGATCCCCGCCTTGCGCAGCAGCGTGTTCGTATACGTGTTGCGGTCGTAGGCGAACACAACGCCGGGTGATGTGCAAACCAGATTCGCGCCGCTATCCCACTGCGTGCGTTCGCGCTGGTAATCGTTGCCACCTGCCTCGACCACGCGCATCTTCTTGATGCCAAGCGCGGCGCTCACCACGTCGACGAAGGACTTTTTCTCCTGATGCAATTCCACGCCCGCCGGATGATCGCTGGGCCGGTACGTGAACGTGCGGGTGCGTGCGAGGAAATCCGGCGCGATCAGCACGCAGTCGCGGTCGGCAAACGTGAATACCGTATCGAGGTGCATGGCCGCACGGATCTTCGGCATCGCGGCCACGATCACTTGCTCAGCCGCGTCGCGCTGGAACAGCGTGGCGGCGAGCTGGCTGATCGCCTGGCGCGAGGTGCGCTCGCTCATGCCGATCAGCACGGTCTTGTTGCCGATCGGCATGACGTCGCCGCCCTCGAGCGTCGCCAGCCCGTGATCTTGCGTGGGGTCACCCCACCACACGTTGACCTTGCCGGCAAAGTCCGGATGAAACCGGTAAATCGCCGCGGCGAGGATGGTTTCCTCGTGTCGAGCGGGCCAATACAGCGAATTGAGCGTCACGCCGCCGTAAATCCAGCACGTGGTGTCACGCGTGTACAAGGTGTTCGGCAGCGGCGGCAGCAGATATTCAGTGGACCCGGCCGCCTCGCGCACGACCTTGAGCGCCGCACCGCCATGGGTTTCCGGGAAATCGTAGATCGAAAGTCCGCCGAGTAATGTCTCGGCAAGCTTGCGATTGTCGAGCTCTTCCAGATAGCTTTTCAGCTCGTCGATGAAGCCCAGCCCAACCTGATTCGGCACGATCTGGTTATCGATGATCCACCGCTTGCCCTCGGGCACCGCAACCGTTTCGGCGAGCAGGTTGTGCATTTCGACGACTTCGACGCCACGGTCGCGCATTTTTGTCACGAAGTCGAAATGGTCCCGCTTCGCGTTGTCGACCCATAGCACGTCGTCGAATAGCAACTCGTCGCAATTGCTCGGTGTGAGGCGCGAATGCGCGATGCCGGGTGCACAGACCATCACCTTGCGGAGTTGCCCGACTTCCGAATAAACCCCAAACGCACTTTCGTCCTTTGTCTTGCCCTTCTCACCACCTTTCGCCTTGGACATATCGATCTCCGCTCGTTCTGATTAGAGCGCCATCAGGCCCGTGGCCAGTGACACGACGCCCACGATGGCCGCTACGGCCGCCACGATGAAAATCACCCAGTCGCTCACGCCCTGAAAAACCTTGAGCTTGCGCTCGCGTCGCGCGATGAAATAGAGCACCGTGCCGGGCGCGTAGAGGATGGCCGACAGCAGGATGAATTTCACGCCGCCAGCAAGGATCATGAATACCGTATAGATCACCGCGACCGCCGCCAGGATCAGATCCCGCTTGCGCTCTTCGGGCCGCACCTCGTAACTCTCACCGCGGTTGGAGACGATCCACCCATAGGCCGCGACGAACAGATAGGGAATCAGCGACATCGAACTGGTGAGGTTGAGCATCAATGCAAACGCGTCGCGCGAGAAATAGGTGCTCGCTACGAGGATCTGCACCACGATGTTGGTGATCCACAGTGCATTCGCCGGGACGTTGTTCGCATTTTCGCGCGCGAACACCGCAGGCATATCCTGATTGCGCGCCGCAGCGAACATCACTTCCGCGCAGATCAGCGACCACGCCAGATACGCGCCGAGCACCGAGACGATCAGGCCGATGCTGACAAAGATCCCGCCCCACGGACCGACCACGCTTTCGAGCACCGCCGCCATCGACGGCTGCCGCATGCCCGCGACATCGTCGCGCGGCAGCACGGCGAACGGCAGCATCGAGACGAGCACCATGAGCGCCGTCACCGCACAGAAGCCGAAGATCGTGGCGCGCCCCACGTCCGTGCGCTCCTTTGCATAGCGCGAGTACACGCTCGCGCCTTCGATGCCGATAAACACGAACACCGTGACCAGCATCGTCGCGCGCACCTGCTGCAGAAGGCCGCCCGCTTGCGCCGCGGACGCGATATTCAGACGGAAGGTGCCGTACTTGAACACGAAGATCAGGATGACGATGAACACCATGATCGGAACGACCTTGGCGAACGTCACGACGGTGTTGATGAACGCGGCCTGCTTGATGCCGCGAAGAATGAGGAAGTGAAACAGCCAGATGCCGATCGACGCCACGACGATCGCCGTCACCGTATTGCCGTCGCCGAAGACCGGGAAGAACGCGCCCAGTGTGGACTTGATCAGCACCCAGTACGAGACGTTGCCGATGCAGCTGCCGATCCAGTACCCGAAGGCCGAAAGGAAGCCGGGGTAGTCGCCGAAGCCTTCCTTCGCGTAGACAAACACGCCGGCGTCGAGTTGCGGCTTGCGCTCCGCCAGCGCCTGAAATACCCGTGCCAGCGTGTACATGCCCACGCCAGCGACGATCCACGCAATGGCTGCGCCGACTGGACCCGTTGCATTGGCGAAGGTGCGCGGCAAGGAAAAGATCCCGGCCCCCACCATGCCCCCGACCACCATCGCCGTCAACTGCAGGCGACTCATCTTCTGTCCGGTATCGGCCATCGGTTTCCTCGCTTTGCCTGGAACTGCGCTATATCGAGAGACCAACCCCACCTGTACCGCGTGTCGTCACGCTGAAGAGACTCGCCGGCGTCGCGGCGTTCGCGCTCGCTTCACCGGGTCATGCGAACTGAGTTGTTGCAAGGCAGCACATGCCACCCATGCCGTCCGGAGAACTGATGATCATTATGGGATAAATTTACGAAAAATGTGTTTAGCTTGCCGTCCATTCGATAACGTTTCCGAAACCCAGCCTGTTGCGCATCTTTGACCCGCGCTTTGCGATGCATGTGCTGGAACAGGTCGAAGAAGAAAAAAACGTTCAAATATTAAATCTCAGCATGACCCGTGGTTATCCATTGTCGGTGTTCGTCATCTATCCCGCATTGCCTCGCCGCAGATCTCGCCACGTGCATCGAACGTGTCGATATCCTCATGCAAGATCCGCCGGATCTCGAGAATCGCCTCCGGCGTCTGCTGGACGCTGTGTCCCGCGACGATCACCTTCTCGGATAGCGCGCCCGCGAGATGCGCACTGCGATACGGAACCACGCCATCATCGGACTCCTCCAGTGGCCCGTTCGCTCGTCGCCTCGCGATGATCGAATGGAAGCACACGTGGGGGCTGATTGGCAGTTGCGCAGTCGCACGGATCATCGGATCGGTATCGCGCAGTTGTTCGATGCTGTTCGGAACGTGGAAAGTCTTGCCCTGCGGATCGATATTCGTCGCAGTCTGCACCACGTCTTCGATTTCAGCCAGAAGCGCGCGCGGCAAGCGCACAAGATTGGCGACCCAGCGAGAAAGGCGATTGCTCGCAAACGGCGTGCCCCGGTGCGGCGCCGCAATGAAGATGGCCCGCTCGACTTGGGGCATCGGCCTGAAACGCAGCAAGCGATTCAGCCGCTCATCCTCGCGATCGATGTCGGCGCCTTCCGGCACGAACGTGTCCTTGAACACCGTCCATAGTTCGTCGTCGGAGGTGGAGACAAGCAATCTTGCCAGCACGCCGCCCATGCTATGGCCGATCAAAACCATGCCACAGGAAGCCGGCGATGTGCCGCCAGGATCGAAGTGTTCGAGCGTCTCTTGCACGGCTCTTCGAATTCGCGCGAGCGTGACCAGAATGGGGACGTTGGTCGGATAGTAGACCTGCCACACCTGAAAATGCTCGCGGAGCACTTCGTCACCCAGAATATCGTTCGCCACGTTGACCCATGCTTCCGGGCTACTCGCAAGACCGTGCAGCATCAACACGATCCGTCGGTCGGGATCGAAAGGCTGCATCATATAAATGCGGGGACGATCAATGCCGCGCGAGCGCCCGAAGAGCGTACGCAACGACTGGCCAGAGAAGCCCGAGCGGGCTAGCCAGATGCCGTAGCCGGCGCTGAAGTTCGCCGCCAGAGGGACGGTCTGGCCGTGCAGTTCGATACTCGCTTCGCGATAGGGGTCGTAGACCGACAGAATCACTTCACGCGAGCTGAGCACCTGTTCAAGCGTGCCCTGGCTAAACCAGATCAGCGCGGTGACGTTGGGCGACGGCATTTCGCGGAACGGGCGGATGTCTTGCGTTGGCCCGGATGTTGCCCGCGGTGCGCTGTCTGCGCTATCGGTTGCGTTGACATCCGAATTTCGACCGGAGTCCGGTGAGGGCACATTCATGACCGCGACGAGTTCCGCGCCGAGCCCATCGCGGCGGTAGATGCTGCGCAGTCCCGCGAACGAGAGCGCGGAGGCGGGAATGACTTCGCGTGGCTCGTGCACGCCTTCCGGCAACCGGGTCCGGCTCAGGTCGAGATCGATACTCCAGCCGGCTATGAACTGGGTGCCGGGGTCGCCACTATTTGGGTCCGACTCGAACGCGCCGCGCCGGAACAACGCGCCGGCCAGCTCCTGGACCGCATAGTTATAGTAGTCACGAACCTGAGTCTGGCGATCCTCGAAGGCCCGTTCGCCGGCCGTGCGCTGGCCGAGAAACAGAAAAGCATACGAATAGCGCACGGTTCTGAGCCACAGATCAAATTGTGCATCGTTCCACGCGACGCTGTTCGTTGACGTCTGCGTGATGGCCAGTTGTAGAGACAGCTCGGCCAGACTCGCGAGTCGCCGGTCGGTATTGATTCCGTTGACGGCCGTGATTGCATCGATACAGTGCTGCGGTTCTCTCTGGCACGCGTTCTCGTCCAGTGCTGCGACGCGCAGCGTGTCGCGTGTTGCGGTACTCAGACGGCCCGTCGACAGAATATCGCCACGTCGCAATGCGATGTATTGCTCCGGCCCGAGCGACCTGACCGTCACCATCGCACAGCCAGACAACAGACCGCAGAACACTAGTACCAGCATCAAATGACGCAACGTCCACGATAAGCGGGCACGCGTCATGATGTGTCGGGACCATTGGCGTGGATCGGCAACTTCGCCGTGTTCATGCGGGCGGGTGTGGACCGTTGCCATGGCTGAATTGCAATGAATGCACCGAGTTTAGAGAACCGCCATCGCTCCATGCAGAGCCAGCAATGTTACGTGTACCGCCTCCGTTTTTACTAAAGTCTGTCCAACGCAGTTACCTTTCATTTGCGTACGAGATGAATAGCACCGAATACTTGATCTCGATCGCATATTTTCCGATAAAGAAACTCGGTAGCGGGCTCATATACAGCCAGAGCGTCCACGCATGGTCGAAGAACACAAGTGTAATCGCTTGCGTTGAACGTACATCAAAGCGATCCAAAGTCACCTCGGGTCAGAAAATCTGAATAACGCTGACCGTCTGGACTGCATGGCATGGCCGAGAGTCGGCGCGCTCCGACTGAAAACCTGCGAAGAACATCGCGCAGCAGCATGCAGAATCGGTGCTAGACTGAATTGGAGCTGGCATCCGATGTTGATGTGGGCATGGCCGCAAACACCCGTGCTGCGAGGCTCGGTCGCACAGCTCGCGCGTCAATCAAATGACTCAGAAAAGGGGCGCAAAATGGCGGAGACACAAACTTTGGCGGAGCGACAGGCGGCGGGCCGTCATGCCCGGGTGCACGCAAAGCGCTCGCTACACGCAGCGATCGGCGATACCGATCGTGATCCCGTCCAGCTGCTTCGGGAAAACAGTGCCGGCCGAGTCGAGGCACTGGTCCCGCTACGCTACGGCCGAATGTCCGTTTCGCCGTTCACGTTCTATCGCGGCAGCGCCATTCTCCAGGCGCACGACCTTTCCAGCACAATGCATTCCGGGATCGCATTCCCCATCTGCGGTGATGCCCACCTGATGAACTTCGGAGGATTCGCGACGCCCGAGCGGCAACTGGTTTTCGATCTGAACGATTTCGACGAAGTCGCCTGTGGGCCGTGGGAGTGGGATGTTAAACGGCTCGCCGCGAGCTTCGCGATCGCTGGCGAGCATATGGGTGTCCACCATGATTCGATCGAAGACATCGTCTCGACGGCTATGCATGAGTATCGTGACCGAATGAGCAGGTATGCCGAGTGCAGCGCGCTCGAGCTCTGGCACGAGATCGTTACGTTCGAACGGATGATCGAAGTTGCCGCCACGGCTGAAGGGCGCCAGCTGATCAACCGGGCGATGGAAAAGGCAGCGGGCCGCACACACGAAAACATGCTGGGCAAGATGGCCGTGCTGACCGACGGCCGCTGGTCCATTCAGGATGCTCCACCCGCGATGTTCCACCCGAGCGGCCCTAACTCGCTACTCGGTAAAGACCGGAAGTGGTCGGACACGGATGAGTGGAAAGGCAAACTCGCCCATGCTTTTGACGGTTACCTTCAAACGCTTTCGTCGGAACGACGCGAACTGCTCGCTCAGTTCGAGCTTCACGATATCGCATTCAAGGTGGTCGGCGTGGGGAGCGTCGGCACCTTCTGCCTAGTGCTATTGCTTGTGGACAGCCACGGCAAGCCGCTCTTTCTGCAAGTCAAGGAAGCGCGTGCGTCGGTGATTTCCCGTTACTTCAAAGGCGCAGGACCGACTCACCAGGGCGAGCGTGTGGTGACGGGGCAGCGCCTGCTTCAGGCCGCGAGTGACTCGTTTCTCGGTTGGACGATGGGCCCCGCTGGGCGACAGTTCTACTTCCGCCAGTTGCGTGACATGAAGATCTCCGCAGAAGTCGAGCGCATGAGCACCACCATCCTTCAGGGCTACGCACGCATCTGCGGTTGGGCGCTGGCGCGCGCTCACGCGAAGGCAAGCGGCAGGGCCGTGGAAATCTCGGCCTATCTGGGCAACGGAAACCGGTTCGCGGACGCGCTTACCCAGTATGCCTTCGCTTATGCCCTACAGAACCAGAAGGACTACGATATATTTATGAGGGCGTGCCGGTCAGGCAAGCTCGAAGCACGGAGCGACGAGGACATGGCGGCGGATTTCCGCGTCTGACGCGTTCTGGCACATTCTGCTGGTCTATCACACCAACTGGACCACGGGAGACGCGTGATGAGCCATTCAGTCCGGTGGCTGGTCGCACTGAGTTGCCTGACCCTGTCGTCGGGAGTCACCGGACCGGCTTCGGATGCCGCTCAAGCGGCAGCCTCGTTACGCGGAGCCGAGTCGACGACCGTTGCTACCGCAACGTTATCGCCTGATCCGGTCACTCGCCAAAACTTCGCCGATCAGCCCGCATCGGCCGCGCCACGCGTTACTCCAACGGTCGCGGTCACGAATGGTCCACTGCGGGTTGCAATTGCTTCGGTCGCACCGTTCGTGTTGCCACAGACCGCCGTTCCGGAAGGGTTTAGTGTTGATCTATGGAACGAGCTTGCGCGCCGTATGCATGTCGAATTCACGTGGGTCAAAGTGCCGACACAGGCTCAGTTGCTGTCCGCCGTGCAGCATGGCGACGCCGATGTCGCGATCGCGGCGATTACCATGACCCCCGAACGGGAAAGAGTCGTGGATTTCTCGATACCTTATTTCGACTCCGGCTTACAGATCATGGTGCGCGCGCAGAACGACAGCACATTCATGGCCACGCTCAGATCGGTCCCGTGGCTGGGCATCGTTCAGCTGCTGGGCATTGCGGTCGCCATCGTTTTTCTTCTTGCCAACCTGATCTGGCTCATCGAGCGGAAACAGGATCCTCAATTTCGGAAGCCTTATTTCCGTGCAATCGGCGAAGGTTTGTGGGTGACCATGCTGATCATTGCCACGGGTGAGCACGGCGAACGCGAAACGGCGAGCGTATTGAAGCGTCTGCTCGTGCCCGCGATGTGGTTGATCGGTGTCGTGCTGATTGCTCAACTGACTGCCACCGTCACATCGTCACAGACCGTGGCGCGCCTCCAGTCGAACATCCGTGGCCCAGACGATCTCCCGGGCAAATCGATCGGTACGGTCCCCGCCACCACCGCTGCCAACTACCTTGCTCAACGCGGCCTGCCATTTGTCGACATCAACACAGCCGACGATGGCATACGCATGCTCACGCAAGGCGACGTGCAGGCGATCGTTTATGACGCCCCCACGCTTCAGTACTGGGCCGCGAAACGCGGGAACGGCGCGCTGATCGTTGTCGGACCGATATTCCGGCCGGAGAAGTATGGAATCGCAGTGGCGAACGGCAGTGCATTGCGCAAGCCTATCAACGAGGCGTTGCTCGCGATGTACGAGGACGGGACCTACGAACAGATCAACGGGAAGTGGTTTTCACCAGCCAGGTAGGCATGCCTGATACGGTCGCCTCTGGCTGGCTGGTCTCCGCAGGCGCGACCGCGCTAGTACATTTTTTTCGGCGGTAGTGCTCGCAGGCTCCGCTTACGTTGCCTCGACACGGCTGCGGACTTTTTGCGTTTGCGTCGCTCGGTGGGCTTTTCGAACATCGTCCGCGCGCGAAGTTCCTTAAGGAGTCCCGTGTTCTGAATCGAACGTCTGAATCGACGCAGCGCGACCTCCACCGGCTCGTTGGGTCTCAAGGTTACGGTAGTCATTCAGCTCCTTATTTAAGCAGTGGTGAGCAGAAATGCCCAGCATCGGCAGATCTCCTTCAAGGGGAAATGCATGGAGATTGTTCTCGTGTTTCGCAAATCGGACCGGGCACTACGTCGGAGCGAAAACGACAGCGCCTCGATCCTCGAAATGCGTCACGCTCCGCACGAAGCGGTATACCTGTCCGGCGATTTCCATTTCGTTCCTGCCCACCCGCGTGCACTGGAGAATTTCTTCAGCAAGCGATGAAGCGATCACACCGTGGAAGATCAGCAAGTTTTGCGTCTTGGCCGCGTTACCGACATACATCCCGCAGGAATCGTGGCATGCCTGCATCATGATGACACTCTCTCCCGCATTAAGCGAAAGGTCGAGATACTCGGCCAGATTCAACAGTGACTCGTTCGTTGCCATCATGCCTCCCGCTGGAGGATAGGTTTGGCCCACCCGGCGAGCCCCTGCCTGAGATTGCGAGCGTTCAGTGGGTGGGTTCAGAGCATCGTCAACAGTTCGAGCTGATGTGGCGTTTCCCTACCTGCGACTAATGAGAACATGCACCGCGTCGCCCGCTCTTCGGCCGAAAACTCATGGGCACTGGAGAACGCGTCCCAGACAGCTTCATCGAGTGCCTGCGCGATGCTGTGTCGGCGAGCGAATACCTTTAACAGCTGACTCGCGCCCCGGCGAATCAGTCCGCGATGAACGTCGAGCACGTAGCATTCATGTCCGGCTCGCAGTACAAGGAAGTACGGGATTTGCCGTGCACTTTCGGCCACGGCCGTGGATCGGATGTCGGACTGCACTTGCGTCGCCCCGTCAGTATCGGCAAGGAGCTTCGATGCGACGACGGGGGAGTAGGTCCACACTAGCCGTAGCGTCGTTCGAGCCATTCCATCGCCCATTGAGTAGCGAACCTGACCGCGTCCTCGCGCATATCAAAGCCAACGAGGTCCCCACTCACGTGAATATCCTGTGAGCCGCCGCCGTCACGGCTGCAGCTGATTTTCGCGTGAGCCATGTATTCGCCGTCGGCCCGGCGCGGCGTCGGGTCGATCTGGAAAATCGAGGAATTGAAGCGCATCTGACCTCTCAATGCGGCTTGCCAACACGCACCAACCCATGTGAACAGAAGGAACGCGTTTGCATCCACCTCGTGACAGCGCGCCTGCAGCAACTCGTCTGCTTTGACGGCGGCGCTCCATGTTCAGACAGATATCGGCGGAGCGCCCAAGCCGGTATCGTAGATGGGTCAGGTAGCCGTATCGCGCAGACCGGCTTTAGTTTTCTGTGTCCCAGATCGTCTTGCCCGGCGGGCACGAATCGATCAGACGTTCCGCGTACGCGGTCGATGCACGCCGTGCCTCGCCGCTGCTCTCGAACGCTCGCTCAACCGCGAGCACAAAGACGCGACTACGGGCGTGCGTTTCCCGGAACCCGGGTTCATTGATACGGACCGCAGCGTCGAAACCTTCGTCGTAGCTACGGCTGAGTCCTGCTTGCGTGCGCTGACGCGGATACACGAGCGGCTGGACTTCCAGCCCTTTGTAGACGTACCTGGCGGCTTGCATGAGATACCTTTGCTGCCGCGGTTGCGCGGCGTGGTTTATGCGAAGGGACTGACGCGGACCGTATTGGCCGCATCGCCGGGGGAATCAACGGCGTGCCGTTGGGCAATAGGCGTGGCTAGCGCTCAAATTCGGGCTGGCGGAGTCGCCAAGGCGAGCGCAAGACATCGGGAGACACCCCCATGGTACGCGCTTCCTGGTGTTTGTACAGTGAATCCTTTACGTCCCGGTGGTGGCGTGACGAGCGTAAGCACCCGATCGTCATGGGTCGGCGCGCTAGCCGTCGCATCCGAAATCACAACTCATACAACGAAGACGCAGGGGTTCGTCTGTGCCGAAGCGCGATGCGCTTACGCTTTGACAAGTAAGGCCACGATGTGCTCGAGCAGTATGTTCGGTGCAGCCGGTTTCAACAGAAAACACTCAAATACAGGCTTGACGATGCTGATCGTCGCTGCAGTCCACAAGATGACCGGTATTGGCTTCAGCACCGGGTCTGCTTTGAGCGCCCGGCACAGTGCGAGTCCATCCATTCCAGGCATCATGAGATCGGTGATGATCAGCGCAGGGCGGCACGCCCTGGCTTGCTGCAGGCCCTCCAATCCGCCCGTGGCGGTCGTGACGGCAAAGCCTTCCGTTCGAAGCAGGAGCGCCCACGCGTCCAACGCATCCGCAGCGTCGTCGACGATGAGTAGGCGCGGCTGACCAGCAATACCACGAGAAGTGAGGTTCATAACAACGTTGCGGTGATCCCACTGGGGAGATGCCCGCAGCCCCGGATAGGACTGCTCCATGGATTGCCGCACACGCTGTGCCTGCTTGCGCAGATAAAGCGGTTATTCATGTTCGGCGTTGCAAGCCGACGTCGACAGACCTGCCAGCGGCTTACCTGCGTGTCTTCGGGCCGGCGCCAACGGAAATCGGCCGTAGCTCCTCCACCAGATAGTCGATTAGCGCACGCGACGCTGGACGTGCGGGTCCACCAAGCGGAAACACCGCGTGGATCTCAACGGCTTCGAGCTGCCAATCGCCCTGTATCTGTACCGGACGTCCATCCGCGATTTCGCTTCGGCATCCCCACAAACCGACTGTCACTATGCCCAGACCGGCAACAGCCGCCGCCATCGCACCTTCATTCACCGAGGCCGTGAAGCGGCCCTCTGCGCGCAAGACGGTTTCGCGTCCGCCCTTTCGCAGCGTCCAACCCAACGCTGCCGCGCTTGAGGGCCCGAGCACAAATCTGTGCTGACTCAGATACCCGACGGCTGGCTGATGCCCAATTCGCGCCCCGCTCGCACCTCTATGGTGCAAATGAATTTCCAGTACCCGTCTAGCGAATAATCCGCTCGTAGAGTGATGTGATATAGCCACCAGGCAACGGCTTCGTTCCCGCGCGGATGAAGCCCAATGATTCATAGTACGCACATAGCCTTGTGTTTTTTAGTTCGCAGTCCAACCTTATTCGATCGCGGTTGTTTGCGCACACAAGATCAGCACATCGATCGACCGCATAGCCGCCGAGGTCCATGCCATGAAAGCCATCCCGTACACACAGCCCATGCAGGTATCCGGCGTTAGGCTTCTGCGGTCCCCAATACGTTTCGTCTTGCCATCTGAGTGAAAAAATTGCCACGGGGTATTCGTCCTGCTCGACAACATACAAACCGCCCCGATCCAATGCACGTCGCGTCGCTTCGGCCGTCCATCCGCTCTTTCCCCAAGCCAGATCGTCCTGCCTCAACTTATACGCCGTCGCCTCGTCTCGAATCGTTGAGAGAACGGATATGTCCTCAGCGCTGGCGTTACGGATAGCCCTTTTGTTCATTGCTTATCGTCTCGTTGATTTCGGCAGTTCGATGCCTTCGATGATCACCCGCCTATGAGCGGGAAGCTCCGCGCTAGCGGATTTCGTTGGGCTCACCATTTTGCCGACAGTTCCTGGCCGGGCAGCCTGATCGGACCTGCGGTGTCGGTCTGCACCACAATCACCACCTGTTGCGGTCATCGGGTTTTCACGTATATCAAATGTCTTGCCTGGCGCGCCCGAAGCATCTAATCTAAATTTTTAGACGTTGACTTGAGGCTACAGAGCTTCGGATCCAAGACACAACCTTTCAAAAGGGTGTTTTGCTTAATTTTAGCTAGCCGAAAGCCTTTGTGTAGCACTGTTAGTCTAAATTTATGTACGAGTCAGGTTGAACATCAATAGCCGTGCCGACCATCACCCAGACCACGAAACGACTGTCTCCACGGAGGAAATAGTGGAAGCGAATGCAGATACAGCTGAACACGGCACTGCGTCAAACGCAGGATCAAACGACCGACCAGACACGTACGCCTGGAAAGCGCTGGCTGGCTCGGCGATCGGCTACGCGATGGACGGCTTCGACCTGCTGATTCTCGGTTTTATGCTCCCGGCCATCGGTCTGGATCTGCATCTGACCACGCAGCAGTCCGGAGCGCTGGTCACGTGGACACTGATCGGCGCTGTTGGCGGCGGCATACTCTTCGGCTCGCTGTCGGACCGCTTTGGCCGTATTCGCGTGCTCACGTGGACGATTGTTCTCTTTGCGCTCTTTACCGGTCTTTGCGCATTCGCGCAGGGCTTCTGGGATCTGCTGACGTATCGCACGATCGCCGGTATCGGCCTCGGTGGTGAGTTCGGCATCGGCATGGCGCTGGCCGCGGAAGCGTGGCCCGCCAGGCTGCGCGCACGCTGTACGTCATACGTCGCGCTCGGCTGGCAGACCGGTGGACTCGCGGCCTCGCTCCTGACGCCGGCGCTTTTGCCGCATATCGGCTGGCGCGGCATGTTCCTGATCGGCGTGGTCCCGGCGCTCGTCGCATGGTTCGTGCGTACCAGGCTTCACGAACCGGAAATGTTCGTTCGCTCCGCCAGCACCACAAAAGCACCGAACGCATTCAAGCTGCTGATCGCCGACGCCCGCATCGCTCGCACGAGCCTTGGCGTGGTGATCCTTTGCTCGGTCCAGAACTTCGGCTACTACGGCATCATGATCTGGCTGCCGACCTATCTTGCCAGGACACTGGGTTTTGGTCTCACGAAGTCGGCTCTCTGGACCTCGGTGACCATCGTCGGGATGATGGTCGGCGTTTACCTCTTCGGCCAGCTCGCGGACCGCATCGGCCGCAAGCCTACCTTCGTGCTGTTCCAGGCCGGCGCGGTAGTGATGGTGATCATCTACTCGCGGCTCTCCGATCCGGGCGTGATGCTCTGGGCCGGCGCAGTGATGGGCATGTTCGTGAACGGGATGATCGGTGGCTACGGCGCGCTGATGGCCGAGGCGTACCCGACCGCAGCCCGGGCCACCGCACAGAACGTTCTGTTCAACATTGGCCGCGGGGTCGGTGGCTTTGGGCCGATTGTGGTCGGCGGGATCGCCGCGGCCTATTCGCTGCAGACCGCCATTGCGCTGCTCGCGAGCCTCTATGTCATCGACATCATCGCCACGATTTTCCTGATCCCCGAACTGAAGGGAGCGGGACTGAAATGACCAGACTGTCTGTCGCGAGCCTCCGCTGCGCATGCGACTCGCGATGTTCCTGAAGAATGGAGAGAGCATCATGATGTCAGCAAGTCCGTGCTGCGGCTCCGAAGCCGCCGCCACCGTTGCTTCGTACCGCTGCAAGGTCGTCGAGCACCACTGGGTCAACCCGAGATACAGGTACATCCGTCTGGAAGCGGACGCGCCCATCGCGCGCATCACTCGGGCGGGGCAGTTCTACCAGTTGAAGTGCCCGACGACGCTGGAACATGAGCCGTTCCTGCTGCGTCCGATGAGCGTCTACGGGGCGGGCCCGGAGGATAGTCAAATCGAATTCCTCTACAACGTCACCGGCGTCGGTACGAGAGCGATGGCAACCCTGCCAGAAAACGGCTACATGGACATCGTGGGGCCGCTTGGCAACACGTTCACCTTCAGCCCCGCGTATCGCCGCATCCTCGTGGTCGCGCGAGGTGTCGGTCTGGCAACGATGGCTCCGCTGATCAAGCTCGCGGCGAAGGCGTCCTCCGACATCACCGCTGTGATGTCGGCACGTTCGCAGGCCGACCTGATGGAAAAAGAATTCCTGCGCGGCGCGAACGCCGAAGTGCACAGCGTCTTCGACGCAGACGGAACGTCGTCCGTCGAAGCGATGGACGTGCTGCTTCGCAGGTTGATCGACGAGCAGCGCCCGGATGCCGTTTATACCTGTGGTTCGCACCGCCTGTTGATGCTTTTGCAACGTGTGCTCGGCGACTATCCGCAAATCGTCGGCGAAGTCGCGATGGAGCAACGAATGGCGTGCGGGATGGGCGTCTGTCTTTCCTGCGTGCGTCTGTTCGACTGCGATGGCGACCGCACATTCCTTCGCGTCTGCCGCGAGGGTCCTGTGTTTTCGATCCGCCAGGTCGTGGGGGAGGTGGAATTTGGCTAATTTGACTGTCCGGGTTGGCAACATGGTGCTGCGCAACCCCGTCATGCCGGCGTCAGGCTGTTTTGCAATCGAATACCAGGAAGCGCTGGACCTCAGCCGTCTCGGCGCGCTGGTGGTCAAGAGCGTGTCGCCGAAGTCCCGCGCAGGCAATCCGACGCCGCGCATATGCGACGCCTACAGCGGCATGCTCAATTCGATCGGCATTCCGAGCAAGGGAATGGAGCATTACCGCAAGAACGTGCTGCCGCCCTACCTGAAGTTCGACACGCCGGTTGTCGTGTCGATCTCGGCTGACACGGCCGACGAGTTCGCCGCAGCATGCGAGCAGATCTCGCTGCCCGAGGTTGCGGCGATCGAGGCAAATATCTCATGTCCGAATCTCGAAGCCGACGGCATCGCATTCGCGATGCAGGCCGACACGACCTTCAAGGCGGTGTCCGCGATCCGTCGCCGCACCCATCATCCGCTCTGGGTCAAGCTCACGCCCAACGCGAGCCATATCGCTGCGATCGCGCACGCCGCAGAAGACGCCGGCGCTGACGCGATCGTGATGGGTAATACCGTGCTCGGTATGTCAATCGACGTGCGCACTCGCAAGCCGAAACTCGGCAACGTGATGGGCGGCCTGTCAGGTCCAGCGATCAAGCCGATTGCGCTGCGCTTCACTCACCAGTGCTACAGGGCAGTCCACATTCCGATCATCGGTTGTGGTGGCATTCAGAACGCGGAGGATGCCATTGAGTTCATGCTCGCCGGCGCGAGTGCCGTGCAGGTCGGCACCGCCTCGTTCCGCGATCCCGGCACGCTGCAAAAAATCATCGACGGTCTCGAAGACTATTGCAACGACATGGGCGTCGCAAACATCCGGACTCTGACCGGCCAGGTGAAGCTCGATCACCAGCTAAGCGATCGCTGGCTGCGCTTCGCGCAGCAATCCGGGTGAATCCCCCAACGGAAAACGGGCGGCTCGCAGAGCGGGCCACCAATAGCAGGCGCCGGCGGCGGCCGCATCATCGCACAAATGGACAGGCATCATGGAAATACTCGTTCTCTCCGGGCTCGCTCAAAAGCTCTTCGATGACATTCGCGACATTTCATCGGACGGTGTAGGTGTCACGCGAGCCAGCTATGGCGAAGGTGAAACCGCCACGGCGAATTACCTGCAAGTGTTCGCTGAAGACGAAGGGTTGCACGTCGAAACCGACCGTGCCGCCAACCTGATCTTCAGTCTCCCGGACACCCTGGAACGGGACCCATCCATCTGGGTCGGTTCCCACATGGACTCGGTGCCGCAAGGCGGCAATTTCGATGGTCTCGCAGGGATCATCGCGGGCCTGCTGTGCCTGATCGCGCAGAAGCAGCGTGGCCAGTCGTCGGCGACGCCGCTTCGAGTGATCGCGTTTCGTGGCGAAGAAAGCGCATGGTTTGGCAAGGCGTATATGGGTTCCGGCTCGATCTTCGGAAGGCTCTCTGCCGAAGATTTAAAACTGAAGCACCGTTCGACCGGCAAGCCGCTGTCGAGCTATATGGAGCAGGTCGGTGCGGATACCGCGGCGATCGCAGCGCAAGAGCTACTGTTCGACAAGAAGAAGGCGAAAGCCTATCTCGAACTGCACATCGAGCAGGGTCCGATCATGGTGGCTCGCAAGATTCCACTGGGCGTCGTACCGGGCATTCGCGGCAACGTACGCCATAACCGCGTGACCTGTATCGGCGAAGCCGGGCATTCGGGCGCGGTGCCGCGCTGGCTTCGTCACGACGCGATGTTCGCGGTCGCCGAACTCATTACGCGACTGGACGAACACTGGCGCGTGCTGCTCGAACGCGGCATCGACCTCGTTGTAACGACCGGCATCGTCGGAACCGATCCCGCAGAGCATTCCATTTCCCGGATTCCGGGCGTGGTCAACTTCAGCTTCGAGGCGCGGAGCAAGAGCGACGACACGCTGGAAGACTTTTACCAGCTGATGCGCAGCGAGTGTGAGGCAATTGCGCGCGAGCGGGGCGTGACGTTCGAGTTCGACCGTCGGCTGGAGTCGGCTCCCGCGGTGATGGATGAAACGATCTGCGCGGCGCT
Organism: Paraburkholderia humisilvae; assembly: GCF_902859855.1. Lineage (GTDB taxonomy): Bacteria > Pseudomonadota > Gammaproteobacteria > Burkholderiales > Burkholderiaceae > Paraburkholderia > Paraburkholderia humisilvae. Next base: position 76,150 of record NZ_CADIKH010000032.1, read on the forward strand.
CGCCGACTCCTGTGACCGCAATGGCACGTCGTACGAGACCGTTCCGAGCGGCGCCGGGCATGACGCGTCGCTGTTCACGAGCGCCGGCATCCCGAGCGGCATGCTGTTCATCCGCAACCAGAACGGTTCGCACAACCCGCACGAAGCGATGGATCTCGCAGACTTCATGCTTGGCGTCCGGGTGCTCTCCTACGCTATCGATCATCTCTGACGCGCCCGCGTCGTTCGAGGATTTCCCATGGTTCAGTCTGTCACCCTTCGTCGACCCGATGACATGCACCTGCATTTGCGCGACGGAAATACGCTGCGTGCGGTGTTGCCCTATAGCGCGCGTCAGTTCGGCCGCGCGATCGTCATGCCGAACCTCAAGCCGCCGGTCACAACCGTTGGCGCGGCGCGCGCCTACCGTGCGCGCATTCTCGCAGCCTTACCTGCCAGCTTGACGTTCGAGCCACTGATGACGGCTTACCTGTGCGACAACACCGATCCTGAAGAAATCAGGAAGGGCTTCAACGAGCGCGTCCTGACTGCCGTCAAACTGTACCCGGCGGGAGCGACGACGCATGCCGAATACGGTGTGACCGGGACCGATAAGGTAGCGAAGGTGCTCGACGTGATGCAGGAACTGGGCATGCCGCTGCTGATCCACGGCGAAAGCACCGATCCCGGCGTCGATGTCTTCGACAGGGAAGCGCTGTTCCTCGACAGCACGCTCAAACCGCTACTCGACACGTTTCCGGCACTGAAAATCGTGCTTGAACACATCACGACCGAACAGGCTGCCGAGTTCGTCGACGCCGATAGCAGCGGCCGGCTGGCAGCGACCATCACCCCGCAGCACCTGCTGTTCAATCGCAATGCGATGTTCACGGGTGGCCTGCGTCCGCACTATTACTGTCTGCCCGTTCTCAAACGCGAACAGCACCGCCTTGCGCTGCGTCGTGTCGCCACCTCCGGATCGCCGTCCTTCTTCCTCGGCACCGACTCGGCGCCCCATGAGCGCGCGGCCAAAGAGGCCGCATGCGGATGCGCGGGAATCTTCAGTGCGCCTACGGCACTCGAGGCTTACCTGACCGTATTCGAACAGGAAAACGCAATCGACCGGTTTGAAGCGTTCGCCAGTGAGAACGGTCGCCGCTTCTACGGCCTCCCACCGAACGAAGGCACGGTCACGCTCACGCACGAACCCAACGACGCGCCGCGCAGCGTCCCGCTTGGTGAGGGCAAATCGATCGAAACATTTATCGCAGACGGCGAGCTTTCGTGGCAACTGTCTGCCCAATCGTCCAGATGACCAGACACAAACCCCTGTCGGAGACAACATGAACACCCCGAATTACCGCGTCGAACACGATCTGCTCGGCGAACGGATGGTGCCGCAAGCGGCGTACTACGGCGTACACACACTGCGCGCCGCGGAAAATTTCCAGATTTCGGGCACACAGGTTTCGGCCTTCCCGAATCTGGTGATCGCGCTAGCCGCGGTCAAGCAGGCGGCAGCGGAAGCGAACGCGGAACTTGAACTGCTCGAGCCGCAACGCCGTGATGCGATCGTCGCCGCGTGTATCGAGTTGCGCGAAGGCCGTCTGCACGACCAGTTCATCGTCGACGTCATTCAGGGCGGTGCCGGCACCTCGACCAATATGAACGCCAACGAAGTGATCTGCAATCGCGCATTAGAGATCATGGGGCATGCGCGGGGGGAATACGCTTACCTGCATCCCAACGAACACGTGAACCTCGCGCAGAGTACGAACGACGTCTACCCGACCGCGCTGCGCATCGCCACGTTCTTTGCGATCGGGCATCTGCTCGAAGCGATGGTCCGGCTGCACGACGCGTTCGATGAGAAGGCCACGGAATTCGCCGGCCTGCTCAAACTCGGCCGCACGCAGCTTCAGGATGCCGTACCAATGACGCTGGGCCAGGAGTTCTCGACGTACGCCGTCATGCTCAAAGAAGATATGGCGCGTCTACGGGAAGCGTCGACACTGATCCGCGAGATCAACCTTGGTGCGACTGCCATTGGCACCGGCATCACCGCACATCCGGAGTATGCGAAAAAAGCTCGCGAAGCACTGTGCCGGATTACGGGCATCGAACTGATCACCGCCCCGAACCTGATCGAAGCGACCCAGGATTGCGGTGCGTTCGTCCAGATTTCCGGCATTCTGAAGCGGATCGCCGTGAAGCTCTCGAAGACGTGCAACGATCTGCGTCTGCTGTCGAGCGGTCCGCGAGCGGGCCTCAATGAGATTAACCTGCCGCCGATGCAGGCGGGCTCATCGATCATGCCCGGCAAGGTCAATCCGGTTATTCCGGAGGTGGTGAACCAGGTTGCGTTCGAGGTGTTTGGCAACGACACCACGATTACGTTCGCGGCCGAAGGCGGGCAACTGCAACTGAACGCGTTCGAGCCGATCATCGCGAGCGCGCTGTTTCGCAGCTTCAGGCACCTGACCGCCGCCTGCACGACGCTTGCCGACAAATGCGTTCGCGGCATCACGGCCAACGCGGACCACCTTCGCCAGACGATGGAGCGCTCGCTCGCGCTGGCGACCGCGCTGAACCCGTACATCGGGTACAAGAACGCCACGTCGGTAGCGTCCGAAGCGCACACGAATCACTCGACGATCCGTGAAGTGGTCTTGCGCCGGGGTCTGATGACCGAGGCTCAACTCGATGAAGCACTTCGACCTGAAGCGCTTATCAAGCCGCGTGTTCACGCCAGTCTCGTCAATCAGGCCGATCCGGGCGGCACCGGCGCGAAGCAGACGGCATCCTGACTGGTTGCGGTTGCGCATCGGGTGACGAGAGTCTTGTATGTCGATCTCGCGCAAAGACGCTCGGACTAGCGGCATCGGCATCGGTGGCGACAAAGGCCCCATGCACGCGGTTAGCGCGCACACGCATCAAACAGCAAATCCCTTGCGTATTCGAGAAAACGAGGAGGCGGGACGCGACTTGCAAGCGTCAGGGACGCATTGCCGTTCACGGTCGAGACACCCACGGTATGGTTGCCAGGGTAGCCTGACATCGCAAGCGGGCCCCACAGCGCGGTCAGCCTGAATGGACCCAGAGTCGGGTCGAAGCGAATATTGCCCAGATTCGTCACCATCACGTCGCGCGCGATGGCAGTCTGGCGAAGCCGTACCGCACCGGCGGCGTCGAGGCCACCTTCGAGCATATCGCGCAAACGACGCGTGGACTCGCGAACCGATTCGCGGGCTGCCGCGGCATTCAAACCGGCGACAGCAGCGCGCGCAGTCTCCCATAGCGTCTGGTCTGGAGCTGGGCCCAGGGAGGCGGCCGCACTTGTCAGGAAGCAGCCGCAGTCATCCTCGATGCCCCACTGGAGGCGCATGTCGACCGGCGAAAGAATCACCACGGGCCGCTCGCGCCATTCCGGCGTCGCGTTTCTGCCCGAATGCAGCAATGCTGCGCATAACATGCCATGTAGTGTTGTACGGTCGGCGCGGGCACGCTGCACGAGAGACTGTGTCAGCTCTCGCGAAAGACTCAGCCGTTGAACGACTGGAACAACATCGCGTGGGAAACGTATACCTTCAAGCGAAATCGGCGCGCCACGCGGCTGAGGCGGTGCGTCTCCGCATAACTCATCGCCCGACAACGGCAGCGGCATTGGCTCGAGAACCTCGCCGTTCAAAGCCTTCAGCAGATCGCGAATGCAGTACGAAAGCGAAATGCCATCGCTGATTGCATGATTGCAGGCGAGAATGAGCACCGACTGTCGCGGACCTGTCGCAAGCACCGCGCGCATCAGCGGTGCAACGTCGGTGTCGAACGGCTCATTCAACTCATGCGCGATAGCGCGGTTCAGCCATTCCGGGGCGACACCTTCGGCTGTCCAGTCCGCATCAACGACGTGACGCAGGGGAATCGACTGGTCAGGCATCACCTCCATGTAAGGCGTGCCGCTTGATGTGGCAGGAAGCCGGACCGACAACAACGGATGGCGGCGACGCAGCGCATCGAAAGCATGACGCCATGTTTCGGCGGTCGCGGTCCCTTCTATTTCCGCTGCAAGCACGATCTGGTTGCCGACGCTTCTGTTCAGCAACCAGAACACGTATTCCATCGAACCAAGCGGTCTAGGCATAAATTCCTTCTGCGGGGTTGAACACTCGTTCAAGCCGACGTGAAATGCGGCAATGTACGCCGTCTCACAACACATGAGACGAAGAACTATTCCCTCGCAGCGCAGTTAGCGGAGTGTCAGGTCTAGAGGCCCAAGCCCGTCAAGAAGGTATCGACCTGCTGCTCAAAGCTGGGACGATCGTAGTCCACGAGCGCCAGACGCCAGACGCCTTGCAAGTATGTGGCAACAACCGACGCGGTAACCTGCGAATCCAGCGAGGGTGGCAGCACCCCGTTGTCGAGGTCCAGCCTCAGGCATTCGCTCAGTACTCCTTTTAGACCTTCCAGAGCGTTCGCAGCCATTTTCGCAAATCGGGTTCTGACGGCACTTCTTCGTCGACCATTGCAGCTATCATGCAAAGACGAGACGGTGTACGGGGGTCATCCAGACAATCGAGCACAAGACTGAAAAATGCGCGAATTCCCGCAGCCGCTGTGGGCGCAGACAGTAAAGCGTGTCTGCGCGTGCTGAGTACGTTGTCGTCATAGCGCTGCAGACACTTCAGATAGAGTTCCTTTTTGCTCTTCAGGGTGTTGTAAAAGGAGCCCTCGCCGATCTCCATGACCTTCAGGGAGATCGCGCAACCCCGTTTTCGTATAGCCGTTCTTCCAGAACAGCCGACTGGGGCTCGGCTATCACACACGCGATGGCCAGCCAGGGTCCGCGGGGTTTAGTGGCGGCTCACGTGAACCTGCCACTGGTCGTGCCCAAGGTGCGTCCGGCACAGCCGAGCGACGACGAACAGCGGGCGCTGGAAGCGATTGAGCTCTAGACAGATGGCGGGCACCCGGTGGTCCGCACGCAATCTGCGGCTGACTATGCGGCACACCGACTATAGCGATTGCAAAAACGACATGTCATTGAGACCACGTCGTCACACGTAATCGGACACGGTCTCACCATCCGCGTGAGCCGTTGCTGTCGCCGAGGTTGCCAACGTTCGCGCCGCGGAACCCCCGATTCAAGCCGTCCCGGTTCCCTGCGCGGCCTTCGCCCGGTCAAGCGGATCGACGCTCGCAGCCTTATAAGTTGCCGCATATTCGCGCGGCGTCATTCCGTAACGTTCCTTGAATGCGCGGCTAAAGTGACCCGGGCTCGCAAAGCCACATCGGTACGCGACCAGCTGAATTTCACCTTGCAACGTCTCGGGGAGCAGCCGTGCCGCATGCTCAAGCCGAAGCGACCACGCGTAGCGCATCGCCGACAGCCCGTTGGCTTGCAGCGCGCGCATGAGACTGCGCGGCGAGATGTTGAGCTCGGCTGCAATGCTGTCGACGCTCAGATCGGGATCCCCTATGCGGCGCGCGATAAGCTGTTTCGCGCGAAGCACAGTCACCGTGTTCGACCGAGCCGAGGCTGCGGCGTTGCCATCGTTGAGCAACACCTCCATCAGATCGAGACATTGGTCGCCAAGCCGGGCGCGTAACCGCTCGCCCGCTTTGCTCGCCTGAGAGGCCAGAGTAAGCAAGACGTCACGTACCACGCCGACATCTGGCGACGACGGATTCGGACTAAAGACCACCGGAAAGCGGTGACGCAGTCCGCGCTCGCGTAACGCGACTTTTGGAAGGCGAAGCGCCGACATGCACATCGGTTCACCCATCGACTCGTTGAACGCATGCTGCGGATCGAGCACGGCAATGTCGCCGGGGCCAAACGTTCTCGTATGCGCCCGCTGTTCAATTGACAGCACGCCCCTTCTTACGACCTTCACTATCAGATCCTCACTGTTCCAGGGGGCGCTGATGCGATGCAGGAGCGGCGATACCGACTGCCACGAAGCAACAATGTTCACAATTCTGGTATGACCGGCGTGCACAGTATCGATAGACGACGGACCGGATCGGTGAGCGTCGAATCGGCACTTCCAGCCATGAGCCAGGGTCGCCTCGATCCATGCGTGACGGTCCATCGGCGTTGCATCCCATCTGTAGTCAGATAGCCCGCTACCTGCTTCCATACGTGTCCTTTCCCAACTATCAATCGTGTCCCCTTCTGAATGGCGAAGCCTTAAGTCGAACTTTACGAGTAACAACGCGCCACGATTGCCCTGGGGCTGGGGCAACAATCCGCACTGCGATCCCATCATGGCTGTTAGTTATGAAAAGCGAGGCGAAGCGCCAACAAAATGAGGATGCCACCCAGTGCGACATCGATAGGCCGACGGATTCTTTCATAGATCGAGATGGCTGAGCGGATGGAAAAGACGACAGCCACGATGAGATGCCACGTTCCCGCTATCGAGGTGATGATGAAAACCGATGCGCAGCGCACCCACCATGGCGCGCCCTTGGGCAGCGTGGATGCAAAAAGGCTTCCGAAAAATATCATGAGTGTCGGGTTCGTTACATCACCGACAAACCCCCTACGTAGCGAAGCCCAAGCATTGTCCGCTGGCATCGATGTCGTCACGATTTGCCTGCGAGAGAAGGCGCCGAGCACAGATCGTGACCCAAGATAGACCAGGTACGACATCCCGACCAGTTTGATCAGATGGATGAACGGTGCAAGATTGTTTGTTAGAAAATCGAGCCCAAAGACCGCCGCTGTCGACCAAAGAGTGCAGCCTACGGCGACTCCCGCAGCCGCAAATACGCCGTTTTTTCTAGCGTTGAGTGCGAGTGAAGTGACGTTGACAAAGTCCGGTCCCGGGGACATGCATGTTACGGCATAGATCATTGTGAGATCTAGAAGATTCGAAGCATAGGAATTGTGCATATAACGTCATCGATATATAGCGCCGCAAAATTCTTTTTGGGTATGTGTTATTTACGACTTCTTTGACCGGAGCACAGATTAAATTGCGCTTAGAACCATAGACCCTTTCTCTGTTCATCAAGCGAATGGCGGTCAAGCTCGCTAGAGCGGGCGGAAGGGGAAGCGCATGCGTTGCAAAGACGCAACCTCGTTCGACTGAGCCACCTGCCAAAGATGGTGAGCAGTTTGAACACATTTCCTCCTATACAGGGTCCGGTCGCTATCTGATCCGGAATGTCTGAGTCCACCTTTCAAGAACGTCTCGCCGCTGGTGACTATTCCCGTCCATCGTGTCGTCCCATAACTTGATGAGCGCCCAGTGCGGACTGGGCGCCTGGATCACGCTGGGCTCAACCTCTCGCAGCATGGCAATGTGAGTCAAAAAAAGCAGCGCCTGGAGTTAAATGTTCCGACGATATTTGACGGACAATGTTTGCGTCGCAGTTCCCTTTTTTGGCCTGCGGATAAATGGCAATAACAGTTCACGTCGATTGGGCACGTGTGACAGGCGTGTCCACTCGACGATGTCTGATCTCACTCAACCGCAAAAGAAAACATCGTTGACGTGCACATTAGGGCACCAAGAGAAACACAGGCGCCACCGAGACTGAATTTTATGATCGAGACCGGGCGAGGTAAGGCGTCTCGTTTGTCATTTGTGACAAACACATCTCCCGATTTTTAGCACGACACACCCCTATGTCTTTAGGCGGATCGCCACAGATCATCCAGGATCGACCTTTCCATGCGCTTCCTGCAGTGCGAAGAAGATGAAACGAATTGACAACTCGAGCGCACGGGAGCTCGTCGAGAGCAGCAGACACCGATTTGCGCCACCAGGGAGAAAAATTCATGAAACTCATTACCGCAATCATCAAGCCGTTCAAGCTCGATGAGGCGCGCGAAGCCCTGTCGGCAATCGGCGTCTCCGGGATCACGGTCACGGAAGTCAAAGGCT
>NZ_CADIKH010000033.1 GCF_902859855.1 Paraburkholderia humisilvae
ATCCACGCCCACCGCTGTGCGATTCATGCTGGATCTCCGGTATGCCTATGCGGACCTCAATAATGTTCCATTTTGGCCCTTGCATACGGTCAGTTCGCAAGGGTCGATCTTAGTTTGCTGACGTTTCACTGGGCGGGACGCGTTCATTTCATTCCCGTCATCCAACCGATACACCAACGACACGCCAGTGGACAAACAACCGGGGGTAGAGGCTCCGCATCTTGCGTAGCCATTCCTGACTACGCCGATCGTGACACCGCATCCTCTTGTACTTTCGTCGAGCCCACTGCTCAAGCCGTTGGTCAACGTAGTTGAAGAGACTATGCATCGCCGTCCGATAGAACGCCCCATAGTAGTTCCACCACCCTTGTATCGTCGTGTTGTATTGCGTCGCAAGGTCGTCCAGTGTCGCAGGTGTTCGACGGTGTATTCGCCAGCCTCGCACCGTTTGCCTCATCCGCTTCAGCGCCTCGCTACTCACCGCCGGCAGGAAACTGGTGAATCGCCGTTGGTATTTGCTCGACGCCTCCCTCGGTCTGAACGTAAAACCGAGAAACGTGAACTGCACGTTCGGATAAGTGCCAGTACGATTACTGTCCTTGCAATACACGATCTTCGACTTCTCCGGGTGCATCGTCAGGCCGCACTCTTCCAGCCGTGCGGCGATCGCTCGCATCACGGATTCCGCTTCCGCCAGGCTGCGGCAATGAACCACCGCGTCGTCGGCGTAGCGCGCAAAGGGAGACTGAGGCCATGTCCGCTGCATCCAGCTATCGAACGCATAGTGCATAAACAGATTCATCAGGATCGGGCTGACCACGCCGCCCTGTGGTGTACCCCGCGTTCGAGGCAAACTCGTCCCGTCCGCAGTTTCGAACGGTGCAGTCAGCCACCGCTCGACGTACAACAGGATCCAGCTCTCCTTGATGTGGCGTCGTACCGCTTTCAGCAGCAACGTATGGTCAATCTGGTCGAATGCCGCCTTGATATCAAACTCGACAACCCAGTCGTATTTCCAGCAACGCGTGCGCGTCACGGCAATCGCCAGTTTCGCCGACTTTCCCGGCCGATACCCGTAAGAATCCTCATGGAATATCGGGTCGAGCGTCGGCTCGATCATCAGCTTGACTACACTCTGCGCCACTCGGTCAGCTACGGTAGGAATACCCAACTTTCTCGTGCCGCCCTTGGCTTTCGGAATCTCTACCTGCTTCACCGGTGGCGGGAAGTACGACCCCGACGACATCCGGTTCCACAGCTTGTACAGATTTCCAGAAAGGTGCTGCTCGAACATGGCGATAGTTTCATCATCCACGCCAGCAGCGCCGCGGTTGGCCCTCACCAACTGGTACGCTTCCCACACGACCCGTTTCGCAATGCTGTACGGTTTCGTTGATGTCATGTCACTCATCCCCGCAATGCAGGTTGGTGACCTTCGTCAACAGGATAACGCCGCCCCTTCGCTCCACCTTCATTACGAAGGCTTCAACACTAATACGAGCAGCTCCGCCCCTCGCTCCAGCATCGGTATTCATTCTCATGGTGTCTGCCATTTGTCTTTTCCCTTAACATCCGAAGCAAGGTTCTCACGTTCCATACCAAAGCCTGTGTTGAGCTCATGCCGTCTATACACCGGCTGCCATCGAGTCCGTAATCAGGTGTCGTCCCGACTGATCCTGGAGCGGACCATCGGCTCCAGTTTTGGCAGCGTCTTAGTGGGATAACGATGCGTCATCGAACGGTTTGCTTTCGCTCATCTTCTCAACACGTACCTGCCATCCTTGACGGATGACTTTTCCACGATCGCTCACCACCACGTCTTTTGAACGCAGCAGCATCGGGCGGTTTGAAGCCTGCTCCTGAAAGCCGACTTCGGGAGGCCTGCTCCCATCTTCGGTACAGCACCGCAGGCTTCCGCCTGCGTTCGTGACACACATGGTCCCTCCCATTTTTGCAACCACGATTTTCGATGTCATTGCAGGCTCGCTTAAATCTATCCGGCGTCGATAGTGGGGATCATGCCCCGCGCCACGATGAGGTTCGCGCCTGAAGGTCCTTAAAACTGTCTCGGCTTTGGGAAGCCTAATTAATACCCAGGTTGTCCTTCAGGCCGATGTGCCGTTCATGTCATCAAATTTCAGTCGTCGCAAAACCAGTTGGGTGATTCGCCAGAAGTTGAGCCGCGCAGTCAGTCCGAAGCGACAGTCAATCCCGCACAGTACGCGGTGCCGTGGGCTGCCATTGACCACGCAGTTCGAGCCAGCTTGTTAGCCAGTGCGCAGGCGACAACGTTTGAATGTCGTCGGGTAAGCATGGCACGAACCCAGTCCGCGAGATGGCCTGTCCGTCCCTCAAGCCGCAGCATGTAGGCTCGAGCGCACGTGACGAGCAGCCGTCGGATATTCTTGTCGCCACGTCGGCTGATACCAAGCAACGTCGCCTTCCCACCGGTACTGTATTGCCTGGGAACGAGACCGACCGACGCTGCAAAATCGCGACCGCACCTGTACTGCTTGCCGTCTCCCATTTCTGCGGCCAGAACACTGGCGGTGACGGGGCCGATGCCCGGAATCGTCAGCAGGCGCTGGCCGAGCTCGTCGTCTGCGAGCTGGGCGTTAATCTCTTTCTCGATATGACCAACTTCGCTGTCGAGGTACTTGTAGTGCTCGTGCAGACGCTGAAGGATCGCGATCAGGCGTGGTGGCAATGAATGCTCAGTGAGGAAGGCTGGAAGACGCGCAACGGAAGCCTTTCCAACTGGCAGACTAACGCCGAATTCCAGCAATAAGCCGTGCATCTGGTTGATGGTTCTGGTGCGATCCCGCACGAATGACTCCCGTAGGCGATGTAGTGCGGAGAGCGTCTGCTGTGATTCGGTTTTCGCGGTGACAAACCGCATGGTGGGCCGGGAGGCAGCTTCGCAGATAGCCTCGGCTGCGTATTCCGGCGAACGTGATCACGCATTCCGGCGGATCGTGATCATGGGTTCCGAATGATCGTGATCACCCGTTTCGGTTGATCGTGATCGCGATCACAGGTTTCCGAAACGCGTGATCACGATGCCGGAATGCGTGATCACGGGACCGAAATGGGTGATCACGTAACCGGAACGTAATCCGGGTTTGAGTCTGGCGGTGGCGTTGCGCATGTATTCACCGGCGGCGTTAGCCTCCTCCCTTTTTTTGCGGGAGAAGGGCCGATGCCGACACCTCGGATGAGCATGCGCAAATTGAAGGAAGTCCTGCGACTGAAGTGGGCGTGTGGCCTGACGCATCGACAGATCAGCCGGGCTATCGGCATCAGCGTCGGGGCCGTGTCGAAGTTCGCGGCCCAGGCCACCCAGGCGGGACTCGACTGGGCCGCAGCCGAAGCACTGTCCGACGATGAACTGAACGCGCGCCTGAGGCCTGCGGCAACCGATGCCACGGCGATCGCGTCGCGACGCATCGAGCCCGACTACACGGCATTGCATCGCGAGCTGCGCCGCAAGGGCGTGACGCTGCAACTGCTGTGGGAAGAATACGCTGAAGCGAACCCCGGCCGGCGAACTTACCGCTACACGCAGTTCTGCCAGAAGTACAAGGACTGGGCGAAGTCGATCAAGCGCTCAATGCGCCAGCAGCACCGCGCCGGCGAGAAGCTGTTCGCCGACTTCGCGGGCCCCACCGTGCCGATCCTCGCGCGCAATGGCGGCGTCGAGTTCGAGGCGCATGTGTTCGTGGCCGTGCTCGGTGCATCGAACTACACGTTCGCGTGCGCGACGCGCACCGAGACGATGGCGGACTGGATCGGCAGTCTGTGCGACGCGCTGGAGTTCATCGGCGGCGTGCCCGAGCTGCTCGTACCCGACAACCCGAAGGCGCTGATCGCGCGGCCCGACCGTTACGAGCCCGGACTGGGCACGACCACGCAGGACTTCGTGAACCACTACGGCACGGCGATGCTGCCGGCGCGTCCGCGCAAGCCGCAGGACAAGGCCAAGGTCGAAGTCGGCGTGCAGATCGTCGAGCGCTGGGTGCTGGCCCGGCTGCGCCACTATCGCTTCTACAGTCTGGCCGAACTCAACAAGGCCATTGCAGAACTGATCGCCGACCTGAACCAGCGCCCGTTCAAGCGGCTCGAAGGCAACCGTCGTGAATGGTTCGAACGGCTGGACCAGCCCGTACTGCGCGCGTTGCCCGTGCGGCGCTACGAGATCGCCACCTTCCAGAAGTGCCGTGTGAACATCGATTACCACGTCGATGTCGGCGGCCACTATTACAGCGTCCCGCACAGCCTCGCACGGCAGGAGGTCTGGGCGCGCATCACGCGCCACGGCGTCGAGATACTGCATGGCGGCAAGCGTGTCGCCGCGCACGCACGCTCGCGCCTCAAAGGCAAACACACGACCATCGCGGAACACATGCCGGCCGCGCATCGCGCGCACATGGAATGGACTCCGGGCCGCCTGCTCAACTGGGGCGCATCCGTCGGCCCCGGCGCCGAGGCTGTCGTGCGGCACCTGCTGACCAACAAACCCCACCCCGAGATGGGCTATCGCGCCTGCCTCGGTCTGCTCTCGCTCGCGCGCAAGTACGGCAAATACCGCCTCGAGGCCGCTTGCCAGCGCGCATTGAAGATCGGCTCGCCCACGCGCCGCTCCGTGCTGTCGATCCTGGAAGCGGGGCTTGACCTGCAGCCCTCGCTCCCGATCACGCTCACCGAATGGCGCTCGCCCGAGCACGAGAACGTACGCGGTCCCGACTACTACCACTGACCCGAAGGAGGTCACGATGTTGATGCAGCACACCCTTACCCAACTGAAGGCGCTCAAACTGGACGGCATGGCCCGCGCGTTTGAGGAGCAGTCCGCGCTCACGGCCAGCACCAGCCTGTCGTTCGAGGAGCGCGTGGGCATGCTCGTCGATCGCGAGCTGGCCTGGCGTGATACGCGACGACTCGAACGTTTGCTGCGCGCGGCGAAGCTCAAGAACCCACAGGCCTGCGTCGAGGACATTGAATACCGGCAAAGCCGTGGCCTGGACCAGCGCATCGTCGCCACGCTTGCCGGCTGCGACTGGGTGCGCAATGCGCAGAATCTGATCCTGACCGGCCCTACTGGCGCGGGCAAGACGTGGCTCGCATGCGCGTTCGGCCAGCAGGCGTGCCGTCAGGGCTTCTCGGTGTTCTATGTGCGCGTCGCGCGGCTGTTTGAGGAACTGAAGATCGCGCACGGCGACGGCAGCTTCACACGTCGGCTCGCGCAACTCGCGAAGATCGATGTGCTGATCCTCGACGACTGGGGCTTGCAGGATCTCGATCAGGCCGCGCGCAACGATCTGCTCGAAGTACTTGATGATCGTGTCGGTACGCGCTCGACTGTGATCACCAGCCAGTTGCCGCTCGAACACTGGCATGCGTGGCTGCAGGACCCCACGCTCGCCGATGCGATTCTCGACCGGCTCGTGCATCAGGCCCACAAGCTTCCGGTCAAGGGCGATTCGATGAGAAAGAAAACGAAATCCGAATTCGCTGACGCCTGATCGTGATCACCGTCGCTATAATCCATTGACCGCGCAACACCACCTTCCAGACCGATCACGTTCGCCGAAACGACTGATCACCATCGCCGAAATCCGCACCTCGGCGTCTACAAAGTCATTCTTGTTGCTCTTTACGAACGGACGCACAAACTGCGGCGAGATCAGTTTGACCTGATGTCCGAACGTCGTCAGCAGGCGAGCCATGTGATGGGCGCCGGCACAAGCCTCCATTACAACTGTGCATGCATGAAACGTCGCGAAGAACTCGACCAGTTGCCTGCGCCCCAGTTTCTTGCGAAACACCGCCTTGCCCCTTCTATCCTGACCGTGAAGGTGAAAGGTGTTCTTTCCCAAATCGATGCCAACCATCGTGACGTCTTGCATGACAGTCTCCAATCCGGAATTGACGCCGCTAGCGTAACGCACTCGGCGAGGGCGGGGGGGACCATCTCATTACTGTCAACTCTGCGACGATAAATGTGTCACTACACGTCGCCGGCACTCCACGAGAGCCGCGACGGCTTACTGGGTTGCTCAATCCAGGACAGCACAGTTAGCACATCGCGATATACCTCATTGACCATTTTTTCTTTGGAAAGCAGGCCGTCAAAGTACGTGGCGTACGCGATGTACATCATGTCGGCGACATCGCTAGCGAGGTGAGCGCTGCCAACGGAACGATGGCCTCCACTGAGTAGCTTGCGGATGAAAAGCAGGTAGTTCGCTATTGAATATCGGGCAGGCAGTCGTCGCACAGCCCCGTCCAGCTGCCGCGGGAAATTCTGTACATCAGGATGCTTGCGGAGCGAGAAGGCAGCGAGTTCTAGCATCTGACGGACAACTTTGTTTCGTAGCGGACCTGTTGCACGGTCGAGGCCCAATCGCAGTTGCCGCTGGTCGGCCTCGGTATAAATTGAGGCCATTCCCTCGTATGCAGTGGGCAAATCGGCGACGTCGCGGCGCACTCGATCGAAATGGTCAATAGCGTCCATTGCAGTCCGTTGCACTGCGCGAATGTGAGGCTCATCGCCACCTGCAGCAACTTTGATTTGCCGGTAAAACTGCGCAAAGCCCGCTGTCTGTTCCTTGTCCACCATCCAACGCGTATGGTTCTTTGTGTCGGCTGCGGTCTTTATGATTATGCGAGTCCCTCGCAGGATGAGCACCTGTCGCGGAAATCGATGGAGAATCTCGTAGGACAGTTCAAGGTTCCTGACGGGATCACCTTTGTACGCCTCCATGCCCGCTATGTCCGGAAGCACGGCGATGTTCGCTTTGGATGCCTCGAGGTAGCGCCTCAAATCGGGCGACTGGAAATAATTTGCGTCGATAACTTTTCGCACGAGCGGATCCTGTGGATAGCTAGGCGCTCAGACCAGCGGGGAGACCACCATGCGCTGGAAGCTTCAAAAATCAATCGATTTCGTCACCAGATGGTCCGACTGACGTGATAACTGTTCTTATCTTAACGCCAACCTTCCCGGGCTAAAGTCGTCGTACACCAAACGTGCCTCGCCCTGCCGCTCGCTACCTCCGACAAACAATCCCTTGCTATCGCCACAGTCGAATTTCGACCCCGTAAGTAGTCCCCGGATCGACCGATCGGCCAGCCGCCATACCGGCGCAATGCCGAACGCCACGCGACTGAAGTTCGTAAAAAATCACTGTGCTACTGATGCTTTCAGACCTGTGCGATGTGAAGTGACACATTTAATTCGTACGGAGGCGAGTTGACGTTTTTATTTCGTTGCGAGTACAAATAATAAAATTGTCAACTCACGCCTGCAAATCGCGCTGTCTCCGCGATTCCGGATTGACAGAATTATTGCGTTCTACGTCTGCGCCTTCAACTTTCTGCCGTGTGCAGTTCATACCGCAACACCGCCGCCACCAACGCTGCTTCTGAATACGCCGCAAAGACGTCCCCCTTCAGGCCCCGCCGAATGGATGATTTAACCCATGCTGATGCTACCGGGGAGCGAAATACCTCTGCTGGAGATGGGACTCGTGGAGGGGGCGCGAAGTCGCCTGGATCGCCGAGAGCACCGCCTCTCACGGCGATCTCCTGCGCAATTGACGCCTGAACCAACACTTGAAGCTGACCAAGCAGCCTCAAGTCAAGACGTCCAGTCTGTGCACACAGAAGAATCAAGCTCCGCAGCTCAGCAATAGAGTCGGTCATCGCAATGTCTCCATACTCATGACCAAACCGGCCTGATCACGGTTTCCGCCGTTTGACCGATTCGCGCATATCGCCGTCAATCCAAATGGGCGTTCCGAATCTTCGCGACCAGCCTTTCGCGTGCGACCTGTACAGGATAGTCGGTCGTGGAGACGGTGTAATCTCCGTGCGAAATCGGCACAGCAGTTAACGTCAACGCACAACACTTCCAGAAGGGAAATTGGCGATCTCTGAGCCGCCGAGTGGGTCCGTATGGATTAATTCGGTCGCGAAGTGGTCCGATTTCCCAGGATCTGCCGCATCGCGTCCGCCTGAGTCCTCTCGGCGGCGAGCGCCTTTTCCGCGGCTTCGGCTCGGGCTTTATAGAGATCTCGCTGCTGGCCGAGCTCCTGGCGCAACGCATCAGTCTGAAGATGAAGATGCCGCTCAAGTCCTGAAAGCTGAGTAACGGTATTGCTCAGTTCGCCGAGCCGATCAGTCAACGCCTTGACCTGCGAAGCGTGTTCGGTACGTTCGTTCTCGATCTGCTTGCCCGCGACCTTTGCGGTGGCTTCCGCGGTCGCTGCGCGGTCAAGGAGCGATGCCCGCTGCGCTTCCAGTCCGGAGATTCTGGCGTAAGCATCTCGAAGTGCGGATTCGGCCACCTGTATTCGAACTTTCAGCTCGATGCGTTCGTCGTCGTCACGAATAGGCTGGGCTACGGCGAGCGTAACGGTCGATGTGGATCGCTGGTGGTCGACGGGGCGCAGTACCGCGTCAGTGGGACCGGGCGTTGATGGAAGCAGTTCGATGCCAGAAGCATGCGCTCGCTGGATCGCCTTGCTCCAAGTCTGTGCGGACGGGCGCCGGCGGATATGGAAAGCGTCGAGCAGTCGTTCGTAGGTCGATTGCCCGTAAATTCGGCCCGTACAGCGCGCGACGCCGGCGATGAACTCATCGAGAAACCGACCGTTATCACCTGGCGCGGCGGTGCGATCGGCAGCTGCCGCTACGGGAATCATCCCGCGCATCTGGTTGTCAGTGAAGGTGATTCGAGGGCGAGCCATGGAATCCTCAGGGATTTTGGTATCAGCGCCGGGACCGTGCAGCGCTAGGCGACGGACCCTGTAGCCAGTATACGGTCGGGTCGAGCCGCAGTAAATAAAATCGTAGTTTTAACCACTTTTTTTCACCATTTTGCATCATTATTTGTATAATGGTGCATTCTGTACGAATGTAGCAGATTCTGAAAACGCCGCCTATCTGACCCTCCAAATCCAAACGAAACCCATGTCCACCGAGCTCGTTATCGAGTCATATGTCGTCGAGAACCTGTCAAGCGCGCCGCCGCGCAATCGGGCGACCAGCCCGGTCCTTCCGGCCGGCCTCTCGGAGCAGGACGTCGTGATCCAGTGGCTGAAAACTAAGATAGCTGGCGACGGCCGTCTGGCCGAGACGACCCTGGCCCAGTACGTGGTCGAGGCGCGCCGGCTGTTCTGGTACGCGAGATGGATCGATACGCCTATCTCGGAATGGACGCTGGAAGAAGCCGGCGACTATCTTTCATTCCTGAAGGCGCCCGACAAGGCTGCTATCTGCACCGGGCGCGTGCCGCGCGGCGATCCGCGGTGGACGCCGTTCCGCAAGGCTCTGAGCAAGGCCTCGGCACGCCAGAGCCAGGTTATCGCCGGCAGCCTTTTCAAATGGCTGGTTGCGGTCCAGTACCTTCGGGCTGACCCCTTCGCCGGTTATGGGCTCGCCGGAAAGAGGCGTCAGCGTGGCAAAAAGCAGAAGCGGTTCGTCGGCCAGGACGGCATTGAGCTCGCCCGCGACGCCATCGCTGCCCGGGAGTGCCGGACCGACCGGGAACGGGCAAAGCAGGCTCGTGATCTCTTCGTCATGGAACTGTTCACGAAAACCGGTTTGCGGACTTCCGAGGCAATCAACGCGTCGATGGGTTCGATTCAATTCGTCCGCTTCACCGCCGCGCAGCGAGCCAAGCATCCCGAATATCCGGAAGGTGTCTGGATGCTTGAGGTCGAATCGGGGAAAGGCGGCCAGCGACGGACGGTTTCCTGCGCTGCCGTCATGGGCAGTCTGCAGGATTATCGGGTGGCCTACGGCCTCTCATCGCTGCCTGCGCCTGGAGAAACCACCCCGCTTCTTCTTGGCGCCCGGCGGCGCACCCCTGAACTCAGCAGGAATCTCAGCGCCCGCGGCGTGCGCGCCCTGCGCCGCGATCTTGGAACGATCGACGGCATCACGGACCGCTCCTCCCTGTACCGGCTGGTGAAGGCAATCTTCAAGGAGGCACTGGCGTGGTGGGATGCTCGCGATCCCGTCGAAGCGGACAAGCTTGAACGCGCCTCTACCCACTGGTTACGACACAGCTTTGCAAAGAATCTGGTCGCATCCGGTGCCGACCTCCTGATCGTTGCCAACAATCTCGGTCATGCCGATTTAAATACCACCCGCGTATACATCGACGACGAAGAGACGGCCCGGGCGTTCGAAACAGAGAAATTCCTCACAGGACGCTAGTTCCATCGCGGTCGATCGTGGAGGCACGCGACAATCCTCTGGGGAGTGAGCCGCGACACTCAATCGTCAACGCGGAGCTCTGTGAGGCTGGAGGTAGACGGGATCCCGAATGCGCGCGGTCTGGACCAGGAAGATCTCCTCTTCGGACAATTCCGGCCGGGAAAGGCCCACGGCTTCGCCGGCGAAGTGCCTGTCGAGGAGAAAGCGCGGATAGATCTCTACCATCCTATCTATGCCCACTTTCTCGTCAGTCAGCCGGTGCAGGGAGAGGCCCCGCATACCGTGCTTGAGCCATTTGAGAGCCACCATAGTTGAGGAGCGGCTACGGCGGGCTCCGTAGCGCTTGAAGTGTTCGCGATCGAAAGCAGCCTCGTGACGTTTCGCTGAGTAGCGTCGCCCACAAGGATATAGGTCTACTAGCAAGTCCAGATCTCGAGGCTCGCTCGAGCCCTTCACAGTCGAACCGAATACCCATATCCGAGCGATTCGCACCGCGTCGCGATCGCTTGCAGGTGTCGCTAAAAGTCCGTTCACGGCTCGGACTCGCGTGTGGATCTGGTAGGCCTTCTTGCGGGCGTCGCGCAGTTTCATTGTGACGAAGACTTAGCCGTAACGTGTCGATCATAACGAGATTCCGGCATTGAGAGTACTGCGGGCCCGATCCAAAAATCCGACACTACTCGTTTTTGAAATGACCTCCTTTATACTTCCTGACAGGAAGTCTCGGCATCGAAATCCGTGACTTCTGCCTTGATTCCATAAACCGGAGTGTCTAACGATGAGAAGAAATTTGCTGACACTGGCAGCGACGGCGTGTTGCTCGATCAGTACGCTTGCCAATGCGTCACTCGGGGGCAGTGTTTCCACCGTGTCGGATGATCAGATCAGGCTGGTCGCCAACCACCAAACCGCAGATAAGCCGGCAACGGCGAGCGTGGGCTACACGGTCAACGAAATGGTTTTGCCTAGTACGACAGTCGTGCGGGAATACGTTGCCGGCGGAAAAGTCTTTGCAGTGACCTGGAGTGGCCCGTCTACGCCGAATGTCCAGCAACTGCTGGGAGCATACGTGGACCAGGCAAGTGCGAGCGTGAGAGCGTACCGCCAGGCTCACGGTGGCATCGGCCCGGTCTCTGTGTCGTCTGGGGACTTCGTATTTCAATCAAGTGGCCATATGGGCTTCTATGCTGGTCGCGCCTACATCCCGAGTGCAGTTCCCAGCGGCGTCTCGCGCTCGGACATTCGATAAAGGACCCGACGATGCGAAAATTCCTCATGATCTCAGCGGCCTTGTGCCTGTTCGCCTCGATGGCAGCTTGCGGAGGAGGCGGCGGAAGTGCGAACTCCGCAGCTTCGACGACCTCGGGTAGTTCGACTTCCGCGCCTGCGGGCCAAACGAACGGCAAGCCGACGACGGGCGCGTCGCCTACCGTCGTCGCAAACCAGATGTCCGTCACGGTTGGCCCGAATGCGTGGAGCGCGCAGAACGTTCTCTACACTTCGGTCACGATCTGTGTCCCGGGTACATCTAACTGCCAGACTATCAACGACGTTCTCGTCGACACTGGGTCGTTTGGGCTGCGTCTGTTCGACTCACAAGTCACTCTTCCGCTGCAGAAGGTCTCCGCAGCAGCCGGCGGCACGTTGACCGAATGCACGACCTTCGGTTCCGGAACGGCTTGGGGCACCGTCGCACAAGTGGACATCAAGCTTGCCGGTGAAGTGGCTTCAACCACCCCTATCCAGTTGATCGCGGATCCGGCTGTCAGTGGCTCGGCCACGAGCAACTGCATTCCGACTGGCGTGACGGACCTGAACAGCCCCTCTGTAATGGGCGCGAACGGCATTCTCGGTGTTGGCTTGAACGCGGCCGATTGTGGTGCGAGTTGCGTGGCAACGACGTCCCCGGGGTGGTATTACGGTTGCCCCGCGAATGCTACGACATGCCTCGGCACAACTGTTCCCTTGGCAGACCAGGTGACGAATCCCGTGAGCATGTTCGCGCACGACAACAATGGAGTCGTGCTGACATTGCCGAGCGTTCCGCCAACAGGGGTATCGAGTGCTTCCGGCACGCTTACTTTCGGCATCGATACACAAGCTGATAATGCGCTGGGATCCGCGAAGGTCTACACGTTGAACAGCAACTACGATTTCAGCACGACGTTCAACGGCAATACGTTCCCGGAATCATTTCTCGACAGCGGTTCAAACGGACTCTTCTTCGATGACTCCATCCCCGCCTGCTCAGGAAGTACGTTCTATTGCCCCGCATCGACCATGAGTTTTTCGGCGATGATTCAGGGCTTGAACGGCAACAACGTATCGCTCGATTTCGACGTGGGCAATGCCGATGCAATGGTGGCTCGGGGGGCGTACGCGATGGACGATTTTGCAGCTCAAAGCGGGTCAACAAACATCTTCGACTGGGGTCTATCGGCATTCTGGGGGCGGTCGATCTATACCGCGATCGCAGGCACAGTGAACTCTGGTGGCCAAGGACCATTTTTCGCGTTGTGAACCGCCCTTCTCTTCCCTCAAAAACCGGCCCCAGCGGCCGGTTTTTTTGAGCCTTGTTGACACAGAATCTGCCTCCCTTCCTGTAGACGGGGTCTCGGACGAATCTTTGATTCGTCCGTATGGCTGCATGATAGGCGCCAAAGCGTATATAACCCTCAAAGGTGAGGATATTCGGGATCGCTCCTACCAGAAACAATTCGCTCCAACGCGAGAGTTCATCTAATTGACGTGCGCGCCCACTGCGTGAGGCACGCGTCGAGTCTCCCGTGCCAGGGCATTTGAGTCCGCTTACGTGCCGGCGCCGTCGGTCGTCCTGTCTGTGAACTGCCAGACAAGCCAGGTCTGAAAATCCCTGTCATGCAGTTCGGGAAGCCAGCGCTGGAAAAGATCCTGTCGCGCGTTGATAAGCCACTGCTGGAACAGGATGAGCCAAGCGGCTCGAGCCTCTCCTTCTTTGTACAACGCTCGATCCGCAGGGCTGGCGTTCAGGTGCGCTTGAATGAGCCGGTTACGCTCGTCTTCGGGTAGGGACTGCAACCCTCTTGCTACCAACGATCGCTGGTGCGCCTTGAATTTGGCCTCCAATGCCTCCTGCCGGCGCTGCAATTCTGTTTGCTGTTGAAGTCGGCGCGCCTCTTCCAAAGCCTTCTGGTCCGCCTCCTCCGTCTGGGTCTGCTCCGTCGAAACATTGCGCAAGATCGCGCGGAAGAACGCTTCCCGGGACTGAATCACCTCCCCTCGCGCCTTCAGGCGTGCCTCGGAAACTGGCATACGGGACATAGCCTCTTTGACCTGAGAATAGGTATAGAGCTGTGCCAAAGTCGACATATCCTTTGCCGTGAAGCCCAGATCCTTCAGCTTTTGGATCGTGTCATCTGGCCAGCCGAGGGGCAGTTCGAAAGCCTGTTGACGCTTTTCCGTGAACTTGAAACGCAGCTTGGTGACCTTGCGGCCGGACTTGAATTCCTCAACTGCGATCTCGTGCGTCAAAGCCGGATGCGCATTGAGCATCGCGATTGCTGGATTAAGGTAGGTCCGCTTGAACTCCCCATATTCGCGGGCCTGCTTTTCCTTCCGCTCGCCAATGATCACAAAGCGGGATGGGCCGAGAATCAAGTCTATCCACGTCGCAAGATCCAGAATCGGCGTAACCTTGGCGTTGGTGCCGATATAGCGCCACGCGTTTTGATACAACCCGAAAGCTGCCTCGCCCGAGCCGGCGTCACGTCCGAAGCTCGCCATCACTGACCAGTTGAGGTTGGCCCACATGGTCGGCTCGAGAAACCACAGAAGGACCTCAGGTTCGAAAGCAAAGCGAGTAGTCCCCGCCTGACTGCCGACCCCCTTGTCGCGTCGGATGAGAAAGGCTGCGATCGATTCGTATTGCGCTTTGCCATCCTCGCCTAACACGTTCCAGATAAACTGGAAGTTGAGCAGCTCCGCGAGGGTGTCGTATATCCGGTCCTTGTTAGTGGTTGATAGCCCGGCAAGTTCGGCGAGCCGGTGAGTACGGATTTCGAAGAGCGGCGTCGCACGGTCTTCACGGATCTTCCGGATGAGCGTCTGAGCCGCTTCCCTGCCCCGAGCACGCAAATCGAGTTGCACGGCAAGCGCGAGCGCGTCCATGAGCTTTCGAGCAGACAGCTTCAGGTTTTTGTCGCGCTGGACTGGGATAGCGTGAATAGCGGCGACCGGCTTGCGGTACGTTCCGGGACGCTCGGGCAGGAACAGCTCGTCAGCCGAGAACAATGGCGTCTGGGGCGTGCCGGGTTTCTCGTCACGCGAGAGCACCTCATAGCTGTCGCTATCTGGTGCATTGTCCTGCTCCAGCCATTTAAGTTCAGGACCGATCTGTTCTGGCACTTGATTTGGCAGGCGCGGCTTCTTTGGCATTGGCAATGACGTCGGTGCATGGGTATGCGTCAACATCATAGCGTTTAATGATGGTCAAGACCAGTCTTGGCCGGCCATCGTTAGAGTTATCCACCGATCGCCTATGCCAAAATACCATCGATCGGGCGGCTGAACATCGTGCCTATGCCAAAGTGCCATCGGTATCACGGCGCACTTACCATGATTCCCCCGCGGAAGGACCATCTTGGCTATGCGAAAATACCATCATTCCCTCGGCAGCGCCTTAGCTGGCGAGGCTCCGACCCGCTGGAAGTTGGGAAGCTTTGAGAGATTTGTCGGAACACAGACGTAGATTGTCCTGTAGAAAAACGCTGAGCAACCCTGCAACCACAGCACGGCCCGCGCGCGGCACCTTTTCGGCTGGCGACAAGTCTCATACGTGGTATAGGCGCATAGCTATGATTTCTATGTGAGATGCTGGTGCGATGCCGTTGCAATGGTATTTTTGCATAGGTTCTCTATGTTTCAAGGGCCTAAATTGGTAGGCATAGCCTGTTCGGCAAGGTGGACTAGCCCCAGATAGTCCTATGCTGATACACTCCAAGCAGGAAACTGGACTATGTCATCTGACCTCAACGACCCCAATGCGCGCTTTCTGCTTGGCGAAGCCGTCCGGTTGCTCACGCAGTCCGGCGTAACGGGCGTTGCGCTTGCAGAGTTTGTGCTCGGGTTCACACCGATCGTCAACGAGAGGCTCGCTTCGATCGCTTCGACTGGGTCGACTCAGGGGGTTACACGCGCTGACGTGAAAGATGCGCTCAAAGAGGCGTTGCAAGAAGTGGTGTCCGCCACTGGAGGTAGTCAAGAAGGCCGAGGGAAGAAACGGCAGCGTCGCAAGTCGGTCCCGGTTCGGCTCGCTGACGGCAAGCGTACTTCCCTGTGGCTGGATACCGACCTCGTCGATCGCTTCAAGCAAAGGTCCAACTCGCCGGCAGAGGCGCGGCAGGTGCTAGATGAACTGGCCGGTTCTGTGCCAGATTCCGCAGAAAGCAAATCGTCTTGGGTCGAGGGAGAGCTGACCAGGCGGCTGATGCTGCTCGAGGCGATGCCCGCTACTGCCCGGGCAAATTGATTGATTGACGGTCGGGCGAGTTCTCATCAGGAAGTAAATTCCTTGACTTTCCGAGCGCGCTAAAAAACAATAGGCGCATTGTCGTACCGAGCAGCTGGAACTCACACCCTTTCGAGCCTCCCTAGAACGCAAACCTTCTTCGGGGAAATTTCGGGAAAAGCACCGAGGCCTTTCCCAAGATTTTCTCCAAGCCCCCTCGGGTTTGCACGCTTCCACCGTTGCGAGCTGAATTCAGTGCACTGCGCGTGCCTTGTTTTCCCGCGAGATCCATCGGATCTTGCTCGTCCCTTCGTGGACGGCTTGCTACCTCGGTAGCCTAGGAAGTCCTTCGGCCTTCCTGTCTGACGTCGTCCTTTCTGGCGGCTTGTCATCTGCAACACCACTACTGGGCTGTATCTCGATGCGATCGAGATTCGGTTCAGATGTGTTTTCAACCCGCGCGGGGACTCGATTCCCCTCGTTGGGGGACGACGTCTTCGCAAGCTCCTTTGGAGATTGTCATGTCGAACGTCGTTTTGTCGGAACGTGCCCTGCGTCGCCAAGCAATATCGGAAGCCCGCAGCCATCTCATCGAGCTCGCGGGCAAGTATCCAGAAGTGTTGCTCAAAAACTTCGATGAGTATCCGTCGCTCGTTGGCGATCTCTCCTGTCTCGAAGAGGTGGTCGAGATTCTTGTGGAGAAGGGCTTTGCAAAACAGCTGGCAACGCTCTGTGAAGCGCCTGGTATCGGGCGTTATGCAAGCAGCGTTATCGCTTGTCTGGTTCTGATGCCGGCGCAGCCGTAATCAGCTCCCCTTCTGCTATCCGCGCAAGAAGCTCCGCATCCGCGGAGTTTTCTTGTGCGGCCAGCAGACGGTAAAACTCAGCGGTTCGACCCAGCGCCCAGTTGTGTTGGTCAATGGTCGTCGGCAATGTCGTCTGACCAGTTATACATTTGAACTTCGCCCTCTCTTCCGATGTCAGCCTAATCCGTTTTCCTAGTCGTAGCATTGCTCCTTCCCCTTCTGTTCTCGTCCCGAAATCGTCCCGTTTTCGCGGCGTCATCAAGCCAGATCTCGAAGCGTTAAGAGCCGCTCTGTTCGCTCGGTAGACCAGGGTTGACGGACGACTCGACGAACTCACGTACGAGGGCCTCCAAGCGCTCAGAAAGGGTCTCCTGTTGTTGCTCGGTAAGGCCCTCAAGTTTCAGTTGGGTCCGACCGTCACGGAATCGCTTGAGTTCTCCAATCTCGGCGCCGTTACGGGCCGAGAATTGGACGCGTGCGCTGTAGTGCGATCGTGTCTGGCGCGGAGAACTATCATTGTCCGCCTTCGCGTTAATCTCCTGCAGACGCTTCGAGCTTATCTCGCCGTTAATCACCTGCTCGAGGTAGGTCTCTGCCGTCTCCAAGCCCCTTCGTTCGAACATCAGGGTGATGTTGTAGGCGTTGGTGATGCCAATTTGGGTGTGACTCTCCGCCATTCGACGCAGCAACGTCTCCGGCAGCGCATTCAGCTTCAGGATTTTTGAGAGCAGCGATTTACTGATATCGAGGCTGGCTGCCAGTGAGTCCTGATCGGGGAAAACGCCTTCGTCGAGCACTTTCTTCCAGCCAACTGCATCGTCAAACACACTCTGTGCGGTCCGGTCCTTGTTGATGCGGTTTGCTATCAGGTAGAGGTCACGATCGCTTAATACGGGGAGAACCTCAGCCTCGATGAATTCCTCACCAAGGCTTTTTTTCGCGCGAAAGCGATATTCGCCGTCAACGATCACGTACTTGCCGGGAAAGCGTGCGTTCTCGGTTACTTTGATCGTTTCGTACTGCCCGTCGCGTTTGAGTTTCACTGCCAGCCCGTCAATTGCCTCCGGGCTATAGAAAGTCCGCGGATTGAAAGGATTTGAAACGAGCTCGCTCAACGGCAGCGTCAACCGCGGCTTGACCGCGGACGAGTTGCCGCGCCCGCCGTAAGTAGCAACGGCCGGGCTTGTGCTGGCGCCTGCGTCGGTCGAGGAAGCGGCGTTAGGTTGAATACCCTGTGCATCCAGACGGCCATCAACATCCCCTCGTTCCATGGCGAGACCTCTGCGCAGGGATTTGGCCAGTCGACCACGGTTGGTGTTTTGACTTTGGGGTTTATCGTTCATTTAAAATTACTCCGCTAAACCGATAATTTGCAACATTTCCATCGCCACGTTCATGATCTCCTCGCGCGCAGGCTTATTACTCCGCTGCCCCTTGATAGCAGTGAATACGGTCGTGCCAGTACCGACCGAACTCTTATAAACCTCTCGCAACGAGATCGTGCTTTTCAATATTGGATAGGGATTGTCTTCGCCCATCGCTTCACGGATTTCCGCATAGGCCACGGTCTTCGTATTTACGCGATTAAACACGATGCCGCATCGTTTTGGATCTGGTCCGATGACGCGGCGCACAAGACGCAGCATACCCTCCGTACTCCACGCATCGGCTGGCGAAGCGTCCATCGGGACAAGTACGAAGTCGGCGACTTGAACAACGTTCTCTGTATTCGGGTTATCGACGCTAGGAGGGCAATCGACTAGCACCAGGTCGTAGTCCCGTGCCATCGTAGTAATTTGTCGACCAAGGCCCTTCCCCGCCCCGGCCAACCCAGCCACCAAGAACGGTAGCGGCTCTTCACCCACGCCTGACGAACGAACCGAGGTGTTCTGTGAGTCAGTGTCAATAACAAGAACTTTTAACTCTGGGTCGTCGTAGGTGTAAGCACCGGCCAGATTCAGAGCGATCGTCGTCTTACCCGCCCCGCCCTTCTGATTAGCAACCGCGAATATTTTTCCCACTCATATCTCCCTCGAGAATTCACAAGCACAATATCCTCCGATGCCTGAAAAATCAAGAACACACGTGGCAGATGTTGAACCTTCTTTGACGGAACGAAGCCAGACAATATGCATGCCACAGTTTCAGCGCTGAAACCGACTTCCGATCTCACCACACACCAACCACAAGCCCCACTCGCCGCGGTCCGACCGAGCCCAACCGGGTCCGGTGACTCGCTCCCAGAAGCCGCAACGGCGAATGATGCGACACGACACCGCTACTTTTCCGCACCCCATGGGCCAGTTTCAGCGCTGAAACTGGCCGCGATGCCCTATGACCATCGCGGGTCCTGAAGTGTATTCGCGGTTCGCATACCGAGCGGCGGGGGGCGTACCTCCAATACATCGGCGACGACATCGGTTATAAAAGATGGTCGAATCTCTGCTTTTCAGGAAACTTGAGTCGACATAACGTAACACGTGTGCGTCGTCAAAGACTGAGGCGCGTTGAAGTTTCAGCGCTGAAACTGGCGTGGTGCGCGAAAATCGCTCTCGGTGCGCCGCGTAGCGGTACGTTCGGAATAAAGTCAAATAAGCGCCTTCTGGTGTTCTCTCGTAGTCGTGAAATCGACTCATCCGTCGATGGCCAATTATTGGCCAGACTTGCCCAATAAGCGGCCATTCTTGTCGAGACGTATATTGCTTGGGCGTCAGATTGAGCAGCTATTGACAGCAGCTGGCCAGTTATCGGCCATTAATGGTCAAGTGTCACGCGCGAAGCGCTGTGTGCGAGCGGGGGAGGGAAGGGGCAGGAGGGAGACTCCGAGACCGATGGAGCTCTCGATCCACTCGGGGTAGGTCCGGCTGTTTCACGCGTTGGCTTTGTGAAAATGAAAGGCGTAAACGTCAGCGTCGCTTGCCTCGCCCCACAGACGTTTGTTCAGATATCGGATAAACGCTGTTCTAGCCAGTTTAGAATTCTTCGCGGGATCGTAGCGAAGTTGATTGTGGGCGGCTGACTGATTGTACTCATCGAGCACCTTCGCCTGTTCGTCCAATGCCATAGAAAGGAATGCGGCTTCCGCCTGAGGATCCCGGCTACGCATGAAACCTTCTCGAAGATGCGCATCGGTCAGCACGGGGGAAGCTTCTTTCTTCACATAGGTCCGGGCAGAGACAGCAGAGGGGCGAGCATATCCATTCTCTAGACTCGAAATGAAAAACGACGCTCGACTCTTTAACGGCTCTTTGTCTGTTGCCGCGTCGCGAAGCAGCACGTGTCGAAGGGCAGCACGGATATCGTTGGCACTGTAGTCGTTCACGATCTGTGCAGCTCGATTTGGCGTCACGCCGATCTCCAAAACCTTCTCAAGGAGAGTGACTGCTGACGGGGAGTCGTCGGGAAGATCCGGATTCACGTCAGCAGCGAGTTGGCCACTATTCTTTCGATGCACTTCGAACTGTATCTGCTCAACCACACGCCCGTTTTTGTGCTCTCTCAGGGTAACGTCGATATCCGAAAGTTCGTTCACTTCTGCGATTGCACGTTTAAGGATCTTCGACTTGAAGAACTTGTACTGGAGATAAATCGAATCCTCTTTGACGATCCCAACGACCGCATGCCGGAAGTCTTCCCATGCCCAACGGCTCGTCGTACCCGTGCGCTCGTAGCGCTTGCACCACTCGTATAGAGGTGGGCTTCCCATCGAGCGGAATCGCTGGGAGATGGCCAAATCGAGGCGTTGCCAGATCTCCGGGTTCAGCAAGACTCCGCGCAGCTTCGGGCTAAATGAGAATTCGTAGGCACGCTGGTCGACAAGGTAGGTGACGTCCGCGAGCAAGGTAGACGCTGTTAGCTTTCGGTCTTCCGGATTTACCGTCGCATCCCAGATCACATGGGCCTTCATCAGGCTGATGAGTTCGCCCATGATGTATCGGCGATTACTGGAGTCGTTGTACCCAATGATAGGCTCGAGCTGGGATAACTGAACCACCCAACTCTGAAGGTCGGGCTTGCGCTGCGCAAAGTACACGCACGCATTGAAAAGGCGACGCTGCAGGACGGACAACGGTTTTTCCGGAAAGACGAAAATAGCTTCCTTCGCCTTGCGCATCGTCACGGACGTGGCATGCTTCTCCACAGGAATAATCGCCTTGCTCGGCGTCACAGCCAGTAGCCTAGTTGACTTCGTACCGATGTCGCTCATTTCCCGCCCATCCCTATACCGAGTAGCGCCCTGAATGGGCCGCAACGCACTTCGCCAAACGCCAAACTCGAGTCGCTTGCGACACGCCCGAGACGATGTTTCTTGTCGAACATCGTTGTGGCTAGATGGAACTCATCACTTCCTGACTGGAAGCAAAATATACGGGTGTCATGTGAGAGGGAAGAGGGAAAGAAACCCCCATTTGGGGGCTTATTCGTAGCGCAACGTTAAATCGGGCTCGTTCGCTTCGCAGCTAACGATGCGAAAGACGGCAGCGGGGAGTGCCAGGTTAGCCAGTAAAGGTGGTTACCTTTGTCTTCGCCGTGCGCCCGGGATACCCCCGTCCCGACTGATTGGTAACTACTTTTATGGTTGTCCTCTCGCGTTCTGTCCGGAGCCCATACTGCCGGCGCCATCACGGTAAAAGTCGTTACCTTGTCGCTTGCGGTTGTTTCTCGGTTAGAACGCAGCAAATTCGTGTTCCGTGCCTTTGATCTCGTGGCAAATTCTCCACAACTCGCCGTTTGAAAGCGAGGCCTCGCCCGAAAAGAGCGTGACGGCTGTAGATCTGGCTGCCGCAACGCCCGCATGCTCAACAACAGAGCAACGGTAGCCCTCAGGTAACCGCTTTTACCCGACGTCCCTTAGATCCGGGCACCGTGTCTTCGCAAAGGTTGCAACCTGACGGCTTCGAAGTGCCGTGCGTATAGTTACCTTTCCTGTATCGACGGTTACCTCTCATCTCGCTACCGCTTGTCACACGAGGCGTCGGGCAGGCTAAACATATTAAACAAGGACTGTAATCTTTAAAGATGTATACAAACGCATCCGATCTGCTCTAAAACCGGCAACCTATGCCCCGACGTTGTGGATAATTCCTGTCAAGAAGTTGGTAACGATTGTCACCGCCGCAGTGCTTCGATACCATGATGGCTCACACTGAAACGAGAAGATTCCAGTTTCAAATGACCAGCTGGGGAACCAGCCCAACCGGCAAACCGGCTTACCGACCCGCGGGGCAACTCACCCCCGGGAGAGCTGCTCTGCATCACCCAGGAGCAGATATGAAAACGTTGCTTGAATGGGCCGTTGGCCTGTTCGTGCTGTATTGCTTCATCGCTGGCTTTTTTGACCTAGGCGAGACGCCACAGCAGAAGCGTGTGCGGGAACAGGAAGAGTGGCAGGCTGCAGAGGACGATCGGCGAAACATCGATGCTGATGCCGTGTACTACGGTCAGCAAAACGAGCATGATCATCGCCATACGTAGGGAAGGGGGGAAGCGTGCTTCCCCTTTTTTATTTGGTTCAGTTTTCCGCCTTCTGTTGGAAAGAGCCCCGGCTTGGGCCTCGTTTCACGCTGGATGGTACGTGAAAGTCCAGAAAAAATGAGGGATGGAAAATTTTCCCATCCACTCTCCACTTGAAAGCTTGCCTCGTCGCCGGTTCCTGCAGAGTACCGCACTGCTTGCCGCTGCCGCATGGGCTCCGGAGATCCTGGCTCAACAGAGTGGCGACTATTGGTCGCGGCCGCGGGCGCTCTGGCTGAAGAGAAAGGAAACCGGGGAGGAGCTTCGAACCGTGTACTGGAGTGACGGGAAGCTTGTTGTTGATGCTTATGTGCGGTGCTGTACGTTGTTGAGAGATGTTCGGGCGGGCGCAGTGGTACAGATGAACCCGACGCTTCTGGACATTCTGTGCGGAGTATACGGGTGGTTTGCGCAGGCCGGGATGGAGAGACCGATCATTGTCACGTCCGGATATAGGACAAGTGCCACGAACAACCTTACCGAAGGGTCGGCACGGAACTCAATGCATATGGTCGGTCGAGCTGCCGACATACAGGTCCCTGACGTCCCTACTGACTATCTGGCCAAGCTTGGTATGTATTTACGGGGAGGTGGCGTGGGATATTACGCCACCAAGCATTTCGTGCACGTTGACAGTGGCCGGCTCCGCACATGGGCCGGCTAGTCCCCTGCTGCTCAGTCGCCAAGAATTTGATGGTTAGACTTGTATTCACGCCAGCGATCGATCTCAAGTACGTACTCACCTGCGTAGCCCGGCCACGAATTGTACTCGCGCGCATGCTTCAGCCGAGTCAACGCATCCTCGAACTTCTGTGCCCCGTTCTCGAGCAAAGAATCACCGGCTGTGTACGTCATGACGCTATAGGGCGCTTCCTTTTCGACGGGCACAAAAATGAACGGGCGCTCTTCGCCGGTGAAGTACTGCACTCCAGTCTGATACATGAACGCCGACATATCGTAGTGGTAGTTCTGAACGGCAGAGCTGAACGAGCGAGGGAGAACGTCCAGCGTCGACTTCAGATCGAAGATGAACTCTGGATGCAAGCAGTCGACCTTGACTCGACACTTGACCCCTGTGACTCTCTCAACAAAGTAGATCGCTTTCTCTGGCTCACCCTCGTCGAACCACTCACCGAGTGCGCGTCCTCGGAATCGATGCGAGCGGACAGCATTCCGCATGGCCAGCAGCGCGTCGTACTTGTCCTGGCCAATGACGAAGTGATGAGGATGTTCGGAGACAAACTTTTTGCATTCTCGATAACGCCGATTGAATTCACCATCGAAGGGCAGGACACGATCCTCAAAGCGCCAAGGCTCGAAGACCGCCATATGGGCCAGCCTGCCGAACTCCAGCGCAGCCGTGTCCTTTCCGGCACCCTGAACAGCCGCGAGAAAATGCTGCGGCGTTTTCAGCATCGACTTGAGTTGCGTCGACGAGACGTTCTCTGCGTCACCATGATATTCGTCGTCGGTCACAGCCTTGGTGTAACTGGCTAGATCGCGACCGACCGAGATTCTTTTCTGACCACTCCAGATGCCTTGATGGGCAGGATGCTGGACCGCCGCGTTCGCGTTCATTCGATATCGCTCCTGTTTGAATGCAGCGTACAGGCCCGCGTTGTGTTTTCAAGGGGCGGTGTGACCCTGCCATCGTGTCGCGAGAGCACTGGATATCGGAAGGCGATCACGTATCGTCGATACCATGAAACGCGTGAACTCTCTATCCAGACCCGGTGCCGCGGATCTTCAAGGATTCGTCGAGCAAACATTCAGGCAGTTCGGACAAACTCACTTCGCTCGGCCGACCGATGTTTGTCAGGAAGTGCGGTCTATCTTCAACAACGTTGGAAATCCACCATTACGTCGTGCACAGGCACTTGCAACGCTCTTGGCTGCGACCGACAGATATCCCGATCTACTGACGTTGAAAGACGAGAAGGGCCGCGTGATGTCATCGCGGACCCATGGGTTCACAAAATTTTGCAGCGAGTTTCCGCGTCTCGAGCAAGTGGAGGTGGCGGTGCTCTTTCGAGCAGTAGGCCTTCTTCGTGATGTTCCGAATGCGCTCGAGCACACCAACAATTCATTCTTCCTGGGAATCTGATATGACTGAACATGCAATTGGAACGCATAGCGGGGCCTTGTTTGGCGTACCAATCCTCTTGCCCAGGAATCGTCGGTGCCTTAGTGAGTCGATTCGCGGACAGTACCTGTTCATGTCGGAAGTAACCCGGATTCTTCGGGCTGCAACCCCTTACCGGGTTCGCGCATTGGATCGTCTGATACCCCTAACCGGGGCGACGGTGATATCGCCGGAGACCATGAAGGATTTCGAGCGCGAGATGGTGTCGCTCGCCATGCACAACCGAACTGCAAGCATCGAACGATATGTCCATGCGATCGGGCCGGGGGAGGTCTGGCCCGAGGTCGTGATGGCAATCGGTGTGGTAGCCCGAGAGACGAACGGAAGCCAGCGATTTAGCCTCCCGGCGCCAGACGTTTGGCAATCGGTCGTACCGAAGCTGCAAGGCTACCTGGGTTTCCATATGACCGAGGTCGGTGGCGCCGTTATTGGCCAAGCCAAGTGGATTGATGCGGCAATTGACGACGCACGCGGAATGTTGATTTGTACGGGGACTCGGACGATCTCTGAAGAGAGTGAAATCGACGGAGTCACGATAACGACCGTTGATCACGCATATCGCGTCCATCTGCACAATGGGTCTGGCGTTCGTGTGATCGACGTGCCGGCGCGGAACGGTGGGGATGTGGATGGGGAGATTGCGAGACTGGACGAAAGCATCCGCTTCTTGACGGGAAAAACGGCGATCTGGGGTCACGAAACTCGGCATTGAAAGTCTGGGCTAGAAATGGAATCGCAATCTGTTGAAATTACCTCCACTGACTTAAGGAGGAAGCAATGGTAACTGGACTCGAATTCGACACCCCTATTCTCGGCACGGTTCGCATGGGCGAAGTCCGCCCAGGTGAGGCGGGGGCAGAGGGTCAACTCGTACATTTCGACTACTTCGAAGTGCATACCCGGCGAAAGAACCCGGATGGCACGTGGGTAAAGCACGCTCTTCACGAGAAGCTCCTTAACTGTCAGAAGACGGCCGGAGAGGGTGAGGGCGAGAACCACGACCCGAAAAAGCTACTCCGGATCCCGATCCTGTTGCCGTATAACAAGCCCGAGTTGCTCCTTACGCAGCAGTTCGAGGCGCGCCGCCTTTCGGACGGCAAACGTGTCTGCGTTGGCGACGGCGTCAAAGCGATTCGAATCGCCGAGTCGACGCGGGCCGGCGAAACAGAATGTGTCGGTTGCGACCGGTGCCCGTTTGGAAATAGTCAGGATGTGCTTTGCCAGCGCCGAACCTCGCTCATCTTTCGCATCGACGGGCAGGGTGATCAGTTCTCAGTTTTCGTCCTGCATTCGGCCGGGAGAAACACCGGGCAGACGCTGCTTGCCAAGCTCCACTCAATGCACGGGGCGTTCGGCGGAAAGCTTGTTGGTATCCCGATGTTGCTTAAGATGAGAAATACGGCCTCGATGGACCCGTCGCAAGGACCGGTGTTCTACGCTGATCTCGTGCTACGAGGAGTGAGCCCCAACGAGGCGGTGAAGTTGGCCCGGGTGCATGAAAAGGAGCAGCTGGAGGCCGGCTTCAATCAGGAGGGCCTCGAGGCGGCCATGCTCGAATTGAAGCGGCATTCGGCGTTTGCACCGCCGGAGGAGTTCGGGCAGGTCCAAGACTTTTACGCAAAGGACGCTCGACGTTCTTCGCAGGAAGTCACCGCTCAACATTTCGGAGGCACAGCCGTTAACTCCTCTGGAAAGTTGGCGGATGGACCGGCTGTCGGAGACGTTATCGAAACGGACGGTGAGACGGTGCGCCGGCCGATCGTAGGGCCGGCCACCGGGGCTCGCGAGCGGATGCGTGCTGCCGCGTTGGCGGGCGTCCAGGAACGGGAGGCAGCGCGTACTCAGGTCACGGATCTTGGGGAGGCGGTAAAGGCGTCCGACGACCGCCCGAAGACTCTTCAGCTTGTCCAAACGGCGACCAGAGAGATCGCGACGGCAACGCTCGTTCAGGCGCCGTTGGCCGCGGCGATTCCTCGCGTCGTGGCCGCAGCCCTGTCCGGTATCCCCGAAATGCCGCGTGCGAATGCGGCACCTGCAGTGTTCTGATGGATCAAAAGGAAAGCTATGGCCTTTGAAGAACTCGATGCGAGGGTGATCGGGTCGATGATATCGATTCGACTCGATGACCCTTC
Source organism: Paraburkholderia humisilvae (assembly GCF_902859855.1). Lineage (GTDB taxonomy): Bacteria > Pseudomonadota > Gammaproteobacteria > Burkholderiales > Burkholderiaceae > Paraburkholderia > Paraburkholderia humisilvae. The sequence continues at coordinate 26,305 of NZ_CADIKH010000033.1, forward strand.
ACCTGATGTTTCTCCGCGATCTGCCTTGCCGACTCCTCCGAGGCCAGCAGCGGCACCGGTTCAGCCCGACCAGCCAAAATCGGCGGCACCGAACGTGGCCCGAGTTTCAGACGCGGTTAGTCTCGAACCAGCTCCAGAGACGGTCGTTCTTGCCGCGCCCGGTACGGCGGAGCCCATCGCTGTAACGAAAGGTAAGTGGCGGGCGCTGTTTGTGATGAAGCCGTTGAATGCTGAGCGGATGCGAACGGCTTGGGCACTCATCGCGGTGGTATTCGTGGCGATGGTCGTCGGGGATATCTGGTTGCATGGACGAGCGAAGTTCATCGCGGAGTTCCTTCCGAGCATACATGTACCGTTGAAAGCGGACGCGAGCACGGCGGTGACCGCGGCGCTTGCTCAGCGCACGGCGCCAGCGACTGACGTCACTGCGCCCCGGACGGTCGAAGCATCTGCCACCGCTTCCACGCCCACAGTTCAAGGAAGTGCTACGGTCACGCAACGGCCGCAACCGCCTGTTCAACCGCTCGCCGCGGCTGCGCCTTTAGCTGAGCCGACAACCGCTGCAGCAGTGGCTGTAAAGGCTGAACCCGTTAAGACGGTGACGGTTAATCCGGTGCCGGCGACCGTGATGGCGTTGGCCACTCCCGTTCTGCCAATTCCGCCGGCGGGGCCGCTGCCCGTTCGACGCGGCGGACGTCCCGTCCCGGAGACCCCGCGACATGGTGAGCGCGAGGTAAGTCAGCAACCATCGGAACAGAATTCGCCCATCCTGGTGGGTGGCCAGTACAGCGACAAAGCGACCGATTCGAAAGGGAGTGAATCCAAATGAGTAATGCAACAAGCAATGATCAGCAGGTCGATGTCGTTTCGTTCGTCCTGAACATCGACCCTGTGCGAGAACGCGTGACAACGGTTTTCCCGGCGGGAGCAACGATCGAATCGGATGGATCGCTGCGCCTTAAGGAAGGCGGCCGCATTGGCGGCGTGATCAAGGGCAACGTCTACAGCGAAAGTGGCACGCTCGTGATCGATCGGGACGCGATCATCGAGGGGAGCGTGTTCGCGAAGGGGCGGTGCCTCATCTTCGGCCAGGTCGGCTTGCCCAATCGCAAGGCTTTGATCCGGTGCGAGATGGTCGACGGTCTGCTGGTGAGTCACTTTGCCCAGTTGCATGCGGATGTCCAGCACAACGGCCTTTCGGCCACAAACGTTGGCGGCCAGATTCAGCGGATCGCGGACGTGGGCGTGCCGGTGGTGCCGGCGACTCAGCAGGAGGCGGCAGCGACGTGGCAACCGCCAGGCCAGCAGACTCAGCGCGACCAAGTGCCGCCGCAGCATCAGATGGCGGGGGCTCCTCTGGCTTTGCCAAACAGCCCGTCGCCGATCGCGAACTTTACTGCGGTGCCCTTGCGCGTCGTTGTCGCGTCGGAGCCGGACGAGGGCCGCGCGGGCGAGCAGCATCAACAGGGCTATGTCAGCCATAGCGGGTACGCGTCCGGGAATCGCGTGCCTTATAGCGGCTGATCGGGCCACAATTTGCACGCAGAGGCCGCGGCGTTGTCTTGTTAGACCGTCGCGGCTTTTCATTTCTGGAGCATATTGGAATGACGGATTACGCGGGAAAGGAGCCCAGAGCCGTGCTCAGGTATACAGGGCGGTGGCGTGAGCGCTTCGGGGACCTTTGGAAGAACACCGCTGCAGTATTCGTTGGCACGCTTCTTTTCGGCGTGGGTGTCTGCGCAATTAGCTGGCGTAGTGGCGCCGCACCGTTGCTGGCCGCTTTGCTGCCAGTGTTTATGGTCATGTGTGGATCTCGAATGCAAGCGTGGCTTCTCGGGCTGGGATATGGCCTGGCCATCGGAGTCATGGGATTTGGGGGAGCAGGGCAGTTCTTCGGTGGGTCCTGGCTCCTGGGGCTTATCGCTGGATCTGCTTACGGTTTGGCGTTCAGCGCGACGGTCGCAATGCTGTATCCCAGGAACACGCAGAGCCCGAAGAAGAAGGCTGTCGCGGGTCTGGCATGGACTGTTCTGTGGGCATACCCGCCAGTCGGAGCTTTTCTGCCCGGTACGTTGATTGCGACCTGGGGATTCTGGTTCCCGGGTACGAGGTGGGTTGGCTTGGGCCTAGGCCTCGGATTAACGATGCTACTCGCAGCCTATGCGCACACCAGGCCAGGAAGGCTTGCGGTCGCCGGCGTGGCCTTTCTTTCCCTTGTGCTATCGCCCATGCAGGAGAGCCAGCATTCGCGGATCGGGGATTGGACAGCCGTGTCGACCACGTGGGGCGTGCAAACGCCGGAGACTGTCTCAGACACATTGGTGGAGATGCACCGGGCGATCAGTGAGTCTGCGAAAGCCGGCGCCAAGGTTATTGTGTTTCCCGAGAGCATCATCGGCACTTACGATTCATCCGAGCAGGGTGCGATCGACATCATGATCGGGCAGGCGGTCGAAGAGGAAAAGGTCTCGGTGATATTTGGCTCAAACGAGCTCACGGATTCCGGGATGGCCAACCAGGCGCGGACCTACGAATACTGGCCGGAAGGGGTGAGACAGTTTATTTTCGAAGCTCGACAGACGGTGCCGGTCGCGGAGTGGAATCCGCTATCAAAGTATCACTATCCGGCTAACTGGTTTGCACGTGGCGTGGTACCGATCAACGGAAGGAGCGCTCTGTTCGTATTTTGCTACGAGGAGTATCTGCCTTGGGAGGTGCTTTATTCGATCGGTCGGGAGAAGCCGGACATGATCGTCGGCTTATCCAATCTGTGGTGGGCGAAGGGTACGGGCGAGCCCGTATTGCAACGCCGCTATGCGGAAGGGTTTGCACGGCTTTTCAAACTGCCACTGCTGATCGCGATGAACCAGTAGTCCGATAATGTGGCGAAGTCCTTTGCTCACGCGAGGGACCGCCGCTCTGCGAAACGCGCTAGCGCCCGCTACGGATGTCCTCCTTGATGTACTGCGCAACGACCTTTGCTGTGATCCGACGCTTGATCTTCGCCGGTAAGGTCCAACGATAGAAGAGAGCGTGTCCGAATACGCTTAACCCGAAAAAGCCGACGAAATAGCGAAACAGCAGTGATTTTAGCTCGTCGACGCTGCCGAGATTGAGAATATCCCGGGCGTGCTGCAGATCTGACGCGGCAACCCAAAACGCGACCACCGGAACGAGTACAACAGCATATACGAGACCTTTCCACGCGAGCACACAAGCGTCGTAGAGCCAGGCAGTGTCCGCCCACCTGTCTTCGGAATAGACCTCCGCTTTTTCCTGTTGGTAGAGGCGCTTGTAGTCGTCGACGGTTGGTAGCGCGATGCGGTTCATCGTGGGGCTTTCTCTCGGTTGAACGTATATATGGGAGAGGCGTTATGCCGGGTAAACTGTTGCGGGGTTGGAGATCAGGCCAGCCTCAGCGATATAGGGGGTATCGTTGATTGGCGTGTGGAGGATGAAAAGGCGATTCTTCGCTCGAGTCATTGCGACATAGAAGAGCCGACGCTCGTCGACTTCTGTGCTGCCCTCCCCGAGCGATGGGACGATGTCCTTATCGGCGGCGACGATAGCGGTGTTCCCAAACTCCAGGCCTTTGCAGCTGTGCATGGTGAACAATCCAACAGATGCGGGATCGTCTTTGCCCTTCGGCTTTTGCACACTTTGGACACGCGAGACAAGGGAGCCGTTGCGGCGTTTAAGAATGTCACCTGCCTTGGTCAAGTGTCTGGCCACGCGGTCGCGGAAGTTGCCCGCCCGCATACCCATCGTCAGAAACGTCGCCGCAGAGTCGATAGCCTGGTTGACCGATCGCATCGGAGTGGTGGTGCCCGGAATCTTCCGGAACAGTGCGTCCTGCCGCCACGTGACGAGCAGTTGCTGAAGCGTTCGCATGTGCTCAGCGTCTATCTTGGCGATGTCGCCGTAGTCGTCGAAGTCCCGCTCAAAGAACGGTGCCATCGTAGCGCCCGGAATTCGTTTGTGAAGCTGGTTTAGTGCTTCCTCGCTTGTGCCGACGAATGCCAGGGCATGGTCGATGCCGCTACGGTTCATCGTCTCGACCGAAATTAGCAACTGCAGGTAGCTGTTGATGTAATCCTTGTCCCAGAACGAAGCGCCGTTTCTCCTTGAACGAATGTTGAACTGGTCCAACACTGCCTCAACTGAATCGAGGAGAAAGTTGGTGCGGGCAAGGATGGCCCATTCTCCGGGCTGGACAGCCAGCCGTCCGCCGGGCTGTTCCTCGTCGGGAAGCAAGAATTCCATGATGTATGGGATGAGAAATTCTGTCTGGAGCGCGACCGTATCGTGCTCTTCGCCGTCCTGGCGGTTTACGGCCGACACGGCATACACGTGAATTGAGCCGCCCGGCCCGCGCTTGGCAACGAGCTCTTTTTCGACGCGCTGACCAGCGTTGTGACGGATCAGCCGATCGGCCGGCGCAAGGATCTCCGAATGGGAACGGTAGTTTTCGCCCAATGGAATGATCTCGGCGCCGGTCTGCTCAACGAAATCGATCATGCCCTTGTAGCCTAGTGCGCGACGCCACGCATAGATGGACTGATCGTCATCTCCGACGATCGTGACGGGGATGTCACGTTTGGCGTGCGCCATCATCCACACGAACTGGATTTCGTCGCTATCCTGAAACTCGTCGACGAGGAGGTGCGTGACGGGCAGGGGAGGCAAATCTCCATTGCTCATTTTCGTCGCGCAGTCGCGCATGACGTCGTATAGATCGACGACGCGATTGCGCTTGAGCATCTCGTTGTAGGCCAGGATAAACGGCGGAATCTCGCTCCCAGAGGGCGCGATTGCGCACTTGTAGTTCTCGAAGAGCTTGAATGCTTCTTCGTTGTCGATTTCAGTGTTCGTTGCCGAAATAGCCCTGCGCAGAAAGGTCTTCTGTTCGGGAGGAGTGGCGATCTTGCCGAGCATCTTGTGTCGGCGGAGGTGATCGATTGACAGCTTGTGGAATGTACCCAGGTCAACCCGCTTGAGGACGTCGTAACCAAACTCCTTCACCAGTCGTTCGCGCATCTCGTTCGCGGTATCGCTGGTGAAGGTGACGGCTCCTACCCGAAATTTCCGATCGGCCTGCAGGATCACGCCGATTTTTGTGATGATCGTCTTGGTCTTTCCCGAACCTGGCCCGGCTACGGCAAGCATATTGCCGGAGCCATGAGCCACTCGGTGTTGGGAAGGATTGAGACTCACGGACTAAGCCGCCTGTGCATGGGCTTCGTCGGAGGGCGCCGGGGCAGGTTGCGCGGCGTCGCCCGTTGGAGCAGGCGGTTCGCTTTCGGCGCCGGGCGCTTTCACTGGCGTAGCGGCGACTGTGGCCGCGCCGGTGCGGGCCTGCTCGCTTGCCTGCCACGCGTTAAACTTCTTGTATGTCTGGAACTTGACATCGCGTGCGAGATTCGTAATGGAGCGGATGCGCTTGCGCACCTTGAGCTCTTCACCGTGGCGATCGCGGGCCGAGACCAGTCCGTTCAGGTAGGCCGACCAGAGATGCAGCATGTACTCGTCGGCGATGCGGAGTAGCTTGATGTAGTTCTTCGCGTGCGGTGAGGCGTAAAGCAGGTCCTGCTTGAGCACGCTCGGGAATTCGGCGCTCGGCTCGATGGCGTTGGCCTGAAACAGTTGCCAGAGTTGTTGTTTCAGGTTGTTGACGTAGGCAATCGTTTCGCCGATCTTCTTCCGGAACAACTCGTCGATCTCGTCGCAGGCAGTAGCATCGTAGCGCGGTAGTGTGCGCGGAGCATCGATCGCGAAGTGCAGGTTCTTGTTGAGGAGGGTGTAGTCGCGCCGGACGAACGACTGGACGATGCTCGAGCCAAACTCGACCGGCTCTTTCTCGAGCGCGCCTCGCATTTGCCGACCGAAGGTCTCCCGGGCGAATTCCGCGACCTGCATGGTTACGGTTGGGCGCAGGAGGTTGACGCTTTCCGCGATGGTCATGATGGTTCCTCATAGGAAGTGGGTCAGCGTAGAGTAAGTGCGAGGCCTAGCTGTAACAACTCTGAAACGTTAGCTAAGAGGCGGGTCTTTCAGCCATGCCTGTCGAGGCAAATTCAGAGGAAACGAAGGGGACGGATCACAATGTGTTGGCGCGAAAAGTCGGAATTTCCTGTCAGGAATTCACTTGCAATTTCGATTGGGCCGGTAGAAAATCGACGCCGTGCCGGTAGAGAATCGGCGCTCAGCAGCTGGAGCTGGTACTCATCTCGAGCCCCCTTGGTGCGGACTGACGACGGTCGGTTCCTGGCAGGAAACTGCCAAATCGCTTTGTAAAAGGGTCCCGCTGACCCGGGAGTGCCTCAAGCACTGCCAGAAGTACTCGCCTCCGGGTGGTCCCCGGGGGCTTTCGAATAGGCGTTGAAAACGCTCTCTTTCCCTCCATTGTCTATTCCAAAGCCAGTATTTCGTGCGACGTAGCTGTTAGACGTCGTTGAAATGCCCTCTGACCGTTGTCGCGTCAGGGGGTAAGTCCGGGGTTCCCCGGGCCATAGCTGGTCATCCAGCCAATCTGTCTCAGGCATCGCCTGACGTAGCTTCATGCTGCGTATTCAACCCTTGCGGGAATCTCATTTCCGCAAAGGGGATGGGCTTCTCGCGTCTCTGTGATGGAGAAGCCTATGAACTGGACGGAAGTTTCTCGTCTGCAAGGCAATTCTCGCGTCGAGTCTCGCGTGGAGGTCGACGACATTACTCGTGATCGGTTTTTTACGGTCTGGGAACTGTCGAATCCCAGTGGATGCCTCATTTTTCATCGGGAAAAGAAAGACCACGGGCAGCACCATTTCCTTAGTGTCACGAAAGATAGCCGCGGACTCACGGATATCGTTCAAGCGCTGAGGGAGGGTGCGGAGCTGTTCACCGACAAGGAGAACGGCTCATGAGCGCGATCGAGTTGGTGCCGGTCCAAGGTACGTTCTTCTTTATTCCCGAACACGAACAGGTCGTTCGGGAAGCGAAGGCGGATCAGGCGGCGCGCGAGAGAACGGCGAGGCAGTCAGCCTACGCCAAGAGTAAGTTGAAGGTTCGGTCAATCCCTGAAGGATTCGATGACCTGGATATGCCGCTGCTTTGTGAGTCGTTTGCCCGGATTTTCGAGGCGGACGAAGGCGAAGTGGAGGTTCCGGTCGTCGGTGTGGTCGGGGGGGATTGTGCGCGAGAGGAGTGGAGCGATGAAGGCGTGAAGTGGCTTCACGTTCTGTGTCTCGAGCGTTCTATCGAACTGTTGTCGATGCGCGGTAACCTAGAGGAGAAGCACGACATCCTTGACTGGGTGTTGAAGCCGAACTTCATGGGCTACCGTGACCAGTTCCTCTCTGAGGTCGACGACGAAATCGTCGACGGCAAGAGAACTGAAATCGTTGAGAAGCGTCGGATGCGGGTCAAGCTGTATCAGAGCGAGATCCCGTTCACCTTCGTCACCTGCTGCCGAGTCGCCGGCCTGAACCCTGATGAACTCAGGGAACAGATTCGTGCGAGAAAGGCGCAGATTCTAAGTACTTAAGCCCACGGGGGCTCCAGTCCCCGAGAGGGCTGGAGTCCTCCAAATATCTGGAGAACTCCATGACGACCCAAGCAACTCAACCTGCCAGCGCGCCGGCGAAGACCCGAAAAAAGGCTTCGCAGGTGTCCGCGACGGCTGCTGCTGCGGCCGCACCTGTTGAACAGCAGGCGAGCCCGCAATGGGTTCACTTCGACGGGTTCGATTGCTTCGGCATCGAACGCATGCGTGGTGCAAAAATCCTCGGTCTGAGCGAACCTTCGGTGTTCACTCCGGCAAACGATTCGACGTACAAGTGGCCGATCGATAATCTGCGCGATCTGCTTCATTTCTACATGGCGGGCGGCAACGCCTTCTGCGCTCTGGGCCATCCAGGCACGGGCAAGACGATGGGCGTTCAGCAGTTTCACTCCGCCCTGAATCTTCCGCTATTGAGTATGTCGGCCAATCCGCGAACCCAGGCTTATCACCTGATCGGGCGCCTCGTCCCGAACAAGGACGGCGGCGTTTCGTGGGTCGACGGTCCCGTGCTCATGGCGGCTCGCCTCGGCTGGCCCGTCCTCATCGATGAATATAACGTTATCGATCCGGGCGAAATGACGGGATTGAACATGCTTCTGGAGGGGCGGCCGTATCTCGTTCCCGAAACAGGCGAGCTGGTAGTTCCGCGTCATGGGTTCCGGGTCTATGCGACGTGTAACCCCAAGGACGACAAAGGGCTGGTACAGGGTCGTCATACGCAAGACAACGCGAATGATGAGCGCTGGGAGTACAGCTGGTTCGGATATCTCCCACCAGAGGAAGAGATCCAATTGCTAACGGAACTGATTGCTCCGTATCAGCCTACGTTGCCGGCCGACACCCTCGCCAAGAACTTTGTCTCTGTCGCGAATCAGGTGCGCAAGTTGTATGCAGGCGTGACTGACGATTCGGGTGCACTCGACAAGACGATCTCGACGCGTGTTTTGCGCCGTTGGGTTTCGAAGGCGATGAGTGCTTCGACGCAGGGCAGCCTCGTGGAGTCGCCGATGCATTACGGGCTGGAGCGCGCCTGGTCGCTCTCCTGTTCTGATGAAGTCCGAGTCGCGGTGCACGAGCTCGTGACGCAGACGTTCGGCGGTGGCGACTACAAGTCCAGCAAGAACAACCTGCACACGATGCAACACGCAGGTGCCTGACCATGATTCCCGTCCAGTTGTATCGCAAGAGCTCTGACGGGATCGATGTAGCTTTACCGACGGCCTCCGACAACCTGACGCGCTTTTTCGTCGGTGTTAGCGGTGGCCGCCTGAAGGATTATGACGTCGCTTCGGGGACGTCCTCATCGCTTCAGGGCCAGTTGAACTCGTTGGGGTTCGAACTCATCGGTGAGGCAATGTTGAACGAGGGGTGCGTCGATCAGGCTCCCTCCTCGGATCTGCTGGTGCTGGTCAACGGCTCGATCGATTCCAGGTTTCGCGAGATGGTGGCGGAATACGTCGGGAGCGATCCCGACTGGAGTTTTGTCGAAACCTACGACGGTGTCACCGTTGTAGGCAAACGTGCAAACGGGCAAACCATTCTCGGGATACTTGGCGCCGCGATGCAGCTGGGTATCCGTGTGGCGAAGCCCGATAGCACGATTGAAGATCTCGACGAAGTACCCATCCATCGCGGTGGGAAGGAGATGTTGTCGTTCTTTGGTCGCGATCTCCTTTTGGGGGCGCACCAGGGGATATCTGTCAAAGCCGGACTGGTTGCCGCTCCAACGGTTTTCACTGTGGGGAGGTCATTGGTCAATTTCTAGAGAGGTAGATATGTCTCAGCAAGCTACGGCCCGGAAGCCTCAGAGCCTTTCCGAATCGTTGGTTGAACTCGCGTTCGGCTTGGTTGAACTCGCATTCAAACTGACTTTTGCGGTGCTGCGGTTTACGACTCGAGGTGTACTGCTGTTGCTGCGTACCGTCCTGCAGTATGCGAAGTCTTCCCGGAAAAGCGAAGTATCGGAAGTGGGCGAGGACGGAGTCGCATCGGTCAAGCCGGAAGAGACGTCAAAACCTGAAAAGGTGGAGGCGGCAAAGCCGGCTTCGACTTTTACGGCGTCGAAAGGGCCGGTCTCGGCCGCGTTTACTCGGAGTATCACGTTCGAGAAAGGGTTCGGGACGGTGCTGTTCTGGTTCTACCCCGGCGGTAAGGTCAGGAGGCTGGTGAAGATCTATGACCGTACGCTTTCCGAGCGTCTCGGCTTCGAGCGTCGAGAACTGCAAGAGGTCTCGTATTCCGGTATGACCGAAGTCGATTCGATCGTCAGAGCAACCGTCGCACAGGTGAATAAGCTGTTGCGGGGGGAGCATGAGGTGAAGTTGCGAGTCGTTGCGGGAGGATCTTCCGACCCTGCGGCCACGGCAGCGCCGACGTCGGATTCGAAAGACCAGGACTCCACGAAGCGCAGTGCCGGCGGCGATTCATCTGAAAAGTCACCAAAGCGATCCAAGAACGCGGACGGCGATGTGGCAGTGATGCCGAGTTCGTTCAAGGAAGCCGTGGAGAAGAAGCAGAAACGTAGCCGTCCGTCGAAGGTATACACGGGCGAGATTGTCGAGATCGGGGTCAAGCCTCGCATGCTCGAGAACAAGGAAATCGAGCAGTACTGCGTGAGCATCGAAGCTGATGAGTTGCTCGGTAATGTTCTGCCGGTCTTTGGTACCGACCTCGAGCGTGCGATTGCCGATTGTGGGGCGCAGGTTGGAAACCGCGTGCGGATCGAACATCTCGGGCGTATCGAGTGGGAAGAACCGAACGGGCGGAAAGCTTGGAAAAACGCCTACAACATCGTCAAGCTTTGATAGTAGGGGAAACGGTATGCGTAACACCAATGTCTGTTTCATCCATGGTCGGATCGGCAAGGATCCGGAGGTAAGGTTCCTTCCGTCTGGTACGCCGCAGGCGAAGTTTTCACTCTGTTCTAACGATGACTACTTCGACAGGAAAGCGAACAGTTGGGTGGAGGTTGCAGAGTGGCATGATTGCGTTGTGGTCGGCGATTATGCAGAGAAGGTCGCAGAAAAGTACCAGAAGGGCGACCTTGTCAACATCACTTGCCGCGTGAAGCCTCGTACTTATGTCGGTAGGGACCAGCAGAGATGCAAGGTGGTGGAGATGTACGTTCAATCGATCGAGCTGATTGCCAAGAAGGGCGAGTTGGTCCGCCAACAGTCCAACGGGCAGGCTGGTTCGCGCGGTCCTGGGCAGCACCAAGGTAGCACCGAGCAGTTCCGTGACGAAGGTCAGGGATATGCGGGTGGCTACGGAGATGACGATCGTGGTCCGGCTTTTTGAAGGCCGGGTCACTACCTGATTCGTTTTGAAACTGAGTTTTTCCGGAAGGGGGCACGTTCCCCGACCGGGGACGTGTCCGCCTGTATCAATTCAATTTGACGGAGTTGGACATGAATACTCAACGTGTGAAGACGGGCGCTGAACTGGTCGAATTTATCAAGAATGAGCAAGTGATGCGCAATACGTTCGCCTGCGATGTGACGGTCAAGACAGACGGCAAGTCGACGGTTAAGCAGGTCGCGTTCGACGGCATCGGCCTGGTCGTGGAGAACGAGTCTCTCGATCCCGACCAGTTCGTTTCGGCGCATAGCGTCTTCGTCGCTGCGGTGCTGGATTGACCGCTTGTTCCGCGTGTGGCCCGTGTGCCGTACGCAAGCCGAAGTCCGCTCGAAAGAGCGGACTTCCCCAAGCCTTTCCAGTGGATCGGTTTGGGGAAGTTACCGGTTCTGTTGAGCGATGTTCGCTCCCGAGCTGACGGATTCAGCCACGGTCACTCAGGTGACTATCGTTTTGAAGCACCACGTGCTTCGGGGATCGCGGTCCCTTTACTCGTTGTCGGTCTTTTGCAGGCCGATGTCTTGAGCCCGGCGGGGGTTTGCTTTCCCGCTGGGGAAGATTCCTGCCGATTCTTGTCGCCCACTTGATTCGGGATCCACTTAAGCGATCTCGATGCGAGGCCGTTTAACTGGGCCTCGCGCCTTTTCACCTGGGTAACAACTTTCACAGTAGGAGTTAGAAATGAAACGCGAAGATCTGATTGGTGCACACATGGTCATCCGCCGTAGTGGCGAGACCGTATCGTTCGACAGAGCGAAGATCGCTAATGCTATGGCCAAGGCATTCCTGTACGACGCACATGGCAATCTGTATCGGCCTGGCGCGTCGTCCCTGAGTGCTGCGCAGCGCGCCAAGGTCGAGGAGCTGACCAAGGACGTCTGTGCAGCCCTGAACCGCCGAGGGGAGAGCGTTGCTTTCCGCATCGAGGACATTCAGGATCAGGTGGAGCGCGTGCTCATGCGTAGTGGTGAGCACGAAGTTGCACGCGGGTATGTGCTGTACCGCGAAATGGCTTCGCAGAAACGCACTCCGGCGCCAACGATGGGTCAGTACGACCACGTCAAGTCATATCGTCGGCGTGACGGTGCATTGGCGCCGTTCGATGCAACCTTCTGGATAGCGATCATCGAGTCCGTGGTGTTGGGTCTCGAGAACGTGTCTGCGACGGATTTGTTCCATGAGGCGGTCCGCAACCTCTACAACGAGGCTAAGGAGACCGAGATCGAGAATGCGCTGGTTCTTGCGGCGCGGACGAAGATCGAGGTCGAGCCGGAGCACGCTAAGGCCGCTGCTCGGCTCGTGCTCGCATTCCAGCTTGGGCAGGATGTTTTCGGTAAGCCGGTAACGTTGGACGAGGTGGCTGCAGGCTATGGCGAAGCGTTCATTCGGGGTATCGAGGCCGGTGTGAAGGCCGAGCTGCTGACAGAGGATATGTCCAGGGGTTTCGACCTCGGCCGTCTTGCTTCGGCAATCCGGCCCGAGCGCGACCGACTCCTGAACTATCTCGGCATGCAGACCCTCTATGACCGTTATCTGTTGCACGTCAGCGAGCGTCGCATCGAACTGCCGCAGGCTTTCCTGATGCGCGTCGCGATGGGGCTGGCCCGCAATGAGATCGAACGCGAAACGCGTGCGATCGAGTTTTACGAGGTGCTGTCGTCGTTCGACTACATGTCGAGCACGCCGACGCTCTTCAACACGGGCTCGCGGCGCTCGCAGCTTTCGAGCTGCTACCTGACGACCATTTCGGACGATCTCGAAGGGATCTACGATGGACTGAAGGAAAACGCTTTGCTGTCGAAGTTCGCCGGCGGCTTGGGTAACGATTGGACGAACGTCCGTGCCATGGGTGCCAGGATCAAAGGTACCAATGGCAAGTCACAGGGTGTCGTCCCTTTCCTCAAGGTGGTCAATGACACGGCTGTGGCCGTCAACCAGGGTGGTAAGCGCCAGGGGGCGGTTTGCGCCTATCTTGAATCGTGGCACCTCGACATCGAGGAGTTTCTCGATCTGCGCAAGAACACCGGTGACGATCGTCGCCGCACGCACGACATGAACACGGCCAACTGGATTCCGGACCTGTTCATGAAACGCGTTATGGAAGGAGGTGAGTGGACGCTGTTCTCCCCGAATGACGTCCCCGATCTTCATGATCTGTACGGCATGAAGTTCGAGGAACGCTATGTTCAGTACGAGGCGCAGGCGGATGCGGGCGTTATCAGGCTGTTTAAGCGTCGTCCGGCCGTGGAACTGTGGCGAAAGATGCTCGGCATGCTGTTCGAAACCGGCCATCCATGGATCACGTTCAAGGATCCGTGCAACATCCGTTCGCCGCAGCAACATGTCGGCGTGGTGCATAGCTCCAACCTGTGCACAGAGATCACGCTGAACACGAGCGATGAGGAGATCGCTGTCTGCAACCTGGGCTCGGTCAATCTGGTCAATCATCTCAAGGATGGGCGGATCGATCACGAGAAGCTGCGTCGTACCGTCCGCATTGCGATGCGGATGCTCGACAACGTGATCGACATGAACTACTACGCGGTGGCGAAGGCTCGTTTGTCGAACCTGAAGCACCGCCCGGTGGGTCTGGGCCTGATGGGGCACCAGGATGCGCTGTATATCCTTGGCATCCCGTTCGGAAGCGACGAGGCGGTCGAGTTCTCGGACCGTTCGATGGAGGCTCTCGCGTACCACGCGTACGAGGCTTCATCGGATCTGGCTGTGGAACGCGGCGCTTACTCCAGCTTCAAGGGGTCGCTGTGGTCGAAGGGTGTCCTGCCGTTCGACTCGATGAAGCTTCTGGCTGAATCGCGAGGTGGTCAGTATCTCGAAGTCGATCAGAGCATTACGATGGACTGGGACAACCTGCGGGAGAAGATCCTGAAGCAAGGTATGCGCAACTCCAACTGTATCGCGATCGCACCGACGGCGACGATCTCGAACATCGTGGGTGTATCAGCGTGTATCGAGCCGCAGTTTCAGAACCTGTATGTGAAGTCAAATTTGTCCGGTGAGTTCACTCTGGTCAACGAGTACCTGATTGCCGATCTGAAGAAGCTCGGCATCTGGGACGAGTTGATGCTGGCCGACCTGAAGTATTACGACGGGTCTGTTCAGCGCATCGACCGCATACCGGAGGAAATCAAGGCGCGCTATGCGACGGCGTTTGAGATCGAACCGAAGTGGCTCGTGGAGGGTGCCGCCCGCCGGCAGAAGTGGATCGACCAGGCTCAGTCCCTGAACATCTATGTCGGGGGCGCGTCGGGCAAGAAGCTGGACGAGGTCTACAAGCTTGCGTGGATTCGTGGTCTGAAAACGACCTACTACCTGCGCACGATGGCGGCTACGTCTGTCGAGAAATCGACAGTGACATCGGGGGCGCTCAATGCGGTTGCCCCGTCGGCTCCGGCTGCTGTTGCTCCGCGTATCACCGCGGAGCCGGCACTGGAAGCAGACGGTCCCGTTTGCACGATGCGTCCAGGCGATCAGGGTTACGAAGCTTGTGACGCGTGCCAGTAGAAATGAGTCAGGGATTAGCTGGTGGACTCGTGATGTCTTAATCGCAGGACGGCCTTGGGCCGTCCTGCTTCTTTCGTTTTCGGAGTTTGAGATGGAAATATCTTCGTCCTTCAGCGCCGTTTCTAACGCGCATGCAGGCGGTGCCACCGGTCGAGTCGATGCTGCTGACAAGCGGATCATCAATGGCAAGACCGATGTAAATCAGCTCGTACCGTTCAAGTACAAGTGGGCCTGGGAAAAGTATCTGGCTGGTTGCGCAAACCACTGGATGCCGCAGGAAATCAACATGGCGCGGGACATTGCGCTATGGAAAGACCCGAATGGCTTGACGCCCGACGAACGTCGGATCGTCACACGGAATCTGGGGTTCTTCACGACTGCTGACTCGCTGGCTGCGAACAACATTGTGCTTGGCACCTATCGGCACATCACCGCACCGGAGTGTCGTCAGTTCCTGCTCCGGCAGGCGTTTGAGGAGGCCGTGCACACGCACGCTTACCAATACATCGTGGAGTCCCTCGGACTGGATGAAGGGGAGGTTTTCAATGCCTATCGAGAAGTTCCGTCGATCAGGGCAAAGGACGACTTTCTGATCCCGTTCATCGAGACGCTGACCAATCCGTCTTTCACGACGGGTACGATGGAGAACGATCAGAAGCTTCTGTTGAGCCTGATTGTTTTCGCATGTCTCATGGAAGGCCTGTTCTTCTATGTCGGCTTTACGCAAATCCTGTCGTTGGGCCGGCAGAACAAGATGACGGGTGCGGCGGAGCAGTACCAGTACATCCTTAGGGATGAGTCGATGCACTGCAATTTCGGCATCGACCTGATCAATGCGATCAAGTTGGAGAACCCACATTTATGGACGGAGGTTTTCAAGGAGCAAGTGGACCGCGTATTCAAGGAAGCGTTACGCCTCGAGTACCAGTACGCGGAGGACACCATGCCCCGCGGTGTTCTTGGTCTGAATGCCGATTTGTTCAAGGGCTACCTGCGTTTCATCGCCAACAGGCGTAAGGCGCAGATCGGTCTCAACCCTGATTTCGAGGGAGAGACCAACCCATTTCCGTGGATGAGCGAAATGCTTGATCTCCGTAAACATCGGAACTTCTTCGAGACCCGAGTACTTGAGTACCAGACGGGTGGCGCTTTGAGCTGGGAGTGATGAGTTGCGCTGGCTCTTGCCAGCAGCAACCAGGTAGGCACCCGGAACACCGGGTGCCATTTTTTTAAGAAGGTGTTCGATTCCTGTTACGAAGCCAGGAAGGAGACCACTCTCCTGGAGCGGCAACCGTCAACAGTGTAAAAGTGGTTACCTATTAGAGATGTTCATGGTGATTCGAGATGGAGAGCGGCAGGTTTTGCGAGATGCCGCGAAAAATTCCCGTCAGGAATTTACCTATACTATAATTTGCGCTACCTAGCTGGGGGTCTATACCAGCCTGAGCTGTAAGTCGGCGCTTTTCCCTTTCTGAGACGTCACAAGCATGCATAGGTTGGATGCTTGCGAGGTTTTTTTGTGCTCCGGCACAGAAGGGTCGCCTGGTACGCCCGTCCTGCGTTTGAGCTGGACTAGCCAGGCCTCAGGGTTTATTCCCTCACGTCACGCCTCTCCATTCTGGATTGGCATTTCTCCTGTCGAGTGTTCCCGGTTTCGAGGCCCCCCAGAGCGATTCTCAACGCTCTGGGGGGCCCCGATTCCGGGGTTCACGTTCGACAAGGAGATCAACATGAACGTCCAAACCCAGGTGTCTGATACCCAGATCACGGTGCAGCCGGGGCGGGGGTTCCCCAGCATTGCTGATGGGATTCCCCAAGCCCGTGCGGCCGGTCCTGCGTTGGCTCGTCGCGCCCTCGAAGTCGAAGGCGCTTCGATACCATGTCTAAGCCCAAGACTGGCAATCAGTCTGGCTACTTCAAGCGAAAGTTCTGCATACGACGTCCTGGCTGAAGTCGTGATGGCCGGGCATGAGGGTGTGCCGCTGCTAGTCGATACGTCGTCCGCAGCTGCATCCACGACTGAAATGCTTTCCTTCGATTCGTCGTGCGGATTGCTTGTCCAGTCGATTGAACGGCTCTATGAGTCTTCACGGCGTGGCGGTCCGGTGGACGGCTCGTTGCCAATGGTCGTGATCGGCGAGGATCATCTTGCCGATGTGGCGTCATTGGGGACTGCGGAAACGTATGTTCGCGTCAGCAATGGCCGACGCGGATCAAGCGCTGTATCCCCGCAGTCACTGATCGCGTTCGAATCCCTTGGGACGGGGGTCAGTGGTGTATTTTTCGATGAGAGTCCAGTGGTACGGGATGGCTGCGGTGGCATCTTCGGAACATGTTCCGAGTTTATCGGCACAAGCGAGGTGGTCACGGGAATGATATTGGACCTGTGCGATTACCTCGTCGAATCTCCGGGCAAGAACGCCCAGCTCGACGACAGGCGGCTCAAGGAGCACATACGCCTGGCGATCCGCGATCTTGACGCGATGCACGACGTTCGTGCGATAGGCGGGAATCTGGAGCGATCCAGTGTGGCCCGACGCATCGCCATCGGAATATCGGGCATTGCTTCGGCGCTCCAGAAACTCGGGAGCGTAGGGAGTGCGGATAGAGCCAACGCGTCGCTTGCACAGGTAGCTGGGATGATCCGTGACGAAGCTTACGGTGCATCGTGCGATCTCGCACGGGAACACGGCACTTCGGAATGGTTCGATTGCGCGGAGTTCGATGCCGGACCGATAGCGACGCTGCTGCCGCCGGAGTTGGTGAAGCGTGTACGAGTGTATGGACTCAGGAACGTGCAGATTTTCGGGTGGGCCCTGGTAGCGGACCGTCCGGTTTCTGCGCACGCCGTCGGACTGACGTCGGACGGATGTATCGATGCGGTGCGAACCGCAGAGGGGGTCGGCCAGCAGTTGCAATGGCATGCTGCGATTTCGGAAGCCTTCGGGACGAAGTACCTTGCTGAGGTACTGGTTCCGGACGACTGGGGCGCCAAGCAGGTGGGGGAACTTGCCGTGCGGTGTCAGCAGGAAGGCCTCTGGGGCGTGACTGTACGTTGATAGCGTACGGTGGACATGCAAATGGGCTTGGCCGGCCCATTTAATCAAGAGACTTCTTTGCAAAACGAGGTGTTTGCAAAGAGGTTTTTTGCGCGTAGCGCAGAAAGGGTAGCTGACACACCTATCCAAGTCAGCCATTCGTTTGTCAACCCTACCGGGGATTTCATGCCCGGTAGGGGGCATGGAGTCTTCGGGGTTTCAGGAGATCTCCATGTCGCAGCAAACCGAAGTCCGAACCCTCGAAAGGGTTCTCTGTTTCAGTATCGAAGCTCACATCTGGTCCGGTCGCCGCAAGCTGAAGACGACCGATATCGGTGAAGTCGAAGATCTGCCGCACGGCGACCTCGCGTCGTTGGGTAGCAAGAAGGTCATCGACAGCGAGCACCTCAAGGTGTTTGACAAGCTGAAAAAGCGTGCGCAAAAGGCTTGTGAAAGCCGGGGCGTTCGCTTCCTGGGCGGCTATGCCATTCCGGCCGGAAAGGCAAAGCTGGTCGCGGATGATCTTGACGCCATCGCAGTCGAATACGAGAAGGAGCGTAACCATCTCGTTTCGAACTACGATCGTCTGATCCTCGAGTGGCAGAACGCGGCGCAAAACCAGGAATGGGCTCATATCATCAAAGACGAGGCGCCCGAAAAGGCATACGTCGAAGGTGCTCTGGGCTTTCGCTGGCAGGCATTCAAGGTTCGCTCTGTCGGCGAGTCGGAAGAAGATTTTGACCAACTGGCGGGTGGCCTGAAACAGGCCGAGCAGGGGCTGGCAGGGACGCTTTTCCGGGAGATTGCCCAAGAGGCCGCCGCGTTCGAAGAACGCACGCTGTCGTTCGGCAGCGAGAAGAAAGGCCAGGCGCGAGAGTACGTCACACAGCGCTGCAAGAACGCGCTGCAGGCGATTCGCGAGAAGATGGAAGGGCTTGCCTTCCTCGACCCGTGTGTGCGACCGATCATCGACACCATCGACTACAGCATTAAGTTGCTGCCGGAGAAGGGAAAGATTGAGGGCATCCATCTGACGACACTTTGGGGTCTGACGGGAATCCTCAGACGGCCGGAGCGTATGCGGGCGTTTGGCCAGCAGTGTCTGCAGTCGGGGGACGTCGCCGCGACGTTCAATCTCGCAGTCGGTCCGCGCTTTGCTGTGGCAGATGAAGAGGGTGACGCCCCGCCGGTCGCAGTGCCGGTGGCAGCTCACCAGCACCCTGTTGTTAGCGCTGGTTCGCCAGCAACTGTCGGCCGTCCTGGCCCAGCAGTTCCGTCGATGCCGTTGCCTTTGCCACCCCAGCCGGGTGTGGCGACGGCCTTCGGGATCTGAACCCGAAAGGGGCGTAACAATCGCCCCCTCCGGGGGCGATTCTTTCTCCAAGGAATCGCATGAATATCAATACACTAAAAGGCGCCTTGCCCATCGCGGCAAGGCTGCTTGCGGAGAAGTGTGGTCTGAAGGTGCGCATCGGCGGTAATCGAGCCTGCGCGAGCTCCAGTGAGATCGTGCTTCCCGATCTTCCGATCGAAGTGGAAAAGGCTCGAGTCCTCGGGCTCGGGTTTGTCCTCCACGAGGGGGCAGGACATATCGTTCATACCGACTTTGAGTCGATTGCGGCGATGGACCTCCCGGTGTTCACTTACCGTATCTGGAATGCAATCGAGGACGTCCGCATCGAAGGTCTGGTGGAGCGGCGCTACGCTGGTGCCAATCGGATATTTACGGCAATGCGGGAGACCCTGTCGAAAGACGGGTTGCTTCGCGAAATGTCGAACGCCTCCGATCTGGCTGATGCTCTCGTCACCGTAACTTCGCATACGTTGAACTGGCGGCAGCTCAAGCGAACCTTCTTCGAGGCTCGTGAGGCGATCGCGGTGCAATGGCTTACGAGTGCGTTCGGCAGTGCTTTTTCGGATACGTATCTGACGGTCATCGGCAAGGTTCAATTTGCACTCTCGTCGGCGGATGCTGCCCGGATTGCTGTCGAGGCGGTCTCTCTCCTGAAGCAGTACGCAGACGAGAACGCGGACCCGGACCAGGACTCGAGCGGTCGGGAGAGCGACGGTCAGGACGAGCCCAACGAGGATTCCTCGCAGGGAGGTTCAGGTGGCGGCGAGGGCGGGCAACCGGAGGACGACGGGCAAGACGAAGAGCCCGGCGACGACGGTGCCGTTCCGTCCCCTCCCGTGTCGGCTGATCAAGCGGCGGCGGAAGCTTGCGAGAATGGTTCTGCTGCGGGGTGTGATGCGAGGTCGGCCGACGAAGGGAAGCCTTCGCAAGGTCCCGCGGACGCGGAAACCGATGGGACCGGAGACACGTCGTCGGAGCAAAGCGGGCCTGCCGACAGCGGCAGTAATGCTGAAGCGAAGCCTGACCGCGATAAGTCGGAAGGTGTCGCCGGATCTGCAACTGATCCGGACGATGGTTCGCGACTTGGCGGCGGTTCGCAGACGGGCGTCGGTGTCCAATCGGGAGGAGGTTCGGCCCAGGAGCCTGTTGCTGTCGCTGAAGACCACGCGGGCTCAAATGGCTCAGGCGACGACGGGCAGCTGCGGGCGCAGGCGAATGATCCTGAAACATCCGGTTTGGATCTCTCCCAGAAAGCGACGTCGCGCGATGTTCATGCGGCGTTGGGCGCTGGCTACAACCCCGGAGAGGATCTCGGGGAAATCGTTCAGGGCATGCTGAGCGGGATGGCAGCTGAGTCGGAGGCACCTCCTGTGCTGTCGAACGCTATCCCGTTCACCGAGGAGATCGAAGACAACAGCGAAATCGTCCAGCGCGTCAAGCGCGAGTCGATCGCGCTGCGTCGGAGATTGACCACGGCCCTGGAGGCGATAACGCGAACCAGTAGTCGGGACGTGTATGCGGGCGAGCGTCTTTGCAATCTGGGTGCGCTCAGGCTGTCGACCGGAGACCTGAACATCTTCGAGAGGGAGTCGTCGCGTAGCAGTATCGACGTGGCCATCCACCTGCTTCTGGATCGCTCCGGAAGCATGCGCGTAGAGGAGCGGATGACGTTGGCGATGGATACCTGCACCGCGCTCGGTATTGCTCTCGGGCAAATCGACGGGGTACAGGTGGCAACGTCCGCGTTTCCGGCCGGATCGGGAGAGTGCGATCGGGATGTTCTCGTTCTGAATCGCTTCGGCGAGGCGGTGCGGAAGCGTGCCGGCCGAATCGCAGCGGTTCGAGCGGACGGTCACAACACGCCGCTCGCAGATGCGATGCTGTATGGCCAGTACTCGCTGTTGTCGACCAAGGCGACCCGGCGGATTCTTCTGCCGATCACGGACGGTGTACCAGACAGCAAGGAAGGCGTGGCGGATGTGGTCGCATCGTGTCAGCGCTGGGGTATCGAGGTGATGGGTGTGGGTATCGGACTCGATATCTCCGGCGTGATTCCCAACAGCATCTGTATCTCGGAGGTTGCAGATCTGCCGACCCAGATGTTCGAGCTGCTTCGCAAGCAGCTTGTCCTGAAGAGGGCAGCGTAGGTCGGGCCCGGGGGGGCAAACCCCCCGGTTTTTCAACTGCAGTAGCAGACAGGAGTAGACGATGAGCGTTGATGTGCTCGAGCGTCGGCTTGAGAATGAAAGGCAGGTCGCCGAAGCTCAGTCGCGTTCGGATGGTCGTTGGCCTGACTTGCTGCAGGTGGCCGGCCTAGACGAACAGTATCTGCGACTGAAGCGAAACGGTCCGTGTCCCTTTTGTGGAGGGAAGGACCGATATGCCTTTACCGACAAGTACGGGGATGGAAGCTACTTCTGCCGCGGATGCGGTGGCGGTAACGGCCTCAAGCTGCTGAGCGTGGTATTCCCGGAGAAGACGTTCATGCAACGTGTTCGCTGGGTGCTGGAATCGCTCGGGGCTGGGTTGCCCGAGCTCCCGGTACGTCCACGAAGTTCGGATGCACCGCGGCGGTCTGGCGAGCCGTTGAGCAGGGAGGAGTTTGCCCGACGCAAGGCTCGTCACGTAAAGCTTTGGAACGAGGCTCGGCGCGTCTCTGTAGGCGACCCGGTCTGGAAGTATCTGACCGGTCGCCTTCCAGAGCTTGACGCTGCTGATATCCCCGCTGTTCTCCGGTTTCATCCTGCGTTGCCCTATTGGGAACAGGACGAGGACGAGAATTTCGTTCTTGTCGGGAAGTTCCCCGGTATGGTGGCGGCAATTCAAGGGCCGGACGGTGTCTGTTGCAACATCCATCGAACCTTCCTCACGGAGGATGGTGGAAAGGCTCCGGTACCGAGCGTGAGGAAGAAGGAGCTCTCTTTGCAAGTCAAAGGCGGGGCCATTCGACTCCACGCTCCGGCTAGCCGGGAACTGAGCATTGCGGAAGGCATTGAAACGTCCCTGGCTGTCCGGGTGTTCCGCGGTGAAGCGTGCTGGTCTATGGTCGACGCCGGCGGGATGGAGGAGTTCAATTTCTCCGTGCTCGACGACATTGATCTCCTTCGGATCTATCGGGACAATGATCTTCCCGACGGCCGGGGAGTTCGTCGTGGCTTCCAGGCGGGCGAGAAGCTCGCGGAACGCGCGAAGGCGATGGGTAAGCGAGTGATCAAGTACGCACCAGCAAAGACTGGGACGGACATGCTGGACTTTGTTCGTTCGCTGCCAAAGCGGTCATGAAGAAAGGTCGGAAACGGCCTGAACAGGAAGCGCCGAGGGAAACCTCGGCGCTTTTTTTATGGGAGCAAGGTCTCCCTCTTGCAAGGTCATTCGGAACCGGTATGCTGTCTCCATAACGCTAGGCAAATGCAATGAGCTACCTGATCGATC
Source organism: Paraburkholderia humisilvae (assembly GCF_902859855.1). Classification (GTDB taxonomy): domain Bacteria; phylum Pseudomonadota; class Gammaproteobacteria; order Burkholderiales; family Burkholderiaceae; genus Paraburkholderia; species Paraburkholderia humisilvae. The sequence goes on from NZ_CADIKH010000033.1 coordinate 48,545, forward strand.
GTCTTACCATCCATACCCGGGCCGAAGAAGAGCGCTTCGTTTGTACGTGGCGGCTCGGTCGCAAACAGGGCATCGTGTATGTAATGGTGGAGACTGACATCGCTGAGAAGGATGTTGTGGCGGAGCTGAGCGCGCTACATTACCTAGTAGAGGAAGTTCAATTGATGGGAGACAATCGAAGCGGAACGAGCCTCGAGATCACGATCTCCAATCCGACGATCGCGGCTTTACAAAGCGGCCGGAGCAAGAAGTCACACCTGTATCCGTTTGCGGTCTTGCTGCGAACGAAATTCGCGGAGGTCCCGCTCAAGGTCGAGAAGGACTGCGGTTGGGTGGGTGAGGGCGCCAGTACTCGTGTGCGGCATCTGTCGGTGTCTGAGCCGCTCAAGCTCGTCCTGGACGTTAAGGGGCACGGCAGGGTCGGCGTGCGACAGCACGGCTTCGATCAATTCCGTGCGCGGTTGAATCACGTCAATGTGACCGACGCCTGGAAGGAGATGCAACGGGTTGCGAAAGCAGGAATGTGGCCTATTCCGAATCCGGAGCGTGGTAGCACCAGGCTGTACCACGCGGACAGTCATTGGGTGTTCGTGGTGGGCGACGATGGATACCTGATCACCGCCTACACCGAATTCAACGTGGAAAAGCATGCCCAGCAGGCAGGCGATAGACCGGAGTTCCAATGACATTGAGGCTCTGCGGTACCTGGTGCGGTGCGAAGCCAAAGCCTATATCAGTCTGGGCGACGTCAATCACAGTGTTGTCCTCAAAAGAGAATTCCCACTGTGAAACACCTTCGTCTGTCGTCTCCAAGGCCTTTAGCTGAGCGATGTACATCAATCCATCGTACTGGACGATGTAGTGCCTACCCGCCTCAAGTCCCAAGTTCTGAATCGTGTAGACGATTATGTCGCCGGGACGAACAAGACTGATTGCCTCGCGGGGTGTTACGCTCCAATAGAAGAAAAGTCCGATCCAGCCGATGGTCGAAAATTCCTTGATGCGTTCAGGCAGGGACATCTGAATCGGGTTGTGCCCGGTCGGATCGTAGAGAAGGTAGCTGTTCGGGCCACCCACGCCAATAAGGTAGTCGGGCGTGACGTTCAGTCGCTTCGCTAGTTCGATAAGGATGTCGTAGCCCGGAACAAATATGCCCGACAGGTATTTATACGCCGTTGGAGATGTGACCCCAATTAAATCGGCGATGTACCGGCTTCGGGCGAATCCAGTAGTCGGTAGGCCTCGTGCATCAAGAATCGTATGCAGTCGCTTTCCGAACGTCTGTCTGACGGCGTCGATGCCGCTCTTTTCCATAGTGGCGTACCCAAAAAGTGAGTTTTCGGCTGCGTATTATGCCGCAGGTCCGCAACCCCGGATGACAAAAGTCGAACGTTGATAAGCCGGTTTTGTCAAGCCTAATGCTCCGGCTAACTTTCCGGGGCGTCCAAGTCGACCCGGTAGGTCCAGCTTCGTCTATTCCCAAGAGCGTCGGACAGCGTTTAACGAACGGTAAGGAAAAACTTGCGCTGTGTCGAGTGCGTTGCCCAACATTGAGGAACATTCAGGGCTTCGTGCTTGCATTCGATCGTGGACTTCGGTAGATTCCCGTCTGGAACACTTCCTGATAAGAAGTTGTTCAAAAAAAGGTTGTTTCAGTAAGGAAGTCTTGGCAGTGACCACGATCGAGGTGCATCAGAAATGTGTCCTATCCTTGAGCTTGCCGCGCTTGAGAATGTAAAGGCTGTCGAGAATCGCTGGAACGCGGTTCGCATGAATAAGACTCGCGCTATGCTTGTATACAAGTTGAGCGTTGAAGCGGTCGATGTCCTTCTTTCAACCCCGCTCGAACTTCTTGTCGAGAAGATCAAGGATGCAAACCAGGCGATTTTTGTGGACAACCAGTTCACGGACCTCCTTAAGGTTGTGACCGTTCAGGCGGCACCGCAGTCTACCGTCCAGAACGTCATTGCACTGCGTGGCTGATCATGAAAAACCTGCAGCTACGCTTCTATATCGAACACGAGCAGAGGCTCAAGCGTCTGTGCGAGTTTGGCGCCCGCCCGAAAACGATGCAGGCGTTGCTGTCCCCTCGCGGCGGAGTGCATATCCAGACTTTCCGCGAGATATTCACCCAGCTCACCGGTCGCACGCCCAAGCCTGGCATGTCGCCGGCGCAGGACTATGCGTTCCTTCAGAAGCCGGGCTGGCGCTTCAAAGGTAGCCTTATCCTTCAGGCCTACATCCGCCTCTGCGCTCTCGGCGCGCATCACATCGATTCTCTGATCGAGGCCTACGCATTCTTTCTTGAAAGCTCCGAGCCGGAAAAGAGTTCCGAATTCTCGTTTGAGCGGGCATTGATTCTGGTCCGCGGCTTCGAGACTGGCGATCTTCGTTTCACGAAATGTGCCTGTTGTTCGTCCCATCATGTGCACGAGAGAAACGAACCCGTGATGTGCCCCGTATGCAACAACGGGAACTTTGGCGGATCTCGCAAGCGCCATAGAAATCGCGTTCTTGCGACCTTCCATCAAGCGGGGTAGGTGGTTCTTTCCGGCTGCTCATGCAGCTGCTGCTATTCTGCATTAAATTCCGGCCCTTGTACGCATCTATCTTTCGCAGTGGGAAGAGGACCCAGAATTCCGGGTGCGGAGTGTAGAGTACCCGCCGCAGATTTCTGTCAGGAAGCGTAACGCAGGGAAAGCGGGCTCAATTGGCGAACGTTTTGCGCTTTCTTGCGTAGGGGGCGGGGCATAGACTTTTCTTATGCTCAAAAAAATCCTACAGCGGCTGGCGGGTCGGCCTGATGAATCGTCCCAGGAAACTCCGACCGTCGCGCCTGTTGTGCTCCAGCGACAAGCCGCGTCTAAAGTTCGCGTGGACACGGTAGCATCGCGTACTCCCGTCTATCCTCCCATCGACCCCGGCATCGAGGCTTTGTCGGTCGAGAGCATCGTGGAAAGTCAGTCGTCGATCATCGCGCGAATTCGCACCGTGGCAGGTGGTACGGATGCTGACTTCGCGGACATGTACCTGTCCATAATCAAGAATCTGGCCGAGTACGTACATCTACTTCCCGCTTCTCGTCAAGAAACGCACACCGGCGCCGGTGGTCTTTTCCGTCTGTCGTTGGAAATGGGCTTTTACTGCTTGCAGGCGTCGGAGGGAGTGATATTCACCCCAACTGAAGGAGTCGAACGCCGACATAAGCTTGAGCCGCGGTGGCGATACGCAGCGTTCCTGGCGGGTATCTGCTCGGAGTTGCATCGTCCACTGGCTTCCCTGATTGTCAGTGGGCCGGATGGGGTGCAGTGGCCGAAGTATCTGCTGCCTTTGCATCGGTGGTGTAGCGAAGCCGGGTTCGACCGATATCACATCTCCTGGCAGCCCGAGCCTCGCTTTCAGACCGCCTCCGCAAAGGGAGAGGTGTCCGCGATGATCAGCCGGATCGTCCCCGATCGCTGTCTGCAATATCTCGAAGCCGGGTCGCCGGCTATCGCGCCCATCGTCTTTTCCGTCGCGACGGGGGCGGCGCGAGACAACGAGAACTCCGTTGCCGAGCTCGTCGCGCGGATCCGGAAGCGCGTCCTTGATCGTGACAAGGCGATCCGGCCGGATTACTACGGCACGATGGTTGTTGGCAACCACCTTGAGCCGCATTTGCTCGAGGCGATGCGGACATTGATCCGTAGTGGCAAGTGGAAGATCAATCAGGAAGGCGGGCGCGTGTGGTTTGGGGCGGACGGGCTCTTCGTGATCTGGAAGAAGGCGGCCGAGGAGCTTTCACAGGAGATTGCCCAGAAGGGAATTCAGGGGGTGCCGACGGAAGCAAACACTCTTGCGGAGGCGCTGCTGAATGCGAAGGTGTTTTCGGCGAGGGTGGATCGAGATCCCTACTGGAAAGTCCTTCTTCCCAACGGCAAGGAATACGTCGCGACCAAGTTGGTCAACCCGCTCAGTCTGCTGGGTGATATCGAAGTGTCGCCACTACCCAGTTTATTGGCTGGCGGATCTGCCCCGTCGGCCGCAGTGCCGCACGACGCGAGCGCAGCGCCAGTGCCTGCGGCGCCATCGCCTGCGGCGGCATCGCCCGCAGCACCGCCATCCGCGCTGACTCCCCCGCAGGCGGATTCCGGCGTGTCTCCACGCGAGGCTGCAAAACCTCCGACGCCAGCGGGGAAACGGCCGGACCAGCTGACTTCGCTGATGAACAAGCAAGCTCAGGCTCGCTCGGAAATGCGAACGTTAGAGCCGACAGAACTGGGGGACCGATCTGCTGAAGAGGCGATCGCAGAGCGAGTAGCAGACGGCGCAAATCCCCCGGGTGCAAAGTCAGAGAATGACACGCCTCCCGGAGAACAGACAACAAGCGCGCGGCGAGGCTCCGAACCTAGCAGGGTCCACGAGGGGTCTGGTGGAAGAAAGCCGAGGGCGAACGGGGAGGACGGGGCGGCGGCCGTGCCAAAGGAAGCTTCGACGCCGGCGAAGGGCGCTGTCGATCGGATTCCTGCTCAGAGACAAGATGCAACTGCTCAAGGCAAACCGACGGCACCAGCTGAGCAAGCCGACTTTTCATACGTTCAGCTTTTGCCCGAGCCGTTTCGTCGCAAGTTGAAACCGTTCCTAGGCGAGACACTCGGTCGATTGATTGCGGATTTCCGCTCAGGTGAGCTTAGCGATAAGTTCCTTCTTGACCGCGACGGCCTATGCGTGAGCTTCAAATACGCGGGAACGCTCGGCGCTCCTCTCCCCGCCGTCATTGAGGAACTGGATCACCTGAACATGCTCTACGTCGATCCTTCGAACCCGGGCAAGAAGCAGCATCAGCGGAGATTACCAGGCTCTGAGAAAGACACGCCGTGCCTCGTCCTGGCCTCACACGCCGTTCAGTATCTCGAGATCGAACAATGATCATCAACTATCAGAACCTATTCCGGCCGACGTATGAAGCGCGATCGGCGCTTGCTTGGGGCGTGTCGTTGGCCTCAATGACTGGCATTGCGCTGGCGTCCGACGTACATACGACCGCCTTTGTGTGGATGGGTGCTGGTTCTGCCGCCATGATGCTGTGGCGAGCGAAACAAACGCAGAGCATCTGGAACTTCAAGGCGAATCTCGCGGGCAAGCCTTTTACGTTCCTGAAGGCCGATGTCGTTCGCGTCAATCTTCCGAAGTTCGGCGACAACCTGTGGCTTGGCTGGGGCTATCGGTGGGAGCCGAGCCATACGCAACAGGCAACCGAGATCATGAAGCGGGACCTCGCGGCCGTGTACCCGCCAAAGTGGTTCCTCAAAGCGCGTGGCCTGAAGGGATCGCAGCTCGACCCGAAGAACGCCAAAGGGCTCCAGTGGATTCACGGGCTCGAGAAAGAAGTGGATATGCTGATGCCGCGTTCGGCGTTGCAGGGCCATACGGCTGTACTTGCCACGACGGGCGCGATCAAGACGACTCTCTATAGTTTGCTCGTCTACCAGCTTGCTTTGCTTGGGTACACGATCGTCATCATCGATCCGAAGGGCGATCACGATCTGAAGGAGATTGCGAAAAACGCCGGAAAACTTTCGGGACGGGCGGAAAAGGTCATTACGTTCCACCCTGCTTTTCCGTCGGAGTCCGTGCGCATCGACACGCTTAAGAACTGGGATCGGGAGACGCAGGTGGCGTCGCGAATCTCTTCACTCATCCCAAGCGACGGGGACGAGTCTTTCCGCTCGTTCGTGTGGATGCAGGTCAATCACGTAGCGCAGGCCTTAATCTATACGGGCACTCGGCCGTCCTGGTCATCCTTGCTGGATGCGATTCAGAACCTGAATGGCGCGCAAAAGCTGCTGGAGAAGGCGCTCCGCATCTTCTTCAGGCAGAACGTTCCTGGATGGGAAGGGCAGGTCGCGCAGGCTGTCGCGAAATTCAATAAGCCCGACGCCAGGAAAAACAGCGACATGGAAGGAGCATCGGCAGAGTTGCGCGCCTATGTAGAGTTTTTCGAGTCAGAGATCCCGCTTAACAATCAGCCTCGGCAAATCAAAGGTCTAATAAGCACCGTGCGCTCGAACCGTGAATGGTTCGCGAAGATGATGGTGTTGTTGCTGCCTCTGCTTACCAAGCTCACCGCCGGAGAGCTCGAAGGACTGCTCAGCCCGGACTACGACGACATCGACGATCCACGGCCAATTTTCGACACGAAGAAGATCGTAGAGGGGGGATACATTTTCTACGCAGGCCTCGATTCGCTGAGCGACCCGGAAGTTGGGTCCTCGATCGCAGCGGCTCTTCTGTCCGATATGCAGGCCGTTGCCGGCGAGAGATACAACTACGATCCGAACATCAAGGAGAAGTCCCGTATCGTCGTGCTAATCGACGAATGGGGCGATGTGATGTGCGAACCGGTGATTCAGGAATTGAACAAGGGGCGTGGAGCAGGCTTGGACATTATTGCTTGCGGCCAGACATTCGCTGACCTTGCGGACAAACTTGGCTCCGAGATCAAGGCCAAGCGGATGATCGGCAATTTCAACAATCTGATCGCCGGCGCGACGCAGGACGAAGATACGCAAAAGATCATTGCCGAGAAGATTGGCGAAACTTACATCAAGAAGATCTCCCGCAGCCACGGACGCAATTCAAAGACAGAGGATCACGGGATCGAGTTCGGCGGCTCCATTAGCGAGACGGTATCGGAAGAATTGGTCGATCTGTTCCCCATCACGCTAATGAGCAAATTGCCTGACCTGCATTACATGGCCGTTTGGAACCGTGGCACGGTTGTCAAGGGACGCATTCCGAAGCTCGTTCTGTGACGAGTAGGACACACTAAACCGGTTGAAAGAAAGTTATGGAATCGCAGGTTATCAATCTGGCGGGCAGGGAATTTCGCAAGAAGACGAAGGGCGCGGTAGAAGTGCCGGTGGCCTGTATCAGCAGGCAGGGTGATGCCATTCTCTCAAGCGTGCTTCGCTCCGCGGAACGAAAGGCGGCTGCTAGGCCGATCTTTTTGCAGTGGCCACGGCTGCAGCAGTCGGCCCTGAAGTTCTGCGAGATCTTGTCTGATCGCTATCCGGGCGCCGTAGGTTCGTTGGTGGATGAAGCGATTCAACACGCGATCGAACGGTTCGTGGAGGTGTATGAAACGTCGCGGCGGAGCACCGATTCGATGGTGGCCTTCCTCGAGTCGTTAGCGCTTTCTGCCGACGTTGCGATGGAGTACAGCGCGGTTGGCTTTGACGAGTCTGGGAACCGACGGATATGGCCTCCCTTCGAGGAGCCCATCGGATCGTGGGCACGGCGGCTCGGTCTCCAGAAAGTGCGCTTCGTTCGCGTACCGCCGGCGGAGCCGGACGTGCGCGTCGGAAATCGTTTTCTGCTGTGTAGCCGAATCATGACAGCCAAAGACATCGGTAGGGTGAGCGAGCTGCCGAGCGGAGCACTTGATATCAGAGCGCTGGGGAGGCAGTGATGAAATGGGGCTTGCATCTGAAGTTTTGGATTCTTGTGACGCTCGTTCTGATTCTCGCTGTACCGGCGATCGTCTCAGTGCAGGACGGCTTGGATCGCATTTCGCGCGAGGTAGACATGACCAGGCAGGTCTTCGGTGATGACATGACGGCAAACATCGTCGATCGCGCGAAAAGCGTCTACAGCACAGCCTTTGTGGAATCTGGTTTCATCGCGGATCTTAATAAAACTCACTTTTCGCAAGGTGACTACAGAAAGGCGCATGCGTTGAGCGGTGCACTCAAGCACTTCGGGGCGGTTACCAACTCCTACTTCGGTTCGATGGTGATCAACCTCTACGGGATGATGATCCGCCTATTTATCGTCTGGCATTGGCTAGGCTTTGTCGGCCCTTTCCTGATCGCGTGTGTGGTGGACGGCTATATGACCCGTGCGAAGAAGCTTGCCGAGTTTGCCTATCAGAATCCGAGCGCTTTCTCGCTTTCCGCGCACGTGCTTCTGTGGATCATCTTCTTTCCGATCATGTACTTGGTCGCTCCGATCCCGGTCACGCCACTCTTTGTGCCGATCTGGGCGCTCGCGATGGCTCTTCCGGTGGCGGTGATGCTTTCGAACTCGCAACGGATCTTCGGTTCCTGATCAATCGGCGCGGAAACCCCCCCGCTATAGGTTGCGTTTCCGGGTAGTTCCTAACAGGAAGCGTCTGTAGATTATGCATTTGACTAAAAAGGGGCGTGCCGATCGCGGCGCCCACGCGAGGCCAAAGATGAGCGAGTTGCGGAAAGAAGGTCGGAGTGGCGGGCGATCCAGTCTGCTTGAGATGGTCATGAATTGCCTCGGAACGCTTCGCGAATGGCTCGAGGACCCGACCGTTACGGACATCATGATCAATCGACCCGATGATGTCTGGATTCAGCAGGGTGGGAAGAAATTCCGTTGCGGGGCGAAGATCTCGGCTGCGCAGGTCGAAGCCGCGATTACGCTTCTTGCTTCGAACTCAGGCATTCAGGTCAGCAACGAATCGGCCGACGCGATTGTTAGTACGAAGCTCCCCGGATTCCGCGTCGAGGCCACGCTTCCGCCGGTTGCTGTTGACGGCCCTACCATCTCCTTTCGGCGAAACAATATGGTCGTCAAGGATATGGCCGACTGGGTCAAGCAAGGCGCTTTGCCACAAGATGTCGCGGACTTTCTGACCGCTGCGGTCCGTCGTCGTCTAGGTGTTGCGGTGGTTGGTAGTACGGGTTCTGGCAAGACGACATTTGCGAACACTCTCTTGGGATGTTTCCCCCCTGATGATCGGATTATCACGATTGAACAGGTCCCGGAACTCGTCGTCAAGTCGCCTAACAACGTGCGCTTGCAGATCAACCCGCAGGTCAGAGTGACGGCCAAACGTCTGGTGGAAAGTGTGCTGCGGCAAAACCCGGATCGAATTGTGCTCGGTGAGGCGCGCGGCGGAGAAGCGAACGACCTTCTTCAGGCGGCTAATACGGGGCACCCTGGCCCGCTGGTGACGTTGCATGCAAATAACGGTGCAGAGGGGCTTCCTCGCTTCGAAGACATGGTGGCGCAGTCCAGCGATGCGCCGGATAGCCGGGAAGGCATTCAGGTTCGTATTGCGACTGCTTTCCAGGTAATGGTGTTCATGACGTTGGTCGACGACGACCGAATCGTGGCAGAAGTAGTAAAGGTCGACGGCTTTGATCGGCAGTCGAAAGAGTACAAAACCACTCTCATCTATAGGAGTAGCAGATATGAAAAGTTTGATGTTCCGATGCTGGGCGGCGATCAGGGCGGCCTCACCCGAGCAGCGTAGGGTCGTACTAGGGTCGTTGCTGGCATTCGCGCTGGTCTCGTCTTCGCAGGCCTTCGCGACGCTGACGCTGCCGATTACCGGCATCCTGTGCGACTTCTTCAACCTCATGACTGGTCAGGTCGGTTACGCGATTTCGGGGATCATCGTGGTGGTCCTCGGCATCATGTGGGCCGCGGGCGAAGTCAGCGGTTGGGTGGGGCGTGGTCTCGCGGTGATCGTTGGCATCTCGATCGCACTGCAGGCGGCCACGTGGCTCGGCGCGATCCAGACGGATGGTGGCAGCACTGGCAGCGGTTGCTAGGGTGACGAGATGGATTACGAACCGCGGACCACAGTAATCCACTCTTCGCTGATGCGTATCAAGACGATCGCCGGGGTGGAAGAGCGCCTCGCCAAAGTCCACCTGGCGATCGCCATCGCGATGTTGGGAGTGTGGCGGATCTGGTTGTATTTCCCGTTCTGTGTAGCAGTGCACCTTTTCTTGGTGTGGCTGACGAAACGTGACGAGAGCATCTTCCTGATCTACACGCAGTACAGCCGACAGTCCGACGTCTATGACCCTTGGGTGCGGATCGATCGGAAATCGAAAGTGAAACGGCCTCACGGCTTTGGGCGTGACATCCTATGTTGAGTATTAAGGCAGTCCTCGGCTCGTATCTGAAATCGGTAAAAAGTTTCTCGGAACTTGTGCCGTGGATGGGAATGAACGCTGCAGATATGGTGTTCAACCTCGACGGATCGATAATGGTCGTGTACGAGGTGGCGGGTATTGATGCCGAGGGCCGTCTCCCGATTGAAACGGATGGCTTCGTCGAAAATTTCGAGAGGGCGCTCAAGGGCTTCGACGAACATATCCTGGTGTGGTCGATCATGGATCGCCGGCGGACTGAGTACTATCCGGACGCTGACTTCCCGTCGACGATCGGCAAGTTCCTCGATCTTTCGTGGAAACAGCATCTGTTCGGACAAAGGCAGTACGAGAACAGGCATTATTTTGCGGTGGTCTATCGCAATCTCGGCGGTTCGGGTGGCTTCTTCGACAAGCTGACCAATCACATGGATCGACATAAGGTTGGCATGTTCAAAGCCTTAAGTTCGGTTCTGTTCTCGGCCACTTCCGCCAAGAAAAACGCGGCGCTCGCGTTCGAGCAGTTCGACGCGCACGAAACTCATTTTCGCCAGATTCTCGAGGAGTTCGAAACGACAGTGAATTCGCTCGGCTTCCGGAGATTACAGAGCAACGAACTGATGACGTTCATGCATCAGCGCGTGAGTCCGCCGAACGATCACCATCGCGTGGGGATTCCGGATATTCCGGTCTATCTCAATACCTACCTGCCGGATTCGACGCTTCGGCGGAAAAAGAAGCACCTTGAGTTCGAGGGTGACGTGACGCGTTACGTCGGTGCCATGAGCGTCAAAAACTGGCCGAACGTGATTGCTCCAGGGGTGACCGATCCCCTGCTTCAGATCGACGGTGAGATTACCGTTAGTCAGTGCTTTGAGTTCTGGGGAAACGAACGGGCGAAGAAGTATATACAGGGCACGCAGGACCACTTCATGGCCAGCACCAAGCGTTGGACGACGCATTTGGTGGAGCAGTTGACGAAGACGGAATCGGACAAGATCGACGCCGGCAAACTGGCGCTGGCCGAAGATGCGTCCTCTGCGCTCGAGGATTTGACGGCGCTCGACCGTGCTTACGGCCATTACAACATGACCATTCTCTGCTACGGAGACACCGAAGAGGAGATGGAGCAGACGCTAAAGGACGTCGGCAGCACGATGCGCACCTCTGTGGGTGCGAAGGTCGTCCGGGAGCGGATGTACGCTCTTTCAGCTTTTACTGCAACCCTGCCAGGTCAATGGGCCAACATCGTCCGATGGGGTTTCATCAACGTGGGAAACCTCGCGGACCTTGCGCAACTTCGAGCGATCCGGACTGGCGATCGTCGGAACTCGCACCTTTCTGGACAATTGCAGCGACCGATTCCAGCATTGGCGCTCTTGCCGACCGAGCACAATGTCCCGTTCAACTACAACTTCCACCAGGGAGACTTGCCTCACTTTTTCGTGGTTGGCCCGTCCCGTTCGGGTAAGACGACACTGCTCAACTTCCTGATTTCGCAGTTTTTCAAGTATTACCCGTGCAATGTCCTGATTTTCGACAAGGACTATTCGTGCTATGTGGCGTCGGGTCTGCAGGGCGCGAAACATATCGACATGAATCCGAACACAGGTAAGGCGCCTCGCATGAATCCGTTGCGCGTCGTGAACGATCCGACGAAACGGGGTTGGCTGATGCGGTGGCTGCAACTGATCGTGACCGTTCGGCAATACGAGTGGAAGACCGAAGACGAGCTCGACATGAACAAGGCTCTGAACATGCTGGCGGCTCAGCCGGAGGAGAACTGGCGCCTGTCGAATTTGGCCGATTTCATGAAAGCGATTTCGCCAGCCCTTCACAAGGAATTGCAGCCTTGGCTCGAGGACGGCGGCACATACCCGCATTTCGATAGCTCCGAGGATGATTTCAAGCTCTCGTCGTTTACGGACGTCGAGATGGGCGGGCTGCTTGAGGATGAGATTCTGGCGCCGGTCTTTATCGACTACGCGTTCTTCTGTATCGACGAGATGCTGGTTCTCGATCCGGAGCAAGGTATCAAACCGACCTTGATTTACCTCGAGGAAGTTTGGTATTTGCTCAAGAACAAGAAGCTGCGGGAGCGGTTCGACAACTGGCTGCGCACACTCGCCAAGAAAAACGCGATCGTGGGTATGACCACGCAATCACTGAAGGAAATCGCTGACAGTGACATCTTCACCACAATCATCGATAACATTCAGAACCGTATCTTCCTGCCAAACCCGAGTGTGATGGCGCACTATGACCTGTACAGCAGCAAGTTCCAGCTTAATGATGAGCAAATCGAGCGGATTCGCACTGCCACACGGAAAGTGCAGTACTACTTCGTGAATCCGGAAGGCATGTCCCGCATGGCGAACGTGCGGTTCCCGCCCCAAATGCTGGCTTGCCTGCGGTCGGATCAGCTCGCGATCCAAAAATACAAGGAGTTTCGCGACAAGCTGGTGGCTGACTGGGAGGAGCAGTACATCGAGGAAATGGTGCGCCTGGGGGAGGTCGCGAAGAATGAATAAAGTCGTTGCTGTTCTCTTGGCCATAGCCTATTCGTGCTCGTGTTACGCCGGCGGTATGCCCGTGTTCACAGGCGGCATGGTGTTCGATCCGACCAACTTCGCTCAAACTGTCATCAAAGCGGCGCAGACAGCTCAAAAGGTGATTCTGGATGGGCAAAGGTATGCGTATCAACTTCAGCAGTATGAGATGCAAGTCAAGCAACTGGCGGCGATTAACCCGCAGCAGCTTGCGGCGTTAGGGGGGGTGTCCCTTACCAACCTGACAGCTGTGACCAATTACGTCTCCAGCCTTCAGAACGTGGTCGGTGATTTGAACAACGTCTCGACGGCCCTGAACAATCGCTTTACGGAGTCGCAACTGTCCGGGCAGACGTGGTCGGAGTATCTGGCCTCTCAGCAAGCGGCAATCCACGCACGTGTCCAGTCTGCGCAGATCCGCGCTCAAAACGAAGCTGCGACGCTGCAATCGGTACAGAACGACTATGCGCTTGCAGCGCAATGGCAGGCGCGGATCCCGGCCACCATGGGCACGAACGAGGATATCCAGTTGCTGGACGCTCAGATGAACCGGGTGGTAATGCAGAACTCGCAGATCATCAAGATGTTGGTCGACAAGAATGGCGTACTCAAGGCGAACGATGAGGCCGAAGAACTGGGAAAGAAGAACCAGGACGCGTCCGCCCGGTCGGTATTTAACGGTGCCATTCAACAGGACAACCAGAACAGTCAGTCGTTGATCAACGGTCTGCAATAGTTTCAACACGACACGAAAGGAAAGAGCCATGAAAAAGTTCGTTTGTGCCGCAATGTTGATGCTTGCATCGACAACGTCGTTTGCGCAGTACATCGTCTTCGATCCGTCGAACTATGCGCAGAACCTGGTGACGGCCGCCCAGACGGTCCAATCAGTTCTGAAGGAAACGCAGCAGTACACCACGCAGATTCTGCAGTACGAGAACGAAGTCAAGCAGCTCGCATCGATCGGCCCGGAGGCGTTGAACACGCTGAAGAGCGTGGGCAACTTCAATCTGAACAATATCAACGGCTACATTAACTCCCTGAATTCGCTCTACGGCAACCTGTCCGGAATGTCGAATCAGATCTCTACGCAGTTCTCGGCCGCCCAGCTGAGCAGCATGACGTGGGATCAGTACATGGCGAAGCAGAAGCAGGATATTCAGAACGGCGTCGGCGCAGCGCAGATTCGGGCGCAAAACGAGGCGAACACGCTCAGCTCGATCCAGCAGGACTACGCGATGGCGCAACAGTGGCAGTCGCAAATTCCGACGACCTCAGGTATTCACGAGTCGATGCAGTTGATGAACGAACAAATGAACCGAGTTGTTATGCAGAACGGGCAATTGATGCAGCAGCTGCAATCCATGAATGGTGGGTCTAAAGCGATGGAGGATATGAACAAGGCCGTCGCGAAGCAGCGGAACAACGACGCGCTGCAATCAATCGACCAGACCATCAGCACAGACAACGGGAATATGACGACGCTTGTCAACGGGCTCACGAACGGTTCACCTGCCTACACGACTTCGGGCAGCGCGCCGACGAACTGAGAGATTTACGGACGGAAGGGTAGAAAGCGCGCGTTAAGAATGCATCTAAGGAAGCGGTATGATGAGCATGACTATGCAAATGTCACCGGGAAGATCGTCGCGCCGAACAGGGATGGTCAACCTGCTGTCTGCGTTGGCGTTTATTGTGTGCACGCTTTTCTCGCTCTCGGCTTTCGCTCAGAGTACGGGCTCGTCCGGAATTTCAATTTCCGCGGCGTCCTCAGCTTTGGTGTCGGAGGTGACGAACGATCTGAATCAGCTTGAAAGTACGCTTCAGTCGAATTTCAGCAGCATGAGCAGTACGCTATCTGCTGACGGCACTGAGCTGGAGTGGGCGCTTTTCAGCGTCATGTTCGTCTGGACAGCTATTACCGGGATGCTAAAGGGTGAGTCGCTGGGGGAGGTTTTCGCACAGGTCATTATCCAGATCCTTATGCTTGGTATCGTGATGGCATGCCTGAATTCGAGTTCACAGACAGCGCTTACGCAGACGTTTTCCACGATCTCGAATCAGTTTGGCGCCGGTACAAATCTGTCCGGCGGATTCAAGAGTTTCTTCACCGCGATCTCTAGCCTGTGGACAACTGCCGGGAGTTCAACGTCGTCAGGGTCAAGCGGCAGCAACTGGTTTTCATCGTTGTTCCACACCATTGGCGACTTCGATCTTGGCTCTATCCTCGCGGGACTGGCGATCGTGATTCTGAAGCTGATGACGACGGTGATTGTCGCGGGCGCCGCGGCGCTGTGGGCGGGGAACTACATCCTCTCGCAGATGAAGATGTACATCGGTCTTGCGATTGCACCGGTGATGGTGCCGTGGCTCCTCATGCCTTACACGTCGTTTTTGTTCGAGGGGTGGTTGAAGTTCATGATTGGCGCGGGTTTGATGCAGATCGTAGGCGCGATCATGGTCAAGCAAACCAATACCTTGATGACTACCATGACAACTGTAGCTGCGGGAGCGACAGCGACGAACGTCATTCTGTATGTAGTACTGGTTGTGCTCGCCCTGGTGATCAGTTACATGATGTCGGAGATCAATGGTATTGCTATGGGGCTACTCGCGGGCGGGTCCCGGGTCGGCATGGGCTTTAGCGCATGGTCGAACGTGAAGAATTTCGGGCCAAATCGTGCAGCAGGTAAGGTTCTAGGGAAGTCCGCCGCCCTCGCCGGTAAGGGTGCTCGTGCGGTGGGCCAAGGCGCAAAGTCGGCAGGCGCGGCAGCACTCAACCGTATTCGTGGCGGCGGTGGTGGGGCTCGTGGCGGCGGCGGCGGGTCGAGAAACACGATGGCCTCAAGCGGCGGCGTCCGGGCAACCATGGCCCAAGCGCGCGGCGGTTCGTCCAGGAGTTAAGTCGTAGTTTTTGTTGACGGATATTTGAAAGGAGTCTCATGAGCAGCACCGAGGCCGAAGGCGGCGACCGCCATGCGAAGAGGTCGTTTCGAGAGGCATTTGTGGATACGCTTCATATGCTTCGCGCGGGACCGGATACCGAAGAAGAATGGGACGCGAGAGAAATCGAGTTGCATGCCATGGTTCAGGAGTCTGTACCGAGTGCGATCGGCGTGACGCTCGCGCGGACGCTAATTGAGCAGCCGCTTCTGTTCGTGGTAGGAGTAGGTGGGCTGATTCTCTGGACCGCGTTGGAAGCAGTGCCCTTTATTTACCACCTTCTCGCATAGACAGTGGACCGAGGGAGCTTGTTTCCGGATCTCCTTCCCGTACATTAACGGGTAAGGAGATCCGGAAACATGACCACCCTCTACCGAACCATTCTTTTCGCAGCGCTCGCCTGCTATGGCTGGTACTACAACACCAGCTTGAACGTGGGCAATTTTTCGAAGGGCGCTCCAGTTCATCTCGATTCGGCTCGTTCGGCCTCGCACGGAGGTGAATGATGAACGGCTACTATCGTCGCTCGAACCCACTCGATACGATTCTCGGCATCGCCGTGGTTGCGCTTCTTGCATTTGCAGTGCTGTCGTCGATCGCGTGGGCCTGGGAAACCTGGCAGCTGCTCACGTCGAATCAATCCACGCATGACGTCATTCTGTACGGCCGCGTCGCGTCGATCGTCATCGCGATCCTCGGACTTGCAGCGATCCGATTCCGCGCGGTTGCCTACGTGGCAATAACTGTCTTCGCGTTCAGTTGGCTTGCGCTGCGTTCGGGGGGCGCTGATGGCGGCGAATTCTGGGGCTTTGCGGGCTTCATGCCGATTCTTGCAATCTACCCGTGGCTTGCCCGGAAGTTTCCTGAAGTGGCTGATGGTCGCGAGCGGGCAATGGCGGTGAACAATTCTCAAGAAGCGGGTTCGACGCCGCTACCGCATCTTCCAGTTACGACCCCGCGGAAGGGTCTTGATTCGCTCGTTGGCATGGCTGATCTGAAAGATCGTCTTCGCGATGCGGCGTCAGACATACTGGCGAAACGTGTTGAGGGCGAGCAGCCGCGTAACGGCATCCTCCTGCACGGCGACCCGGGGAACGGTAAGACGGTATTTGCTGAGTGTCTGGCCGGAGAATTCAAGCTCCCACTGATCAAGTTGCGCAATAGTGATGTAGCCAGCCGTTGGAAGAATCAGACGACGGAAAGCATTGTTCAAGCATTCGCGGATGCCAAGGCACACGCACCCTGCATGCTGTTCATCGACGAAGCAGATAGCTTGCTTGTCGACCGCGCGCTGATGGCCGAGGGCGGGGGGGAGGAAGCGAAGATCACGAACGCGCTGCTGACCGAACTGGTGGACATTCGTGCTCATCGCGTTGTCGTGGTTGCGGCGACGAACTATCTGGAAAAGCTCGATGCGGCGGGCATGCGTGAGGGGCGGTTCGATTTCAAAGTTGAGGTGCCGACACCGGATGAGCCGGCACGTCTCGCGCTTCTGAACGCAGCGCTGAAGCGACATGTGCCGTACGTCGAGATTCCGGAAGCCGCTGTCGAACGGGCAGCCAAGCGTTGGGTCGGGTATTCCAGCAAGCGTATCCAGTCGGTCGGTGAGCAAATGCGGGAGATGAAGCGCAAAACCAACCGGAACAGCTTCGACTTCGACGACTTGATGGCGGCGATGCGAGCTTTGCAAGGCCGTGCTGGGAAGATCCCGGAAAACACTAAAGAGCTGGACGATATTATCCTTCCGGCTGCGTCGAGCAAGCGTTTGAAAGCCATTGCTACTCGCATGTCGAAAGTCGGTCAGATCGAGGAAATGGGCGGCAAGGCGCCCACGGGCATCGTCTTCTACGGCCCTCCGGGCACGGGCAAGACCGAAGCGGCTCGTGCGTTGGCAAAGACGACGGGCTGGGCATTCCTGCATACAACGGGCAGCGCGCTGATGGCGGATCCTTCTTCGTGGGACAAGCTGATCCGCGAGGCCAAAGACATTCGTCCGGTAATCGTGTTCCTGGATGAAGCTGACGATATTCTCCGGAACCGGCAGATGTCCAACGTCGCGGCGCTGACCAACAAGATTCTGGTCTCGATGGACGGGGCGGGCGGAAGAACTCCGGACATCGTTTTCATTGCTGCCACAAACTTCGTTGACGAGATTGACGAAGCGGCGATGCGAGGCGGCCGCTTTACGGAGAAGGTGCGTTTTGATCTGCCCGATGAAGCGGGTATTGAGAAATACGTCTCGGACTGGCTGGGCATGCGCGGTATCGAGCCGATGAACAGCTTCGTGGTTCGCGTGGCGAACACTCTCAAAGGAGAGTCGATTGCAAACGTGGACGCCATCCTCCAGGAAGCCGTCAACCAATGCGCCGTCAGGGTGCTGGGCGGTGAGGAGGGGAGCCTGACGGTTGACGACATCGCGGAGGCGCGAGAGACAATTTCTCGCATTTGATCAGCGTCTTCGTGGGACTCGAGGCAGGCCCTGTTTTGACAAGGGCCTGTTTTTTTTCGATTGTCGTTTGACTCCCAGGGAATGTGATCTGCTGTTCAAGCAATCTGCCCTGGAAAGAACCCCTTCTTAGGCAATGTTTTCGCGTGGTTGACCACTAGACCCTCATGTTCTACTTCCTGCTAAGAAATTTTGGAGTGGAAGCATGCGGTTTAATCGAAAGGAAAAGCCAGTCGACGTACTGATGGCGGGGAACGCCGGCCCGGTCACAGCATACGACAAGGCCAAGCGTGAATTCTTCGAAATCATCGGTACAAGTCAGGCGAACGCGGCGCGGTGGTTCGTCATCGCCGTGGTTATGGGCCTAGGCCTGGTCGCGATGGCGGCGGACTTCTATCGTCTCCTCCCACTCAAGACTATCGTCCCTTGGATCGTGCACGAGCAAGCCGATGGCGGTGTTGTGAATGGCGGGTCTGTTGCGGCCGAGCATTTCACGCCCGATCGCAACATGCGGTCATATTTTCTACGGCACTGGGCGGAAAAGGCGCTGACCATTGACCAGTACACGTCGCAGAAAGATTTGAAGGCAGCTCAGGCGCTGTGTCGAGGCGCGGCCGTCGGAGAATTTGCCCAGATGATGAAAGAGGACAACCCCTTCGGCAAATTGGCGCTCAATGCGCAGTACACGCGTGTTGTTCACGTGAAGAGCGTTGACCCGGGTGAAAACGGCGTTGGCTTCATCTTTTTGACCACCGTGGCCGGTGGCGGTACCGGCGATCCTGATACGAAGCAATACCGGGTCACGGTCCATTACGCGATTTCTCCTCCGACGAATGAGGAGGAGATTGCCAGCAACCCCGTTGGCCTCTACATCACCCACTTCGCCCGCGTCGAGGACTTTTAATGATGTCGTTCTTTGTGAGAATACTCGCCGCGATTTTGTTCCTCGCGGGTCCTCTGTTCGCACATGCGGAGTTGATTGCGACTCCGCTGCCGGGTGACACCCGCCTCGTTCGTTTCGACTTCGATCCGAACAACACCTATCAGATTCTCACCCGTCCGAAGGCCGTTACCGATATTCAGCTGGAAGCTGGAGAGGTCGTGAAGGGCGTGGCTCTCGGCGATTCGTTCTCGTGGGATTGCGAAACCGGTGTTCCAGGTCACATTTTCATTCGCCCGAAGTACGACGATGTCGTGACTTCCGGGACGGTAGTGACCGACCACCGGACGTATCAGCTGATGCTCCGGTCGACCGAATCGGACGTCGGCAAGTGGTACCAACGTGTTACCTGGGGGTACCCCGGGACGTCGATGTTGCAGCCACTCGCGACGGCCGCGACCACCCCCGCTTCTGGCGTTGGGCCGACGGCAAGCGACCCGTTGACTCACGGTGTCGATGTCGATCAGTTGAACTTCGACTATCGGATCAGTGGCGACGCGCCGTTCAAACCCGTGCAAGTGATCGACAATGGGACCTTCACCTGGATCCAGATGCCGGCGAACATTCAGGATTGGCCAGCCGTGTTCTGGATCACGCCAGATAATCGCTATGCGGCCCTCGATCCTGTCGTGGATGGGAAGTATCTGAAAGTCACGAAAGTCATGCACAAGTTCCTGCTGAAGATCGGCAAGGAGGAAGTCGAGATCACGAACAACAAGGTCGCTCGATGACCAACAAGTCGATCATCGATCCGGAAGCTAGCGAAGGAGGCATGCCCAAGAAGAATATGCACTGGAAGATCGTGTCTATTCTTGCGGCGGTCGTCGTCGTAGCTGCATATATAAAATTCGGCGGAAAGAATGTGCACCGCCACGAGTTCAACCCAACGCCCCCGCACGTTTCTGAGCTCGGCCCACCGGCGGATCCGTCATCCATTGACAAGGACAAGCAAGCGGCGGAACAGAATGTCCAATTAGAGAAGATTCAGGAAGGAAAGCAGAAGGCGGACGCTCTGAAGAAGCAGCAAGAATTGGCCGCCGCTCAATCGGCAAATAGTGGTCGCTTGGGAGTGGCGCCCGCCGTAACCCCTGGGGCGTCGTCTACGGTCGGGCTTCCTGCCGGCGGCGCGTTGCCGCCTCTGCCGCCGACGATGACGGGGAAGGGAGCGAACGGCGGTAGGGGTGTGGCTGACTCTGACCGAGAAGCCATGATCAGAAACTCGCCAGTCCTAGTGAAATCGAATTCCGCGCAGCCTGCATCGTCGCAGGGGAATATGCCACCAGGTTATGCGCCACCTCAGATGACAGACCTGCAACGCAGCGAGCTGTCAAGCGCATCCGACATGAACAGCATTCTCAAGAATATGCCTGGCACGCAAGGCGGTAACGGGCCGGGTGCCGGCGCCGCGGCGAATGCGCAGTGGTTGACGGACTACAACTCCAAGCTCGCGGACCACTCGTCCGAGACCGGATATTCGCCGCCATCGAAGTACTACGTGCGCAGCAACACTCTCGTTCAAGCGGTTACAACGCGAATGGTGAATAGTGACCTCTCCGGCCCTATCGAGATGAGTGTTGTCAGCGATGTGTATGACTCCGTTACCGGCACGCAGATCATGATCCCGGCGGGGTCAACCATCAGTGGTGCGAATAACGGGGATATCCGTCTTGGCCAGTCACGAATCGAGGCGGCTGTGGGTCGGATATGCCGACCCGATGGCGTCTGCGTTGATGCGCCCGGTTCGCAAGGTGCTGATTCGAGTGGCGCAACGGGCCTGACAGGTGACGTCAACAACCACATCCTGGAGATTTTCGCGACGGCCATCATTCCTGCCGCGATCGCATACGCGACGACGCCGAGTAACAGCGGCAATAACAATGTCTACGCAGGGGGTAGTTCGCCACTTAACTCTGCTGGCCAGATCATGGTCCAGACGTCTCAAACGGTTTTGAACCGCTACAACAACATCCCGCCGACGATTATCGTTCCTCCGGGTTCGCCCGTGAGCATCGTTATCGGGAAGGACCTCGTGTTGCCGCCATATCATAGGTGAGACCGTGAAACTCAGTGTGAAGACCTTAGCGCAATTGCGCATCATCGCTGCCGTTGCTTCGGGGCTGGCCATGACCGCGTGTGCCACGGCGCCGCTACCGGCAGCATCCAATCGCAACTATGACTTTGCCTATCGAACCACGGGCGGGTCGGACGTTCGTCCTAGCCAAGTCTTCGATGACGGCTCGAAAACGTATTTTCAGTTCGCGGTTGGAAGAGCGGCTCCGGTAATTGAGCTTGATGACGCCGGGGTACACAAGCTGCTGGAGCCGAATCAGGAAGGCATTTATTTCACGGTGCCGTTCGTCGCGAATCGCTTCCTGTTCCAACGCGGGCAGGAGACGGGGGTTGCGGAGTACAACGGCGCCAAGCCGCATGTGATCGATATGTCTCGCGTGAGTGAGCCGGGCACAGTGCCGGCATCTGATGTGGACGTAGACGGCCTGTATGCGGTGACGCAGCGCAACCGGCCGGTGTACGTGCGCCAGGCTATTCAGGCGAATAGCTATGCAACGCCTGTGGTAGGTGACAACGCTTCGTGGGCCACGGAATTGCCGACGGAGGACAAGTTCGACGTTCAGTTCAAGCGTGGCAGTTCGGAGCTTCTGGTTCCCAAGCGCGCTGCCGCGTCGGAGATTCTTTCGGCTGCGAAGCGGGCGAGCCGCGTGGTGGTGTTGGGCCGCGACGACGATAGCATGATGGAGACGCTCGGCGAGAAGCGCGCAGGGGCCGTCCGTGACTGGCTAGTCAAGAATGGTGTCCCAGCGAGCGTGATCAATGTGACGGCCGATACGTCCGGTGCTGACGGCCTCGATGCCGAGATTCGCGTCTATAGCAAGCCGCTTCAAGTTCCGGTGCAGTATGCGTCGGCCGATTCACTCGCCTTTAAAGCGGACGCGATTAAGGCCGACATTCAATCGGGCGCTATCAGCCGCGAGCAGGGGGCGCAGCGCTTGGCGGCGCTTGCCGGCTACGGCAATGCGGGTATTGGCGATGGCTCGAGCGAAAACGGCGGCATTTCGCTTCGCACGACCTTGGCGGTATTCGCCGAGAAAGAACACTATCAATTCACTTGGGGTGGTGGTGTCCCGGACAGGAAGATCACGGTTCCGCCCGTTGACCGGGAGCCGAATTTCGATGCCAAGCTTGTAGATCTGGGTAAGGCTAGCGCAGGTGCATGCAATCTCGGCGTCGACAAGGAGACCAAAACCATTTACGTGGAGCCGGATCTTGGTGGCCTGGTTGAGGTCATTGCCAAAGCCGGGATCGAGACGTTGAGCGAAGCGAATGCGTTCTTGACCGTAAAACTGCGCGTCTCGCCGAAGACGATGTATGTGATCGATCGCGTGGACAACTCAGACGTTACCGTGAAGTGGAAGGACGCAACGACGTTCACGATGCCTGTCCGGGAGAAGATGGAACTCACCCTGGATGGCAAGACACTCGATTTGACTCACGTGGGCGACGGCCATTACGTGGTCGCGCTTCAACCCTCAGCCGGGAATACGATCAAATGAAGAAACTGACCTTTACGCGGCTAGGGGCCGTTGCGGCGTTCGTTTTCGTTGTGCCGCTCGCCTCGGCTCAAGAACACAAGAATCAGGCGTTCCTGCCGTCCTCTGCTGACGCTGCAACACCCACCTCGAGCACGGCTGTGGCGAGCGTGACGGTCGGCGGTGCCGATACTGACGCTGCGGCGACGAAGGGGCACGACTTCTCCGTGCATGTGAGTGATCTGAACTTCCGACAGATGATCGCCCGCTGGGCGAAAGAATCGGGTTGGAACTCGGAATGGGCAGTTGAAGGCGACATCAACGTAGCCGGCGAGTACACGTGGCACGACACTGACTTCGTGAACGCGGTCAGGTCAACGCTGCACACGACGGAGGGAGGCGAGACTCCGGTGCATGGGTGCTACTACTCGAACAACTGGGTGCGGGTGGTGCCGCTTACCACTCAGTGCACAAAGCGATGAGCACTACGCGGGGCACCAAGCCTCCAAGGGCGCCGCAGGGCGCCTTTTTTTTGGCACAAGGCGGATTTTTCTCCAGCGTGAAAGACGCCCGCCATAGGCGCTGTTTCTCGATAGTTCGTTGGAATTGCGCATGTTTTACTGGCAACCACGAAGAGGTCGGTTAAGTGCTTGCAGCGCGCCCCGGGCGGCGCTTCTGCGGCGACCGCACCTCGTATGCCTCCCTCTGTTCGACAGGACAGACGTTATTCAAGGTAGACCGATGATCCGTAATTTCAAAAGATTTGTCCTTCTTCCGCTTGTGGCTGCCTTGGCGCTGTCAGGCTGTGTATCACCGACGCTCGAGCGACAAACGAAGGGAGCGGTTCAGGGTGCGACCACTGTCCAAGAGAGTGGGCGGCAGGAGTTGATCGACCAGATTGTTAATGGTCGAAAGGTTCGAGAGCGCGACGAGATGGTCGACGCGCCGTTCCTTGCGGGCAAAACTGTCGCGTTGAGTCGCGATGTGATTTT
Organism: Paraburkholderia humisilvae; assembly: GCF_902859855.1. GTDB lineage: Bacteria > Pseudomonadota > Gammaproteobacteria > Burkholderiales > Burkholderiaceae > Paraburkholderia > Paraburkholderia humisilvae. The sequence goes on from NZ_CADIKH010000033.1 coordinate 71,856, forward strand.
GCCGCCAGCTCTTCAGGCGAACGTCAAAACGGACATCATGTTCCCAGGGCGTCATGTTTCGCTGCCGGTTGCAGCGGAGCGGATTACGTTGGCCACTGGGATTCCGGTGAAGATTGACAACGACGTGTACCTTCCCGCGAGTGCTCTGCTGCCGCGAGCCCAGGTCACCGAGGACACGAAAAACTCTATCCTCGGCCAAAGCGGCGGCGCGGCTGGTTCGGCGGGCGCTGCCAAGACCGGCGTCCTTCCGCCGATCCCGGGCGCATCGGACGGACTGAGCGGGGTGCAAGGATACTCTGGCGCGGCGGCAATCGATACCCCGATGGATGTCCAGTTCGAGCCGGGCCAGATGCCGCTGTCGCGCACTCTCGATCTAATCGCGACTCGACTCGGCATCAACTGGGAGTATGACGATCAGAAGGGCGTCATTCGCTTCTACCGGATGGTTACGAAGACGTGGCTGCTTCCGATCAAGCCCGGGTCGATGTCTTACACGACGGCGTTCTCCGGTTCGACGATGCAGTCGAACAACTCGAATGCGCTGAACACCCAGGGTCAGCAGCCTGATGCCCCGATAAAGAGCGAAGCGGCGAACATCAGCGAGATCAACTCGATCAAGTCGTCGATCCAGACGATTATGACTCGAGCCGGTGCTATTTCTGCTGATCCGGCGATCGGCTCAATCACGCTCACGGATACGAAAGACGCGGTCGACAAGGCCGACGGCATCATGAAGTTCGAGACGAATGTCTTGTCCAAGATGGTTTTGGTTCGTCTTCAGATGATCCAGGTCACGACGAATGACAACGGGCAGGCGGGCGTCAACTGGAACGCCGTCATGACAAAGGCGCTTCAGAGCATTCCGGGCTTCCAGCTTTCGTCGATCTCGCCGGTCTCGCTCATCGGTCAGAGCGGTGGTGTTAATAACTCCGGGCAGATCGGCCTGAATATCACGAGTGGCGCCTTTAACGGGACCAGCGCGATCGTTCAGGCGCTATCGGACATTGGTCGGGTGTCGACGACGACGGAAATTCCTCTTTCGATCCAGAACCGTCACGGGCTTTACTACAACGTGCGTACGACGTACTCGTACGTCTCCGCTACTACGCCCGCGACGTCAACTGTCGGTGGCACCGGTGGGGTTCCAGGCATCACAACCTCCCAGGATCAGGTTGGCTTCAAGCTGATGCTTTATCCGAGCGTTACGCCGCGCAATTCGATCGATTTGACGATATCCATCGACCAGTCGACGCTCCAATCCTTGCAGACCTTCACGTCCGGCACGGGCGCGAATGCGCAGTCGGTGCAATTGCCGGACACGAACGGGGAAGGTGCCACGATCGATGCGATCGTTCACAACGGCGGGACGCTCATTCTCACCGGCTTCGAGCAGAAGCAAAACGAGTACGACAAACGCTCTATGGGTCCAGGCGTGCCGATCATCGCAGGTGGCTCTGTTACCGCTCAAGCTCAGCGCACGACAACCATCATTATTCTCTCGGCCGCGGTGCAGGACGCAGATTCATGATTATCGATGTCAACGGCAAGAAGATTGCATTCGGTTTATCGTGGAAAAGCCTTGTCGGTGGGGGCAACCCCGAGTCGATGGCAGTCGCGCGGGCACGGACCGACAAATCAGCACTGATCTGGACGGATGCCGAATCTTTCCAGGTAGGGCTGTTGCCGGCTGGGGATCTGACGGAGAAGGAGGCGTCGAGCCTGAGCGAACCCATCTACGCTGCAGCGCGGATCCTCGGGAGGATTAAGGGCCTGAAAAAGAATGTCCTGATGGCTCTAACCCACCCGGGCAGCGCGAGGACGTTCATTCTGGTGGGTATCCATAAGGGCAAGCCGAAGGATCGCTTCGACCTGGTCGACATTTCTGGTGAGGTCCTTAGCCAGAAGATTGCAGAATACCGCGAGTTGCTCCGGAACGAGCCGTTCGATCTGATCGGAGATATCCGCGCTCTGGACGGCATATACCCAACGCCGATCGACCTCTTCGCGGAGAACGTAGACGAATACAGTGCCCTCCATCGCCCGAAGTCGCAGGTCCCCGTCCGAAAGGTGGGTATCGCGGTAGCAATCGTGCTGGGCTGCTTTCTGATCGCTAAGGTCGGCGGTCCGGTGGCTATGAAGAAATGGCGTGAACATCACCAGCGCCAGATGCCGGACCCACAGAAGCTGTATGACGACGCGATCAATGAAGTGCGGACCAATGCGGTGTTGCCTGCCACTGAGTTAGCACCGTGGTATGGGTGGTTCCGTTCGCTGCCTTGGGATATAGGTGGCTGGAATCTCTCGGCTGTGTCGTGCTCGTTCACGCCGTCCGGGGCCATGTTCTGCGCGCTCGATTACAAGCGGGCGCTCGTGCAAGCGACCTATAAGACGTTCATGGCGGCGCTGCCCACGCAATGGGCGCACTCGTATCGTCTCGATCAGGACGTGGTTCATATCCAGACGCAGTCCCCGATCGGTCGCGTCAGTCGTGTGGCTCAATTCTTGGACAGTGCGCCGACGGCGAACGATGTGACGTACAACTTTCAATCCCAGCTGCAAAGCTATCAGGTAACCGGAAAGTACACGTTGTCGCCATTCACCCTGTTCGGCGCAGACGGAATTGACCCGAGTGCGTTGCGTAACACATATCGGGCAGCCGCATGGTCTATGGACGGCCCGATGCGGAATTTCCAGTTACTGGCGAAATTCCCGCCATACGCGATCGTCTCGGGCATCAACGTTCAGGTGCAGTCGGATCCCCAATCGTCGATCGATAACTCTATGTTCAAGGCAACCGTTAAGGGCCAGGTGTTGGTCAAAGGATAAGAGATGAAGCATGTGCAAGAATTTGTAGGACTGGTTCTGTTTACGGTGCTCGGGGTCGTGCGTGCTGGGACGCCGACTGTCGGTGATTTGATCGACGCGGAGGCAACCCGTACGCTTCATCAGATGTCCAACGATGACAAGAGCGCTGGAGGCGGCGGATCACTCCCTGGCGGAGCTGCTGCAAGCTTGCCGACCTCGCCTTTGCCGGCGGTGCCCGGTCCGGCAGCGGACGAGAAGCCGAAGCATCAGGACGGCCTTTTCGCGCGATTTGGCGTCGTTCCGAATCTCTCGGGCTACCTGATGTGGAATGACGCCGTGTATCAGGCGTCCGTCGGCAAGAAGATCAAGGGTTGGACCGTCATCGCTATTAATGCCGATGGCGCGGATCTTCGTTCGCCAACGGGGAAGATCAAACACTTTGATTCCTTGCTCGACTCGGGGCTGGATGGCGACGACAACACTAGTTCGGCCCAGACTCAGGCTCGAGCCACTGCGGGAATGCCCCAAACTTCCACACCGCTCGGCGTCCCTCCCGTGTTCGGTGGCTCTCGTCCAGGCATTGCCGGTGGGGTACGCTGATGCTTGGTAAATTGTTGGGACGGGAAGAACCGTCAATCGTTCAACGTGAGTCCAGCCGTGCTAACGGTCAGGCTAATTGGGTACCGCCGGGTTCTGGTGCACCCCCCAATTTTCCGAACTCGTCGTTGGCCGCGTCGGCCAGCTCGCCTGATGCAGAGCGGGTATCCCGATCAGCCGATCGTGCTCTGTTGCCCGAAGACTCGAAAGTGATCACGCACGCGGATTCGCTTCCGGAGTTCACGCGCAAGATGTACGACGACGATCTCTTGCGCATGCCCCCATCGATGCGGCAAAAGGTCTGCCCTGTTGAGGTGGCTGCTCCAGGCTCCGAAAACAAGCGCGGCAGTTTTGCCGTGATTTGTACAGCCGATTTTGCTTCGGATGACTATGTTGAAGAGCTAATCAATCATCTCTCGTTGAAGTGGGATTTGACGCAGGATGGACGCTATGTCGCGACTGACCAAATTCTGATCGACTTGGCTCGTGACCGAGTTATGGAAAACCGTCGACGGAAGAAGCAAAGCATTTCGATCGAGCAGAAGAACGCGAACGTACTCTACCGTCAGTTCGAACTGATGGCTGAGTTTGCCATTGCGAACGAGGCGTCGGACATCCACATAGACATGAACCGACGGCAAAGGCAATCGCAGGTCCAGTTTCGTATCCACGGCAAACTCGTTCATCCGCCTGAGTTCCTAATCGAAACGGATACGCTGCTGGACATGGTCGCGTACCTGTACAACAACAAGTCGCAAAACGGTTCGCAGAACTCGTATAACGAGAACATGCCGCAACAGTGCCAGCTTCAGCTTCGGGTCAAGGGCCGGGATTTGCTTTTCCGCTGGGCTTCAGGTCGCACCGCGCTGGGCAGTATTGTTGTGCTGCGGGTGCTGTTCCAAGACGACATGCAGAGTATCAAGTCGCTCGGGGAATTGGGCTACTTCCCGCAGCAGTGCAAGATGTGGACGAACGCGATCAGTCGCCACAAGGGCGGCATCTCCGTGGCCGGCATTGTGGGTTCCGGCAAATCCACCACCATGCAGACGAACATGGCCAGCCTGCCGATGACTATGGCGAAGTACTCGGTTGAAGACCCGGTTGAATACCTGATCCCCGGTGTTCGCCAGTTCAACGTGTCACGCTCGTTGACTGACACGGAAGAAGACTCCTTCATCGCGTGGAAACGCCAACTGAAGCGTATGGATCCGAGCGCGGTCCTCATCGGCGAGTGCCGAGATCTTGACAGCGCGTCGATGTTCCGGGACATCGTTGAATCTGGTCACCTAGGCTTCACGACCGTTCACGCGCCGTCGCACCTGGGCAGTATCGATCGCTTTTGCTCTAACGAGCTTGGCATACCGCGTGAAGTCATGGCAACCCCGGGCTTTATGAATTTGCTCGTGTATCAGGCGCTGGTGCCGATCAACTGCGAGTGCTGCAGGGATTTTCCGGCTAGACATCATGCTGATGCAGCGTATCTCAACCGCATCGAGCGTTTGTTTGACCTGGATGTCGACGGCATTTACCTGACGAACAAGGCTGGCTGTCCGAAATGCAATAAACACGGACTGACCGAGCTGAACGGCATTGCCGGCCGAAAGGTGGTCGCGGAGATGCTCGAGCTGGATACGAACATGCTCGAGATGATTCGCGCCCATAAAAACATCGATCTCATTAAGTACGTCAACAAGCTCAGAACGTCGAAATTCTCGGACGAAGATTCCCTCGGAAAATCGGCGATGGAAGTCGCCATGTATCGGTGTTCTCAAGGACAAGTGTCGCCGTTCGAGATCGAAGAGAAGTTCGGCACGTTTGAGCAATACGAGAACGAGCAGAAGCGCTTTGGGCTCGGAAAGTACGCGATCGAGCAGAACGAGCGTTTTGGTACAGCGGCAGGAAACCGCTGATCAAAGCCTACTCAAAAGGGGATCAGTACATGAAGTGGTTATTGCGACGTTTGCCTTTTCGTCGTTCGGCGAGCAACGACAACCCGACCGCGGGGAAGGGACTATTTCTTGCGATTTGGGAGTTCAAGCAGAAACGCGGAGAGTTCTACGCGGACTTGGCCGGCATGATGGAAGCTCAGCCTGGCAAGAACATTCGGCAGCTGATCGAGCCGTATGTTGACCGCCATGCAAATCAGCCGGAAGGAAAACTAGCGGCGCATTGGCTGCAGCGGATGGATGAGGATGTGGCTACGTTCTCCGACGCCATGATTGGTACCGTGCCGTCTGAGGACCTGACGGTGCTGTCGTTCTCTGAGCGTGCGGGAGACCTGAGAATTGGCTTGCAGCAACTTTCCGAAAACATCCTCGGCATGGAGGAGGCAAAGCGAGTAGCCCGTTCGACCCTGCTAACGGCCGTAGCGGCGGTTCTGATCTTCCACGTCTTCTTGAGCGTCGAGGCGTTCGTTTTGCTGCCGCGTCTGGTTCGGTCAATGGCGGCGATGATCCCGGCGGATCACTGGGGAACCGTGGGCCGAGCCTTCTATCAGGTCGGCGAGTTCGTCCGGCTATGGGGGTGGGCCGTTCTCGGTCTCGAGATCGCGGCGTTCTCATGGATTCAATGGTCCTTTCCGAACTACGTGGGGCGGGCGAGGCCATGGCTGGATCGAAATTTCTTTCCCTATCAGTTCTACCGTGATTTTCGTGGCGCGGCATTCTTGTCGGCTCTGGGCGCGGCTACCGCAAAGGTGGGAACGCAAGTGCAGACTGTGCCAGACGCTCTTGAAAAGATGGAACCGGAGTCATACCCCTGGCTGAGAATGCATATTCGCCAGATTTTGAACAATTTCGAGCAGGAACCGAATGCCAAAGGCGAGGCGTTTAACACCGGGATCGTTAACGACAACGCATATTATCGAATCGTGGACATTGCCGAATATAACGACATGTCGGCCATGCTTGCCAAGGTCGGGGCGATCGTCCGGAGGACCGCACCAATCGAGATGCAGAAGAAGGCGACGGTTCTTCGATACGTCGTCGTCGTTGGGGTAATTCTCGCGATGATGACGTTCTATTTCGGTACCTTCCGTATGTCCGACGAGTTCAAGCAGATCATCCAGTTGCAGATGATGATGCGCGGCTGATATTCCCGGCTCGTTGGGATTTTTAGCAAATCCCCGTCTGGATAGGCAGTGTTTCGGGATTTCTGTCGTTGCCCGGGCGTGTTTTACTGGGACAGTCATAGGTCCTGCTTGAGAAGTTTGCTGGAGGGCTTATGGGACAGAGCGCGGCGTCTAGGGCGCCGTGAACAGAGTGCAGTTTGAGTCTTTCTTTCGGTGAGGAGAATCATGAAATCGGGCGGAATTGTTTGGAGTAGGAAGCGCTGTGGCAAGACAGCGTCGGGGAAGGTGATGGGAAAGCGGTTTAAGGAGCGAGGGCAACGAGGGAGCGTATTGCTGGAGTACGGTCTGTACCTCCTCGTCGCGCTCATCGCAATCATCGGTATTTATTCGTACTTCACCTCGAGCAGCGTTGGGGAGCAGACGAACCAACTAGGCAGCGATTTGACGACGCTTGCCGGGAAGGTGAAGTCGAGTTATTCGGGTCAATATACCAATGTGACGAATACGGCGCTCGACACCGGTGGCTTCTTCAAGAATTTGACGTCTATGCAGGATACGGGTGGAAACGTGACCGTTTCGCCGGGCGGCGGGCAACTCCAGGTAACGTCGGGCACACTGAACGTCGCTGGGGACTCGGTTCAGTATTCGATCACGAACCTTCCAGATTTGGCTTGCCAGCCGATTCTCTCTGCGATCCAGCGCGCTGCGTCGCAGATCTCGATCAATGGCACGGTTATCAAGTCACCCACCGTCAGCTTCAATCCGGCGAACATGGTCTGCACGAACGACGCGAACAAGCTCACCTATCTGATGACTTGATTCGCCGGGCGGGCACCGCGCATCGGGGCGCCAGCGGTAGGGCGCCTTTTTAACTTCCGGCTCCGCAACGTGATGCCAGACTGGACAAAAAAGACAGCCGCGTGAATTGACCGTGATGTCTGAGAGCCGAAAAAAGTGTCGACGATCGTGGGGAGTAAAGTTGCGTGTAACGAAGCGATTTCTCAAGGCTGCCGCGCGGCAACGCGGTGGAATGATTCAAGAATACGGCCTCTATCTGCTGATCGTGTTACTGGTCGTGTGTGGCATATACGTCATGTACGCGAGCTCCTCGGAAGGGGAGACAGTTACGTCCTTACGCAACGATCTGCTGTCGTTGAGTAGCCGTGTGAAAGGCGATTATTTTGGACAGTACGGCGGGGTGTCGACACAGACACTAATCCATAGTGGCGTTTTCAAAGGATTGGGGTCTTTCTCGACTGCAGTTGGTGGTGAAGTTGTCTCCGTTGGGGGAGGGTACATCACCGTTTCGCCGACGATGGTTCATATACCTGATGACGCTATGCAGTACAAGATCATCACTTTGCCGGACAGCGCGTGTGTCCCACTCATTGCAGGAATGCAAGGTGTGTCCGCAGTAGTGACAGTGAACTCTTTCATTGCTAAGTCGCCGCAAGTGCCCTTTACGCCGGGCAACGTGCAGTGCAGCGGAGACAACAACATTGTCACCTTTTCAATACTTTAGGCTATACTTCTTGGCGGGAAGCGCCAAGGGTGTATGAGCGCTCTCTCAGGAATTTTATTTCGTAGTGCAATGTGAGTGTTTTGAAGGAAACCATGAGACAGACTCTGAGTTTTGATCATTTCGAGGCGAAGCCGTCGTTGCATGGTTGGTCACGACTTCTTGGCAGGAGGAAAGAGCGCGGTCAGCGCGGGTCGATGCTGATCGATGTCGCATTGGCCCTGACGGTGGCGACTATCGCCTTGACTGGCCAGTTCGCGCAGACGAACGAGGCGGTTGACGAGTCGATCGCAAAGGCGACCGGCCAGTGGGCCGTGGAGTATCAGGGGGCACTCAATGCGTACTACAGCACCAATGGTCAAACGATCATGGCGGGCCAATCTGTCGCTGGGGTCGCAAGCCCATATATGCCGGCGGTCACCGAACTGATCAATCTTGGCTATCTGCCTGCCGGATTTAGCTCGAAGGCACCTAACGGTCAGAGCTTTACGACATCGGTGTCGCAGGTGAACGTCGGGGGAACCCCGTCGCTTGCAGGCTATATGTATTCGACGACCCCTTACGAGGACGGCGCGGGTGCGGTCCGTAATGATCTGGCCGGACTTGCGATGCAGGCAGCGGGGGCCGACGCCGGGATGTCCACTCCCGGGCATGCCGGTCAGTTGATTGGCACCGGAAACGGATGGCAGGCATCCATCGCCGGTGTTCCCGTAGGCACATTCGCAATGCGAGTGGGCTCATACGCCGACATGGATGCGATGCTGAGCCAGTTTTACATGCTGAACGGCTCGCGTGCGCTGACGGGGCCGATGAATGCAAATAACAACTCGATGAGTAATGTGTCGACCTTTGGCGCGACGGGGAACATTACGACGTCGGGGGGTACCTTTGAGGCTACGAATGCACCTAATGGGATCGGCGTACAGATCGGGAACGCGCAACTTTACGGCGATGGTTCAAACGTCGCCTTGCGGGCGCCCAACGCAGCTTACATACAGACTACGACCGGCGGATGGGCGGCGCTGAACGCCGGCGATCTGAACGCAAACGGGAACGCGACAATTTTGGGCAGTGCGACGGTCAATGGGACGACCGTGTTGAACGGGGAAAATTTTCTGTACGGCCCGACTGTGGTGAACGGCTTCATGTATATGGGAGGCGGCGCTTCGGTTCAGACGCAACTGCCTTTGGCGGCGACCGCGGTTGCGGGCCAAGCTTGTTCCGGCAACGCTATCACCACGGATCCTAGCGGTAACATCTTGGCTTGCCAATCCGGTGTGTGGGATCGAACGTTCGAACCCGTCATCAGCACCTATTCCGCGAATACCTGCGCGAGTACCTACACGCCGATACCAGGTACGCACAAGTACTGTG
>NZ_CADIKH010000034.1 GCF_902859855.1 Paraburkholderia humisilvae
CGCGGCGGGCGCGAGCGGCGCTCGCGCGAGCCGCATGGGCAGCGGCCGGCGCGGCGCGTTCGCGAACCAGCCGCAGCCCGTCAAGGTCGCGTCCGTCACGCAAGGCGACATGCCAATCGTGATCAGCGCGCTCGGCACGGTCACGCCGCTGGCGAACGTCACGGTGCGCACGCAGCTCGCCGGCACATTGCAGACCGTCGCGTTCCAGGAAGGCCAGATGGTGAAAAAAGACGAGGTGCTCGCGCAGATCGATCCGCGCCCGTATCAGATCTCGCTCGCCAACGCGCAAGGCACGCTCGCGAAAGACATGGCGCTGCTGCAAACCGCCCGCCTCGACCTGAAGCGCTACCAGACGCTGCTCGCGCAGGACTCGATCGCCAGCCAGCAGGTCGACACGCAGGCATCGCTCGTCCAGCAATACGAAGGGCAGGTCAAGTCCGATCAGGCGAATATCGACACGTTCAAGCTCGATCTGACCTACGCGCGCATCACCGCGCCGGTCGCGGGCCGCGTCGGCCTGCGCCAGGTCGACGCCGGCAACTATGTCACGCCGGGCGACGCGAACGGCATTGTCGTCATCACGCAGTTGCAACCGATCAGCGTGATCTTCACGACCTCCGAAGACAATCTGCCCGCCATCCTGAAGCAGTATCGCAACAACAGCAGGATGTCGGTCACCGCGTACGACCGCACGAATTCGACGTCGCTCGAATCCGGCTACCTCGACACGCTCGACAACCAGATCGATACGACCACCGGCACCGTCAAGCTGCGCGCGAGCTTCCCGAACGCCGACAACATGTTGTTCCCGAATCAGTTCGTGAACGCTCGGCTGCTCGTCGACGTGATCCACAACGCGACGATCGTGCCGACCTCCGCGGTGCTGAACGGATCGATCGGCCAGTTCGTTTACGTCGTGCAGCCGGACAACACAGTCACCGTGCGCACGGTCAAGGCAGGGCCGGTCGACGGCGAACGCACCAGCATCCAGTCGGGGCTGCAGGTCGGCGAGCGGGTCGTCATCGATGGGTCGGACCGCCTGAAAGACGGCGCGCAGATCACGATCCCGGCCGAGCGTCCGGCCGGCGCATCGGGCGCATCCGCCGCGTCAGGCGCACGCGGCGCGACGTGGGCCGCTGGGGCCTCCGGCGCGTCCGGCGCGCACACCCACCGTCATCGCCACGCGTCGGAAGCGTCGTCGCAACAATAGGCCCGCTGCAAGGACCCGCCCTCTCGCATGAATCCATCCCGCGCCTTTATCCTGCGTCCCGTCGGCACCGCGTTGCTGATGGCCGCGATCATGCTGGTCGGCCTTGTCGCGCTGCGCTTCCTGCCGTTGTCCGCGCTGCCCGAAGTCGATTACCCGACCATCCAGGTGCAGACCTTCTACCCGGGCGCGAGCCCCGACGTGATGACCTCGTCGGTCACCGCGCCGCTCGAGCGGCAGTTCGGGCAGATGCCATCGTTGAACCAGATGTCGTCGCAAAGCTCGGCGGGCTCATCGGTCATCACGCTGCAGTTCAACCTCGACCTGTCACTCGATATCGCGGAGCAGGAAGTGCAGGCGGCGATCAACGCGGCCGGCAACCTGCTGCCGTCCGACCTGCCCGCGCCGCCGATCTACGCGAAGGTCAACCCGGCCGACGCACCGATCCTGACGCTCGCGATCACATCGAAGACCCTGCCGCTGACAGAAGTCCAGGACATCGCCGACACGCGTCTCGCGCAGAAGATCTCGCAGGTCGGCGGCGTCGGTCTCGTCAGCCTGTCGGGCGGCCAGCGGCCGGCGGTGCGCATTCAGGCGAACCCGCTCGCGCTCGCGTCGTACGGCCTGAATCTGGATGACCTGCGCACGACCATTTCGAACCTGAACGTCAATACGCCGAAGGGCAGCTTCGATGGTCCGTCGCGCGCGTACACGATCAACTCGAACGACCAGCTGACCGACGCCGCCGCATACCAGGATGCGGTCGTCGCCTACAAGAACGGCCGGCCGGTGATGCTGACCGACGTCGCGAAAATCATTCCCGGCGCGGAAAACACCAAGCTCGGCGCATGGGTCGACGGCACGCCCGCGATCATCCTGAACGTGCAGCGCCAGCCCGGCGCGAACGTGATCCAGGTGGTCGACAACATCAAGAAGCTGCTGCCGACACTGCAGCAATCGCTGCCCGCCGCGCTCGACGTGCGGATGGTCACGGACCGCACGACGACCATCCGCGCGTCGGTCCGCGACGTGCAGTTCGAGCTGCTGATGTCGGTCGTGCTGGTGGTGCTGGTGATGTACCTGTTCCTCGCGAATGTGTACGCGACGATCATCCCGAGCCTGTCGGTGCCGCTGTCGCTGATCGGCACGCTCGCGGTGATGTACCTGTGCGGTTTTTCGCTCGACAACTTATCGCTGATGGCGCTTACCATCGCAACCGGTTTTGTCGTCGACGATGCGATCGTGATGATCGAGAATATCGCGCGCTACGTCGAAGAAGGCGATTCCGCGCTCGAAGCGGCGCTCAAGGGTTCGAAACAGATCGGCTTCACGATCATCTCGCTGACGGTGTCGCTGATCGCGGTGCTGATTCCGCTGCTGTTCATGGGCGACGTGGTCGGGCGCCTCTTTCACGAGTTCGCGATCACGCTCGCGGTGACCATCGTGATCTCGGCGGTGGTATCGCTCACGCTGGTGCCGATGATGTGCGCGAAGCTGTTGCGTCACACGCCGCCGAAGGAAAGCCACCGCTTCGAAGCCCGCGCGCATGCGTTCATCGACTACGTGATCGACCGCTACGCGGTCGCGTTGCGCTGGGTGCTCGACCGTCAGGCGTCCACGCTCGTCGTCGCGGTGCTCACGCTGGTGCTGACCGTGCTGCTGTATATCTACGTGCCGAAAGGCTTCTTCCCGGTGCAGGACACCGGCGTGATCCAGGCCATCACCCAGGCGCCGCAGTCGGTGTCGTATCAGTCGATGGCCGAGCGCCAGCAGGCATTGGCCGCCGAGGTGCTGAAAAACCCGAATGTCGAAAGCCTGACGTCGTTTATCGGCGTCGACGGCACCAACATCACGCTGAACAGCGGCCGGATGCTGATCAATCTGAAGCCGCGCGACGACCGCGACGATACCGCGAGCGACGTGATCCGCCAGTTGCAGCGCGCGACCGCGCACATCCCCGGCGCCACGCTCTACATGCAGCCGGTGCAGGACCTGACGATCGATTCGACGGTGAGTCCGACGCAGTACCAGTTCATGCTCACCGACCCGAATATCAACGAATTCCAGACCTGGGTGCCGAAGCTCGTCGAGCGCCTGCAGCAGGTGCCGGATATCGTCGACGTCGCAACCGATCTGCAGAGCAATGGCCAGTCGGTGTTCGTCGAGATCGACCGGCCGACCGCGGCGCGCTACGGCATTACGCCCGCGACCGTCGACAACGCGCTCTACGACGCGTTCGGCCAGCGCATCATATCGACGATCTTCACGCAGTCGAACCAGTACCGCGTGATTCTCGAAGCGAAGCCGGCGCTGCAGCGCTACACGGACGCGCTCAATTCGATCTATCTGCCCTCGTCGACCGCGGCCGGCGGCCAGGTGCCGCTGTCGGCGATCGCGAAATTCCACGAGCTCCCGGCGCCGCTGCTCGTCACGCACCTGAGCCAGTTCCCCGCCACCACCGTGTCGTTCAATCTGGCGCCGGGCGCGTCGCTCGGCGCCGCGGTCAACGCGATCCAGCGGGCGGAGAAAGACATCGGGCTGCCCGCGTCGTTCCAGACGCGCTTTCAGGGCGCGGCGCTCGCATTCCAGGCATCGCTGTCCAACGAGCTGTTCCTGATTCTCGCGGCGATCGTCACGATGTACATCGTGCTAGGCGTGCTGTACGAAAGCTTCGTGCATCCGGTGACCATCCTGTCGACGCTGCCATCGGCCGGCGTCGGCGCGCTGCTCGCGCTGCTGGTCACCGGGCACGATCTCGACATCATCGGCATCATCGGTATCGTGCTGCTGATCGGTATCGTGAAGAAGAACGCGATCATGATGATCGACTTCGCTCTCGAAGCGGAACGCGAGCACGGCAAGTCGCCGCGCGAGGCGATCTACCAGGCGTGCCTGCTGCGCTTCAGACCCATCCTGATGACGACGATGGCGGCGCTGCTCGGCGCACTGCCGCTGATGCTCGGCAGCGGCGCGGGCTCTGAATTGCGCCGCCCGCTCGGTATCGCGATTGCGGGCGGCCTCGTCGTCAGCCAGCTGCTCACGCTGTTCACAACCCCGGTCATCTATCTCGGCTTCGATTCGCTCGCGCGCCGTCTGCGCACGCGCTTTGCGCGCCAACCGGCGCCGCCCGCCGCCGACGCCGGGAGCTGACCGATGAATCTGTCGCGTCCGTTTATCGCGCGCCCGGTCGCCACCACGCTGCTGTCGATCGGCATCGCGCTCGCGGGTCTGTTCGCGTTCACGAAGTTGCCGGTCGCGCCACTGCCGCAGGTCGACTATCCGACCATCTCGGTGCAGGCCACCTTGCCGGGCGCGAGTCCGGAAACCGTCGCGACCAGCGTCGCGAGTCCGCTCGAGCGGCACCTGGGCGCGATTTCGGACGTGACCGAAATGACGTCGTCGAGTTCGGTCGGGATGACGCGCATCACGATGCAGTTCGCGCTCAACCGCGATATCGACGGCGCGGCGCGCGACGTGCAGGCGGCAATCAACGCGGCGCGCGCGGACCTGCCGGCGAGCCTGCGGCAAAACCCGACGTATCACAAGGTCAATCCGTCCGACGCGCCGATCCTGATTCTGTCCGTGTCGTCGAAAACGCTGCAGCCCGGCCAGCTATACGACTCCGCTGCGACCGTGCTGCAGCAGTCGCTGTCGCAGATCGACGGCGTCGGCGAAGTCGACGTGAGCGGCTCGGCAAACCCCGCGGTGCGCGTCGAACTGGAACCGCACGCGCTGTTCCACTACGGCATCGGCCTCGAGGACGTGCGCGCGGCGCTCGCCTCTGCGAACGCGAACAGTCCGAAGGGCTCGATCGAGTTCGGCGACAACCACGTGCAGTTGTACACCAACGACCAGGCGAGCAAGGCGTCGCAATATAAGGATCTGGTGATTGCCTACCGCAATGGCGCCGCGGTGCATCTGTCCGACGTCGGCGAAATCGTCGATTCGGTCGAAGACCTGCGCAACCTCGGCTTGTCGAACGGCACGCGCGCGGTGCTCGTGATCATCTACCGGCAGCCGGGCGCGAATATCATCGATACGGTCGACCGCATCAAGGAAACCCTGCCGCAACTCGTCGCGTCGCTGCCGCGCGACGTGCAGGTGGTGCCCGCCGCCGACCGCTCGACGACGATCCGCGCGTCGCTGCTCGACACCGAGCACACGCTGATGATCGCGGTCGCGCTGGTCGTGATGGTCGTGTTCCTGTTCCTGCGCAACTGGCGCGCCACGCTGATTCCGAGCGTCGCCGTGCCGATCTCGATCATCGGCACGTTCGCGGCGATGTACCTGATGGGTTTCTCGATCGACAATCTGTCGCTGATGGCGCTCACGATCGCGACCGGCTTCGTCGTCGACGACGCGATCGTCGTGCTCGAAAACATCGAGCGGCATATCGAGAATGGCGTGCCGCGGATGCAAGCGGCCATCCTGGGTGCGCGCGAGGTCGGCTTCACCGTGATGTCGATCAGCATTTCGCTGGTGGCGGTGTTTCTACCGATCCTGCTGATGGGCGGCATCGTCGGCCGGCTGTTCCGCGAGTTCGCGCTCACGTTGTCGCTGGCGATCGCGGTATCGCTCGTCGTGTCGCTCACGTTGACGCCGATGATGTGCTCGCGCCTCCTGCTCGACGCGCATCACAAGAAGAAAGACGGCCGCTTCTCGCGTTGGCTCGAGGGCGGCTTCAAGCGGATGCAGGACGGCTACCGGCACACGCTCGGCTGGTCGCTGCGCCATCCGCGGCTGATCCTGCTGATCCTGTTCGCGACCGTCGGCCTGAACATCTGGATGTACATCATCGTGCCGAAGGGTTTTTTCCCTCAGCAGGACACCGGCCGGCTGGTCGGCGGCATCCAGGCGGACCAGAGCACGTCGTTTCAGGCGATGAAGGTCAAATTCTCCGAGATGATGCATATCGTGCAATCGAATCCGGAGGTCGACACCGTGGTCGGCTTCACCGGCGGCCGGCAGACCAATGCGGGCTTCATGTACGTATCGCTCAAGCCGAAGCCCGGCCGCAGGCTGTCCGCCGACCAGGTGATCCAGCAGCTGCGCGGGCCGCTGTCGCACGTCGCCGGCGCGCGCACGTTCCTGCAGGCGGTACAGGACATCCGTGTCGGCGGCCGCCAATCGAACGCGCAGTATCAGTACACGCTGCTCGCCGATTCGACGCCCGATCTGTATAAATGGACGCCGCGCATCACCGCGGCGCTGCAGGCGCGCCCGGAACTCGCGGACGTGAATTCGGACCAGCAGGAAAGCGGCCTCGAGGCGTTCGTGATGATCGATCGCGCGACGGCCGCGCGCCTCAATATCACGCCTTCACAAATCGACAACACGCTGTACGACGCATTCGGCCAGCGCCAGGTGTCGACGATCTACAACCCGCTGAACCAGTATCACGTCGTGATGGAAGTCGCGCCGAAATACTGGCAGAGCCCGGAGATGCTCAATGAGGTATGGGTCAGCACGACCGGCGGCACCGCGAGCGGCTCGCAATCGACCAATGCGACCGCCGGCACCGTGACGATGACCAATTCATCGGGCAACGCGGCAGGCAGCACCCCGGGTGCCACCTCAGGTGCCACCTCAGGTGCCACCTCAGTTACCACATCAGGCACCTCGACCGCCGCCGCGATCGCCGCCGATGCCGCGCGCAATCTGGCGAACAACTCGATCGCGGCGAGCGGCAAGTCGAGCGCATCGACCGGCGCCGCCGTGTCGACCTCGAAGGAAACGATGATTCCGCTGTCGTCCATCGCCGCGTTCGGGCCGGGCAATACGCCGCTCGCGGTGAACCACCAGGGGCAATTCGTCGCGTCGACGATTTCGTTCAACCTGCCGCCTGGCCGGTCGCTGTCGGATGCGACCGCCGCGATCGACGAGACAATGGCGCAGCTTGGCGTACCCGGGACGATTCACGGCAGCTTCCAGGGCACCGCGCAGGCGTTCCAGCAGTCGCTCGACGATCAGCCGATCCTGATTCTCGCCGCGCTCGCGGCCGTCTATATCGTGCTCGGCATCCTGTACGAGAGCTATATCCACCCGCTGACTATTCTGTCGACGCTGCCGTCCGCAGGCGTCGGCGCGCTGCTCGCGCTGCTGCTGTTCAACACCGAATTCAGCATCATCGCGCTGATCGCGGTGATTCTGCTGATCGGCATCGTGAAGAAGAACGCAATCATGATGGTCGACTTCGCGATCGACGCGTCGCGCACGCGCGGGCTGTCGTCGCGCGACGCGATCGAACAGGCGTGCCTGCTGCGCTTCCGGCCGATCATGATGACCACCTTCGCGGCGATGCTCGGCGCGCTGCCGCTCGCATTCGGCCGCGGCGACGGTGCGGAATTGCGCGCGCCGCTTGGCCTTGCGATCGTCGGCGGGCTGATCGTCAGCCAGATGCTGACGCTCTATACGACGCCGGTCGTTTATCTCTACATGGACCGCCTGCGCGTCTGGGCGGAGAATCGGCGCGGCGGCGCGAGCCGGCCGGCGGGCGCGACCGAGTAACGCGCACGGCACGCCGCGGGTGCGTTTGAAAACGAAGCGCGTCAGTCGACTACACGCCCGGCCTGACGCCGCGCCGCCCGCCTAAAGCTTCTGCGCAATCGCGAGCGTCAAAATGCGCTGCCACTGGTGCGCCTGCCGTTCGCTGTCCATCGGCAACTGCCAGAGCGGCTGTGCCGCATCCTTGACCTCGAGCCCGACGCGCCAGCCATGGCCGTCGCTTTCGGCCTGTGCACGGCGCAGGTCGCCAAAAATATAGTCGCCCTTCGCGCCGTCGAGTTGAACGCTGCACAGGCATTTGCCCGCGGACAGGCGCACCGAGCCCCACGGACGCTTCAGTTCATGGGTCCAGTCGCCGTCATGAATATTCGGCGCGATCTCGCGGCGCCGCCGCCACCAGTACGCGAGTGCGGCCAGCACGACCACCGCGGCCAGCACCGCGGCGCCCATCGCAATGCCAGTGCCGAACTGCGCGGCAAGTGCGTCGTACGCGCGCACCGAGCCGTAGATCAACGCAATCAGGATGAACAGGGCGACAAAGATCGGCATCGCAACTCCGTCAGGATGAAGGTCGACACAAGGGATGCGCGGCCGCATGCGGCCGCGCCGGCACACGTCATGGCGACTTATGCGTCGCCGCCCACTCCTTCACCGCCTGCATCGTGTTCTCGACATGCTTGTCCGGCGACATGCTTGTGTATTCATAGATGATCTTGCCATCCGGCGCGATCACATACGACACGCGGTTCGCCATCGAGTTATGCATCGGCAGACCCGCGTCGTATTCGCCGATCACTTTTGCATCGGCGTCGGCCGCGACCGGGAATTTGCTGCGGCACTCGCTGACCGAGAATTGGGTCAACGTCTCGATGTTGTCATGCGACACGCCGATCACCGTCGCGCCGTACTTCTTGTATTCGTCGACGGCGTCGGCAAACTCGTGTGCCTCGATCGTGCAGCCTTTCGTGAAGGCGGCCGGATAGAAATACAGCACCACCGGCCCCTTCTTCAGTGCGTCGGAAAGCGTGTAGGTGTAGGTCTTGCCGCCGAGCGACGCTTGCGCGGTGAAGTCGGGCGCGGGGTCGCCGGGCTTGAGCGTCGCACCGGCCGTCAGCGCATAAAGCGACAGCCCGGCGCACACGCCAGCGGCCGCGAAGGCTTGCTTCAGGGTTCGTTTCATCTGCGTTCCTCCAGGTTCGTTCGGCGGGCGGCCGTCGACGCTGGCGCCCGCTTTGGGCGCAGCTTCGGGCTCCGGGTTGGGTGCCGGGTCGGGTGCCAGGCTCGACCCGGCGACGTTCACGCGCCGCTCGAACCCGACGCGTTATCCGCCAGGCAAGCACGAACTAACCGTGAGGCAACCGCCCTTCGCCGCGATGCACGTCCACTCGCTATTGGAGCACAGTTTGCGCGGTATCCGTACGTCCCGCAGCCGGGCATCCCACCGCGGCGACCAGCCGACTGACACTCAGTTGCCACCCGCATGCGCACCGAACCACGCGGCGGATGACAGATTCAGTTCCGCGAGCACCGCGGGCGTCAACACCGAGAAATGCTCGAATGTCTCCGTCCGCAGGATCGCCTCGGTTTCGGCGCCCTGCCCGGCCGCTTCGGCCACGCGCAGCAGCGCGCCCATCTCGCCGTCGCGCTCGACAATCGCGTTGCGGATCAGCGGCGATAGCCCGAGCTTGTCGAGCGCCTTCGCAGGCGTCGAATCGACCACCACATGCACGAGCGAAAAGATACCGGTCATGAACGCCGCATCGGCGAATTCCTCGTCGCCGGGGCGCAACAGGCGCGCGGCCAGTTCCATAAAGCGCGAACGCGTGCCCGCCAGCTGCACGAGCGGATCGGAACTCCACGGCAGTTCGCCGCCGCCCGCATACAGCAGCAGTTGCGCCCAGCGCGCGATCTGCCGCGTGCCGGTCGCGATAATCGCCTCGCGCAGCGAGGCGATGTGGCGGCCAAGGCCGAATGCGCTCGAATTGACAAGGCGCAGCAGCTGCACAACCACATTCGGATGGCGCTTTAACTCCGCCTCGAGCTCGAAGAGCCCCGCATCGCGCGACAGCAGCGCGAGCAACCGCAACAGCGCGGCGCTCGATGAGCGGCTGCGGTGCGCCGCCAGCACCTGCGGCCGCGCGAAGAAGTAGCCCTGGAACAGATCGAAGCCGAGATCGCGTGCCTGCAGAAAGTCCTCTCGCGTTTCGACCTTTTCGGCGATCAGCGTTTTGCCATGGCCGCGCAGCGTCGCGGTGAGCGTCTTGAGCGAACTGCGCTCGGCCAGCAGAAAATCGACCTTGACGATGTCGGCGTACGGCAGCATTGCATACAGGCTTTCGGACAGCTCCCACACGTCATCGAGCGCGATCCGGAAACCGGCTCGCCGCAATTCGGCCAGCCGCGCGAGCAGCCGCGCATCGACGGTGACCGTCTCGAGAATCTCCAGCACGAAGCGCTGCGGCGACATCAGATGCACGATGTCGTCGAACAGCAGCCGCCGGCCGATGTTGATATAGCCGCGATGCTGGCCCAGCACCGCCGGCACGCCAATCGCGCCGATCGTGCGCGCCACGACCTGCGCGGTCGCCTGCGCATCGTCCGACACGCGCGCATGGTTATGCGCACTGTCGCGAAACAGCAACTCGTACGCATTGAGCGCGCCGCTGCGGTCGAGAATCGGCTGGCGGCCGAGGTAGACAAACTGCTGAGCGCCTCGCGAGCCGGCCGGCCCGCCATGGGTCATCCCGTCCGACGCAACGCCGGCATACGGCGACGGCGCGGGCGTCGGCCCGAGCCGGGCGGTCGCCCTGTCGGGGCCGGTATGGGCGCCTCTATCGGTCCCTCGGTGATCTCTATCGTCGAACGGTTCTGACATGATTCGTGGCGGCGTGGGTTCAAAAAGCAGCGATCGTGCAGGCCAGTGATGGAAACGGTCCCACCGACCGCCGCGCATCGTACCAAAACCGAACCGCCTCACGAACATCCGGTTTAACGGAACATCGGGCGCGGGACTTTAGTGAAACCCTCGGTGCAGTGCAGCGAGCCTCGCAAAATAGGCAAACGCGCGAGATGGCCAGGGCGGCAATCGTGGAGGAAAAGCGGCACGGGCGCGGCACAAGCGCGGGCACAAGCGCGGGCACAGGCGCGATACCGCGGCAGGTACAGGTGCACGCACAGGTGCGGCAAATCATGCCGCCGGGATGATTTTTTTGAGCCTACGCTAAAGATTTTGCCGCGTCAGCCGTTATGGTGCTCTGATGGACGTCTTCCCATCTCCCGGCTGGATGCGGTAACCGACACGCGGACTCGCCCGCGTGCGACGAAACAGGATTTTCAGCAACTCACATGGAAGCGAACAGGATTACCGCACCTCGACGGGGCTGGCTGCGCACGGCGCTCGAGCGTCTGCGCGCGGGCCGCGCCCCACGCGGCGCGCAGGCGCAAGCGGCCGGCGCCGGCGTGGCGGCCCTCGGTCTCGAGCAGACCGTGGGCGCCGTCGACTTCCTCGCGCATGTCGACAGGGATTTGCGCTTCCTGTACGTGACCGACGCGAGCCTGCGCTTTATCGGCTACCACCGCGAGTACCTGGAAACCGTCACGCTGCACGACCTCGTCGCGCCCGCCGACGCGGCCCGCCTCGAAGCAGTGCTGACCCGCGCGGAAGCGAGCGGCACGGTCGAGAAGGTATCGCTCGATCTCGTCAAGTCGCTGACCTACCCGATCGCCGTCGAATTGCGCGTCGTGCGCAACAACCACGACGGCATCGAGGGCTATGCGATCGCCGGCTTCGACGTGTCCGCGTGGCGCGCGAATGAAGCCAGCCTCAAGCGCGCGCTGCACACCGACCACCTGACCGGCATCGCCAACGTGCCGGCACTCGTCGATGCGCTGCGCGAAGCGCAACTGCAAGCCGACGCGAACGGCACGCCCGCCGCGCTGCTGCTGCTCGACCTCGACGACTATCAGCGCGTCAATCGGGCGCTCGGCTACGACGCCGGTGACGAAATGCTGCGCGACACCGCGAAGCGCCTGTCGAACATGACGACGCAAGGCGAAGTGGTGGCGCGTGTCGCGAGCGACGAGTTCGCGATCCTGCTGCCGCCCGCCGCGTCGCGCACCGACGCCGCGATCGCCGCTGAAGCGCTGGCGCGGCGCCTGTTGACGGCAATCCAGCAGCCGTACTCGTACAATCGCCAGCCGGTGCATCTGTCGGCCAGCATCGGCATCGCGCTCTATCCGGACGTGCAGCACTCGAACGACGCGACCTCGCGCGACAGCCAGCTGTTGCGCTGGGCCGACCACGCGCTGTTGCGCGCGAAGGCCGCGGGCGGCAACACGCTCGCGTTCTACGTGCCCGACGACAGTCCGGCTGACGCCGAGCGCCTGAAACTCGAATCGGACCTGTACGACGGTGTGCGCAACGGCGAGTTCTCGCTGCATTTCCAGCCGATCACGAGCAGCCAGTCGCGCGGGGTGGTCGGCGTCGAAGCGCTGATCCGCTGGCATCATCCGCTGCATGGCCTCGTGCCGCCGTCGATGTTCATCCCGCTCGCGGAGTCGGTCGGCCTGATCAATTACCTCGGCAACTGGGTGCTGAAAGCGGCGTGCATGCAGTTGATCCAGTGGGACGAGCAAGGCATCAAGCTGCAATACGTGGCCGTCAACGTGTCGCCGCAGCAGTTTCGCGACCCGCGCTTCACCGACAACGTACGCGAAGCGATCGCTCTGACCGGCATCGATCCGCGCCGCCTCGTGTTCGAAATCACTGAAACCTTGCTGATGCACGATCCCGCGCATGCAACGGCGCTGCTTGCGGAATTAACTGCCATCGGAATTCGTTTTGCGGTAGACGACTTCGGCACCGGCTACTCGAGTCTCGCGTATCTGCAACGTTTCCCGCTCGCGAAGCTGAAAATCGACAGGAGCTTTGTCGAGAATCTGCTAACCTCCCGCAACGATCAGGCAATTGTCAGCGCGGTGGTCGGACTCGCGCAGACACTCGATCTCGAACTGGTTGCGGAAGGCGTCGAAACGGAAGCGCAGCGTGCATTGCTGACCCAGATGGGATGCGATCACATTCAAGGTTGGCTCGTCTGCAAGGCGTTGCCGTCCGAAGAACTTGCGCAGCGTTTCGAGTCGCGCGCGCTTTACCTGCACGACGAGGCGTGACGCGCACGGCGCACTTGGGCACCGGCGGCCGGCACGATGTGCGCGGCCGGCTATTCACTGGAACACGTATGGTTTTTGCGGGATTCACATGTTAAAGGCGGCGCTGCTCGACAGGCTCTGGGGCAAGATGAGCGAACGCGGCGATTTTCCGATGCTGTCGCAATCGCTGCGCACGACGATGGCCGCCGTCAAAAACGACGAGCTCGACTTCACGTCGCTCGTGCAGGTCGTGCTCTCCGACTTCGCGTTGACGCACAAGGTGCTGCGCCTTGCGAACTCGGCGATGTACATGGCGTTCGGCGGCAACATCACGACGGTCTCGCGCGCGCTGATGGTGCTTGGCATGGACGCGGTCGGCCATCTGGTGGTCGGCCTGCAGATCGTCGATCACTTCCATCACAGCGTGCCGCGCCGCATCGATGCGAAGCTCGAGCTGAACCGCACGATGCTGTCGGGCTGCGTCGCGCGCAAGCTGACCGAACGCGGCGATTTGCGCGCCGGCGAAGAGGCGGTGGTCTGCACGCTGATGCGCCAGGTCGGCAAGCTGCTCGTGGTGTTCTATCTGGACACCGAATGGGACCAGATTCGCCGCCAGCTCGACGCGGGCATTGCCGAGAAGGATGCGTGCGTGAGCGTGCTCGGCGTCTCCTATGAAGAGATCGGCATCGAAGCCGCGGTGCGCTGGCGGCTGCCGGAAATCATTCGCACCGGCATGACCGCGTACGAGCCGGCCCGCGACGACGAGTCGCGCCAGGCGCAATGGATGCGCGCGGTAACCAACTTCTCGACCGACGTCGCAAACCTGCTGACCGCGGCCGACCTGCCGGTCGCGGTACGCGACGCGCGCATCGCGGAGCTTGCACAACGCTACAGCCGGCCGCTGAACACCGACCCGGACGTGCTGATCGAGATGAGCATTTCGCTCGCCCGCGAGGAAGCCGGCGACGGCGTGATGCGCGAGATCAACGAGCTGCGGGCGAGCGCCGATGCGATCGCGCGCGAATCGCTCGTGCCCGAGGAACGGATTCGCGCGGGCGTCGAAGATCTACGCGCGCTACCGTCGGACAATGCGCTTGCGCCGGCGCTGACGCTCGCATCGGAAACCGTGCTCGCCGGCTTGGGCTTTGACCGCACGGTTGTGTTCGTGCGCCAAAACAGCGGGACGTTCAAGGCGCGCATGGGCTTCGGGCCGAAGGTCGACGCAGTGATGCCGCAGCTTTCGTTCGCGAGCGCATTTCAGCCCGATGTGTTCCATCTGGCCATCGCGAACTCGGTCGGGATTTTCATCGAGAACGCACGCGACCCGAAGATGGTCGCGCGCCTGCCCGACTGGTATAAGCGTTCGTTTGGCGATGCGCGGTCGTTTGTGCTGCTGCCGGTGATGCTCGACAATCAATCGACCGTCGCGCTGCTGTATGGCGACTGGACGCACACCGAAGAGTTGCGCCGCATTACGCAACAGGAAATGGCGGCGTTGAACGAGCTATCGAGGGAATTGCGGCGTTTTTTTGCGCACGCGCCGGTGGGTGAGCTGGAGATGCTTTGACAGGTATCCGGCTGATCAAACGGCGTCTCGAAGCGCAGCTTCCCGGGGCCGCGCTTCGGTTCACATTGCTCCGACAAACCGCGAAGGCCTGCCCGAGCATCGACGCGCGTTAGCCAACGTGCACCGCGCAACTCGTTGTGCCATCTGTGAACGGCAGCAATACGTCGATCGACTCTGAAGGTCGATAATGCACCGAGATCACCGTATCCCCGGCGGACAGTCCATTGATGTCGTACAGCATCGTCCAGGTCGAAACATCAACTTTCCTCAACACTGCACGCGCGACCGATTTGTCCTCGCATTCTGTTTGCGTATAGCCAAAGGCGCTCGGGTTCTGTTGATCAGACGGCCTGCCATACGTCTTTCCGTCCGATGTCGACAGTACCTCGATCATTCTCTGAGTGGTTCCACCCACTTCCATGGAAACTGGCTTCACACCGGCCAACGCATGTTGTGACGGCACTCCCAACAGGAAATTCCCAAAGTACGCTAGCGACACCCCCTTCGCCGTCAATTGTGTTATCTCAGCCATGTCAGTGAGATAGTTATTGGAAACATTCAGGCTTTGCAGTGGGCAATTTTCCATGCCTGCCAATGTCGTGATCGCATTTGCCTCGGCGTCGATATCGATCAGCGTCTGCAGGCCAGCTAACGGCGTCAGATCCGACACCTCATTCTTGACCACGCCGAGTATGGCCAATTTTGCGAGATTCGCAAGCGGGCTTAAATCACGGACGTGGTTCTGTTGCAAATACAATTCACGTAAATTAACCAGCCCTGAAACAAATTCAAGGTTAAAGGCTCTGATTTCATTAATATTCAGAATTTCAAGATTAGTCAATCCGCCGAGCAACGATTTATCGGCAATACGACAATTCTGAACGTTCAATGAACGCAGGGATGTCATTTTGGCCAGCGGCGAAAAATCAGACACCAACGTCATGTATCCCATATTCAGTTCGCGCAAATCCGGAAGTGTAGTAAGGGCGCTAATGTCCGAGACACGATAGCAATATGGAACACCAAGGTGCCGCAGCTTTGGCATGCCGCTAACGAACGACAGGTCCGTGAACTGGCCATCCGCGACGTCAAGATGAATCAGATTCGGGAAAACGAGCTTCTTCATTTCATCCGGCACAAGCGCATTGCCATCGAGGATCAAAGATTCCAGGTTCACAAGTTGTGGAATCGGATCAATCGTACTTAAGTAGTCTTCCGCAACGTTAAGGTAACGCAGCGCCGCGAGTGATTGGAGCGGAGTCATATCAAGTGCACCCGACGCCGCATTACACCCTTGTATTGAAAGCCACGCAAGCTTCGCGAGCGGTGTTAGCGGCTCGAGCGTCTTGATCGGATTGAGCGAAAGATCTGCCTTGACCAGATTGACGCAATAATTTATTCCCGTGAGATCGCTAATTCCGCGCTCTGCCGCGTTCAATACGGTCAATTTTGAAAGGTCGTCATCTGTCAATGGTGTGCGCAAAGGTATGTCAAGCGCACCATGTAAGGCGATGTTCAAATTGGCATCGGGAATGTCAACTACAGTGGTAGTGTCGCTCATACAACCTCCTTCGTGTTCGGCACACCCCTCGATCAGGGATCGGGTTCTCCGACGTATCGAAACATTCCAGGACGCGCCGCTTTGAGAATCTCAATGTTTCAATCTATAGCTGAGATACCATCAAATATCCACGTTTAAAATCTTCGCAACGAAATATGTTAAATTGCGTACTTGAAAAAAATTTGAAACAGATACCGCAAGAAAAACGAAAGAAACATCAGGCCGTCGTTGCGGCACAAAATATTCAGAGAAGTCAGCCTATGCATTTCGGGCGTTGACAGGATGATCGAGATCATCATAAAAGATACACATGCGGTTTCAGGATATCAAACATGGATAATCGGTTGCGTTCCACGGATGCATCAAGAAGCCGGCATTGGATCATCGATATGCCGATAAAAACCGATATTTTTTATCTGTTGAATCACTGAAACCACAGCGCGACGATGTCTCATGCGCGTCGGTGCGGAGCGCACCCTGTGTGTCACCAGTCGCTAACCTGACGATGATCTCGGCGCCGGCCCGGCGCGGGCGGCAACACCTCGGTATCGACCAGTTTTGTTCAATTGGCAGTGACCTTTACCTGGCAAGTTGTGGTGCCGTTCGTAAACGGTAGCAATGCATCGATCCACGCGTACGGTCGATAGTGGGGCGAGAGCGTCGTAGTGCCGACAGCGACTCCGTAGATTTCATAGTCCATCGACCAGTTATCGTCGTCCGAAGAATTCAAGACTGCGCTGGCCACGGACTTGTTGCTGCATTCGAGTACCGGGCCGCCATACGCGATGGAGTGAGTATCAGATTGTTCCTTGTAGTTCGCGCCATCCTCCGAATACAACACCTGAAATTGCTGGACAATATTCTCACTCACCATCATAGATATTGGATCAACGGACTTGAACGCGTTTTGTTTCGGATATCCGTAGTAGAAGTTATCGCTATAATCCACATATGAGCATGCATTAATAATTTTCTTGAGTTCCTCGATGTCGGCAAGATAATTATTCGCTACGTTCAGCGTTTTTAATGGAAGATTTTGCAGGCCGTCCAATGACGTAATTGCGTTCTGATTCACAGTGAGCGCCGTAAGCTTTGACAAACCGGACAGCGGACTCAATTCGGCTATATTGTTTCTTTCCGCGATCAGAGTGGTCAGGTTGGTCATGCCAGCCACAAAATTCAGATCAGAGACACCGCAACCGGGTACATACAGAATTTGCAGCGCGGAAAGACCAGCTAGATCGGACGAATTTGAGATCCAGGAATCCGACATGTCCAGATGCGTTAGATGGACTAGCTGGGACAACGGTGTGAAATCGCATGGTGTGTCAGTGAGTTCACGCATGGTCAAGGACAACAAGCCCGGAAGTGTCGCAAGAGCACTTATGTCTTTGAGGCTCGTGTCATACGATAAATCCAGCTCGGTAAGCTTTGGCATTCCTTGGACGAAATCGGTGTTTGTCAGTAGTGAACAAGATGTCGCATCCAGCGACGTCAGATTCGGAAAATTCAGATTCCGCATTCCCTCGTCATTGAGAGGATTATTATGTACTGTCAAATCGATCACTTCAGAATCTGAAAGTGAATCGAGCGAAGTGAGGTTATTTCCATCCACCCGCAGAGTTTGCAGTAAAGATAGAGATTGAAGTGGCGTCAGGATTTGCAGAAAATTATTAGAGAGATTCGCATTCCCCATATTGACGCAATAATTAATACCAGTCAAATCAGAGATTCCACAATCGCTCGCGGAGAGTTCAGTTATCGATGAGAGATTCTCATCTGTCAAAGGAGTTCCGGATGGTATACCCAGCGCATCATGCAGAACCTTATCGAGATTTGCATCTGGAATGGTAACTTCCGCTGCATTGAGACTCATAACGATCTCCTTAACGTATTATTGATGCGTGGTTTACGCAAACTAACCTTCAGTCAGTTTTCGAACCTCTGGAAGTATTGAAACATGATACGCGCCTCACTCCGAGGTTCGTATTTTTGATTATTGGCGAAACCCAACGAATGTCCAGTCTTAAAATGCCCATCGAACGAAAGTACCAGATCAGCAGACACTGGAACAATGATAATTCCAAACATATGCATGAAGTCGCGCAGCTTTGGAGATTAAAAGCAGTATTGTCCCGAACGATAATTCCTATGTTCGAGCGAACGGGCGACATCATAATGCCGTTTATAAAGGGAGCAATACGATACGGATCGGAGCGATCAGTAAGCTAGTTGGGTCGCGCGACGTCGCGGCCCGATGGTTCATCACGGCCTGACTCACCGAAGTTACCGAACAACGTCAGTCGCGGCTGCCAGGCAGGCACCGCGACCGCGACCGGGCATGCGGCCTCAGTCCTCGATCCGCTCGAGCCCTTCCGCTTCCGCACTGCGTTCGGCGATGCCGGCCCACGCGGCCGCGGTCAGCGCCAGTTCAGCGGCTTCGGCCCTCGTCAATGGCGCGAGCGATTGGCATGCGTGGTCGGCCACGTCCCACGCGCCGCGCTCCAGTGCTTCGATCAGCGTAAGCAGCGTGCCGAGCGTGCCTTCGTGGTGGGCGATCGCGTCACGAATTGGCCGCGACAGCATCAGCACATTCAGTGTGGTTTCGAGCGAACCGCCGAACACCGCGTCGACGAACGAGAAAACACCGGTCAGAAACGCCGCGTCGGTTTCGTCGCGCCCCGCGTCGCGCAGGCGCGCGACCGCAAGTTCCATAAAGCGTGCGCGCGTCGCCGCCAGCTGCAACAGCGGATCGTCTTCGAGTGCGACCTTGCGTCCATCCGCGTACAGCAGCAGTTGCGTCCAGCGCGCGATCTTGTCGGTGCCGGTGGCGTTGATCGCATCGCGCAGCGTCGTCACGCGCAAGCCCAACGCGAGGCCGCTTGCGTTGGCAAGCCGCATCAGGTGCATCACCAAAACCGGATTCAGCTTCAGTTCGGCTTCGAGTTGCGCGACCGTCGGTTCGCCGGCCAGCAATTGCAGCAGATTCAGCAACGCATGGCGCGGCGCACTCACCCGGCGCGCGGTCTCGCCCGTGTGCGGGCGCGCGAAGAAGTAGCCCTGGAAACGATCGAAGCCTAGATTGAACGCGATTTCAAAATCTTCATGCGTATCGGCGCCGACCGCAATCAGCAACTTGCCCGCCGATTTCAGCACGCTCGCCAGCTTCGGCAATAGCGCGGGCTGCGTGCGGTGCAGATCGATTTTCACCGTCTCCGCATACGGCAGCAAACGTGCGAAACGCTCATCGACCTGTGTCACGTGATCGATCACGAAGCGAAAACGCCGCCCATGCAGCGTGACGATGCGCGCGATCAGTTCGTCGTCGACCTCGATCTCGGGCGGCAATTCGAAAACGAACCGCTCGGCCGGCAGTGTCTTCACCACTTCGTCGAGCAGCAGTTCACGCGTAACGTCGATGTAAGCGGGATGACCGGTTAGCGCGAGACGCACTTCGGGTGTCATCAGCGCCCGGATCAGCGCGCTATTGCGCGCCTGAACGGACATGTGGGCGGGCGCTCCGCCGTCCGTGCCCGCTGCGTCCGCGCCTGATGCGTCGGCGTCCGGGTTCGCCTGGGGCGTGACCACCTGCTGGATTTTCAGTTCGAAGCCGCACAGCATGCCGTCCCGGTTCAGAAGCGGCTGGCGGGCGAAATTCACATCGCGCAACGCCTTTTCGGTGGCGCCGCCCAAGGCAGCCTCAGTGGAACCTGAAAGGCCGTTTGCCCGGCCCTCCTGCTGGACTGCGGTGGTGGTCATGCGGCTCCCCTTTTGCAAAGCGCGTGCGGCGCTTCGACCTCTCATCTTATTGGTGGCTGATTCGGTGGACCCGGCCATTCGCGCCGCATTCGCAAACGTGTGCGTCGGCAGCCGGGTTTCTTTGCCCGGGGATTTTAGCGCACGCATGCGTGCCGCGGACAGCGAAATCGTGCGTGCACAACGAAACTTCGTTTAATGCAGTGACGCGAGCACATCCTGTGTCGTTTCGATGACCATGAGCCCGGCGCGCAGGCCCGGTTTGACCGATGGATTCGGAAACACGATGCGCTCTTCCGCATGGCTGACCGTATAGCGATAACCGCCGTCGCGCGCGAGTACCGTGTTTTGCGCGTAGGCGGTGAAATTCGGCACATTCGCGTCGACCAGCAGTTCGAATGCGTCGCTGTGCTTCGTGATCTGGTCGATCACCGTAAAGACGCGCGGAACCGACGCGTCGGTCGCCGGCATCGACACGCGGCGGGTTTCACCCGCAAGCAGGCGGCGCAATGCGGCATCGGCGCCCGTGAAACGCGTCAGATCGTTCTGCCCGAACGGACGCACCTTGCCGAGTTCCAGCGTGCACGCATCGGCGCCGCAGGCTTCGGCGGTGAAGTGCGACCAGGTTGTGCCCTTTGTCGTATGCACGAGCACCGCCGCGATCTGCGCATCGCGGAGCCATTCGAACATCGCACGCGACATCGGTTCGCCCGTGTGCGGCAGCAGCGCGAAGCGCTCAAATACCGACGCGCGGATGGCGGTATGCATGTCGATGTGCCAGCGCGCGCTGCGCCGTTGCGGCGCGTTCGCGAAGAACTGCGCGGCCGCGCGCTCGAGCGCCGCGGCGCGCGGCGCTTCCGCGCTGCGCGGCAGTTGTGCATGGCGGCCGCTGAACAGGCGGTTCAGGTCATCGTCGATATAGCGGCTCGCGGCGCGCATCGCCGCGACGTTGCCGAGCACGACCAGCAGCCGGCACGCGAGCGGCGCGCGGCCCGCGCCGATATCGCGCACCAGCAGCGACAGCAGTTCGATCGGCGCGGTTTCGTCGCCATGAACGCCGGCGGACGCGAGCACGCTATGCACGGGTGCGTCCGGGTCCGCCGCCGCCCCTGCGTGCGCCGTCACACCGACGCTCATGCCCGCACCCGCCGGCGGCTCGAATTGCAGCACGCCGTCATCGAGCCAGCGCCAACCTACGCCATTTGCGCAAACCCCTTGCTGCTGAGCGGAATCGGGCCGGTTGCCGGCCAGCGTATAAGCGAGAAAGTCGTCGAGCATCATTACCTCCCGCAATGTGTTCAGCGCTGAAAGTCGTACAGCGATCCGACACGCAGAATCTGCGTCAATTCGTCGAGCGCGGTGCGCGACTCGTTCAGCAGATGCGGGTCCGCCAGATCGCCAGGCGCGAGCTGGTCTCGATAGTGCGTGTCGATCCACGCATTGAGCCGATCGAACAACGGTTCATCGATCCAGACACCCGGCGCAACGGCTGCGCGCTCCGCGTCGGTCAGCACGACGCGCAGCCGCAGACACGCGGGGCCGCCGCCGTTCTTCATGCTTTCGCGCAGGTCGAACACCTTCACCTCGTCGATCGGTCCGGATGCCGACACCAGATCGTCGAGATAGCGCGCGACGCGTTCGTTTTCGCGGCACTCCTGCGGCACAACAAGAACCTGCGTGCCGTCCGCGCGCATCAGCAACTGGCTGTTGAACAGATAGGACGTGACCGCATCGGCGACGCTCACCCGCGCATCCGGCACCTCGATCACATCGAGCGCGACGTGACGCGCGGCGAGTTTCGCGCGCAGTTCGTCATACACCGCGCGTTGCTCGACAAACGCAAGCTGATGGCAAAAAAGCGTGTGCGCGTTGCCGACCGCGATCACATCATTGTGAAACACGCCCGCATCGATCACGTCCGGGTTCTGCTGCGCGTAGACCGTCGTCTCTTCAGCGAGCCCGTGCCGTTGCGCGACCGCGCGGCTCGCTTCGAAGGTCTGCCGCGCCGGATAGCGCTTCGGCTCCGGGCCGCGCCGGTATTCGCTGCGACCGTAGACGAAGAACTCGACGCCACGCGCGCCGTACTGTGCGCAAAAACGCGTATGGTTCGCCGCGCCTTCGTCGCCGAGCGCCGGTGTGCCGGGCAGCGCTTCGTGCACCGCGAAACGGTTTTCGTCAGCGAAGATCGTACGCAGCGTGCGGCGCGTCGATTCGTGCTCGATCGCGCGATGCAGCTTGCTGCACAGGTTCGCCGGCGTGAAATGCACGCGCGCGTCCATGGTGTCCGCCGACGGGCTGACAGTCGCCGCGTTCGCGGTCCACATCGCCGACGCGGAGCTCGCCGCGGCAAGTAGTTCGGGCGCCTCCTTCGCGACTTTCGCGATCACATTCGCATCGGCGCCCGAAAAGCCCAGTTCGCGTAACAGACGCAGCGACGGCCGTTCCTGCGGCGGCAGCACGCCCTGACAAAAACCGAGGTCGGCGAGCTGCTTCATCTTGCGCAGCCCCTGCTTCGCGGCCGCCTTCGGATTCGCGACGGACTTCTCGTTCGACAGCGAGGCGACATTGCCGAACGACAGTCCGGCATAGTTGTGAGTCGGGCCGACCAGCCCGTCGAAATTCGCTTCGGTGGCTTGCATCGTCCGATCCTTAAAAATGAAGACCCGGCGATACGGTCGCGGGCATCTGCAGGTGCTCGCTTTCGACCGACGCCATCGGGTACGAGCAGTAGTCGGCCGCATAGTACGCGCTCGGCCGGTGGTTGCCGGAGCGGCCCGTGCCGCCGAACGGCGCGGCCGACGATGCGCCATTGGTCGGCCGGTTCCGGTTGACGATGCCGGCGCGAATCATGCGCTGGAAGTGCGTCCACTGCGCTTCGTCGTCGGCGAGCAGGCCCGCGCAGAGCCCGTAGGCCGTATCGTTGGCGCGCTCGATCGCGGCATCGAAGGTGTTGTAACGGAGGATCTGGGCGAGCGGTCCGAAATGCTCCTCGTCCGGCAGATTGCGCACGCCGGTCACGTCGAGAATCGCCGGACTGACAAAACCCAGGTCGGGATCGCGCTGTTCCATTTCAAGCAGCGGGCGCGCGCCGGCATCGACAAGGCGCGCCTGCGCATCGACGAGTCGCGCCGCCGCGCGCGCGGTGATGACGGCCCCCATATACGGTTGCGGGTCGGCATCGAACGCACCGACCCCGATGCGCGACGTGACCTCGACGAAGCGCGCAATAAAGCGCTCGCCGAACCCATCGTCCGGCACGAGGATGCGCCGTGCACACGTGCAGCGTTGCCCTGCCGACAGGAACGCCGACTGGATCGTGTGATGAACGGCCGCATCGAGATCGGCGACTTCGGCCACCACCAGCGGATTGTTGCCGCCCATTTCGAGCGCGAGCACGATCTCCGGACGGCCGCCGAACTGCTTGTGCAGCAGCGTGCCCGTATCGGAACTGCCGGTGAAGAAAAGGCCGTCGATCTGCCGGTGATTCGCCAGCGCAACGCCAGTGTCCTTTTCGCCCTGCACGAGATTCAGCACGCCCGCCGGCAGGCCCGCCTCCTGCCAGACCTCGACCGTTGCGCGCGCAACGGCCGGGGCGAGCTCGGACGGCTTGAACACAACCGCATTACCTGCGATCAGCGCAGGCACGATATGCCCGTTCGGCAAATGGCCCGGAAAGTTATACGGACCGAACACCGCGACCACACCATGCGGACGATGCCGCAGCACCGCGGTGCCATCCGCGATCGCCGCGCGCTTTTCACCGGTGCGTTCGTGATACGCCTGGATCGAGATATCGACTTTCGCCGCCATTGACGCGACTTCCGTACGCGCTTCCCACAGCGGCTTGCCGGTTTCGCGGCCGATCGCCGCCGCAAGCGCCTCCTTGCGCTCGGTCAGTAGCGCGGCGAAGCGGCGCGCGATCGCGCAGCGCGCTTCGAATGACAGCGCCGACCAGCACGCGAACGCGCGGCGCGCGCTATTCACCGCGCGCTCGACATCGTCCGCCGATGCGCTGTTGCCTTGCCACACCACCGCGTTCGTGCCGGGGTTGCGTGATGCGAATACCGGGCCTGTGCCATCCGTCCAGGCGCCATCGATAAAAAGCTCGGTCATGATCATCCCTGTTTGTGTTTCGGCGCATGCGCCGTGGGCATCACGCGCACCCGATCGCCCGCTTTCACGCGCAGCGCCGTCGCTTCCTCAGGCGACAACCGGAATGCCCCCTGCTCGACGAGACCAGTCGCGACGCCGACGCGGAAATCGTGCAGCGACGTGTTCGACACGAGCGCGCGCGGCGCACCGGCCGGCGCCTTCGCATGCACGTTCGAAGCCGTATGCGGGACACCGATCTCGACCGGCACGACGACGCTCTCGCGCACCGTGCGCAGATCCTCGATATGGCACTCGAGCACCGGGCCCGCATCGAAGATATCGACATGGTTTTCGTACCGCAGCCCTTCCGCTTCGAGCATCTTGCGCGCGGGCAGCGTGTCGCTATGGGTCAGGCCGACGCAGTCCTGCGCCTGCTGCGGCAGCAGTTCGACGTACACCGGAAAACGCGGCATCAGTTCCGCCAGGAACGACTTGCGGCCGTGCGAGCTCAGATAATCCGCCGCGTTGAAATCGATCTGGTAGAAATGCGAGCCGACCGCGCGCCAGAACGGCGACGTGCCCTCGGCATCAAAGTGGCCGCGCATCTCCGCGCAGACGCGCTGCGGGAAGCGCTCGCGAAACTGCGCGATGAACATGAAGCGTGAGCGCGACAACAGCCCGCCGACGCCGCCCGCCCGGTAACGCGGGCTCAGGAACAGCGAGCACACCTCGGCATAGCCGGTCAGGTCGTGCGAAATGTTCAGCGCGCGCATCAATGTCCAGATGCCGAGGTCCTGGCTCGCGTGCACCACCGTGCTCACGCGGTAGTTGTAGAACGGCTGATCGAGCCCGACCGCCGTTTCGATGCCGCACACGCCGGCCACGTCGCCGCTCGCGCTGTCTTCCATCACGAACAGATAGCCTTGCTCGTGCGGTGCCGACTGATCGTCCAGCGTACGCAGCGAGCGCGCGATGCGCGCCGCGAGCGCATTGCGGTCGGGCTTGAACGACGTCAGGCCGGGGCCGGTTTCCTGGGCGAGCCCGACGAGCGCGTCCAGGTCCCCCGTCTGCACAACGCGCACGACAATCATTGTGCGTCCTCCGAAGATGCGTGGCTGTCGTCAAGGTCCGGCTCGCGATGCAGCATCACGCAGCGCACCGCGTCGCCGTCACGCACATTGAGCGCGGTGCGCGCCGCGGCCGATAGCGGCACACCTGCGCCGCGCTCGCGCGGTAAATCGGCAAGCACACAGCGGAATTCGCCCGGCCGGTTGCTCGCCACCATATAGGCCGCGCCGCGCGCGGCGCCGACGTGCGCCGCGTCGCTTGCTGCACGCACGGTGCGCGTCTCGCTGCGTCTCACGCAGACGCTGCGATCGACTTGCGCGGTCAGCACCGGACCCGCGTCGAAGATATCGACATAGCGATCGGTCTCGAAGCCTTCTTCGAGATGAATCTCGTAAGCGAGCAACGCCTGCTCATCCGGTTCGCCGAGCACGCGCTGTGCGGATTCTGGCAATAGCGGTACATAGATCGGATAGCTCGGCATCACTTCGGCGATAAACGTGCTGCTGCGTCCACCCGATTGCACCTCGATATCGGCAAAGTTGCGGCCGAAGAACTTGCGGCCCACCGCTTCCCAGAACGGCGACACGCCCGCGTCGTCGGTCACGCCGAGCAGCAGCGAAAACACCTCCGGCGTAAAGCGCTTGCGGTTCGCGGCGACGTACATCATCCGCGCGCGCGACAGCAGGTGCGCGACCGCCGCACCGCGCAATTCGGGCTCGATATAGAAGCCCGCGAGGCGGCTCTTGCCGGTCAGCTCATGCGACATCGTCAACGCGTGAATCTTGCGGTTCACATGCAGTTCGCGCGACGCGTGAATCAGCGCATCGTTGCGAAACACGTAGAACGGCTCCGAATAGCCGGCCGCCGCGACAATGCTCGCGGTGCCGTGCAACTTGCCGGTCACACCGTCTTCGAGCACGAACAGATAGAACTCC
Organism: Paraburkholderia humisilvae; assembly: GCF_902859855.1. Lineage (GTDB taxonomy): Bacteria > Pseudomonadota > Gammaproteobacteria > Burkholderiales > Burkholderiaceae > Paraburkholderia > Paraburkholderia humisilvae. The sequence goes on from NZ_CADIKH010000034.1 coordinate 25,839, forward strand.
TCGCCCGGGAAATCGGCGTCCGTGCGAAACGAATCTTCCGACAGCGCGACGCGCGCCTCAAGCGCGCGCCGGTCGTGCGGCAGCGAATGCAGCACCGGCTGCGCGGTGCGCGCCATATGTTCCAGTGCATCGAGGTCGGCGAGGCGACCGGGGCGTACGAAGAGCATCGTCGTTCCAGTAGGGTCCGGATGGGAGGCAGGTGCGTCGTGTGCTGACGTCGGGTCCTGGCAAACCGCGATGGCGGGCTAGCGCGCCGGCGACTCGGCCGTCGCGCCGACCACTTCGTCAATCGCCTTCGCGAGCCTGGCGAGCCCCTCACGCAGATCGTCGAGCGGAATGATCAGCGACGGCGCGAAGCGCAGCACGTCGGGGCCCGCCATCAGCATGATCAGACCGTGCTTGCCGGCCGCGGTGACGAAATCCTTCGCACGCCCCTTGAACGCGTCGGTCAGTTCCACACCGATCAGCAAGCCCTTGCCGCGCACTTCCCGGAAGATGCCGAAGCGCTGATGCAGCCTCGCCAGTTCTTCCTGTAGCAGCGCGCTGCGCGAGCGCACGCCGGCGAGCAGTTGCGGATCGCTGATCAGCTCGACCACCTTCAGCGCGATCGCCGACGCAAGCGGATTGCCGCCATAGGTGGTGCCGTGCACACCGACCTTGAAGTGCGCGGCCAGTTCATTCGTGGTCAGCATCGCGCCAATCGGAAAGCCGTTGCCCAGCGATTTCGCGCTGGTCAGGATGTCCGGCGTCACGCCGGTGTCCTGATACGCGTAGAAATGGCCGGTGCGGCCGACGCCGGTCTGCACTTCATCGAAAATCAGCAGCGCGCCGTGTTGATCGCAGGCTTCGCGCAGCGCACGCAGGAACGCCGGATCGGCCGGAATCACGCCGCCTTCGCCCTGGATCGGCTCGACCACGACCGCACACGTCTTCGGACCGATCGCCTGGCGCGCCGCGTCGATATCGTTGTAAGGCAGATGGACGATGCCGGCCGGCACCGGGCCGAAGCCCTCCGAATATTTCGGCTGGCCGCCGACGCTGACCGTGAAGAACGTGCGGCCATGAAACGACTGCGCAAACGACACGATCTCGTACTTGTCCGCGCCGTAGCGTTCGAATGCGACCCGACGGGCAAGCTTGAACGCCGCTTCGTTCGCTTCGGCGCCCGAGTTCGCGAAGAACGCGCGGTCGGCGAACGTCAGTGCCTCGAGACGCTTCGCGAGGCGCAGCACCGGCTCATTCGTATAGCCATTGCCGATATGCCAGAGCTTCGCGCCCTGCTCGTTCAGCACTTTCAGCAATTCCGGATGCGCATGGCCGAGCGCGGTGACGGCGATGCCACCGGCAAAGTCGACGTAATCGCGCCCCTGCGTGTCCCATACGCGCGATCCCTGACCGCGCTCCGGCACGAAGGATGCGGGCGCGAACAACGGCACCATCACTTCATCGAAGGTCTGGCGGGTCACATTCTGCTCGTTCATGGCGAATCCTCGTTGCGGGTAATCTCAGTAGTGTAGAAAACCGCGCGCGCGCCGTCTTGCGCATACGCGACGTGTTCTGTCGCAGTCGCGAGCGGGCGGCGGCCAGCAAGGTTCAGCCTGGACCGGCCGCGTTGATCGGGCGCCCCGAGCGCACCTGGCGGATACGCTCACGCGCGCGGCGCCGGCCGCATCGCGCAGCTACCGTTCGTCGCGCTCGGGGCGCTCGATCAACGCGGCCGGTCGCGGCTCAACCGGCACCGCGCTCGCGGAACCGCCCGCGCGCTGCTGCTTGTCGAGCCAGTTGCGGCGCTCTTCGCGCGGCGTCACATCGAAACGCTCGCGATACGCGTTCGAGAAATGCGCAGCGGATGAAAACCCGCACGCAAGGCTGATCTGCACCACCGACTTGCTGGTGCGCTGCAATTGCGTGCGCGCCTTCGCGAGCCGCAGCCCCAGATAGTATTTGGACGGCATTGCGCCCAGATACTGGCGAAACAGCCGCTCGAGCTGGCGTCGTGACACGCCGACGAAGCTCGCGATCTCGTCGGTGGTCAGCGGATCTTCGATATTCGCTTCCATCAGCAGCAACGCATCGTTCAGGCGCGGATGGCGTTCGCCCGGCGCGGTCACGAACGGGATGCGCTGCCGCTCGCCGCCGGCGCGCAGCGTGCCGACGCCGAGCGTGTCGGCAATCCGTTCGGCCAGCTCCTGGCCGTGCTCGCGGCCGATCATCGCGAGCATGAAATCGACGCTCGCCTGACCGCCCGCGCAAGTCGCGCGATCGCGATCGATCTCGAAGATCTGCTGCGTGACAATCGAGCGCTCGAACTGCTCAATAAACTGCTGATAGGTCTCCCAGTTGACGCTGACGCGATAACCGGACAACTGCCCCGCCATCGCCAGCCACCAGACGCCGTGATGAATGCCGCAAACGAGCGGCGTGCGCTGGCCGACCCGCGCGAGGCTCGCGAGAAAGAGCCGATAGTCGGCGAACTGCTGGAAACGCTCGCTGATCACGATCAGCCAGTCGCACGCGATGCCATCGCCGAACGCGGCGTCGGCGGGCCATTGCGCACCGCCGGATAGCGGCACCGGCCGCCCGTCCCACGAGCAGACCTGCCAGCGGTACAGCGCGCGGCCGTCGATTTCATTGGCGAGATTCAGCGTATCGACGATCGGTCCGACACCCGACATCGACACGGGCGGCAATGCGACGATCGCGACCTGCGTGGTGCGAGCGGGACCGGACGGCGAACGCGCCTCTTTTGACATAGCGTTGGACAAATGCGGCGGATGATGCCCTTAAGCGCGACCGTTACTTGAGACTACCCGACAAAAACTGTTTGAGCCGTTCGCTGCGCGGCATGCCGAGCACCTCGGCGGGCGGCCCTTCTTCCTCGGTGCGGCCCTGATGCAGGAACATCACGTGATTCGATACGTTGCGCGCAAAACCCATCTCGTGCGTGACGACGATCATCGTGCGGCCTTCCTCGGCAAGCTTCTGCATCACCTTGAGCACTTCACCGACGAGTTCGGGGTCAAGCGCGGAGGTTGGCTCGTCGAACAGCATCACGTCCGGGTTCATCGCGAGCGCGCGCGCAATCGCGACGCGCTGCTGCTGGCCGCCGGACAGGTGCGACGGATACTGCTTTTCAAGCCGCGGCGCGAGTCCCACCTTCTCGAGATACGCGCGTGCGCGCTCTTCCGCTTCGCGGCGCGACAGGCCAAGCACGTGAATCGGCGCTTCGACCACGTTCTCGAGCACCGTCATATGCGCCCACAGATTGAAGTGCTGGAACACCATCGCGAGCTTCGTGCGAATGCGCTGCAACTGCTTGTGGTCAGCGACTTCGAAGTTTCCGTGCCGGTCGGCTTTGGTGCGCACGGTTTCGCCGTCAACGATGATCTGACCAGCGTTCGGCCGCTCGAGAAAGTTGATGCAGCGCAGGAACGTGCTCTTGCCCGAGCCGCTCGCGCCGATAATGCTGATCACGTCGCCCTTCCTCGCGTTCATCGACACGCCCTTCAGCACTTCGTTATCGCCATAGCGCTTGTGGATGTCCTGCACGGCGAGCTTGCAGGCTTCGGCTGAAGATTCATGCAGCAAGGTGTTCTCCCTTTGTCGATTGGAGTGGGTGCTTTAGCACCTACTCCAATCCCATGCAAAGCTGTCGATTGGAGTTGGTGCTTTAGCACCTACTCCAATCCCATGCAGAGCTGTCGATTGGAGTGGGTGCTTTAGCGTTGCCCTGGCGCAGTGCGGCGCGGCGAGCCGCAACCGGTTCAGTGACGCCGTACCGCGAGGTGCGCAAGCCAATGCCGCTCCGCGCGCCGGAACGCGGCAACCAGCGCGAACGATACCGCAAGATAGATCAGCGCCGCGACGCCGAACGACTCAAACGAACGATAGGTAGCCGAATTCGCGTCCCGCGCGACCTTCAATATGTCCGGCACGGTCGCCGTAAACGCGACGGTGGTCGCATGCAGCATCAGGATCACCTCGTTACTGTACAAAGGCAAGGCGCGGCGCAGCGCGGAAGGTAGCACAACCCGGCGATACAGCGTGAAGCCGGTCATGCCGTACGCGCGCGCCGCTTCGACTTCACCGTGCGAGGTTGCGCGAATCGCGCCCGCAAAGATCTCGGTGGTATACGCGCAGGTATTCAGCGCAAACGCGAGAATCGCACAATGAAAGCCGCTGCGGAAGAACGCGTCGAGCATCGCGTGCGAGCGGACGAACTCGAGGCTGTACAAGCCGGTGTAGATCAGCAGCAGTTGCACGTATAGCGGCGTACCGCGAAACACATAGGTGTAGACGCGCACCGGCGTCGACAGCCACCGGCGCTTCGACACACGCGCGACGGCCAGCGGCACCGATACGACAAAGCCGATGCCGATCGATGCGACCAGCAGCCACAACGTAACCGCGAGGCCGGACAGGCGCTGGCCGTCCCAGTAGAGAAACGCGCGCCCGAATTGATTCAGGATGTCGATCATGCACGCCTCACCGTTACAGTTCCGCGCGCCGCACACCGATCGAATAGCGGCGTTCGAGCAGCATCAGCACGAGATTGGACACTGTCGTGATCGCCAGATAAATCAGCGCGGCGACGAGAATAAAGAAGAACATGTTGAACGTGCTTTTGCCCGCGTCCTGCGCGGCTTTTACAACATCCGCGAGGCCGATGATCGACACCAGCGCGGTCGCCTTGACCATCACCTGCCAGTTGTTGCCGATGCCCGGCAACGCGAAGCGCATCATCTGCGGAAACATGATCCGCGTGAACACGGACCAGCCGTTCATGCCGTACGCGCTGCCCGCTTCGAGCTGGCCGCGCGGCACCGCGAGAAAGGCGCCGCGAAACGTCTCGGTGAAGTACGCGCCATAGATGAAGCCGAGCGTCAGCACGCCGGCGACGAACGGGTCGATGTCGAACTGCTCCCAACCGAATGCGTCGGTCAGGTTGTTGACCGCGATCTGAATGCTGTAGAAGAGCAGCAGCATCAGAACGAGGTCGGGCACGCCGCGGATCAGCGTCGTGTAGGCCGTCGCCAGCCCGCGCCACGCGCCCTTCGCCGACAGCTTCGCCGCCGCGCCGAACAGGCCCAGCACGACCGCGGCCGTCAGCGATAGCACCGACAGCTCGATCGTGCGTAGCGTGCCGGCCGCGAGCATTGGACCATAACCGTCTAGAAACACGTACGCCTCCTGTCGACTGATCGGGAATGGCGCGGAGTCTCGCAGGCGAAAAAAAATCGCTCAATCGGATAGCGCATGCGGTATTGCGGTGCAGCATCTGCCGCAGCGGATCGCTCACGGCGCGCAACGCCCGGTAGCGCGGGCGCGCGCGATGCGCGCCGGCCTGCGTCGTGACGCCGCGGTGCGCGGCGAATTCGCAAGTTTAGGGTCGCTTTTTCGATAGAAGGACACGCTGCGGACGCAGCGCGCGCGGCGGTCTTCGCAGCGCGTGCCGCAGCCCCCGCGCTTACGCGCCGAGCAGCGCGCGAATGGCGGGCAGCATCGCTTCAACGGCCGCACGCCCTTCGGCAATAGCCGGTTCCGCGCGATGAAAGTCGAAGATGCCGAGACCCCCGAGGCGCGGCTGGATCAGCACGTCGGCCGGTTCGCCGGCGAGCCGGCTGCGCGTGATCCGCACCTGCATGATGTCGATGCTCTGCGCAATCGCGCTCAGCATCGACGGCACGCGCGCACTCGGCGCGGGCGGCGTGCGCACGTCGCCCGCGCGCAGGCCATCCTCGAAACCCGGTGCCGGCTGCAGCCAGCGCGGCCAGGGCTTGCCGTTCTTGCGCAGCGCGGGGAGCGCCGCGGGCGCAAGCTGATCGGCGAGCGCCATTTGGCTCGTGAGCAGGCTGGCCTGAGGGTCGAGCGGCTGCGCTTGCGGCTCGCGCCCATGCGCCGCGCCTGCTTCCTGCAAGTCGGGCCGCAGGCCGTCCACGCCCGGCACCTGCAGGACCGCGCCGCCGAAATCGCGGCCGTTCAGAATGTCGTTGTTCAGGTCGACCGCGATCACGCAATCCGCCCGCATCCCGCGCGCAACCGATACCGGCACCGGATTCGCGAGCCCGCCGTCGACCAGCCACACGCCCTCATGCCACACCGGCGTGAAAATACCTGGAATCGCAATCGACGCACGCACCGCGTCGACCACACTGCCTTCCTGCAAACACGTCTCGCGGCCCGTATCGAGTTCGGTCGCGACCGCCGCAAACGGTATCTTCAGCTCGCCAATCTTGCAGCCGTTGAAGCGCTCGGCAAACACCTGGATCACTTTCTTGCCGCCGAACAGGCCGCCCGAGAAGCGCACGTCAAGCAGCCTGACGACCGACTGCCACGTCAGACGCGACGCCCACTCCTCGAGCCAGTCGAGGTCGCCGTTCGCGTAGACCGCGCCGACGTGCCGCAGACGACGTCGGGTTGGATGCCCGCGTCGTGCAGCGCGCGAATCGCGCCGATATGCGCCCATCCGCGTGCGGCGCCGCCGCCGAGCACGAGACCGATCCGCTTGTAATGACGCCGATGCCCCACCTGCAGCCCTCTTCTGTGTTCTGACTTGCGCGTAGCACTCACCATCCGCTGTTCAATGGCCCCGCATCACATCCGAGCGCGACGTCGTGTAGACGACATGATTTGCGTCGAAGTGCACATTAAAGAACGCTTCCTCGGTGACGCCGCCTTCGCGCCATTTCCAGCTCCAGACCGTCTCAGGCTTGAGCGGATAGACGGCAATGTCGCCGGGCTTGCCGAGCAGCCGCCGCACTTCGTCCTCGGTCATGCCCGGGCGGATCTTCGCGAAGTTCGCCGCGGTGAGCACCTGCGTGAGCGCCTGCAAGCGGCCATCCGGACCGATGTCGACCATATAGGTGTTGAGCCCTTGCGGGCCGCGCGGATACTCGAGGCGCTTCGATCCGTCCGTGAAGTGACGTTCGGTTTCGGGCTTGCCCATCTGGTCGCGGATCTGGGCTTCAGTCGTCACGCCGGGCGTGAGCCCTTTGAGCAGCAGCACGTCGGGCTTGATCGCATTGAAGAATTCCTTCAGCTTCTGCACGGCATGCTCAGTCTGTTGGTCGTCGCAGCCGGCGAGCGCAATCGACGCGCCGAGCGTGGCCGCGATCAGCGATGAATAGCGAAAGGCCATCGGATAAGGGTCGGTGACACGTTACGAAGTCAACGACGTGACAGCATACCGCACGTGCGCGGTGCACCGCGTGTGACAGGTCAGTAAAAACAGAAACAGCAGGAAAGCGCGCAGTAAGACAGAGAAAGATCGCGATGTCTGACGATGGCGGCAGCGCAAGTCACGCGGCAACACAACAGCAACACTACGGCGACATTACGGCAGCACAACGGCCGTGAACGCTTCGTCCACGGCCGTTGTGTACCCACCGCTTTGATCGGCCGCGCGTGCGCGGCCGTTTTGGCCCCTCGACTATGCTAATTGCGAGATGTTGCCAATCTAACGTTGCGCAGACAAACGCGCGAGAGCGCGTTTACACCGAATTGGCTGACAAATTTCTGCGCTCGTTCCTGCCGTCAAGCAGCGCTCGCCTCGCTCGACGCATCCGGCAAACATCCGACTGAGCCGGTCAGCCCGCTGCGTCCGGGGGTGCACTGCGTAGCCGACCTACGCGTGACGCGCCTGGGCCGACCGGCGTCGAAGTCCGTGGAAGGCCGCGGTCATGTTGACTGCGCCAGTGTCAGACTAATCCCGGCGCACGCGCATTTCTGTGCGAATTCACACGCTATCGCGCGCGGCGCATCCCCCATCCGCTGGCGGCATCGGCTTGCAACACCCTGCGGCGATTGTGGACTTGTGACAGCCGTCAGCGGAAATGAAGGCGCTTTGGCACAATCCGCTTTGGCCTGCGCATGCTGCCACGCGCGTCTCACCGTGCGATCGGGTTGCGATCGGGTTGCGATCGGGTTGCGATCGGATTGCGACTGGATTGCGCTGGGGTCGGCGGTTTGCATCCCGATCCGCGCTTGCATGTGCTCACGTAGTTTCATTCCCGCATTTGTCGCGGCCGCTCGCCCGGCCGCCGCCCTCCACTGCCATGATTCCGTTTTCCGTTCTCGATCTGTCTCCGGTCACTGCCGGCTCGACGGCCGCACAGGCGTTCCACAACACGCTTGATCTTGCGCAGCACGCGGAGCGCTGGGGCTATCAGCGCTATTGGCTGGCCGAACATCACAATATGACCGGCATCGCGAGCGCGGCGACCTCGGTCGTGATCGGCTATGTCGCAGGCGGCACGCAAACCATCCGGGTCGGCTCCGGCGGCGTGATGCTGCCCAATCACGCACCGCTCGTGATCGCCGAACAGTTCGGCACGCTCGCCTCGCTATACCCGGGCCGCATCGATCTGGGCCTGGGCCGCGCGCCGGGCACCGACCAGACCACCGCACGCGCGTTGCGCCGCGATCTGCAAGGCAGCGCGGACTCGTTTCCGGATGATGTCGTCGAATTGCAGCGCTATTTCGCGGAGCCGGTCGCCGGCCAGCGGGTTCGCGCCGTGCCCGGTGCGGGCCTGAACGTGCCGCTATGGCTGCTCGGTTCGAGCCTCTTCAGCGCGCAGCTGGCCGCGGCGCTCGGCCTGCCGTTCGCGTTCGCGTCGCACTTCGCGCCCGATCACATGATGACCGCGCTGCAGTTGTACCGCGCGCAGTTCCGACCGTCGGCGGCGCTCGGGCGGCCCTATGCGATGGTCGGCGTCAATCTGTTCGCCGCCGACACGAACGACGTCGCGCGGCGCCTCTTCACATCGTTGCAGCAGCAGTTCATCAACCTGCGGCGCGGCACGCCCGGGCAGTTGCAGCCGCCGGTCGAGCGCGTCGAAGCATCGGAGTTCGAACTGGCGAGCGTCGCGCACTCGCTCGCGTATTCGGTCATCGGCGATCGCGACACGGTGCGCGAGAAGCTCGCGTCGATCATCGAGCAGACCGGCGCGGACGAGTTGATGCTGACCGCGCAGGTCTACGATCACGCGGCACGGCTGCGTTCGTTTGAAATTGCCGCGCAGGTGCGCGACGAGCTCGGCGCGGGCAAGCCGTGAGCCGCTCTCGGGTGCCGCGCTACCGCGCGCCCGGGAGCGCGGCCATCCCGTCGAGCAGCGCCTTGTGAAACGCCTGCGGGTCCTGCAATTGCGGCGCGTGGCCGAGCGTCGGGAATTCGATGAGCGTCGCGTGCGGAATCGCGCGCGCCGCCGCCTTGCCCAGTTCCGGATAGTGGCCGAGCTTCGCGCGCACGTCAGGCGGCGCGGCATCCTTGCCGATCGCGGTATTGTCCTTGTCGCCGATCATCAGCAGCGTCGGCACCTTCAATAGACTCAGTTCGTAATAGACCGGCTGCGTGTAAATCATGTCGTACAGCAGCGCGGAATTCCACGCAACCAACTGCTTGCCCGGCCCGCGATACATGCCCGCCAGCATCTGCACCCACGGCTCATAAGCGTCGTTCCATTGGCCCGCGTAATACGTGGCCTGCTCGTAGCGGCGGATGCTGTCGGCCGTGGTCTTCAGCTCGCGCGCATACCATTGGTCGACCGACAGCGACGGCACGCCCTTCGCCTTCCAGTCCTCGAGGCCGATCGGGTCGACCAGCACCAGCTGCTGCGTCGCGTCCGGGTACATCAGCGCATAGCGGATCGCGAGCATGCCGCCGGTCGAGTGGCCGATCAGCGTCGCACGCTCGACGCCGAGCGACTCGAGCAGCGCATGCGTGTTGCGCGCAAGCTGCTGGAACGTGAACTGGTAACGTTCCGGCTTGCTCGACTTGCAAAAACCGATCTGGTCGGGCGCGATCACGCGATAGCCGGCATCGCTGAGCCGATGAATCGTCTCGACCCATGTCGCGCCGCAAAAGTTCTTGCCATGCAGCAGCACCGCGGTGCGGCCATTCGGATGGGCGGGCGCGATGTCCATATACGCCATATGCAGAGGTTCGCCTTGCGACGTGAACATGAACTGCCGCACCGGATACGGGTAATCGAAGCCTTCGAGTTCCGGTCCGTAAGCAGGACCCACGTTGCCCGCGGCAGCGCCGCTGTCGACCGCGCCGGCACCGGCTGTGGCGGTGGACGCGCTCCTCGACGACGCATCGGTGCCTTCGGCCGCACGGGCGGCGGGCGCGACTGCCACCGCCACCGCCAGCGCTGACGCGCCAGCCAGCAGCACAGACGCAACACGGGCAAACGAAAGCAAGGACCCAAACGAAGCGAAGGAGCGCGGATACATGGACTGGTTCTTGGTGAAGTGCACGGTCATGCCGCGCATCGCGATGTGCGGGGCAGCAATTACCCGGGCTTGAACGGACGTAAATCGGAGCGGATGATTCTAGCTGGCGCAGATGGAACGTGCTGGCGGGTACGCAACGTCGAATGACGCGGCACGCGCCTTGCGACGTCCAGCATGTGCCGTGCATTGCGCGCAACACCGGCCTGATCGGGACGCTGCGCCGCACACGATAACAATAGACAAGAACAACACGATCCGCATCACGCTAGCTTGTCCATCCGGGGCCCACCAATCGCTGCATGGCTCCAGCCAGGCGCTAAAGCGCTAACCTGGACCAATGCACCATGAGACCCGCGTCAGCGCCAAAGCGCCAACGCCAGTCGCAAAGGAGACGCAGATGGATACGCCGGCAAGCCTGAACGATCTGCAACACACCACGCTCGCCATCGTGCTCGCGGGCGGCCGCGGCACCCGGCTTGGGCCGCTCACCAACAAGCGCGTCAAACCGGCCGTCCACTTCGGCGGCAAGTACCGGATCATCGATTTCGCGCTGTCCAACTGCCTGAATTCAGGCATCCGCCGCATCGCCGTCGTCACGCAATACAAGGCGCATTCGCTGCTGCGCCACGTGCAGCGCGGCTGGGGATTCCTGCGCGGCGAGTTCAATGAATTCATCGACCTGTGGCCCGCGCAGCAGCGCGTCGAAGGCGCGCACTGGTATCGCGGCACCGCCGACGCGGTGTTCCAGAACCTCGACATCATCCGCTCGATCGGTCCGAAGTACATCATCGTGCTGGCGGGCGACCATATCTACAAGATGGACTACACGCGGATGGTGATGGACCACGTGGAAAGCCGCGCCGACTGCACGGTCGGCTGCATCGAGGTGCCGCGCATGGAGGCGGTCGCATTCGGCGTCATGGCGGTCAACGAAGACCGCCATGTGACGGGCTTCGTCGAAAAGCCGGCCGATCCACCGGCGATGCCCGGACGTCCCGACATCGCGCTCGCGAGCATGGGCATCTACGTGTTCAGCGCGGAATATCTGTACCAGTTGCTCGACGAAAACATTACGAGCGGCGCGACCGATCACGACTTCGGCAAGGACATCATTCCGCGCGTCGTGACCTCGGGCCATGCGGTCGCTCATCCGTTCAGCATGTCGTGCGTATCGTCGGACCCGAACGTCGAGCCGTACTGGCGCGACGTCGGCACGATCGACGCGTACTGGGCCGCGAATCTCGATCTCGCCTCGACGATCCCGACGCTCGATCTGTACGACCGCAACTGGCCGATCTGGACGCATCTCGAGCAGTTGCCGCCCGCCAAGTTCGTGCGCGATCTGAACGGCCTGCAAGGGTCGGCGACCAACCTGATCGTCTGCGCGGGCTGCGTGATCTCGGGCTCGCAGATCTCCCGATCGGTGCTATCGACCAACGTCCTTGTGAACTCATTCTGTAACATCAATGAGGCAGTCTTATTGCCGCAGGTCACGATCGGCGCGAGCTGCCGGCTGCGCAAGGTGGTGATCGACCGCGGCTGCCAGATACCGGACGGCACGGTGATCGGCGAAGACCCGGCGCGCGACGCCGAACGGTTCTATCGAACCGAAAGCGGCGTCGTGCTGGTGACGTCGGAGGCCTTGAAGCGCCAGACTTCGCGCTAGCTGCTACGCTGCGCGGGCGGCTGCGCGCAAGGCGGCCGCCGCCCGCCGCCACATTGCGGCGTCGCCTGCACGACCGCTTCACCCAAGCTTTTGCAGACGCTGGCTGACCGCGCGTCGCCTGTGAGCGACCGCTCATCGAACCCGGACCGCGAGGACCACGCCTATGACGATTCGCGCGCTGCACGTTGCAAGCGAGCTGTACCCTCTTCTGAAGACAGGCGGCCTCGCTGACGTCACCGGTGCGCTGCCGCCGGCGCTGATCGAACTCGGCGCCGACGTGCGCGTGTTGCTGCCGGGCTTTCCGTCGGTGCTCGCCGGGCTCGCGGACCTGAAGTCCGTCGCGCCGCTCGCGCGCAGCTTCGGCGCGCGGCAAGCGGCGCTCGAACAGGGCACGCTCGCGAACGGTGTGGTCGTCTACGTGGTTCGCGCGGACGCGTTCTACGAACGCCCCGGTAACCCGTATCTCGATGCACAGCACGTGCCGTATGGCGACAACGCACAGCGTTTCGCGCTGCTCGGCTGGAGCGCCGCGCAGCTCGCGCAGCACATCGACCCGGCGTGGGCGCCGCAGATCGTGCATGCGCACGACTGGCACGCGGGCCTCGCGCCCGCCTATCTGAAGGCGGCCGAACGCGACCAGCACCGACGGCTCGCGCGCAGTGTGTTCACCGTGCACAATCTCGCGTACCAGGGCATCTTTCCGGCGCAGCAGTTCGGCATGCTCGGCCTGCCGCCGGACTTTTACGGCATGCACGGCGTCGAGTTCTACGGGCAGATGTCGTTCCTGAAGGCTGGCCTCTACTTCGCGGACCGCCTGACCACCGTCAGCCCGACCTATGCGCGCGAAATCCAGACGCTTGCGCAAGGCGGCGGCCTGGACGGGCTGTTGCGGCAGCGCACGCACGACCTGTCAGGGATACTCAATGGTGTCGACTACGCGGTATGGAAGCCGTCGACCGACACGCTGCTGCCCGCCCGCTATACCGACACGCGTCTGGCCGGCAAGCGGGTCTGCAAGACATCGCTGCAGGCGCGCTTCGGCTTGCCGCAGAAAAGCGACGTGCTGCTGTTCGGCGTCGTCAGCCGTTTGACCGAGCAGAAGGGCCTCGATCTGCTGCTGGCGACGCTGCCCGAGATCGTCCGGCACGGCGGCCAGCTGGTCGTGTTCGGCACCGGCGACCCGGCGCTCGAGACCGGCCTGCAGCGGGTCGCGCAGACGCATCCGGAATCGGTTGCGGTCGAGCTCGGTTTCGACGAAACGCTCGCGCACGCGATTATCGCCGGCAGCGACGTGGTCGCGGTGCCGTCGCGCTTCGAGCCGTGCGGGCTCACGCAGCTCTACGCGCTCGCGTATGGTTCGCTGCCGCTCGTGCATCGGGTCGGGGGGTTGGCGGACACGGTCGTCGACGCATCGCTCGAAAATCTCGCCGACGAAACCGCCACGGGCTTCGCGTTCGACCGTTTCGACCCGGAGTCGCTGGCCAGCGCCATTCGCCGCGCCTTCGCGCTGTACGCGCGGCGCAGCGAGTGGAAGGCTGCCCAGCAGCGCGCGATGCGCGAAGATTTCGGCTGGGGCGCGTCGGCGGAGCGCTATCTCGCGTTGTATCGCGAACTGACCTGAAGCGCACCGCCGTCTGCCGATCCGCAACCTGATGGTTCGGCGCAACAGCGCCCCCGCCCCAATGGGGGCCCGGATCGTTGCACGGCACAAAAACTCATGTATTGTTCGTTCAGATACATGGCGCACACGCGAGCCGCGTGCGGCAAGTCAATGTGCATAGGCATCGGGCGGCCGGCCCGATCGATTGAGGCAACCAGCGAGCCATTCGCGATAAAACAATGCGCAGGTCCCTGCGCCGTTCGTCATGAAAAACGTTCTGAGCATCCAGTCGCACGTCGTCTTCGGGCACGCGGGCAATAGCGCCGCGGAGTTCCCGATGCGGCGCCTGGGCGTCAACGTCTGGCCGCTCAATACGGTGCAATTCTCGAATCACACCCAGTACGGTCATTGGGCCGGCAGCGCGATCGACGCGAAGCAGATGCAGGAACTCGTCGAAGGCATCGGCGCGATCGGCATGCTGCCGCGCTGCGACGCGGTGCTCTCAGGCTATCTCGGCACGCCCGAGCAGGCCCAGGCGGTGATCGAAATCGTCCGCGCGGTAAAGGCGGCGAACCCGCATGCGCGCTACTTCTGCGACCCGGTGATGGGCACCGCGACCGGCTGCCGCGTCGAACCCGGCATTCAGGAGTTTCTCGTCAAGTCGATGCCGGAAGTCAGCGATGCGATGATTCCCAATCACAGCGAACTGCAACGGCTCGTCGGGCGCATGATCGAGACCGTCGAGGAAGCAGTCGCCGCATGCCGCGAGCTGATACAGCGCGGACCCAGGCTGGTGCTCGTCAAGCATCTGCTCGATCGGAACAGCCCGGCGGACCGCTTCAATATGCTGGTCGTCACTGAGCGCGAAAGCTGGGTCGGGCAGCGTCCGCTGTATCCGTTCGCGCGCCAGCCGGTCGGTGTCGGCGACCTGACCAGCGCGGTGTTCGTCGCGCGCACGCTGCTTGGCGACCCGTTGCGCGTGGCATTCGAGCATACGCTCGCAGCGGTCAACGGCGTGATGCGCGCCACGTGGGATGCGGGCCGCTACGAGCTCGAACTGATCGCCGCGCAAAACGATATTGCGCACCCACGCGAGTGGTTCGACGCGTGGGTCGTCGAATCGGCCTGACCCTGCGCTACTCGTCGCCGAGGAAATGCAGGATCGCGAAGTTGAACGCGTCCGGGTCCTGCAGAAATGCGAAGTGGCTCGTATCCGGCAGGATCAGCAACCCCGCGCCGGGGATCGTCGCGGCGATGTACTCGGTATGGCTACGCTTGATCGCTTCGTCGTGGTCGCCGTCCATCACGAGCACCGGCGCGCGGATTCCGTTCAACTGGGCGTCGGTCCAGTTCGGCTGCGACGCCCACATATGACTGATCTGATCGACGAACGCATCGTACTGGTTCGGCGTCGGCGACAGCCGCCGGTATTCGTCGCCGGCGCGCTTGATGTACGCGGCGAATGTCGGATTCTTTTCGACGCCATCGATCACGCCGTCGGTCTTCGTATTCGCGGCGAACGCGACTACCTTGCCGACGCGGTCCGGATGCCGGATCGCCAGATCGAGTCCGATGATCGCGCCGTCGCTCCAGCCGACCACATCGGCCTTCTGCAGATGCAGCCTGTCCATCAGCGCCACCACGTCATCGGCCATCAGGTCGTAGCCGAACGGGCGATCGTCGCGCGAACTGCGTCCGTGGCCGCGACTATCGACCAGCACCACCTTGTGGTGTTTCATCAGCGCACGGACCTGGTTGCCGAAGTAGTCCGAATTCGCCAGACCGCCGTGCAGCAGGATGACCGGCGAGCCGCGGCCGATCGTCGCGTAGTGAAGGTGAATGCCGTTGACGTCGGCGCTGCCCGCCTGCTCTCCCGCAACAGGCGCCGGCGTGGGCGGCAAGGTTTGCCAGCGCGCTTCGCCCTGCGCATGCTGCACGGCGAACGCCGCGCACGCAAACAGAAAGAGGCGCTGCGCACGCAGCCAGCGCGAATTCGATTTTCCTGACATGGATGCTGTCTCCTCGAGCACATAAGTTCAAAAAGGTCTTGCAGCGCGCAACACATAACAAACGATAGCGACGATTTATTCCTTCCAAAAGACTTCCACTTAAGCGCGGCGTCCTATAATGCGTGCCGCGTGACGCGCGATGGCCGTGATTCGCGCGGTTTTTTCACTCCGTTAAAGAGCAAAGAGGCATCGATGGACGGCGAGATTCGCAGTGAACGCGAAGAGCAATTCGAGGCGTTGTGTATCAACGTGGACGCGGACGAAGCGCATGAGCAGGAAGCGATCGAATTCTTCGAGGCGCAGTTCGGTGAGGAAGACTTCGACGCCGCGCATTGGCTCGATATCGCGCTGTACTACTCGCCGGCGGTCGCGCGCGGCATCATCGACATGGTCACGCCCGATGACAGGTCGCGCAGCAATATCGCGTTCGTGATTGCCGATAGCCTCGATATCTCGTACGGCGACGACGAGTGCCGGCAATTCGCGGAAACGCTGCAGTTCGCTCTCGCCAACGGCGTGCCGGTCGATCTCGACGTCGTGCTCGACGGCTGTCAGCACGCGCTCGACGACCTCGACACGTGGGCCGACGACGAAGTCAAAGAACCGCTGCTGCGACTGCGAGAGGAACTGCTGAGGCTGCAGGAAGAGCTTTAACGCACGCGTGCCATACAGGCGCGTCAGACCGTTTGGATGACGCATCTTATTGACTTCAAATTCCTTTCATCGTTCCTTTCATTACCCCTTTCATTATTCCCGTGTAATCGCGGGCTTGCTTTTTTTCTGACTTATTTTCATCCGCATCGCTGTAGTTGAGCGCCGCACGCGGTTTGGCGAGCGGATTCACCGAAAAATCGAAGTAATTTAAACGTCGGCCAAATATCACGCCGCATTCATTCAACGTACCTATCGTCAACTCCCGGACAGAAGCCCGTAACCGTTCCTTAACCCAGTCCTGGGAGCCAATCGACATGGCACGTTTCCACCCCCCTGCATCTTTCCGTCTCAAGACCCTCGTCGCGGCCGCGCTGTTCGGCCTCGCATCGCTCGGCGCGCAAGCGCAGACAGCGGTAGCCGCATCGCAGATTCCCAACCCGACCACCGAGATCACGCAAAGCGGCTACTCGCCGGTTTATCTGGGCGTCGATACCGAAACGGCCACCGTGCCGTCAAATCCGGCGACCGCCGGCGGCGCGCCGACCATCAGCCGCGCGTACGTGATGAGGATCGACCTGTTCGCCCCCGGCATCTCGCTGGAGACGACGCAACACAGCGGCCCGCTGAACACGACGGCCGAAACGATCTCGCAGTTTGCCGCGCGCACCGGCGTACGCGCCGCGATCAACGGCAACTTCTTCGCGCCTTGCTGCAACCCGCAACCAGAACCCAAAACGGTGATCGGCCTGCTGGTGTCGAACGGCAACGTGGTCAGCCCGCTGACGAACGATCCGACGCAAAGCGAAGCCGTGCTGGCAGTGACACGACAGAATCGCGCGTTTATCGCCGAGGCGCCGGACATTTCGCAGCCGGAACTGAGGCTGATTCAAACCGCGGTGGCCGGCTCAGCGATCCTGCTGAAAAACGGCCAGGACGTGAGCGCGCAAAGCCCGAACGAAGGCGACCCGCTGAACCCGAACCCGCGCACGGTGGTCGGCTTGTCGGAGGGCGGACGCTTCCTCTACATGGTCGTGATCGATGGCCGTCTGCCGGGCTACTCGACCGGCACGACCAATGAGCAGTCCGCACAGCTGATGAAGGCGATCGGCGCGACCGACGCGATCAACCTCGACGGCGGCGGCTCGACCGAGATGGTGCGCGCTGACCAGATCGGCAAGCCGTTTATTGTCGATACGCCGAGCGGCGGCGCCGAGCGGTTCGATGCGGTCGGCTTCGGCGTGCACGCGTTGCCGCTGCCGCGGCTGCCGTTCTGAGCGTTGCATTGATCTGGACCGTCTGACCTCCTGATGTCCGAAGGCTGACGGCAATCGGCGACCGGGCGAAGCGCGGCGCGTTGCATCGCGTACCCGTGCTGCCGCCCGGCTGCACGGACCGGCGACGAAGATGTCACGCCGGTCCGCCATCGCCCGCGCGGGCGCACGTCCGCACGTGCACTTCGTTGCAGCGGCAACCTTCGACCCCACGCAGGCCGGCGTCACGCTTGCGGCGCCGCTTGAGCGCGTCAACGCGCCTAGATGTGCGTGCCGGCCGCGCCGAACCAGGTGGCGGCTTCACAGCCGTCAGCGGCCAGCGCCTCACGTGGCGAGACGCCGTAGCGTTCCCTGAACGCGCGACTGAAGTGCGAAGCCGTCGAAAATCCACAGCGATACGCGATATCGCTGATCTGCACGCGGCCCTTGTCGTTACGCTTGAGGATATCCGCGGCGAGCACGAGACGGCTCTCCCACACGTAGCGCATCACCGATTCCCCTTCGGCCCTGAATAGCCGGCTCAGATGCGTGTCCGACACGCAAACCGCCGACGCGATCAGCGAAACCGTCAGATCCGGACTGCGCAGATTTTGCGCGATAAAGCGCTTCGCGCGGAACAACGTCGCATCGCCGCTGCGCGCGCGCATCAGTGCGGCCGGATCGTCGATCAACAGGTCGATCAGATCGAGCAATTGATCGCCCTGGCGGCACCGCATGTTCGCGCTGGTCGCGCCGCGCTGCGCGGCGATCGATGCCACGAGGTCGCCAATCGCGCGCGCATCGGCGGTCGACATATCCGGCGTGATGAAATTGCGCAGATCGTGCCGTAAGCCCCGCTCTTTTAGCGCGCTTGCCGGAAACCGCAACGCGATCAGACCGGTCGGTTCATCGAAAGACTGGCGGTAGGGTCGGCTGGATTCCACCAGCACGATCTCGCCGGGCCCAATGCGGCGCGCCTGTCTGCCCTGTTCGATATGCATCGCCCCCTGCGTGACAAGCTTCAGATAGAGCCAGGTGTCACCGCGATCGGCAAGCGGGGCCAACGACAGGTGCGCAAAACGCCCGTCCAGTATGTCGAGCCGGCCGAGATTCCACGCATCCACGCTGCCGCCCGCCGGCGCGCCCGGACTGAACTCACAGTTCAACCGGAACGCGCTCGCGCTTCCGTGGCGCCAGATGTCCTTGCTGTCCGATTCGTCGGTCAGCACGAGGCGAATAGGATCGTTCAGCATGTCGTAATAATGTTGTCGATAAAAATACGGCCTGAAAGCCGTGCGTACTCGCCGCCATTACCAGAGAACAGGCTCCGTGGACGCTTATTCCACCGCACCCTGGCCTTACGCGCCAGACAGCGCGGTAGCGCGCGATCCCACAACAAACGCGTGTTCCAATCAAACTGCGTGTTGCTTCCGGAATACCTCCGCGTGCCGCTTCCGGGGCGGGTCAGACTCGCTGGCTCAACCGCCTGTTGAGCAGCATTGAGCATCCCTACGTTTTGCTTCGACGAGCGAACATGCAACCCTTTCAAACGCATTTCCGGAGCCGGGAATCCCATTGCGCGGCCGGTTGGGCGGCCCGGCCCGTGGTCGTCGCGCGTGACCTCGTCATGGACAGGTCGACCCGCGAGCCGATCGACGCGTTTGTCCGGTTACGCGGCCAGCCATCGCCCGCTTTCCTTCGTTTTCTCCGGTTACTCGCTGCCCGCTTCAAAGCCCGGCGGCTGTGCCGAAATCCGCACCGCGCATGCAGCGATCTGCCAAGACGGCCGCAAATTGGCTTTCTATATTCGCGCCAGGTAGAGCACGGACGCTCGCGACCGGCCGCACATACGGTTCGTGTTTTCCTGCATTGCGGGCCGTTTCGCGTCATCCGTAATCTCGTGCATCTCCACCGTGCGAGGAGGTCCCTTCAGCTAGCCACTACCGCGCCACGAGGCGCCCCGTTGCATCGCGCAATCCGGCCAGCCGCGCCGCAGCGCGTTCGCGTGATACCGCGCGCGCCAGCCTTCCCGTTCATCCCTGTGCCGACATAAGGAAAGACCATGAGCTTGTGCAAAACACTCAAACCCTTTGCGCTGTTGCTGGGAGCCGTGTTCGCGATCGCTCCACCCGCTGCGTTTGCTGACGATCTGACGGTAAAAATCGGTTTTGCCGCACCGCTCACCGGCGCCAACGCGGGCTACGGCAAAGATCTGCAAAACGGCGTGCGGCTTGCGATTGACGAGGCGAACGCGCAAAAGATCAAGATCGGCAACCAGGTTGCGCATTTCGTGCTCGTCTCCGAAGACGATCAGGCGGACCCGCGGGTCGGCGTGCAGGCCGCGCAAAAGCTGGCCGACGCAAACGTCGCGGTGGTGGTTGGCCATTTCAACTCGGGCACGACGATCCCCGCATCTCAGGTGTACGAATCGGCAGGCATTCCGATGATCGACCCGGCGGCAACCAACCCGATCATCACCAACCGTGGCTTCGCGAACACCTTTATGGTGATCTCGACCGATGCGCAGAATGCGGGCAACGCGGGCACTTACGCGGTGCAGGTGACGAAAGCGAAGCGCATCGCGATCATCGACGATCGCACTGCATTCGGCCAAGGCGAAGCCGACGAGTTTGAAAAGGCGGTGAAGGCCGCGGGCGGCAATATCGTTACGCGCGAGTACACGGACAATCACGCAGTCGACTTCAGTACACAACTCACCAAGATCAAGGCGACCAACGCGGATCTGGTTTTCTTCGGCGGCCTCGACACCCAGGCCGCAGCAATCGCGAAGAAGATGAAGCAGCTCGGTATGAACGCACAGTTGCTCGGCGGCGGTGGCGTTGAGGACCCCGAGTTCATCAAGCTCGCCGGCGAAACGGCGGAAGGCGCGATGGCGTGGGAGTATGGCCGGCCGCTCGCGCAGTTGCCGGAGGGCAAGGAGTTCGCGCAGAAGTTCAAGGCGAAGTTCGGCGAGGACATCCTGTCGTACGCGCCGTTCGGCTACGACGCGACGTGGGCCGCGATCAAGGCGATGCAGGCGGCTGGGTCCGCGAACCCGTCCGCGTATAGGGCGAAGCTCAAAAGCATTAACTTCGAAGGCGTGACCGGCACGATTTCATTCGACAGCACCGGTGCATTGAAGAGCGGCGCATCGACGCTCTATCAGGTGAAGAACGGCGAATGGTATCCGGTGGTCACGAAGACCGGGACATAGGTCGTTTGGACGGGCGCGCGGCGACGGCCCTCGCAGGCTGAAGCCGCGCTGCCTCGTCTTACTGCAAGCCTTACAACGAGTCTGACTGCATTGCGCCGCGTGCCGGCTGCGTTTGCGCACCGGCGCGCACCACGATTTGCGACAGCGCATCGCGTTCAATCCTGACAAGCGATGCGCGCGCCGCGGCGAATTCCTCCGGGCTGCACATCTGATGACCGAAGCGTGTGGTGAGCCGCCGCGTGATCTGCACAATTCGCGTATCGCGGTCGAACACATAGCGCGAGGTGAAATCGACGAACCGTTCATGCACCTGCGCATCCTGCGGCAGGTCGGTCACGCGCACCGTATCGGGCAGCGTGATTTGCGAAGTTTCGTCGAAGTCCCCGTCGAGGCACGCCCACGGCTGCGTGCGCCGCGGCTCCGCAAGCCATGCCTGCACCTGGGTCGCGATGCCGCCCGAGAAGCTCGTCAACGCGGGCAACGCGGTCGTGCCGTCGGGCCATGTGACGTGTTCGAGCGTGCCATGCATCGTCGTCGCGAACGGGCCGGTGGTGGTGGTCAGTTCGCCCGGCTGCATCTGCGCCATTCCGGAGAGGCCCGTCTGCCGTAGCCGCTCGGCGGCAATCTGTTGCCAGCGCTGCCGCGTCGCGCGGCGAAAAACATTCCGCTCGAGTTCGGCCGGCGCACCGATATCTTCGACGCGATAGCTGAAACGGCCCATCCCGCTATCGTCCACGTCGATCTGCAGCCGCGCATTGCGCGCGCGTTGCTGCGTAGCGGGTGTGCGCGACAGCACACCTTCGTCGACCAGCAGCACCGACCGGTTCATTACGCCTGCCGGCAAATAGCCAAAGCCGGTCCCGCCGGCGGTCGTATCCGCGAATAGCGACAGCGACGGAATCCATGTAATCGCATGGTTGATCGCGCTAGCGCCATAGCCCGGCACATCGGGTAGCGTATAGACCGGGCCGAGGTTCAGCAGGACCGGCTCGCTGTCGATGCCGACCGCCGCGAGCAGCGCGCCGAATAGCGCGACGTGGTCCTTGCAATCGCCGTAACGGTTGCGCAGCACATCCACCGCCTTGTGCGGCACCGCGGCGGTCTCGCCGAGGAAGAGCGCGACATAGCGGATATTGAAGCGCATCCAGTCATACAGAATCCGCGCCTTTTCGCGTGGGTCGTTGGTCTGCGCGGTCAATTGCTGCGCAAGCCGTACGATCGTCGCGTCATCGGTCGTCGGGTCGGCGGCCGCGTCGCGGTAACGCGCGGCGAACGCGGCGTAGTCCGGCGTGGTGGTCACCATCAGCCGGTCGCCCCATGTCGCATAGCCGACCGCACCGGACTCGACCGGTGCATACGAGCCGTGCTGATAGTCGAACGTGTAGCGCGTGCGGCCGTTTTCGGTCACCGGCGGCTCGGCGACGTAGCCGCGTGCATCTGTATAAAGCGGCAGGTCCGCGGGCAGGTCGAAGATCAGCTTCTGCATCTCGATCGGACCGCGCGTGGGTTCGACGAAATACGCGAACGTGCCCGCCTGCAACGGTATCGTGCGGATCTTGCGAAACGCCAGATGCACGCGCGAGCCCGGTTCGACGCCCGGGAAAATCACTGTCCGCAACACGCCGTCCTGGAAGGTCGGCGCCCCGGCGGAGCGGGGTTCCTGTACGTCGCGAATACCGTCAGGGCCAACCGGATGCGCGACGCCGTCACGATCGATCGTCTCCGCGACGAGCAGTTGCACCTGCTCGATGTCCTTGTTGAACCATACGTAGCGTTGCGCGATATCGTCGACGCCGCTCGTCGTGTTGGCGCGCAACACCGTGTCGTCGCGCTCCTCGACCGAACCATCCTGCTGCACGATAAACAGATGCACGTCGCGTTCGACCGTCGAAGGCGGCACGTCGCCGGGCATTGCCGCATCGTCGGCCGATGCGCTTGGCGCACCGCACACGCCGACTAGCAGTGGCAGCACGGCGATCGCAAGCCTGCCGGGCACGCGCCGGCTCAACACACGCCAACCCGGCGCGGGTCCGCCGGGCGCGCGCGCGTGTGGTGCGCCGCGGCTCATCCGCGCTGCGCGCCGGCCGGCGTCCGTGCATGCCGCGCGCGCCAGATGCGCGGGCTCATAGCGAATTCCGCGCGAAACGCGTGATTGAAATTCGACAGATCGTTGAAGCCGCAACCGAATGCAATATTGACGATAGTCTCGCGTGTGCCGTCGTAATCGGCCAGTTGCAGTGCCGCGTGCCGCAGACGCGCGCGCAGCACGTATTGATAGGGCGTGACACCGGCTACGCGCTCGAAGGTACGCAGGAAATGGAAATCGCTGAGGCCGCACGCTTGCGCGAGCGTATGCAATGTGTGCGGCGCCTCCGGCGCGCGCTCGATGAGGCGCACCGCTTGCGCCACACGTGACCAGGCCGCGGTGCCGGGCGTGCCTTCACGTTGATGCGCGCGCGGGTTTTCACCCGCCGCTCGCAGCGCCGCGACGGCCAGTTCGACAGCCAGTTCATCCCACGCCAGCGACACGCCCGCCGCGAGCCCCGCGCACGCATCGGCAATGAGCGGCGACAACGCGCGCAAAGGGGCAATGCTCGCGCGCGCGAAACGCGGCGTGCCGCGTGTTACACCGGCATCGGCCGCAAGCGATTCGAAATATTCAGGCTGGTAGTGAAACGACACGCACCGGTCGCCGGCGCCATGACGATGTCCGCATTCGAAACAGGCGCCGTCGTTGCCTAGCAGCAACGCACCGGGCGTGAGCAGCGTGCTCCCGGCCGCGCCGCGATACGCGAAAGAACCGGCCACCACGGCGGCGATACAGACATCGTCGTGCCGTTCGCCAAACGCAGGATCGTGCGGGCCGAACGTGCACAGCATGTCCATCACCGACCAGCCGTCGCCCGCCGCCAGCGGTCGCGCCGCGAGCGCGCCGTGTGCGCCAGCGGCATGGCGCTCACGCAGTGCATCATCCAGTTGCGCGGCAATTTTCCCCAAGATGTCACCCCTCAAACGCCGTATCGTTGTTGTAACACATCGGCGCGGCGCGTGAGTGCCGGCCGCCCCACCCCTCGCATCGAGTCTTTTTCAACCCGACGGAGCATGGGCAAATGGACGAAAACGGCACGCACGCACCTCTCCTCGTGGCGGATTCGCTGCTCTGCGCGTTGAGCGCACCTGGCCGCGCCACCGATATCGACGAGGCGGACGATGTCTATGGCTGGCTCGTCGGTAGCTGGCGCATGCAGGTGCTGCATTACCGCGACGACCTGCGCGCCGCGCCGCTACAAGGCGAGATTCAGTTCGGCTGGGTCCTCGAAGGCCGCGCGGTGCAGGACGTCTGGATCATGCCGCCGCGCGAGCACCGCACGGGCACGCGCAGCGCGGCACTCGACATGTACGGCACGACGTTGCGCGTGTGGGACCCCGCGTTGCGCGCGTGGCGCGTCACCTATCTGAATCCGGCCACCGGACAGCGCGACGAACTGATCGGCCGGCGCATCGGCGACGCGATCGTGCAGATCGGCACGCACGCGAACGGCACGCCGATTCGCTGGAACTTCACCGATATCGGCCGCGACTCGTTTCGCTGGACCGGTGTCGCGCTCGCGCCGGACGGTGTCACCTGGACGCTCGAAGCGGAGTTCGTCGCGGAACGTGTGCGCGGTTGAGCGTGCGGGATTGATCGAATGAATCTCAGCGCTGCCGCAATTCGTTGCCCTCTTCATGCGACAGCTTGACGAAGAACAGCAGCGAACACAGCGTAAGCGCGCCCACTACGAAGAAGGCCGGCGAAAAATCGCGCGCACCGAGTTGCGCAGCGCTACCGCCGTACAGGTACGCGGTCACCGTGAGCAGCGACGCGGCAAACGCCACGCCGATACTGATCGACAGTTGCTGCGCCATGCTCGCGAGCGCGGTCGCGCGGCTCATGCGCAGCTTCGGTACGTCGGAATAGCCGAGTGTATTGAGCGTCACCATCGCCAGCGAATTGAACAGGCCACCCAACATCAGCACGACGAAGATCAGCGCGTGCGGCGTGGACGGACTGAACAGCCCATAGCTTGCATAAAAGCAGCCCGTGACGAGCGTCGCGCCGATTAGCAGCCGGCGAAAGCCAATGTGGCGGATCGCCGGGCCCATCAGCGCGCGCACCGACAGCGATCCAACCGCGGTCGCCACGCTGATCGACCCGGACTGGAGCGGCGTCAGCCCGAATCCCAGTTGCAGCATCAACGGCAGCAGAAACGGTGACGCCCCGAGCGCAATGCGCAACGGCATGCCGCCGACGACCGCGGTGCGGTACGCACGATAGCGCAACAGGTTGGGGTCGATGATCGGTTCCGGGTGCCGCCGCGTGTAGAGCCAGTACGCGACGAGCGCGAGCGCGCCGACGCCGAGCAGCGCGAAGGTCACCGGCTGCGCGACGAGTCCGCGCCCCGCGGTATCGAGGCCGCCGACCATACCGACCAGCCCGGTCGATAGCAGCAGGAAGCCTGGCAGATCGAAGCGCGCGTCATGCGGCGGCTGCGTATCTTCGATGAACGCGAGCGCGCACAGCACCCCGACGATCCCGAACGGCACATTCAGCAGAAAGATCCAGCGCCACGACGCGACGGTCACGACGAAACCGCCGAGCAGCGGGCCGGCAAGCCGCCCCACGGCGCCAGGCACGGTGAACCAGACCATCGCGGCGACCATCCGCGCGGGCGGCACACTGCGCAGCAGGATCAGCCGGCCGACCGGCACCATCATCGCGCCGCCCATGCCTTGTATCACGCGAAACAGCACGAGTTGCGGCAGCGACATCGCGAGTCCGCACAGCGCCGAGCCCACGGAAAACAGCACAATCGCCGCGCAGAACACGCGGCGCGTCCCGAAGCGGTCCGCGAGCCAGCCGCTGGCCGGCAAGAACACCGCAAGACTCAGCAGATAGGACGTGATCGCGAGATTCAGATGCAGCGCCTCGACGCCAAGCGAGCGCGCGATCGACGGCAACGCGGTTGCCATGATCGACGTGTCGAGGTTTTGCAGCAAAAGGGGGCAGGCAACGATGATCGGAATGAGTCGGGCGCGGTCGGTCATGCGTTCTTTTACCGCAAAACCCACCGAACGACGAGACATAGCATCGTGCAGACTGTTACGGTGCGTTTCGCGCGAACCGGCTCGCAACGCGACGTTTCCCGATACGACGGTGCGGCCGCCGCGCATCGTTGCGGATGCATCGGTCGCTGAGTGGAACATGCGCGGAACATGCGCGGTTCAATCGTTTTCGCCGAGACCCGCCAGCAGTTCGTGCAACTTCTCGACATGCCGGATCAGCATATGCCGATGCTTTTCAATCTGCTCGAGGCGGCCGGCGAGGTCCGCGTGCACGTTTTCATCAAGATCGACCACGCCCATCACGTCTTCGACCTTCGTGCGCAGCGCGCCAATGTCGACCGGCGGATGCGTGAGGTGCCGCTCGAAGCGCCGCACCTCCTGGGCCGCAAGATCACGCACCTTGCGCAAATACGCCTGTTTGCGATGCGCCTCGGCATCTTTCGTCTCGTCGTCGTACTTCTTCGGCGCGGTTTGCCCAAAGATCGGCTCGGGTGGCCGCAGCACCACCTTCTTGCGGACCGGGTGCGCGGTGCCGCGAAAGCGGGCCTGCGGAGCCTCGTTGTCGATCGCGGCGCGGGCATTGTCCGGCACGTCGTGTATGTCGTGCAGCGCGTCCATCCAGCCGGCCGGCAAACCGGTCACCGCCTCGACGCCGCGCACGAACTCCTCGCTAAAATCGCGCTGGCCGGTCAGCATCAGCTTCAGGTACGACTCGGAGAATGTCATCATCCGCGCCAGTCGCGTCGCGGCGCCGACTTCCTGCGTCAATACCAGTAGATTGGCCCGCCAGACCGGCAGCAGCGTTTCGTCGGAATATTCCATCACGGGGTGTTCCCTTCGATCTCCCTTCCCGGCGGCAACCCGGCGCGGCGCGCGCAAAGCGGCGCTGCAGCGCACGACGGTTCCCGTCAAAGATTAGTCGTTTCGTGACGCCGCGCAACCCGGCGTCACCGCCGATGCAGCGCAACGGCAACAATCGCGTCGCGTTGCGCGGGCTCAGCAAGGATTGACTGCGAGATACGTGCCGTGTTCCTTGGCACGTGATTTGCCGCAGCGGGCGACCGGCGATGCAGGACGAATCGATGGACGAGCGAACCGCTGACGCTGATGCGCGCGGCGCGGCGCGTGGACTTCGCGCGCGACCATCACGGTAGCACGCTACCGGGCTTCGTCGGCAATGACGCGATTTCGGCCGCGCGCATCGGCGAAAGCCGCCGCGGCACGCTTCCCGGCGTGGCAAGCATTCCGCTTACGCGCAGCAGTCGGCCATCGCGGCGCGCGCTTCGTTCAGTGGTGGGTTGAATTGCCACGCGCACCGCGCGCCAACGTATCAGCGCGTCACTTCGGCAGTGTGGCGAGGGCCGCGCGGTATTGCACATAGGCCGGGTTTTCGTCGCAATGCCAGCGGTCTTCGACCACTCCGGCACGCTCAGGTCCGGCTCGCATGAACCGTCTCGCCGGCCCGCACGACCCGCACGCACAACGGCCGTCCCATCCAGTAGGCCAGTTCGGCAAGCGATTCAACGGACCACACGGCAAAATCCGCCGCGCGGCCCGCCGCGAGCACGCCGTGCACGTCTGCTTTGCCGAGCGCCTGTGCGGCATGATGCGTCACGCCTTGCAGTATCTCGGGCACGGTCATCCGGAACAGCGTGGCCGCCATGTTCATCATCAGCAGCAGCGAAGTCGCGGGCGAGGTACCCGGATTGCTGTCAGTCGAGATCGCGATCGGCACCGCGTAGTGACGCAACCACTCGAGCGGCGGCAGTTGCGTCTCACGGATGAAGTAGTACGCGCCGGGCAACAGCACCGCGACGGTGCCCGCTTCCTTCATCGCGGCCACACCGGCTTCGTCGAGGAATTCGAGGTGGTCCGCGGACAAGGCGCGGTAGCGCGCGGCCAGCGCCGCGCCGCCGCTATTCGACAGTTGTTCCGCGTGCATCTTCACTGGCAGATGGCGGCGCACCGCGGCTTCGAATACGCGTTCGCTCTGCGCAAGCGAAAAACCGATGCGTTCGCAAAACACATCGACCGCGTCAACGAGTCCTTCGTCGGCAAGCGCCGGCAACATGCGGGTGCACACTTCGTCGATATAGTCGTCGGCACGACCCGCGTATTCGGGCGGCAACGCATGGGCGCCGAGAAATGTCGTGTACACCGATACCGGATAGCGTTCGCCGAGCTGCCGCGCGACGCGCAGCATCTTGCGCTCGTTGGCCAGATCGAGCCCGTAGCCCGATTTGATTTCGATCGCGGTGACGCCCTCGGCGATCAGCGGTTCGAGCCGCGCCGCCGCCGCGCGCAACAGCGCGTTTTCATCGGCCGCGCGCGTCGCGCGCACGGTCGACACGATGCCGCCGCCACGGCGTGCGATTTCCTCGTAGCTGACGCCCGCCAGACGCTGCGCAAACTCGTCCGCGCGCTGGCCGCCATAGACGAGATGCGTGTGGCACTCGACCAGCCCAGGCGTGACCCATGCGCCGCCCAGGTCCTCGCGCGGCCAGTCGTGATACATGGCGGGGAGCTCGTGTGCGGCGCCGAGCCATTCGATGCGGCCGTTCTGCACGGCGATCGCGGCATCGGCGATCGTGTCGTGCGGGTCGCCATGCGCGCAAAGCTTCAGGTGGTGCCAGACGGTTTGCTTCATCGTAAGCTCGCTTCAGAGGATGCGATTCGCTCAGGCCGGCTCCGCACGATCCGCACGCTCGATCGACACCGCGAGCACGACGCCTGTGCCGCGCAGCTCACAATGCCATGCATGCGCGTGGTCGACAACCAGCGTGTCGTTCGTTGCGAGCGCAACGGACTCGCCGGCGCCGGCGCCGGACAGGACTTCGACCGAACCGGCGGCACAAAATAGCAGCACGGTATCCGCCGACACCGTATGTACCTCGCCGCCGCGCCATACGTCGAGGCGGCCGGTCGCCGCGCCGCGCCGGACCATCAGGTTGAAGTCGCGCGTCGCGCCATCGACGAGCCGCGCATCGATCACCGTTTCGCCGGCGAAGCGCGCGATATCGAACGGTTGCTTCAACGCGTGCGTGCGCCCCTGCGCTTCATCGAGCAGCATGCCGGCGCCCGCAATCAGCACAAGCGTGCGGTCAATGCCTGCGAAGCGCGAGAATGGCCCGGCTTGCTCGACGTCGGCGAGACTCACACGCCAGACAAACGCGTCGAATCCCGCTCCGTGCGGATACGCGGCAATCTCGCGCGTCACACCGCCGCCGTTCTTCCACGGTGTGGCCAGCAGATCTGCGCCGCGAATCAGCATGGCTCGCATGGCTTTCGACCTCACACCCTGCATCGCGGTCACCGACCCAGCATCGGCAGCTTGAGACCTGCTTCGACCGCGGTCTTGCGCGCGAGGTCATAACCGGCATCCGCATGGCGCATCACGCCGCTTGCCGGGTCGTTGAACAGCACGCGACCGAGGCGGGCATGCGCGGCATCGGTGCCATCCGCGACGATCACGACGCCCGCGTGCTGGCTATACCCCATGCCGACCCCGCCGCCATGATGCAGCGACACCCACGTCGCGCCGCCTGCGGTGTTCAGCATCGCGTTGAGCAGCGGCCAGTCGCTCACCGCATCGGAACCGTCGAGCATCGCTTCGGTTTCGCGGTTCGGGCTGGCGACCGAACCGGTGTCCAGATGGTCGCGGCCGATCACGATCGGCGCTTTCAGTTCGCCGTTCCTGACCATTTCGTTGAATGCCTGGCCGAGGCGATAGCGGTCGTTCACGCCGACCCAGCAGATCCGCGCAGGCAGCCCCTGAAACGCGATCCGTGCGCGCGCCATATCGAGCCAGTTGTGCAGATGCGCATCGTTGGGAATCAGTTCCTTGACCTTTGCATCGGTCTTGTAGATATCCTCAGGATCGCCCGACAGCGCAACCCAGCGGAACGGTCCTTTGCCTTCGCAGAAGAGCGGCCGCACGTAAGCGGGCACGAAGCCGGGGAAATCGAACGCATTGTCGACGCCCATGTCGAGCGCCATCTGCCGGATGTTGTTGCCGTAATCGAGTGTCGCGGCGCCGCGCTGCTGCAGCGTCAGCATCGCGCGCACCTGGTTGGCCATCGACTGCTTCGCCGGCGTCACGATGCTTTGCGGATCGGTCTTTTGACGCTCGCGCCAGTCCGCGACCTGCCAGCCTTGCGGCAAATAGCCGTGCACCGGGTCGTGCGCGCTCGTCTGGTCGGTCACGCAATCCGGCGTGATATTGCGTCTGACAAGTTCCGCGAATACGTCCGCCGCATTGCCGAGCAGGCCGACAGACACCGGCTTGCCGCTCGCCTTCGCTGCGTCGAGCATCGCAAGCGCTTCGTCGAGCGTCTTCGCTTTCCTGTCGACGTAGCGCGTTTTCAGGCGAAAATCGATGCGCGTCTCATCGCATTCGACCGCGATCATCGAAAAGCCCGCCATGGTCGCGGCGAGCGGCTGCGCACCGCCCATTCCGCCGAGGCCGCCGGTTAGAATCCAGCGGCCCTGCGGCTTGCCGTCGAAATGCTGGTTCGCGACCGAGAAGAACGTTTCGTACGTGCCCTGCACAATGCCCTGGCTGCCGATATAGATCCAGCTGCCCGCGGTCATCTGGCCGTACATCATCAGGCCTTTGCGGTCGAGCTCGTGAAAGTGATCCCACGTCGCCCAGTGCGGCACCAGGTTCGAGTTCGCGAGCAGCACGCGCGGCGCATCGGGATGCGTGCGGAACACGCCGACCGGCTTGCCGGACTGGATCAGCAGCGTCTCGTCGTCGTTCAGCTCCTTCAGCGACGCGAGAATCTGATCGAAGCAATCCCAGTTGCGTGCCGCGCGGCCGATGCCACCGTACACGACGAGCGCATGCGGATGCTCGGCGACGTCCGGGTCGAGGTTGTTCTGGATCATCCGGTAGGCGGCTTCAGTGAGCCAGCTCTTGCAGGTCTTCTCGCTGCCGCGCGGCGCGCGAATCGTGCGCGATGGGTCGAGACGCGGATCGATGTGTTTCGGATCGTTCATGGTGATGAGCCTTTTGAGTGCGGACAACAGCGGTGGGAAACCGCGGCCACGACAATAGAAAAGCAGCGAGAAATCAGAAATGCCCGGTAAAGCGATAGCGGCTGCCGGGATGCCAGAGGTTGGCGACCGACGCGACCACACCCTGCGACCACGTGCGCCGATGCAATACGAGGCACGGCTCCACGTCGTCCATCGACAGCAGACTGCGCGAGCCGTCGTCGGGCGCGAGCGCTTCGATCCGGTACTCGACACGCTGCAACGGTGCGACGCGTACGAGGTACTGGTTCGGCGTCGTATTCGTGAAGTCCTGCAGCGCGTAGTCGGGCGCGACCGCTGGATTGACCCAGCGTTCCTCGAGTTGCACCGGCTCGTCGTTCTCGAAGTGCAGCACGCGCGAATGAAAGATCGCGCTACCCGCTTTCAGTTGCATCTCGTCGGCGAGCGGCGCATCCGCGCTTTCGTCGCCGATATACAGCACGTTCGCGTGGTAGCGATGACCGCGCGCGACGATTTCGTCCGAGATGCTGCGGATGGCGACCAACGTCGATTCGTACTTCGGCCGTGCGACGAAGGTGCCTGAGCCCTGCACGCGAGTAAGGACCTGTTCGGCGGTCAGTTCGCGCAGCGCGCGATTCACCGTCATCCGCGCGACGCTGAATTCGCGCGCGAGCTCATTCTCCGACGGCACCTGGTCGCCTTCGGCCCATTCGCCCGCATGAATGCGGGCGAGGATGAAGTCCTTGATTCCCTGATAAGCGGGCGCGTTCATGTCAACGGCGCTCGGACGCGAAGTCGAACGGGCTGTGCGCGGCGATCGTGCCGCTCTGCACGAGACGCGCGATCGCGGCGATGTCCGGCGCGAAGTAGCGGTCGAGCTCGTAGTGGGGGACTTCATTGCGCACGGCGCTCATCACACGTTGCAGCGCGGGGCTTGTGCGATGCGGTGCGCGCAGATCGACACCCTGCGCGGCGGCAAGCAGCTCGATGGCGAGGATATTCGCGACGTTCTCCGCGATGTCGGCAAGCTTGCGTGCGGCGAAGGTCGCCATCGATACGTGGTCTTCCTGATTCGCGGAAGTGGGCAGTGAATCGACCGACGCCGGGTGGGCAAGCGTCTTGTTTTCCGATGCGAGCGCGGCGGCCGTGACGTGCGCGATCATGAAGCCCGAGTTGACGCCGCCATCCTTCACGAGGAACGGCGGCAGGCCGGACAGCGTCGCGTCGATCAGCAGTGCGATGCGGCGCTCGGCGAGCGCGCCGATTTCGGCGACGGCCAGCGCGAGATTGTCCGCGGCGAAGGCCACGGGCTCCGCATGGAAGTTGCCGCCGGACAGCACTTCGCCGGTGTCCGGGAAGATCAGCGGATTGTCGGAGACCGCATTCGCTTCGATGAGCAACACGTCTGCGGCGTGGCGCATCTGGTCCAGACACGCACCCATCACCTGCGGCTGGCAGCGCAGGCTGTACGGGTCCTGCACCTTGCCGCAGTCGCGATGCGACAGGTTGATCGCCGAGCCTTCGAGCAGCGACCGGTACGCGGCCGCCGCATCGATCTGGCCTTGATGGCCGCGCAGGTCGTGAATGCGGGCGTCGAACGGCTTGACGGAGCCCGCGGCGGCATCGACCGACAGCGCGCCTGCGACGAGCCCGGTGCGGTACAGGTCTTCGATGGCGAACAGGTTGTAGAGCGCGAGCGCGGCGGACGCCTGCGTGCCGTTCAACAGCGCGAGACCTTCTTTCGCTTCGAGCGTGAGCGGCTTCAAACCGACGAGGCGCAGGCCTTCGACCGCCGACATGCGCTCGCCCTTGCTGAACACTTCGCCGACGCCGAGCAGCGTCGCGGACATATGCGCGAGCGGCGCGAGATCGCCGGACGCGCCGACCGAGCCCTTGATCGGAATCACCGGCAGCACGTCCGCGTTGAACAGCGTGATCAATGCGTTAATCACTTCGCGGCGGATGCCCGAATGGCCGCGGCCGAGGCTCGACAGCTTCAGCGCGATCAACAGCCGGACCACGGGGCGCGACATCGGCTCGCCGACGCCGACCGCATGCGACAGCACCAGATTGCGTTGCAGCAGTTCGAGCTGATCGTGCGGGATATGCGTGCTCGCGAGGCGGCCGAAGCCGGTGTTGATGCCATACGCGGGCTCGCCTTTCGCCGCGATGTCGCGCACCGCGTTCGCGCACGCGTCGATCGCGGCAAAGCTGGCGGGGTCGAGTTCGAGCGTGACCTGCTCGCGTGCGATCTGGCGGAGTTGCGGCAGGGTCAGGCGGCCGGGCGTGAGGATCATGGTAATCCGTTCCTGTATAGACAAATTACTGTGGAGTCTAGCGGTCGCGAGTTGTATATACAAGTTGTTTTTCGCGTGGAGGGGTTAGGGGATTCCACTAGTGAGAGGGTGGGAGTGCCGGGCTGGCGTGCCGCCTGGGAGGCGGTTTGCAGAAGAGGAATTGGCGCAGGCACGTTCGGACTTTTCGATGATTTTTTGGTTGTGTGCGCCTTTATCGTGATGGCGGTTGCAGCGGGTAATAAACACACAAACGAAAGAAAAATTCGAATGGGCCATAGCTTCTTTTCGCCGCATAGACGCTTAGCACGCGTGCTGGGATTGCTGCTTCTTCTGGCTGCGCTTCTGCCTGCTATTAGCACTCACGCAGAAGGCGGTGACGCGATCTGCTACTCCCTCTATGCAAAGTCGCGCGGGATACCCGGAACCAAAGGTTGTTCGATTAGCGTTGCGGGTGGAACGCCGGTCGGCATGGGAACGTACTTCTGTACCGCCGACGCTGATCGTATCGATCGCTACTGCAATGCGCCGGAGCCAGTGGCGCCGGAAGCCAGTTGTCCCGTTGCAGATCCGGTCTATCCAGGCACCGGCGTCAATACGCTCACTGAGGTCGACTTTGTCAGTGGTGGTGATACGCCGGTAGCGTTTCGCCGCACCTATCGTTCGGCGCCCCATCTTCATCCGGATGCCAATGTGGGGGCGGGCTGGTTTCATAACTGGCAGCGTCAGCTGAGTCTTGCCAATGCGCGTGCCGTTTCTGCGCAAGTTATTGCCTATCGGGAAGACGGGGAACCGGTGACGTTCGTCAAGACGAGCGGAGTATGGCGTGCGGTGGACACCGCTGCGTTTGCGCTGCGCGACGACGCAGCCGGCTGGACGCTGACTGTGACCTGACCACCGACACGGCAGAGTCTTACTTGATTCAGGGTGTGCTTCTGTCGGTCAGCACGCACGATGGCCGCGTTAGCACGCTCACCTATAGCGATGCGAATACACCGTCGAATGTGGCGCCGGCTAGCGGCCTTCTCATTACGGTCACCGAGCACGCTGCCGACACAAACACGTACGTCGACCTGGTGCTCCGGTTCACGTACGACGCGAAATACCGTATCACGCAGATGACCGACCCGACGGGCGCCATCACGCGTTATGGCTACGACTCGCACAACAATCTGGTCTCCGTGACGTGGCCCGATGGTTATGTGCGGCGCTATCTGTTTGAAGACGCACGCTTCTGGTCGGCAATGACCGGTGTAATCGATGAAGCGGGTGCGCGCGTCGCCACGTGGACGTATGACGCGAAGGGCCGCGCCCTTGCCGCCAGTCATCCGGATACGACGCGCAATGTTCAGTTTGCCTACGGCAGTGGCAGCACGACTGTGACGGACAGCAGCCGGAGCACAACATTGACGTTCTCGTCGATCGCAGGTTTGCAACGGCCAACGGGTAGCAGTTCGGCATCGGGCAACACGGTGACGACGTGGGATGCCAAGGGCAACCTGCTAACCGATAGTGCGGTGGATGGCAGTGGCACCGAGTACAGCTATGACGACATCGGTCGTCCTGTGCGCGTCACACGACGAAGTTCGACGGGCTTGTCGATTACGTCGGTGCGCTATGCCGATGCGACAAGCTTGCATCCGTCGCTGGTCGCGATGCCTCGCGTGATGCGCGGCTACGCCTATGACGACCGGGGCAACCTCGTCGGCATGAGCGAACTGGCCACGGATGACGTGACAGGCGCGAGCGGCTTCGATGCGAAGTCGACCGGACAGCAACGGACATACGGCTTTACCTACGACAGCCGGAATCGACTGAAATCGACATCGACGAAGGTCGATGGTCAAACGGTCGAAGAGTGGTATCAGACCTATGACTGGAGCGCCAACCGTCGCGTCACGATGTCGCTAGTGAACGAGGCCTTTGTTGAAGTTGCCACACTCGCCAATCGGCAGACCACTTGACGCACACGAGCGAGCATTGGTCCGGTTCGTGATATCGATGAACGCACCGCTGTATCCTCAGCTCGCTCATCAATGGTTTGCTCAGATCGAATCTTGTAGCGTAGTCGGAATCGACTCGCCTTACTTGCTTTGTGCCATGACGAGGCGACCGAGAGTAGTGGTTGCGATGCTTATACGCTTCGACGAGGATCGGCGGCGCCAATTGGCGAAACGTCTCTCGATCAACTCATCGAAGCGCTCGTAGATATCCGGAACACGATGGCTGCACGGAAATAGGTCGTTCATTGCAACGCGAAACGCTCAGAGGCCGGAACGTTGCGTCCCGGCCAATGGTGCCCCAATGCGCCCGAAAGAACCTAAAGCCTCACCCTCCCCTGAATAAAATCCAGAAAACACTTCACCCGTCCAGCCAGCGAAGCGCTTTGGTAATACACCGCATGAACCGGCTGCCTGCGATCCACTAGCGCATTCTCGAACACCGCCACGAGCCTGCCTTCCCGGACATCCGCGGCAATCATGAAATCCGCCAGACAGGCAATCCCCCAACCATCCAGCGCCAGCTGACGCAACGTCTCTCCACTGGAAGCCGCAATCCCCGGCTCGATCTTCAACCAATCCCGCGCGCCATCCGGCAACGGCCACCGGTTCAAATGCTCCGGCGCGGTAAACCCGATCAGCCGGTGCTCGCGCAACACCGCCACCGACTTAGGCGCCCCACGCTCCGCCACATAAGCAGGGCTCGCAACAATCTTCAACTTGCTACTACCCAACGCGCGCGCATGCAGCGTCGAGTCCTGCAGCTCACCAATCCGGATTGCGATATCCACCCTCTGTTTCAACAGATCGACGGTACGTTCATTGCTCGTCAGCTCAAGCGAAATCTCCGGATACAACGCCGAGAACGCCTTCATATGCGGCGCAATGCAATGCAGCATGAACGGCGATGCCGCATCCACGCGCAGCCGTCCCGAAGGCCGCTTCCTGCGCCGTGCAACCGACTCTTCCGCCTCCTCCATCGCATCGAGTATGGCGCGCGCCTTCGCAAGGTACAGTTCCCCTTCCTCGGTCAGTTGCAACCGCCGCGTCGTGCGCCTCACGAGTGCGGTATCGAGCTTCTTCTCCAGCCGCGACAGTGCGCGGCTCACACCCGACACCGTCTGTTGCAGCTTCTCCGCGGCCGCGGTGATCGACCCGCTGTCGATCACCGTAACAAACGCAAGCAATTCATCAGTCGACGTCTTCATTGTTGATTTCAAATCAAGTTTGATTTGAGACTAACACGCTTTTTGCGAGAATCGCCCAGCCCCATACTGCGTTCATATCGTCTAGTCCCATCAAGGAGAACGTCTTGAAGATCTTCATTACCGGCGCGAGCGGCTTTATCGGCGGTTCCATCGCAGCGGGTCTCGTGCGCGCCGGCCATCGCGTCACGGGTCTCATCCGCAAGCCCGAACAGGCCGCCGAACTCGAGCGCCTCGGCATCATCCCCGTCATCGGTTCGCTCGACGATCGCACACTGTTGATCGCGCAAGCACAAGCAGCGGACGCGGTGATCAACGCCGCGAGCAGTGACCATCGCAGCGCCGTCGAAGCATTGATCGAGGGTCTCGCAGGCTCGAACAAAGCGTTCCTGCACACGAGCGGCTCGAGCATCGTCGGCGATGCATCGGGCGGTGAAGCCGGCGCGGCCGCGATCTATCACGAAGACGCGCTGCCCGAACCGACCGCGGACAAAGCGCCGCGCGTCGCGATCGATCGACTCGTGCTTGACGCCGCGCGACGCGGCATCCGCTCGGCGGTGCTGTGCAATACGCTGATCTACGGACACGGCGCGGTCAAAGGCAGCGCGAGCGTGCAGTTGCCGCGCCTCGTCCGTCAGGCGCAAAAGAGCGGCATCGTGCGGCACGTCGGCAGCGGCGGCAATATCTGGTCGAACGTGCATATCGACGATGTCGTCGAACTCTATCGTCTCGCGCTCGATAAAACGCCCGCCGGCACGTTCTATTTCGTGGCAAGCGGCGAAGCGTCGTTCCGCGACATGAGCCAAGCGATCGCCGATGCGCTCGGCCTCGGCGCGCCGCAAGACTGGCCGCTCGAAGACGCGAAGCACGAATGGGGCTACGAAATGGCGTCGTACGGCCTCGGTTCGAACAGCCGCGTGCGCGGCACGCGAGCCCACGCTCTGCTCGGCTGGGAGCCGCGGCGCACGTCGGTGATCGACTGGATCAGGGACGACATGATGCGAACGACGTCGCCTGAATAAGACCTTACGTCGTATCCGCGCGACGCGTTGCTAATCCGTAAGCTCGCCTCGATAGAATCGGCTTTCCTGAACGATCGATTCTCCCGGGCGAGCCCGGATTTTCTGATGCTGCTCGCGCTTAACTTCGACTGGCTGACTAATCTTCTTGCGATTCTCTTTCTCGTCGCTTGCCTGTACGACATGCGCTACGACGAGTACGGGACGCTCACCCTCGCGGCAGCCGCGATGGGCCTGATCGTGATGGCAATCCATCTGTTCCTGAGGCCCGCTTTCGAAATGTCGCTATAGCGAGCGCGGCGCGCCTTCCGGCATTCAGTGGCAACCGCCGTCCGCACCGTGATGCGCAGGTTGTGTGTCGTAACGGTCGTGATGACGCATCCACTCCATCATGCCGTGCGTTTCGTCCCGCCCTTTCGGCGTCAGATCCAGCCACGTGTAAGTCCCGATCAACGGCTCGCCACCGCGGCCATACGACGAATACGTATGGTAAATATCGCCGGCTTCGTCCTTGTAGAACACGCTTAGGCCCGGCAGTTCGTCCATGTCGGAATCGATCGTCGCGAAGTTATAGAACAACTTGCGTTGGGCCCGCTGCTCGGGCGTGAACGACACGTGGTAGTCGTAGTTGAAATCGCTGCCGAACGACGACACCCAACGAAACGTCCAACCCATCCGCTTCTTGAAAGCGTTGATCTTTTCGAGCGGCGCGCGCGAGACGGCAACGTACGCGACGTCCCGTTGCGCGAGATGCACGAGCGCGCCGTCGACATGATCGGATAGGAACGAACAGCCGGGACAGCCCTCTTCCCAATCGGGGCCCATCATGAAGTGATAAACGATCAGTTGGCTACGTCCTTCGAACAGATCGGCGAGGGTTTGCGGTCCTTGTGCCGTGTCGAACGTATACGCCTTGTCGACCTTGACCCACGGCAGTTCACGGCGCTTCCTGCTGAGCGCGTCGCGCGCGTGGGTCAGCGCCTTTTCTTCCGCCAGATGCGCGCGGTGCGCGGCTAGCCATTCCTCCTGCGAGACGACCTTATGCGAGTCCATCTGCTCCTCCATGGCAACGCGGCATGCGCCGCTGTTTGAAATTCACTCGTGCCGTATCACCTGGCTTGCGTGCGCCTGACGCGCGTCACGGCAAATACTGTTCGAGCACGTCGAGTGCACTGCTCCAGCCACCTTGATGGCTGTCACGTGTGGCTTCATCGAAGAACTGTTCATGCTTGAGCGTGAGCAGCGTGCCGCTGCGGTCGGGCCGTAAAGTCAGCGTGACAAGCGACTCATGCTCGGGTGTCTCGCGCCATGCCCAGGTGTAGACAAGCTTCGCATTGGGCTCGATTTCGCGAAACGTGCCGCTCACCTCGGGCTCCTCCCCTTCGGGCGTGCGCATCACGACCCGGAAGCGCCCACCGACCCGTACGTCCATTTCCGCAAGCAGCACGTTGCACCCATATGGATGCATCCACTTCACGATGTGCGCCGGTTCCGTCCACGCGGCGTAGACTTTCGCGGGCGCCGCGTTGATCCGGCGTTGGAGCGTGAGAGCGGGTCTTTCTGCCATGAGTTGTCCTCCACATAAGCGGCGAGTTGCGCGAGTTGTTCTGACCAGAAGCACTGGTATCGGCTTAGCCACTGCATTGCATCTTCCATCGGTCCCGCCGTCAGCCGGCACGCGACGCTACGACCCGTCTTCGTCCTTGTGACGAGGCCGGCATCCGACAACACGTCGAGATGTTTCATCACTGCCGGCAAAGACATCGCAAACGGCCGCGCCAGTTCGCTGACCGTGAGGTCGTGCTGACTCGACAGGCGTGCGAGTAGCGCGCGCCGCGTCGGATCGGCAAGCGCCGCGAAAGTACGATCGAGCATCGTGTCGTTAAACTTAACCATGAGGTTAAGTATAGAAACGCGTCGACCGTTGTCAAGGTATGCTTCGGAGTCTGGATCAGTTCGCCAGCATCCCGCGTGCCCGCCATTTCGCCTATTTTGTTCAGGCAGACCGGCCGTGAAATGTGCAAAAGGAATGGTGCGAGGTGTTGTTCTGATACTGCGCGCAGAAAACAACGGGTGCCGCGCAAAAATAACCGCGCGGCACCCGTGGAGGAAAACTGCGGGCCGTCAGATCGCCCAGCCGCCCAGATAGAACACCGCGAGAACGATTGCGATCGCAACGGTTCCGATATTGAGTGTCCGGTATTCGCCGCTGACGATCCGGCCGATCACAAGCGTACAGAAGCCGAGCATGATGCCGGTCACGATATTGGCGGTCAGCACGATAAACACGGCGCACACGAGGCCGGACATCGCATCGACCATGTCGTCCATATGCAGCTTGCTGACGCTCGACAGCATCAGCAGCCCGACGTACATCAGTGCGGGCGCGGTCGCATACGATGGCACGAGCGCCGCGAGCGGTGAAAAAAACATCACACCAAGAAACAGCAAGCCGACCACCGCGGCCGCAAGGCCGGTCTTCGCGCCGGCCGCGACGCCGACCGTCGATTCGATATACGCAGCGGCAGGCGCGCCGCCCATGAAGCCCGAGAAAATCGAGCTGAGCGAATCCGCGGTGAGCGCGCGGCCGCCGTTGATGATGCGGCCGTTCTCATCGAGCTGGCCGGCCTGGCCGGCGACGGCGCGAATCGTTCCGGTCGCGTCGAACACCGCGGTCATCACGAGCGCCAGCACGCTGGGCAGCACCGCGAGCGACAACGCGCCCTTCAGGTCCATCGCATCGATCAGCGACACGTGCCCCGGTGCGCTCAGCGACGGCAGCGCGAACACGCCGTGAAACACGACCGCCGGGTCGAGCAGCATCGCGAGCGCCGAGATCGCGACGATCACGACCAGGATCGCGCCCGGCACACGCCGACGCACGAGCCCGACAATCGCCGCGAGCCCGATCACCGACATCAGCACGGGCAACGACGTAATGTGACCGAGCGACACGGGTAATCCCGGCCCCGGATTCCTCGTGACCAGGCCCACGTCATTGGCCGCGATCAATAGCAGGAACAGACCGATACCGATGCCCGTGCCGTGCGCGACGCCCGACGGCAGGTTGCGCAGGATCCACGAACGCACGCCGGTCACCGAGATCGCCGTGAACACGAGACCCATCAAAAACACCGCGCCCAACGCGACAGTCGGATGCAATCCTTTGCCGAGCACCAGTCCGAACGCGGTAAATGCAGTCAGTGAAATCGCGCAGCCGATCGCGATTGGCAAACGCGCCCAGACGCCCATCAGCAGCGAGCCGAACGCGGTCGTCAGGCAAACGGCGACGAATACCGCGCTGGTGTCGAAACCGGCCTTGCCGAACATGCCGGGCACGACGAACACCGAATAGACCATGGCGAGAAAGGTCGTGACGCCGGCGACGATTTCGCGGCGCTGCGTGCTGCCGCGCGCGGACACTTCAAAGTAGCGATCGACGAGGCCTTGTCCGGGCAAAATGTTCCGGGCGGCATCACCGCTTTCAAGATCGGTTGCCGGCAACGCCTGCGTCTGGGCCTGGGATTCCATCATCTGAGTGCCTCCTTTATCAGCAAGCTGAAACGGCCATGCGGGAAGCCGTCGTCAGGTTCGTCTCGTTGAGTTGTATTGCGGATCACGCGAACCATCGAGGTACGCGGCCGCTCTTGTTCTGTAGTTGCGAAGGGTAGGTGAAGACGAATATGTCTCCTATCGCGACGAAGGCATGCCGGGCATGTCGCGACGCTTATATCGCCGAGCGCGCGGGAGGGTCGGAGGATGGTGCGCGTGTTTACACCTACGGGCGGAAAATGCGCAAGAAGCACGCTGTCCGGCCGCATGCGACCATCGGCAAAGGCAGCCTCGCGGGCTGCGCGGGTTACACTCTGTCCGCGGCGCGACTTTGACCTCGTATCCTGCGCCGCTTGCACGCTAACTGCACCGACCGCGGCGATGCCCCCGAGCGTCCCGCATCTCGCCATGGAGTCCTTGTTGATGAGCGGCGGTTTCCTACGTCCGGCTTTCCGTCTTCTGCTGCTGTTCCTCGCCGTGCTGGCGGCCGTCGCGCTCTCGGGCTGCGCGATGTTTGGGCCGGCCGAGCAGGCACCCGCGCCGATTACCGAGGCGGTGGCAAGCGCCGTCGAGGCGCCGTCGCCGCCGGTGGTGGAGACGGAGCCCGAGGAAACCGAGCCCACCGGGCCGGCGCAGCCAAAGAAGCCCAAGCGCGTGATCGTGCGTCCGCACAAGGAGGTCGAACCGCCGCCGCCTCCACCGCCGCCGCCGCCTCCTCCTCCGCCGCCGCCCCCGCCGCTCATCGTCACGCACACGATCGAGCGCGGTACGGTGCGTGGTCTGCTCGACAGTGAAGTGCAGCGGCCCGATGGCAAGGTGGTCGGACGCGCGGTCGACCTGACCGTCGATGCGCACGGCACGCCGCGCGAGCTGGTCGTCAACCTGCAGGGCTTCATGGGCATCGGCGACCGCAAAGCCAGCTTCCCATGGAATGTGTTCCGCTTTAATCCGACCGCGAAGCCCGCGCCGATCACGATCACGTTGCCGCCGAACCAGATGGCGTCGGTCGGCCGTGCCAAGCCGTCGACTTCGCTCGCCACACCGCTCGCCGGTGTGCCGCCCGCGCCTCCGGTGTCGAATGGACAGCTGCCGCTGCTCGACGCCACGGTCGAACGGCCGAACGGTGCGCAGGTCGGCCGCGTGATCGACGTGCTGATCGACGGCAATGCCCAGCCGCAGGCGGTCGTGATCGACGTGAGCGGCATCATCAACCTCGATCGCCGCGCCATCGCCGCGAGCTGGTCGGCGCTGCACTTCGCACCGAAGGACAAATCGCTGCGCGCGCTGATGGATCTGAACGAGGCGCAGATCAAGGCGTCGCCATCGTACGAAAACGGCAAACCGATTGTCGCCGTGTCGCCGGCCCCGCCGCCGGCCCCTGCGACAACCGCGTCGGCGCCAGCCGCAGGCGGCGCCGCGCCTGCGCCGGCGGCCTCAGGCGCGCCGCCCACCTCGTCGTCCGCCGCGGCGGCCACTCCCGCACGCACGCCCCGATGACGAACCGGCTCATGGTCAACGCACGCAGCGTCCGCGCCCTCGACTGGCTCAACTTCTTCGTCGCGAACGTGCAGACGGGATTCGGGCCGTTTATCGCGTCGTACCTCGCGACGCACAAGTGGACGCAGGGCGAAATCGGCCTCGCGCTCTCGGTCGGCACGATCAGCGCGATGGTGAGCCAGGTGCCGGGCGGCGCCGCCGTCGACGCGCTGCGCAACAAGAAGGCCGCCGCCGCGTGGGCCATCGTTGCGATCATCGCGAGCGCGGTGCTGCTCGCCGCCAGCCCGACCGTGCTGCCGGTGATGGCCGCCGAAGTGTTTCACGGCTTCGCGAGCTGCATGCTGGTGCCTGCGCTGGCGGCCATCTCGTTCGCGCTCGTCGGGCGGGCGAATCTCGGCGACCGGCTCGGCCGCAACGCGCGCTGGGCATCGATCGGTAGTGCGGTCGCGGCCGGGCTGATGGGTCTCACCGGCGAGTATCTTTCCGCGCGCGCGGTGTTCTGGCTAACGGCAGTGCTTGCGTTACCCGCGCTGGTCGCACTGTCGATGATTCAACTGCCAAACGCGCCGCCGCGTGTTCCTGCCACGCCGAGGCCGCCGCGCGACAACGCAGCGCAGCCGGAGCCGGAGCCGGAGCCGATGCCAGCTGAGGCGCCCGTCGAACCCGTCCATCGCGAGTCGATCTTCGATCTGCTGCGCGACAAGCGGATGCTGGTCTTCGCCGGGTGCGTCGTATTGTTCCATCTGTCGAATGCGGCGATGCTCAATCTCGCCGCGGGTGAAGTGACCGCGGGCATGGGCGACAACGTGCAACTGGTGATCGCCGCGTGCATCATCGTGCCGCAGGCGATCGTCGCGCTGCTGTCGCCGTGGGTCGGCCGGACGTCCGAGCGCTGGGGCCGGCGGCCAATCCTGCTGCTCGGCTTTTCCGCGTTGCCGATCCGCGCGTTGCTGTTCGCCGGCGTGAGCAGCCCGTATCTGCTCGTGCCGGTCCAGATGCTCGACGGCCTGAGCGCCGCGGTGTTCGGCGTGATGCTGCCGCTGATCGCCGCCGACGTGGCCGGCGGCAAAGGCCGCTATAACCTGTGCATCGGGCTGTTCGGGCTGGCGGCGGGCATCGGGGCGACGCTCAGCACGTCGCTGGCGGGCTTTATCGCGGACCGCTTCGGTAACGCGGTCAGCTTCTTCGGGCTGGCGGGCGCGGGCGCGCTGGCCGTGCTGCTGGTGTGGGCCGCGATGCCTGAGACGCGCAATACAAGCCCGCAGCAGAAAACGGATGATGCGCTGCCGGAACCGCGGTGACGCGCGCGGCGCAAGCGGCAGACGAAGCGTTGGACAACAGGCGTCAGACGCAGTGGCAGGCGACGTGGGAAGGTGGCGTGAATAAACGGCGCGCTGGGTAGGTACGGTACGCCGCTACCCCTTTTCCACCGCGCGCAGCCCGATGTCTTTGGGCTTGCGAAATGCCGACGCGATCTTCTCGCAGTCGGCGACGGGCACGCCGAGCGCTTCGAAATGCATCCGCCATTCGCGCACGATTGCCGACAGGTCCTTGATAATCTGCGCAGCCACGTGCTTCATCAGGCCGAAT
This sequence comes from Paraburkholderia humisilvae, assembly GCF_902859855.1. Taxonomy (GTDB): domain Bacteria; phylum Pseudomonadota; class Gammaproteobacteria; order Burkholderiales; family Burkholderiaceae; genus Paraburkholderia; species Paraburkholderia humisilvae. The sequence continues at coordinate 69,720 of NZ_CADIKH010000034.1, forward strand.
CGACCCGCGGCCGACCATGCGTTGTCGAGCGTCGCGAGCCGGCCCATTGCCGGCCCGACGCCCAGCACGAGGAAACGCTCCGAGCCGAGCTGAGGCTTCGGCACGACGTCGTACAGGTCGCTCAACCGCCAACCCCGATGCGCGCTGTCCCAGACGAACGCGTGGTTGCGTAGATGATCGTCGTCATTGGTGACGAGGATGTTGAACACCATACGCTTGAACAGTTCGGTCTTGTCCGCGCCAACAAAGCCGCTTGCACCCAGCTCGCCCAGCGTGTCGGCGAGATTCGCATATTCGGCCGAGCCCGTGTCGAATTCGTGCATCTTCAGCATCGTGAGCGCGCTCACGACGTGACGCTTGCCAAATTCACCTTTCGGCAACGGCACGCGATCGAACCGCTCGATCAACATGACATCGCGCCCGTCAGGCAGGTGCACCAGCCGGGTGGCCGGCACGCGCAATCCGCACAGACGCGCCAATTCAAGCGTGGCGCGCTCGACGACGGGCACATTGAAGCTGTCACGAAACGCGGGAAACTTCGCGACCCACTGCCGCCCGCCGTCGAGCAGCACGGCTTTGGGCCGCGCGCCACCGAGCGTGGCGCCGACGCTAAAGAGCGACTGCAGGTTGCGCGGCACACGCTTGCCTTGCTGGATCAACGCAGCGGCGTCGAGCAGATACGACAGTTCCTTGATATCCGGCAGCTTGCCGGGCTCGGCAGGCGCGGTTGGGGAATCGCGAAAATCGAGCGCGCCGGTGCGATGCGGCCCCGCGTGCGCGAGATAGGCGGTTTCCGGCAGGCTGTCCGGCGCCGCCTTCAGCATGTTTTCGATCACGCGCCGCCCCCATGAATCGGGTGCCGCGTCGCGAATCGCGCCGAACAGGGCAAGCCCGGCCGGCGGCTGAAACACCGTTTCCCTGTGCTTTCTCGCTTCGTCTAGCGGCATGCTGACCGGGTCCACGGCAAGCGCATGCGCGCGCTGCAGATATTTGTTGCCGTAGACGAAGGTGGCGCCGACCGGCTTGATGCCCTCCTCATAGAGGATGAGCCCACCCGCGGGCACGGCTTCGGCCGTGCCTTCGAGCACGATGAAGACGTACTTGCGCCATTCGGTCGGCCATGTCGTGGCGTTAGAAATCGTACTCACCTGTCTTCGAAACGGTCTTGCGTGCGCGCTTGCGCGACTGTGCATCACGCCTCGCCTCGCCGATCACGTCGTTTTGCGGGAGCGCGAGTGGTTCGAGCAAGCCCAGCAGACCGGCGCGTTCGAATGCATGCAGCCACGACGCGAAACTCACCGAAATATCGCCCTTTTCAATCCGCACGAGCGTGCTCGGGCTGATGTTCGCCCGTTCGGAAAAGTCTTGCCGCGTCATATTCCGCGCGATGCGGGCAGCGGCCACCGCGCGCCCGAGAGCGGCCGAGCGGCGCGTCATGTCCGCGGACGCAAAGTCCTTGTTGTTGCGCTTCATTTTGTCGTATCTGACATTTAATGGCAGATAAATAGTCAGTATAGACAAAAATCTTCCGGAGTCAATGTGACGTCAATGCCTGGTTTGTCATATTTGACATATTAATGCCGATAATGACTCAAATATGGATACTTATCGACGGCTGACACGCGACATCAGTCAAGCAGTTGTGCCGCCTGCTTGCGCAACGCAAGACCGAACTCGTCAAGCCAACCGATCGACAATCGCCAGCTTTGCCAATACAGATCAACATCGAGATGCTTGCCCGGCAACATGTTGATCAGGTCCCCACTCGCGAGGTGCGGCGCCACCATCCGTTCAGGGCACATGCCCCAGCCGAGCCCCGTGACACACGCGCGCAGGAATCCCGCAACATGCGGAATCCAGTGCTTCGGCGGGTCGACCGCCGCGCGCGTGACCTTGCGCATGAAGCGCTTCTGCAACTCGTCCTTCGGATTGAAATCGACGCACGGTGCACGGCGCAGCGATTCGCTCGTCACGCCGTCCGCGAAATGCCGCGCATGAAACGCCGGCGTGCAAACCGCGAGGTAGCGCATCCGGCCAAGACGCGTCGAGCGGCAGCCCTGTATCGGCTCGGCCTGCGTAGTGACCGCGCCCTGCACACTACCGTCGCGGATCAGTTGCGCGGTATGGTCCTGATCGTCAATCACCAGATCGAGCAGCATCTCGCGCTCCGTGCAAAAGCCTGCAATCGCGTCAATGAACCACGTGCCGACGCTATCGTCGTTCACCGCGACGCGCAGCATCGGCCACGCCTGCAGCAATGCGCCGGGTAATGCGGGCAATGGTCCGGCCAGTTCGGCCTCCAGCAGTTGCACGCGTTCCGTGTGACGGCATAGCAGTGCGCCGGACCTGGTCGCGACGCACGGCGTGCCGCGTTTGACCAGCACGCTGCCGACGCGCTCCTCGAGCAGCTTCACGCGCTGCGATACCGCCGACGGCGTCACGTTCAACTCGCGCGCCGCCCGTTCGAACGAGCCGTGGCGCACGACCGCGGCCAATGCATCCAGCAACGCATAGTCCAGCATTAGCGTTCCTTAATCGGAGTTAATAGAATTAGGTTTGCTTATCCGGCAGATTACCGCAGACTGCCAAGGTTCGTTTCTTGACATCGCTTTGAACCGCTATGAACTGGGCGTCCTTTTCTCACGGCGCGGCGCTGTGCGCGTCGCTGATCGTCACCATCGGCGCACAAAACGCCTTCGTGCTACGCCAGGGCATCATGCGCTCGCATGTCGGCAAGATTGTGCTGCTGTGCTCGCTGTCGGATTTTCTGCTGATCGGCGCGGGGGTCGGCGGCGCTTCGATTTTGGTGACCCGTTATCCGGCGTTCATTCACGCACTGCTGTATGTCGGCCTCGCCTACCTCGCGTGGTTCGGCATCAGCGCGTTGCGCCGCGCGCTGCGGCCGGGCCACGCGGTGCTCGATGCCGGCGCATCCGACGCCGGCGCGCAGGCGCAGCGGGCGGCCCCGATCATCTTGATGACGCTCGCATTCACGTGGCTCAACCCGCACGTCTATCTGGACACGTTCCTGCTGATCGGGACCGCTGGCGCGCGCGAACCGGAAGGCGCGCGTGGTGCGTTCGCGCTCGGCGCGATGGCCGTCAGCGGGGGATGGTTCGCGGCGATCGGTTATGGTGCGCGCGTGCTCGCGCCACTATTCAGGCGCGCGACCGCATGGCGCATTCTGGACGGCGCGATCGGCGGCATGGTGTTACTGCTGGCCGTCACTCAGATCCGCTGACCATGACCGCGTGACCCGGCAAGCGCAGCGCGCCGACACGGCGCTCGCCCCGCCCTTGTATTTCGTCAGTGGCGCGCGCCCTGCGCATCATCAGGCCGCGCGCCGCATGCGGCGTCGGAGCCAACGCCCACCGTGCGCAGCGCGCCATCGGTAACATAGGGCTCGACGCCCGCCGCACAAATCTGCTCAACAATCTCGCGCCGGCACGGTGCATCATCGGGCGCGCAATAGTCGATCGAAATGACCGGCAACCGGTACTGCTCGCGAATCGTCCGTGCCTGCGCAATCAGCCATGTGCGGTCGTCGGCGGGTACGGCGCCGTAACGCTGGGCCGCCTGGTCCCAACTGCCATACAGCGATTCGAACGCGACCGCCGCCACGTCGCCGTGAATCTCCGGCAGAATTTCAAAGCCGCGGTTCAGAATCAGTTGCGCGTCCGGGTAGCGCGCTTTGAGCGCGCGAATCGTATTGATCAGCCCCGCTTGCTGGCGGGCGCGCGCGGCATCCGTCTTCGCGATCAATTGCCACGAATCAAGCGTATCGAGAAAAAAGCCGCGATAGCCGCGGACCCACAGCGGTGCGATCACGTGTTCGACAAAGAACTGCGGCCAGCCAGGCGCGCTCTGGTCGATCACCGCCGACGACCACGCCGCATTGCGCCCGAGCCGCCACTTGCGGGGCATCGCAGCGAAGTAGTCGCGATCCTTCGATACTTCGCCGACACTCACATACGCATACCAGTTCGTGCAATGTGAGGTTTGCCCGTCGCGGGTGGCCGCCGCGGCGCGCGGATCGAAGCCGCTATCCGCTTCGACCACCACGGTATCGAACCGCGACAGCTGCTCGACCGGCACTGGTGCGCCGTAGAACCACGCGACCGTGCCGACGCCATCCTGTGGCGTGCGCTGACACGCGGCAGCGGCGAACGCGGGCCGTACGCATAGTACCGACAGCAGCAGCGCCGCCGCGATACACGACACCAGCACCCAGGGCGGCCCAAGCCGCGCAAACAGATTGGCGAGCGTGGTCATCGTCAATTGCGCAGCATGTAGGTTTCGTATTCGAGTCTGCCAAGCTTGCGATCGAGCATCTGCACCGCCGCGACCACCAGTATGAGCAGCGTCAACGCGAAACCGTAGCCGTACGTATCGGGCGAAAGCGTCAATGTGATACCGGTGAGCACCCCGTTCAGCACGACGAACGCGACGCACAGTTTCAGCACCGTTCGCCGCGCATCGAGATAAAAGAACACGTTCATCAGCCCGAGCAGCAACACCTGCAAACTTGCCGCGATCACATCGACGATCAGCAGCGGCATATACAGCGTCGAAATATGCAGCGCATCGAGTACCCATCTGCCGAACGCGAGGATCAGCAGCAACACCACCGCCTGGATCTTCACGATCTCATAGAGGCCCGCACGGATGCTGATGACCATCATGTCGCGCATGTCGTTGATATGACGCAGCGTCGCGCCGGTACGCACCGCGTTGTAGAACGCGTCGTAGTATTCGACGAAGTCCGCTTCGATACGCACGAGGAAGGTGGCCATACCCGGCATCACGCACAGGTACGCAATAAACACCGGGATGTCGTAGATCACCGACGCATGCAGCGGCCCGATCACCGTCGCCCCGGTACCCGGCGCATACCAGAACATGAACTTGTCGAGCCACACCCCGAGGTTGAACAGCAAGCCGGCCAGCGCGAGGCTCGGATACGCAAAGCGTCTTTGCAGCACTTC
>NZ_CADIKH010000035.1 GCF_902859855.1 Paraburkholderia humisilvae
GGTGGTGTCGCCCTTCGGGAAGAAGGCCGGCGCGAAGTACAGCGCGCAGAACGAGTAGACGTAGAAATCGAACCACTCGACGAGATTGCCCGACGATGCGCCGACGATGGCCATGACGCGGCGACGCGTGTCACGAGCGGTGATTTCGGTGGGAATATTGAGATTGGTCATTGGCGTATGTGCTCCTACATGTTCCCCTGATTTTCTGATATGGATAACGAATTATTAAGACGCTCTCGCGGCGACTTGATTCGGCATTCTAATTGATGAAGGATTAAATGTTGGGAAAATATCTGTGCGTTTGGGTATTGCCTGGTTGTCGCCGCACCAGGATGCGGAGCAGCTGCGCCGCACAGTTGCCTTGTGATAGCCGCGCGAAGGGGAACTCAGGCAAAGCCTTGAAAAGCTCGAGGAAGACGCGATCCCTAACCTGAACGAGCTGAAGCAACAGGTCGCGATAGCGACAAGCGTTGGGTGTCACGAAGACCTGCAGTCGGAAACGAAGCTTGCAAAGCGGGATAAGCTGCCGTGCTCAATACCGCGTCGCGGGCAATGGTTTGCGTGACGACGCGCTCGACGGAGTATTGAGAGACGCATCCCGATTCGCAGAGGGGCGTTTGCAAGCCGGATGCCGGAACGGATGCGTGGCCGTTGGCTGCAACGGTTGCCGGCGAAAGCCGGCAACTGCGGGTTCGTTCAAACGCAGGTGACTACTGCCCGCTGCTTTGCCGCGATCCGACCGATGTGAATGCGGCAGTAGTCCGTGCTGCACGGGGGAATCAGGCCGATGCGCTGCCGCCGAGACCGCCCAGGATACCCGAGGCCATACCGCCCGCGCCGCCGCCGCCCGAACCGCCGCCCATCAAGCTCATCAGTGGAGTCAGCAGTCCCATCACCATCTGCATGATCTGGGCAGGGTCCATCTGTTGCCCTGAGCCGCTTGCCTGTGCACCGCTACACTGCCCGCCGCTACATGGCCCACCGCTTCCTTGTGCGCCGCTTTCGCTTGCTTCCCCTTGGTCTGCTGCGTCCAGAGCTGCGCCACCCTGCGAAGCGCCTTCTGGAGAAAAGATGCGAGGACCCGCCATCGCGTTAGTACCGCTCATCGCGTTGACCGCATCCGATACACCTTGCAGCCGGCCTGAATCATACGCCGTCGCTGCGCGATTACCCGGTGCGAATCCCGCGCCTGACGACATATAACCGCCGTTGCCGCCTATCGCGTTGACCGCGTCGGATAGACCTTGAAGTCGGCCGGAGTCATAAGCCGCCGTTGCGTGATTACCCGATGCAAAGCCCGCTCCGGACGACATAAAAGCGGGTTGATTGTAGGAATACGAAGTCGACGTAGTTTGAACCTGCATAAAATGATTTCCTTTGAAGGTTGCCCTGACCACGGCCAGGGTGAATTCTGAAGGGTCCGTATGGCCCGAGTACAAGGGGATTTTTTTTTACATGTAGATCTCCTGAATGCCGGATGCGGATTTCTTTCGACCATCCTTCAACCCGCCGGCCTATCCATTCACTGAACGTCGCGCGTATCCGCCAGACCAGACGAACTGGCGGCTCCGTCGACGGGCATCGACCCGGAACGCTTCATCAGTTGCACCACGCAGATTACTCGCACGTAGCCAGTGAAGTTCCACACATCTTCGTGCGCGAGATCCATCTCCAGTGCCCAGCGGGAAATCAGTTTTCCCACGGTCAGAGACTCTTCACGTGCGAGTTTTTCGATGATCGTCCAGTAGACCTCTTCAAGCCTTAGACATGTCGCGAGACCGTTGACGCGCACCGACCGCTGTCGCGGCCTCGCGAGGTCCGCGCTGAAATTGCAATACTGTGTAATGGGCATTTGAACCTGCTCAGAAATTTCGAAGCTGCTCAAAGTTATCGTTTGAATGCAAAGTGGAACTTTCTGCAATCCTCTTTCCAGAGACAGTTAGTTAGGCATATTGATGAAATAAGCTAAAGAACATTTGCCTGCTGGTGTGTCGTCTATCGTCGCGCAGTTCGCGGCGGTCCGGTGATACATTTGTATGACCGTGATCTATGCGTGCACAACTAAAGTTCCGTCATGACGAAGCCGGCCTTTGCCGGCAGAGGAGCTTTAATGTTCATGACGTGGTGCAGCGCGAGCAAAGAGAGACGATGTCGTTCCCGGCGACGCTATTCGACGGGTGCCGCGGTACGCCGTCTCGCGTTCGCATGGGTCACGTTGCACGCGTGTACGGCGCATGCAGGCGAGCCGCCCTGGCGCAATGCGCCGATGCATTATTTCGCGCGCAACTCGCAGCTCTCTGATGTATTGAAGGATGTCGCGAGCGCGGGCGGTCTGTCCGTCGATATTGCGAAGAACGTCAAAGGCGTCGTGAATGGCACATTCGACGAGCCGCCCGCGAACGTGTTCGCGAAGCTGACGGAGGCCTATGGCCTCGCATGGTATTTCGACGGCAGGACGCTGCATGTATCCGCAGGTTCGGACGTGAAAACCAGAACGATCCCGTTTGCGCCGATGAAGCAGGACGCCGTTTCGGGTTTGCTGCGCAGCCTCGATCTCGACGATTCACATCTACCGGTCCGCTATTCGGACACGACGGCGAAAGCCACGGGGCCGTCGCGCTACGTCGATTCGATTGCGGATGCGATCGAAAAGGCCCGTCAGCAGGCGGCGATCGAAACGCCCTTCGATCAGACCCAGATTCGTGTGTTTCGCTTGCGCTATGCGCAGGCCCAAGACATCACCTACACCACCGGCTATCGCACGACCACGATTCCCGGCGTCGCATCGCTGCTGCGCAAGTTGATGGGCGATACCTTCGTGCCACGTCCTGCTGCCCGCACCCCTCAGGCGAAGGAGGCGCGCACACAGCGCAATGGTCCGCCCCCGCTGCCGAGTCTGCGCGGCCTGGGACTCGCGGGCGGCGACGGCGCGGCCGACATGCTGTCGCCCGATCCGATCGCCACCACGCAGGTTGAACTCACGATGCCGTCGAACGTGACGTCATCGAGGCGCAACATCGTGGCGGACGCACGCACGAACTCGGTGGTCGTCTATGACGTTCCCGAGATGATGCCCAACTACGAGCGTGCCATCGCGATGCTCGATCAACCACAGGATCTCGTCGAGATCACTGCGGCGGTGATCGACGTGTCGACCGACGCGGTGCGCGAACTCGGCATTCGCTGGGGCGGCGGCACATCAGGAAGCGACGGCGGCGCGCATGCGATGGTCAATGCGAATCCGCCTGTCAGCGAGTCGGTGGTATCGGGCGTGCAAAGCGCGTTGCAGGGTGTAAGCCTGACGACGCTGATCGGCAACTCCGTGAACTACCTGTTTGCGCAAATCCGCGCGCTCGAAGAAAACGGCAAAGCACGCATCCTGTCGCGGCCGCAAGTGCTGACGCTGAACAATTCGGAAGCCGTGCTGTCGTCGCGCAACTCGGTCTATGTGCGCGTTGCAGGAAATCAGGACGTCGATCTGTTCAATGTCGATACCGGGCTGACCTTGAAGGTGACGCCGACCGTCGAGTCGGCGGGCGACCTTCGTCGAAACATCCTGCTCAATGTGCAGATCGAGGATGGCGGATTCGATTCGACGCTGATCGTCGATGGGATTCCACGTGTCAACAACCATTCGATCGTCACGCAAGCGATCGTGGCGGATGGCGAGAGTCTGCTGATCGGAGGGTATGAGTATGAGCGCAGTGAAACGTCGCGATCGCAGGTGCCGGTACTGGGCGATATTCCCTATGTCGGTGCGATTTTCAGCAGCACGCAGACGACGTCGCAACGTCTCGAACGACTCATTCTGATCACGCCGCGTTTGAAGCGGATGAGCGGTGAGGTCGCGGGCGCAGCACCGATCGATGTTGCTTCCGTGCGGCCTGCACCCGCTACGGTCGATCCCGCCGGGGCACACCGCGCGGACGTGGCTGTCACGGGCGCGCTGCTGTCGCTGTCGCGGCCCGCGAGTTTGTCCGGGCAGCCGCTGCTGCCGGACTCGTCGGTGGTCCTGCCGTCAGCGCTGGGTCAAACGCGATGAACGGCAATGCGCTGATCCTCGTGACCGACGGGCTTCATAAGGGAGCGAGTGTGCTGCTGTCAGAGGGCCACGATCTGTCGATCGGCAGCGGCGACGGCGTCGATCTTGTGTTGATCGACGATAGTGTCGCCGCGCATCACGCGACGATTCGTCTCGTCGGAGAAAGGCTCCGGGTCACCGCGCTGCAGGATCGCGTGTCGATGTTCGGCCACCCGTTGCACGCGGGAAAATCCACGGAATTGCGCGATGGCGCGACATTCGTGCTCGGCGTGGTCACGTTGCAGTTCAGCGGGCGCGACGCGATGACACCGCTCGCGGCGCGCAAGGCCGAACTTGGTTGGCTGCTTACGCATGCGCCATTGGCGTACGTGGCAAGACGCGGTGCACTGATGCCGGCTCCCGCGAAGGTGGGGGTGGCGGCGCTGGTACTGCTGCTGATGGTCGGCGCCGGCTGGCCGCTGATGTCGTCGCTATTTGGCGCGAAAGAACAGCCGCATGCGGCCAACCCCGCGTTCCGGCTTGTGCGCACGCACGTCGATGTGAAGACCGGGGCGACCGTGTACGAAGGGTATGTGCAGAGCTACGCCGATCTTGCGGCGCTTGCGATTGCGGCACGCGGCGCGTCGCGTGCGCCGGTGCTGCGTGTGATCGTGATCGATCAGTTGAGAGAGCAGTTGCGCACCTTTCTCGACAAGTACTACAGGCTTGCGGAACTGCGAGCTGGCGAAGCGGGCTCATTCGCGGAATGCCTCCGCCAGCCGATGGCTTTCTGCAGCCGGAATCATGGGACTACGCGCGTATTGCACGGCTTGCACATGCCGAGATCGATGGCTTGCAGAGCTTGAGCTTTGTAGGTCATCAGGCAAGCGAAGGGCCCGTGCGTGTACCGCTCGAATCGATCGGCATGAACCTCATGCGGTCGTCGCATGGTGCGTGGCTGGTCGATCAGCAAGGGGGAATGTATTTCGCCGGGGCGCGGTTGCGGATCGGAAAGCTGACGCGGATATCGGAGTGCGGCGCGGAAGTTGTGCGCGACGACGATGGTTCGGTATACGAATTTGTTACCAAAGGTGCTCAAGATACAAACGGATGTTGACCCGATGCGGAACATGGTCGACGTGCGAGGAACGGGCGGTCGCCGTTCTCCGCCTGATGAAACATCAAGAAATCGGGTACGCCGTGTCGGGCGTCCTGTTCCGCTTGCCTCGCGTGCGCGTCGCTTTGCAGGCGGTAGACGGAGCAATCGCTCCGCAATACGCGTGATCAAACTTTAAGGATGGAAATCATGGCTATAGGTGGAATCAGTCCGTTCGGCGGTCAGTATGGCATGACGCAAGGCGGCGGTTACGACAACAACGGTACGACGTACAACGCACTCGCGAACGCGGGTGCAAACGCGAATTCGACGGCGGCGCAATCGGCCCAGTCCGGCAGCCCGCAGGACGCTCAAAAGGCGAAGCAGGCCGCTAACAAGGAGCAGGAAGCGGCGCAAATGGCTGCAATGCTCGAAGAGAAGCGAAACGGCGCGGTGATGGCGTTGCTGCGATAACCCGGCTTAGTACTGGAAAAGGATTGAAGCGCTTCCGACGGGGCGCTTCAATGGGCCCGCGCATCCGGCTACGGTCCATGCGCGGCCAGGTGTTCCTGATCTAACCCAAAACGTTACTTGAAAGAGAAGAAGATGGTGCCGCACATTTCCGCCATTGCAATGAATATCCCAGAAGTTCGGCCAGCGACGCCCCCGTTGGAAGCAGCGGGCGCGGTGGCGAACAGCTTCGTCAGTTCGTTTGTCGAACCGCCGCGAGCATCTTTCGAGTCTCGTCAGGCCGCGTCCGCGGACGATATGTCCTCGCGCGTCGCCGACTTGATCGCACAGGGCGAAGAACGCTCCAGGGAGTCGCAGGAAGGTCTGGATAAAGAATGCGAACGCTTGCTTGGCAGCGGGGGCGCATTGAGGCCCGCCGACATGTTCCGGCTACGCCAGCACGCAAACATGAATTCGGAGATGCTGCAGTTTTACAAGAAAGTAGCCGACCAGTTCACTAACGGCGTGCAAACCTTGGCGCGAGGCAATTGATGCGTCGCTTGCTGATCGTGCTGTCGTTCGTGTTTCTTGCCGGCTGCAAAACGTCACTGTTCGAGGGCCTCGACGAAGACCAGGCGAACCGCATCGTCGCCGTGCTGAGTCATCACGGTATCGAGGGCGTCAAGCAACGCAATCCCGATAAGACATGGACCGTATCGGTTGACAGCAACGACGCAGTCGCTGCTACCGAGCTGGCCGGCGCTTATGCTCTGCCGCGTAGCAGTCACTCGAATCTCGGCGAACTTTTCAGTCGCCAGGGCCTGATTTCAAACCCGGACGAAGACCGCGTTCGCTTCATTTTCGGTGTTTCGCAGGAGCTTTCGGAGACGCTGGAGAAAATCGACGGCGTACTGGTTGCGCGCGTGCACATCGTGCAGCCTGAGCGGGACCCGGTCCTCGGCCTGATTACGCCGCCGTCCGCCTCGGTGATGCTGCGTTATCGCACCGACTACAACCTCGAGTTGATGCGCGACAAGATTCGCGGGCTCGTCGCGGGGGGCGTCGAAGGTCTGACGCCCGATCGCGTGAATCTGACGCTGATTCCCGTCACGCCGGTGCTCGTGGCAGGCGACGCTTGCGGCACGAGCAGTGCATGCGCGGGCGGGCGCGAACAGGATGAACACGCGAGCGCAACACTCGTAATGATGGCGACGTCCGTCGCCGTCATGTTGCTCAGCATTTCGGTGTGGATATGGCGCCGCGGCATCCGCTCGTTTCCGATCAGGTTATTCGGGCGTGGCGGGCGACTGCGCACCAAGCGTTCAGCGGCAAACGGCGATGCGCTGAGCGCGGAAGTGAAAGGAGATACCCCTTGACCCGTCTGTCTGCTTTATCGATCGGCGCATGGGCACATCACAGCTGGTTGATGCGGGAAAAGCCGATTCGCGGTGAGCGTGCGCTTGCCGAGGCGAGTGCACGACTCGTTGCCGAGTATCCGCAGTTGACGCGCATCGATTTCACGCAAACGCTGCCCTGCATCGGAGATCTGCCGCGTGCCGCGTGCGCGCGGCTGTTCCGGATCAGTGCCGCATTGGCCTGTTCCCGTTCTTTACGCCGCGTCGTAGCGGGATCGGCTCATCGGTGGTTCGCGAGGAACGTTGCGCCGCACGTGCTGCGCGAAATCCAGAAGCATGTGCGTGGCGAATCGGACGATCTGCCCGTGGGCGGGCCGCCGAATTTCTACGACCGCCGCGAACTGACTGCTGCTGGACTCGCGTTGTCGCTGCGCGGCCTGGGCGACAGCGGCGAGGTGCAGCACATATGGCTGAGACTGCGCATGCCGCGCGACATCGTTGAAGCCTCGGCACGCTTCAACGCCGGCGATATCACCACGGAGGCCGCACGTGCGCTGATCGACGACGCAAGGCAATTGATGCGAGGTGAGTCGTGCTGATCTGCAAGAAAGGAGGCTGGCGAATCGAGTCGGACGGCTATCTGTCCGCGGCCGAGCTCGTCGAGTTGGAGGATTTACGTGCGCTTGATGATGCGCGCGCGCAAGACGCCGCTCGTGAGACATCGCGTCTTGCCGCGCGCGTCCGCGAAATGAAGCGCCGCGCGTGGCGTCGCGGCTATGACGCGGGACGAGCTGCCGCAGTACGCGAATTCGTGGTGCCGCATGCGGCTGCATCCTTCGTCGCGCGCTGCGTCGAGGAGCGTCTTGCGCGGATCGTGCTGGACGCGCTCGTGCTGATCATCGGCAAGCTGCCGCCGGCCGCTGCGTTGCCGAATCAGTTACGGCGCTGTATCGCCGCGTCGCGCTCGCAGCAGGTGATGTCGCTGCGCGTATCGAACGTCGACTATCGCGAGGCAAAGCGCCTGATTGCCCGGCTGGAGCAGGAACTCGCCACGCCGTTGTTTACCGTATTGGCGGACGCGGGTCTGCCGCCGCACTCATGCATCGTCGAAACCGAGCGGGGAGTGATAGATGGCAGCCTGCGTATGCAATTGAACGCGCTGGAGCGAGGCATCAGAGATGCGATCGATACGATGCTTGGCGAGTATCGCGGTCTCGACGAGGCGCTCGACAGGCAGTTTGCCGTGGTCGAGCAGGGGCTACGCGACGTGATCGACGCGATCAACCTGGGCGAGCAAGACCGGCCGGAACTGCGAGACGTGCATGTTGCGCATGATGGAGGGGGGCGGTGAATCCATGGTCCTGCATGAGCCGTCTGTCGCATACCGATGCTGAACGTCTGAACGTAGCGGCGCTGCATTTCGGCGCGCCCTATCCGGTGAGCGTCGGCGTGCGCCGCTATGTGCTGCAGTTCGAAACGTGCCGCGCACGATATCCGCTAAGGCTCGCAGGCAGCGCGTCAGGACAGCCGTTCACACTGGATTGCGATGCGAGCGCGTTGCTGCCCACGTTGCCGGTGCGTGCATTGTCGCGTGAGGACGCAGACATGCGCGACCTGATCGAGGACGCACTGGAGGACTGGTTATCCGTGCTCGAAGGCGTGTTCGGATTTTCCATCGCGCTTCAACACATCTCTTTTGATGCCGCACCGCCAGCCGGCATCTACGGCATGGTGCTGACGCACGTGCAAAGCGGACGAATGGCGCATTTCTCGTTTCACTGCGAAGCGGTCGATCAATGGCTGCGGCGCCGGCCTGCGCCGGCGGCCGGCTCTGTTGAAACCGGACGGCGCCTGACGGTGTCGGCACCGGTGTGCATGGCGGGTCCGTCATTGTCGCTCGCACGCTTGCGGCGCATCAGACCAGGTGACGCGTTGCTGCTCGATCGAACGTCGTATTACTTGCGCGTGCCGCTGCGCGGCGGCGCGCGCCGCATATTGCTGAAAATATCTGGAGAGCAAATCTTGGTAGACCGCCCGCTGATCGACGACGAAAAGGATCAACCGGAAATGACCAGTGAGTTCATCGCGGTCGACGCGTTGACCTTTGCGTTTGATGCCGTTCTCGGCACGCTTTCGCTATCGCTTCATGATCTCGCCCATTTGCGGACCGGCTCGATTCTGTCGCTCCAGATTCCGACGCGGGAGCGCGCGGTGACATTACTGTGCCAGGGCGTACCTTTCGCACGCGGCGAATTAATCGACATCGACGATGCGCTCGGCGTGCGCATCACCGACATGATGCAGCACAAGAGCACGGACGCGGACGCATGAACGCGGCGCTCGATCCGCTCTCGATCATCGGCCTGATCACAGTGCTTGGCCTGATGCCGTTTATCGTCGTGATGGTCACATCGTTCACGAAGTTCAGCATCGTATTGACGCTGCTGCGCTCGGCGCTCGGCGTACAGCAGGCGCCGGGCAATACCGCCATCGCAGGTCTTGCGATGGCGGCCACGCTCGTCGTGATGGCGCCGGTGATGTCGAAGATCGGTGCGGAGTTGTCGATCGACGAGCGGATCGAAAGCGGCACGATGCCGGGCATCGCGGAGACGCTCAGGGCGGTGCGCGGTCCACTCGGCGAGTTCCTGTTCGCTCATTCGCGACCCTCCGAGCGCGCATTTCTCGTGAACGCGACCAGGCGGATCGACCCCTCGCGCGACGTGCAGGAAACGGACTTCTCACTGCTGATTCCCGCGTTTCTGATCAGCGAGATATCGAGTGGCTTCGAAGCAGGCTTCCTGCTTTACATCGCGTTTCTGGTGATCGACCTCGTGGTGGCCAACGTGCTCACCGCGATGGGGATGATGATGTTATCGCCGAGCACCGTGTCGATCCCGCTCAAGCTATTCGTGCTGGTGTCGGTGTCCGGTATCTCCCGATTGATTCACGGTCTGATTGTCAGTTACATCGCATGAACTCGTTTCCCTCGCTTGCTTCTCTTTCGAGCGACGCGCTGCTGCTCGTGTTCTGGCTGTCGCTACCGTCGCTCGCGGTGGCGACGGGCATTGGCCTGATCCTTGGCCTCGTGCAATCGATTCTGCAAATCCAGGACCAGAGCCTTCCGTACGGTGCGAAGATCATCGGTGTAGGCATTACGTTGATCGTTACCGCACCATGGGCAAGCCGTGAGGTAACGCGTTTTCTGGAACATGTATTCGAATTCGTAGCCGCGGGGCGCATGCATTGACCATGGAAGTGTTCGGTTATCTCGAGGGACTCGCGTTCTGCTCGATCCGTCCCGCTGTGGCACTGAGCCTCGTGCCGTTCGCATTCGGCGATTCGCTGGGCACGAAATTGCGTGTTCCGCTGGTGCTGCTGTTCGCCGTGCTGCCGCTAAAAGTCGGAGTACCGGCACCGCTCATTCTGGCGGCGCTCATGGAGGCACTGGTGGGACTCGCGCTCGGATTGCTGCTTGGCGCGGTGTTTCATGTGGCATCGTGCGCCGGCGCGCTGCTCGACCAGCAAGGCGGCTACTCGATTGCGGCCGTGTACGACCCGAACTTCCAGCAGGAATCCGCGCTTTTCGAAACGTTGTTCACGCAGTTCGCCGCGCTCACGTTCTTCACCGGCCCCGGCCTGCGCTGTGTGTGCGGATTTTTTGCCGACGCGTGGGCAATCTGTCCGCCCGGTGCGACCCGCGTCGACATGACGCAGCTCTTTCAGCAGATTTCTGTTGAGCATGTTGCCGCGTGGTTCACGGAAGGTGTGCGGCTCGCGATGCCGCTGATTGGCCTGATGGTGATGGTCGATCTGTCTCTCGGTCTGATGTCGCGTCACGTGAAGCGGCTCAATCCGTTTGCGACCGCGCGCACCGTGAAGGCGATGGTGATCTCGTTCGCGGCAATGTCCTGCGTGCCGGTGTTTATCGACCGGTTATTCGTCCTGTTCAGGCAGAGTCTGCTTCTGCGATGAGCGATAAGACCGAAGCGCCAACCCCACAGCGGCTCATCAAGGCGATCAGGGACGGCGACATCGCGAAGAGCGCGCATGCGACCGTCGCGGCAAGCGGGCTGATCTGGTGGCTTTTTCTTGTGATCGAGGCGCCGCACCTGTACCAGCTGTTTCAGACGCTGATCCGGGAGGTCACCGGTATCGATGAAGCGCGCACCTTCGCGGAGCGACTCGCACAAGTCGTTTCGTCGTTCCGCGTACTGCTGCCTGCGACGCTCGTCACGCTGGCGGCAGGCGTGCTAGCCGCGGTGGTGCCGGAAGTCGCGCAGACACGCGGCGTCATTGCGTGGAAGCGCGCGGCGCCCGATCTGAAGCGCGTCAATCCGGTGGCCGGGCTGAAGAACCTCTTCAGTACGCGTGTCGTCATCGATACGCTGATCGCGCTCGCCCAGTTCGTGATTCTGCTCGCCGTGTTCTGGTACGCATTCGTGAAATGGTGCGCGCAACTGGTGCCTTCGTTCACGCTGCCGATGCCGATGCTGCTTGCTGACCAGAGCGTGTCGAGTGCATCGTTGCTCGCGATGATGTCGGCGTCGCAACTGGTGCCGGCGATTGGCGACTTCGTGATGCAGCGCGTGCTGTGGAAGCGCCGGCTGCGGATGGACAAGGAAGAAATCAAGCGTGAATACCGCGACAGCGAAGGCGATCCTCACGTGAAGGGCCGGCGCCGTGCATTACATAGAGAGTTGAGCCGCTGATATGCAAAACCCGACGCAAAACCCGAAGCAAAGCCGCTGGATATTCGCACGCGCCGATATTCCAGGGCTACTTGGCCGCCACGCGGACCTAGCAGTAGGCCTCGGCATTCTGTTCGTGCTCGTACTGCTGATCCTGCCGGTTCCCGCGTTTGTGCTCGACTTCTTTATCTGTGTGAGCTTTTGCGCGAGCTTTGTGATGCTAAGCACGACCATCTACGTGACGAAGGCCGCGGAACTGTCGAGCTTTCCGTCGCTACTGCTCGTGACGACGCTGTTGCGCCTTGCGCTCGCCATCGCGTCAACCAAGATGATCCTGCTCTACGCGCACGCTGGCGACATCATTGGCGCGTTTGGCGAGATGGTCGTGGGTGGCAATGTTGCGGTCGGCATCGTGGTATTCGTCGTGTTGTCTGCGATTCAGTTCATCGTCGTCGCGAAAGGTGCGGATCGCGTGGCCGAGGTGTCCGCGCGTTTCACGCTGGACGGCATTCCGGGCAGGCAGATGAGCATCGATGCCGATTTGCGCAGTGGGCTGATCGCACCGCATGACGCAGGGCGGTTGCGTGGCGAACTGGAGCGCGAGACGTATTTCTACGGTTCGCTCGATGGCGCGATGAAGTTCGTCAAGGGCGACGCGGTCGCCGGCCTCGTCGTCGCGCTGGTCAACATTGCCGGGGGGCTCGCGGTGGGCATCGCGCAGCGTGGCATGTCGTTCAGCGACGCGTTGCATACGTACACGATTCTCACGGTCGGCGATGGGCTCGTGTCGCAGATCCCGTCGCTGATTGTGTCGATCGCGGCGGGCCTGCTGGTGACGCGCGTCTCGTCCGGTGGGCCGCCGACGAACCTCGGCGGCGATATCTTCCGGCAACTCTCGCTGCATCCGAAAGCGCTGGCGATGGCCGGTGTGGGCTGCTTTGCGCTGGGCGCGATTCCGGGTTTCCCGCATCTGCAGTTCGTGCTTGCGGGCGGCGCGTTGATCGGCCTATCGCTGCTGATGATGCGCGAGGCGAGGAGCCGCGAGCGCATGCTGCGACCGTTCATGCCGGCGATGACGCGCGACGGCGGCACCTATACGCAGCGCATCCTCGATGATGTCGAGCTGGGCACGAGCGCGATACTGAGGGTGCGCATGGGACACAAAGCTTATGAAGCATTGCGTCCAAAAGTGCTCGATGCGCAGCTTGGCAGGGTGCGTCGCGATCTGATGACGCGTCTGGGTTTGCCGTTTCCGGGGCTCGCATTACAGCGAGATGCACGCCTTGAAGCGCAGCGCTACATCATCGACATCGAGGAGGTGCCGTACGCGAGTGGCTCGCTCGTGGCCGATCACGTGCTCGTGAGCGGCAGCCACGAGCAAATCGCGCTGGCGGGTATGTCCGGCCATAGTCCAGGCGCACCGAAAGCGGTATGGGTCAGTGTGGCCGATGCGACCGCGCTCGACGATCCGCAGATCGGCAAGGCAAGCGTAGAAGAGGCGCTATGCGCGCATCTCGCCGAAGTATGCGAACAGAGTGCGGCGGAATGCATGGGCACGCAGGAAGCGCGCTTTCTGCTGAATCAGATCGGCATCGAGTTTCGCGAGCTTGCGGGGCAGGTCGATCAGGCGGTTGGACCGGTGCTGCTCGCGAGCGTGCTGCGCCGCTTGCTCGAAGAGCATGTGCCCATCCGCAACCTGCGCGCGATTATCGAGGCCGTCATCCGGATTCCAGATGGCGAACGCACGGTCGACCGTATGGTCCGCGAAGCGCGCATCGCACTTGGAACGCGCCTCGCGCGCCGTTATGCGGACCTCGACGCGTGGCGCATCGATGCGGCCGTGTTCGAGCCGTCGTGGGAGGCGGAGCTCGAAGACCAGATCCGCAGTGGCCCGGACGGCGAGCCGTACTGCATGCTCGGTATCGACGATCTCGAGCGCCTGCAGCGTGCCTTCGCGGATGCGTACGCGCGAGGTGTGCGTTTGCTGGTCACCACGGCCGTGTTGCGGCCGCATCTGCGCCGCCACCTGAAGACATTCGGCATTCGCATCGATACGCTGGCGATCGAGGAGATTCCGCTCGATACCTTCAGCGTGCGAACGGTCTTTACGCTTTCCTCGAACGGATCGGAGCGCGTGTGAAGACGTCCCAGCATCTCGTTCCCGTGCTGAACGGTGAGCCGACGTTGTATGGCCGCGTCGCGGAAGCGCGCGGCGTCGTCGTGCGCGCGGTCGGGGTGTCGCTGCGCATCGGCGAGATGGTGCGGCTGGTACGGCCCGATACGCTCGATATGCAATTGGGCGAAGTCGTCGGGTTCACCGACGACGGTGCGCTCGTGATGCCGCTCGACGGTCTCGCGGGCCTGTCGAATATCACGCAAGTCCACGGGTGTGGTCTCGCGTGGGGCCAGTTCGATGCGCCCGATCTGCTCGGACGCACCGTCGACGGACTGGGACAACCGCTCGATGGCGGTCCTGCATTGAAAGAGGCAAGCGGAGCGCAACACGGCGCGCCGCTCGCGAGCATCAATCCGCTGGCGCGGCCGGTCATTGCGCAGCCGTTCGCGACCGGCGTGCGGGCAATCGACGGATTGCTGACATGTGGCGTTGGGCAGCGCGTCGGCATATTCGCACCCGCTGGCGGCGGTAAAAGCACGTTGATGGGGATGATCGCAAACGGTGCGAATGTGGATGCGATTGTCGTTGCGTTGATTGGTGAGCGGGGCCGTGAGGTGTCGGAGTTCATTCACGATCATTTGTCGGGGCGGCGCGATTCGTCGGTGGTCGTTGCGTCGACTTCGGAACGGCCGGCTGCGGAACGGCTCAAGGCGGCTGAACTGGCATGCGAAGTCGCGAGCGGTTTGCGTGCGACCGGGCGCCGCGTGCTGCTGCTGTTTGACTCGCTGACGCGCTATGCACGTGCTCTACGTGAAGTGGGGCTCGCGGTTGGCGAGCCGCCGGTGCGGCGCGGCTACCCGCCGCGCGTGTTCGCCGAGCTTCCAAAGCTGATCGAATCGACTGGATTGACGCATGAAGGTAGCGTGACCGCGTTCTTCACGGTGCTGGCCGAAGACGAAGAACTGTCCGATCCGATCGCTGAAGAAGCGCGTTCGCTGCTCGATGGGCATATTCAGCTTTCGAGCAAGCTCGGTGGCGCGGGGCATTATCCGGCGATCGATATTCTGAAGAGCAAGAGCCGGGTGATGACGCGCGTGACGGATGCGGTTCATCGAGCGGAAGCGGATCGTGTGCGTAGCTGGATCAGCCGTTATCAGGAACTCGAACTGCTGATTCAGATCGGCGAGTATCAGCGCGGCAGCGATCCGGTGAGTGATCTGGCGATCGACCGGCAGCCTGAAATCGTGCGATTTCTGCGGCAGCGTCATGACGAGCACTGTGCCGTGCAAGACACTCGCTCGATGCTTCGAGCGCTTTGCGGCGTCACGACACGATGATCGACGCGCAGCGTAACGCGCGACTATGGCGGCTGCTCGCTCGCGTGCGGGAATTGCGTGTGCAGCGCAAACGGCGCACGCTTAACGCGGCTCGTGATGCATTACAGCGGGCCGATGCGCTGGTCGATCAGCGACGGGCGGAAATAACGCGGCATGAGCTGCAACGCCGATCGATCTTGCAGTTGTGTGGACATGACAAACGCATCGGTCGCTTGTGGCGCGACGCGTTGCGTTGGCATGACGAACGTACGCCAGCGCTGCATCGGGCACTGGCGTTGGCGATACACGAGCAAGCGGCTGCGGCCGGGAACGTGTCGAAGGCGTCCATGCAACTGCAGCGGGAAACGATTGGGCGCGATGACGCGATTGAGCGCGCACGCCGCTTCAAGGCGGCGCTGGTCGAGCGGGATTAACCGCCGAGGCGATCGCTGCGCAGGGGCCGTGGAAGGCCCCATGCATTTTCGATTCCGATTAATGCGCGTTGATGTCCGCGTTGGTAATCGCCTTATGGGTCGTTGAATCGATCATCTGACCGTTGCTGTACGTTGCGGTGTGCGCGTTGTTGGCAATGTTGCGCAGCTCACTCTGTTCGCCCGCATCCGTCACCTCGCGGTAAGTCGGGTTCGACGACTTGTCCGTCTGGCTAAGGTGTTCCATCACGTACATCGACCCGTCCTTCTGCTGAATAACGGCTTTGTCCAGATACGGAGCGGGACCGTTATTGCTCTTTTTCACTTCCGGGATCATCGTGACATCTGTGTCGCCAGCCTGCACACGGAACGGATCCTTGTAGTCGCCCTTTGCGACTTCCTTTCCGTCGATGGACAGGCTTGCGTGCGGATCACCTTTTGACGAGATCGAGATATCGTGACCGTCTTTCGTTTTCGTATTGATGATGAGGTCGGAGTCGGATTTTTTGGTGTCCAGGGTTGCATTGTTGCCCATGCGAACATTCAGATCGTTACCTTTCGAGGTCACCGACATCGGCAAGTGCGACGTCTGTTGGGAGGGTTTGTCCCAGCATCGGTCGTCGAAGCCACGGTGACGCGAATCCGGTATCGAGTCACGTTGAGAGGCGGGTTGCTGGACCCGGGTGAACGATGTCTTCGACATCATGCCGCCATCCGGGGTTCTCGTGACCTCTCTCGAGAAGTTCGTCATGGATGCCGCTTGTGCGCTGCCAAAGCCGGAATTCGAGTACGGATTGCCGCGCGACATCTGCGAATGGATCGCCGGCTGACTGAACGCGCGCGATGAACCGAATGGATTGAACGCGCTGCCTGATGGCGAACTGAATGGGTTCTGTGAACGTGCCTGGTTGAACGTTTTGGCGAAATTCCATTGATTGTTGAATGTCTCAATCGAACGGCTGTCGAACGTAGGTTGCATGTGCGAATCCTCTAACAGGACAATGCGTTAAACAAAAAAATTATGATTTGCAGGACGCGCCGGCCGCGCACACGCACGTACCGTCGATTCCGCATGCAGAGTCTAGATTTAGAGAGCGGCACAAGGGCACTACATACGTAGTGCTACAGGATCGCACACGCTTTTAACGAACAGACGCACTAAAGAAAACAGGCCCGCGCGTTCGGTGCGCGGGCCTGTTTTTCTTCCCAGCGGCGATTTTTCTACTGCACGCTCACGGTCGCAAAGTTCTGCCGACCAAACGCACTCACCTGATACCCGCTCACGTTCTTCGTCGTAATCGCCGTCGCGGTCGGATACCCAAGCGGAATCCACAGCGCCGCATCGTGAATGATCTGTTGCGCGGCTTCGTAGGCTTTCGTGCGCTTGGCCTGGTCGGACGTGCGCTTGCCCTGGTCAATCAGCTTGTCGAGATCCGGGTCGCAGAAGCGAGAGAAATTGATGCCCGACTTCACCCCGTTACAGCTGAAAAGCGGCGTCAGGTAGTCGTCCGGGTCACCGTTGTCGCCGGCCCAGCCCATGAACAGCGTGTCATGCTGACCCTGCTTGGCTTCCTTGATCAGTTCGCCCCATTCGATCACCTTCACGTCGGCCTTCACGCCGATCTTCGCGAAGTCCGCCTGCAACAGTTCCGCGCCGGCTTTCGGGCTCGGATTCAGCGAACTGCCGGTTGGGCGCACCCAGATCGTGGTCGAGAAGCCGTTCGGATAGCCCGCGTCGGCGAGCAGTTTCTTTGCCTTTGCGACGTCGTAAGGCCACGGTTTGACCGCCTTGTCGTAGCTCCATGTGTTCGGCGGATACGGGTTGGTCGCGGGCATGGCGGTATCGTTGAACACCACCTTCAGGTACGTTGCGCGATCGAATGCCATGTTCAGCGCGGCGCGGACCTTCTGGTTGTCGAGCGGCTTCTTTTCAGTGTTCAGCGCGACGAACGCTGTCATGAAGGCCGGCGTTTGCACGATCTTGAGTGCCTTGTCGTTCTTCGCGTCGGCGATATCCTGCGGTTTCGGCGACAACGCGATCTGGCATTCGCCCGCCTTCACCTTCTGCGCGCGCACCGTCGGGTCCGGCGTGATCGCGTAAATCAGCCGGTCGATCTTCGGCTTCGGCCCCCAGTAGGTCGGGTTCACGTCATAGCGGATCACCGCGTCCTTCGTATAGCTTTTCAGGACGAACGGGCCGGTGCCGATGGGTTTCGAGTTCAGGTCGTTCTGTTTGCCGGCTTTGAGTAACTGGTCCGCATATTCGGCCGGGTAGATCGATGCGAAGCCCATCGTCATCACCGACAGGAATGGCGCGTCCGGTTCGGTCAGTTCGAACCTGACCGTCTGATCATCGACCTTCGTGATCGACTTCACGAGCTTCGTGAGGCCCATCGACTGCGCGTGGGGAAAGCCGTTCGCGCCCGCCACCTTATGCCACGGGTTGCTGTCGTCGAGCATCCGGTTGAACGTGAAGAGGACGTCGTCCGCATTGAGCGGCCGGGTCGGTTTGAAGTAGTCGGTGGTCTGGAATGGCACGTTCGGACGCAGATGGAACGTGTACGTGAGGCCATCGGCGCTGATCTCCCACTTGTCGGCGAGGCTCGGCACGACCTTCTTCGATGCTTCATCAAACGCAACGAGCGTGTTGAAGATCACGTCGGACGATGCATTGCTCGTGACGAGCGAGTTGTACTGGACGACATCGAAGCCGTCGGGGCTCGCTTCGGTGCAGACGGTGAGCGGCTTGGCCAGCGCGAGTGCGGGCGAAGCGAGGAGGACGGCGGCAAGTACGGCAAAAGCAGCGGCAGCGGACGGCTTGAAGCGCATGACATCTCCCGGAACGATCGTGGTCAGGTAAGGCGGCTGGCGTGTTGGCCGGTTCGAAGACGGTTACGGCAACGGCCGCTAACGATGGCTAGTGGGTGGCTAGTGGGTCGTTGGTGGCCGATGGTGTGCGACCCGCGATGGACGTGCCACACCGCGATGGCGAAAGCTTATCGAACGGTCGTTGCGGCGACAACCACGCATGGTACATACCGATATGGTCGCATGACACGCCGTTCAGTGCCGTGAGGCATACCGTTGCAGATAGCCGATGCCCTCGATCGCGCGCGAGCCGTACCACGACACCTGTTCGCCGTCGATCAGCTCGATTCGCTTGCCGGCCAGTCCGCCGGCGACCTGCGGATTCTGCGTGAGCGTGTCGCAGTGCGATTGAGTGAAGCGGTACGGTTCACTTGATAGCAGCACACGGTCGACGTCGGCTAGCCATCGTGCGTTCAGATCGAAGGCCGGATAGCGCTGCGCGCCTGTCGGTCCGCCATCGATGTCGGGCAGCGTGTGCCAGTTCACCAGACGCAACATCGCGGAGATATAGGTGTCGCGCGCGACGGTCATCCACGGATCGCGCCAGATCGCGTAAAGCACGCGTTGTCGCGGCCAGGTGCGCGCCGTGACCGCGTCCAGCTCTGTGCGCAACGCATCGCTCAAGCGCTGCGCCGCGTCGCGGCGGCCGAATATCGCGCCAAGCAGCGCGAATAACGCAACGTTGTCTTCAGGTGCCAGCGGATGCGTGACCACAATGTGCGGGACAAATGTGCGCAGTGCATCGACCGTCGTCCGTTCGTTTTCGTCGATGTTGACGATCGCATGCGTTGGCCGCAGCGCGCGCACTGCATCGATGCGTATGGACTTCGTGCCGCCCACTTTGGGTATCGCGCGCACGCGTTCGCGTGGATGCACGCAAAAGCCGGTGCGCCCGACGATCTGCCGATCGAGGCCGAGCGCGAACAGCAGTTCGGTAATGCTCGGCACCAGCGAGACGATCCGTGCGTCGTCACCGGCGCTTGCGTGCTCGACGCCCGCTGCATCGACTGTCTGCTCGCTCATCGCGGATTCCGTCGACAGTAGGAAGCTTTCAATCGTTCAATCAGCCGCCGCGCGCGGCTTGTGCGGGGCTTTTTTCATTGCTGCATCGTAGAGCCAGCGCGGCATGATATGCAACATGATGGCGACGAAGCGCATCTGCCATGGCAGCACGACATAGCGCTTCCGGTGTTCGATCGCGTCGGCCGCCTCGCGCGCGAAGCGTTCGGCGTCCATCAGGAACGGCATCCGGTACGGGTTGCGCGCGGTCATCGGCGTGCGGATAAAGCCGGGCGCGATCGTCACGACCGCGACGCCTCGCGACCGCATCTCGACGCGCAGCGCCTCCAGATACGTGCGGGCGGCGGCCTTCGAGGCGCTATATGCGCCCGAGCCCGGCAGGCCACGCACGCCCGCGACGCTCGATATGCCGACCAGCGTGCCTTGGCGCGCGGCGGCCATCGCAGCCGCGAACGGCTCGAAGGTCGCGACCATGCCGAAGTAGTTGATGTCCATCACGTCGCGGAAGATCTGCAAGTCGCCGAGACCGGTGACGGTGCCGCGGCTGACGCCGGCGTTTGCGATCACGATGTCCGGGCAGCCGTACCGGGCGACGAAGTCCTGCGCGGCGGCCGCGAGCGCATCAGCGTCGCGAACGTCCGCGGGATAGATTGAGACCGGGTGTTCAGGATGCGCTTGCCGGAAGCGCTCGAGCGCGTCGCCGCGCCGTGCGACGAGGGCGAGAATCGCGCCGCGCCGCGCATATTCGGCGGCGATTGCGAGGCCGATGCCGCTCGATGCGCCGGTAATGAAGACCTTTAGCGGTGTACCCATACCGGCGCGTCGCAATGTCACGCGTTACATCTTCTTCGCGCGAACCTGGCTGACAAGGTAGTCGAGCACCTGGATCGTGCCCGGCAGGCTGTTCGTCTGCGCGGGACCGGTTTCATACTTGCCCTGCACAGCGAGGGTCGGCACGCCGTCGATCTTGTAGTCGTTGATCAGCTTCGTGTCGCGCTGCAGCGCCGTTTGCGTCGAGAATGAGTTGTACGCGTCCATGTACTTCTTCGGATCCACGCCGTTCTTTGACAGGAATGCCGCCTGGGCTTCCGGCGTCAGCAGGTAGTCCTTGTTGACGTGGATTTCGTGGAAGATTTTCGGCGTCAGTTCCTGGGCGAGGCCGAGCGCATCGACCGCGTGATACATCTTCGAATGCGGGATGAAATCATCGCGGAACGCGACCGGCACGCGCTTGAACACGACATCCGGACCCTGCTTCTTGATCCAGTCTTCGAGATACGGGTCGAATTCGTTGCAGTGCGGGCAGCCGTACCACATGAATTCGATCACTTCGATTTTGCCGGCCGGCACTTCGACCGGCTGCGGCGATGACAGCACGGTGTAGTCCTTGCCGGCGACCGGTGCGGTCGGGCTGGCGCCTGCCGTGGCAGTGATGAGACCTAGCGAGAGGCAAAGAAGGCTAAGCAGCTTTTTCATGTCTTGTCATCCCAATCGGGAAATAGCGTGGACAGTTGAATGGCTGGCGACGGGCCTGTTACCGTGAACGCTGCGACGGACGGCAGGCTTTCGCCGTGCTTGAGACTGCGCGTGCGCGCCGAAGGTTCAGCGGCGCGCACGAATTCGTACGGCGGATTACTGCTTGGTGAAGCGGATGACGGCCGTGTCGATACCGGCGTCGGACAGGCGTTGACGTGTGGCGTTCATGTCCTCGAACTTCGAGAACGGTCCGATCCGTACGCGATAGTACGTGATACCGCCCGCATCGCGCTGCGTGACCTTCGATTCGAACCCTTGGAATGCGAGCCGCGCGCGCTGCTGCTCGGCGTCCGCGGACGTCTTGTACGCGCCCACCTGCAGCAGATAGCCGGTGTTCGCGTCGGCGGCGGACGGCGGCGCGGACGCGGCGCCAGGCTTGGTCGGCGGCGGAATATTGGCCACCGTCGTGCCGCTCGAGCCCGGTTTCTTCGCACCGGCGGCGGCAGCCGACGACGCGTTGCTGTTCGGCGCGGGCGCGACGCCGCTGGCAGCCGGCGGCACCTCGACGATCTGCGGTTCTTCCAGGATGCCGGACGATTGCGTCTGATTGTTGGTCTGCCCCGGCGCGGTATTGGGTGGCGCCGGCTGCACGGCTTGCGGTACCGGCTGGCCTGGGCTCTTGCCCTGCAACGGCCGGTTCGGATCGAATTGCGGCTGGCTTGCACCCGCGTCCGACGCGGCGGGCGGCGCAACCTTCGCGACGAACGGCGTCGGCGCGCGCGTGATGTACAGCGCGACCACTACGGCGATGGCCAGACCGACGATCAGGCCCAGCACGATGCCGAGAAACGTCCCCCCGGTTTGCTTCGACTGCTTCGTTGTGCGGCGTGGCTTTGCCATTGTCTGAATCACCTGCAAAAGGAAAAACTTGAATGACGGTCGATTATAGCGACGGCAACCGGCGGTGCTGCCGCTGCCGCCGCTTTGCTACGACCGCGCGTTATGGTCGCATAAGCGAATGCCGGGGGCGAGTCGAATTTACATCTTGGGCGGAGCCGATACGCCGATGATGGCGAGGCCGTTCGCCAGCACCTGGCGGGTGGCCGCGAGCAGTGCGATGCGCGCGTTGCGGGTCGCTTCATCGTCGACCAGCACGCGTTCGGCATTGTAGAACGAGTGAAATTCGCTCGCGAGGTCGCGCAGGTAGAACGCAACCGCATGCGGTGCGAGCTCATCGGCCGCATGCGACAGCATATCGGGGAATTCCGCGAGCTTTTGCAGCAGCGCCATCGCGCGGTCGCTCGAAAGCGGCGCGAGCTCGACCGACGGCAGCACCGCTTCGTCCGCGTTGAAGCGTGACTTCCATTCGCCGAGCACCGAGCAGATACGCGCGTGCGCGTACTGCACGTAGTACACCGGGTTTTCGTCGTTTTGCTTCAGCGCGAGATCGATGTCGAACACGAACTCGGTGTCGGCCTTGCGCGAGATCAGGAAGAAGCGCACCGCGTCGCGGCCGCGGCGGATGGTTTCTTCATCGAGCAAATCCGGCGCCGCTTCCTGGCCGGGCACGGCGCCACCCGACCATTCGATCAGGTCGCGCACCGTCACATAGCTGCCCGCGCGCTTCGAGATTTTCACTTCCTGGCCGTCGCGCATCACGGTGACCATCTTGTGCAGCACGTAGTCCGGGTAGCCCTTCGGAATGCCGATGCCGAGACCCTGCAGGCCGGCGCGCACGCGTGCAATCGTGCCGTGATGGTCCGAACCCTGAACGTTGATGACCTTAGTGAAGCCACGCTGCCACTTCGCCACGTGGTACGCGACGTCTGGCACGAAATACGTGTACGTGCCGTCTTTCTTGCGCATCACGCGATCTTTGTCGTCGCCGTCGTCGGTGGTGCGCAGCCATAGCGCGCCCTCTTCCTCATAGGTTTTGCCGGCGGCAATGAGCGCGTCGACCGTCTGTTCGACGCGCCCTTCCGTGTACAGCGACGATTCGAGATAGTACTGGTCGAACTCGACGCCGAATGCCTGCAGGTCCATATCCTGTTCGTGCCGCAGATAGGCGACCGCGAAGCGGCGGATCGCTTCGAGGTTTTCAACGTCGCCCGCGCCTTTGACCGGCTCGCCGTCGCGCGCGGAGACGGTCTCGCCGTTCAGATAGTCGCGTGCGATATCGGCGATGTACTCGCCGTTGTACGAGGATTCAGGCCAGCCCGCGTCGCCCGGTTTCAGGCCGCGTGCGCGCGCCTGCGTGGACACCGCGAGGGTATGGATCTGCACGCCGGCGTCGTTGTAGTAGAACTCGCGATGCACGTCCCAGCCCTGCGACGCGAGCACATTCGACAGCGCGTCGCCGAGCGCGGCCTGGCGGCCATGGCCGACGTGCAGCGGACCGGTTGGGTTCGCCGATACGAATTCGACCAGCACATGCTTGCCGGCTTCGCGCTGCGAGCGGCCGAACGCCTGCTGCTGCGCGAACACCTCGCGCACGACGGCCTGCTTCGCGGCCGGTGCGATACGCAGGTTGATGAAGCCGGGGCCCGCGACGTCGGCGCTTTCGATCAGGCCTTTTGCCTGCGGATGCGCGAGCACCGCATCGACAATCTGCTGCGCCAGCTGACGCGGATTCGCGCGCAGCGGCTTGGCGAGCTGCATCGCGACATTGCACGCGATGTCGCCGTGCGCGGCGACCTTCGGCCGTTCGAGCGTGATCGTCGGTGTGACGAAGGCGGCTTCGGACGCGCCCGCGGTGGCCGTGGCGATCTGCTTCACAGTGTCGGCGAGCAGGGTTTCGAGAGTGTGTTTATGTGCAGGCAGCATGCTTGTTGCGAGTCCAGTGAGGCAGTCGGGTAAGGCAAGATTGCGCCGGAATGCGGCAACTTCCAGTGCGGCAAATTGACGGCGGCCTCGCGCGGACGGCGTGCGTCTGAGTCGACCGCGTTCGCTTGCCGGCGCAGACGAAGTGCCGGGTGCCGTTTGCGCATAACTCGCGCAATGCGACGCGAAGTCCGCGCACCACCGGCGGCCTTGCCACTCATCATTCGGTCCGCGGCTCGATGGCACGCCCCGGACCGCGCCGGCCCAGCGTACGCGTGCGCCGCGCGGCGGGCTTTTCCGTCAGGACGGATTTTAGCAGGTGCTAATATGTCCATTGACGCGCCCGGTCCAGACGAGGCGGCCCGGCGCGGCCGGACGGGCTCCCCGGAACAGTTGGGAGCAGGGGGTGGAAAACCCGGTGGCAAGTCTGTTTCAAACCGCGGTTGAAACCCTGTTTGAAGTCCCGGCCAATACGCCGCGAAGGGACCTGCGGAGCGCACCGCGGAGAGCCGCTTCGCCGCCGGCCGGCGAGGGAGAGGTCAACAGAACGAAAAGGGAACAGTCATGCTGATTACTTTCAAATGTCGTGCCGCGCCGGACGTGGTGATGTTGGAGAACCTGGCTCAGTATCTTGTCGGCATTGTCGGCAAGAGGCTGGGTCAACGCGGCGTCATCACGCATGACGAACTCGGCGACGCGATTACGAAGCTCGAAGCGGCAATCGTCACCGACAAGCAGGAGCGCGCCGAACACGAAGGCCATTTTCATGAGGGCGAAGAGGGACACGACCGGCATGAAGTCCCGATCGGCCTTGCGCAACGCGCGTATCCGTTCCTCGACATGCTGCGCGTCGCGAAGAAGGAAAACGCGGATATCGTCTGGGGGATTTAACGCGCGGCGCGCGCCCGGTTGATCCGCGGTCCAGTATCGAAGCCCGCCTTGCATCCGATGCAGGCGGGCTTTTTCGCTGTGCCTGGCGTTATTGGCTTGCGCCTTGCGGCGTGGCGGCCGGTGTCGATGCGCCTTTCTTCGCCTTCTTGTGCTTCGGCTTCTTCACATGCTGCTCGGTCGGCGGCGAATACGAACTCACCGAACTGGACCCGCCTTGCGCGAGCGCCGGCATGGTGCCGACAGCAAGCGATGCGGCCATCAAGATCAGCGACAGCTTCTTCATACAATTTTCTCCGGGACGGTTGCGA
Source organism: Paraburkholderia humisilvae (assembly GCF_902859855.1). GTDB lineage: Bacteria > Pseudomonadota > Gammaproteobacteria > Burkholderiales > Burkholderiaceae > Paraburkholderia > Paraburkholderia humisilvae. The sequence continues at coordinate 24,857 of NZ_CADIKH010000035.1, forward strand.
GTCGACATGCCGTGCGTTCTTGACGACGCACTCGGCGAGATGAGGCCGCTGCAGTTTACAAAGCCGAAAACTGCACCGCCGGAAATATTCGGGCTTTGCGCGCCGATATAGTGGGGGGCGGCGCCCGCGCGCGTGTCGCTCGCGGGCGCGTCGTGTGACCGGTTACAGCAGGGGTGCGAGCGCGCGTTGCGCGTCCGTCCTGGACAACGCCATGCGCTGTGCGTAGTCTTCCAGCTGATCCTCGCCGATCTTGCCGACCGAGAAGTACGTGCTGTCCGGATGCGCAAGGTAAAAGCCCGACACGCTCGCGGCCGGCAGCATCGCCAGCGACTCGGTTACGCTCATGCCGATCTCGCCGGCCTGCAACACGTCGAACATGTCGCGCTTCACCAGATGGTCCGGGCACGCTGGGTAGCCCGGTGCGGGACGAATGCCGCGATACTTCTCGTCGATCAGTTCATCGCTGGTCAGCGACTCGCTTGCCGCGTAACCCCACAAGTCGCGCCGCACGCGCGCATGCATCGCTTCGGCAAACGCTTCCGCAAAGCGGTCGGCAAGCGCCTTCAGCATGATCGCGCTGTAGTCGTCATGGTCCTGTTCGAACTGCTTTTCCTTCGCGTCGACGCCGATACCCGCCGTGACCGCGAACAGGCCGATATAGTCGGCCACGCCCGAGTCTTTCGGTGCGATGAAATCGGCAAGCGACCGGTTCGGCCGCATGACGCCGTCGACCACCGGCCGCTCGCTTTGCTGACGCAGGTTGCGCCAGGTCAGCGCGACTTCGCTGCGCGACTCGTCGGTATAGATCTCGATGTCGTCGTCGTTGACGGTGTTCGCCGGCAACAGCGCGATCACGCCGTTCGCGCTCAGCCAGCGGCCCTGAATCAGTCGCGCGAGCATCGCTTTCGCATCCGAGAATACGCGACGCGCCGATTCGCCGACTACTTCGTCGTTGAGGATCGCAGGATATCGGCCGGCAAGGTCCCACGTTTGGAAGAACGGGCCCCAGTCGATGTAGTTCGCGAGTTCGTTCAGATCGTAGTTTTTGAACACACGGCGCCCGATGAACTTCGGCCTGACCGGTTGATACGTACTCCAGTCGATTTTCGTCCTGTTCGCACGCGCCTGTGCCAGCGTGACCATCGGCTGCGCTTTCCGGTTGGCGTGCTGATGGCGAATGCGCTCGTAGTCGGCTTTCAGTTCGTCGAGATACTTCGTCGCGCCTTCATCGGACAACAGGCTCGATGCGACTGACACCGAGCGCGACGCATCCGGCACATACACGACCGGCCCTTCGTAGTGCGGCGCGATCTTCACCGCCGTATGCACGCGCGACGTGGTCGCGCCGCCAATCAGCAGCGGAATCTTCTTCAGTCGGAAGTAGTCGTCGCGCTGCATTTCGGACGCCACGTAGGCCATTTCCTCGAGACTCGGCGTAATCAGCCCGGACAGGCCAACGATGTCCGCGCCTTCCACTTTCGCTTTCGCGAGAATGTCATTGCACGGGACCATCACGCCCATATTGACCACTTCGAAGTTGTTGCACTGAAGCACGACCGACACGATGTTCTTGCCGATGTCGTGTACATCGCCCTTCACGGTCGCGATCACGATCTTGCCTTTCGCGCGCACGTCGCCGCCGGCCGCGGCCAGCTGCTTTTTTTCTTCTTCGATAAACGGAATCAGGTGGGCGACGGCCTGCTTCATCACGCGCGCCGACTTCACGACTTGCGGCAGGAACATCTTGCCCTGGCCGAACAGGTCGCCGACGATATTCATGCCATCCATCAGCGGGCCTTCGATCACGTTGATCGGGCGGCCGCCATTCGCGGCGATCTGCGCGCGCGCTTCTTCGGTGTCTTCGACGATGAAATTCGTGATGCCGTGCACGAGTGCGTGCGCAAGACGCTTCTCGACCGGCTGATTGCGCCATTCGAGGTTCTCTTCTTTTTTCGCGGCGCCGGTTTTGAACTTGTCGGCGATTTCGAGCAGACGGTCGGTCGCGTCTTCACGGCGGTTCAGCACAACGTCTTCGACGCGCTCGCGCAGTTCGGGGTCGAGGTCCGCATACACGCCGAGTTGCCCTGCGTTGACGATGCCCATGTCCATCCCCGCCTGGATCGCGTGATAGAGGAACACGGTGTGAATCGCTTCGCGCACCGGGTCGTTGCCGCGAAACGAGAACGACACGTTCGACACGCCACCGCTGACCTTCGCATACGGCAGGTTCTGCTTGATCCAGCGGGTCGCATCGATGAAATCGACCGCATAGTTGTTGTGCTCTTCGATGCCGGTTGCGACCGCGAAGATATTCGGATCGAAGATGATGTCTTCGGGCGGGAAGCCGACTTCATTGACGAGCACGTCGTACGAGCGCTTGCAGATGCCGGTCTTGCGCTGGAACGTGTCGGCCTGGCCCTGCTCGTCGAATGCCATCACGACCGCCGCCGCGCCGTAGCGGCGAATCAGCTTTGCGTGATGGACGAACGCGTCCTTGCCTTCCTTCAGCGAGATCGAGTTGACGATCGCTTTGCCTTGCACGCGCTTGAGGCCCGCTTCGATCACTTCCCACTTCGACGAGTCGATCATGACCGGCACGCGCGCGATGTCCGGTTCCGACGCGATCAGATTCATGAAGCGCTCCATCGCCGCTTTCGAATCGAGCATCGCCTCGTCCATGTTGACGTCGATCACCTGCGCGCCGTTTTCGACCTGTTGACGCGCAACCGCCAAGGCTTCGTCGAACTGGCCGTTGAGAATCATCCGGGCGAATGCCTTGGAGCCGGTCACGTTGGTGCGTTCACCGACGTTGATGAAAAGCGTCCCGGACGTGACGTTGAACGGTTCGAGGCCGGAAAGGCGCAGCGTATGATCGGTCATGACTTGCACTGGTGCGTGAGTTGGCGTCGTAGACAACGGAAGATGCGTGGCGGATCGGAGGCAGGCCTAGGCCGCGTCGCGGTATTGCGTCGGCCACTTGCGCGGCTTGACGTTGGCCAGCGCTTGAGCGATTGCGGCAATGTGCTCCGGCGTCGTGCCGCAGCAGCCGCCGGCGATGTTCACGAGTCCCGCCTGGGCAAATTCCTTCAGGAACCCGGAAGTATCGGCCGGCAGTTCGTCGAAACCGGTGTCGCTCATCGGATTCGGTAGCCCCGCGTTCGGGTAGCACGACACATAGGTATCGCACAGCTTCGCGAGTTCGGCGATATACGGCCGCATCAGCGCCGCGCCGAGCGCGCAGTTCAGGCCGAAAGTCAGCGGCTTCGCATGGCGCAGCGAGTTCCAGAATGCTTCGACGGTCTGGCCGGACAGGATGCGTCCGGAAGCATCGGTGACGGTGCCGGAAATCATGATCGGCAAGCGCTCGCCGGTGTCTTCGAACAGCTCGTCAAGCGCGAAAAGAGCGGCCTTCGCATTCAGCGTGTCGAAGATCGTTTCGACAAGGAACAGATCGGCGCCGCCTTCGAGCAGCGCTTTCGCCTGCTGATAGTACGCGCTGCGCAATTCATCGAAGGTCACGTTGCGCGCGGCCGGATCGTTGACGTCGGGCGAAATGCTCGCCGTCTTCGGCGTCGGTCCGATCGCGCCCGCGACGAAGCGCGGCTTGTCGGGCGTCGAATACTTGTCGCACGCCGCTCGCGCGAGCTTTGCCGACGCGATGTTCATTTCGTCGACGAGGTTTTCCATCCCATAGTCCGCCTGCGCGACGATGGTGGCGCCAAACGTATTGGTTTCGACGATATCGGCGCCTGCGGCGAGGTATTGCTCGTGAATCTCGCTGATGATTTGCGGTTGCGTGATCGACAGCAATTCATTGTTGCCTTTTATGTCGCGGCCGTAGTCCTTGAAACGCTCGCCGCGATACTGCGCCTCGTTCAGCTTGTAACGCTGGATCATCGTCCCGGTCGCGCCGTCGAGAATCAGGATGCGCGACTGGAGCAGGGTGGGCAGGGCCGCGCCGCGCGTATAGCCGGCGGCGCTGTTCGAAGCGACGGTGGAGGCAGGCTTGTTCATGGCAGAGAGACGTTGGCCGGTTTGTTAGCCGACTTTTTCAGGAAACTCGACATTGTAGCCCGCGCGGTGCGGGACCGTCCGGCACCGCTGCCGTAGCGATAGTGACGGGACGCGAACAGGTGGCGAGCACGATTGATGCGAGTGTCGGCGCACAAAGAAAAACCCCGTCCGGCAGGCCGGACGGGGTTCGTAGAACGTTGCCTGGCGTGTCGCAGTATGAGCTTTAATGCAGCACAACCGGCTGGTGCATCAGGCTATCGAACTGGCCGAGAAACTCGTCCACTTCGTCGAGCGACGGTTCTTCTTCGATTAGCTTCTGTACGTGCTCACGGAAACTCGCCGCCATTGCTCCATCGATGTAAATCTCACGCTGGGTGTTCTTGTCAACAATCTCGTAACCGCCAGACTTCATCGCAACATGGCCGTCCTGAGGTGGGAACTCAACGACACAATAGTTGGGGCTGTTGTAGATCATTTGCATGGCGACACTCCTTATTTCCGTTGGCTCCGGGCCAGTCCTGCACCCTACGTGGAGCACTTGGCTTGGAATTCAAGGGGTGGGTCCGGTGTGGCGCTTGTCAATTCTCCGGACCTATCAGTTAGACCTGCGATTGCAAAAACGTTTCGAGCAGCGCGGTGAATCGTTGTGATTGCTCGATCGGCGCGAGATGAGCCGCGTCCAGCACCTCGAATCGCGCCCCTGGGACTGCATCTGCTATCGCCTTTGTAGCAGCAGGAGGCGTGCCTGTGTCGTGACGCCCGGCTACCGCCAGTGTAGGTGAGCGTATTTCCGCCAGTCTATCGCGCACGTCGAAATCGCGCAGCGCCGCGCACGCGAGTGCAAAGCCCTCGACGGTCGTATGGAGGTACACGTCGCGAATCTGTTCGACGACTTCCGGGTGCGCTCCCCGAAAGTTGGGCGTAAGCCAACGTTCGAGCGACGCCGGCATCAACGATGCAAGGCCGTCGCGCCGCGCCGCTTCGGCGCGTTGATCCCAGATACTGCGCGCATCGGGCAGGGTACAGGCGAAGGTATCGGCGAGCGTCAGCGTATTGACCCGCGACGCATGATCGAGCGCGAACTGCTGCGCGATCGCGCCGCCCATCGACATGCCAACCAGGTGTGTACTTTTTGCGCCGAGCGTATCGAGTAGCGCGGCGAGATCGGTGGACAGATCGGCAACGGTGAACGGAGCGGTCGGTGCGGCCGTGTTGCCGTGGCCGCGCACGTCGTAGCGCAGCACGGTGAAGTCGTTGCGAAAGTAGCCGGCGAGCTGGTCCCAGATCGACAGATCGCCGCCCAACTGATGGATGAAGGTGAGCCATGGGCCGCCGCCCTCATTGCCCAGCACATAGCGTGTGTCGATGCCGTTGACATTCACTTGCATGCTTGCTCCTTTTTCAAAGGTGATGCGATGCGCAATGCGTCGTGTGTTTCGACGCCGGATCTGGTGCGAGTGGCGCCGCGTGCGGAAGTTTCCGCAGTCGAAACACGATGCGACCACGTGCGCATCAGGGCTTTTCGGCGTCCACGCCTGGGTCCGCGGCCGCAGGCGCGGCAGGCTGCGGGCTCGCCTGCATATCGGTTGTATCCGCGGCGCTTGGGCTGGGTGTGTTCGGATTCGTCGCGGCCGAATTCGGTGTTCCGGTCTGACCATGCCACAGCAGTTCCACTTGCGTGCCGTTCGGTTCGGTTTGCACGAAGCGCACCGGTAACCAGCCGAGCGACGGCGCAAGCCACACGTCGATGCGGCGACGGTCGCCTTCGCGACGCGGCAGACGCATGAAATGCCGTGCATCGACGAAACCTTGTTGCGTGCGTACGGTTTCGTCACCGATCGTCTCGATCGGCCAGATTTCCCCACTGTCGTTGTCCGTCACGTAGAACTCGCGCGTGACGCCGGGCCGATACACGTCGGGCGCGCCGCGCACGAGACTGGCAAGCTGCATGATCATGCTGAAACGGTCCTGTGCGCCGTCCGGTAGTGCGAGCGTCGTGGGTGTGCGCGTGAACGCGATCTGCTTCGTTTCGCGGTTGAAGACCGTCACGTCCTCACCGCGATGTCCGCGCGTTTCGATGTATTGATCCGGCGCAAGACCGAATGCGTCGACGTGGCCATGGCTTTCGTAGCTGTATGTGCCGACGAACGGCAGCGGCACCGATACGACGAGGCGATAGGTATGACCGTCGCTTTCCCAATGAATCGTGCCGGGCTGGTTGCGCACGCCGTTATAGAACGTGTCGTATTCGAGGTCGCCCGACGGCGGAACCGAAAACCTGACACCCGGTGCGGCGTGGGCGGCATTGCCGTTACCGTTGTTCGTGCCGCTTGCTGTGCCTGTACCGCTCGCGGCGTTCGGGGCCGATGACGACGCGGTCGCCGCGGTGCTGGCTGCTTCGCTGGCGGCTTCCGGTTGAGCAGGCGCGGCTGCGGCTTCGGCCTGGGTGGCCGGTTCGGGCCGCGCCGGCCTGGACGGTTTCCTGGGTTTCTGTTCAGGTCTGATCGCGGTCAGCGTGTTTTCATGCGGAGCACGAACAGACGGTTTTTGCTGCGGCGTCGGGGTTGGCGTAGCACGCGCCGTCGCCGCGCCGGCCGGGCGCTGCTCGATGCGTTCGGGCCTCAGTAACTCGACCTGTACGGGCACATGCTTCGTATCGGCTGGTTTGAAGGTGTCGCGATGACGCTCGAACCATTGCGCGGCGATCCAGTGCATACCGGCCACCAGGACAAGCACGCCAATCCAGCGCCATCGCAACGCGCGGCGGGGCGCAGGCGAAAGCGGTGGGCGATTCGGGTGGCGTGCGACGGACGGTGAAGACATTAAATCAACAGGTTCTACTGGCGAAGGGTGATCGGGCAGGTGACGTCAGGACGATGCCATACAAACGCATGCATCGCGCGTATTACGATTCGACGAGCGTTATGCATGCAGACCCCGCGCAGTGTGCTCTGGCGGTAAAGCGCCGCGGCGCCAGGCGGCAACAGCATTCGACCGCGCCGCTTCGGCTGGTGTTCCGCGCCGAACGGCAAACGACCCTAGCGCGGCGTCGAACTGTACCCCAGTTCATACGACAGTTTTCGCGCGCATTCACGCAATGCGGTATCCACTTCACCGTCCCAGCGAATATCGAACGCGCCTTCATGACCCAGTGCAATCAGTCCGAGCGCAAGCGCGCCGGTCGAATCGAATACCGGCACGCAGAATGCGTGAATGGTGGGCAACAACATGCCTTCGACCCGCGCGGCGCCATGCGCTCGCACCTCTTCCAGCAGGCGTTCAACGTCTTCGGCGTTATGCGGGCCGCCTGTTTGCGATGAGCGGCGCGTATCGGCGAGTTCACGGTCGATCATCGCAGCCGTCTTGCCGCGCGGCATATACGCAGCAAACAGCAGGCCGGTTGCCGAACTGAGCAGCGGCATCACATCGCCGAGCTTGAGCGACGCCTTGGCGGGATAGCTCGATTCCATCCAGTGCACGACGGTCGGGCCCTGATTGCCCCATACGGCGATGCCGACCGTCAGATCGAGTTGCTCGCGCAATGTGGTCAGCGCGACGCGCGCGAGTTTCACGCCGTCGACTCGCGCGAGGCGCGCAAGGCCCAGTTGCAGCGCAAAGCCGCCGAGTTCGTAGCGGCCGGTCAGCGGGTCCTGCGCGACGACGCCCAACCGCAGAAAACTCACCAGATAGCGATGCGCCTTCGCAGGACTCATGCCCGCGCGCTGCGCGAGGTCGCGCAGCATCATTGCACGCGGTTCCTGCGTCAGCACGTCGAGCAGACGGAAACCGACCTCGATCGACTGGATGCCTGAGCGCAGTTTTTCCTCGCCGCCTTCAGGCGTATCGCCGGCGTCGTCATCGGTCGTGGATTCGGATTCGGGCAGTTCGGTTGACGCGCTGGAGCGGGCTACGGGTGACATGAGCGATAGGCACAATTCGAAGAGTGACAGGCCGCACGAACGGCTTGATGACCATGCAGAATGGGCGGCACGGATTCACCATCGTAGAATACATTCCTCATATCGTCACCCACACGCTCCATTCGCCTATGAAACTTGCCACGCTGAAGGACGGCACGCGCGACGGTCAGTTGATCGTCGTGTCGCGCGATCTGCAAACTGCCGCGGTTGCCGACGCGATCGTCGCCACACTGCAACGCGCACTTGACGACTGGACCTTTTACGCGCCACAACTGCGCGATCTGTACGACGCGGTGAACCAGGGCCGCGCGCGCAATACGTTCGCGTTCGATGCAAACGACTGTATGGCGCCGCTGCCGCGCGCGTTCCAGTGGGCTGACGCCTCTTCATATGTGAACCATGTCGAACTGGTGCGTCGCGCGCGCGGTGCCGAGATGCCGCCTGAGTTCTGGACCGACCCATTGATGTATCAGGGCGGCAGCGACGACTTTATCGGTCCGCGGGACGACATCGTCTGTGCGTCCGAGGAATTCGGCATCGATTTCGAGGCGGAGGTGGCGGTCATGACCGGCGATGTGCCGATGGGCGTGAAGCCCGAGCACGCATTGAGAAGCGTGCGCCTCGTCACGCTCGTCAACGATGTGTCGCTGCGCAATCTGATTCCGGCGGAACTCGCGAAAGGCTTCGGCTTTTTCCAGAGCAAGCCGGCGACAGCGTTCGCACCGGTCGCGGTGACGCCCGACGAGCTTGGCGAGCACTGGCGCGAAGGCCGCGTGCATCGTCCGATGATCGTGCACTGGAACGGGAAGAAAGTCGGCCAGCCGGATGCGGGCGTCGACATGGTGTTTCACTTCGGGCAACTGATTGCTCATGCCGCGAAGACGCGCAATCTGCGCGCCGGCACGATCGTCGGCTCAGGCACGGTGTCGAACAAGGATGCGAAGCGCGGCTACTGCTGTATCGCGGAGAAGCGGTGCCTGGAGATGATCGAAAGCGGCGCGCCGCAAACCGGATTCATGAAGTACGGCGACACGGTGAAGATCGACATGTTCGACGAAGCGGGCAAGTCGATTTTCGGCTCGATCGAGCAGGCGGTGGCGCCGCTGGCGCAATGACGCAACGGCGACCGGCGCTGGTGAAATCCACGGCGCCTCGTACGCGGGTTTTTCGTCATGGAGATTCGCGACGGCAAATGAATGGATCAGCCGGATCGATCAGCCGCGCTGAACACGCGGCGGCGGTGTCGTGTCGGAACGCCGCCGTCGCGCGGACCGACGTTCCTCCGACACGGCAAGCAGCGGTATCACCGGGGCATCGCCATGGCGCACGAATCGCAGCTCAGCAATCCCGCGTTTTACTCGCACTATCAGTCGCTGCGGCTGCGACGACATGCGCACGGCATCCTCGAAATCGTGATGAGCGGCGAAGGCGCGAACCGCAGCGGCCTTTCGACTGCGAATGCGCAGATGCATCGTGAACTCGCCGAGATCTGGCGCGACGTCGATCGCGATCCGGATGTGCGCGTCGCGTTGATTCGCGGTGAAGGCAAGGGCTTTTCCGCAGGCGGCGATCTGCAACTCGTCGAGCAGATGGCCACCGACTTCGCGGTGCGCACGCGAGTGTGGCGCGAGGCGCGCGATCTCGTCTACAACGTGATCAATTGCGGTAAGCCGATCGTGTCGGCGATGCACGGGCCGGCGGTCGGCGCGGGGCTGGTGGCCGGGCTGCTCGCCGATATTTCGATCGCGGCAAAGACCGCGCGCATTATCGACGGTCACACGCGCCTGGGTGTCGCGGCGGGCGATCATGCGGCGATCGTCTGGCCGCTGCTGTGCGGGATGGCGAAGGCCAAGTACTACCTGCTGCTATGCGAGCCGGTGAGCGGTGAGGAGGCGGAGCGCATCGGACTTGTGTCGCTGGCGGTCGACGAGCAGGATGTGCTGCCAAAGGCGCTCGACGTGGCGCAGAGGCTCGCGCAGGGATCGCAAACCGCGATCCGCTGGACCAAGTACGCGCTGAATAACTGGTTGCGCTCGGCAGGGCCGGCGTTCGATACGTCGCTTGCGCTCGAATTCATGGGCTTTGCCGGACCGGACGTGCGCGAAGGCGTGACATCGCTGCGCGAGCGCCGCGCGCCGGACTTTCCGGCCGGCGACCTATGAGATGAATCGGCGGCGAAAACAGCGGCACAAGCGCAGTGGGTCTTGTTGAGTGAATGTGCCGCGTCGCGTGTCGGTGGACTCCGCAGGAAGCACAATGGACGCATACTTTTGCAATACGCTCGCCACCCGCATCGACGGTATGATCCGTCGGGCGTTCGCCGAAGCCGTCGCCGGCGGCGGCCCGCAACCCACATCAGCTTCAGTTTTTCCCGCGCTTCGTTCTTATAGCGCCCGTTACGCTGCGAGGAGATCAACATGACCGACACGCCCGGCTCCACGCCGCCCTTTCCCGGATTTCCCGGCTTCCCGCCCGCCGAAATGCTCGACCGGATGTGGGGGATGATGCGTCTCACGCCGTTCGGCGCCGCCTTTCCCGGTACGCACCCGGGCGCTGCGCAGGGCTTCGTGCCGTCATTGTCGATGATGTCCGACATGATGGCGCCGCTGACCAACGTCGAAGAACTCGACAAGCGCATTACCGACATGCGCGCGGTCGAGCAATGGCTGAAACTGAATCTGAATATGCTGCAATCGGCGATTCAGGCGCTCGAGGTGCAGCGCGCAACGCTCGCGACGCTGCGGGCATTCGGCGCATTTGCCCAGTCGTCGATGACACAGCCGGTGGCCGACGCGCCGCGACGCGCGCAAACACCCGCCCAGCAACAGGCGGACGACATGGCTGCGTCCCGCGCGGACGCGGCCGCCGGAACGGGCGAGTCCGCGCAGGACACCGGCGAAAGCGCACCGCCGCCGGGGTTCGATGCGTCGGGATGGTGGAATCTGCTGCAATCGCAGTTCAATCAGATCGCGCAATTCGCGATGTCGCAACCGGGGATGGCCGAAGGCAATGCCACAGGCGCTGAGGGCAGCGACGGTGGCGGGCATCAGGCGGCCGAACGAAGCGAAGCGGCGGCGGCCCACACGAGCGAACCGCGTGCGAATCACGGGAGCCGGGCCGAGCGCAGTGCGGGCGCATCGTCGCAGCAGCCGGCAGCGAAACGGCCGGCTGCGAAGCGCGCGCCGGCAGCCAAACGGGCAGCCGCGAGCACACCGAAGAAGACGCCGGAGCCGGATCAGTCGGAGTAAGTCCGGCCCGGCGGTGAGGCGGACTTGCCGTCTGGTCGAGCTGCCGCGCCAGACGTTCGTTTGAGGCCGCGTGTTCGTCATGACCGGGTGTGGCCGCGCGGCTTCTCATCGGCCATGCGGCCCGCTTCTGTGCCGCTTCGGCCTCGCTTCGGCTCGCTTGCGCCGTTTTCGCGTCGCTGGTTGCCGCGTCGCGTCGTCTGTGTCGTTCCGCTCAAGCGGCAAAAGCAGCCTTGTTCCAGATCAATCAACGGCGTCCTTGCCGGTTGCGATGGCTTTTACAGCGCGGTCATTCAAGGCGTGCGTGTTATTATTCGTTAAGATTTTCAGCCCACGAGCCTGCGTCGAAAATCACCATTCCAGCAGCTCGCCAAGCGTCGGCATCCCGGCGTAGGGCTTGCCGCGGCGTTGCGCCGCACGCTGGCTTGACCTCAGGCACAGGGTCTCCCTCACCCACGGTTGGCCGCGCATTGTGAAATCCCGCATTTCGCAAGCGCTTAAAACGCCGCTGGTACTTCTTTGCCACAGAATTTTCTGGGCGACCGATTACCGCGTAAAATTGAATGCTGCGCCGGCGAAAGCGCGGTTTTCGTTCGTCAGCGGCAAAACGAGCAATAAGTGGTTGGACAGACACAAACAGACGTGGCCTTGCGCAGAACAGGGGTGGGACTATGAACACCATGCTTTATCCGGAACTATATAAATCGCTTGAATCCGTCCGATGGGACATGGAAAAAGACATCCCCTGGGACAAGTTCGACGCGTCATTGCTCACCGACGAGCAGGCCGCAACGATCAAGATGAACGCGATCACGGAATGGTCCGCGCTGCCCGCCACGGAAATGTTCCTGCGCGACAATCATCACGACAGCGATTTCTCAGCGTTCATGAGCGTGTGGTTCTTCGAAGAACAAAAACACTCACTCGTATTGATGGAATATCTGCGGCGCTTTAAGCCGGAACTGGTCCCCACTGAAGAAGAATTGCACGCGGTGCGCTTCGAATTCGATCCGGCGCCGCCGCTCGAAACGCTGATGCTGCATTTCTGCGGCGAAATCCGTCTGAATCACTGGTATCGCCGGGCTGCCGAATGGCATACCGAACCGGTCATCAAGCACATTTACGAAACGATCTCGCGCGACGAGGCCCGTCATGGCGGCGCGTATCTGCGTTACATGAAAAAAGCCATGGGCAACTTCGGCGACGTGGCACGCGCGGCGTTCGCGAAAATCGGCGTGCTGATGGCGTCGGCGCGCCGCACCGAAAAGCCGCTGCATCCGACCAACCTGCACGTGAATCAGGCGCTGTTCCCGCGCGATACGATCCAGTCGCGTCTGCCCGATCCCGAGTGGCTCGAACGCTGGCTCGACGAGCAGATCCGCTTCGATGACGGTTGGGAAAAGAAGGTCGTCGAACGGATCTTGCATAACCTGTCCATTCTGTTCGAGCGCACGTTCAACACGGCGCAGGAATTGAACCGTTACCGCAAGGAAGTCACCGCGCGCCTGCAGAGCGAACAAGGTCCGGCGCGGCAGCCCGCGTGATGCGCTGAAGCGCGGCTGAGAAACTCACACAGGCATGCTTGTCCTTGATCGCGGCCCGGCAGGCGTAAGCCCGCCGGGCCGTTTTGCGTCGGTCGCCTGACGTGGGCGTGCCGGCCTCGGCATGGATTCGTCAGAACCTGTCGACACGTGTATCGTTGCGGCAACCCCGGCTACTCCCATTTCCTTCGTCATGACCGCTTCTTTCGAACGCAAGTTCACGACCCGCGACGCGCTCGCGCAACGCCGTCCGTCGCTGCGCGGGCCGGTGGTATTCACCAATGGTGTGTTCGACATTCTGCATCGCGGTCACGTCACCTATCTCGCGGATGCGAAGGCGCTGGGCGCGTGTCTGATCGTCGGTGTGAACAGCGACGCTTCGGTGCGTATGCTCGGCAAGGGCGACGATCGGCCGATCAACCACGAAGACGACCGGATGGCGCTACTCGCAGCGCTCGAAAGCGTTGACTGGGTGGTGCGTTTCGACGAACGCACGCCGATTGAGCTGATCGAAGCACTGCGTCCCGACGTGCTGGTGAAAGGCGGCGACTACGATATGGACGCATTGCCGGAATCGGCGCTGGTGCGTGGCTGGGGCGGGCGGGCGCTAGCCATTCCGTTCGAGCATGACCGCTCGACCACTGCGCTGCTAAAGAAAGTCCGCGCGCCGCAACAGTAGGACGGTCGCGCGGCTCGATGCGAGCGGCCGGATGCCGCCGCGTGGCTATTGCAACAGCGCCGACGCCGCGATCGGCGCGACCGGTGCGGGGCCGCCCACGACGGCCTGGTCCGCCGCGTCGGCGGCCGACATCGGTTGTACGCGCAGCCATTCCGGATGAATCTGGCGGTTCAGATGAAACGGCTCGTGCGCGCCGGCGGCCGGCGCCGACCCGAATAAGCCGCGCACCGCGGCGAATGCCAACAGATTGGCAATGACGAGCAGGGTGATCAGCCAGCGCAGCATCGGTGGACTCTCCGTTGTGTGGTGTCAGTCGTCGTGAGCGACAACCTGTTTCTGTTCTTATGCGGCGTGCGGGGCGCCATCGGTGGCGATCAACGCGAGCCCCGCGAGCACCAGCGAATCGTGCCGCGTATGCGGCACCTGCAGCGACCTGACCACTTCGCCTGCTGCGCCGCCGCCGACCACGAGCCGCATTGGCGTACGCCATTCGTCCTGCAGACGGCGCCACATCCGCTCGATGAACGCCGCTTGCGCCAGTGCGCATCCCGCTGCGATCGCATCGTGCGTATTCGTCGCGAAGCATAACGCATGCGGATCAGACCACGCAGGGATGGCGGCCTCGGACGGGTGATCGTCCGTCAGCGGGTCCTGTGTGTCGAGCGTGCCTAGCGTCGGCAATTGCGCGGTGTGCTCGCCGAGCGAGCGCATCATCAGCGACCAGCCCGGCGTGATCAATCCGCCCGCGAACGTGCCGTCCTTGCGTAGCGCTTCCAGCGTGGTCGCAGTGCCGAAGGTCGCGATGAGCAGATCTTCATCCGGAAATGCCGCATGTGCGCCGATCATGCCGGCCCAGCGGTCACTACCGAGCGACGCCGGCACCGTGTAGCCGTTGCGCACGCCGCATTGCTGCGCGGTGGCGTGAATCGTTGTGCGCGGCAGCGCGGGCCAGTACGCGTCGAGCAGCGTGTCGACGCGCCGCGCGACGGCTTCACCCGCGACGTTCGAGATCCATGCGCCACGCGGCGCCGGGAGCGCGTGCCAATCGGGTTCGTGCTCGGCGACGAGGGGGTCGCCGATGCCCTTCACCAGCAAACCGCTATGCGTGAACGTGCCGCTGTGCGTTTGTGCGCCGTTGCCATCGACCAGCGCCCATTTGACGCGGCTATTGCCGGCATCGATCAGCAAAAACGGCGCGCGGTTCACGATACGCCCCGCTCGACAAGCCGCAGCGACACGTCGCCGGTCGAGATCGCGGTACGGCCGATATGCGTATCGAGCAGCAGTTGCCCGCGCTCGTCGACGCCCTCGGCGATGCCGCGCCCGACTTCGACGCCTTGCTCGAACAGCAGCACCTCGCGGCCGGCATAGGCGTGACACGCGTTCCAGCGCGGCTGGAACGGCGCGAAGCCTTCCGCCGCAAAGCGTTTGAGCGCCGGTTCGAGCGCGTTGAGCTCGGCGGCGAGCGTATCGGTGAGATTGGCTGTCGGCAGCGCACGCGACAGCGCCGTGGGCGTCGCACCGCGCGCTTCGGGCGGCACGCCGGCATTCAGCGCGCCGACCTTCGCGGCCAGTTCGTCGGCGCCTTTCACATTGGTGCCGATGCCGATCACCACCGCGCTTGCGTCGTCGGTGCTCCACGCGGTTTCGATCAGGATACCGGCCAGCTTGTCGCCTTCGAGCAGCACGTCGTTCGGCCACTTCAGCGCGATCTGGCCGGGGCCCGCGACCGGCAGCGAGCGCAGCCCGTCGACCAGCGCGACACCGACCGCCAGACTCAGGCCCGCCAGCCCTTCGAGCGGACACGGCAGCACACAGGCGACCGAAAACAGCAACGCGTTGCCCGGTTCCGCGTACCATGGGCGGCCGCGGCGGCCGCGGCCCGCGGTTTGCAGATAGGCGACCCGCACGATCGGCCGCTCGAGCGCGCCGGCCTTACGCGGCAATGTTTTCACGCGGGCCATCAGGTCGGCGTTGGTGGAGCCGGTTTCCTCGACGATCTCGATCGGCCAGTCGTGCGCGGCCGGACCGAATAGCGTCACCGCGCGGGCGCGGTCGATGCGCCAGTCGTCGGTATCGTGGGCGCCAGATGAGGTGGGGATAGTCATGCGGCGTATTGTAGCGACCACTCGCACCGGCCGCGACCCACCGCTCGTCAATGCCGGTGGCGCGGTGTTGCCCAGTGTTGCCGAATGACGCTGGTTTTCGTCAATTCCCGTCGCGTCCCATCGGTGTTTGCCGCTTTTTGCCGCTTCTTGCCGCTTCGTGCAGTGACCCGCCGACCTCCGGCGGCGCAGGGCCGGGCATGCCCGCACGGCCGCGAGGCGGCGCGTTCGTTACAATGCCCGTTAATCCGACAACGACCATCCAGCGCCTTGAACTACGACACTCCGCCCGGCCTTGAAGTCGCGGCAGGCAGACAGGGCAAGATCGTCCGGCTGTCCGGCCAGTGGACTGCGCTCGCACTCGCGCGCGACCGCTCGCAGGGCCGTGCGCTGCCCCGCCTGCGCGAGCTGATCGGCACCGACAAGGTCGCGCAATGGGACTTGTCGCGCATCGAGCGGCTGGACCACGTCGGCGGCCAGGCGCTGTGGCGCATGTGGGGCTATCGACTGCCCGCTGATCTGGTTGCGTTGAATGCGACACAGCGTGACATTTTCGACCGGATCGCACTGCTCGACCGCGAACGCGAGAACCCCGAGAGCGTGCTGCGCCCCGACCCGTTCACGCGGCTCGGTCTTGGTCTCTTCTCGTTCTTCGAGCATCTGTACGGCGGCGTCGCGATGTTCGGCCGCGTGGTGCTGGACCTGCTGTCGGTCGCGCGCAATCCGAAGATCATGCCGTGGAAAGAAATTTCCGCGAACGTCTACTACGCGGGCGCGAGAGCGCTGCCGATCATCGCGCTCGTCGCGTTCCTGATCGGCATCGTGCTCAGCTATCTGTCCGCGCAGCAATTGCGTCTGTTCGGCGCGAACCAGTTCATTGTCAATATCCTCGGGCTAGCGGTGATCCGCGAACTGGGGCCGGTGCTGTCGGCGATTCTCGTCGCGGGGCGTTCGGGCTCGTCGATCACCGCGCAGATCGGTGTGATGCGGGTCACCGAAGAACTCGACGCAATGCGCGTGATGGGCATTCCGCACGGGCTGCGGCTGATTCTTCCGCGGGTGATCGCGCTCGCCGTCGCGATGCCGCTGCTCGTGATGTGGACCAACATCATCTCGCTGCTGGGCGGTGCGCTCGCCGCGAAACTCGTGCTGCAGATCGATATGTCGTACTTTGCGCGCTCGCTGCCGAGCGTCGTGCCGGTCGCGAACCTGTGGATCGGTCTCGGTAAGGGCGCGACCTTCGGCATGCTGATCGGGCTGGTCGGCTGCCATTTCGGCTTTCGCATCAAGGCGAATTCGCAAAGCCTCGGCGAAGGCACAACGGCCTCGGTCGTTACCTCGATCACGGTCGTGATTCTCGCGGACGCGGTGTTCGCGATTCTCTTTCAGAACGTGGGGCTCTCATGATTGCGCCGCTTACACATGCCGTACGGGACCAGCCGCTGCCGGAGATCGCCGAAACCGTGATCGAGGTGCGCAACCTGACGAAACGCTATGGCCGCAACGTCGTGCACCAGCACCTGAACTTCGACGTGAGGCGCGGCGAGATCGTCGCGATCGTCGGTGGGTCAGGCTCGGGCAAGACCACGCTGATGCGCCAGATCCTCGGGCTCGATAAGCCGACGTCAGGCACGATCAAGGTGTTCGGCGAGGACACGTCGCAGATCGATCCGGAAGAGGCGCGCCTGATGCGCAGCCGGATGGGCATGCTGTTCCAGCAGGGCGCGCTCTTTTCATCGCTGTCGGTATTCGACAACATCGCGCAGCCATTGCGCGAGCTCGGCAAGGTGCCGGAAGAACTGCTGCGCGACATCGTGATGCTGAAGCTCGAGATGGTC
The DNA here is from genome assembly GCF_902859855.1 of Paraburkholderia humisilvae. Taxonomy (GTDB): domain Bacteria; phylum Pseudomonadota; class Gammaproteobacteria; order Burkholderiales; family Burkholderiaceae; genus Paraburkholderia; species Paraburkholderia humisilvae. Next base: position 42,199 of record NZ_CADIKH010000035.1, read on the forward strand.
GGCCTGCCATGCAAGAATGCGTCGAAGATGCCGGCGGCGCTGTCGGGCGGGATGATCAAGCGGGTCGGCATTGCGCGCGCGATCGCGCTCGAGCCGGAACTGCTCTTCCTCGATGAGCCGACCGCGGGGCTCGACCCGCAGGCGTCCGACGAATTCGTCGAATTGATCAGCGCGTTGCATCGCGCGCTCGGGCTGACTGTCGTGATGGTCACACACGACCTCGACACAATGGTCGCGTTGTCGTCGCGCGTCGCGGTGCTGGCCGACCGCAAGGTGCTGGTCGCCGCGCCGGTCGAGGAAGTGGCGCACGTCGATCATCCGTTCATCCGCGAGTATTTCCTCGGCCTGCGCGGACGTCTCGCGCTGCAAGGGCTGTCGCCGGAGCGCCGCGCGAAGCTGCCGTCCGAGGCGCTCGAACCCGCGTGCGACGCAATCGCGCTGCGAACCGCGATGTAAGCGGAGAACCTGGGGAACCTGACGATGGAAAACAAATCGCACGCCTTCTGGGCCGGGCTTTTCACCGTGGCGCTGGCGTTCGCGATCGCGGCAGCGGCGTTTCTGTTCAACGTCGACCGGTCGGAGCGCATACCTTACGACCTGATTGCGCGCACCAATGTGACGGGGCTCTATCCGGACGCGGCAGTGCGCTTTCGCGGACTCGACGTGGGCAAGGTGCAGTCGTTGAAGTTCGATCCGGACCATACCGGACAGATCCTGATCCGCATTCTGGTCGACAAGCGCGCGCCGATCACCCATTCGACATACGGCACGCTCGCGCTGCAGGGGGTCACCGGCATCGCGTTCGTGCAGCTCGACGATACGGGCAAGAACCAGACGCCGCTTCCTTCGACGCCCAAAGACGTCGCGCAGTTGCCGTTGCACCCGGGCCTGTTCGATCAGCTGCAAAAACGTGGAGAAGTGCTGCTGCGACAGCTCGAACGTGTCGCGTCGGACGTCGATGACCTGCTGTCGCCGGAGAATCGCAAGCAACTGGTCGCAACCGTGGCAAGCCTGCAGCAGGCGGCCGACGGCGTCACGTCGCTGACGCAGCAAATGGCGCCGGCCGCCGGCAAGCTGCCCCACACGGTCGATCAGCTGAACGCGACGCTCGCGTCGACGAACCAGTTAGTGTCGAGCCTGAACCGGGCGAACGGTCCGCTCGAAACCAACCTGAACAAGGTCGGCACGGCGGCACAGCAGGCGGGCGATGCACTGACCGAAATGAACGCATCATTGCAGGAGATGTCAGCGCGGGTCGGCTACGACACGCTGCCGAAGGTCAATTCGCTGGCCGACGATGTGCGCACGGCGGTGCGCTCGGTCGATCGGGCCGCGAACACCTTGAGCGACGACCCACGCAGCATCCTGTTCGGCGCGCCGCGCCAGCCACCGGGTCCGGGCGAACCGGGCTTCTCATGGCCGGAAGCGACGGGTGCTGCGACGGGTGCTATCACGCAAAAATGATCTGAAAGGAATACGCCCATGTCACGCGCGATCAATCGCCTCATTCCGTGCGGTGTTCCGCTTGTTCCCATGTTTGCTGTGGCATTCGCCGTCGGCGCGCTGCTAAGCGGATGCGCGAGCAGTTCGACGGTGATGTCGGACATCCGCTACGATCTCGGGCCGCCCGCGCAGGTGGCGAGCGCGGGTCCGCTGTCGCCCGTCAAGATGCTCGACGTCACCGCGCCCGAGACGCTCGGCTCCGACCGGCTGATCTACCGGCTGAGTTACGTGGATACGCAGCGCACCGCGTCGTATGCAAATAGCCACTGGACGATGCCGCCCGCCCAGTTGCTGACGCAACGGCTGCGCAACGCGTTGTCGGCGCGCGGCACTGTGCTGACCGGTGGCGACGGCATGCGTGCGCCGGTGCTGAGGGTCGATCTCGAAGAGTTCGAACAGGACTTCGACGCTCAGGCGCAAAGCCACGGCGCGGTGACCGCGCGCGCGACGCTCTCCTTCCAGGGCAAGGTCGTCGGCCAACACACATTCGCCGCGCGTGCGCCGGCGAGCACACCGGATGCGGCGGGGGGCGCGCGGGCAATTGCAGCCGCCACTGACGACCTCGTTGCGCAGATCACCGCATGGCTCGACGCGCAGGCGGTCGTCGCCGCGCAATGACGGGCGGGCCGCGCGCGCCGCGGAGCGCGGCATGACTGACAAGCCGTGGCAGCGCCGTCCGTCGGCGTTGGCGAGGCAGGCGCTCGCGTTCTACGCGGCGCTGATCGTGTACGGTTCGTGGTATCCGTTTTACGGCTGGCGTTCGCTCGGGCTTGCGCCGTTCGCTTATCTCACCGATCCGCTGCCGCAATACCTGACGCTTTTCGACGTCGTCACCAATGTGCTTGGCTATATGCCGCTCGGCGCGCTGGTCGTGCTGGCCGTCTATCCGCGCGTGCGCGGCTCGCTGGCGGTGGGGCTCGCGTTCGGCGCCGGCGCGCTGCTGTCGGCGCTCATGGAAGCCGGGCAGACCTATTTGCCGACGCGCATCGCGTCGAATCTCGATCTGGCGGCCAATGCGCTGGGTGCGCTGCTGGGTGCGGCATTGATGTCCCCTGCCACCGGAGCGTTGCTCGACCGCGGCCTGTTCAGACGCATCCGCTTTCTGTGGTTTGAACGCGATAGCGCGGCGATCACGTGTATTGCCGCGCTGTGGCCGTTCGCGACGATGTTTCCGGCGCCACGGCTGTTCGGCCTCGGCGATTGGCCGCGCGCGTTGTGGCTGCGCTTCGATGCGGGCATGCAGGAGACGCTGCTCGCGTGGGCGCCTGCCGCGTGGCACGTGCCGTCGTGGCCGGGGTTCATCTCCGCGTGGCTACCCGATGACGGATGGGAGGCATTGATCACCGCGCTTAACCTGCTCGCGGCTGGCGCGCTCGCCTCGCTGCCGATGCGCCGGCGTGCGCCGCGCCGTCTTCTGCTCGTGGCGTTTATCGTGTCGACGCTCGCGGTCAAAGCGGGTGCCACCTTTCTGCAGTCGCAAAGCGGCCTCGCATTCGATTGGGCTACGCCGGGCGCATTGATCGGACTGGCGTGCGGCACTGCCGCGGTTTTGCTCGTGCTGGTGCTGCCGTTCGCATGGCGCGCGACGCTTGCGGCCACCGCGCTGATGACCGCGTTGATATTCGTCAATCTGCTGCCGGTGAACCCCTATTTCGATGTCGTGCTCGCCGATTGGCGCCAGGGCCGTTATCTGCACTTCAACGGTCTCGCGCACTGGCTTGCGTGGACATGGCCGTACGCGGCGCTCGTGTGGCTCGCGTTTTCCGCCGAGCGCGCATGGCTCACGCGGCGGCGCGCGAGCGGCGGGCAACGCACGTGATCGGCCCACCCAGCCGCGCCGAGTTGCGCGTGTGCGCCGCGTGAACGCTGTGTGATGCCTGCATGAGCGCTGTACGAGCGGCTCACGGAAGCGGTCGCTATAATCGGTTGGATCGATCGCAAGCGACGACGCTTGCCCCGCCTTTAAGCCCGTGCCGCGGTCTTCAAGGTCCGCACTTTCAAAACCATTTCGCCTTGCCGCCTACGCCGATGGATTCATTTTTCAAGTATCACGTGTTCTTTTGCCTGAACCAGCGGGAACCCGGCGCGGCGCGGCCGTGCTGCGCAAACTGCAATGCGCAGGAAATGCAGGAATACGCGAAAAAGCGCGTCAAGCAGCTGGGGCTCGCCGGGCCGGGCAAGGTGCGCATCAACAAGTCCGGATGTCTCGACCGCTGTGAAGAGGGGCCGACAGTCGTGATTTATCCGGAAGGAACGTGGTACACGTACGTCGATTCAAGCGACATCGACGAAATCATCGACTCCCACCTGGTGAACGGCAAGGTGGTCGAGCGTCTGAAAATGGATCGGTAAATCGATCAGCCAGTTGGGTCATCCATCAATCGACCCGTCAAATTGACCCGGAAGCGGCGCCAATGAACGCTCATACGAAGAAATTCCTGATCGACGGTCCGGTGGGCAAAATCGAGGTCGCGCTCGATCTGCCCGACGGCGAACCGCGCGGCATCGCGCTTGTCGCGCATCCGCATCCACTGTTCGGCGGCTCGATGGACAACAAGGTCGCGCAAACACTCGCGCGTACGCTGGTGCAATTGAAGTACGTGACGTACCGTTCGAATTTCCGCGGCGTTGGCGCGACCGAGGGCGAGCACGACAACGGCGTCGGCGAGCGCGATGACCTGCGCGCGGTGCTCGATTACATGCGCGCACAACCCGGACAGGCTGACCTGCCGCTCGTGCTCGCCGGATTTTCATTCGGCACCTTCGTGCTTTCGCATGTTGCCGCGCGGCTGCGCGAAGAAGGGCGCGCAATCGAGCGAATCGTGTTTGTCGGCACCGCGACGAGCCGTTGGGACGTCGCGCCGGTGCCGGACACGACGCTCGTGATTCACGGCGAAATAGACGACACGGTGCCGGTTCAATCCGTGTTCGACTGGGCGGCACCGCAGGAATTGCCGGTTGTCGTGATTCCGGGCGCCGAGCATTTCCTGCATCGCAAGCTCCACATTCTGAAGCGGATCATCGTCGACGCCTGGCGCTGAGCTTTGCCCGCGTCGCGCTGTTGCTGCGCGGCGCAGAGTGCGTGTTCCAGCGCAATGCGGCTTCGGCTCGCGTTGATGCACGCAGTGCGTGAACACAACACCGTCGCAAGAAATCGCGGTAAAAGCGGGGCCAGGCTGGAAAAATGTGGTCTGGCGGCGCGTATAATGAGCGCTCTTTTTTTGGGCGCAGCGCGCCCTTTCCGCCACAGGCGTTGCGCAATGATCATGCATCGATCACGCATTAATCATGTCCGCGCCGCAGCGGATACGAGGTACGCTGCGCGAACCGATCGTGTCGCCGGTAGTCCAAAAAGCGCTGCGCTGTCTTGCCGCTGTCCTCTCGTGGATACGCACGGCGCGGTGCGACGTGTGCTCGCCGGTTTCCGCAAATTGCGCGCCGCTCACGCGTGAATGCTCATTTCTGCCCGAACCCATCCTATGCGCTTCTCCAATTCCGGCTTCCCGTCACTGGCGTCTTTCGTTCCCCAATCCATTAGCCGCGCAGTGACGCTCGGCGTCGTGCTGCCTGCGACGCTTGTCGCGAGCACCGCGTTTGCGCAGGTGCCGCCACCGGCCGTCAATGCGCGCTCGTGGGTCCTTGTCGATGCGACCAGCAATCAGGTGCTCGCGTCGGGCAATCCGGATGAGCGTGTCGAGCCCGCTTCGCTGACGAAGCTGATGACCGCGTACCTCGTGTTTCAGGCACTGGACACGAAGAAGATCTCGATGGATCAAACGGTGATGCCGAGTGTGGCGGTCCGCCGCGTACGCAACGACGAATCGCGGATGTTCATCGAAGCGAACAAGCCGGTGACCGTGCACGATCTGGTCTACGGGATGATCGTCCAGTCGGGTAACGACGCGGCTATCGCACTGGCTGAACTGGTGGGCGGCACTGAAGCGCAGTTCGTCGCGATGATGAACGCGCAAGCGCAGAAGCTCGGCATGAAGAACACGCATTACGCCGACGTGAACGGCATGCCCGACGCGCAGCACTACACGACCGCTGGCGATCTCGCGCTTCTGTCGACGCGCCTGATTCGCGATTATCCGGACTACTACAACATCTTCTCAGTCAAGGAATTCACGTACAACAAGATCAAGCAGCCGAATCGCAACCGCTTGCTGTGGCTCGATCCGACGGTCGACGGGCTGAAGACCGGCCATACGCAAGCGGCGGGCTACTGCCTGATCGCGACCGCGAAGCGTCCCGTGCCGGGCGCACCGGATGCGTCGCGCCGCCTCGTCACCGTGATGATGGGCGAGGTGAAGGAACACGACCGCGTGCAGGACAGCCTGAAGATGCTGAACTACGGCTATAGCGCATATGACGTGGTGCGCCTCTACAAGGCTGGCCAGGTAATCGAAACGCCGCGCGTGTATAAGGGCACGCAGGATACGGTCAAGCTCGGTGTGTTGACCGATCAGTACATCACGGTTCCAAAGGGGCTCGGTGACAAGCTGAAGCCGCAAGTCGAGCACGCCGATCCGCTGATCGCGCCGCTTGCGGCGGGCCAGCAGGTCGGTACCGCGAAGCTCGTGTCGGACGGCAAGACGCTTGTGCAATTCCCGATCGTCGCGCTGCAGCCGGTGCCGCAAGCGGGTATCGTCGGCCGTGTGTGGGATTCGCTGATGTTGATGTTCAACAAGAAGAAATAAGCCTGCAACCGCAGCGGCGGCTGGCCGTTTCAATTGCCGCGCGCGTGCCGGCCGGTACGCGCGCGGTTTGCCGCAAAGAGGCGATGGTATGAGTTCCGAAAACGAGTCATTGATTGATTTTCCATGCGATTTTCCGATCAAGGTGATGGGGAAATCGCACCCCGACTTCGTCGCGACGATCGCGGCGGTGATCCTGCAGTTCGACAGCGATTTCGACGCCGCACGCATCGAGACTCGCCCGTCGAGCGCCGGCAACTACATGGGTTTGACCGTGACCGTGCGCGCACAGAACCGCGCGCACCTCGACGATATCTACCGTGCGCTTACCGGTCATCCGATGGTGAAGGTGGTCCTGTAGCGGTTCTGTCGCTTTACGCGCCGGATTCGATCGGCGACGACATGTCGCGGTCGAACGGAAGCGTCAGTCTTAATCGCGGACCTGCAACGGGTCCTGCATAGGGCTCTTCGTGCGGCCCTGCATCGGGCCCTTCCGACCGTTCGAGCAGACTTGCTCGAGTTCAGCCTTGAAGCGCGTGGCCTCGCTGAAAATCCAGTCATGGAACGCTTCAACGCGCGGCGTATGCCGCAGCTGCGGCGGGCAGACAAAAAAGTATTGCCACGGGCACGGACCGTCGATGTCGAATAACCGCACGAGCCGTCCGGCCGCTATTTCGTGCGTCGCGAGCGCCCGGCGCGCGAGTGCGACGCCCTGGCCGTCCATGGCCGCCTGCAGCAGGTTCGACGAATCCTGATACAGCACGCCGCGGCTCGGTTCGGGCCAGTCCTGCAAGCCCGCCGCATCGAACCAGCGCTTCCATAACTGGTCGTCCGAGCGCAGCAGCGGCACGTTCGCCAGATCGGCCGGCGTCCCGGGCAAGTTGCCGCCGTTGAAATTGGGCGCGCAGGCCGGGAAGAACACCTCTTCGAGCAACAACTCGGCTTGCAGCCCCGGATATCTGCCGTAACCGAACCGAATGGCGACGTCGACGTCGTCGCGCGCGAAGTCGACCAGGACATTGCTGGTTTGCAGTTCAAGATCCCATTGCGGATGCGCCTCGATAAAGCTGCCGACGCGCGGTGTAATCCAGCGTGCGGCGAACGACGACAGAATCGACACGACGAGCCGTCGTTCCCGCTCGCTCGCGCGAATTTCGCGCGTGGCGTCCGCCAGCGCGACCAGCGCCGTGCGAACGCGCACCGCGTAACGCCGGCCGACGTCGGTCAGACGCAGGCGCTTGCCGTCGCGCGTAAATAGCGCGACACCGAGTTCCGCTTCCAGCGCGCGAACCTGATGGCTCACCGCGCCGTGCGTAACAAACAGTTCGTCGGCCGCGCGCGAGAAGCTTTCGTGCCGCGCCGCGGCCTCGAAGGCTTTGATGGCGTTCAGCGAAGGCAGGTCACGAAGGTCCATTGCTAAATTTTCTCACATACCCGTGAAAATTGATCGTTTGGTGCAAACCCTTGTCACGACTAGGATTCTAGTCAGAAACGTTCTTTTGTGAGGGTGTCATGCGAGAAATTTCCTCTAGCATCCGCTTCGAAGTCCGTGCCGGTGAGACGGTGCCGTTGTTTGTCACGGCCAGCACACGGTTGTCGGTACATGGCGGCGCGGTTTGGGTGACCCGCAGCGACGACGTCAACGATTACTGGCTTGAACCGGGCAATACGCTGCGGCTGCGTCGCGGCGAACGGCTGTGGCTGAGTGTCGAGCGCGGCGCGCAAGCCTATGTCGTTTTCTATGTGCCAAAGCGGGCGGACGAGCGCGCGATCAACTGGTTTGCGCGGGTCGCCGAGCGGATCGGCGCGCGTCTGCGCGGCGGCTGGCGCACCGTATGACGTGGGTGACGGTGGAGCGTTGATGGAATCTGTGCCGATCCGCGCCCGCGCGGATCGGACCGCAGTCGGCGAGGCCCGCGAGATTTCGGTAAACTTGCGCCATCATGTGCGCCACGCCGGTTACCCCGTCTGTTGCGCTGTCCGGATCTACCCCATCCGGAACGGCGCTGTCTGAAACGACCCCCGTTGGGACCACGGTTGCGAATGCCGTTGCTGCTCGCGCGTCCGCGTGTGCGCCCGTCCTGCTGCATTGGCGCGGCGTCGAACCGTATCAGGTCAGCTTCGACGCGATGCGCGCGTTCACCGAAGCGCGCACGGCCGAGACCACCGACGAAATCTGGCTCGTCGAGCATCCGCCGGTGTTTACCTTGGGCCAGGCCGGCGACCCTGCGCATCTGCTGGCGACGGACAGCGGCATTCCGCTCGTCAAGGTCGATCGCGGCGGGCAGATCACCTACCATGGCCCTGGCCAGATCGTCGCTTACCTGTTGCTCGATTTGCGCCGGCGAAAACTGATGGTTCGGGAGCTGGTCAACCGGATCGAGCAGGCCGTGATCGAAACGCTCGCGGCGTATAATCTCGCCGGAGAACGCAAGGCAGGCGCACCTGGTATCTATGTCGCACCGGCTCCTGCGGAGTCTGCCTGTGAGCTGCACGCCGGCGCGAAAGTCGCCGCGTTGGGGCTCAAAATCCGCAATGGCTGCAGTTATCACGGCGTAAGCCTGAACGTGGACATGAATTTGCAGCCGTTTCTCGCGATCAATCCGTGCGGCTACGCCGGGCTCGAAACGGTGGATATGGCTACACTCGGCGCGCGTGCCGACTGGAACGACGTCGCTCGTACGCTGGCAGCGCGCCTCACCGCAAACATCGACGGCGTTTCGCAAGCCGCCGCCCAATTACAGGCCGGTGCCCCCACCGCCTGACTGGAACGAACGAATGACTGACGTCACCGCGAACCTCGCAGGTCATCCCGCCCCTGACGCCACTGCGGCCCCTGCCGCATATGACGCCACCGCCAAGCAGAAAGCGCAGGCGAAGACTGCGCGTATCCCGATCAAGATTGTCCCGATCGAAAAGCTGAAGAAGCCGGACTGGATCCGCGTGAAGGCGGCGACGGGTAATTCGCGCTTCTACGAGATCAAGCAGATTCTTCGCGAACACAACCTGCACACGGTGTGCGAAGAAGCCAGCTGTCCGAATATCGGCGAGTGTTTCGGCAAGGGCACCGCGACGTTCATGATCATGGGCGACAAATGCACGCGCCGCTGCCCGTTTTGCGATGTCGGTCACGGCCGGCCCGATCCGCTCGACGCCGATGAGCCGCTCAACCTCGCACGCACGATCGCTGCGTTGAAATTGAAGTACGTGGTGATCACGAGCGTGGACCGCGACGACCTGCGCGACGGGGGGGCTGCGCATTTCGTCGAGTGCATCCAGAAGACGCGCGAGCTGTCACCCGACACGCGCATCGAGATTCTGACGCCAGACTTCCGCGGGCGCCTCGATCGCGCGCTCGGCATCCTGAATGCGGCGCCGCCCGATGTCATGAATCACAATCTGGAGACCGTGCCACGTCTGTATAAAGAGGCGCGTCCAGGCTCGGACTATGCGCACTCGCTGAAGTTGCTGAAGGATTTCAAAGCGCTGCATCCCGATGTCGCGACGAAGTCCGGACTGATGGTGGGTCTCGGTGAAACGGAAGAAGAAATTCTGCAGGTGATGCGCGACTTGCGCGCGCACGACGTGGACATGCTGACGATCGGCCAATACCTGCAACCTTCTGAACATCACCTGCCGGTGCGCGCCTATGTGCATCCCGACACATTCAGGATGTACGAGGAAGAGGCGTACAAGATGGGGTTCACGCATGCCGCCGTCGGCGCGATGGTGCGTTCGAGCTACCACGCCGATGTCCAGGCACACGGAGCCGGTGTGGTCTGAAGACGCCACCACGCTTCGATTCAGATAAATCGCTGCAAAGCCCGCCGCATAATGAACTGACCCCGGGAAGTTGGACAGTGAAAAGCTAGGCAGCTAAGGGCTGGGTTCTGTACTGCACAGGACTCAGCCCTTTCAATTTGAGTTTGATGCGCTCGTGATTGTAATAGTGGATGTAGCGCCGTAGTCCGGCCTGCAACTGTTCAATACTGGTACAGCGGTTCAGCCGGAAGAACTCTGACTTGAGCGTGGCGAAGAAGCTTTCCATGGCCGCGTTGTCCAGACAGTTTCCCCTTCTCGACATGCTTTGCTGCACGCGATGCATGGCCAGCGTGTGCCGCCAGGCAGACATCTGGTACTGCCAGCCCTGATCCGAATGCAGCAATGGTGTTTCGCTGCTGCGCAGCCGGGCGAGGGCTTTCTTCAACATGCCGCTGACCAGTTCGAAGCTCGGGCGACGAGCTGTCTGCCAGGCCACGATCTCGCCGTTGTACAGATCCAGCACCGGTGACAGGTAGAGTTTCTGGCCGTTGACATTGAATTCCGTCACGTCGGTGACCCACTTCTGGTTTGGCGCATGAGCCTCGAACTTGCGGCTCAGCAGGTTCGGCGCGATGCGTCCGACCTCACCGCGCCAGGACCGGTAGCGCTCGGGCGCACGAGTGACTTCAGTTGCAGCTCGCCCATGAGCCGCTGCACTGTCTTGTGATTGACGATCTGGCCGGCGTTGCGGATGGTAGCCGTGATGCGCCGGTAGCCGTAGCGGCCCTGATGGTGTTCGTCGATCGTACTGATCTTCTCCTTCAGCTCGACGTGACGTTCGCCGTCCTCCAGTATCCGCAACTGGTAATAGAACGTGCTACGCGCCAGTCCGGCGACCTTCAGCAGTGCGGCAAGCGGATGCTGGCCTCTGAGCCCGTTCACGATCTGTGTTTTTTCTTTTGCGCTGCCCGCTTCTTTGCCTTGAGCAGCGCATCGAGCTTTTTTAGGTACGCCACCTCCGCGCGCAGGTACTCGTTTTCCTTGAGCAGTTCTTCGCGCGTGCGTGTCTCAGGCGCTTTCTCTTCAGCAGGCTTGTCGGGCGGGGTGTTGACCATTTGCCGGGGACGCCCCTTCGAACGGGACGCCAGAGCGTTAATACCGCCCTCATCATACAGTCGTGCCCAGCGTGGCACACTGGCCGCCTGGCGGATGTCGTACAGCGCCATGACTTCCCGCACAGACAGCCTGTCACGCCACATGTGCTGCAGCACCTTCAGCTTGAAGCAGGCGTCATAGTGGGTGTACTTGCCACGCGGTGCAGCGCCGCCGTGCAGACGAAACGCCGCCACCCAGCGACGCAGCATCGAGTAGTCGATCCCGTGACGCGCAGCCAGCATCGGCAAGCCGATGTCACCGCGCAAATACGTGTCGACTAACTTCCGTTTGAACCGCTCATCGTACTTCGCCATGAAAAACACCCCAGAGGTCGGATCGGTGTCCAACTTTTGGGGTGCAGTTCAATAAAGGCGGGCTTTTTATATTTCCATCGCTGATGGATGTGGCGCGCCAAATGATTCGGACTACATCGTTTGGCATATTGATGTGACATCGCTTGCCCGGCACGATGCTTCTTCTTTGAACACGTGGTGAGGGCATATATGGATCGTTTGGCATTCTTAAAATACGACGGGCCGAGACCGTCTGCTGACTTCTGTTGCATCTCAAAAAAGTTGTCATTTGACAACTCATCGCAATCTCTCTAAGCTTGAGGTCAGCATGTCGCGGTCAGTTCATCCAAAGAAGGAAATCGAAGAAGCGCTCAGGCACGCCGAAGCCCATGGTTGGCGCGTGGAAGTCGGTGGGGCTCATGCGTGGGGAAAGCTTTATTGTCCGTACAAAGACGACGATTGTCGTTGCGGAGAGTTTTGTATCACCTGTGTCTGGCGTACGCCGCGCAGTTCCGGCAATCACGCGAACGCTTTGATGCGGGTTGTCGACAACTGCACAACGCACACGAAGCAAAGGTCTGCCACACGGCACGCACCGCAGAAGGAGTAGTCATGGAGTACATTTTTACGCTGAAGTACCAGTTGTCGGAGAACGACACCAATATGGACGATCTCATCGAGCGCCTGGGTGCGGCCGGATGCGATGACGCACTGGTCGGTATCGGTCAGCCAGGACGTATCGCACTCGAATTTACGCGCAAGGCGAGATCTGCCGAAGAGGCACTGGTCAGTGCGCTTGCGAGTGTGAAGACGGCTGTTCCGGCGGCCAAGCTGATCGAGGCCGCGCCCGATTTCGTCGGGCTTACCGATGCTGCGCAAGCGGTCGGGGTCACACGGCAAAACATGCGCAAGCTGATGATCACGCATGCAACGAGCTTTCCGACGCCGGTCCATGAGGGGACCACGACGGTATGGCATCTGGCCGATATCCTTGCGTGGCTGCAGGCGAAGGGCAACTACAACCTGCAGCAGAGTCTGGTCGACGTTGCGTCGACCGCGATGCAAATCAATCTGGCCAAGGAGGTGCGCCAGATGACGCCGCGCATGCAGCGGGAAGTTCGCATGCTGGTTGCTTAGCGAGCGCGGCCGCTTCATTCCGCCGGGTCGACGCAAGCATCATCCGGCCCGGCCTTCTCTCCACGCGCGCGACCTCAGGTGCCACTCACCCATCCACGCCGGCCTCGCCGAATCGTTTCGCACGATACGCAAGGCGCTGAGTTGATGCGCTCGGTCGATATCTGCCTGACGCCGTGGCCGACCTATCGAAATTGCATGTCGCCGACATGACAAATCGGCTGATTGGTTGCGCACCCATTCGTGCTTTTTTGGAAGCTTGCAAGTTTGGCCTTTTGACTTTAGCCTTCGCACGTTATCGAACCCGATATCCTGCAACGCCGCGACGAGGATGCCGCGCAATATTCGCGATCCTCAGGATTTGCCTGGAACAACCGGCCCGCGCGGTCGCTGTGCAGTGAAGTCGCGTACGGGGAGCCTCACGGGGGAGTGGGCGGAACTCGCGGCCGTCTACAACAACACGCTATAGTCTCATCCAATCAATTCGCATTGACCGAATCAACCGGCATCGAACCAATCTTCGCAGCGCACAATGGGAAACGGAATCGACGACGCCCAATCCGCCGTTTGGCCGTACCCACGGCTTGTCGCGCACCGCTGCGGTGGCAAGCTCGCGCCGGAAAACACGCTGGCAGGTTTCGACGCGTGCGTGCAGCACGGTTACCGGATGGTCGAGTTCGATGCGAAGCTGTCCGCGGACAACCAGACGTTCCTGCTGCACGACGACACGCTGGGTCGCACCACGAATGGGCGCGGCGCGGCGGCGACACACACCTGGTCGCAATTGTCGGCGCTCGACGCCGGTTCGTGGTTCGATCGTCGCTTCGCGGGCGAACGCCTGCCAACGCTTGCGGATGCGGCTGCCCGCTGTGAACGCGACGGTCTTGCCGCCAACATTGAAATCAAGCCTTGCCCCGGTCGCGACGCGTTGACCGGCGAACGTGTCGCCCGCGCGGCGCTTGCGTTGTGGCGTTCGCGAACGCCGTTGTTGTCGTCGTTTTCCTATGACGCATTGGCCGCAGCGCGCGCTGTTGCACCGGCGCTGCCGCGCGGCATGCTGTTCGATGCGGTGCCCGACGACTGGCCGCGCATCGTGCACGACCTGCAATGCGTATCGTTGCACGCGGATCACAAGCATCTGACACAAGCGCTCGTCGGCGAGGTTCGTGCCGCCGGGTTGCGGATACTTGCCTACACAGTGAACGACCCCGTGCGTGCCAGACAGCTGGTGCAATGGGGTGTCGACATGATTTGCACCGATCGGCTCGATCTGATCGGTGACGACGCGTTGTCCTGAACCACGTCGAGCCGCGCGCCGATAGACAAACTCAAGAACAAGCTTCTAAAACGCAGCACATTAACGGCAAGTATGGAGATAAACATGAGTTCGACCCGCTCACGTTGTTTGCTGTCACTTCCGGCGGCAGCCGTCGCGGCAATGGCCGCCACCGGCGCCGCAACCGCTGCGCCGCCTGATGCGCTGATTGCTGCCGCGAAGCAGGAAGGTCAGTTGACGGTGATCGCGCTGCCGCACGACTGGTGCGGCTACGGCCCGATGATCGCTGACTTCCAGAAGAAATACGGCATCAAGGTCAACGAGTTGAATCCGGATGCAGGTTCCGGCGACGAAATCGAGGCAATCAAGGCGAACAAGGGCAACAAGGGCCCGCAGGCGCCGGACGTGATTGATGTGGGTCTGTCGTTCGGACCATCGGCCAAGGCTGCGGGCCTGCTGCAGCCGTACAAGGTGTCGACCTGGAAGTCGATTCCGGATTCGTCGAAGGACGCCGAAGGCTATTGGTACGGCGACTACTACGGCGTCCTCGCGTTCGAGGTGAACGCCGACATGATCGACAAGACGCCGTCCGACTGGTCGGATTTGCAAAAGCCCGAATACAAGAATGCGGTTGCGCTGGCTGGCGATCCCCGCTCGGCGAACCAGGCGATTCAGGGCGTGTACGCGGCCGGCCTGTCAGCGGCAAAAGGCGATGCGAGCAAGGCCGACCAGGCGGGCCTCAAGTATTTCGCGGATCTGAACAAAAGCGGCAACTTCGTTCCGGTGATTGGCAAAGCGGCGTCGCTTGCGCAGGGCACCACGCCGATCATCGTGCGCTGGGATTACAACGCGCTCGCCGATCGCGACACGCTGAAGGGCAATCCCAAGGTGCAAGTGGTGGTGCCGAAGACGGGCGTCGTCGCCGGCGTGTACGTGCAGGCGATCAGTGCATACGCGCCGCATCCGAACGCCGCGAAGCTGTGGATGGAATATCTGTATTCGGATGAAGGCCAGCTTGGCTGGCTCGCCGGCTACTGCCACCCGATGCGCTATAACGAACTCGTCGCCGCGAAGAAAGTGCCACAGGCGCTGCTCAACAAGCTGCCGCCCGCGCAGGCCTACAAGAACGCGGTCTTTCCGACGCTGCAGCAACAGGACGCGACGAAGGAAGCGGTGACGAAGCACTGGGACGAAGTCGTCGGCGCTAACGTCAAATAAGTGGATGTATGCAGCGGGCGCCGCGCCGCGAATGCGGGCGGGCGTCCGTCGCATCGGCCTGAGGTGCCTGACCTATGAATGCTTCATCGGACGCCGGGCGCGACGACGGGAATCTGCGGGTGCCACCCGTGCCGACGCCCGCGCCGCAGGTCGATGGACCGGCGCGCGGCGCGGCGGTCTGGACGTGGATCGGCGTGATGCCGTTTTTCGTGTTCGCGCTGCTGTTTCTGATCGTGCCGACCGCGTTCCTGATGATCGGCGCGTTTCAGGACGCGGAGGGTCGCTTTACCCTCGCGAACTTCGGCGGCCTGTTCCAGCAGGGCGTGCTCGACGCATACTGGATCAGCTTCAAGGTGAGCGCGGCGTCCGCGTTCGGCGGCGCGCTGTTCGGCTCGCTGCTCGCGTGGGCCGCGGTGCAGGGCCGGCTGCCGGGCTGGATCCGGCCGACGCTGATGACATTCTCCGGCGTCGCGTCGAATTTCGCCGGCGTGCCGCTCGCGTTCGCGTTTATCTGCACGCTGGGTCGTGTCGGGCTCGTCACGATGCTGCTCAAGCAGTACGCGGGCATCAATCTGTATTCGACGGGCTTTAGCATCCTGAGCTTCTGGGGGCTCACGCTGACCTATCTGTATTTCCAGATCCCATTGATGGTGCTGATCGTAACGCCCGCGCTCGACGGTCTGAAGCGCGAATGGCGCGAAGCGTGCGATTGCCTCGGCGGCACCGCGTACCAGTATTGGCGTTACGTCGCGTTGCCGGTGCTGTGGCCCGCCGTGCTCGGCGCGACGCTGCTGCTGTTCGCCAATTCGTTCGGCGCGGTGGCGACCGCGTATGCGCTGACGGGCAGTTCGTTGAACATCGTGACGATCCTGCTTTACGCGCAGATTCGCGGCGACGTGATGCACAACCCGAACCTCGGGTATGCGCTCGCATTCGGCATGATCGTCGTGACGGGCCTGTCGAACGGCGGCTATATCTGGCTACGTTCGCGCGCTGAAAGGGGACGCCGATGAAACATCCGTCGCGTCAGTCACGTGTAGGCGCATGGACGGCGATGATCGTCGGTGCGCTGTATTTTCTGATTCCGCTTATCGCGACCTTCGAGTTCAGCTTGCGGATGCGGCGTGGCAGCTACAGCTTCGATGCGTACCGCGTCGTGTTGTCCGACCCGCATTTTCAGGCATCGTTTGGCTACTCGATGCTGATGGCAGTTCTGACGATCGTCGTCGGCGTGCTGCTGGTCGTGCCGACCGCCTATTGGGTGCAGCTGCGCTTGCCGAAACTGCGCGGCATCGTCGAGTTCATCACGCTGCTGCCGCTCGTGATCCCGGCCATCGTGATCGTGTTCGGCTATCTGCGCATCTACAACAGCAGTTCGATCCTGCCGCTCACCGGCAATGAGCGCGCGACGGATCTGCTGCTCGTGTTCGGCTACGTGACGTTGTCGCTGCCCTATATGTACCGGGCGGTCGACGCCGGCTTGCGCGCGGTCGACATCCGCTCGCTGACGGAGGCGGCCGAGTGCCTCGGCGCGAGCTGGCCGACCATTCTGTTCAAGGTGATTTTTCCGAATATCCGCTCCGGCATTCTGTCGGGCGCGTTCCTGACTTTCGCGGTGGTCATCGGCGAATTCACGATCGCGAGCCTGCTCGATCGGCCTGCGTTTGGGCCTTACCTGCAACTGATCGGCGCGAACCGCGCATACGAACCGTCGGCACTCGCGATCATCGCTTTCGCGGTGACCTGGGCGTCGATGGGCCTGATCCAGCTATTCGGCTCGGCGCGCGCAATGACACCGCAAAAAACCTGACGAACCGACGACGCATTGATTGAGGCACCCGCTCATGGCCTTCCTCGAGATCGAGAATCTGCACAAGACCTTCGGGTCGAACACCGCGCTGCATCGCTTCGATATGCAGATCGAGCACGGCGAGTTCATTACGTTTCTGGGTCCGTCAGGCTGCGGCAAAACGACCGTGCTGCGGATGGTCGCCGGCTTCGAAGCGCCGACGCGCGGCGTGATTCGCATCGATGGGCGCGACGTCACGCATCTGCGCACACGCCAGCGCAACGTCGGCATGGTGTTCCAGTCGTACGCGCTGTTTCCGAATATGACCGTCGCGGACAATATCGGCTTTGGCTTGCGCATCGCGCACCATGCGCCGCACGAGATTCGCAAGCGCGTCGATGAAATGCTGGAACTGATCAAGCTGCCGTCGCTCGGCGATCGCTACCCTTGGCAGCTATCCGGCGGCCAGCAGCAGCGCGTCGCGCTGGCGCGCGCGCTCGCGACCAAGCCGCAGGTGCTGCTGCTCGATGAGCCGCTGTCGGCGCTCGACGCGAAGATCCGCATTTCGCTTCGGCAGGATATTCGCGCGTTGCAGCGCGAGCTTGGCATCACGTCGATTTTCGTCACGCACGACCAGGAAGAGGCATTGTCAATTTCCGATCGCATTGCGGTGATGAACGAAGGGCGCATCGAGCAGGTCGGCACGCCGCTCGAGATCTACAACTTCCCGCGCACGCGTTTTGTCGCATCGTTCGTCGGCACGCTGAATATTCTGTCCGGGCACATCGTCGATCCGGCCACCGGCCGGATGGCGGTTGACGGACAGGAACTCACGACTACGCAAAGCCTCGCGCCCGACGACGCCGGCAAGCAACGGCTGCTCGCATTGCGGCCCGAAGCGATCGTGCTCGAAGCGCCGGCGATCGGCCGCAATACGCTGCGGGCGACCGTCGAAGAGGTGAGTTTTCTGGGCGCGGTGGTGCGGATCCGGACCCGCGTGCAGGATGCGGTCATCTCGCTCGACGTGTTCAACGACCCGAACCGCGTATTGCCCGAGCGCGGACAACCTGTCGCGCTTGGCTTTTCGCACGACAACCTGCTGGTGCTCGAAGAGGGCGCCTGACCGTGCCGGCCGACGGCGCGGGGAGGCGGCGACAAGCGCCGATAACCAGCGGTTGGCATCGCTTGCCGCCCTGACAGACCTTGCGTGCGGGTAAGGGTTTTACCTTACGCCCACATTCTGGAATGTCCGACATCGCAATTCCAGATTTCCGGAAACCCGGACGCGTCCGCTCGTCCGGGCGAAAAATAGCTTTAAAAATCAAAGTGCAGCTGCGCGGCTTGCGTTGGCATTGACCTTGCAAAGGGTTGGCGCGCGGCCCGTCATGGCGCTGCTCAAAAATAAAGCAAGGAGACACGATGCCCGAATTCCTGTCCTGGTACTTCTGAAATCGTCGTCTTGTAGCGGCTTGTCACCCGCGCACAGGCGTACGACCACCGTCCGCATGATGCGCTGCAGGGCAAGCCAGTCGCTTACTCCATTGCAGGAACCCCATCGTGAAGAAACCCTTCTACAAAATCCTCTACGTTCAGGTGATCGCCGCGATCATCATCGGCATCGTGCTCGGACATTACTCGCCGGCGTTCGCTGTCGACATGAAGCCGCTCGGCGACGCATTCATCAAGCTGATCAAGATGGTGATCGGCCCGATCATTTTCTGTACGGTCGTGACCGGCATCGCCGGCATGCAGGATATGAAGAAGGTGGGGCGTGTCGGTGGCAAGGCACTGCTGTACTTCGAAATCGTGTCGACCTTCGCGCTCGTGCTCGGTCTGATCGCGACGCATGTGCTCAAGCCGGGCGTCGGCTTCAACATCGATCCGTCGACGCTCGACGGCAAGGCGGTGGCGTCGTACGCGGCGAAGGCGCATGGCCAGACGACCGTCGACTTCCTGATGCACATCATTCCGGACACGATCTCGTCGGCGTTCGCGCAAGGTGAAATCCTGCAGATCCTGCTGGTCGCGCTGCTGTTCGGCAGTGTGCTCGCGACGATCGGCGAACGTGGCAAGGTGGTCACGCATTTCATCGAGGGCATCTCGAACGTGCTGTTCGGCGTGGTGAAGATCATCACGAAGCTCGCGCCGATCGGTGCGTTCGGCGCGATGGCGTTTACGATCGGCAAGTACGGCATCGGCTCGCTGCTGCCGCTGCTGAAGCTGATCGGCACGTTCTACCTGACCTCGGTCGTGTTCGTCGTCGTCGTGCTCGGCCTGATCGCACGTGCGGTGGGTTTCAACATCTTCCGCTTCGTTGCGTACATCAAGGAAGAGATGCTGATCGTGCTTGGCACGAGCTCGTCGGAAGCGGCGCTGCCGCAGCTGATGCTGAAGCTTGAAAAGCTCGGCTGCTCGCGTTCCGTGGTGGGCCTCGTGGTGCCGACCGGCTACTCGTTCAATCTCGATGGCACCAACATCTACATGACGATGGCGGTGCTTTTCATCGCGCAGGCGACCAATACCGATCTCACGCTCGCGCAACAGCTGACGCTGCTCGCCGTCACGATGCTGACGTCGAAGGGCGCGAGCGGCGTGACCGGCGCAGGTTTCATCACGCTCGCCGCGACCCTCGCCGTCGTGCCGACGATTCCGCTGTCGGGCATGGTGCTGATTCTCGGTATCGACCGCTTCATGAGCGAATGCCGCGCGCTGACGAACATCGTGGGTAACGGTGTCGCGACGGTGGTGGTATCCGCGTGGGAACGTGAACTCGACCGCTCGAAGCTGCGCGCCGTGATGCAGCGCGATGTGTCCGTCAGCGAAACGGCTGAAGTCTAAGCGTGGGTGCAACGGCGCCGCGACGCATAGCGGCGCCGCCGGCGGCCGCGCGGCAGATGCATGCGGCGCGCCCGCCGGACGAAGATGATGTGGCGCAATGTGCCACAATAGGCGATCCTCATCGCCTTGACTTCGCCATCGTGACGCGCCGCCTGCTCGTTTTCTTCGCGCTCGTCGCCGGGCTCGTGGCGGCGTGCGGTCTCACCTGGTCAATCAGCTGGCAGCGCGGCATCGAAACGCTGCGCACGAACGCGGCCGCGCGCGCGGACCGCACGACGAGCGCACTCAGAAGCACGCTCGAACGCTATGAGTCGCTGCCGTATCTGCTGGCTCAACACCCGATTGTGCAGGACGTCGTGGTGGACCCGAATCCGGCGAACGTCGCACGCGCAAACCGTTACCTCGAAGACCTGAACCGCAAGGCGCGCGCGAACGTCACCTACATCATCAATTCAGACGGCATCTGCGTCGCGGCCAGCAACTGGCTCGATCCGGACAGCTTCATCGGCGTCGAATATCTGTTCCGGCCATACTTCATCGACGCGGTGCAAGGCCACGTCGGGCGTTTCTTCGGGATCGGCACGACGTCGCACGATCCCGGCTATTTCATTTCGCAACCGGTGATGCTCGACGGCAAGATCGTCGGCGTTGCGGTTGTCAAGCTGAATCTCGAATGGTTTCAGGGCGCGGACGCGTCGGAGCCGCTGATCGTGACGGACGACCACGGCGTGATCTTCCTGTCGTCGGTGCCCGCGTGGAAGTACCACACGGTGCGTCCGCTTTCGACCGAAGTGATCGACTCGATCCGGCAGACGCGCCAGTATGCGCAGCAACCGATCGCGCCGCTGCCGATGACGATCGAACGCAAGCTGAACGGCAGCGCGCAGATCGTGCGGATCGGCGGCGGCCGCTATGCGCCGCGTTATCTCGCGTCGAGCCGCGCGCTCGGCGAACCGGACTGGCATCTGATCACGATGTCGCCGGTCGATCCGGTGAACGCGGACGCGCGCTACGCGACGATCGTCACGGGCTTCGGCTATGTGTCGCTATGCCTGTTGCTGTTCTACTGGCGCATGCGCCGGGCGCGTGTGCGCGAAGTGATGCGTAGCCGCGCGCTGCTGCAAAAGGCCTATGCGGAGCTGAACCAGCGCGTGGCCGAGCGCACCGCGGACCTGTCTCAGGCGAATGAGCAACTGAAAAACGAGGTACGCGAACGCGCGCGCGCCGAACAGGAACTGCGCGCCGCACACGATGAACTGATTCAGGCAAGCAAGCTCGCGGCACTCGGGCAGATGGCGGCGGGCATCACGCATGAGCTCAACCAGCCGCTTGCGGCATTGCGCAGCTTCTCGGACAACACGCGTGTGCTGCTCGAGCGCGGCGATCAGGCCGCCGCTCACGAGAATCTCGAAGCGATCGCCGCGCTCACCGAGCGCATGGGCAAAATCACCAACCAGCTGAAGCTGTTCGTCGGCCGGGCACGGCCGCGCAATGCGCGCTCGCCGGTCGCGTGCGCGTTGCGTAACGTACTCGCGTTGCTGCAAACGCGTTTGCAAGGCGTAACGGTTGAAGTGTCGCTGTTCGATGCGAGTGCGGCGCATCCGATCCGCGAGCGCTTCAACATCGACACCGAACACGCGGACCTGATGGTCAACTGTGACGACCTGCGTCTCGAGCAGGTGTTGATCAATCTGCTCGGCAATGCGCTCGACGCGGTGGCCGGCCGGTCCGCACCGCGCATCGCGATTGACATGGAGGCATCCGGCGCGACGCTGACCATCACGGTGCGCGACAATGGCCCAGGCATTCCGGCCGACGTGTTGCCGCACCTGTTCGAACCGTTTTTCACGACGAAGGAGATGGGGCAGGGGCTCGGGCTCGGCCTTGCGATCTCATCGTCGATTGCGCGCGATTGCGGCGGATCGCTGGTCGCGCGCAACGCGCCCGACGGCGGCGCGGTCTTCGCGCTGACGCTGCGCCGCGCCCGCGCGCAGGTCGGCGACCCGCTCGTCGCGGGTACCTGAATTGGCGTAGCGACAACCATGGCGAACAAAAGTATCCAGGTGCTGTACATCGAAGACGATGAACTGGTGCGGCGCGCGAGCGTGCAGAGCTTGCAGCTCGCAGGCTTCGAAGTGATGGGGCATGCGGCCGCGGAGCCGGCGCTGAAGCTGATCGATGGCGATTTTGCCGGCGTCGTGGTCAGCGACATCCGGTTGCCGGGTGTGAGCGGGCTCGAACTGCTTGCTCAATGCCGGGAGCGCGCGCCGGACGTGCCGGTGATTCTTGTCACCGGACACGGCGACATTTCAATGGCGGTGCAGGCGATGCGCGATGGCGCGTACGACTTCATCGAAAAGCCGTTCGCATCCGAGCGGCTTGTCGAGACGGTGCGGCGCGCCCTGGAGCGTCGCACGCTCCTGCTCGAGAATCTTGCGCTGCGTCGCGAGCTGGCGGAGCAGAGCTCGGTCGCACCACGCATCATCGGCCGTAGTCCGGCGATCGAGCAGGTGCGCCGGCTGATTGCGAATGTCGCGCCAACCGACGCGGCGGTGCTGATCAACGGCGACACAGGCGCCGGCAAGGAACTGATCGCGCGCAGCCTGCACGAATTGTCGCCTCGGCGCGACAAGCCGTTTATCGCGGTCAATTGCGGTGCGCTGCCCGAGCAGATGTTCGAGTCCGAGATGTTCGGCTACGAGCCGGGTGCATTCACCGGCGCGGCGAAACGCCGCATTGGCAAGCTCGAACACGCGTCGGGCGGCACGCTGTTTCTCGATGAGATCGAGAGCATGCCGCTTGCGCTGCAGGTGAAGCTGTTGCGTGTGCTGCAGGATGGCGTGCTCGAACGGCTTGGCTCGAACCAGCCGATTCGTGTCGACTGCCGGATCGTGGCCGCGGCGAAGGGCGATATGACGGATCATGTCGCAGCCGGCACGTTCCGGCGCGATCTGCTGTACCGGTTGAATGTCGTCACAATCGGATTGCCGCCATTGGCGGAGCGCCGTGAGGATATCGTGCCGCTCTTCGAGCACTTCCTGCTCGACGCGGCGGTGCGATACCAGCGGCCCGCGCCGATGTTGACCGATCGCCAACGCACGAACCTGATGCAGCGCGAGTGGCCCGGCAACGTGCGCGAGTTGCGCAATGCGGCCGATCGTTTTGTCCTCGGTATCGTCGACGATACGGTCGCGACGTCGGTGGATGAGGTGCAGACGCAGTCGCTGAAGGAGCGCGTCGAACAGTTCGAGCGCGCGGTGATCGCCGAGGCGCTGGAGCAGGCGAGCGGTGCGGTCGCAGTGGCGGCCGACCGGCTGCAATTGGGCAAGGCGACGCTGTATGAAAAGATCAAGCGATACGGCCTCGTCGCGCGGGGAGACGGCGAGCGGTGATGTGTTGGCATGGCGGCGCCGCGGCTATCCGGCATCAGGTACAGCGCGGCTCACGACGCCGGATCACGGCAAGCGCGCATGTCGGTTATCACGCCACCTCGGGCAGTTGCGCCACTTGCCGGATGAACATCCCATAGTTTTCGGCGTTATGCATGGCTGCCGTGCTATTGGTTCTTGCGAGAGATAACGCGTTCCAGTCGCCGTATTTCAGATCGCGTGTGCCGCTGATATCGTTGAAGTGGCTGAGCTCGTGCGCAATCGTCACCTCGGGCGTATTTTTGCCGAAGACCGCGTCCAGCATGTGCGGCCTCACGTGGATTGTGTGTGTCGTGTCGTTGGGGAACACGTGAGCCATCTCCCATCCATCGCGCGTTCCTGGGTCGAGGGATATCTTGTAGTCTCCTGACGCAAGTGTCTCCTGCATCCTGGTCAGAGTTCGCCTTATTTCATTGACATCTGCGTTTTTGCCGAACCATTGCTGAAGTTCCGGATCATTGGCGCCGTATTTGTCGAGCCGCTTGAGCGCGAGATCGAGGATGTGCATCAGGTTTTGGGGGGCACTGTTCAATCGATTTAGCGCGGCCTGCGAGAACTGGGACGCGCCCATACCACGGTCGATGCGCGGGCTGGCTGCGTCGCCGGCGGGGCCCATATTCCGCATTTGGCCCGTGGGGCCTGCGCCGCCGGTCGGGCCCATCGATCCACCGCCTCCACCGCCGCCGTCCCCACCTCCGCCACCATTGCCGCCACCGCCAGGGCCGCTGTGTCCGCGATTCGTCGGACCGGGGCCGCCGTGCCCGAGCGGGCCAGCCACACCGTGGCCATACCTGCCGTCACCGACGGGATGCGACTCGGGGTTTGTCTCGCATCGATCGGCGTGACGTTCGCCCGCGTGCGGCGAGCGTGTGCGGGTATCGTCGGAATCGGGTGCTGGCTGGGAAATGTCGTCGGGTGATGTGGGTGATGATTCGACCGGTTTGTCCCGATTGTTTGTGGGCTGCGTCCCGTTGTCGTTGTCACGCTTGAGCATGTCCTGCACGCGCGCGGTCAGCTCATTCCATGCTTTGCGCAGATATTGCCCCTGGGCAGTCCATGCCTCCTGCAGATGGTTGCCCTGCTCATCCCACGAGTCGCGCATGTGCGCTCCGTCCGCTGCCCATGTGTCGTGCACATGCTGGCCGGTTTGTTCACTCCAGGCATCGCGTACATGCGTACCGTCCGTGTCCCACATCTCGTGGGCGCGCACGCCGGTGCGGTCATTCCAGGTATCGCGGATATGCGAGCCGCTATCGTCCCAGCGGTCGCGGATGTGATTGCCGTTTGCGTCGTCGATCGGACCTCCGGGCTCTGTTCCTGCGTTGGGCCGCTGACGATGCCGCTGCGGCTGAACGGCGTTGCTCGTGGTCGCGTCGTCGATGTCGTCGTTCCCGTTATTTCGCGTGCCGGGCGCGCGCGTATACATCTGCGGTTGCGGCGCAGGCGCTAGCGGTGGCGGCGCTTGATCGCGCGCGCCTTCGCGCGCATAGGTGTTGCGATAGCCATTGATTTGCATAAGGTTCCCGTCGTACTGATGTAGCGATTCGCGATGCGGGCGGATCGATCGATGCATACACAACGATCTGCCGTCGTGCGACGCGCATGCATACGCGCCGAACGATTTAAGCATCGAGGCGCAGACGACGTGAGATACAGGAATCGCACTTCAGGCGCGCGATGCATCGACGTAAGCGCGGATGCATCGCGTAGCAAATAGACGGGAAGTGAAAGTGCGTAGCGTGCCCGCCGCGTGCGTGACGTGGCACGTAACAAAAAGCCCGCGCAAGCGGGCTTCATGCTGGGGGGAAAAGGCGGCCGATCGATACTCAGGCCGAACCGAGTTCCTTATTGAGCAGTGCGTCGAGTTCCTGGAAACTCGGCTCGCCGACATATCGCTTCAGAATCTTGCCGTCACGGCCGATCACAAAAGTCGTCGGCGTGAGCTGCACATTGCCGAACTGTTTTGCCGCGGACCCATCGTCCATTGCGACTTTGAACGGCAGGCGGCGCGTCTCGGTGTAGTTCGCCACATACATCGGTGCGTCGTAGTTCATCGCAACCGCGACGAACTCGAGGCCTTTGCCTTTGAAGCGGTTATACGTGTCGACCATCTGCGGCATTTCCTTCATGCAGGTGTCGCAGCTCGTTGCCCAAAAGTTCACCAGGTAAACCTTGCCCTTCAGATCGGCCGTCGAAACCTTCTGCCCGGACAGCAGCGTGAATGTCGCATCGGGCACATGCTGCTGGCTGCCGAACGCGAAATAACCAGCAAACGCGATTGCACCGGCAACGACCACCATCGCAATGTAGCGAATCGGGCTGGTGCGCCGGGAGACAGTATCTTGGCTCATGGGTTGGGACCTCTGGGGCGCACCGCGTGCGCGAAAAGGGCCGGCAGGCGCGGGCAGCGATGCTCGCATATGCCGCGGCTGCCATTGTAGCCGCATTCCAGACACGCGGCAGCAGCGTGCATGTGGGCGGATAATGGTGGCTCTAGTGTGATTTCGCCTTTCCTGTCATTCATGTTTCGTGTCAATTTCCATTCGCTTTCGCCCAGCCGCTTTATTACCCGATTTCGCCGCCATAGCCTTCGCCCTGACATCCGTCCCGGTCTTCTCGTCCCGGGCTGGCTAGCACGGCGCGGCCGATTGGCCCGATCACCTTTGTGCCGCGCGCTGTGCGCGTTCGTTTGCGCCGCGTCGTTGGTCGCGTGCTCGCCGACCTACGACTGGCGCACCATCATGAACAACGACAACGGGTACACGGTCGATCTGCCGGCGAAGCCGAGCCTGGACGAACGACAGATCGACATCGACGGCACACCGATGACAATGGCGATGCAGACCGCCGAAGCCGGCGATGCGGTATTTGCGGTCGGTACCGTGATGCTGCCGAACGACGACCCGCGGACCCAGCGCGCCGCGCTGGACTTCTTGCGTGATGGGCTTGCGCGCAACCTCGGCGCGGCGCCCGACGCGCATGCGATGCCGGTGCCACTTGCCGCCGGCGGCGATGTGCAGGGCCTTGAAGTGACATTCAGCGGGCCGGCGGGACCGAAGAAGGAACCGCGGATCATGCACGCGCGCCTGGTCGCCAAGGGGCGGCACGTGTACCAGGCTGCGGTCATCGCGAAGAAGGACCCGCCGCCGGAGCAACTAGACCAATTCTTCCAGTCGTTCAAACTGTATTAAGCGGGGTAAAAACGCCCTCAATCGGCGGACATGGAGCGTCGTTCGAAGTGAAAGTTCCTTCGCAACTTAAGGCGCTAATAGACGGATTTCTCTCAGGTTTTTTTGTTACCCACAGGACTTGTGGATATCTCTGTTGAGAACTATGTTCGGTAGGCCGCAAAAGCCCCGTGCAGCGGGCCTGCGGTTATTTTGCCCTCATTCTTGGCAGGAAAGAAATCTCAATAAAATCAAAGCTCTTTGACGTTGGCCTCACAAGTACCTTTCACTTGTATCAAAATCTGTCAGACGCTGTTTCGTGTGCATAAGTCAAGTCTTGACAACCGTTTTTTGCTGGGGTCAGGTAGCGCCGAACACACGTCGGTACTGCACCGCTTCCGCTATCTGAGATGCATTCGGCGTATCGACGCCTGCGAGGTCCGCGATTGTGCGCGCGACCTTTAGCACTCTGTAATAGGCACGCGCGGACCAGCCGAAGCGTTCGCCAGCCTCCCGCAGCAGGCTCTCTCCCGCGTTGTCCGGTCGACACACCCCGTCGACTTCGCGTCCATCCAGTTCACGATTGGTCTTGCCTTGGCGCGTGAGTTGGCGCTCACGTGCGTGCTGCACGCGAGCGGCGATCGCAGCGCTCGGCTCGCCGTTTTCGGCGGCACGCGCCGAGAGCTCGGCCGGCGAGAGCGCGGGGATTTCGATCTGGATATCGATACGATCCAGTAGCGGACCGGAGAGTTTGCGCAAGTAGCGCGCGGCGATTTCCGGCGTGCACCGGCAGCGGCCGTTTGGGTCGCCGCGCCAGCCGCACGGGCAAGGGTTCATCGCGGCGATCAGCTGACAGGCTGCCGGAAAATCGGCCTGCCATGCGGCGCGCGAAATCGTGATGCGCCCCGCCTCAAGGGGCTCACGCAGCGTTTCAAGCACGTGCCGGTCGAACTCGGGCAACTCGTCGAGAAACAGCACGCCGAGGTGCGCTAGCGTGATTTCGCCGGGCCGCGGCGGATTGCGGCCGCCGACCAGCGCCGCGGCACTGGATGAATGATGAGGAGCGCGAAAGGGCCTTTGCCGCCACTGAGCCGGCGAGAAACCGCACATGCTCGCCGACAGCAGTGCCGCCGAGGTCAACGCTTCGTCGTCGGTCATTGGCGGCAGCAGGCCGGGCAGGCGAGCCGCGAGCATCGATTTGCCCGCGCCGGGCGGCCCGATCATCAGCACGTGGTGACCGCCGGCCGCGGCGACTTCGAGCGCGCGGCGCGCACCGCGCTGGCCGATCACGTCGGCCATATCCGGTGCGGCAGCTGACGTGTCGGCGCAAAGCGGTAACGGTGCGAACGGCGACAGGCGCGCGTCGGCGTCACCGGACAGGTGCGCGCATAGTGACGGCAGATCGGTCGCGCCGAACACGTCGACACCTGGCACCAGCGCTGCCTCGGCGGCGCTTGCAGCGGGCAGGTATAACTCCGGATGGCGATGGGATGTCGTACCCGCTCCCTGTGCGATCGCGGCGGCGCCGCGTGCAGTTCCACAGGCCATGGCGAACGCGCCGCGCATCGGCCGCAACGCGCCGGTCAGCGACAGTTCGCCGGCGAACTCGCGGTGCGCGAGCGACTCGACCGGAATCTGCCCGCTGGCCGCGAGGATGCCGAGCGCGATGGGCAGATCGAAGCGTCCGGATTCTTTGGGAAGGTCGGCGGGAGCGAGGTTGACCGTAATACGGCGGACCGGGAAATCCAGCCCGCAGTTTTGCAGCGCGGCCCGTACGCGCTCGCGGCTTTCGCGCACTTCGAGATCGGGCAGGCCGACGATCGAGAAGGACGGCAGACCGTTGGCAAGGTGGACTTCGACGGTTACTTCAGGCGCGCGGCCAGCAGCCGGCGCGCGGCTCTTCACCACGGCAAGCGACATGTTGACTCCCGTCGGAACACGCGGGCGTTGCCGCGCACTCCCATTAATACGCTGATGACGTCTCGGCTCGCTTGCCGATGATGTTCAGATCAGAAAGTGTTCAGGACGATTGGGTGACCGGCAGTTTCTGTTCGAGTTCGGCGACGCGCCGTTCCAGTTCTTCGAGCCGTGCGCGGGTGCGCATCAGCACCTGGGTCTGCGTATCGAATTCCTCGCGGGTGACGAGATCGAGCTTCGAGAACCCTTGGGCCAGCATCGCCCTCACGTTGCGTTCGACATCCTTGGCCGGTGAGTTCTTGAGCAGGTCGCTCATGCGCGCCTGCAGGTCGTTGAAGATGTCGTTTGGTTGTTTCATTGCGTTCCCCTTGCGCACAAAAATTGTGCAAACGTCGTTACCTCAGTGCTTCGCGAGGGCCGATGTTCGTTGATGGTGCATACCGGCACGGCAACGCTCGCCGCATGACCGGAGCTGGTGCACAGTCGCTGCGCACGGCCGTCCTGCATGCGTGCGGACACTCTAACAACGATCAACGCGCCGCGCCACCGTGCGCCGCGAACGCTGGCCATTCGGACGAGTCAGCCTGCGTTTTGCCGCGAGAGCCTTGCGCGGCAAGAACTCTACCCGTTCTGTGCTCAACATGGCATGCGAGTTGCTGTTGTTGGCCCGCGCACTTTGGCGGGACGCCGTCCGATGCGCAGGCCCGCGGCTTTCATGGGAGTGGCCGCCGACAGGCGCAAGGCACTTGTAAGCAGCACGCAACGGGTTGAGTCACTAACGAGAGGAATTCATGAAACTCATTACCGCAATCATCAAGCCGTTCAAGCTCGATGAGGCGCGCGAAGCCCTGTCGGCAATCGGCGTCTCCGGGATCACGGTCACGGAAGTCAAAGGCTTTGGCCGCCAGAAAGGGCACACCGAGCTGTATCGGGGCGCCGAGTATGTGGTCGATTTTCTGCCGAAGGTGAAGATTGAAGCGGCCGTGTCGGATGACATCGTCGACCAGGCGATCGAAGCGCTCGAACGCGCGGCGCGTACCGGCAAGATCGGCGACGGCAAGATTTTCGTCACGCCGATCGAACAAGTGATTCGGATCCGCACCGGGGAGACCGGCGCGGACGCCCTGTAGAAAAACAGTGACAAGAGGAAACTGGAAATGCGCAAACTTTTGATGTCCCTGCTGATGGTCGGCTCGCTGCTCGCAGCCGGCATCGGCAACGCCGTCGCGGATGACGCTTCGGCACCCGCCGCGGCATCGGCGGCTCCTGATACGACGGCAAGCGCGCCCGCGGCACCTGCGGCCGACGCGTCGGCCGCACCGGCCGCGATGACCGCCAGCGCCCCCGCGGACGCATCGGCTGCCGCCGCGGCGGCGCCGGCGGCGCCCACCGCGCCGTTCGTCGTGGATTCGTCGAAGATCAACTCCGGCGACACCGCGTGGATGCTCACCTCCACCGCGCTCGTGCTGTTCATGACGATTCCCGGCCTCGCGCTGTTCTACGGCGGCATGGTCCGCAAGAAGAACGTGCTCGCGACCGTGATGCAGAGCTTTGCGATCACCTGTCTGGTGACGGTGGTCTGGACCGTGGTCGGCTACAGCCTCGCGTTCACGCCGGGCAACTCGTTCATCGGCGGCTTCTCGCGGGTGTTCCTGTCGGGCATGTCGTACGTGAAGGGCGACAAGGCGACGCTGCTGAGCGTGAGTCACCTCGCGCCGACCATTCCGGAAACCGTCTATTTCTGCTTCCAGCTGACCTTCGCGATCATTACGCCGGCGCTGATCACCGGCGCGTTCGCCGACCGCATGAAGTTCTCGTCGATGCTGGTGTTCATGACGCTGTGG
>NZ_CADIKH010000036.1 GCF_902859855.1 Paraburkholderia humisilvae
GAGCTGGAGGATTTCCTCTCGGATAGCGCCGCGGAGGAGACGCTCGATGCGGTGATCAACTGGGGGCGTTACGGCGAGATCTTTTCGTATAACGACCAGTCGGAGATATTCGGACTCGCGGACGTCGAAGCGTAGTCGCGTTCGCGGATACCCCAAACAGGCATGTCCAGCAAAAGCGTATCGTCATCGTCCCGTCTCTCCGGTCTTCTTTTTCTTCTCATCACCGCGGTTGGCTGGGCGATCAATTGGCCCGCGATGAAAGTGCTGCTGCGCGAGTGGCCGCCGCTATTTTCGCGCGGCGTCGCCGGTGTGGCGGCGGCGCTGCTGCTGTTCGCGCTGGTGATCGCGCGCGGCGAATCGATGCGTGTGCCCGTGCGAGCGCTGCCGCGGCTGTTGCTGGCGGCCGGCACCAACGTGCTCGCATGGATGGGGCTGTCGACGCTATCGATGGTGTGGCTGCCGGTCAACCAGGCGGCATTGCTCGTGTACACGATGCCGCTCTGGGCGATGCTGTTCGCGTGGCCGATGCAGGCGCGCCGTCCGTCGGCAGGCGGTTTTTGCGCGCTCGTGCTGGGTCTCGCGGGCGTCGCCGTGCTGCTCGGCGGCCACGGTTTTTCTCTCGATGCGAACCGGCTCGTGGGCATCATCTGTGCGCTGCTCGCCGCGGTCCTGTTCGCTTTCGGCACAGTGGCGAACCGCGAGCCGATGCCGATTGCGCCGCTCGCGCTGGTTGCATGGCAGGTGATGATCGGGTGCGCGCCAATGGTGCTGTTCGGGCTTGCGGTCGAACGCCCGCAGCTCGCCGCGCTTCACGCCGACGGCTGGGCGGTGTTGATCTACATGGCGCTGGTGCCGATGTGCGTGTGTTATCTCGCGTGGTTTGAAACGCTGCGCAGGCTGCCTGCGGAGATCGCATCGATCGGCATGCTGCTGGTGCCGGTGCTTGGCATCGTCGCCGCGGCGCTTTCGATCGGCGAACCGCTAGGTGCGCGCACCGCGCTGGCGATGGTGCTGACCTTGAGCGGCGTCGCGCTGGCGCTGCGGCAGCAACGGTGAAATCCGGCGGATGGACCGGCCGTCGTTGGCACGGCCGGTCCCCGCGCTTACCGTGCGGCCATCGTCGGATAGTCGGTATAGCCGACGTTGGTCCCACCATAAAAGGTCGCGGCAATGGGCTCGTTAAACGGCGCTTTGTGCCTGAACCGCTCGATAAAGTCGGGGTTCGCAAGCGCCCACTTGCCGATCGACACGATATCCGCGAGGCCGGATTCGACGTCGTTGCCGACGGTTTCCAACGTCCGTGGCGAGCGCAGTAGCATCAACGGCCCCGACCACGCGTTGCGAATGTCGTTGAGCAATGCATCGCTCTTTGGCGTGTAGTACACGTGCAGATACGCAAGCTTCAGTTTGTCGAGTTCGCTCGTCAGATAGCGATAAAGATCAAGATTTTCATCGCCTTCCTTCAGACCGCCGACGGGTTCTAGCGGTGAAATTCGCAGGCTGGTGCGTTCCGGACCGATCTCTTGCGCAACCGCCTGCACGACCTCGATCGCAAGGCGCGCCCGATTCTGATACGAGCCGCCGTACTCGTCGGTGCGCAGGTTCGCGTTGGCCGCGAAGAACTGATGCAGCAGATAGCCGTTCGCGCCATGAAGTTCGACGCCGTCGGCGCCCGCCTCGATCGCAAGCGCGGCTGCGCGGCGAATATCCTGCACCGTCGCCTTGACTTCGGCCGTGGTCAGCGCGCGTGGCGTCGGCATCGGCTGCATGCCGTTGGCCGTGTACATCTGCTCGCCGGTCGCGAGCGCGGAGGGTGCGACCGGTTGCCGATGATGCGGCGTATTGTCCGGGTGCGACATCCGGCCCACATGCATCAGCTGGATAAAGATGCGGCCGCCCGCGTCGTGAATCGCGGACGTGACCTTCCGCCAGCCTTTGACCTGCGCGTCGTTGTGAATGCCCGGCGTCGTCAGATAGCCCTGGCCGTCTTCGGAGGGCTGCACGCCTTCGGTGATCAGCAGGCCGAGCGACGCGCGCTGCGCGTAGTACTCGGCCGCGAACGGGCCGGGCGTGCCGTCCGGGTTCGCGCGGCTGCGCGTCATCGGCGCCATCGCAAAGCGGTGGGGAAGCGAAAGGTTGCCGATCTTGATGGGGTCCCACACGGTAGTCATGGTGATCGAATCCTTCAGGTAGGGAGGGCGTTGCTATTGCCGGCGTCGCAGCGCCGATGTCGAAGGTGCCGGTCTTGTGGCGAATGCGAAGGAGCAGCGGCTATCCCGGACCGCGGGGAACGGCCACTGATAGGGGCATCCGGCTTGGAACGATAGAGGAGGAAGGAGGGGCAACGTCGCGTAATGCGAAGCCAGCGCGAGAGAAGCGTAAAAGTTCATCGAACCGTGAGGCGGATGACAGAACGATGACAGATTAAAGTTATTCAGTCTCGTTGCGGCGGGCCGAACCGTCAGTCAGCGTTGAAAACTGGCGGCGTGTCGCGGCTCGCGTATCGGTGGAATGGAAAAAATTAACGTTCCTAAGTATTTTCAATTCGTCAGAATGATCGAATAAATCGGCATCGAGTCAACCAAGATGGCGCTAACCATTTAATCACGCACTCAAAACGCTTGACACGCGGGCGGCAACGCCGCCGTTGCGCAGCAGCGCTTTGTCAGATCGTCCCGAATAGCGCGCGTGCGCCGTCGCGCAAAGTTTGCGCGACCGTTTACAGCGCGCGCCAGTTCTTCGCGCGACGACGCGAGGTCGAGCAGGGGCAGTGGAAGAGCGTCCGGACGATCGGGCGCAGCGGCGTTTGAAGCGGGTTTGACGCCACGCCGGCGCGCCGCGTGACGGCGGATGCTTCAGCGACACGCGTTATTGTCCGAGCGGACGCGCACTGCCGGCCGCCGACATCAGCGCGATGGCGGCCGGATCCGGCATGCCGTTCGCGTCGATCGCCCCGGCGGTTGCCAGCGCATCGAGGTCGCTGTCGACGCCTGCTTGCCCGACGATAAACGGTGTCGTCAAAAATGCGGATACCGACAGCGTCACCGCGTAATGCTGCTGCAGATTCGCGCCGACCGCTGTTTGCGCGGCCAGGACATTGGTCTGGTTTGCGAGCGCCTGCTGAAACGTTGCGTTGGTCGAAAACCCTGTCAGCAGACCGTTCTCGGTCGTGCCGAGTTGCCCGGCGAGGTAGACGAGCATCAGGTCGGTTTCCGGCGTCGTATTGAATGTGCCGCTGGAAAACGCGACGGAATGCAGCGTCGTGGCGCCGGAGGTCACCGTCAGGACGCACGGCAGCGCGGCGTTAAGCGTGATGCTGTAGTTCCCGCCGCCGTCCGAGAGTGCGGTGGCCGCGCCTTGGGCGCAACCGGCACTGACCGTCGCGCTGGCCAGCGCATGGCCGGTCGCGGCGGTGCCGGTTAGCGTGACATTGGGCTGTGTATTGGTGCCGCCGCAACCATCGACGCCGAGGCAGAAGCTGCCGCCGCACGAAGTGAGCGTCGCAGCGCATGCCGCATAAAGTGCGGCGTGCGCCGGCCGAGCGAAACGTAAAGCCTTGGTGTTCATCGCAGCGAATCAGCGATTAAAGCGGCTCAGCGACCGGTGGCCCGCCGCCGATGCTGTCGATGCTTTTCGCGCTCGCGCAGCAATTGCGGCATCAACTCTTCAATGTACTGCTTCGCGTGACCGCGCGTAACGATCTGACGAAAGCGTTGCTGCGCATTCACATGCCCGACCAGCGCGCCATGCGCTTTCTTCAGCACGTGCAGATAGGCCATCAGGCTCGTGCCGTCGAGCACGGGCTCGGCGTCACGCGGGTCGGTGGGGGCGGTCTGCGTCATGTTCCGATCCTTTGCGGGCAGTCGGTCCGGCAGGTGGCGGTGAGAAGCGGCAGCAGGTCGTTCGCGCGGCGGTCGCGCTCGGTGAGCGGCGCAATGTCGAATAGCCGCTCGAGGGTCGCGAGTACCGAACTATGATCGTACACCGTGTGATCGACGACGCCCCTGGCGACCCACGGAGAGACGACAATCGCCGGCACGCGAACGCCGTAGACATCGAACCCGAAGCCTGACGCGTTCAGCTCCGCGGACGCACCGTCGTTCGGTGCAGGCGCGCTGCCCGGCCTGGCCGAGTCGTACAGACCGCCGTGTTCATCGTGCAGAATCACGAGCAGGCTGCTGTTCCAAAGCGGCGACTGGCGGATCGCGTTATAGACGCGCGCGGCGAGCTGATCGCCACGTGCGACACCGTCTTTCGGGTGCTGCGAGCTGCCGTCCTCGTACGTCTGGTGCACGATATCGCCGTAGTTCGGTTCGATAAACGTGTAGCGCGCGCTGTAGCCCTGCGCAAGATCGGCTTCGAAGTGCGACAGGTCATCGACGTCGAAGAAATGGATGTTCCGGATCGATGTGACTTGCGGTATGCGGCCGGACAGCGAGCCCGACTCGTCCTGATAGAAGAGATAATGGCCTTCGCCCAGTGCATCGAAGATCGAACCTTTCGGAAACGTGAAGCCGTCGACGGATTCCCATTCGAGCATTTCGGCATGCGTGGGTGTGTGATCGAGGCCCGCCGACGACGCGCCATGCAGGAAATAGCGATTCGGCCAGGTCGGCCCGGGCATCGACGAGCGCCAGCCGTCGCACAGCACGAATTCGGTCGCGAGCGTGTAGAGCATCGGCGCCTGGGTGCGCGTGTCGATGCCACGCATCACGTCGCCCACGTCCTGCTGGGGCGGCAGCGGCCCCTCGGTGAGCGAGGTCGCGTAGTTTGCGGCGAAACCCGAATTGTCGACCGGTGGAAAAGGCTGACCTTTCTGGAACTGCACGCCCGCGCCACATAGCTGCTCGACGGCGTCGGAGAATTCATGTCCCGGGTCAGTGGGCAGTTGTTCCGGTGCGTCGCCGCCGAATGGGTAAACCGTGTCGCCGTAGGTGTTCGTATTGGCGGGTGTGGCCGCGACGATGCCGGGGATGCCGGATAGCGCAAACAGGTGATCGAAGGACCGGTTCTCGAGCATCAGCACGAATACGTGCTGAATGCTCGCCGGTGCGGATAGGTCCGTTGCGTTGGCACTCATCGAGCGTTCTCCTGTGGTGGGAGCGCGTGCTAGTGTACTGTCCCGCGGATAATCGCGTAAAGCCGGACACACCGGTGGCTTTCAGCGTGGCGGCACATGGAGTGGAAGATGAAAAAACTGCTGATTATCGGCATTGGAGCGGGCGATCCGGAATATGTGACCGTTCAGGCCGTTAATGCGCTCAATCAGGTCGATGTGTTCTTCGTGATGGACAAAGGGCCGGCGAAGGAAAAACTGGTCGCGTTGCGAAAAGAAATCATCGAGCGCTATGTGCGGAATCGTGACTATCGCATCGTCGAGGTGTCGAGCCCGGAACGAAAAGTCGGCGAAGCGGACTACGTCGGAACGGTCGAAGATCTGAATCGCGACAAACAACAGATTGTCGAGCGGCTGATCGCGCAAGAGCTGGGTGACGACGAATGCGGCGCCTTTCTTGTGTGGGGTGATCCGTCGCTGTACGACAGCACGATGCGCATTATCGACGCGATTTCGCAAAGCGGCCGGCACGCATTCGACTATCGCGTGATTCCCGGCATCAGCAGCGTACAGGCGCTCGCGGCACAGCATCGCGTCGCGCTTAACGCGATCGGTCGCCCGTTCGAGGTCACGAACGGGCGCACGCTCGCAGAAGGCTTTCCGCATGGTGTCGACAGCATCGTCGTGATGCTCGATTCCAAAAATACGTTCCGTCAGGTATCGAACGAAGATCTCGACATCTACTGGGGAGCCTATGTCGGTACACCGGACGAAATTCTGATCGCAGGAAAACTTCGCGACGTGATGGACGATATTGAACGCGTACGTGCGCAAGCGCGGCGGCGGCATGGTTGGATCATGGATACGTATCTGCTGAAACGGCGAAGCGGAGGCACAGGCGTTTGAGCCAGGTGGCGTCGCGGATCAGCCGAACGGGCCGCTTGATGTTCGCAATCGCGTGCGTTGACTTGTAGCTCGATTGATTTATACCCACCGCTCGTTATCGCAATTCCGGTAGCGACGGTCTCACGTTGAATAGCCCTGCTTTATCAGGGCGTTTTTATTTTCGAAGTCATTTCACATCAACCGCATCCGGCGGGCATACCTGAAAATACGCGGCTTGACAAAGCCCGGAATCACCATCTATTTTTCCTCTGCCAACATTCATTACTGAATTTTTCACGAACAAATACGCATAAAAAAGATTTTGCATTTGATTATGTGGTTGGCATTCCTTAATTATGCGATTCGTTGTTGATGTATTGCAAACGTCAGGTTGTGGAAAGAATATTGTCGGCTTTATTCACTGTATCGTCAGCCGCTTTTCGCGCCTTTGAATTTGACGCGTGCTTCTGTCTTGCATTCGCGTGAGCGGCGAAGGCGGCCATCGAGTAGCGGTAGCACACTCAACACAGGGGCAGACATGAAACCAGACCGTAGCTCTTGCAGGGGCCGCTCGCGTGGTTTAGCGCGGCTAGCTTTACCGGGCGCATTGATTACCGGCGTCCTGATGCTGGCGGCATGTGGTGGCGGTGACGGCAGCCCTTCATCGGCAGCCGCGAGCGCGATGCAACAGGCGAACGCAAACCAGCAAACCGCTGCGCAGCCACAGGTGGCGAACCAGCCGTACAGCGACCCGATTCCATACTCGACGAATGCCAATGACGGTTTGCCTGCGGCACAGGTCGCCGAAAAGGCGGCGATCATGCATTACCAGTGGACATCCGGTAAAACGACGGTTAACTACACGACGACGACCGGCCACTTGACCGCTTCGGATGCACAAGGCAACCCCGAAGCGACCATGTCCTACGTTGCGTACACCGCGCCCTCGACGAATGGCACGCCGCGTCCCGTCACCTTTGTCTATAACGGCGGACCGGGTTCGTCGTCGATCTGGCTGCGTCTTGGTTCGTTTGCGCCCACGCGCGTCGCCACCCCCGACCCGCTTTTGACCAACTGGCCGAACTTCCCGCTGGTGAACAACACGGAGAGCCTGATCGACACCACCGATATGGTGTTTATCGACCCGCCCGGCACAGGACTTTCCGAGGCGATTCTGCCGAACACGAACAGCGTGTTCTGGGGCTGCGATCCGGATGTCAACGTGATGCGCGACTTTATCATCCGCTATCTGACGGCCAACAATCGCAGCGCTTCGCCGATTTATCTGTACGGCGAATCGTATGGCACGCCGCGCACCGATATGCTTGCGCTGGCGCTCGAATCGGCCGGCGTGCAGCTGACAGGTATCGTGCTGCAATCGTCGATCCTGAACTACTTCGCCGACGCGATCGAGGCGACCGCCATTACCGAGAATACGTTGGGGCTGCAACTCGACACCGATACGCTGGCGGGCTATTTCCCGGGGTATGCGGAGGTGGCCGCGTACTACAAGCAGGCGTCGCCCGCGCCGCTCGACCTGGGGCTGTATGCGTTGCAAACCGAGCTATTCGCCACGAGCCAGTACAACGTCTTCAGGAAATACGCGCAGTCCTGGACACTGAGCCAGCTCGGCATTCCCGATGCGCTTGGCACGCCGGTCTTCCCGTCGCAACTCACATTGCAGTTGTGGCGCTTTCCTTCAAGCCTGACGCTGCAGGCGCTGAATGGTTACTTCAACATAAACCCGTATAACACGTCGCTGATTCCGGGCACGACGATCGGCCGCTACGATGGACGTGTGTCGTTACCCGATTCCGATCCGCGCTTGCAAACCGACTCGGACCCGTCGGATATCCTGATCTCGCAACCGTTCACGACCGCACTCGCCACGCAGTTGCCCGACTATCTCGGCTATACCGCGCCGAATGCGACGTACGTGCCGCTGAACGACAACATCATCGACGTCTGGGACTTCTCGCATGACGGTCAGCCGCTGCCTGACACGTTGCCTGATCTGCTCGGCGCGCTCACGTTGAATCCACAACTGAAGGTGTTGTCCGAAAACGGCTACCACGATCTGGCCACGCCGTTTTTCACCACCGAGAAGCAGCTCGCGCGCCTGCAAACGGTGCCGCACCTGAATCCGAACCTGCAGGTCAACTTCTTCCCCGGCGGGCATATGATCTATCTGGACGATACCGCGCGCCCGAAGATGAAGGCGGATCTGGTCGACTACTATGGCGGCCAACCGATTCCGTCCGCACTGTCGCTTGGGACATTGCCCGCGCCGTGGCGTGACGAGAGCCCGGCAGGTACGCCGACCGCTACCGCGCAGGCGACGACGACGCAGTAACCTTTAAAGCATGCGAGCCCCCGGCCGCGAAACCGGGGGTGTCCTCCCAGCCATCTATTGTGAGGGATTCATGTCTACGATTGCTATGCTGCGGCGCGCTGCGTCGCTGATTGTTCCCGGTGTGATCGGCATGCTGAGCGTGGTGGTTTTCGACGCGCAAGCATGGGCGGCGCAGGCTGTTGCGCCGGTCACGCTGCCCAAAGGCGGCCATGGTGTGGATGGCCCGTTTTTCCCGAGTAATCGTCCGGGACCCATCGCGCCTTCCAGCGGCACGCAATTGCAACAACAGGCGCAGCAGCGTATCGAAGCGCGTCTCGGTGGGACTTCGGCGCTGGCCAACGGTGCCTCGATTACGCAGGCGCAAGCGCAGAGCAGTGGCCTTGGTTTCATTGCGAAACACTTCGCTCAGATCGATACCGCTCATACCGGCCGCGTAACAATGAACGACGTCAGGCAGTATTTGCAGCAACAACAAGGGCAGTGAAAGTAAGGTCCG
Source organism: Paraburkholderia humisilvae (assembly GCF_902859855.1). Taxonomy (GTDB): domain Bacteria; phylum Pseudomonadota; class Gammaproteobacteria; order Burkholderiales; family Burkholderiaceae; genus Paraburkholderia; species Paraburkholderia humisilvae. The sequence continues at coordinate 8,791 of NZ_CADIKH010000036.1, forward strand.
TGAGTTTAACGGCTTGACGACTGCCGACCTTTGGTGGCGACGCCTGATGTGGCGCACGTGCCAACGGCGGCAGTTTCCGTCAACCGACGCCGAGCGCGGCCTTGGCTTTGTCCCAATACTCGATGCGCGCCTGCATCCCAATCGTCCCGCCATTGATGCGCTTCGTGATCGTCGTGAAATCTTCAGCCAGATCGCGGCCGGGTTTCGGATCGGCGAGTTCGTTGAGTTTGTTACTCCACCAGAACCACGCAGCTGAACGCGCCGCGCCTTCGGGCTCCTGCAACAGGTCCGGTTGCTTGAGCAGGTCCAGCTGCAGCCCTTGCGCGCAGCGTTCATAGTTTTCGCGGCCCGTCAGCTGGATGAGCCCGCGCCCACGGAAGCTCCAGCCATCTCCGCTAGCCTCGTTGCCGTTGCCGAGCCGGTCTGCGTAGATCAGGCTCGCGAGCTTTTCGGGGTTGCCCGCATATTGCTGTGCTTTCTCATCGCTGGGAAAACGCGCAGGCCAAACCTGGCGCAGTCGTTGCGCCGAGTAGTTCAGGTTCTCCGACAGATAGCGGAACTGCCCCGACTCGTGCAGCGTCTGCGCGAGAAATGCCGCCTGACGGTAAGGCGTGTCGATCGACCATTCGGCCATCGCGTGGTTGAGGGGATTAAGCCATTGCTGCGCATGCGCGTCCGGGTCGGGCACAGTGAGCAGGCGCTTCAATTGATCGAGCGTGATATCTGACATGGTAGGAATCCTGATGAACATGGCGTCCGGTTGGGACGCCATGATGAGCCGTGGGCGGGAATCAAAACGGTGCTGAGGCCACCGTCATCGATGGGTAGTCGATCCCGCCGCGGTTATGGGTTGGGGTTATTCGGGTCGGCCGGGTTGTTTGGGTTCGCCGGGTTCGCTGGGTTATTCGGATTCGCCGGATTCGCCGGGTTAGCCGGATTATTCGCCGGTGCGTTCGGCGTCGTGCCGATCGTCTTTGGCTGGATCGCGGTCTGCAAAATGTCCAGCACGCGAGCGAGCCCTTCTGGCATGCCCGAATCTTCGGCTAGCACCTGAACGTGGTATTTCGCCGAGTTGTCGGACGAACGGGTGTTTTCCTTGTGCGACGCGACGGACCCTTCGATGTGCACCGTCGCGCTAATGGGACCCCAGCCGATCTTCGCGTCCGCCGACAATTTGGCGGATGCATCGGTCGACTCCTTCGACGCAAACGACGACTTCACTTCCATGTCGAAGGTAATGTCCACTTTCGTGATCCCTAGCGCGGGGACTTTGACGATGGCGAGCAGCGGCACATCGAGTGTGACGTTCTCGTCAATGGTTTTGCTGGCGTCGGTCGGGTCCGCAATGGGACGTCTGAACGCGAAGTGGGCGATACGGGTATCACCGACGCCGTTGGGGTCGTTGGCGGGCGGCGGCAGAAACCCGACGTACTTGATGAAATCGGCGGTCGCGTTGGCGAGTTTGATCTGTGCATCGCAAGCTGCGGTCAGCGGACTGCCGATCAGGTCTGACATCGGCAAACCCTTGAATTGGGATGCCATTTCGATAAGTTCGGGCATGGAGGTTCCTTTAAGAGTGCGGTCCTGGGAATCGATGCCTTCACGTGATCGACATCCGGCATCGCGGGCGCGGTGGGGCGCCTGTCACGATATTAGGATCACTAAGAAAGACGGTTCGTGACAGTTCCTGTTGGCCCTATAGCGTATCTTTAGCGAGCGTCGCGCACATCGGACTCGGGCTTGCGACGCAGCCATCGGGTGATGCGGCGCAGGAACGCACGACCGGTCGATGCGGACGGCGCCTCGGATGGGACGTCGGGGGACAGGGCCAAAATCAGCTTCTGGTTCTGCGTCAAAAGTAAGGTCCAGCGCTTGCCGCGCGGAGCCAGCGCCGTGCGTTCGATCGGGGTGAAGCGCAAGGTGGTTGCGTCTGGACGCACATCGATATGCAGCCGTCGGTACACGGGGGAGTGGCCGATGCGCTTCCACCAGGCGGGCGGACGCAGCGCGAGTACAGTTTGCCGCGCGTTGCCGATACGACGCGTGACCGCGCAACAAGGCAAGCTGAAGGTTAACTCGCCGAGCCGGTAGTGGTACGTGCACTGCAACGCGTATTTCATTGCGCAGTCGAAATCCGGGGACGCGAGCGGATCGCGCGCGAGCGACGCGTTGACTTCGCGGAGCATGTCAGCGAGCGCCTGACACAATGCGTCGACAGTAAGCACCCGGTTGGTCACGGTAGTCAGGTCAGAAAAACGGGCTTGCGAACAAAGCCGATGTGATAGACCACATATTGAAGAACGACCTGGTGTTCACCGATGTTGTACAGCCCGAAGCTCTTCTCGAAGCCGAGAAGATAGCCGCGCGGCGTACCGCTCAGGCAGCGGTTAACCAGATCCATCGCTTCCTGCACTTCCGCTTCGGTGCGGATGTTCTGTGGGTTGTCGTTGCCAACGACGATGCGCTTGACGAAGCGCATCTCGCTCAGGTGGAAGCGCTCGGTCGTCACGTCCCGGGCTCCTCGGCCGACGGCTGGACCAGGTCGGTCATGCCCTGACCCTTGATGACGTCGTCGATCAGCCGCGCGAGCCCTTCCGTCTTTTCCGCAGCCAGCAGCTTGAGCTTGATATGCGCGATGCTGCGGCTCGCGCTTTTGGTTGCGCTGCTGGCGCTCACCATGAGCGTTGCTCTCTTTTTTGCGGGCGCGGCCTTGCCGGTTTGGGTCAGGATCGCGTCATTGTCGCTATCGCTTGCGCGATCCACTTCTTCGAAATCGCCGAGTTCCAGGTCCAGATCGACCTCTGCCTCACCGATCACAAGCGAACTGTGCGGCACGAGTGCCAGCAGCGGCAGCCGGTAATGCACCATATCGTCCGGCTTTGCAGTGCTGTGCGTGGCAGGCAGCTGGATGTCGATGGTGGTCGGCTGGCGGTCGTCGGTAAAGAACGTGGCGAAATTGGAAACCTGCTCTTTCTCGACCATATGCTGCGCCTGCATGATCGATTGCGCGATCGCTCGCACAATGTCTTCGAGACTGCTTGAAGTGGCCATAGCCGCTCCTCCTGGCGAGAGCACATGTCGGAAATGCGTCGGATCGTCCGCTTGAGGTCACCACGATAGCGGGCGTCGGATTGCCGATCCTGATCGTTTATGACGTGCATTCAGCATGCATCGCCTCTGCCATCCAGCCGCGCCGGCCGGCGTCATTGCCGACCTCTGCCGCAAACCCCATTTCCCGAATATGTAATTTGATTAATTGCTCCCGGTATCTCCGGCCAGGCAAATTGTATTTATCCGGAAAGGATATTGAACGTGAAATTAAGGATATCGAATGCTAATTTGAGGATATCAAACATTCACTTCAAAGGGAGGTGGGCAGTTTCGCAATCTAATTCGCCTATCGGTGGATGTCATAAATTGTCATGTTGCCGGTTTTACCGTCCGCGAACATAAGTGCGTGTGCCAACACAATCGGGGTAAATATGATGGCGTTGCTTTTGCTCGATGACGATGCGCGCAAGCGGAGCGAAGTCTTCGATTTATTCAGTAACGCGGGATACCAGGTTAGCTATGGTCACGCAGCCGATGCGTTGCGCGTGGATTCCGGCGGCGGCGCGCTGTGCAAGTCCGTCACTATCTGGGAGGTCGACGAGTCGCATCCGTTTCCGCTTTATATCGCGAGTCTGGCGCGCGGTGTCAATCCGCCGTGGCGCCTGTCATTGCATCAACATACGCTGGTGGCGCCGAATAGCAGTTGTACGAAGCTTACGAGCCTTGAGTTCTCACTGATCAAAGTATTTGCGTTGTCAGAGAAGGGCGAGGTCGTTACGAGAAAAAGAATTATCGATGAATTCGGTGAGCATTATCTGAGCTACGACCAGAACCGGCTCGATACGACGGTCATGCGCTTGCGCAAGAAAGTGCGTGACAGGCTCGGCCTCGCATTGCCGTTGAATACGGTGAGAGTGCGCGGTTTCAGCTTCGATGACTGGCTGATCCTCGATCATTAATGCGGCGGCATTGAATGTTTCCTTTGTTCATACGTTAGGACAACGTGCGATTCACGAGTCGGCGATAGAATGAGATCCCTCGCAGATTGAGATGTAATAAGCAATGGATCTCAATGACGTCGCCTTATTTGTACAAGTGATTCGTGCGGGCAGTCTTGCGGAAGCCGGCCGCCGGCTCGGCATCCCGGCTAGCACATGCAGCCGGCGCATCCAGCAGCTCGAGCGCGACCTCGGCGTGCGGCTGATGCAGCGTTCGACCCGGCGCCTCGCGCTGACCGCCGCGGGGCAGGACTTTTTCCGGCGATGCGCGGAACAGGTCGATGCGTTGGCGGAATCGGCGAGACAAATGCACGATGCCGGCGAGTCGGTCTGCGGGCGGATTCGCGTAGCGGCGCCGGCCGATTTCTTTCATTGGTTTCCGCTGGAACGGATTGCGCAGTTTCTGGGGAACTATCCCAATGTATCGCTCGAGTTCGAACTGAGCGACGGCTATACCGACATGCTCGGCGAGAACATCGACGTCGCCATTCGCACGGGGCCGGTCGATGAACCGACGCTTGTCGCGCGGCCGTTCGGCTCGACGCAGAAAGCGCTGGTCGCAAGCCGCTCGTATCTGGACATGCGCGGCATCCCTGCGGCGCCGGCCGATCTTTCGTCGCACGATTGCATCGTCTCGCCCGGTCACAATGGCGCGCGGGTTGTGTGGCGGCTCGACGGACCGAACGGCCGCGAGCAGATTCCTGTCAAGGGCCGCTTTCAGGTCAGCACATCGCGCGCGCAACTCGACGCTGCGCTGGCGGGGCTCGGCATCGCGTTCTTGCCGACCTTCATGGCGGAACGCTGCCTGAAGGCCGGCACGTTATGCGAAGTGCTGCCGGGCTACGCGTATCGGGATGTGCGCGTCTATTTTGCGTATCTGACTCGCAGACATATTCCGCGTGCCGTAAGCGCATTCGCCGAATTCGCGCAAACGATCATGATCGAGGAACAGATGATCGACGCTGTGCCATCGGTAGCGCGTCCTTTGGAAATGAAATCCACCGGCAACACGCTTTGACACGCAATGTTGGACTTACGTGTCGCGAAAGGGCTGAAATTTCGCATTTCAGCCGATTCCGGACAATTATGTAATCCGCAACGCACGCATCGTAAAATGTGTAGAATCCCGACTTGTTTTAATTCGAAGGCCATTTAATTGGGCATGTTTTCGCAATTAACGAAAATACCAATATATGAGAAATGATTTACGGAAAACTTGTAATCGGGATATTCAAAGGAACTGACCAGTTATAAGGTCGAATTGCGCGTCGGCATTGGATAAAAAACGCCACCCACCGTACGCGCTCAGGAGACGAAGATGAAAAAGAACGCGGCATTAGGCGTTATCGCCTTGCTGTGTGCATCGGCTGCGCACGCGCAGTCGTCGGTCACGCTGTATGGCCGGGTCGATGCCGGCATCGAATATATGAACGGCGTACCCGCCGGCCCCACCGCGAATGGCGCGGCGACGCACGAGACATCGCGATTTCGCGCGGAAAGCGGTGACTGGGGAACGAGTTTGTGGGGCCTCAAAGGAACGGAAGATCTCGGCGGCGGTTATGCGGCCGTATTCCATCTCGAAGGTGCGTTCAATACGATGACCGGCGCGGGCAGTAGCGACGGCCTATTCGATCGCTACGCAACCGTGGGCCTGTCGAGCCAGCGCTTCGGTACGCTGCTGCTTGGCCGCGAACTGTTTATCGCGAACGGGGTATGGGACTTCGATCCGTTCGGCCAGTCGAACTGGTCGTCGGCGTCGCTTGTGCGCGGACGAAACTGGCTGCACTCGAGCAATACCATTTCGTACCAGACGCCGAACCTCGCGGGGTTCGACGCGTTTGGGCAGTACGCGTTGTCGAACGCGACGAACTGGAACGGCAACGGTACGACACCGCAAGGACGTTGGGCGGGTCTGCAACTGACGTATACGTCCGCCCATGTGCAGGCGCGCGCCATTTACGACGAAATACGCGATGCGCAGAACGGGCTGCTGGATGATCCGTTCACCGCGTCCCGCGAGTACACGGCCGCGGTGAATGTGTTTTTCGGCGCGTTCAAGCTGCAGGCCGCGTATCAGGCGATCCGCACTTCGGGTGCGCCCGCGACCACCGGCGTTTCGCCGACCAGTCTCGACCACGAGTGGGGCGGTGTGACTTGGGAGATAACGCCGGCCGCCGCGGTGATCGCGGCGGTGTATCACGTCAATGCGAACAAGGGCGCGGGTAACGCGACGCTCTACACGGTGGGCGGCACGTACAACCTGTCGAAACGCACGTTGCTCGATTTCCAGATCGCAACCGTGCAGAACAGCAGCACGGCGAACTTCGCGCTAAACGCCAATAGCGCGGGCGACACCGTCGCGACGGACAATCCGCTCGTCGGGCATAGCCAGTCCGGTGTGTACGCGGGTATTCAGCACGCCTTCTGACGGGTTTCGACGATCGAGCGGGCGGCGTCAACCGTCGACGTCTCCCGCCGCATCTGCTATCGACCCCGGCGTGACACAAGCGGAGATCGCTGAGGCGCTGGGTGTCGCGGCGGCGAGCTGGCTCGCGCATCATCAGATGCTGATCAAGCAAGTCAAACATCCATACGGCAGCACGACGCGGTGTCAGGGATTACCCGGTTGACCGCGTTGCAGCGCTCGTTTAATTTCGTCTAAAGCCTGTCCGGACCGCCTGGTCCGGGCACGAGCCATGCGGCGTTGTATGCAAAGCGGTTCATTGCGCAATGCCGGTCAGTACGTGCGCAGTGTGCGCCCGGTCTACCTGGTCCCTAGACGCAGTTCAGTACGCATTCCGCCGCAGCATTCCAGCCGCATATCGGCCCATGACCCTCATCGGTAGTCCGGCCGCAGTCGGCAACTCACCCGCGCATCACACGGCCGGGTTCAGGAGGAGACGACGCGATGAAGGAAAAGGCCCGCTGGCTCGTGATTTTCTTCTGCTTCCTGGCGATCGCGGTCAACTATATCGATCGGGCGAACCTCGCGGTCGCCGCGCCGCACATCATGAAGGATCTCGGCATCGGGCCGGCGGGCATGGGTTTGCTGTTAAGCGGCTTTTTCTGGACGTATGCGGTGATGCAATTGCCGTTTGGCTGGTTCATCGACCGCATCGGCGCGCGTGTCGCGCTGCCGCTCGCAGTCGGGTGGTGGTCTGTGTTCACCGCGGCGACCGCGGTTGCCGGTGGCTTTACCGCGATGTTCGGCTGCCGGCTAATGCTCGGCGTCGGCGAGGCGGGCGCTTATCCGTCGTGCGCGAAACTCGTCAGCCAATGGTTCGCGCGCGAAGAGCGTGCGTTAGCAACCAGCATCTACGATAGCGGCTCGCGCACCGGCTCCGCGTTGTCGCTGCCGATCGTCGCAGCGATTATCGCCGCGCTCGGGTGGCAGGCGTCGTTCGTGATCACCGGTGTGCTGGGCATTGTGTGGGTCACTGGTTGGTTCGCGCTGTATCGCGAGCCGGCCGCGAATCCCGCATTCGAGCGGCGCAGACCGGCGACCGCGCAACCCGACGCGCGCTCGATCCGCTGGACCTCGCTGTTCCGCTATCGCACCGTGTGGGGCATGATGCTCGGGTTCTTTTGCCTGAACTTCGTCATCTATTTCTTTATCACGTGGTTTCCGAGCTATCTGGTCGAGGTGCGCGGCTTCTCGTTGAAGTCGCTTGGCACGCTCGGCACCTTGCCTGCGATCGCGTCCATTCCGGGCGGATGGTTCGGCGGATGGCTGTCCGATACGCTCGTCAGGCGCGGCTGGAGCGCCACCGCTGCGCGCAAGACGTGCATCGTCGGCGGGATGCTGCTGTCGTCGGTGATTACGCTCACGGCCGTGGTGCCGGGTATCTACGAAATGCTCGCGCTCTTTGCGCTTGCGTATGGCAGCCTCGCGGCTGCGGCGGCCAGTATCTGGTCGTTGCCGGCGGATGTCGCGCCAACGCCGCAGCATGTCGCATCGCTCGCAGGCATTCAGAACTTCGCATCGAATCTCGCGGGCATCGCACTGACGACATTCACCGGTGTGATGCTGCAGTTGACCAAAGGCTCGTTCACGATTCCTTTGGTGGTGGCGGGCGCATTTTGTGTGCTCGGCGCGGCGAGCTACCTGTTCGTGGTCGGCCGTGTCGAACCGTTGGACGGGAAACGCGACGACGCAATCGATGAACCCGCGTACGCACGCCACACGTGATGCGATAGCACGATGACGCGCGAACGTAGGCCCTGGTGCATGGCTCATTTCATTCTTCACGCTTGATCATGGCTAAACCTGAACTTACATCGTATGCCGAAGTCATGATCGGCGCGGACGCACTGCATGCGTTGGTCGTTGCGATCTGGCAGGCGGCGGGCAGCGCGCCGCGCGAGGCGACGCTGGTCGCCGATCACCTGGTCGAGGCGAACCGGGCGGGTCACGACTCGCATGGCGTCGGGATGATCCCGCGTTATATGCGTGCGTGCCGCGAAGGCGAGCTGAAGCTCAATACGCATGTGCAACTCGTGCGCGATGCCGGCGCGGTGCTGACGCTGGAAGGCGCGCGCGGGTTCGGGCAGGTTGTCGCGTTCGAAGCGATGGAACGCGGCATCGAGCGCGCGAAGCAGCTCGGGGTGTGCGCGGTCGGGCTGCGTAACGCACATCATATCGGGCGCATCGGGCATTGGGCCGAGCAGTGCGCACGCGCCGGGCTCGTGTCGTTTCACTTCGTCAATGTCGCGGGCGATCCGCTGGTCGCGCCATTTGGCGGTATCGACCGGCGCTTCGGCACAAATCCGTTTTGCGCGGCGTTCCCGCGTGAAGGGCGCGCGCCGCTGGTGCTGGATTTCGCGACCAGTGCGATCGCGGCAGGCAAGGTGCGGGTCGCCTTCAACAAGGGGATCGACACGCCGGCGGGCGCGTTGATCGATGTCGATGGCCGGCCGACACGCGACCCGGGCGCGTTGTTTAGTGAAGGCCAGCACGGCGCGCTGCTTGCATTCGGCGGCGATGTGGCTGGTCACAAGGGAGCGGGACTGGCTGCGATGTGCGAGATTTTCGCGGGTGCGCTAACGGGCGGATTCACGACGCACGCGGAAACGGTCATAACCAGCAACGCGATCGTCAACTGCATGATGTCGGTGATCGTCGACCCGGCTGCGTTTGACGCACCCGACAAAGATCAGGAAGCGGATGCATTCGTTGACTGGCTGAAGGCGGCGCGACGAGCCGAACGCACCGAGGAAATCCTGCTGCCCGGCGAGCGCGAAAACGCAACGCGCCGCGAGCGCGCCGAAAAGGGGATTCCGGTCGATATGACGAGCTGGGCGCAGATTATCGACGCGGCGCGCGCGGTGGGAATGACCGACGCCGCGATTGCGCAATACGAGGCTCGCTGACCTCGGCTCGTGTCAGGCCGCGCGCACGAGATCGGCACGCACGAACTCGACAAACCGCTTCACGACCGCATTGTCGCGACCGCTTTGCCATGCCAGTCCGATCTGCCAGCGTGCGCTCGCGCCACGCAACGGAATGATCCGCGCATCGCGCAGCAGGTACTGCGTGCGCGACGGCAAAAAGGCCGCGCCGACGCCCGCCGCCACCGCAGCCAGAATGGACTGGATATCGTCCGCCTGCTGGATGATCTTCGGCACGAATTGATGTTCGCTGCACCATTGATCGATCTGCGCGGCGAGCCCCGGACCCTGGCGGCGCGATAGCGCAATCAGACCCAGTTCGTTCAGCGCCTGCAAGTTCGACGGCAGGCGCTTCCACCGCACATGCTCCGGCACCGCGAGCGCAAGCCGCTCGTCGATCACGCGGAATGCGGACAGTCCGTGAGCGGCTGGCAGACGCAAAAACCCGACATCCAGTTGAGCGCCGAGTAGCCGCCGGGTCTGCTCAGCCGACGACAGATCGTTGAGCGTCACGCTGACGTCGGGATGCTGTTGTCGGAACTCGGCAATCAACCGAGGCGCGATGGTCAGCGTCGACAGGCCCAGGCCGATGCGCAGAAAGCCGCGCTTGCCGCTGCTTGCCTCGCGCGCACGCGCGAGCACGTCATCGACATCGCGTACTAACGCCTGCGCATCGGCCAGAAAGGTGTCGCCGAACACGGTCAGTTCGGCGCCGTGCCTGCCGCGCTCGAACAGTTTCGCGCCGACACTGTCTTCGAGCGCGGCGATCTGTTTGCTGAGCGCCGGCTGGCTCAGCGCGAGCGCATCCGCCGCGCGGCCGAAGTGCTTCATGCTGGCGACGGTTAGGAACGCGCGAAGCAGGCGGATTTCCATGCGCTGATTTCCATTCCAAATAGTGATTGAATCGATCGAAAGATTCATTTTACTTATTGATCGAGCGGCAGTTCAATGATTACATCATCAGCCGGGACTTGCACCATGAAGCCATCTTCCATTGCGCCGCTGCGTATCGCGGCCGTTCCATTTGCTTCGCGTCGAGGTGACACACGCGATAACGTGACGCGCATTGTCGCTGCGCTCGATCATGCTGCGCGCGCGGGCATCGCGCTCGCGGTTTTTCCCGAGGCGTGTCTCACCGGCATGGGCGGCGGTACGCGTTTGCGCCACGCCGATTGGCAGGCGATCGCCCAACCGCTCGACGGTCCTTTGATCGGCGAGGTCGCGCAGGCGGTCAAGCGAACCGGCGTCGCGGCCGGCGTCGGATGGATCGAGCGCGCCGCTGACGGACGCTTTTTCAATAGCTACGTCGTATGCATGCCGGGCGGCGCGCGTTTTTGCCATCGCAAGTTACATGCGGGCGGACATCGCATCGACGACGGAAGCCGGTTCACGGTGTTCGATACGCAATGGGGCGTGCGGGCTGCCATTCTGATTGGTGCGGATAACGGCCTGGTCGAAAATGCGCGAGTGATCGCGTTGATGGGCGCCACGCTGTTGCTTGCGCCTCATTGCAGCGCCCCTCGCAGCGCCCTGCGCGGCACACATGAGGCACGCGAGGCGAGCGGCGAACAGGGTGAGGGCACGGACTTCGGCGCGATCGAAGCGCTTCGTCGTGCGATGCCTGGGCGCGCGCTCGACAACGGCACGTTTATCGTGCTCGCCGCAGGCACGGATGACGACAGCGACGATGCCGGCGCACGTGGCGCCGCGCTGATCGTCGACCCGCGCGGCAACGTGCTTGCCGATTCCGGCGATCGTCCGCAGCCGTTCATTTCAGCCGATATCGACCGGTCACTGGCGCGTGCACGTGTCGTTCAGTTGTGGCGCGCATCGCGCCGTCCCGCGCTGTACCGGCCGTTGACGGCGTCCGCCACGCCTGAAGAGCTGGCCCCGCCCGAGCCGAAGGGCGTCACAGCGCGCGGCGCGGTGCCGATCAGTTTCGCGGTGGTGAAGAGACGCGTGAAACCGCAGTCCGGTAGCGAATCCTGATCACGATGCGGCACCGCGTCGCGCGCGATGCTTGCGCAATCACCTGACAAATCAGCGCGATATTGCGGGCCGCAAGCAGCGACGCCGCGGCGCTCCATCGCGCGCGCGAGGCGCGAAACTATCACTCCGTTAGCGGTGGCCTATCTTGCGGGCGATCCGTGTTCGCGCATTTGATGGAATTGGGTGAGTTGGGTAATATGGAGGGACTGACGCATTCAGCGGTTTGAGGCAAGGAGTACCAGGAAGCATGGAAGACAACGAACACATGGCGCCTCGCCAGGCGAGTGACGGGCATGAAGACGGCGCATCGCTTGCTACGCCCGAGTCCCGCGCCGCGCTGCAGCCACGTCGCAAGCCGTATTGGCACGCGGTCGATACAGGACGGCATCTCGGTTACTACAAAGGCGCGCGCTCGGCCAGCTGGCATGCGCGGCTGTTCGTCGGGGCGGGCCGCTACGAGGAAATTCTGCTCGGCAAGGCCGACGATAGCGCCGGCGCCGACGGGCTCATGGTCCTCAACTACACGCAAGCGGTGGCGCGTTCGCATGAATGGTGGTCCGGCAAGGGGCGCGGCGTGCTGGGCGGCGCGGCCGCCCGGCTTGGCCTCAGGAATCGGCCCAAAAGGCGCGTGCAGACCGACAGGCTCGACGAGGTCGCGCTGGCATGGGCGCGCGAGCGGCCGGACCTCGATCTGAGTCTGGTCGGCCTGTTCCTGCGCATCAAGCAGGCGCACTACATGCATGAGCGGCGCCTGACGGCGATTTCGCAGGCAGTGGGCGTCGATATCGGTGAACTGCATGTGCTGCTCGCGTTGCGCCGGGCTGGCGCGCCGTACGCGATGCGACCAACCGACCTGTTCAAGTCATTGCTGGTCACCTCGGGCGCGATGAGCAAACGCATCGACCGGATGGAGGGCATGAAGCTCGTCGCGCGCGTCGCGGATCACGAAGACCTGCGCTCTTCGAACATCGTGCTGACCGAAGCCGGTGTCGCGGCGGCCGACAAGGCGATCGTGCGCATCGCAGACGGACTCGCCGTGCTGCGCGCCGAGATCGGCATGAGCGACGCTCAGTTCAGCGAAGCGGACTCCTATATCAGGCGCATTCTGTCGGTGGGCGGCTGAGTTCGCAGGCGGCCCTGGGCACGTTGCAAGTCGATCCATCGCCTCGCGCTTGCTGGAACAGACTGTTATCTTGACTGTATATCTTCTCAGGAAGATACTTAGTTCGTCGTCACGACGTTTGAGAAGCCTCGATTCACCGAGCCCAGCGCATTGCGCGAGTGTGGAAGTCCCGGCTTGTCGGCGGCCGGCGGCTACCGTGCGGGGACGCGCAGCGTTGTCAGACTTCGGCCAACATCCTGCGAGCCGTGCGGTCCGGGAATTTTAGAAGTTCTGAGGAATATCGTCGAAATGATGCACAAAGCTTTTCGGGGACGCGGCGCAGGCTCCGGGCAGCGCAGCCCTTTCGATCGGCAGATAGGGATCGAAAGCATGGAGCAAACAGGTCAGTTAAACCCCTCATACGTGGCTTGTTCTGGCGCGGTAGCGTCGTCCAGACGTTCCGCGCAGATTTTTATCACGAATGTCGAAGCGGGCAGTGAAGGCCGCAATCTGGCAACGGCCGTAAGCAGGCGCCGTAGCGAGCGTTATCTGCGGCTGGAAATCGTTCGTCGTGGCCGGATGACGATCGAACAGAACGGAGAAACGCTCGGCTTCAGAGCCGGCGATATGCTGCTGCTGGATCCATCACGCAAATTCAGCCGTACGCTTCGGGAGTCCACCCACATCTCGGTACTGCATATCTCGAAGCGGGCACTTGAGGACCGCGGCATGTCCTATCGCTTCTTGCGCGCATGTCATCCGATTCATGAGACCGAGGATGTCGCCGCGCTGCGTGCTCTTCTGCTGACGTTTATCCACTATCTCGACAACGCGAGCGATGCATTGGTCGAACGGCTCGGCCATCATTTCCTCGACCTGATGGACGTGATGATCGAAAGCAGCGGGGCGCTGGACAGCGGCCGTGGCGCGAAGGCGATCGTGCCGCGCGCGACCCGGATCATCACGTGCCGTCTCGCCGATACGAACCTGAACATGGCGGGTATCGCGAATGAACTGAACGTGTCGATCAGTTCGTTGACGCGCGCGTTCCGGCAGCGTGGCCTGTCGCCGATGCGCTATGCGTATGAACTGCGTCTCGAGCACGCGGGCCGTCTGCTTGCGCAGACGCCGACTCTGGCGATTCAGGACGTCGCCTGCCGGTGCGGCTTCGCCAGTCCGGCGCACTTTAGCCGCCTCTTCAAGAAAAAGCACGGCATGACCCCGCGCGAGTACGCGAACCATCATGAGTCGCCGCAAGAATGCGAAGCCACCGAAGCCACCGAAGCCACCGAAGCCACCGCACCACGCGAAGCGTGACGAGATCGCCGCGCGGAGTGGGGCGGCATCCGCATCGGCACACCGCCAGAACTCACTGCATTCACACGTTATGCCTGCCGCTAACGGTTTTCGCGAAGTTCGGCGAACGCGGGCGCCGACACGTGCAGCACCTCGTAGCTGCGTGACGGTGCCGGCAATTCGGCTTGCGTTCGCGCCCAATAGTCGAATCGAACCAGCCGCCAGCTGAGCGGGTCGAGTCCCACCGCGCGCGCAAGCAAACCCGGCGTGCGCTCGACCGCGTCCGCGGCCATGTCGATTTCACGCTTGCGACGTTCGATAAGATCGGTTTCCGGATGCAAGGTCTCGTCTTCACGTGTAAGCGCGGCGATTGCCGTCGGGTCGGTCAGGTGGCCCGAGCGCGCATACGCGAGGCCTGGCCATGTTTCGACCGGCGGCGCGCCAAACGAGTCCTTGATTGCGCCGAACCCCGGGCCGGCGAGAAAGCCCCACATCGCGTCGGTCTGCGGCCACAGATACACCGGCGCGTACTGGCTGCTCTGCGCGCCGAACTTGCCGCGCTCGCGAATCAGGAAGCACTTGAGACCAAGCCCTTCGAGGGAATCGAACGACGCCCCCTTGCTGGCGACGCGCTGCCGGATCAGATCGATGTCGTAGTCCGCAGGCAGCGTGATCTGATATTGCATGATGAACATGAGTCGCTCCTCGCTTGTCAGGTTTGCGCGATATACGATGCAAGGCCATTGCCGAACGACCAATCGTCTTTCTCAGTGGGTGAAAGGATCACCTGCACGTCTTCGGGCCGCATGCCGGCGTCGGCCGACAGCCGTGTCGCAAGCGCACGATAGAGCGCCTGCTTGGTCGCCGTATCGCGCCAACGTCCCGCGACGATATGAATGAACACCACGTCGTCGGTCCGTTCGACGCCGAGATAGTGCGGATCGTAGATGATCTCACCCGGCTCACGCTGCTCGATGATCTGGAAGCGATCGCCCGGCGGCACGTTGTACGTGTCGACAAGGGACTGATGAATACCGTCGGCAATCGCGCGCAGCTGTTCAGCGGATCGCCCCTTAAGCAGTGAAATACGTACGAGTGGCATGGAATTCTCCGTTCGCGAATAGCAATAGGTTTGCGCACGCAAATGCCGAACAGCGCGTTTCAAGCGCATACAATGCAACGAGATCGCACCATGGCGATGCGTCACGCGTGACGCTCGCCGCGGCAATCGATGCGATGCGCGCACTTCATGGCGTTGAGCATAAGGAACAATACGCTTCCAGAAAATCGCAAACTTTCAAACTGTCACATCGGAAAAATCGAACTATGGCGGTCCGCACCAATCTCGACATGGATGTGTTGCGCACGTTCGTAATGGGCTTCGAACTCGGCAGTTTCGCGCGGGCAGCGGACCGGCTTGGCCGCTCGCAATCGGCGGTCAGCACGCAATTGCGTAAGCTCGAGGACCAGATCGGCACGCCGCTCGTGCAAAAGTCGGGTCGAGGGCTTGCGCTGACGACGGCCGGCGAATCACTGCTCAGCTATGCGAAACGCCTACTCGAGCTGAACGACGAAGCGGTGGAAACGATCCGCGGCGCTGACCTGGAAGGGTGGGTGCGGCTCGGCTTGCCGCAGGACTTTGCCGACACGTTCCTGCCGGCGGTGCTCGGACGTTTTGCGAGGGCGCATCCGAAAGTGCGCGTCGAAGTGCAGGTCGACGGTAGTGCGCGGCTAATCGAAAAGACGCTCAAAGGGGACCTCGACGTCGCGCTCGCATGGGGAAACAGCAACGGTACGCCGTATGCCGAATGGGTGGCGAACCTGTCGATTGCGTGGGTCGGGCTT
This sequence comes from Paraburkholderia humisilvae, assembly GCF_902859855.1. GTDB lineage: Bacteria > Pseudomonadota > Gammaproteobacteria > Burkholderiales > Burkholderiaceae > Paraburkholderia > Paraburkholderia humisilvae. Next base: position 24,460 of record NZ_CADIKH010000036.1, read on the forward strand.
CCGGAGTCCGGCAATATCCGCGGTCTCGGCGCAGACCCGTTGCCGCTGGTCGCGTTCGAACCGCCATGTTCGTTCCGCGCGGCGGGCATCGCCGCGCTCGATGAGGCCAGCATTCCGTGGCGGCTGGTCTTTACGAGCCCGAGCCTCTCCGGGCTCTGGGCGGCGACCGAAGCGGGGCTCGGCATCACGGTTCGCACGACGATCGCGATGCCCCGCACACTCGCGGTGCTCGATCCACTGGCCACGGGTTTGCCGGTGCTGCCGCCGATCCCGTTGTCGCTGCATCGAACCGAGCCGGAAGCACGGCCGGTCGTGCGCCGGCTGACCGAGATCGTGCTGGAGACGGTACTCGAAGAAATCAACTCGGTCTAAACCCGGGCGGCCCGCGTGTGCGGCGGTTATCATCTCGGCTTACTCGACCGCTGAGCCGATTGATTCGGCGACGTGTGCGGCGAAGCCCACTTTCCCCGGCGCGATATCGGAACGCAACGCCAGCGTTGGAATCACGTAATCGCCGCTGTTCTGCGGGCGAAACGGAATCGGCTCGACCGAGAAAAGCGTGTCGAGACGTTTGCCGAGCGCGTCGCACAGGGCTGCAAACGCCGCCTCGTCGATCCGGTCGGTCCGATAGGACACAAACGGTGGCAGTACGTCGAAGCCCGGGTAGTAGAGCGTGCCGTGCTGGATCGGAAACAGGATATCGTCGATCGGGCCATTGATGCCGCGTGGGCCGTAGTGCGATGCCCATCCGCCAGCGGTGACGATCAGCATTGCGCGCTTGCCGGCGAGCGTGCCTTCCCCATAGCGGTCACCCCAGCGGGCATCGGAGTGTTCGCCGACGCCATATGCAAAACCATACGCATAGACGCGCTCGACCCATCCTTTCATGATCGCCGGCATCGAGAACCACCATAGCGGGAATTGCAGGATCACCGCGTCGGCCCACAGAAGTTTGCGCTGTTCGAGTTCGATGTCTTCGCGTTGCAAGCCGTTTTCGAACGCGTGCGCGGAGTCGGCCGCCGGATTGAAACGCGCGTCGGCTGGCCGTGCCGGATAGTCCTGCGCATCGAGCGCGGATTTCCAGTGCATCGCATACAGGTCGGAGACCTGGACCTCGTGCCCCGCTTGTTCCAGCCGTTTGATCGCGAAGTTGCGTAGCGAGCCGTTCAAAGACCGGGGTTCGGGATGGGCATAGACGAGCAGGACATTCATGATGATGAAAACCTCGATAACTGGAATAAGCAGCAGCGTAGGTCTTCATCCGGTATATTTGAAATGAATTGTTGAAATTGCAGGTATTGGCGTGGTCAATACACTTAGAAGTCTCGACCTCAATCTGCTGGTCACCCTCGATGTGCTGCTGGCCGAGCACAACGTGACGCGTGCGGCGCAGCGGCTGAACCTGTCACAGCCGTCGGTCAGCATTCATCTCGCCCGGTTGAGGGAAGCACTCGGCGACCCGCTGCTGTTGCCCGGGCCGCGCGGCATGCGGCCGACCGCGCGGGCGCAGGCGCTGCGCGAGCCGCTGCGGGAAGCGCTCGAGTCGCTGGAGCGCGCGGTGGCGCCCGAGCGCGCATTCGATCCTGCCGAAGCCGATCACACATGGCGCGTGGCCGCGGCTGACTATGCGGAAATGACGATCGTGCTGCCCGCATTGAACGCATTACGCGAGGCGGCGCCACGCACGCGGCTCGCCGTGCTTCCGCTGATGCCGGGGCGCACCGCGCAGCAGGCGGAACAGGGCGACATCGATCTTGCTCTCCACACTTCCGGCGACTCGCCCCCGAGCCTGCGCCGGCGCCCGCTCTTCACGGAATGCTATGTGCTGGTCGGCCGCACGGGCCATCCGCGGCTGAAAAGGCGGCCGACGCTCGCGCAGTTCTGCAAGCTCGAGCACGTGATCGTGTCGCCGGGCGGCGGCGGTTTTCACGGCGTCACCGACGAAGCGCTCGCCGCACTCGGACTCGCGCGCCGGGTGGTGCTTTCGGTGCCGCATTTTCTCGTCGTCGAATCGGTTCTGGCGAGCAGCGATCTCGTTGCGATGCTGCCGTCACGCCTGGTTCGCGATTCCGCTGCGCTGCAGGTGGTCGCGCCGCCGCTCGACGTGCCCGGCTATGAGATGTCGATGCTATGGCATGAACGGGTTCACCGTGATCCCGCGCATCAGTGGCTGCGCGAGCAGATCGCGGCTTCGGTGTAGCGGATGCGCCGCGCCGGGTTGATGCCGCGCGCGGCAATATCCGCATCACATCACGTGGGCGTTACGTCAGCACCTGCCCGCCGTCGACCACCAGCATCTGGCCGGTGATCCATCCCGCGTATGGGCTCGCGAGGAATAGCACGACGTTTGCAATCTCGTCGGGCGTGCCGAGCCGGCCGAACGGAATGCTGCGCAAGATACCTTCGTACAGCTTCGGATCGGTGGTTTTGCGCTGCTCCCACGAGCCACCCGGAAATTCGATCGAACCTGGCGCGACCGCGTTGACCCGGATGCGCTCCGGTGCGAGCGCGAGCGCGTGAGACGCCGTATAGTGCGCGACCGCCGCCTTGATCGCCGCGTATGACGCGGTCCGGATGCTCGGATGCAGTGCCGCGATCGACGTGATGTTGACAATCGCGCCGCTGCCGGATTGCCGCAGAAACGGCAACGCCGCGTGCCCTGCGCGTACCGTGGCCATCAGGTCGACGTTGAAGCCCGCTTCCCAGCCCGCCTCGGTATCGCCGCCGCCGAATCCCGATGCATTGTTGACGAGTGTGTCGATGCCGCCGAGCGCTTTGCCTGCTGCTGCGATGTAGGCGCTAATCTGCTCGCCGACTGCCAGATCGCACGATGTGGTATGAACCGGATGGCCGTGCGCGCGCAATTCGGCGTCGATGGCTTGCAGGCTGTCCGGATTGCGTGCGCAAACGGACACCGCAGCGCCGGCTTGCGCGAACGCTAGCGCGATGCCGCGGCCAATGCCGCGTGAACCGCCCGCGATCACGACACGCTTGCCATTGAAATCGAAACTCATGAATGTGCCTCCGAGGCAATGATTGACATCGATGTCAGTATCGCCGCAATGGGCGGACCTCGCTGGCCGCGAATGCGATGCATTCTGAATGTTGCGCAGGACGCGGGGACGACGTAAATCGCGCTTGGCGGGCGGCGGACTTCACGTCTATATTTTCGATACTTACTGGATCTGACACGCCGGCCGTCGGCGAGCGCGGACGGCACCCTAATCGCATGACGAATCACGCGGGCTGAAGCAAAAAACTCGAAGCAGTTCAGGCAGCAACCAGAAGAGGGGATTCGCGATGCGCGTTCGACTCGCCGGGTTTGCGTGCGCCGGCGCTGCATGGGTTCTGGTCGCGCTGATGCCGGGCGCGTCGTATGCGCAGGCGGCGTCCGACGCTTTGTCGAGCAATACCGTGATCGGCGGCAACGTGAAGCGGCATGCCGACGCCGTGCTGGCGATCATGTCCTATACGACGGTGCCCGACGTGACCACCAGTTCATTGTCGGTCAACAACGGGGCCACCGGCGACCCCGGCTTCTGGCAGACGCAGTTGGGCGGCGGTTTCGCACTCAGCAAATCGTTTCCGCTGTATGTGGAAGGCACGCTCGCCTACAGCCGCTACGATCCGACTTTCATCGCGAGCGACGGCGCCGAGCAACGCGCGCTGCCGACCCGGTGGAACACCTTCAGCACGACGGTTGGCGTCGGATGGGATTTCCGTCTCACCGACGAACTGGTGTTACGGCCGATTGTCAACGGCACGCTTGGGCGCGTGGCGAGTGACCTGAGGGTCGGGCAGAGCGTGATCAATCACGTGACCGACAGCAACCTGCAATTTCTCAACGACGGCTATCTGAACGCATACGGCTACGGCGGTTCGCTGATGCTCGACTACGAGCACTACCGGGAATCTCACGAAATCGACGTGGAAGTGCGCGCGACCGATATCTACCTGCGCAGCTTCGGTGGCTCGGCGCAAGCCGTGGAGGGCTCCGCCACGGCGCAGCAGTTGAGCATATGGACCCGCTGGCGCGCCCCGACCGGGTGGCATGCGTTGGACCGGCCGGTTCGCTATGTGCTGGAAGCGGCCTACTCGCATTACTTCGGCGATAGTGCCGGCGTGCTGGGCTTTAACGATCTCGTTTCGCTGGGTGTCGGACTCGAGCTCGACAGCGGCCAGTATCCGATCATCATTACGCGCACACGCGCGGTCGTCCGATATGTGTTTGGGCACAATGTGCAGGGCGTGTCGCTCGGCCTCGCGGTCAGCTTCTAGGCCGCGCGTGGGCGGCCGTGTCGATTGCCGCGGCGGCGCGGCGCGGGGATGCTCAGCGGTCCGCGCCGCTTACTCGCCTATCCCTCACCCATCAATGCCCGCACATGCGCGCGCGTGCCGTTGGCCAGCCCTTCCATGCTATAGCCGCCTTCGAGGATCGACACCACGCGCCCCTCGCAGGTCGCATCGGCGATTTTCACGAGTTCGCGTGTGACCCAATGGAAATCGTCATCATCGAGGCCGAGCCCGGCGAGCGGATCGAGCCGGTGCGCGTCGAACCCTGCCGAGATGATGATCAGCTCAGGGCTAAAGTCGCGTACCTGCGGCAGCATCGCGGCCGAGAGGCGTGAGCGGAACAGCGCCGAGTCGCAGCCCGGCGGCAACGGCACATTGACGATGTTATGCGCGACGCCCGTCTCGGACGCCGCCCCGGTGCCGGGATAAAGCGGTGATTGATGGCTCGACGCATAGAAGAGCTCGGGCCGATGGAAAAACGCGGCCTGCGTGCCATTGCCGTGATGCACGTCGAAGTCGACCACCGCGATGCGCTCGAGCTTGTGGATTTCGTACGCGTAAGCAGCGGCAATCGCCGCCTGATTGAAGATGCAAAAGCCCATCGCGCGCGACGGTTCCGCGTGGTGTCCGCATGGACGCGTCGCGCAGAACACATTGCGCGCGTCGCCATTGAGCACCGCATCGACGCCCGCGCATGCCGCGCCGACGCAGCGCATCACCGCTTCCCATGAACCTGGCGACATCACAGTGTCGCCGGCATCGAGCGGCACGTAACCCTGTTTCGGCGCGAGGTCCGCGACTTCATCGATAAAGTCGCGGCTGTGCACGAGTTCGACCTGTTCGAGCGTGCCGAGCGGCGCGTCGCGCCACGCGAGCCCGGCGAACTCCGGCGCGCGCAGCGTGCGCAGCACGGTCTTCAGCCGCTCCGGCGACTCGGGGTGGCCCGGGCCGGGTTGATGGTTCAGACAGGCGTCGTGCGTGTAGATAAGGGTCGGGGACATGGACGGACACCGCCAGCAGTCAATCCGACAGTGTAGGGCCGCGCGCGGTATCAAGCATAATCAAACAAAGTTTGGCAGGTTATAGGCTTCCGTTTATGGACGCATGCGTCGCGCTCGCAGGCGTTGCGACGGCCGGGCCGGCAAACGTCGCGGCTCGCGCACCATCGACGACGGTCAAGCGCAGCGGCGCGGTCCGTGTCGTGGTGGGTGGCAGGTCCACCTCGAGCCGCGCGTGGCGCCCGTGCTCGGACAACTGTACGCGTGGCGCGGCGGGCAGGCCCGCGCCTGCGCCTTCAACGAATAGATCCGGTGACTGAAATGCGGAAGCGGCACTGTGCAACTCAATGCTCAGGCGGGGGCGCCCTGTGCGGGTTGCTTCGATGCTGCTGCGCGTCACGCGGATGCCCGCTTGCGCAGGCGTTCCGGGCACCGTGCGCAGCGCGGTGGCAAGCGCCTGCGCTTCGCTCGACGGCGCGCCGGGGCCTTCACGCAGGTCGACGCTGAGCGCCGCATGCTCCGGCACGCAGACGTTCGCGCAAGTCGCATAGTCGAGCATTAGCGCGATGCGAGTCGCCTGATGCGGCTGTGTCAGCCGGATTTTCACCGGCAGAATGAAGTCGCCCGTGTAGATGCTGTTTTGCAGCCCGTCGATCACGAGCCTCGACGGCGCGGGCCACGACACCGATGCGCTCGCGACGTTGTGCGACGCGGACCAGTCGAATCTCGGCGCGATGCCGGTATCGCCGGGCGTGCGCCAGTATCCATGCCATCCGGCCGGATAGCGAAACTCGACGCCCACGTCGAGCGTATCGCCGTGCACGCTATCCGTCGCGGTGATCACGCGCACTTCGGCGCGCGCGTCGCCGCGCCAGTCAGAAGCCGCGGCGCGGGCCGCGAGTGGTGCCACGGCAAGCAGCACGGCCATCGCGAACCTGGGACCGATACGAGCGAGTTGAAACATCACGGGCTCCGTTGTCGCCAACCGTCACTGGCTGTCCGACACGCGCGCCGCGCCGACGATCCGTCCGTTCGGCGCCTCGAGCAGCACGGCGGCCTTTTCGCCTGCCGGCACGGGCGAGTTGAACTCGGCGGCCTTGCCGGACCATTGCCCAATGGGCTCGAACGAGCGGACGATGTTCGATTCCTTCAGCGTGCGCCCGCCGTTCTCACCGCGGCCGACTGCGGTCACGTGCTGCACGTCGTAGCCCACCAGCACGACGCGTGCGCTGCCGGCGCCGCTACCGACCGACACGGTGATCGCATTGCCGGTGCGGACACCGGTTACCATCGCGGCCGTCGCGCCGGCGTCCTTCGCTTCGCGAATCGCGACTTCGCCCGACGAGCGGTCTGAACCGACAAATCCGACCGCGCCGTCGACGACCATTTCGGGCGTATAGGACCCGTCGCCGAAGCGGCGCGCGTAGTCGGCCTGCCGCTGCGTGGCGAGGTCGAGCGAATACGGATCCTGCCAGCCGAGGTTGTTCCAGTAAGTCACGTGAAACGCCAATGGCAGCACATCGTCACGTTGTTCGCTTAACTCGGACAGGTACGCGTCCGCGGGTGGACACGACGAGCAGCCTTCGGACGTGAAGAGCTCGACCACGACCGGCCGCGACGTCGAGGTCGCCGCAGCGGCGGGCAATGCGGCAAGAAGGGCGGCGTAAGCGAGCAGACGACGGAACATGATCGGTCTCCGGAAAGGGATGAATCAAGTGTTGGTCGTTGCACGCGCGCGAGAATGACAGGCCGGCGCGACACAATCGGTTCGCGCCGGTCGTGCGCGGTGGCGCAATCGTGCTGGGGCGCGGCATGGCCCGATGCCGCGCCCGCTGTGCTGCGGGCTACGACGCTACCTAGCGTACGGTAAAGACCGAAATACCACCATTCGGGAACGCACCGCTACCGGCCTGGAACGGCACATAGACCTGGCCCGACGGGCCGTCGACGGCAACCGAGTGCGCGCCGGTGCCGACCGCGATCTGCGCGACGATCGCGCGGCTCGTACCGTCGATCACCGCCATCTGCGGCGTGAAGCCCGACGCCGCCGCGATGCCGTTGGCGGTCCAGTGCCGCGCGGGCAGGAAGTAGCGGTTCGACGTCGCGTCGTAAGCAATCTGATCGACGCCGCCGAACGGCAGTTTCGCGAGGACCGTGCCGTTCGTGCGGTCAAGGATCAGCGTGATCAGCGGGTTGCCTGCGGCCGGATCGCATCCGACCATCACGTCTTCGTTCGGACCGAGCGCGAGGCCGGCCGGCGAGCAGTTGCCGAGCGGAAAGCTTTTGGTGATCGCCGGGTGCCCGGCGAGCACCGTACTCGCCGGGATCACGTCGAGTTCGCCGTCCGGATTGGCGGTGGTCCCGTCGTTGTTGATCAGGAAGCTCTGGGTGCCCGCGTCGTACTGGCAGGCCTCGAGCCCCGACGAGCCCGGGAATGACAGTTGCGTGGCGACGGTCTGCGTGTCCGTGTTAATGAAGCTGATGAACGGCGGAGAATCGCCCGGGTTGGCCATCAGCACCAGATGATCGGTCGCATCGAAGCAGCCTTCGTCCACGCGATTGCCGGACGTGGTGAGCGTGATGGTCTGGGTCAGTGTCTGCGCAGTCGTGTCAAGAATCTTGACCGCGTTCACGTCGCCGACATACAGCGTGCTCGTGCCGGGCAGACCCACCAGGCCGTCCGGGCCCGAATTCTCGGTGCTCGCGCCGATGCCGGTGAAGTTGCCCGGAATCTGCGCGATCAACTGGTTGTTGCTGGTGTCGACCACATCGACCGCCTTGTTGTTCCGGTCGGCGAGGAAGTAGCGGCCGTGATCCGCGAAACTGATATCGAAGCTGAAAGCAGGGCTGGCCGCATTGGGCACCGCAATATTCGTCACGAGATGGGGGCCGCTCGAATTATTAGTGGGTGTCGGATTGCTGTTGTTGTTGTCCGACCCGCATGCCGCCAGCAGACATGCGCTGATTGAGCAAACGGCAACAAGCAGGATCTGCCGAGGGTTCCGTCTTTTCATCCTTGTCTCCAGAGTCTTTTGCGAACCGTTGATCAAAACGGTGGGGAATGGTGTTCGGGTATTACGGATTTGCAATTCATATATTTAACTCATCAGTAATCCTCATTGGCTGGGAAATCACAAATTGACCACATGAGTCTTCGTTTTCAACGGGCGCGCGCAGCCAGTCGCCTGGGCGACCAGGCGACTGCGCGTGTGATGGTTTGAAGACGATGTGGGACCTGGCTCGCCGGGGGAAGGCTGACCGCGTATCGTGTCGGCCGGCGAACGGTATTGCCGGTCGAACAATGCGCGGAGTTGGCTTAAGAGCGACTTAAGGTCGGCGTGGCCAGTAAGTTGCGTGAACCTGATTTGAAAGGAATGCGGGTATCGGGCAAGCGGAAGATGTGTAAATAATTTGGATGCCGAATCAACTTGCACATGAAGTGAAAGCGCTCCGTGTACACGTCAGTTTGTGAATCCGGTTCATGCCGTCTTTCTCACGTAGCCGGCGAAGGCTGGCGTCGCGCACAGCACCCGCAAGCGAAGATTTGTTTGACCTTTCGTTCGCTATGTTCTAGACGTACTCTGATAAGACCGCATGAATCGCACGGTGCGGGCCCAGCCATTCAATCGCATGACTCATTTTGCGAACGTTTGCCGATTCGACCGGAAATCAGGTGTCCGGTCTTACGCAGGAGAGGTCGAATGAGTCGGATGAACAGCGGCGCCGCCGCGTCGCGGACGGCCGCGCATCATCGCTGGCTGCAGCGGATGCCGGGGCTCGCGACGATGCGCGCGTACCAGCGCAGCTGGTTGCGCAGCGATCTCGTCGCCGGGCTCGTGCTCACGTCAGTACTCGTGCCGGCCGGCATGGGTTACGCGGAAGCGGCGCATTTGCCGCCGATTATCGGCCTGTACGCGACGGTCACCTGCACGCTCGCCTATGCGCTTTTCGGACCGAGCCGGTTTCTCGTGCTGGGCCCCGATTCGGCACTGGGCGCGCTGATCGCGTCGATTGTGCTGCCGATTGCCGGGCCGCAGCCCGAGCGGCTGATCCTGATGGCCGGCATGCTGGCCGTTCTGTCGGGCGTCCTGTGCGTGCTCGTGGGGCTGTTCCGGCTCGGATTCGTCACCGATCTTTTATCGAAACCGATTCGCGAAGGCTATCTGAACGGCGTCGCACTGACTGTCGTGATCGGGCAGGCGCCGAAGCTGCTCGGTTTTGGCGTCGACGGCAGCAGTCTGACCGAAGAAGCGGTCGGCTTGATGCGTGGCGTGCTGGACGGCAAGGTCAACGAGGTCGCGTGTGCGCTCGGTGTCGCGAGTCTGATCGTCATCTTCGGCTGCAAACGATGGGTGCCGCGCATTCCAGGCATTCTCGTCGCGGTGGTCGGCGCCGCGCTGGCCGTCGCGGTGTTCGAACTGGACCGAACCGCGCATGTGCCGATTGTCGGCGCGCTCCCGCGCGGGTTGCCGCATCTGTCGCTGCCATGGGTATCGCTGCAACAGGTGGTCGATCTCCTGCCCGGCGCGATCGCGGTGGCGCTGATTTCGCTGGCCGATATCAGCGTGCTGTCGCGTGTGTTTGCCGGCCGCACCGGTCAGCAGGTGGATCGCGACCAGGAACTGGTGGCGCTGGGTGCGGCGAATATCGTCGCTGGCCTGTTTCAGGGGTTTCCTGTGACCAGCAGTTCATCGCGCACCGCGGTCGCCGAATCGTCGGGAGCACGTTCGCAGTTGACCGGCGTGATTGCCGCACTGTGCGTGGCCGCCTTGTTGGTGTTCGCGCCAACCTTGTTGCGCACGTTGCCCACGGCCGCGCTTGCCGCGGTGGTGATCGCGGCGGCCGTCGGGCTGTTCGAAATCCGCGAGATGGCCGTGTTGCTGCGCTTGCGGCCGAGCGAGTTTCTGCAATCGATGGCCTGCTTCGCCGGCGTCGCGCTGGTCGGCGTCATTCAAGGCATCTTTATCGCCATCGGGCTTGCGCTGCTCGCGTTCGTCTGGCGCGCGTGGCGGCCGTACGATGCGGTGCTCGGGCGTGTCGAAGGACGCAAGGGCTATCACGATGTGTCGCGGCACCCGGAAGCCCGCCACATTCCGGGGCTGCTGCTGTTTCGCTGGGACGCGCCGCTCTTTTTCGCGAACGCGGAGATCTTTCGCGATCACGTCGGGCGCGCGATCGCATTGGCCAGCACGCCGACGCGGTGGGTGGTCGTCGCGGCCGAGCCGATCACCGACGTCGACGTGACCGCGGCCGGCATTCTGCGGGACCTCCACGCGCAACTGAAGGAAGCGCACATCGAACTGTACTTCGCGGAGATGAAAGGACCCGTGAAGGATCTGATGATCCGCTATGGCGTGTCGGCCGGGATGATTGCCGAGCGTGCGTTCCCGACTGTCGGCGTCGCGGTCAACGCGTATCTCGAACAGCATAGCGATGTCGAGTGGCACGACTGGGACGATTGAACGGCGGACTCGCGACGGCGCGGTGCACTGCGCGCCCGCGCCACGCGGCCCGGGCGTGGGCCTCGGTTTGCCTCGAGCTTCCCTCGAATCTGCCGCGGGTTTGCCCTTATGACATTCGCGTATAAACGTATCCCTTTTGTTTCGTTGACGCGCAGCAACACGCGGCCGTAGATTCACGGTTTTCTTTCGACGGAGTGTCTTTCGTGTCCACGCCCGCTATTGCTGCGGAGTCCGCGAATCGATCCGCCCGGCTTCAGCAGGATTTCGACATCGTTGCGTTCGATGCGCCGCTCGGCGCCGAGGTGATCGGTCTCGACCTGTCCCAACCGCTTGCCGACGACGACTTCGCGCGCATTCACCGCGCGCACCTCGATTATCACGTGCTGGTGTTTCGCGACCAGCGCATCACGCCGGACGAGCATGTCGCGTTTAGCCGCCGCTTCGGCCCGCTGCAAAAGCACGTGTTGCACCAGTTTGCGCTGCCCGGCCACCCGGAGATGCTGATCGTCTCGAACATCGTCGAGAACGGCAAGCCGATCGGACTGGGCGATGCAGGCCATTTCTGGCATTCGGACCTGTCGTACAAGGAAAAGCCGAGCCTCGGGTCGCTGCTGCATGCGCAGGAGTTGCCGGCCGAAGGCGGCGATACGCTGTTCGCGAACATGCACCTTGCCTATGACGCGCTGCCCGCGCATCTGCGCAACACGGTCGCGGGCTTGCGTGCCGAGCATACGTACCTCGCGCGCTACGCGGAATTGCAGGCGCGCAGTCCGTGGCGCCCGAACCTGACCGCGGCGCAGATCGCCGAAGTGAAGCCGGTTGTGCACCCGGTGGTCCGCACGCATCCGGAGACGGGCCGCAAGGCCATTTTCGTCAGCGAGCATTTCACGACGCGTATCGTCGGACTGCCGGAGGACGAAAGCCGCGCGTTGCTTGACGAACTGTTCGCGCACAGCGTGCGTGCGCAATTCGTGTATCGCCATCAATGGCGCGATCACGACATGGTGTTCTGGGACAACCGCTCGCTGATGCATCTTGCGGCAGGCACGCCTGACCATCTGCGGCGCAAGTTGTATCGGACAACGATTGAAGGGGATGCGCCGTTCTGAGCGGCGCTATTGCGCGGGGTTGTCATTGTCACGGTAAAAAAAGGTCCCGGCATTGGGTAACGCCGGGACCCATCCCATGTCCAGCACGGACTGGAACACAGAGGAGACGGGATCATTCTATCCATGCGTGCCGCGTGGCCAAACGAAGTGTTTCGTATAACGTTATTTTGGTTTTGATGCTCATCCGAATTGCTGATGAGTTATGCCAACCTTTGGCGTGGCTTCTTCATGGTAGGTATTGGTCAAACGCCGTTTCTTTGTGTCTATGCTTAAGTTGATAAATTCTTCGCCACATCCAAGAGGGAAAAAGCGCGACCTCTCGCGGTTCCAGTCATTTACCATCTCGCCCACGTTTGTCGTGGTCTGCACTGACATTGCTTGCTGCGCCAGATTCGTTTGGCGCCAGTGATTCGACAAATTCGATTGTCTCCAATATCGCTGTTATTCTCCCAAGTTCGCTATGTCCTCCCGGATCTGCCAGTCGCTGAACTGGAGTATTCCCACAGAGTGCGTGAGTTCGGTGTACCAAGCAGAAAAAGAACCTGCGTAGGCGGTGCTGTTCTGCGCCGGTCGTCTCATCGACGGTCAGGCCTATGCCCTTCCAATTCTTGCCCTGGATGCGAATGGTTTGAAGATGAGCCCCAGGATCGAACGGTGTTAGTTCCATTTCATTTGATCTGGGCCACGGGTTATATTCGAGCCATTGTCCGTTAACCCGCTTTGCACCCAGTATAAGACCTATTTTATCCTCAGTTGCATCTATGCAAAACAACGTAAAACCCTCTGAGAGACCAGTTGGTTTTTGTGAATATTTATCGGGATAAGTATATATCGCTGCTGGTGGGGACGACCATTTGTTCACGTAAAACTTGCCGTCGAACATATGGTCAGAAATTCGAAAATCACACGTACCCACAGAGTAACGAAAGATTTTTACTGTTGAGCGCGAAGCAAAAGATTCGCTCGCGTACGTTGCGAACACACTTATCAGGATGATAATGAAGACGGCCAATAGAACAGTGTGCTTTATGCATGATAAGGCTTGAGCTCTCATCTTAATTATTCCGAGACGAGTTTATCCAATTCAGTCAAATCGGTTGATGCCATCAAGACGCTTGCATAAGCGTGGAACCTCGCCTCGATACCGTATATGGTCGAGAACGATGTAGACGGATGTCCTACATTGACTGTAGCTGCGACTTTTGCGAACGACTCGCAACTGTAGTAGGGAACGTAGGTTGAGCCAGCGAATCTGGTCTGTGGCCGCAAGACCGGGTATGCGTCAGCGTACCGTGCTGCTCCGGACCAAACCCAATATGCGCCCGCACTGGATGCAGCATCCTTAACGTCACGGCCCACTGCCTCCCGCATAGCCTTAAGATTCTCGGGAAGAGCAGCCTCCATTGCGATCAGGGGCTCATTGTTGTGCGCAGTCTCCGCTGCAAGCCTTGCCAGATGCAATCTGTCAACGAGTTCCTGGTCGATACGCCGCCCGCTAAAGCGCCAATACTCCACGTAGTTTTCCGGCCACGTGAGTTGCAGGAAACCTCGGCCGATCCATGGGCTGTAACGCGGTGGGGGACTACTCGTCCTTTCAACCAGGCTCGAAAACCACTGCGTCTCCTGCATGGCGTTGCCAAGAAACGCTGCGCGGCGTAGTGGAGTGGTCACTCCGAATTTGTGCATTGCCCTGTTCAACTCAGGAGCAAAATTGGCAGCCATCCCACGCGATGGCAGAACTCTTTCCGCAGTCCATCGACCCTTGCCGAGCGAGCGAAGCGCGATCGATGGAAACATCGCCAGAAGTTCCTCTGCGCTCAACCACCCACATTTCCTGAAATGCCGGATAAACTCAAGCGGATGGAAAAACCAAAGCTTTTGTCCCGATGGTAAGCCCGTTGCGTTCCAGAACTGAAACGACGTCAGCAGATCCATGAACTGCTTATAGCCCGTTTCGTTTCCGTGATAAAACTCTCCTTCGTCTTTCAGCTTCCGATATCGCTGCTCGTTATGCGAACTGTCCCATTCGCTCGGCGCCTCACAGACGAAGCCACGCAACTGCCTGCGCACGCGGTCATTGCCCCGTATATAGCGCATGGCATTATCTTCGCTCTTGCGTTCCCCGCCTTTCGCAGTCTCGTATCGCGCGTGATGATCGGTCGTATCGCTGACAAGTTTCTTCAGTTCGTCGATGTCGCACAGTCCATCCGCACTGAACGGACTATCGCCTTCACTGATCTTCCGCCACCCCATGAAGAAAGGAAAATCCGCATCCGACAGTTTGACCACGTCGTCCTTGCTGACATCGATATAGCCTTGCGCGCCGGGCGCATAGGGAACCCGCATCCACGTCGCGCGAGCATCGCCAGCATCAAGCGTCTCGGGCTTCGCGAGGATGCGCCCGAAGCGCAGCAGTTCATACCCGTCGCTCGGACAGGCCGGATACAGCGCGGCCGCTCGCCGGTACATGTCGTATTCGTAGTCCTTTTCGACGACCGGCTTCTCCGTGAGTAAGGTGCGCTTCCCGTCGGCTGCCATACTCCACGCATTGGTGTACCTGCTGCCTTTGTGGAAGTACGTCTCGACGATCAGCTCCTGCGTGTTACGCCCGGTCTGCAACGCATCAAACGGAATACCATGCAGCCTTTGGTGCGCGTCAATGCCGGGCGGGAGCGACACGAACGTCCGGTTAGCGGGGATCATGTAGTAGCTATGCCCCCAGCAGTCCACACCGGTGGCCGTGTCCGTACTTGTATCGCCCAGGCGGGTCTGACCGAAGTAGGCATCGAAGTCGGACTTTGTCATGAAAATCTCGAAGTGCAGATGCCGCATGCCCTGACACTCACCCATCCAGCCCAGCACGTCCTTGCGATTCACCCTGCGGCCGTCGCCTGGCTGCGCAGGCGGCACCGCGGAACCGTCTCCGGCGGTCGGCATACGCAAAAACTCCGGCAGATGCTTCGCATCCGCGCTGACAGACTGATAGCTGGCCAGATCCAGTAGATGCATGTAGAGCGAGTAAAACGTCAGCGTCCGGCCGTCGCCCGTCTCGGTCGTATGTCGAAGCAGCACGAACCCGGCATGACTGTCCCGCTCACCACGACCGCCGCCGTCGTACGCGTGCTGACAAACGCGATACGCCACTACGACACCGTCCGCAATTGCATGGACTTTCTCGTTCTGCATGGCTGGCATCAGGTGCACGCCGCAATGCCATCTGCGATCAAACGCGATCGGGTAAATGCCATGGGCCTGCTCGTAGGTGTCCACGACATCCATCATCGGGTCCACGACGGTCGGGTCGGCCGGGCGCAGGCCAGTGGAGGGAAGAAACGGCGGGCTGATAATCATCTCGATGTTGTCGGGTTGCTATACGCGGGCATCGGCGTTGACATGCGGTGACTGTCATGCCGAAGGAACGTTAGCAAACCAAAACATCTGGATAATGTCTATGAGATTTATCCCAATTTGATTGGGGTTGATATTTCGACGGTGAAATTCTGACGGTACAGAGAATCCGCGTGGCGCGCTGGCCTCACCGTCTACCCCGAACGGTGGCACGCACAGCGCGCGCGATGTCTCCAGCCTGCGCTTATTTCTTCGGCTTGCGCACGGCCCGCACCTTGCCGCTCATGCCGCCGCCGCAGTAGAACAGGTCCGCGCCATTCGACTCGAGCCCCGACACACCGATGCCAGCCGGCATCTCGAGCTTTTCGAGCACTTCTCCGGTTTGCGAATCGATATGCCGCAATTCGCTCTCGTCGCCTTCCCAGGTGCCGTGCCAGAGTTCCGAATCGACCCAGGTGACGCCGGTGACGAAGCGATTGGATTCGATGGTGCGCAAAATCGCGCCGGTCTGCGGATCGATCTGGTGGATCTTGCGCTCCCGGTATACGCCGACCCACAGCGTGCCTTCGGCCCACGCGAGCCCTGAGTCGCCACCCGCGCCGGGCGCTGGAATCGTCGCGAGCACGCGGCCGGTGTCCGGGTCGATCTTCTGGATGCGGCTATCGGCAATCTGAAACAGGTGCTGGCCGTCGAACGCGGTGCCGGCGTCCGCGGCAACGTCGATCGAGCGCAGCGTGTGGCCGGTCGCCGGATCGAACGCCTTCAGCGTATCGCCCGCCGCCATCCACACGCGCTGACCGTCGTACGTGACGCCCCCCACCTTGTCGACGCCCGGAAACGGACCGTACTCGTGAACCACTTCGGCGGCTGATCGTTTCATGTTTCCTCCTTTGACTTGTGCTGCTGGTTTGTCCAGCGGGTCGAAACGGAAATGGATGCGCGATGCACGCATCCTAGCCGTTCGACAGCCACGCGGGGGAGTAACAAGGCCGTCGTGAATCGTGAGCCGTGAACCGCAAACCGCAAGTCCGGAGCCGTCGCGGCGTCGCGGCGGCCCGGACTACGCGTGACGAGCGCGCATCCAGCAATTCAATACCGCGCATACCACGAGCAGCGTGCCGGTCACAAAGAACACCTGATGCAAACCCACGTGCGCGCCGATCTGTCCACCGACGAGCGGGCCGATCACCTGTCCGGAGAACTGCGCCGATTGCAGATAGCCGAGTGTCTTGCCGGAATGATTGTCGTCGACCAGCTGGCGGACCATCTTCGCGATCGACGGCAACAGGCCCGCGATCGTCATCCCCATCAGGCCGCGCAGCAGCGCGAGCTGCCACCATTGCGTGACGAACGCCTGCGGCAGCATGATCAGCCCGGTCACCGCGAGGCAGCCGATGATCACATTCCAGCTGCCGATGCGATCGGCAAGCGCGCCTAGCCGCGGCGCGGTCAACATGCTGCCGAACGCGGACGCAGCCATGATGATGCCGGCCATGCGCGCGAGATGTTCGTGCGGCACGCCCAACTGCGCGACATACACCGTAATGATCGGCTCGATCGACATATTGGCGAACAGCACCATCATCGCGGTGACGAGCAGCGCCGCGATGATCGCGCGATGCGCATTCGGATTGGGGTTGTCTGCTGCGGCCGCGCGGGGCTTCGTATCCGTGTACGGGTCGAAATCTTCGCGCACGAACAGCACTGTCGCCGCGGCGGCGATGGCGATCATCGCGCCGCCGACGAAGAACGTGCCGCGAATCCCGACCAGATCGGGCAAAAAGCCACCGACCAGCGGCCCGATCAGATTGCCCGACAGCGCACCGGTGGAGAGCACGCCGAGCGCCCAGCCGGCGCGCTCGCGCGGCGCCTGCGTGCCGATCATGACGATCGAAGCCGACGCATAGCCGCCGATCAGCCCGGCCGCAAGGCGCAGCGCAACCAACTCGGCGACGCTGTGCGCAAGGCCGATCAGCGACATCACGACCGCCATACCGATGGCGGCGCGCACAAGCATCGGTTTGCGACCGTAGCGATCGGCAAGCCGCCCCCAGATCGGCGCGGTGATCGCGGTGCCGAAAAAGGTCGCGCCGAACGCGACGCCGGACCACTGCACCACGTCGGCCGGCGACTTCACGCCGAGCTGGGCGACATACAACGGCAGGAACGGCAGCAGCATGCTCAGACTGACCAGCGTGGTGAACGACCCGAACACGCAGATGGCCAGGTTGCGTTTCCAGTACGACTGGTTGCGCATGACGTAACTGCCGGGATCGAGCGGCACTGCGGTCGCCGGTTTCAAGCTGTTGGCGGAAAGAGCCATGGAACCCTCGCGTTGGTCGGTCCGCGTTTTGTCAGGACGCGAAACATCACGGAATGCTGGCCACGCGCTTCGGTGAACCTGTGCGCACGGACGACCCACGTAGGATAGGCGTAAACCCGTATCTTAAAAAATGAATTGATGTGATGTGGAGTATCTTGAATTGTGATGAATGAGTCGAGCGGTCGCAGAGTAAGGCCGGTGACAGCAAATTGACTCGATTCTCGAGACTGAAACCGCGAACATCGTGCAGGACGTCTCGCATACCAACAGCATTCACAAGGTTTATCTCACGGCGATAACAGGTGTCGATGCGCTCAGGCACGGTGACGTGCTTCTAATTTCCGAGGGCGGCCGGCGTCACAACCGCTGTGATCTATGCAACGAAACCGGTCGGGAAAGTGGTTGGCGAGTTCGATATCGATGAAGTGATCTCTGCGTCGCCCAACAAGCTGTGGTCAAGTACCAAGGAGTTTGCCGGCATAACGAAACAGCGCTTCAACGAGTATTTTGACGGGCGCGAGGTCGCACATGCGATCAAAGTGAAGGATGCGCGACGCTACGAAGAGCCGCCCGAGCTGCCGTCAGTCCTCGAAAGCGGGGTCGCGCCTCAGTCCTTCTGCTACTTGTCCTAGACGCACGGCTGGCCTGCTGTTCGGATTCAGGGCGGCAGGCGCGCCCACATCGCGGCCGGCCGCTTCGCTCATTCCACCACGCAATCTCTAGTCATCCGGCAACGCCGCCGGTAACAGCAACATCGCCGAAAACCCCGGCACCCCTGGCGTCATCCAGCGCCGCGCCCGCCCGTGCCCGAATGACTGCACCTTGTCCGCCTGCGCCAGCGACTCGAGCGCCCGCTGCACGGTGCGCTGGCTCGCGCCCAGCGCGAGCGCGAGCGCGGAGCTCGACCACGCTTCGCCATCCGACAGCAACGCAAGCATCGCCGCATGTTCGCCTTCCACGGGCTGCGCCAGCACGAAGACCTCGCGCGGCCCGCGTGGCACCAGCACAAACCCGCGCCCGGTCGCGTTCACGCCGGCGAGCGTTCGCAGCATCGAACGCAATCGGCCAAGCTCGACGCGCAGCCGCGCGCGGTGCGTGTCGTCGGCGTGTTTCGTGCGGAATGCGCGCGCAATCAGCGTGTCGCGCGGCACGTCGGCCGGCCACGCCTCGGCGAGCGCGCGTGCCAGCGTCAACAACACCGGACGCCGCGCGAGCGACACCACCGTATGCGCGTCGCGCACCACGTAGCGGCATGCGTCGACGACCAGCGCCGACGATTCCAGCAGCGCTTGCACGTCATCGAGCAACAACAGCCGTTCCTTGCCTTGCGCAATGCGCCGTGCCGCGGGCGCGTTCAGCAGCCGCGCCGCGCTTTCGACCTCCGCGCTCAGCGCGGCAATGCCCGCCTCACGGGCGGCGCGTTCCGCGCGGGCCAGCGCCGCGCGCGCGGGCTGACTCTGCAGCCGCCGCATCGCGATACCGGCGACCACCAGTTCGTGCGCGGCGCTCAGTGCCGGCGGCAGCGGCGTCGGGTCGAGCCCGGCGAGCGAGCGCTCCGCATCGTCGAGGCGCCCGATCAGCAGCAGCCGTCGCACCGCGAGATAGTGCGCGTGCGCGGCATTCACGCGGTCCCCGTGCGCTTCGAGCGTGACGCGTGCCGCATCGAGCGCCTTCGCGGGCCAGCCGAGATCGCGCGATGCGAGCGCAATCTCCGCCTCCGCGACCACGCAGCGTGCGCGTGCGACCGCTTCTTTCGCGCCGAAAGCCCGTGCCGCGCTGCGCACCAGCACCTTCGCGCGAGCCAGCTCGCCGAGCTGGGCCATCGCGATGCCGCGCAGCGCCAGCGCGGGCGCGTCGTCGCGCAACGCGACGCGATTGAGCGCGCCGAGCGGATCGCCCGCGGCCAGCGCGCGCGCGGCGGACGTGATCAACGAATCCATCTATGCGAATCCCGACACACTTGTCACTCCCATCATTCGAGCCGTGCGGACTAATCTGGCTTCACGACAGCGGCAATACGCTGGTTCGGTTACCCGACATCTGACGAAGGATACCTAAAGGAGGGACGAAACATGACGACCCATTCGACTGGAACACGCGATCAGTGGCTTGCCGCGCGGCTCGAACTGCTCGATGCGGAGAAGGAACACACGCGGCGCGGCGACGAACTCGCTCAGCGCCGCCAGGCGCTGCCGTGGGTGCGCATCGACAAGACCTACCGGTTCGACACCGACGCGGGTCGCGTGACGCTGCCGGAACTCTTCGGCGGGCGCTCGCAGCTGATCGTCTACCACTTCATGTACGGGCCCGACTACAAGGCCGGCTGCCCGTCGTGCTCGGCCATTGCCGACGGATTCGACGGGATTGCGGTCCACCTTGCGCATCATGATGTGACACTGATGGCGGTATCGCGGGCGCCGCTTGCGAAACTGCACGGTTACAGGCAGAGGATGGGCTGGTCATTCCCGTGGGCCTCGTCGCTCGACAGCGACTTCAATTTCGACTTCAACGTGTCCTTTACCGAGCAGCAGCAGCGCGAAGGAACAGTCGAATACAACTACGCACGCGGCGCCCACGCGATGGATATGACGCCAGCGCCGGCGCCCGTCGCGGAGTTCGCCGCGCGCTGCGGCACCGATGCCTTGACCTATGCGCAAGACCGGCCGGGCCTGAGCACGTTCGTGCTCGAAGCGGGTGCCGTCTATCACACGTACTCGACCTATGCGCGCGGACTGGATGGCGTATGGAGCATGTACCAGTGGCTCGACCGCGCGCCGCGCGGGCGCAACGAGGCGGGCGTCTGGTGGCGTCGGCATGACGAGTACGACCCGTCGTGGCAACCCGCAACGGCGCAGGGATGAATCATGAATGTTGTCCGCACAACCGATGCGCGGCCGCACCCGGTGCATAGATCGCGTCGCATGTCCGCGCCGGTTTCCCGGCGCGTGTTCTTCGGTCTTTCGGTGGTGCTGTTCGTGGCGAGCGCCGGGTTGACGGCGATCGTATGCCTGTCGATGTCGGCGGCCGGCGAAATGCCGATGCCCGGCGGCGGGTCGATGTCGATGGTGTGGTCGCGGATGTGCGGACAGACGTGGCCGCGTGCTGCCGCGTCGTTCGTCGGCATGTGGCTCGTGATGATGGTCGCGATGATGCTGCCGTCGCTCGCGCCGGTGCTGTGGCGCTATCACGAGATCATTGGCCGGCTGGGCAACGCGCGTGCCGGGCGGCTCACCGCTTGGGTCAGCGTCGGTTACTTCTTCGTCTGGGCGTTGCTGGGCGTCGCCGTGTTTCCGTCGGGCGCGGCGCTCGCCGCGCTCGACATGCAGTGGCCCGCGTTTGCGCGCAGCGTCGCTGCCGTACCCGGCGCGGTCGTGCTGCTTGCCGGCATGCTGCAGTTCAGTGCGTGGAAAGCGCAGCATCTCGCGTGCTGCCGCGACGCGTGGCGTCGCGCATCCCATTGCACATCGGGCTGCGTTGACGTGTTGCAGGCCAATGTGCGCGTGGCCTGGCGATCGGGCGTGCGCCAGGGTCTGCATTGTGTGTGCTGTTGCGCGGGCCCGACGGCCGTGCTGCTCGCCGTCGGGGTGATGGATCTGCGTGTGATGGCGGCTGTGACAATTGCCGTGACCGCTGAACGCGTTGCGGCGAACGGCGTGCATGTCGCACGCATGATCGGCGCGCTGGCGATCGGCGCCGGATTGCTGATGCTTGCACGCGCCGTCGTCACCGGAGCCGCAGCGGGATGATTCGTTACGGTCCTGAGCGCATGCGCGTCGCGTCGCTTTGCGTCAATACCGCCACCATCCAGGCCCCCACGGGCCCCAATCCCACGCCGCTTGCTCATTCATTTGCGCGGTCATCTGCTGCTCCCGCGCGAGGTCGGCCTGGAATTGCTGTCGCCGGTAGGTATCCCATGCCGTCTGGTCGCCGATGTAAAGACATCCGCATGCATAAGGGTCCGCGTACAGGAATACCACGCGCGAACCTTGCGTCTTCTGCACGACGCGATTGGGCGGCAGCGTTTGCAATTCCAGTCGGCGCTCGGGCGTATTGGCCGGCAGAATCGTGAAGCCCGCCGCGGCCAGCATGTCGTCCTTTTCGCTCGCGCGTTCCTGAGGCGACGCGCATGCCGCAAGCACGCCGCAACAGAAGAGCGCGATGGTCATCCTGACGGGGTTCAACATGATGTCCTCCGGGCGTCACATACCGCGTTACTGGACGTTGAAGCGGAACGACACGCGCTCATGCCCGTTGCCGGCCACGTTGACGGCACGATGCTGTTCATCGGTCCGATAGCGCGCGTAAACGGTATAGCTTCCCGGAGGCAGTTTCACCAGCATGTAGGGGCCGCGCGAATCGGCATGCATCACTTCGTTACCCTTCGAATCGGCGATTCGCACGTGCACGTCCGCGAGATAGTCGGCGGTCGGCCCGAAGAAGCCCATCGAAAGCGGCCACTGGCTTTCATCGTGACGCAACGCTTCCGCTTCGTCATGGCCGATGCCGCCCGACACGAAGCTGATGTCGCCCTGAGTCTCCACCGGCGGCAATCCGGGGCTTTGCGCGAACGCATGGCCCGATACGGTGAGCACGAGTGTTGCGACAAGCGCGGTGGCGGTCGAATAGCGAACAGTCTTCAGCCTCATGTTGCACTCCTTGAGATAGCACGTTCACGTCCGGCCGGCGCGGTGTAACGTCGATCGGCGTGCAGTGTCTCAGATCGTGATAGCTAACGTCTTCTGAATACGCACGAACTGTATTCCGACACCCCACCGCGTATTGCCCAAGCGGCCAAGCGTGTTCTGCTGGCGCGCGCAGCGCCAGTGGGAGCGGGCTGTGACACCTGCGATCGTGGCATTGCACCGTACCTCGAGTCGAACCTGCCAATCCGATTCGCATCGAGCGCTGTCGAAAGCGCGCGCTTCATTGATGATAGGAGATTGGTGCGGCGCGTTCCGCACCAATCCACGTCGAGCGTTCGACGGTGTCACGACGGCGATTTTGCCGCTGTCATAAAATCAAGGTCCGCCGCGCTTCCCCGTTCGACCTGCTCGCGCCGCTGTCATGATGCGGTGCATTACGGAGTCAGCCGATGAACACTGCAGTTGCAAACGATACGGTCAGCCACCGCGAAATCTGGCTGATCCGTCATGGCGAAACCGAGTGGAGCCTCAACGGCAAGCACACCGGGCGCACTGACATTCCGCTTACCGAACGCGGACGCGAACAGGCGCGCGCACTCGTGCCCTTGCTGGGCGCCGTGCACTTCGACGCGGTGTGGTCAAGCCCGCGTGCGCGCGCGCTCGACACATGCCGGCTCGCGGGACTCGGCGAGCGCGTCGAAGTGGAGCCCGAACTGCGCGAGTGGGACTACGGCATCTACGAAGGACGCACGACCCAGGAGATTCGCGACAGCGTGCCCGACTGGGCCGTCTGGCATTCGCCGATTCCGCAAGGAGAAAGCGCGGAGCAGGTCCAGGCCCGTGCGACGGCGCTGATCGAACGTTTGCTCGCGATGCCGGGACGCACCGCGCTCTTTTCGCATTCGCATTTCTTGCGGTCGCTGGCCGGATGCTGGGTCGCGAATGCCGTCAAATTCGGCGCGCATCTGTATCTCGACACCGCGTCAGTCAGCATTCTCGGATTCGAGCGCGATACCCGCGCGATACGGCAGTGGAACCGCTTGCCGTCTACGGCTGACTGACCCGCACGCGCTTCACTTCCCCGCTGTTGTTCCGCCGCTTCGCCGCACTTCGATTCGTCAGGCCACGTGACCGCATTCGCGGTGCGCGTGGTGTCGGCGCAAGCGCGTGTTCGATGCCGGCCGGCTCCGCTTTTCCAGCATAAATATGTCGCCCGATGTCATCGCGGCCCGTGGCGCCCGCGTGCGCGCGCGCTTGCGGCGGTGACATATGCCGACATAGTTTGTCGGTGGTTTTTCACCGCTGCGCTTAATAGAGTGCCTGCGTGGGACGCGACGGCGCGCATACAACGATTCAGCCAGCCGACGCGAGATTCCCGGCCCTGAACCTGTCGCTCTCTGATCATCATGGCTCACACGCTCAAGCTCACCTATATCGTCTCGCTGGTCTTCGTCAGCATTTCGCTTGTCGAAGCCTTCGTGCTGAACCGGCGAAGCCGCCGCCGCGGCGGCGAACCGTTCGACTGGAATGAAATGCGGCTGTCGCTGATCGACCTGGTCGGCCGCAAGCTGATCGACTTCGTGCCGCTGTCGCTGACCGCGCCGCTGTTCGCGTTCGCGTGGCGCCACCGTATTCACACGGTCGCGATGCACACGGTGCCGACGCTGATCGTCGTGTTTCTCGCGCAGGAGTTCTGCTACTACTGGTATCACCGCACCTCGCACCGGATGCGTCTGATGTGGGCGACGCACGCCGTGCATCATTCGCCGAACCAGTTGACGCTCGGCACCGCCTACCGGCTCGGCTGGACCACCAAGCTGTCCGGCAGTGCGTTGTTCTTCGCGCCGATGGTCTGGCTCGGCGTGCGTCCGGAGATCGTGATGATGACGCTGGCGATCAACCTCTGGTATCAGTTCTGGATTCACAACACGTGGACGCCGAAGCTCGGCTGGCTCGAATATGTGATCAATACGCCGTCCGCGCACCGCGTGCATCATGCATCGAACCTCGACTATCTCGATGCGAACTACGGTGGCACGCTGATCCTCTTCGACCGGTTGTTCGGCACCTACGTCGCCGAGCGCAGCGATCTGCCGTGCCGTTATGGCCTCGTCACGCCGACCCGCACACGCAATCCGTTGGTCGTCGAATTCGAGCATTGGGTGACGCTGGTGCGCGACGTCGTGCACGCGA
Organism: Paraburkholderia humisilvae; assembly: GCF_902859855.1. Taxonomy (GTDB): domain Bacteria; phylum Pseudomonadota; class Gammaproteobacteria; order Burkholderiales; family Burkholderiaceae; genus Paraburkholderia; species Paraburkholderia humisilvae. Next base: position 48,829 of record NZ_CADIKH010000036.1, read on the forward strand.
AGAGCGCGCGGATTGCGCTGAACCATATCTTCCGTCCGCCGGGCTGGCTGCCCGACGGCAAAGGCGAGACCACCGAGGACATGCGGCGCCGCGCGGCCGCACAGGATGCGGTCGAGAGACGCGCCCGGGCGCTGGTGCGCGCCACGGAGATCCTATGGATGGCTGCCGCCGGACATACTCTGGAACACCCCATCGCGGCGAATCCACGCATGGACCAGCGCGGCGCCGAGATGACCGAGAATCAGCAGGAAGAACGCGTAGCCGAGCAGTCCGTGCAAGCGCCGCAACTGACCATAGACGACGATGTCGTGCGTCAGGATCGGCGGCAACACGAACCCCTTCCACATGGTGACCGGATAGCCGCCCGCGGACTGCATCGCCCAGCCGATCAGCGGCATTGCGATCATCAGCGCATAGAGCACGTAGTGTGACGCTTTCGCCGCGACCGCCTGAATCCCCGGCAGGTCAGCGGGCAGGGGCGGCGGGCGATGCGTGATCCGTATCGCGAAGCGGATCAGCGCAAGGATCAGGATCGCGATGCCAATCGGCCGGTGCCACGCGAGCAGTATCGGGTAGCGCACGCTCACGGTCGATACCATGCCGACGCCGATATACAGCATCGCGAGAATCAGCAGCGCCATCAGCCAATGCAGAATGCGCGCCGGCAAGACGAAGTGTTCGTGCGACGTAGTGTGCGGCGCGTTCATTGAGATTCTCCGTTGTGCTGCAGTTCGATCGTGATCGCATCGGGACGCGGGCCTTCCGCCGCGCGCCGCTGGAAAGACACCGAATAAGCCGCTGAGCGCGCCGGCAGCAGCGGGTCCTCGGAGCGGGCCACGCCTCGCGGCAGAATCAGCGGGTCGTAGTTGTAGTCGCGGCAGTGACCGTCTTCTTCGGTCGCGATCTGATCGAACACAAGCGTGCCCGCATCGATGCGCTGATGGTCGGGACTCCATTCGACAGTCGCGTTGTTGGTCACGTCGCCCTCATTGGCCGGCACGAGGATCATGTGCCACTTCACCGGACCATCGTGAATGCGCTGCAGCAAATCGTTGAACAGGAAGTTCGGCCCCAGCGCGGCTGCCTTGCTCTTGTCGAGCGCCATAAACGGCTGCTCCGGCTCAAACTGCCAGCGCACGTAACGCACCGTGCCGGTCGCGTCGGTGAAGCGGAACGCATTGATGCTGTGGTACGTGCCGTTTGCGAAGCTGGACGGCATCGGCGTTTTGGCCAGGTAATCGAGGAAACGCTGGGTCTCCGGGTGCGTCGACAAAAACGCTTTCATCTTGTCCGGATCAGGCTGGTGCGTCGCCGGGTCCGGCTTCGATGCAATCTGTAGCGCGATAAAGTCCGCCGGGTTCGACACGATGAAAATCGGTGTCTGGTCGAGCGCCATCCGCCATTCGTCGCCGTCGGGCAACTGGAAGCGCATACCGAGCCCGTGGAAAATCTGATCGGCGTCGTTGCTGTCCGGCATCGAACTGCCCGTATTGAAGCGGCCGATCACGGGCACGGAGCCTGTTGTGAACAATGCCGCGCGCGACAGCGCCGTACCCGCGCCGTTTGAATCGAAGTGACCGCTTACGCAAATACCCTTCGAATGCGCACGCCGGAAGCCCGGATGGATCGTTCCGGCGTTGTATTGAAGGATGTTGACGAGTGTCGAGCCGCTGATACGGTTCGGCGTGAACCAGCCGCCGGCCCATGCGAACAGCAGCAACAGCACGAGAACAATCAGCGCAATGGCCGCGAGCGCGGGCAACGGGTTGCGTGAAGGACCGGGAGACGTCATCGGGCGACCTCCGTGAGGCGGACGGGTGGGGGCGGGCAGAAGAGCCCGGCGCTAGCGTGTCACGAAGGGCGCCACGCCGGATTGCGTGTGAGTATGCTGCCCTAAAATTTTTAGCATGTTCGAGTTAGCACGGCCAATTTTCTTTTTGTGGGGGAACGTGTTTGTGCAGATGCGCATCGGCGCCGGCTCCCCGAATGAGCCGGCGCCCGCGTCCAAACGGCCGGGCGCCGGTCTATTCTGTTTTCGGTGCGCGCCCCATCGCGGGATAAGGTGGGCCGGGCGCGTACCTGGCGTGTGCCTGGTGCGTACCCGTTTGCAGCCGGCGGCTACGCGTAGCCGCCGTTGACGCGGATGATTTGTGCGTTCACCCACGCGCCGTCCGGACCCGCGAGGAACGACACCGCGGAGGCGATTTCGTCGGGTGTGCCGATCCGTTCGAGCGGCGCGAGCTTCGCGAGGTGGGTGATCTGCTCGTCGGCCTTGCCGCTCAGGAAGAGCTCGGTGCCCACCGGTCCGGGCGCGATCGCATTGACGGTGATCGCGCGCCCGCGCAGTTCGTTGGCGAGCACCGGCACCATCGCTTCGACGGCGGCCTTGCTGGCGATATACGGACCGTAGCCGCGAAACGACTTCGCGATCACGCTCGAGGACAGCACGATGATCCGTCCGCCGTCGTTCAACTGGGCGGCCGCTTGTGACATCACGATGAACGCGCCGCGCAGGTTGGTTGTGATGGTTTTGTCGAAGGTTTTGATGAGATCGACGTCCATCTTCGCCATCGGCATGATGCCGGCGCTATTCACCACGACGTCGAAGCGGCCGAATGCGTGGGCCGTCTCGACGAACAGGCGCTTGACGTCCCGCGGCTCGCTGACGTCGCCCTGGATGGCGATCGCGTTGCCGCCGACCGCTTTGATCGCGCTCACCGTTTCGACGGCTCTGGCCGCGTTGCCGGCGTAATTGATCGCGACGGCGAAGCCGTCCGCCGCGAGGCGCATCGCGATCGCCTGGCCGATGCCGCGTGAGCCGCCGGTGACAATCGCGGCCTGCTGGTGGGTGTGCATGAGCTGCTCCTGGGATGTTATGGGCGCGGTGCCTGTGAGATAAGCATTGTCGTCATTTAACCAGCCGCGATAAATGGTGATAAATTGGGAATTCAATTCAATGGCACTCAATAATCGGACGGTAATCACCGGACAGAATTCCGAAAACGTGATAAATAGCGTGTCCGTAGCACCCTTCATTCAATTTGCCTGAATAAAGACGGCCATGGATCGACTCGATGCGTTGCAGTTGTTCACCCGGATCGTTGAAGTGCAAAGCTTCAGCCGGGCGGCGGACATGCTCGACATTCCGCGTGCGACGGCCACCTATGCGATCAAGGAACTCGAGGCGCGGCTGGGCACCCGGTTGCTCGAGCGGACCACGCGCCAGGTGCGGCCGACGCTCGATGGGCAGGCGTTCTATGAACGCTGCGTGCAGGTGCTCAGCGAACTGGACGATGCGGAAGCGTCGCTGCGCCATGTCGCGTCGAATCCGCGCGGCGTGCTGCGCGTCGATATGCATGGCACGCACGCGACACGCATCGTGTTAGCGCGAATCGATGAGTTTCGCCACCGCTATCCGAATGTCGAACTGGTCGTCAGCAGCGGCGACCGGCTGGTCGATCTGGTGCGCGAGGGCGTCGATTGCGTGATCCGCGCCGGCAATCCGCGCGATTCGAGCCTCGTCGCGCGGCGCCTCGCTTCGATGCCGCAGGTCATCTGTGCGAGCGGCGACTATCTGGCTCGGCATGGCACGCCGGAACATCCGGATGAACTCGCCGATCATCAGGCCGTGCGTTTCTTCGCAAGCGGCGCGGCGGCCGACTATCCGTTCGAACTCGTCGTCGACGGTGCGATTCGCGAGTACGCGGTCGGGGGCTGGATGTCGGTGAACGACGCGGAGAATAACGTCGTTTGCGCGCTGCGCGGCTGCGGGCTGATTCAGGTGCCGCGCTTTCACGTCGAGGACGAGTTGCGCGATGGGCGCCTCGTCGAAGTCCTCGCGCGATGGGCGAGCCCCGAGATGGTCGTGTCCGCGCTGTATCCGTACCGGCGGCAGTTATCGCCGCGCGTGCGCGTGTTCGTCGACTGGCTGTGCGAGCTCTATGAAGAGAGATTCGGCGCGCGTTGACAGCGAAGGGCGATGTGGTGTGAGACCAGGCAAGCCTCAGTTTGAGGTCGATCGCTGCGCCGCGTATCGCGTCTGTCGCGCATAGGCTTTATGCTTCCGGGTCTGCCAGATGAAGCGGCGCTGCCGAAACCGCTGTGCAGGTCACGACAGGATAACTACAGGGTAACCACAGGTCATACAAGGATGAGAAAGCCTATCGATGGACTGGCCGCGACGTTGATGGTTGTGTTGTGCGTCGCGTGGGGCTTGCAACAGGTCGCGATCAAGGCGGTTGTTGCTGACGTGTCGCCGGTTCTGCAAGCGGCGCTGCGCTCCGGTGCCGCGGCGCTGCTGGTGTGGCTCTTCAGTCACCTGGTCGCGCGTGAGCGGTGGCTGCCCGGTATCGCGCTGCGCTCGGGCCTCGTGGCGGGCATTCTGTTTGCACTCGAATTCCTGTTTATTGCTGAAGGTCTGCGCCGCACGAATGCATCGCATATGGCGGTGCTGATCTATACCGCGCCGATGTTCGCGGCGATCGGGCTGCATCTGCGGATTCCTGATGAAAGGCTCACGCTGCTGCAATGGATGGGCATTGGCCTCGCATTTTTCGGCGTTGCCGTGACCTTTCTCGCGCCCGCGATCGGTGGCGCCGATGCGAACCCGGTTTCTCCCGACTCGCTGCTCGGCGACCTGCTGGGTTTGTGCGCCGGAGCCGCGTGGGGATTGACGACGGTTGCGATCCGCGTGAGCCGCCTGAGCGAAGCGCCACCGTCGCAGACGCTGTTCTGTCAGCTCGCGGTCGCGTTTATTGCGCTGTTGCCGTTTTCGTTTGCGACAGGCGAGACCCATTTCCACGGAACGCCGCTTGCATGGGCGAGCCTCGCGTTCCAGGCCATCGTGATCTCGTTCGTGAGCTATCTCACCTGGTTCTGGCTATTGCGGCGCTACCTGGCGGCGAAGCTCGGCGTGCTGTCGTTCATGACGCCGCTGTTCGGCGTCGCGTTCGGCATTGTGCTGCTGCATGAGCGTGTGTCAATCGCGTTCGCGGTGGGCTCCGCGTTCGTGCTGACGGGGTTGCTGGTCGTCAACGGGCAAGGGTGGCTGCGTCAGGTTTTCGCGCGGGCTGCGCGCAGCGCGGGCACTTCCTGAACAATCAGGACGGGTTTTGCCGCATCAGTTGCCGCATCAGTTGCTGCATCAGTTGCTGCATCAAGCGCCGCGCCGGTTTCGCGTGCGCGTCACGTCGCCATCGATCACCGCATTCGGTGCGACGTACGCAGTCGGATGAATCTGTGGCATAGCGGCTCCTTCGAAGCGTGCCGTGAACGGGTTGGCCGGCAGGCGGCCAAACAGCATGATTCAGTCCTGCTTTCGAAGACATTTCATTGCCATCATACAAGCGGTGAGCATGCGGCGACTGGCATTGAGTCGGCTTGACAGGCACTGCAAACAGATCAACCATTGTCCGACAACACGATTCGCTGTTCGCAACCTGGACACCCTTGCACAACATGCATAGGGAGAACGATCAAGGAGACGCAATGCCGGCCCCCGCTAAAAGCGCCGATGCGATGACGCCTTATCAGCTTCCGAATCCACGCGAAGCACTACGCGAGATCGTTGTGAGTTCCGCCATTCCGCAGGATGAACGGCTGTGGGTGCCGCAAGCCGAAAACGTCTGGTTTCGTCCGCTGTGCCTGAACGTATCGTCCGGCTACTGGATGAACCTGCTGCGCGTGCGCAAATCCGGCGTGCTGAGCCGCCATCGTCATCCGCAGGCCGTGCACGGTTTTGTGCTTAAGGGCCGCTGGCTCTATCTCGAGCATGACTGGATCGCCAACGAAGGCAGCTATGTATTCGAGCCGCCCGGCGAAACCCATACGCTCTATGTGCCCGACGACGTCGACGAGATGATCACGTACTTTCAGGTGAACGGCGTGATGTACTACTGCGACCCGCATGGCAACTACACGGGCTACGAAGATGTGTTTACCAAGCTCGATATGTGCCGCGCACACTATCAGAAGGTCGGGCTCGGCGCGGAGTATGTCGACCAGTTCGTCAGGTGACCTGGCGTAACTTATCAATAAAGACCCGCAAAAAGAAGGGGGGAGACGCCCGATGCAACCGAAGACTCCACGTCTTAGGCGCATTCAATGGATTGCGCTGGCTTTTCTGACGCTTGCCGGTATTGTTAATTATCTCGATCGCAGCACGCTATCGATTGCCAATCATTCGGTTAGCACGGAGTTGGGGCTATCGGCTTCGCAAATGGGCCTGCTGCTGTCGGCGTTTTCATTTGCCTATGCGTTTTCGCAGTTGCCGGTCGGCGCGCTGCTCGACCGCTTCGGGGCGCGGCTGATGCTCGGTCTCGGCATGTTCGTCTGGTCCTGCGCGCAATTATGCGGCGGGTTCGTGCAGACGCTGCCGCAATTTCTCGCGGCGCGCATCGCGCTAGGCATCGGTGAGGCGCCGCAATTCCCGGCTGGCGCCAAAGTGGTCAGTGAATGGTACGCGCTGCGTGAGCGCGGCCGGCCCACGGGTATCTTCACGACCTCGTCGACAATCGGCCCCGCGCTCGCGCCGCCGATTCTCACCGTGCTGCTGCTCGTATCCGGCTGGCGCTGGATGTTTATCGTGATGGGTGTACTCGGCATCGCGGTCGCGATCGGCTGGTATCTGATCTATCGCAATCGCGCGGACCTCACGCTCGAACCGCACGAAGTGCGGCATCTGACCGAAGAGGAACCGCTCGCGCGCGCCGAGCGCAAGATGACCTTTGCCGAGTGGCGCGGCCTGTTCGGGCACGCAACCACGTGGGGCATGATCTTCGGCTTCATGGGTGTGATCTACATGGTGTGGCTGTATCTGACCTGGCTGCCCGCGTATCTCGAACATGAGCGGCATCTGAGCATCGCGAAGACCGGCTGGATCGTGTCGATTCCGTATCTGTTCGGCACGCTCGGCATGCTGTCGAGCGGATTTATCGCCGATGGGCTGATGGCACGCGGCATGGCGCGCATGCGCAGCCGCAAATGGCCGATCTGCAGCGGACTGATCGGCGCGGCGGTGTTCACCGTGCCTGCGGCGTATACACCGAACCTGACGCTCGCGATGATCTATCTTTCCGCGGCGATGTACTTCGTCAATCTCGCGAGCGGCGCCGCATGGGCGCTGGTCAGCGTCGCGGCGCCGCGGCATCTGGTGGCGTCGCTTGGCAGCATCCAGAACTTCGGCGGCTATTTCGGCGGGTCGTTCGCGCCGTTTATCACGGGTGTGGTCGTCGACCAGACGCATTCGTTCGTCAACGCGTTTCTGATCAGCGCGGGCGTATCGTTCGCGGCGGCGCTCGTCTATATGTTTGCCGTGCGTGTGCCGATTGCCGATACGGTCGAACCTGGCGCGGCCGCGCCAACCCGGATCACACAGCCATGACTGCATCATTTGCGATTACGTTTCGAGCGGATCTGTTTGCCGGTAAGACGGTGGTTGTGACCGGCGGCACACAGGGCATCGGCGCGGGCGTCGCGCGCGAGTTCGCGGCGCTCGGCGCGCGCGTGATCGCGGCTGCGCTTGCGCCCACCGACGAGCAGCGCAGCGCGCTTGCCGCGGACCGTATCGAAACGGCGGAACTGGACGTGTCGTCACGACAGAGCGTCGACGCGCTGTTCGGCGCATTGTCGTCGCTCGACGTGCTGGTGAATTGCGCGGGCGTGATTCGCCGCGGCGAAGAGCACGACCCCGACGTGTTCGCGCAGGTAGTCGATGTGAACCTCACCGGCACGATGCGCGCATGCGCTGCCGCCCGTGCGCTGCTAGGCGCCAGCGGCGGCGCGATCGTCAATACCGCTTCGATGCTGAGCTTTTTCGGCGGCGGTCTCGTGCCTGGCTATAGCGCGAGCAAAGGCGGGGTCGCGCAATTGACCCGGTCGCTGGCGATTGCGTATGCGCCGGAGCGCATCCGCGTGAACGCGGTCGCGCCCGGCTGGATCGCGACACCGCTCACGCAGGCGTTGCAGGATGACACCGGCCGCTCTCAGGCGATTCTCGATCGCACGCCTTTGAAGCGCTGGGGTACGCCGGCCGACATCGGGCCGGCGGTCGCGTTCTTATGCTCGCCGGGTGCGTCGTTTATCACCGGCACGGTGTTGCCGGTCGACGGCGGCTATCTTGCCGCGTGACATAGCCGATATCGCAGCCGCTGGTGGTGCTGCGTGACGCCGCCTGTGATGCGCCACGTTGAGCTGCGCGTGCAAGGATCGGCTTCCGATAGCCTGATGCGCAGTGGTTGCGTGCGCATCGAATGGCCTGCCGCGTCGCAGCAAGCGGCGCAAACACCCGGTCGTTAAGCTTCTCTTAATGTCTTGCCGGGTAGCTTGTCAAAACGTTTTGACGCATCGGAGGAAACGCCGGACCACTCGCGGGAGCCCCACACCATGAATCCGATGGACCAGATTATGGAAGGCGAAATTGCCCACCTGGAGCAAATCGTCCGGATGCTGACCGTTGCGGATCGCGTCGATATCAAATACTGGGAGCGTCGAATTGAAGCGTTGAAGGCGCGTGCTACCGCGCCGACGCATCTCGAGCGTCTTGAACAGATTGCTATTCGGATCACCCGGCTTCGCGATGGCTTGAACCCGGATGCCGGCGGATAGCTTCACGCTCAACCTCATGCGGACCGCGCGCCTACGCAGAGTCTGTCGATATCCACGGCGCCCCGCTTTTAGCGTTTATTTTTTTACGACGCCCGGATATTGCAATGTCATGCTGGGGTCACTGACGCCAGCCATCGTGTCGACTGAACCCACCCCCAAAGCGATGCATGACCCAGCACTCCGCGCCCATCCGTGATGCGTGGCGGACTTGCTCATGCTTCGTCTTCATCATTCGAGGCGATCCGACATGACGAAGAAGCCTGTCCCCGATGCATCCATTGCCGAAACCGCAGTGATCGAAGCGCCCGCTGGAACCGGCGCGACGGTGTCGCGCCGCAGCTTCCTTAAATTCGCCGGCGCGTCCGGCTTGGCGAGCGCAACCGGCGCATTGGCCGCCGGGGCTGCGCGCGCCGACGTGACCCACACGACGCCGCCGGATGGCTCGCCCGAGCAGATTCATTTGACGTGGGGCGACGATCCTACCAGCGAAGTGGTCGTGTCATGGGCGTCGCTGGCCGCGTCCGCGAATCCGCGCGTGCTGGTGGGCGCCGATCATGGACGCCGCGACACGGTGCACGCGGTACAGCGGACCTATACGGACGGGCTGACGGGTGTCGTCGTGTTCACGTACCACGCGCGCCTGAGCGGTCTGAAGCCGGCCACGACATACACCTACGAGGTCACGGCGGACAACGACAGCCATGCCGGTTCGCCGTTCAGTTCGAGCTTCACGACGGCGCCACGCGGCCGCGCGCCGTTCCGTTTCACCAGCTACGGCGATCTCGCGACGCCGAATACGGGCTGGGTGCTGTCGTCGCCGCAAAGCCGCTTTGCGGTCGACGCGGTCGAGCGCTTTCAGCCGTTGTTCCATCTGTTGAACGGCGATCTCTGCTATGCGAACCTGAACCCGGCGCATCAGACCGACGTGTGGCGTGACTTCGCGAATAACAACCAGACTTCGTCGACGAGACGGCCTTGGATGCCGTGCCCGGGCAATCACGAAATCGAGTTTTACAACGGTCCACAAGGGCTCGATTCGTATCTGACGCGCTATACGCTGCCTGATAACGGCTCACGCTTCTCAGGCCGTTGGTATAGCTTCCAGGTGAGCTCGGTGCTGTTTATCTCGCTGGATGCGGACGATGTCGTCTACCAGGACGCGGCGGCCTTCGTCGCGGGCCCGATGCCGCTCGTTCCCGCGGCAAGCACCGGCCACGCGCCGATCGCGCCGGGTTCGTCGTTCTATGTGCGCGGCTATAGCAACGGCGAGCAGACGCGCTGGCTCGAGCAAACACTGCGGCGTGCCGCCGACGATCGCGACATCGACTGGATTGTCGTGCAAATGCACCAGGATGCGTTGAGTTCGTCGAAGACCGGCAATGGGTCCGACAAGGGTATTCGCGAAGCGTGGCTGCCACTGTTCGACCAGTATGGCGTCGATCTGGTGGTCTGCGGACATGACCACGACTATGAGCGCAGCTATCCGGTGCGCGGCTGCAATCGTCACGCGGGCATCGATGCGAAGACCGGTGAAGCGGTTGATACGCTGCAGCCGCGTCCGGTGCCGCATACCCATGCCAATCCGGATGCGACGACGTTCGACACGAGCCACGGCACGATTCACCTGATCCTCGGCGGCGGCGGCACGAGTGCGCCGCTCGACGTGTATGGCGTTGATATGGGAAATGGCAATCCGCAGGCACAGGTGTTTACGAAGCCCAACCGCCCGGTGGCGGGCACCACGGCGGGGACGTTCGTGCGGCCTACCGCGGATGCGCTGGAAGATGCGATCTGGTCCGCGCAGCGCGACACAGGCACCGGCTACGGCATCGCGGTGTTCGACGTCGATCCCGGCGAGCACGGCGGCAAGACGACAATGACGATGAACTACTATCACGCGCCCGGTGCGGATCAAACGCCGAATCCGGACTACGAACTGTTCGAGACGGTTACGCTGGAGAAGCGGCGGCGGTAAGGGGGCGTGGCGCCGCGCCGGTTTCGTTTGCGAATGCCGGTGCGGCGACCGGTGCGGTTACGCTTTGATCAGCCCATTTAGTTGAACAGTTCCTATTTGAACGGTTCGATTATCTTTGTCTCCGGTTGCTCCGGAAATACGGAAGGTTCCATGCTTTTCAATGCCGCTGCTGAAATTGGCACCGGCCGTGGGAGGCTGGACAAATTGCGGCCCGATATAAAGCTGAGAACAAAAATACCAAAGTTCATGGGAATTGACGTCGCCCATGCAACTCACATCTCGATCATCTCCAGGGTTGGCAAGGGTGATTTCGCCTGAGTTTGGGGGGAGGTATCCATATATGTCGTCGCATGTGGTACTTTTGATTTGTATCGTATAGTAGAGACCTTGATATGTAGTATTAAATAAAATTGCTGTTGCGGTATGATTGTACGAATCGGTGATGTTCACACTGCGCGTGTAATCTGCGTTCGGCCAGTTGGTTTTCCCTAACAAAGCTTGGCCGTCGTTGCCCGGGTTGCAGTAGGATTCTATGGCGATGTTTGAATCGAGGTTAGGGAAATATCCTATTCGGACATATCCGCTTGATGGAGTGGGCGCGGCCTGGGCGTTGACCTGGGACAAAAACGAGAGATTGACTGTACACGTTTGCTGGAACATGCATTCTTGAGCCATTTTCTGCTCCGTGATGTTAAGCAATATTGCAGGATGGCATTGTTTTTTTACTTTTCTAAGCCACTTGTCATCGTTGATGAACGTATGCGTGGAATCTAGCAATTTCTCTGCAGTTCTTCAATGTTCCTGAACCAAAAAAATAAATGAACGAAGAATCGTTAAGGCGAATTACACGCACAGTGTGGAGTGTGAAATCGGGTATTCGTGTCGACTTAAATCTGGTCAGTTGGCAGGGCCGACTCGGCCAGTTCGCCCGTACCGAACGGCAGAGCGACCGACGCGAAAATATTCTGATTCAGGACGTGTAACGTAGGCGGGGCGTAAACGCAAACGTCCGGCCGGACGGCGACGAATGCAACGTCGACATCTCGCCGGACGCGTACCCCGACGGACTTTAAAACGCCGCCCGCTTAAACCAGCGTCAACGTCACATCGATATTGCCGCGGGTCGCATTCGAATACGGACACACCACGTGCGCCTTCTCGATCAGCGCCTGAGCCGCCGCGCGATCCATACCCGGCAGCGAGATCTTCATCTCGACCTCGATACCGAAGCCATTCGGAATCTGACCGATACCGACGCTGCTGTCGATTGACGCGTCCGCCGGCATCGAGATCTTGTCGCGCGCCGCGACGAACTTCATCGCTCCGATAAAGCACGCGCTGTAGCCGGCCGCGAACAGCTGCTCCGGGTTCGCGCCGTCTCCGCCCGCGCCGCCGAGCTCGCGCGGCGTAGTCAGCTTGAAATCGAGCTTGCTATCGGCCACGGTCGCACGGCCATCGCGGCCGCCGGTTGCATGAGCGTGAGCACGGTACAGCACTTTTTCGATCGACATGATGGAACTCCTGATGGCATTGGGTTAAATGAGCCTGCTTGCGGGCGGGTCGGTGGGCTACATCGCTGTAACCCGACGATTGGCCAAAGCCCGCTACAGCTTAAAGCTTTGCTCCGATCGACTATCAATCTACTAGAAGATAGACAACCGGCGCTGCAAAAGAGCGGCGAACCGCTCGACCTGCTACTACGTTACGTCAAACCTGCTTTGATACTTTCCACGACGTCTCGACTTCGTCGAGCCGCGCCTTTGTCTGAAACAAACGGCTCGCGAGCGCGCTGCCCTGATACGCAGCGAACAGCGTACGCGCCGCGTTCTCCGGCCTGCCGTTGACGGCGAGCGTGCGTTCCTTCACGCCTTGTGCGAGCACCTTCGCGAGCCAGCTTTCGTTGGCCTTGAAGAACGCCTGCACCGCGGCGCGGACCGTATCGGGCAGCGACCCGATGTCAGCAGCGAGCATGCCGCATAGACAGATCTGATCACCATCGCCTAACACACGGCCAAACAGCTTCGTGTACTTCGCCAGCTTCGCATCCGCAGGCAGCGACGCGTCAACCGAACCCAGCAGCGCGAATATCTGCTTGCTGTATTCGTTGACCGCTTCGAGCGCCAGGTCTTCCTTCGACGGGAAGTAGTAGTGGATGCTCGAAGTCTTCACGCCGACCAACTCGGACAGGTCGCGATAGCTGAACCCGTTGTAGCCGTGCAGCATCATCAGCGTGATTGCATGATCGAGAATCTGCTCGCGGACGGTTGCTGTCGTTTCCATGGTTCGTACTTTATCTACTCGTAGATAGATAGTCAAGCGGTTTTTTCACCTCGGCGATTACGCAGCGGCAAATGCTCGCGGGATGGGTAGCGGTAACGGGACTGAAGCCTCAATGAAGCAAGCTGATGCGCGCCGCGCGCGCCTCGGCTCGCTGTCTGTCGGCCGCGTCGCCCTCGAAGGCGGCCGTCGCGTCTGATGACTCATACGTGGCACTCGTCGCGCGAAACATCAACAGCATCAACACGTTGCGGGTCAGCATCGGTTCTTCGCAATGGTTGGCTGTCGTGCACCACTGTCGCAGCAGATCCAGTGCACGCAGATTTCCGTGCTGCGCGAGCATGTAGAGCGCATCGTCCAGCATCACGCCATTGTCCATTGAGATCGAGTTCCATGAGGTTGGATAGCGCATCGCCAGCTCGATAATCGCGCCGGCTTGACCCGCGCCGGCCGCACGCGCCAGCATCCTGTCCGCGTAACCGGGGTCGTGCAGGCGGCTATCGCCGCAACGGCTCGCTGCGTCACTCATCCCGCCGTGCCGGCAAGCTTCGGCCCATGCCGCTGTTTCAAATAGAGCTTCTGGATCTGTCCGGATCGCCAACGAATCGAACACGGGGATCTCCATCGCACGTTGGAGTGCGTCCGATAGCGTTACGCTTTGTGATGCCAACGCCGGCACCCAAGGCGTCACGCGCTTCGCCGCGAGCTGTGCCAGCACATCCACGGTTGCTGGCCGGAACGAAAGCGCGCTCGCCTGAATGGTCTGGTCCGAAGCTGCGGGCAGTGGGGGCGCGTCCGACGACGCCGTTTGCCGCGCGGATTGCGCGTGGTGCACGGGCAGCCACCACCCCATCAATAGCGATGTTAGCGCAATGACAATTGCACCAGTCAGTATGGCCACGACAAGCCATATAAAATCCATGGAACCATCTTTAGAAAAAAAGTTTGCATTCTTTTTTATCACATTATTCGCCTCTATAAAAACGGGAAGCCAATCAACAGGTCGCACTTGTAAATCGACGAGCCTTGCCTATACTGCCCGCAAACGATCTATACGTGCATTAAAGCAGAATTGTGATGGAATTGTAATTCGATAACATTCGTTAAAGAGAAAAACAGAACGAGCAATTCGTTATTGTTTTCAGACGTTTTTAAGAAGATATTCAAGCCTGGATAAACCCATTCTCTCATCGGTTGATCCGTGAAATGTTATTAAATAAAATTGATGAGGAATGCTTCGTATGTGATATTGCGCTGTGCCCTCACCACGGAGGTAACCATGAAATCACTTGCCGTCGCACTCTGCGTGTTGTTGTCCACAACGCTTCCTGCCGCGCACGCGCAAACCACGTTTCTTCTCGACTCCCAACTGGGCACGAACGACGCTGGCGCGCTGCTCGAGGTCGACGGATCGGGCAACCGGACCGTTGTGAGCGATTTCGGAAACTCGGCCCAAGGCCCTGTATCGGGCGGCAACCTGTTTGCCGTCAGCTCGGTACCAAACGGCCTGCTTGCGCTCTCTGGCTATACAGTCGTCGCGCTGGATTTTTCCAGCCGTGCGCTCTATGGCGTCAATCCGACGACCGGTATGCGCATGACGATCACTGACTTCACTAACTCGTCCCAAGGTCCGGTAGGCGTTGAGCCGGTTGCAGTGGTTGCGTCCAGCGGGCTGCTCGGGCTGGGCAACGAACTTTACGTGGCCGATAAGGCCGGCGGGACTAATAACCAGGGTGCGATTTTCCAGGTCGATCCGAAATCCGGGAATCGCACGCTGCTCAGCGATTTCGGCAACACGGCGCAAGGCGCGACAAGCGCGTTCCCGCAGTCGATTACGCTGTATCCGAACCTGCTCGGTTTGGGTTCGAAGCTGGTCGTGTTGGCCTACACCAGTCCTGACGCGACGGACTTCGCACTCTTTACCGTCGATGCGAACGGAAACCGCGCGTTGTTGAGTGATCTCGGCAATAGTGCGCAAGGCACGGTCGCGGTTGCGCCGCAACAGGTGTCGGTGTATCCCAATCTGCTTGGGGCGTTTGGTTCGATCTACTTGACCGACGGCCAGGGCGGGACCAACGGCAAAGGGTCGGTGCTCAGCGTGAATCCAGGCAACGGCAACCGGATCACGGCCAGCGACTTCGGCAATGCGGCCCAAGGGCCGACCGGCACGTCGCCGGGTGCGATCTGGGCGAATGCGAGTAGCGAACTGGTGCTGGACAACGAACGGCCGGCGGGCAATCCCTTCGGACCGTTCGTGGTAAAGCTGTTCACCGTCACGCCCTCTAGCGGCCAGCGCTCGATCACGAGTGATTGCAGCAACGCGGCGCAAGGCCCGTGCGGGCTGCCGGTGGGCGTGACGCAGGTGCCTTGACGCACCGCACCGGGCGCGCTCGTGCGCGACGACGTGTTTCATGTTTTTGTACGGAATCGTCCGGGTGTCGCTGCTCCTGATCTATCTAACCGAGGTCAAGCGCAAGCCGGTGGTGGGGTCGAGCGCCAGGGTTCAGTCAAAGACTACGCCGCACGAACGGTAAACTGCACGCTGACATCACCACCCGAGCAGGAGCCCCCGATGGCCGACCAGCGAACCGCGGCGCCGGACAGCACCGCAGTGCGCGTTGCCTTATGGCGAGCGTTGCACGTCGAGGTCGATGCGCAGCCGCACGTGATCGAAGACGAAGTCGGCCTGCAACTGGCGGCGCCCGATGCCGACTGGCGCCAACGTCCCGATATGACCGCGGCGGCGACCAGCGGGTATCGCGCGGCGATCGTCGGCCGCGCGCGCCTGATCGAAGACCTGGTGACGGAGCGGGCCGCGCAAGGCGTGACCCAATACGTGATTCTCGGCGCCGGTCTCGATACTTTCGCGCAACGCAGGCCCGAACTTGCATCGCGGCTGCGCATCTTCGAAGTGGATCGACCCGCGGCGCAAGCATGGAAGCGGCAGCGGTTGATCGAATGTGGCTTCGGCATTCCGGAATGGCTGCGGCTCGTGCCGGTCGACTTCGAGGCTGGCCAGTCATGGTGGGGCGAACTGACGGCTGCGGGCTTCGATGTACAGGCGCCGGCCGTGGTGGTGTCGACCGGCGTGTCGATGTACCTGACGCGCGAGTCGAACCTCGCAACGCTGCGCCAGCTCGCTCAACTCGCACGCGGTTCGACATTCGCGATGACGTTCCTGTTGCCGATGACACTGATCGACGCGGAAGATCGCGCCGCGCATCAAAGCGTTTATGAACGCGCACGTGCGGCGGGCACGCCGTTCATCAGTTTCTTCAGTCCATCGGAGATCATCGCGCTTGCGCATGCGGCCGGGTTCAGCGGCACGCGACATGTATCGACGCACGAGATGATTCAGCGATATTTCAGCACACGCACCGATGGTTTGCGGCCGGCCAGCGGCGAAGAGTTTCTGATCGCGACGACCTGATCTTGAGCCTCCGATGCTGCGGACGAAACGGATTTGAAGAAGATTGAACTTTCAGGATGCCCAGGAGCACGCGTCGTCAGGTCACTGCCCTAAGCGTGTAAGGATACGCGCGGGCTTAACAAGCGATCGTGTCAGGGAATAACGTGCTCGAGTTGATCGTTTTAAGGAGCGGCTATTGCCGTACTTCGATCAACGACAGGTGCGATTGGAAGCGGCGAAGCCGGTATGAAAGGCGTGTTTCCACTCCCTTCTCTTTCTCAAGGCTAACTGATGACTGCCGCTTCCATTCAACGACGCGAATTCATTGCAAGAACCACGAAAGGTGCTGCCAGTGCCGTCGTGGCAAGCTTCGCCGGCGCTTCGGTCGGCATGCTGCCCGCCGAAACAGCGCACGCCGCCGGTTCGGCGTCGGTGCCGGCCTATCTCGGCGCTTCCCCGCAGACGCAGCCGCCGTTGCCGTTCGCGGAGAATGCACTCGAACCGGTGATTTCCGCCCGCACGATCGGCATTCACTATGGCAAGCACCATCGCGCGTATTTCGACAACCTGTCAAAGCTCGTGCCGGGCACGCCGTTCGCCGGCCAAACGCTCGAAACGATCATCGTGAAGACCTACGGCGACGCGTCGCACGAGGACATCTTCAACAATGCCGGCCAGGCGTGGAATCACAACTTCTACTGGAACTCGATGAGCCCGACGCCAACGCAGCCGGGTGCGAAACTGCAGGCTGCGATCATGCGCGACTTCGGTTCGCTCGACACTTTGCACGAGCAACTGGTCAAGGTGTCGGCATCGCAGTTCGGCAGCGGCTGGGGCTGGCTGGTCGCCGAAAACGGCAAGCTGTCGGTGATGAAGACCAGCAACGCGAACGTACCGTTCACGTCCGGCAAGGCGCCGCTGCTGACCGTCGACGTTTGGGAGCATGCGTACTATCTGGACTATCAGAACCGCCGTCCCGACTATCTGAAAGAGTTGACCGCGAAGCTGATCAACTGGAACTTCGCATCGGCTAACTACGAGAAGGTATAGAAGCGGCACGTCGACGAGCCTGCGTGAACGCCGCGTTCCTCGCGCGTGCGTTCACGTGGCAGTGATGTACGGTCAGGGCTGCGCAAGGGTGGGCGACGCCCAGATGCGGATATCGGAGGCGTTCAGCGGTTTCGGAATCATTCGCGCTGCGTAGTACGTGTCCGCAATTCGCTGCAGGTCGCCGAGCCGGTCGCCGCGCACCGGCACGATGTCGTAGCTGCGGCGTGTATTCGCGAGCTCGACAGTCTGCGCCGGAATATTGCCCCATAGCGGGCTCAGAATCTGCGCCGCTTCCTGCGGATGCGATTTCACCCATTTTCCCGTTCGATTCAATTCGTCAAACACGACGCGCAATACGTCCGGATGCCGGCTCGCGAAGGCGGTCGTCGCGGTATAGAAGCGGTTGTATTGCGCGAGCCCGCCGCTTCCGTCGGCTATCACGCGCACCTGTGCATCGCGCTGTTCGGCAGCCAGGAACGGGTCCCAGATCACCCACGCATCGATATTGCCGCCGCGAAACGCCGCGAGCGCATCGGGTGGTTCGAGATAACGCACCTGAATGTCGTCGATCGTCATGCCCGATTGCTTGAGCGCCGCAAGCAGCAGAAAATTGCAGCCCGAACCTTTCGATACCGCGACGCGCTTGCCCTTCAGGTCGGATACCGAACGAATCGGTGAATTCGGCGGCACGATGATCGCCTGCGCGGAAGGTGCGGATGTTTCTTCCGCGTAGTAGGTTAGCGGCGCGTTCGCGGCCAGCGTGAAGAGCGCGAATGCGTCGGCGACATCCGCGTGCAGATCGACACTGCCCGCATTCAGCGATTGGAGCAGGCCGTTCGAGAACTCGTGCCAGCTGACATCGTAGCCGAGCGCGTCGAGACGCTTCTCGAGTTCGCCGGTTCGCTTCAGCAGGATAAACAGCGTCGACGAGCGCTGATAGCTGATCGATACGGTCTCGCGCGCGGTGGCCGTATCGACGTAGAGCGTGTTTGCTGTCAGCAGCACGGCGACCAGCACAGCCTGCGCGCGATAGCGTCGCAATAGATGTCCACGCAGACGTTGAAGCAGAAGTGATGCGGCGTTCATAGGCGATATCCTCGACAATCGAGCTATCGACTATAACGACGCGTCGCCGCGCGCCAAAGCTCGATTGCATCGATCGATATCGGCACAAAGGGGATCGTCGGCGCGCGTAGGTACGTCGGCGCGCGTGTTTGCCGGGCAGGCGATGCCGCGCGTGAAGGAGATGCTGCTCAATGCGCGGTGGCGCGAATCCGGCGAGATCGCCGATCGCGCCATCGCCGGTCGAACTTTGGTTTCGCAAGCGACCTGGCCACTATCCGTCGCACGGCATGCACGAGCCGTGGTATCGACGCGACCGTTCGGTGTACGCACAGTCGGATAGGCTACGTAAATAAGAAAGACTAATTTCTTTTTAGCGAATGGTCGGGCTGAACATGGGCCAACCGGACTCCGTCCGGTGCATGTCCCGCACGACCGTTTCGACGCATCAGTCCATGTCGGCGGCATCGGAGAGCACGGCCTCGAGCGCTGGCTGCGCAGGCGACGCGGGATCGGGCGAGCTGAAGTGAAGACGGTACTGCTGCGGCGTAATGCCCAGGCGCCGCTTGAATACCGCGCGCAGATGGTGCGCATCGCGCAACCCGCAACGAAAGGCGATCGTCTTCAACGGCGCACCGCTGTTTTCGAGCATCACGCGCGCGGCGTCGATGCGCGCGCTTTCGACGAACTCGGCGGGCGTGACGTGCGCTTCGCGCGCGAACACGCGCGAGAAGTGGCGCATGCTCATCTTCGCGACCGATGCGAGCACCGCGATGCTGAGGTCGTCCGGGAGATGCGCGAGCACATACTGCTGGACCTGCGCGATCGGCGACGACGCTTCCGCGTACGGCGTCAGATATGGGCTGAACTGCGACTGGCCGCCGGCACGCTGCAGGAACACCACCATCCGCTTGGCGACGCGTAGTGCGAGGTCAGGCCCGTGATCCTGCGCGAGCAGGTACAGCGACAGATCAATGCCCGCGGTGATGCCCGCCGACGTATAGAGTTCGCCATCCTGCATGAAAATGCGATCGGACTCGACGCGCGCGGACGGGCACAGCGACGCCAGCATCGCCGCGCTGCCCCAGTGCGTGGTCACGACGCGGCCGTCGAGCAGCCCCGCGCGCGCAAGCGTCAGTGCGCCATTGCAGATCGAACCGAAACGCTGTGCGCCGCGGCTCGCACGCTTGAGCCAGTCATGCACGTCATCTTCGAGCGGCCGGCGCACAAGGCGCGGGCCGCCCGCGACGAGCAGCAGATCATGGTGTTCTTCCGCCTCGCTGAAATGCTGGTCCGCGTGAATTTGCAGACCGCTTGAGCACGGCAGTGCGCCGCGTTCGGTGGAGATGAGTTGGAGCCGGTACTGAGACTCTGGCGGAAGAAAAACATTTGCTTCCGAAAAGACATCGGTAGGGCCGAATACATCGAGGGCCTGGACGCCCGGGAAAATAAGAAGAGCAACGCTGCGCATCGATCAAAGTAGCGAGTGAAGGACGTACGGACACGCACCGAAACTGCGATATCCAAATGTGATAACCGAATCAGTTTGGACTATATGCTAATTCGGAAAAGCTTGTTATCAACGTCGACACTTTGCATCGTTTAACAACATGCGCACATCGCAAAGGCACGCTAGCAGCGGCACGTATTGCACGAACCGCTGCTACATGCCATGTTTTTTACGTCGACATGCGAGGCTTGAGCAGGTCCGACATGCCGACACGATGCAGCATCTCAGCCCGTACGCGATCGATTACCGTGAACCCAACTTCTGCTCCATCTTGTGTTGGGTCGATATAGACGCGGAATGCGCGTTTGCCGAATGGCGTATTTACGACCTTGACAATTGCATCGGCCACGAGGCTCGCATCCGCATCGGGCGGCACGATCGCGCTAAACGCCTGCTGGATCTGCTCACCGAATCCCGCATAAGGACCGGCCTCATATTCAGCGGTGCGCGTCGCGTCAGCGGGCATGCCCGTGTGCGCGAAGTGATTGGTGCCGCTCGTGAACGCACCGGGTACGATGATCGACGTTTCGATGCCCCAACGGGACAACTCGCGAGCATATTGGACAGCAATCGCATCCATCGCGGCCTTTGCTGCAAAGTACGGCGCGAGATACGGCGGCGTGCCGCCCGCCGAACTGCTGCTCGATATCCACACCAGCAAGCCATGACCCTGGCGGCGCAGATGAGGCAGCACCGCGCGATTCACGCGCTGCGTGCTGAGCACATTCACGTCATACAGTTGTGCATACTGCTCAGGCGTGAAGGCTTCCGCCGGGCCGAACGCCATGTGGCCGGCGTTATGCATCACGACGTCGATGCGACCGCTGTGCGCGATGATCTGCTCGACGGCGGCGTCGACCGACGTCTGCGATTGCACATCCAGTTCGAGGGTGCGCAGATCCGCGTCGTGCGTCTTCGAGAATTCGGCCATTTGCGTAACGATCGGTGCATTTTTGCCGACGGTGTTGCGCATCGATGCATAAACAGTGTGGCCGGCCTTGGCGAGTGCTTCCGCAGTGAGGCGGCCAAAGCCGCTGGAAGCGCCGGTGATCAGAATGACTTTGCTCATGATGGTTCCTTATCTGGTCTCTTCAGACGCTAACGCGTCGCGATGTGGTCAACGATTCGATTGGGATTCCACAGCTTTCAGATTGCGCCGCCATTCGCGCGCAGCGTCTGGCCATTGATCCATCCACCACTCGGGCCGGCGAGAAACGATACGGTGTTCGCAACATCTTCCGGCTTACCCAGGCGCTCGAGCGGCGTCAGTTTGGTGAGATGATCGATCACTTCCTGCGGTTTGCCTTCGAAGAACAGGTCGGTCGCGACAGGACCCGGCGCCACGGTGTTCACCGTGATGTTGCGGCCGCGCATCTCCTTGCTGAGGATATGGGTCATCGCTTCGACGCCGGCCTTGGTTGCCGCGTAGACCGCGTAGGTCGGCTGATACAGGCCCACCACGCTCGATGACGTGTTGATGATCCGTCCGCCATTGCGCAGGCGGCGTGCCGCTTCACGCAGCGTGTTGAAGGTGCCCTTCAGATTGATCGCGACCTGGCTGTCGAACAACGCATCGTCGCTATCGGCGATTTTCGCGAGACGCATGATGCCGGCATTGTTGACAAGCACGTCAACGCCACCGAACGCGGCCTCGGCCGCATCGAACATCCGCTTCACCGCGGCCGCGTCGGTCACGTCGGCCTGCACGGTGGTTGCGTGGCCGCCGGCCTTGTCGATTTGCGCGGCGAGCGCTTCTGCTTCGCGGGCATTGTTCGCATAGTTGATCAAAACCATAAAGCCGTCGCTGGCGAGTTGCCGTGCGATCGCCGCGCCGATGCCGCGCGATGCGCCGGTGACGAGTGCGACTTTCGATTGGTTGGTGGTGCTCATGTGGGTTCTCCAATATGTCCAGTTGAGTGAGCCGCATCGGTTGGCTGATTGCGTTGCGGCTTGGACTTAACTATGGACTTTCCCCGGCGGAACATAATCGGATTAGAATGACCATCACTGTTTCCATGGTGGAAACAATAGGGAAAAACGTGGACCGACTGGATGCAATGCGCCTGTACACCCGGATCGTCGAGCGCCGCAGCTTCACGCTCGCGGCGAACGACATGGAAGTGCCGCGTTCCACGGTCACGAAAGTGATCCGTCAGATGGAAACGCGCCTTGGTGTGCGCCTGTTGCAGCGAACCACCCGGGTGGTGCGCCCGACGCTCGACGGCGAAGCGTACTACCGGCGCTGTCTCGCGATCCTCGACGACATCGAGGACGCGGAAGGCGCGTTTAGCGGCGCGCAGCCCACCGGTATGCTGCGCATCGAAGTGCAGGGCACGCTGGCGCGGCATTTCCTGATGCCTGCGCTACCCGAGTTCTTCGCGCAATACCCGCAGATGGAAATTGCGATGAGCGAAAGCGACCGTTGGGTGGACATCGTTCAGGAAGGGGTCGATTGCGTGTTGCGCTACGGCTACCTGCGCGACAGCGAACTGGTCGGGCGTCAGGTTGCGATGCTCGAGCATCTGACCTGCGCAACGCCGGCGTATCTGCAGCAATACGGCACGCCGGCGAAGCTCGACGCGCTCGCGGGGCACCGGATGGTCGGCCTACGCTCGATCACGAGCGGCAATGTCACTCCGCTCAGCTTCACGGTCGGCGAGACGACACAAACCGTCACGCTGCCGGCGGCAATCTCGCTGACCGGCACCGAAAGCTATCTCGCCGCCATTCGCCTCGGTCTTGGCCTTGCGCAGGTGCCGCGCTTTCACATCGAGCACGACCTGCAAAGCGGCGCACTCGTGCAGGTGCTGCCCGATATGCCGCCGCCGTCGATGCCCGTGTCGCTGGTGTATCAGCGCTCGCGGCAGTTGTCGCCGCGGGTCCGCGTATTCATGGATTGGGTTGCACGCCGATTCGATGAAGCGAACGCGCCGCCGCGCGATTGAGCATTGAACCCGCGCGACGTTCAGGGAGTATGGGACGCGAGCGGCGCGCCATCGGACGATCTGATCATTAAGAATAGGAATGAAATGAACGCGTCCCGCCCAGTGAAACGTCAGCAAACTAAGATCGACCCTTGCGAACTGACCGTATGCAAGGGCCAAAATGGAACATTATTGAGGTCCGCATAGG
>NZ_CADIKH010000037.1 GCF_902859855.1 Paraburkholderia humisilvae
ACAAGGCCTCGAAGATCGCCCACCATGCGATGGACCACGACCAGACGCTCAGGCAGGCAGCGCTCGAACTCGGTTTCGTCACCGAAGCGGAGTTCGATCGCATTGTCGATGCCCGCAAGATGGTCAAGCCGTATGTCGCCACTGAACAATGAGGAGGTTTCGATGAGCACGCAGCAACCCACACTCGCCGGTTACGAGCTTCTACGCTACCCGCACCTGAACAAGGGCACCGCATTCACCGACGCTGAACGGCGCACTTATCACCTGGAAGGATTATTACCGCCGGGCTATCGCACGCTGGAATTGCAGATTGCGCGCGTCCATTCGGAGCTTGCGCATCTGGACGGCGACCTGCAGAAGTATCTCTATCTGTCAGACCTTCAGTCGCGCAATGAAACGATGTTCTATGCGACGTTAATGTCGGACCCTTCGCGCTTCATGCCGATCGTCTATACGCCGACGGTCGGCGAGGCCTGCCAGAAGTTTGATCACATCTATCGCGGCGCACGCGGCATGTACCTGCCGATCTCCGCGCGCGGCCGCATCAAGGCACTGCTGCAAAACTGGCCAGAGAAGGATGTGCGGTTTATCGTCGTGACCGACGGCGAACGCATTCTCGGCCTCGGCGACCTCGGCATCGGCGGCATGGGCATTCCGATCGGCAAGCTGTCGCTTTACACCGCGTGCGCCGGCGTGCCACCGCAGTACTGCATGCCGGTGACGCTCGACGTCGGCACCAACAACCATGAACTGCTGGAAGACCCGCTTTATCTCGGCCTGCGCCACGAGCGTGTACGCGGCGACGAATATCGCGCATTCGTCGGTGAATTCATTGATGCGGTGCAAGCGCTGTTTCCGAAATGCTGCGTGCAGTGGGAAGACTTCGCAAACTTCAATGCGGTGCCGCTGCTCGCGCACTACAAGGACAAGCTCTGCACCTATAACGACGACATTCAGGGCACCGCGGCGGTCGCACTTGCCGGTATCTTCGGCGCATTGCGAATTTCGGGCGGGAAGCTGACTGACCAACGTTTTCTGTTTCTGGGCGGCGGTTCGGCCGCAACCGGTATTGCCGAGCTGATCAGCGAAGCGATGACGCTGGAAGGACTGACCATCGACGAAGCGCGGGCGCGGCACGCGTTATTCGATGTGCACGGGTTGATGGTCAGGTCGCGTAGCGACCTTGCGGATTTCCAGAAGCCGTTCGCCGTGGACCACGCGCCGCTCGACAAATTCGTCGATGCGGTGAAGGCGCTGAAGCCCACCGGCATCATCGGTGTCAGCACGGTGCCGAAGCTGTTTAACCAGCAAGTGATCGAAGCGATGAGCGAGCTCAACGAACGGCCGATCATCTTCCCATACTCGAATCCGACCTCGCGTTCCGAATGCACGGCGGAAGAAGCCTATACATGGTCGAACGGGAACGCCATTTTCGCGAGCGGCAGTCCGTTTCCTCCGGTCACGCTTCACGATGGTCGCACGTTCGTGCCGGGGCAAGGAAACAATGTGTATATCTTCCCGGCGATGGGAATGGCCGTCTATGCGACCGAAGCGACACGCGTCACGGAGGAGATGTTTATCGTCGCGGCAAAGGCGGTAGCGGAGCAGGTCTCCGAGGAAAGTCTCGAGACCGGATTGATCTATCCGCCTCAGGCGAAGATTCTGGACGCATCGCTGCATGTGGCGGCACGGGTCGCCGAACACATCTTTGACAAAAACCTGGCTCGTGTGCCGCGCCCGAAAGACATCGAGGCCTATATCAGGGAACGCGCGTACAAGCCGGCCTATACAGCGTGATCAAAGCGGCGCCCATGCGGCGCCGCTCCCATCTTGCACGTTGATTAAGTGACCCCGTGAAACGTTAATTATCCTTACCAATTCACTGTTACTCTCAATCATGCCGACCGGACAATTCGTATCGTGTCCTTGAACAATTCGGCTTCATCTACCAGAATGACTTACGAAACACTTCATCCCTGATAGCAAGTATTGCTGGCAACGTGGATTGCAATAGCAAGAATCCCGTGTGCGCTTGTCAGTCCGTCGCGCTTATTTAGCATTCGGAATTAACTAGCCGAATTACACATGTCCTTGTGCAGGGTCTGCGTCCGAACGATGCCCATAAGGCGGAGATCGGCGCGGGACTCGCATGCGCCAGTCGCAGGGAGGAGACATGAACGAAGCAACGGGTGTCACTCACGCGGAGCCCACCACGCATAAGCTCAGGCTTGGTGCGCTCACTGCGCTGGTCATCGGCTCGATGGTCGGCGGAGGCATTTTCTCCTTACCGCAGAACATGGCCAATAGCGCCGATGTCGGCGCGGTGGTGATCGGATGGGTCATCACCGGCATCGGCATGCTGATGCTCGCGTTCGTGTTCCAGACTCTCGCGATCCGCAAACCCGATCTCGATGGCGGCGTCTATGCCTATGCGCAGGCCGGCTTCGGCGATTACATGGGTTTCTCATCCGCCTGGGGATACTGGATCAGCGCGTGGCTGGGAAATGTCGGCTACTTCGTTTTGCTCTTTAGCACGCTTGGCTACTTCTTCCCGATATTCGGCGAGGGGAACACCGTCATTGCGATCGTTTGCGCATCGGTGCTGTTGTGGTGTGTGCATGCGCTCGTGTTGCGCGGCATCAAGGAAGCGGCGTTTATCAATCAGGTTACGACGGTGGCCAAGATCGTGCCGCTCGTGCTGTTTATCGTGATCTGCTTCTTCGCATTCAAGCTCGACATTTTTACCGCGGACGTATGGGGCAAATCCAATCCGCAACTCGGCAGCGTGATGAATCAGGTGCGCAACATGATGCTCGTGACGGTGTGGGTATTCGTCGGCATCGAAGGTGCGAGCATTTTTTCAGCGCGCGCAGAAAGACGCAGCGACGTGGGTCGAGCAACCGTGATCGGCTTCCTGACGGTGCTGCTGGTGCTGGTGCTGGTCAACGTGCTTTCGCTCGGCATCATGACGCAACCGGATCTGGCCAAGCTTCAGAATCCGTCGATGGCGGGCGTGCTCGAACACGTCGTCGGCCATTGGGGCGCGATATTGATCAGCGTCGGCCTCGTCATTTCGCTTGCCGGCGCGTTGCTGTCATGGGTGCTGCTATGTGCGGAGATTCTGTTCTCCGCGGCAAAGGATCACACCATGCCCGCGTTTCTTCGCAGGGAAAACGCGAACAACGTACCAGCCAATGCGTTGTGGCTCACCAATGCGATGGTGCAGGTCTTTTTGATCATCACGCTGTTTTCGAAGGGCACCTATCTGTCGCTGATCTACCTCGCGACGTCGATGATCCTGGTGCCGTATCTGTGGTCCGTTTCGTATGCGTTTCTGCTCGCGATTCGCGGCGAAGGCTACGAGAAGGTCGCCGCATCGGTGCGCAACAAGGACCTGATCATTGCGGGAATCGCGGTGATCTATGCGGTATGGCTGCTTTACGCGGGCGGCGTTAAATACCTGTTGCTGTCGGCGCTGCTTTACGCGCCGGGCGCCATTCTGTTTGCAAAAGCCAAGCGCGAAAGCGGCCGGCCCGTTTTCACATCGATTGAAAAAGTGGTTTTTGCCGCCGTCGTGATTGCAGCGGTCGTTGCGGCATTCGGACTCTACAAGGGGTTCCTGACGCTCTGATTCTGTGATGGGAGAAACGCGATGAGTACCGAGGTCAATAAGCTGGGTGCCTATTCCGAGGTCGGCAAGCTACGCAAGGTGATGGTTTCGTCGCCTGGACTCGCGCATCAGCGGCTCACACCTAGCAACTGCGACGAGCTCCTGTTCGACGACGTGATCTGGGTCAGCCAGGCAAAGCGCGACCATTTCGACTTCGTGACCAAGATGCGCGAGCGCGGCGTCGAGGTGCTCGACGTGCACAACCTGCTGACGCAGACGCTCGATAACCCGGAAGCCCGCACCTGGGTGCTGGATCGCAGAATCAACGACGATACCGTCGGCGTGGGCTTGAGCAATGAAGTGCGCTCGTGGATGAACGAACTGGAGTCGCGCAGGCTCGCCGAATTCCTGATCGGCGGCGCGTCGATCGACGACATCCCAGCCAGCGATGCGCCTGTCGTCAAGCTATTTCGCGAATACATCGGCTATTCGAGCTTCCTGTTGTCACCGCTGCCGAACATGGTGTTTACCCGCGATACGACTTGCTGGATCTACGGCGGCGTGACGCTCAATCCGATGTATTGGCCGGCCCGGCGCAGGGAGACGCTGCTCGCCAGCGCGATCTACAAGTTCCACCCGAGCTTCGTGAATCAGGACTTTGAAGTCTGGTACGGCGACCCTGACAAGGATCACGGCGCATCGACACTGGAAGGCGGCGACGTGATGCCGATTGGCAAAGGCGTCGTGCTGATCGGCATGGGCGAGCGTACGTCGCGCCAGGCCATCGGCCAGGTCGCACGCGCGCTATTCGCAAAGGGCGCGGCCCAGCAGGTAATGGTCGCGGGGCTGCCGAAATCACGGGCCGCGATGCACCTCGATACGGTCTTCAGCTTCTGCGACCGCGACCTCGTCACGATCTTCCCCGAAGTGGTCAATCAGATCATCACCTTCTCGCTCAGGCCCGATGAGAAAAGCGCCTATGGCATGAGCATCCAGCGCGAAGACAAGCCGTTTGTCAAAGCCGTCGGCGATGCGCTGGGCCTGAAGGAACTGCGCGTCGTCGAAACGGGCGGCAACTCGTTCGCCGCGGAGCGTGAACAATGGGACGACGGTAACAACATGGTCTGTGTCGAGCCCGGCGTGGTGATCGGCTACGACCGCAATACGTTTACCAACACGCTGCTACGCAAGGCCGGTGTCGAAGTGATCACGATCACCGCCAGCGAACTGGGCCGCGGACGCGGCGGCGGCCACTGCATGACCTGCCCGGTTCAGCGCGACGCGGTCGATTACTGAAGCGTTAGCACGACATTTCATTCGACGGAGACGACTCATGGCCTTCAATCTGCGAAATCGTAGCCTACTCAGTCTGATGCATCACAGCACGCGCGATTTACTCTATCTGCTCGATCTGTCGCGCGACCTCAAGCGCGCCAAGTATGCAGGCACGGAGCAGCAGCACCTGTGTCGCAAGGAGATTGCGCTGATCTTCGAAAAAACATCCACGCGCACGCGTTGCGCGTTCGAAGTCGCCGCGCACGATCAGGGGGCGAATGTCACGTACATCGACCCGACGTCGTCGCAAATCGGGCACAAGGAGAGCATGAAGGATACCGCTCGCGTGCTAGGCCGCATGTACGACGCGATCGAGTATCGTGGCTTTAGCCAGGAGATTGTCGAAGAACTCGCGCACTATGCAGGGGTACCGGTCTTCAATGGCCTGACCGACGAGTATCACCCGACGCAAATGCTTGCCGACGTGCTGACCATGCGCGAACACGCGGACAAACCGCTTCACGACATCAGCTATACGTATCTCGGCGATGCGCGCAACAACATGGGCAATTCGTTGCTGCTGATCGGCGCAAAGCTCGGCATGGAAGTGCGCATCGGCGCGCCGAAGTCGCTATGGCCCAGCAAGGAACATATCGCGGCCTGCGAGAAGTTCGCAAAGGCAAGCGGCGCGCGCATGAAACTGACTGAAGATCCGAAAGAAGCGGTGAAAGGGGTGGACTTCATCCACACGGACGTATGGGTGTCGATGGGCGAGCCCGTCGAAGCATGGGACGAGCGCATCAAGGAATTGCTGCCGTACCAGGTCAATATGGCGTTGCTCCAATCGACCGGTAACCCGCGCACGAAGTTCATGCACTGCCTGCCTGCGTTCCACAATAGCGAAACGAAGGTCGGCAAACAGATCGCGGAACGGTATCCGCATCTGGCGAACGGCATCGAAGTAACGGAAGACGTATTCGAATCCGACTACAACATCGCATTCGAACAGGCGGAAAACCGGATGCATACGATCAAGGCGATTCTCGTCTCGACGTTGGCCGACATCTGATTGCGTCGGGCCTCGCTCCAGTCTGCGCAGCCGTGTGGCGCTACGGCCCCTGCGGCTGCGCGCAATTTCGGAGGGATCTATCGTGCGCCTAGTGATTGCTTTGGGCGGTAACGCGCTATTGCAGCGCGGCCAGCCGATGACGGATAGCCAGCAGCGCGACAATGTGAGGATCGCCGCCGCGCAAATTGCGAAAGTCGCACCAGGCAACGAGCTCGTGGTTGCGCACGGCAACGGTCCGCAAGTCGGTCTGCTTGCGCTGCAAAGCGCGGCCTACAAGGAGGTCACGCCTTATCCGCTCGATGTGCTCGGCGCACAGACCGAGGGCATGATCGGGTACATGATCGAACAGGAATTGGGCAACCTGCTGCCGTTCGAGGTGCCGTTCGCGACCATTCTGACGCAAGTCGAAGTCGATCCCGACGACCCCGCGTTCAAGCGTCCAACCAAGCCCATCGGGCCGGTTTACACGAAGGAAGAAGCGGAACGCTTCGCAAAGGAAAAAGGCTGGAGCATCGCGCCGGACGGCGACAAGTTTCGTCGCGTGGTCGCCAGTCCGCGGCCGCACCGAATCTTTGAAATCCGGCCGGTCAAATGGCTGCTCGAGAAAGGCACGATTGTGATCTGCGCGGGCGGCGGCGGCATTCCGACTTCCTATGGACCGAATCGTCAGTTGCACGGCGTGGAAGCGGTGATCGACAAGGACCTGTGCTCCGCGCTGCTCGCGCAGGAGCTCGAAGCCGATCTGCTGATCATTGCCACCGATGTCAACGCAGCGTATGTCGACTGGGGCAAGCCGACACAGAAAGCCATTGCGCGCGCGCACCCGGATGACCTCGATCAGCTCGGGTTCGCGTCCGGATCGATGGGACCGAAGGTGCAAGCCGCGATGGAGTTCGCGCGCAACACCGGAAATGACGCGGTGATCGGCGCGCTGCCCGATATCGTGGCGATTGTCGAGCGCGCCGCCGGCACGCGTATCAGCACGCGCGAACATGGGATGCAGTTTTATCCGCCCGCCTAGTACCCGGGCCCGCGATGGGCCCACGCGCACAGACGTCTAACGTGCCGGTGCACGGCCAGGTTGCGCGGACGAAGGTGACGGCACGGCGGGCGGTGTGTCAGACGGAGTTTCGCCGCCGGCCGGCGCCTTTTTTTGTGCGACCGACTGCAGGATGCTGATCAACAGAATGAAGTCGCGGCCTGGATCGGGCATCGACAGGATCGCATGCATCGTCACGCGTGTTGCCCAGCATGTGTCGCTGGGCGTGGCCTGAGCAGGATTGGCCGAATAGTTTTTGAAGCGTGTCATATCGGATTCATCGCCGCTTAACTGCGCGAACAGCGCATGCGCAAGCTGCAGTTTCGCAGCGGCGTACTGCTCGTGCGTGGGCAAAACGATAGGGGCATTGAGCGCGTCACTCACCATCACCTTCGCCAGCAGATCGAAATATTGCGCGGCGTCCGCATCGGACATTTCGCGCAGCGAGACCCGGTTCATCACGTCGTTCATATCGACAAGGCCAAAGCAATCAACCGGAACCAGTTCGTCGAGAAACTTCGACAGAAGCTGGACATAACTCAGCCTGTCGGCCGCGGAAAGCCGTACCAGCCCGTTCAGCAGCACCGTTTCCCGCGTCTGCGTATCAAGAAATAGCCGGCCGAGACCTTGCGCGCCACCCGGAATAGCCGACGCGATAATCGGGTCGTGCCGCATTTTATTAATCCACGTGCGGACGATTTGCGCCTTGGCGGAATCGGGTTCGATGCCCTGCTCGCGAAACATCTGATCGAAGTAGCGCTGCTCGGACTGCCGCGATAGCCTCGGCAATTCGGCGGCTTGCGGAACCAAGACGTCGTCCCAGTCGTAACGCAGTGCCGCGTTAGCGAACGTCGCGGCGAAAAGCGTGACGATGAGCGAGGTCAGGCAAACGGAGAGCCGGTTCATGCTGCCCCCCCGAAGCGAACGAGGCGGCACAGAGGCCTGTCGCCGCGCGCCGTTCGCATCAAGGCGCGACTTTCGTCCAGCCCGGTCCGGGATCGAACGACTTCATGGCGCTTGCGACGGCCGCGCCATCCGGGCCCAGGTCCCGTTGATAGACCTGCCCCGCATGACTCACCATAAAGCTCTTGATGCCCGTGTCGCCATATTTCACGGGCCATGCGACTACCGCGAAGCCGCCGAACAGCCGGCCATGCGTCATATAGTCGTAGGCGCCGCCCGGCGCGTGCGGGCCCTGCGACGTGAGCAGCTTGTAGTGATAGCCGTGATATCCGGCCTCCCCGGCTTTACGCGCGCCCGCCTTGATAAAGGCTGGGCCGAGCGGACTGGGCGGTTCGTTCGCCTGCGTCGGCCAATAGAGGCCGTCCTGCTTGCCTGGCGAACTCCTTAGTTTCGACGCATACGCGAGCAAACCGTCTCCGTTGTGATCGGTCGACGCGTATTCGCGCTGTGCGTCGTAGATCGCGAGCATGGTCTGGATCACCGCGAGCTCGTTGCGTCCGATGCGGCGTGCGCGCATTTCTTCGGCACCCGCATGAGTGTCGAAGTGCCACCCTTGCGACGACTTCACGAGTGGAATCGGCAACGTCCAACCATCGTTGCCGACTGCAATTCGCGCATGAGTCGCATCGACTGACTGAACCGTATGCGATACGCCCCATTCATCGATAAAGCGATCGCGCACGTCGGCGCCGACCGGCGGAATCAGCTGACGGAAGTCCTGGCCGAAGAGCGATTGCAGCCCCGCTTCCTGATTGTGAATGACCGCATCGCCGAACGCGTCCATCGCCGCTTCCGGAGTACTGAAGTTCTTTTCCGCGTGAGCGGCGGACAGCGTCGCGACGCTGAACACGCACGCCGCCGCGATCATGCGAAGCGCGCCAGCGAGCGACGCGGATGCAAACCGTAACCATGGCTTCATGCTGTCGCCTCCTAGCGCCTGCCGCCGCGCGCGCCACCGCCGCCACCCCGCATTCCGCCGCCGCTCGGCCGGTTAAAGCCCGAGCCCTGCATGCTGGAACGTCCGCGATCCGCGCTGCGCTGCGTCGCACCACCCGCGCCTACGCCTTGAAATGCATTGTCGCGCCCGCCACCTCCACCACCGCCAAAGCCGCCGCCGCCAACCTGATCGCTTGCGCGGTTAAAGTTGCCAGCGCCCGCGCCGCCCCGGTTCGATGCGCCGCCGCGATCATTCAGGTTGGACCGATCCGCGGTCGTCGCCCGATTGCCGGCGCCTCCCCGGTCAGCGGTTGTCGCGCGATTGCCGGCGTTTCCGCGATCAGCTGTTGTTGCGCGATTGCCGGCGTTTCCCCGGTCAGCCGTTGCAGCGCGATTGCCCGCGCCCGCCCGATCGGCAGTGGCTGCGCGATTGCCCGTTCCCGCACGATCCGCGACGCTGGCGCGCTGATTCGTACCGTTATTGCGTCCACGGAAATCGGATCGTCCTTCCGCGCCGGGAACGTTGCCTGCGTATTTGTTACGCGTCGCGTTGTCGCGATACGCGACGCCCTGCCGATGGCTCCCATCATGCTGCCAGCGGTTGCCGTTGCCCTGCACCTTCGTGCGATCGAAGTTGCGATCGATGTTCGCCGCTTTGTTGACATTGATATTGACGTCGCCGCCGCCCCAGTTGCAGTCGCTGAAAATCGCGCCTGCAGCGGCAAGACCGATGCCCCACGCAAAGCCAGTCGCGAGCGCCGCGCCCGGATAGTAAGCGGGCGGCGGCGGCCAGTAGTACGGCGGATAAGTCGGATAGCTCCACGCGCCGTAAACGACCGTCGGGTTATAGGCCGGAACGTAAATTACCTCCGGATTCGCGGGCTCGATGCGCACAATGGTCTGCGTGGGGGGCTGGCCTCCGCCTGCGGGAGGGGGCGCCTGCTCGACGACCACCTTCTGCTGCTCGGTCGACTTGAGGTTGCCTGCTTCCTGCGCACGCGCGCGCAACCGCTGAATCGCGGCGAAAACGTCCTTTTCCTGCGCCAGAAATGCATCGCCCAATTTTTGCGTCCAGTCGAGCTTGTCATTCATCGGCTCGAGGATCTGCGGAAACGCCACAAGCGACTTCACGCTGACATCCCAGGGCTCATTCTCGACAGCCTTGACGGCCGCATCGCCCTTCAGCTTCGGGTTGGCCTTGGCCCAGCGCGCCGCATGCACGATCTCAAGCGGATAAGTCGACGCCATCAGCACTTGCGACAGAACAGAGTCCGGATAAAGCGCAATCGGCGCGACCAGCGCTTCGATTTCCTCGGGCTTGAATGGAACAGGCTGATTGGGTTGAGCAGACGGGGCCGGTTGAGCGGGTTGAGCGGGCTGCGGCTGTGCGGGCTCGGTTTGGGCATGCGTAAAACCAGCCGCCGACGTCAGCATGACGAGTAGCCACATGCGCACGGCTCGGGCCCATCGTTCGTTATGCGAGGACATGGCCGCTCCTTGGGTGGGGGCGTCAACTCAATATGATGTTAGGACATTCACCGCCATTTTGTAACGCGGTAACGCACTCAAGTGGAAAATGTCAAAACATCGGCCAATGCATTGATGTGAACCACTAATTGACGTTTGTGAAAATTCTTTATCGGCTCGTAACCATCGCTTTGCTTGCCGCTTCAACGTTGCGCGTGCCGGCCGCCATCGCGGGTGAGAACCTGCCTGAAGCGGCAAATGCCAGTACCGGATTGGACATGAGCAACTTCCTGTTGCGCAGCAATGGTGTATTGCCGGTGCCGATCTTCATCACGGAACCGGCGATCGGCTATGGGCTGGGCGTCGCCTTGCTTCATTTCAGCCTGCCTGACGGCGCCGACGTCGATCAATCCGCATCGCCCGACGGCAATCCCGACGGTAAGACCGCACGCCCCAACATCACGGGGATTGCCGGCTTCGCAACCGGAACGCATAGCTGGGGCGCCGCGGCACTGCATACGCATTCGTGGGACGACGACCGGATTCGCTATACGGGCATCATCGGCAAGATCAATTTGCAGCTGAGCTACTACGGCGTGCAGCAGCAAGCGCGGTCGTATCAACTGGACGGCTTTGCGATGTTCCATGAATTGCTGTTTCGCCTCGGCGAGTCTCGATGGTATGTCGGCCCACGCTATACGTTCTTCGATTCGCATACACGGTTCGACTTCGGATTGCCGACCGACCACGGGAATTTCACCGCCGATCAGCGTGTCGCAAAGGGCGGGCTCGTTACCAGTTACGATTCCCGCGATAACAATTTCTATCCTTCATCGGGCACCTATGCGCAATTCGTCGCCGAGTTCGCTCGTGGCGGATTGGGGAGTACGTCTGATTTCGAGGTGCAGTCCGCCAAGGCATTTCACTGGATGCCGCTCGGTGAGCGCTGGGTGCTTGGCTTGCGCGTCGACAGCGGGTTTTCGCAAGGCAACATTCCGTTCTTCGCGCAGCCGTTCGTGGTGTTGCGCGGCGTGCCGGCCGCGAAATATCAGGACCGCAACCAGTTGACCACCGAAGTCGAGTTGCGCTGGAACGTCACACCGGACTGGTCGGTACTGGGGTTTTCCGGCGTCGGCCGCGCATACGGCAATCTTCACTCCTTTTCCGATGCGCCGGTCGCCTATGGGTTCGGCGCCGGGTTCCGCTATCTGCTCGTGCGCAAGATCGGCCTGACCATGGGCATCGATATCGCGCGAGGGCCAGGCCAGAACGCGTTCTATATCCAGATCGGCAGCCCGTGGCGATGACGGCACGTTCTACAATAAAACGACCGACGACATCAATGAACTGTCGATAGCAAGGAGGTCAAGATGGCCGAGCTCTGGGTAGCCAATATCGAAACCGACACGACCGACGAGGAAATCAGGCAGTTTCTGTGCGGATACGGGTTTCCACCATTCGACTCGATCCAGCGCGTCGAAGGAACCGGCTCACGCCCGGCCGTGCTGCTTGGGTTCGGCGACGTAGGCGCACATGCGCTGCGTAATCTGCAACCACGCGTGAACAACCTGTTCTGGAAAAACCGCACGTTGACGGTTCAGGTGATGCCGGAACGCGAGGAGTCCTGACGCTGCACAGCAGGCCAGCTAATGTCGCTCGCCTTGCGCTTAAAACCCCGCGGTACGTCGAGGTTCACCGTCTATTTTGGCGTGCATGCACCAAACATCACGAACGCATTGTCGCGGTTGACGATGGTCGAGGTCATCTCGCCGGTCGCGGAATCGATCACCAGCGTCCATCCAAAGCCGAGCTCCGTGCCTTGCAGCAGCACCTGACCCGGCGTTTTGTCGATTGACTCGATCGCCGTCGTGCGCGACGTTCCCTGGATCGTCTTCTTGGCGAAATCGATTCTCATGAATTGAGGCAAGCCGATATCGCCCGGCAGCGAGCGTTCGCACAGCACGCCAGGGTCGCACGAATGCGCGTCGTACGTCGCGCAGATGAGCGGCGTTTTGCCATCGAAATCCGCAGCAAGGCTCAACGCCGGCGCAAGCGCGCAGGCAACGGCGCATGAGATTGCTGTTAGGGTTCTCTTCACGGTCGTCACCTTTCGTAGCGTGGAAGCTAATTGATGGTGTAGCCTCGTCCGTTCATGCACGCCGAGACGGCGCGGTTGAATGTAGCCAGTTGCTGCGACGTGTCTTGCGCGACGGCCTGTTGCTGCTGCGACGCGGCGGCCGCATTTCGGCGCTGGCGAATGCCGCCGCCCACCGTTCCGGTCACCGCGCCGATTGCCGCGCCTTTACCTGCGTCACCCGCTATCGCGCCAATCGCCGCGCCCATCGCGGCGCCACCTGCGGCGCCGCGCACCCGTTCGCCTTGCGGCCCCGGTGGCGGCGGCTGGTTTGCCGCGCGTTGCGCAAGCGCGTTCGGGTCGACGCCGGTCGTTTGGCGTGCCCACGCTTCGCATTGGCCCATATCGCTTGCCTGCTGCTGCGGGCTCTGGCCCCTCGCGGGGTAGATGATCGGTTGCTGCGCATGCGCACTGCAGATCAGCAGCATGATCGCCAGTGCCGGCGCGAGTCGCATCGTCTGAGACATTTCGAGAACCTTTTGACGGCCCGCTTCAAGCCGTGCGGGCGGTTTCCTGTAATGGACGCGGCAGGTATCGATTGCTAACGTCGTTTGAACAAGGTCGTGTGGACCAGCAGCGCCGCGGCTTGCCCGTTTTCAATCGATTTGCCGCCACGATCGAGTATCGGACGGCGGCGCAGTAAACGATATTGGACCTTGATCCAATAGCGGGTGCCCTATCCGCGTATTAAGCTGGTTGGTCACTCGTGAGTTGGCACGACACGCAGGCATATTCGATCGGGATACTTAGCACTCTCCAACCAAGCGACGCAGCGCGCCGTGACCGTCGGCGGGAGAACCATGATGGGTAGGCGATTCGCGTGGTTGCGTACTTGCGCAACGGTGTTGGTGATATCCGCGTGTGCGCAGCCGCATCAGCAGATCCCGCCAGGCGCCGACGAAGCGTCGGTGATCTCGCGTCTTGGTCCCCCGCGCGAAACATACGATCTGCCGGATGGTGGCCGGCGCCTGATGTGGCCGACACAGCCGATGGGCACGACCACCACGGCGGTCGATATCGATGCGTCCGGGAACGTGGTCAGCGCGCGGCAAGTCCTCCAGGAGAGCGAGTTCAACCGCGCGCAGGTGGGCACATGGCCTCGCCACGACGTCCTGATCAACTTCGGCCGGCCGTTCCAGACGTCCTACTTCAGGCGGATGCAACGCGAAGTGTGGTCGTATCGCTATCAGGAAAACAACATCACCAACCTGCTGTTCAATTTTTACTTCGACGACCAGGGCGTTCTGCGTCTCACGCAGAAGACCCCAGACCTCACGCGCGATCCGGGCCTGCGCGGCAGGTTTTAGCAACGTTAGAGGCGACGATGAAGAAATCCGAACGACGAGTGGCTATCGCGCTGGTGGGTGTCGCGATCTGGCTCGGTGGACTTTATTCGGCGATTCACGGCTTGATTTATGACCGAATGACGGAGTTTCGCTACGGCGCGCTCGCGATATTTGTCGGCGTCGCGATAGCGGTAATCGCACTCAACCTGATATCGATTCGAAGGTCGCCGCAAAAGAAAGGGAAAGGCGCCTGATGACCAGGCTGTGACCGTCGCTACGAACGCCGGTTCAATGCGCATCGGAGGCCGGCGCCTGCGGCGATGTCTCCTTTTTTGATTTCGTCTGATTTTGCGTGGCGCCGCTCGCACTTCTCGCGGCACGGGCCTTTTCGTGCGCGGTCCGTTGCGCGTTCTGCATATGCTGCGTCACGCCGCCACCCGTTTGCGCGGACGCGTAATCGACCGACGCAACGCACAGCAAAAGGCAAGTTGTGGCAGCTAGAGCGGCTGGAAACGACCTGTTCATGACGTCTCTCCTGAAGCCGGCGCGCACGCGCCGCGGCACGCGAAAGCGGCCGGAATCGCGCCTTGCAATCTACGAATAGTAACGTATGCTGCGTTGTGGTACGCCCTTGGGCAATGCGAAAGCCATTTAAGTACAGAGGGTCCGCCGCCAGGCGCGACGCATCAGCAAGCATCGCCAAACGGGCTCTCAGGAAGCGGCGCTTTGCAGTGGGGAACACCCGCTGATCGCCGCATGGTGGCGCGCATGCAATTGCCTGTCGGTCGGCACGGTCTGCCTGGTCGACAGCAAGGACAAGGACTGCCCATGGACGAAGCCCTCACCATCACCTCGACACCCTGCGCGGAGCCTGCTCGCAGTGGTCTTGGCGTCGATGCGCTGAAACGCGACATTGTCGATAATCTGATCTGCCTGCAAGCGCGGTATCCGGAGATTGCGACCCCGCACGACTGGTATATGGCGCTCGCCTATGCGGTCCGCGACCGGATGATGGCCCGCCGGGTCGCGACCACGTACACCTATGTCGCGCGCAATGCGAAGGTCGCGTGCTATCTGTCCGCCGAGTTCCTGATCGGCCCGCAGCTCGGCAATAACCTGATCAACCTGGGCATCGAAAGCAATGCGCACGCCGCGTTGCAGACGCTCGGCATCGACCTCGATACGCTGGTTGCGATCGAGGAAGAACCGGGGCTCGGCAATGGCGGACTCGGGCGCCTCGCGGCCTGTTATCTCGACTCGCTGTCGACGCTCGAAATTCCGGCCATCGGCTATGGCATCCGCTACGAATTCGGCATCTTCGACCAGGAGATTCGTGACGGCTGGCAGGTCGAAGTGACCGACAAGTGGCTGCAAAAGGGTAACCCGTGGGAAATCCTGCGCCCAGATGTCGCGTTCTACGTGAACTTCGGCGGCCGCACCGAACAGGAAACCGATGCGCAGGGACACCTTCGCGTGCGCTGGATTCCAGCGTACACGGTCAAGGGCGTGGCCTGCGATACACCGCTGCCGGGCTATCGCGTCAACACGTGCAACACACTCAGGCTTTGGAAAAGCGAGGCCGTCGAATCGTTCGACCTGCAGGACTTCAATGCCGGCGACTACTACGAAGCTGTACACGAGAAGGTCCAGTCCGAGACGCTATCGAAGGTGCTCTATCCGAACGACGAGCCGGAAGCCGGCAAGCGCCTGCGGCTCGCGCAGCAGTACTTCTTCGTTTCATGCTCGCTGCAGGACATGCTGCGCTTGCTCGAGCTCAAAGGTGAATCGGTCGACCGCTTTGCGCATGTGTTCACGGCGCAACTGAACGACACGCATCCGTCGATCGCGGTCGCCGAGTTGATGCGCCTGCTCGTCGACGAGAAACTTCTTCCCTGGGACAAGGCGTGGGAGATCACGCGACACACACTCGCCTATACGAATCACACGCTGTTACCCGAGGCGCTGGAAACCTGGGGTTTGCCGCTGTTTCAAAGCTTGCTGCCGCGGTTGCTCGAAATCATCTATGAGATCAACCGGCGCTTTCTCGATGAAGTCCGCCTGCGCTATCCCGGCGACGACGCACGCCTCGCGCGTATGTCGCTCATTGATGAGAGTGGCGCGAAGCGGGTGCGTATGGCGCATCTGGCGACCGTCGGCAGCCATGCGGTCAATGGTGTGGCGGCGTTGCATACGCAACTGCTCGAGCAGACTGTGTTGCGCGATTTCGCCGACCTGTGGCCCGAGCGCTTCCACAACGTCACCAACGGCGTGACGCCGCGCCGCTTTATGGCGCTCAGCAACCCGGGCCTTGCAAAACTGCTGGACGAAACGGTCGGCGACGGCTGGGCAACCGACCTTGGCCTGCTGCGCAAACTCGATGCGTATGCCGACGATGCCGCATTCCAGGACCGCTGGCGCAGCGTGAAGCGGGCGAACAAAGAAAGGCTCGCCGCAAACATTCGCAGTGCGACGGGCATCGTGGTCGACCCGGCCGCACTGTTCGACATCCAGGTCAAACGCATTCACGAGTACAAGCGGCAGCACCTGAACGCGCTTTACATTATCGCGCTGTACCTGCGCCTACGCCGCGATCCGAAACTGGCCGTGCCCCCGCGTTGCTTCGTGTTCGGCGGCAAGGCGGCGCCAGGGTACGCGATGGCGAAGCTGATCATCCGTCTGATCAACGGCGTAGCCGAAGTCGTGAACCACGATCCGGCCGTAAACGGGCAGTTGAAGGTCGTGTTCTTCCCCGATTTCAATGTGAAGAACGCGCAATTCATCTATCCGGCGGCGAACCTGTCCGAACAGATTTCGACGGCTGGCAAGGAAGCGTCCGGCACGGGCAATATGAAATTCATGATGAACGGCGCACTGACGATCGGCACGCTGGATGGCGCCAACGTCGAGATTCGCGAGGAAGTGGGCGATGAAAACTTCTTCCTGTTCGGCCTGACTGCGGACGACGTGGAACGGGTGAAGCGCGAAGGCTATCGGCCCGCCGACTACGTGCGTGCCAACGAAGAACTGCAAGGTGTATTCGACTTGATCAGCAGCGGGCATTTTTCGCGCGGCGATCGCGAGATGTTCCGTCCACTGGTGGACAACCTGCTCAATCACGACCCGTTCCTCGTGCTGGCTGACTATGCAGCCTATGTGGCGCGCCAGCAGGACGTCAGCGCCGCGTGGCAGGACTCGCGGCACTGGACGCGCATGTCGATCGTTAATACCGCGCATTCGGGCAAGTTCTCGTCTGACCGCGCAATCCGTGAATACAGCGAACAGATCTGGGACATCAAGCCGGTGAGGATCGCTCTTGAGCAGCGAGTCTGATACCCCATCGGCCAGCCGGTATGCGGTTCGCGCCGGGTCGCGATTTCCGCCGGGCGCGACGGTAGTGCCCGAAGGGGTCAATTTCAGTGTCTTCTGCCGGCACGCGACGCGTGCCGAGCTGCTTTTGTATGCGGCGCCCGATAGCGCTGAACCGTTTCAGGTCATCACGCTCGCGCCCGAGGTCAATCGCACCTTTTTCTACTGGCATGTACTTGTCGAAAATCTGCCGCCGCATACGTGCTACACATGGCGGGTAGACGGACCGCGCGACACACAACGCACCGGCCGTGCGTTCGATCCCGCTCACGAACTGCTCGACCCGTACACGCGCGCGGTCGCGAACGACCTGTGGGTCCGGCGCCCCGTCGAGGGTCGCGCACGCACCGAACACGCGACGAACCGTGGGATCGTCGCCGCATCGCTACCCGTATCCGCGATGCGGCCCTGGCGCGACCTGAATGATGCGGTGATCTACGAACTGCACGTTGGCGGTTTTACGCGCGATCCATCGAGCGAGGTCCAACACGCAGGAACCTTCGCCGGTCTGATCGAAAAAATTCCGTATTTGAAGGATCTCGGCGTCACGCATGTGGAGCTTCTGCCCGTGATGGCCTTCGACGAGCAGGACATCCCGTCGGCGGCAGCCGCGCGCGGACTGGTGAACTTCTGGGGCTATAGCACGCACAGCTACTACAGCCCGCATCCCCGCTACTGCAGCGACCCCGCTCGTGCGCCGCAGGAATTCCGCGCGCTGACCGATGCATTGCACGCCGCTGGCATCGCCGTGCTGCTCGACGTCGTGTTCAACCACACGGCGGAAGCAGGTGCAGCGGGGCCGGTCATCAACTTCAAGGGCCTCGCAAACGACATCTTCTATCAACTCGACGCAGACGACCGGCGCCGCTATCTCGACTACACCGGCTGTGGCAATACGGTCAATTGCAACCATCCGCTGGTCTGCGCATTTATCATCCGCTGCCTCGAATACTGGGTGCAGGAACTGGGCGTCGATGGCTTCCGCTTCGATCTCGCAAGCGTGTTCGCGCGTGGACAGCATGGCGAACTGATGTCTGATCCGCCGCTTCCGTGGGCGCTCGAAGCGTCACACGTGCTGTCGCACGTGCCGCTGATTGCGGAAGCATGGGACGCCACGGGCCTCTACCAGGTCGGCGCGTTCCCCGGCATGGCGTGGGCCGAATGGAACGGCCGCTACCGCGATGTAATCCGCCGTTTCGTGCGTGGCGACCCGGGCCTCGTCGGGGAGGTGGCCACCTGCATTGCCGGCAGTTCGGATCTCTACGCGGATGACGGCAGGCTGCCGACCAACAGCATCAACTTCGTCACGTGCCACGATGGCTTCACGCTGCACGATCTTGTCAGCTACAACGTGAAGCATAACGACGCGAACGGTGACGAGAATCGCGACGGCAACGACCATAACCTGTCATGGAATTGCGGCGTGGAGGGAGAAACGCGTGACGCTGCGATTCTGAGCCTGCGCCGCCGTCAGGTGCGCAACCTGATGGCGATCCTGCTGCTGAGCCAGGGCGTGCCGATGATTCTTGCGGGCGACGAGCGGCTACGTACCCAGCGCGGCAACAACAACGGCTATTGCCAGGACAACGCGCTTTCGTGGCTGGACTGGACGACGTCGGAAGCAAGCGAGGGCATGACGCGGTTCGTGCGTGAGCTGATCGCGCTGCGCCGCCGTCATGCGAGCCTGCACCAGCCGCGCTTTCTCACTGGAAAACCCGCTGCGGCGCAAACGCAGCCTGATGTGGCGTGGCACAGCGAACGCCTGAACGAACCGGCCTGGCAGGACCCCGTCGCGCGGCTGCTGGCCTTCACGCTCGCCGGTATGGCGTCCGATGAACCGTCATTGCACGTGGTGCTCAACATGCACGAGTCGCCGCGCGACATTGCATTGCCCGTGCTTGACGGCCAGCGCTGGCGGCGCATCGTCGATACCGCGCTCGATAGTCCGCGTGACATCGCGCCGGCTGCGGAGTCGATCGCGATCGAGCACGACCGCTGTCGCGTGGAGGCACGCAGCGTCGTGGTGCTGGAAGAAGGCTGACGCACGCACGAAGGGTCGCTACGCCACCGCCCCATCCACCGGCAACGTAAACCGGAACACCGCGCCACGCGGTTCATTCGCGCCAGCCCACAGGCGCCCGCCGTGCGCCTCGACAATCGACCGGCAAATCGCAAGCCCCATTCCCATCCCGCTCGCCTTGGTCGAGTAGAACGTTTCAAACAGCACGTCCACATGCTCGGGATCCAACCCCTGCCCTGAATCCCGCACCTCGACGAGCACACCGTCCAGATCGTCCGCTCGCCAGGTACTGATCGACAGGCGCCGCACGCCGCCGGCCACGCCGCTCATTGCCTCGATCGCATTCACGATCAGATTCAACAGCACCTGCTGCAACTGCACGCGGTCGCCATGAATCAGCGGCAGACCGGCTGCGAGTTCGGTCCACACCAGCACGTCGTTCTTCGCGATCTCGCCGCGCACGAGTTCGAGCACTTCCCGAATCGCATCATTGATATTCAAACGATCCTTCACCGGCGGCGCTTTCTTGATCAGCGCGCGGATACGGCCGATTACATCAGCCGCCCGATGCCCTTCCTTGACGATGCGCTCCGTCGCTTCGCGCACTTCCTTCAGATCGGGCGGTTGACGGTTCAGCCAGCGCAGCGCGGCCTCCGCATTCGACACGGTCGCGGCAATCGGCTGGTTGACTTCATGCGCGATCGACGCCGTGAGCTGTCCCATCGTCGCGACGCGGTTCACGTGCGCGAGTTCCATCTGCATCACGCGCAATGCCTCTTCGGCCCGCTTGCTTTCAGTCAGATCGAGCACGAACGACACGCCCTGATTGCGCGCTTCGTCAAAGGACGTCGAGCCGACCAGCACCGGTACGCGTGTGCCGTCCTTGCGGAAGTACTCTTTCTCGTAAGGCTGCACGTTGCCGGTCAGCTTCAGTTCCGGCGTCCACTTGCTGTCGTGGTGCACGCGCCATTCCGGCGGCGTCAGATCGGTCCAGCGCAAGCGGCCCGCGGCCAGGTCTTCGCGGTCGTATCCGACAATCTGCAGGAACGCGTCGTTGGCCGCGTGTATCGGCCCTTCGAGATCCCAGAACGAAATGCCGATGATGTTCGCATCGACGATGCGCCGGATCCTCGCTTCGCGTTCCGCGAGATCGCGATACAGACGCGTATTCTCGAGCGCGATGGCCGCCTGCGACGCAATCAGATGCAGCACCGTGATGCGCGTCGGCGTGAACGCGCGCGCCGTGAGGTTATTCTCGAGATAGAGCACGCCGACTGTCTTGCTCTGATTGGCGAGCGGCACGCACAGCACCGAGCGCACGGCACGTTGGCGGATATACGGGTCGGCGGCATACACGGAATCGGCGAGCGCATCGTCGAGAATCAACGCTTCCTGCGTGCGCAGCACCTTCTGGACGATCGCTTCGGATAACACATCGGCATGCAATGGCTCATCGAGCCGCCGCACGGTAATTGTCTCGCCGACGGTGACGGCTTCCGCCGCAATCCGCTGTTCATTGCTCTGGGAAAGAATCAACAGGCCGCGCACGGCCCCGGCATGCTCGATCGCGGTTCGCATCAGCGTGTCGATCAGCTTGTCCAAGACGATTTCGCCCGACACCGCTTGCGA
Source organism: Paraburkholderia humisilvae (assembly GCF_902859855.1). Classification (GTDB taxonomy): domain Bacteria; phylum Pseudomonadota; class Gammaproteobacteria; order Burkholderiales; family Burkholderiaceae; genus Paraburkholderia; species Paraburkholderia humisilvae. The sequence goes on from NZ_CADIKH010000037.1 coordinate 20,795, forward strand.
TACCCGCAGCACGGTTGCGAGATCGAGGTGTTCGACGGGTGCGCGGATCGTGCTGGTCGGCCCCGGCGCGGACGCTTCCGACGCCAGTTGCGCATAGCGCTGATCGAGTTGCCGCACCTTGCTGTCCGCGCCCCAGCTCAGGTAACAGCGCCGCGCGTTGCGCAGAAATGCCTCGGTCATCGTCGGCAAGCCGCGCGTGGTGCAAAAGCGCGCCGCGCGTTCGTTCGCTAACGCCTCGTTATGGATAAAGCCGCCTTCGCGCGCGAGCCGGATCGCCTCTTCGTACAGGCGCAACGCTTCCATATCGCGCCGGTCGACCCGCGCAATTTCGGCGCCGACCAACGCGACGCGGTCGGCAAAATTCACCGGGCAATTCGACGCCCACACGGCAAGCTGCTCGTGATGTTCGTCGAGCGCTTGCCGATACCGACTGCGCTCGACCGACGTCACCGAATCGCAATGCGCAGCACGTGCAAGCGCCGCGTAGAAATGGAATTCGGCGCATTCGAACTGCGTCGGCGTGGTCCACAGCAACGGCACCGCTTTTGCCACCGCCGCAATGGCGCCCGCTTCATCGCCGAAATGGATACTCGCTTGCAGCTTTCGAATCCAGTAGTACGACGCCGCGACCGCCAGCTGCGGCGTGTCCTCAAGCCGCTGTTCGAAACTGCGCGCATCGAACGCGGCGTTGAAGTCCGCTGCCTCCGACGCGGCCGGGCCGCGCAAGGTCCGCGTCAGCAGCAATTGCCCGGTCAGGATGTCGTTCATCAAGCCAAAACGGACCTTACGTGCGAATTCGAGCCCGTGCAGGGCTTCTCGCTCGATGTCGGCAAGCGCATCGCCGGCGGCGATCCGGTTCGTGGTCACGTCGCCGCATGCATAACAGGCGTACGACAGATCGCCCGCCTCGAGCGCGGCTTCGAACGCACGCCGCAAAAACGTGCGGGACACCTGCAAAGGCTCCATCCAGTGCGAAATGTGCACGGCGAACACGAGGTACACGCGAGCCCTGAAGCGATCGAGCCCGCGCTTTTCCACCAGTTCGAGTCCGAGGCGGCCATAGCGGAAGCCAGCCGCATATTCGCCGAGGTACGAGCCGAGCACGCCGCCAAGCCATGTGTACGCGAGCGACGAACCGTCGCTATTGCCGTGCTCGAGACTCAACGAGGCCATCTCGCTGACGACGAGCCGGAACAGATTCGGATCGCTGAACAAGGCCGGCGACGTCAGCACGGTCAGCACGTCCATCGTCGCGCGACGCTCCGGGTCTTTCATCAGCGGCAGGTCGAGCAGCGCGTCGCTCGAGCTCGCGCGCAGCCGTCGCCACAGGCGTTGATAGGTATCGAGCACGACATCCGCAGCAGGATGCGGCGACCACTCGCCGCCCGTCTTGCGTAGATACTCGAGGCCTACTTCGACCGCGCTGTCGCTCTGGTCAAGCGTCGTGAAGAGATTGATGCGAATGCACGTCACCGCGGCGAGGTCGATCAGCGTCTGCGCGGCGGTAGAGAGCATCGCGAGATGGGCGCTCGCGGCGGCCATTTCACCGATCAGGTATTCGCACTCAGCGGCATTCAATTCAAGGTCGAACTTCAGCCGATAGCCCTGTTCCCACTCGTTTTGCGCAAGCAGGGCGCGGCCGGCGCGGCAATACCGGAGCGCCGCGTCATAAGCGCTCGCCGCTTTTGCTCGCTGGCCCGCCATCAGGTTCAGCCGCGCGACCTGCTCGCGCTCGGGCTGCGTGCCGATCAGCGCGGCGCCGAGGTCGAACTGGTTCACGATATCGAAGATGTTGTCCCCGAGTTCGTCGGTTGGCGTCGCGGCCGCAAGCGCGCGGCCGATCCGCAGATGCGCGCCGGCGCGCGCGCCCTCGGGAATCAGCGCGTAGGCCGCCTCGTGGATCCGGTCGTGAAGAAACGTGTAGGTCCCGTTTGCGCGCACCACGAGGCCGGAGCGCACCGCGTCCCACAATGCTGCGTGCGTCGTCTCCTCGGCCGCGCCGTAGACCACCGCGAGCGTCTCGGCCCGCGCGATGTTGCCGAGGCACGCGAGCCGCCCAAGCGCCTGCTGCGTGTCGCGCGGCAGGCGGCCGAGCTTGGCCGCCATCAGGTCCGCGACGTTATCGGTGAAGCCCACCATGCGGATGCGCGGCAAATCCCAGGCCCATGCCACCGCATCCGTATCGAACGCCAGCAGCGCCTGGTCGGCGAGCGCCAGCAGGAACTGGATCGTGAAGAACGGGTTGCCGCCGGTCTTCTCGAACACCAGTTCGGCTAGTGGCCGCACGCGCGCCGCGTCGAGATGGAGCGCGTCGGCGAGCAGCCGGCCGACGTCGTCGAGACCCAGCGGCGCCAGCACGATCTCGTCCACTCGGCCGCCCACGCCACGCAATCGCGCGAGCGTGCGCGCAAGCGGATGGGCAGGGCCAACCTCGTTGTCGCGGTACGCGCCGACCAGCAACAGGTGGCGCACGTCCGGATGCGCGATCAGATGTTCGATCAGATCGAGGGTTGCCGAGTCGAGCCATTGAAGATCGTCGAGAAACAGCGTCAGCGGATGTTCCGGCCGCGCGAATACGCTGAGAAAGCGGCGGAACACCATCTGAAAGCGCGCCTGCTGGTCCTGCAGCGGCACGTCGGGCGGAGGCGGCGGCTCGCCGATGATCAACGCGAGCTGTGGCACGAGGTTGACCATCAACTGGCCGTTCGGCCCCAGTGCCTCCTGCAGCGCGGCGCGCCAGCGGCCCAGTTCTTCGTCGCTCTTGCCAAGAATCTCCGAAACGAGGCACTGGAACGCCTGCGCGACCGTCGCATACGGCACGTTTCGCTTGTACTGGTCGAACTTGCCCCACGCGAAAAGGCCGCGCGGCGGCACCAGCACCTTGTGCAACTCGTTGACCACCGACGACTTGCCGACCCCTGAATAGCCTGACACGAGCACCAGCCGCGGCGTCCTGTCGTGGACGACACGCTCGAACGCGTCGAGCAAGGTTGCGATCTCGTGCTCTCTACCGTAGAGCTTTTCGGGAATCAGCAGACGGTCCGGAATATCGTGCTCGCCGAGCGCAAATGGATCGATGCGGCGCTGTGACCGCCAGCCGGCGAGCGCGCGGCGCAAATCGTACTGCAGGCCAGCGGCCGTCTGATAGCGCTCTTCGACCGTCTTCGCCAGCAGCTTCATCACGATGCGCGAGACCTGCGACGGTACGCGCTCGATCCGTTCATCGGGCGGGACGGGCTTGCGCGCAATATGGCAATGCACCCACTCCATCGGCTCCGATGCGGTAAACGGCAGCGCGCCCGTCAGCATCTGATAGAACGTGACGCCAAGCGAGTACAGGTCGCTGCGTGCATCGATCGAGCGGTTCATCCGGCCGGTCTGCTCGGGCGCCATGTAGGCCAGCGTGCCGGCGATGGTCTCGGGCGAAGCGGGCGCCTGGCGCTCGCGGGGCAGCAAGGTCGCAAGCCCGAAGCCGGTGAGCCGTACCGAGCCCGCGGCTTCATCGACGAGGATATGCGCCGGCTTCAGGTCCTTATGCACGAGACCGCTTTGATGGAGCTCGCCCACCGCCGCGGTCATGCGGATTGCCAGTGACAGAAAGCGCGCGGTATCGAAAGGCGCCCCCAGCAGGCGCCCGAGCGGCTCGCCGCCCGGGTCCTCGCAGACCATCACGGTCTGGTCGCCCTGCCGCACGAGCTCGAGCGGACGCACTGCCCATGCGCTGTGCAGCTGGTCTTTCAAACCGTATTCGTGTGACACGCGATCGAGGCTGGCGGCTGTCGGCGGCTCGCCCGTGGGCCGCACGGTAAGCACCGAGGTTTGCGTACCGTCGGGATTGGTACGCGTCATCCGGCAAAAAGCACGGTCGCCGTCGTTCGCAAGGACTTCGAAGCTGCTGTCCACCACTGCAACGACCCCATAAAGTCAGGTTCGACTGCTGGTCTCCGCTATCGAGAGGGTTGCCGCGCCGCCGAAGGAACCTGTACGACCGCATGGCGGGTCACAGCGCGGGAACCTAGTCTGCCACAGAAGACGGGCCGATGAAGTGGGGCGGTTCCGTCTATTGCATGTCATCTGCCTTCAGAAAGTCGACGAACGCGCGCAACGGTGCAGGCAGATGACGGCGTCCCGGATAGTAGAGAAACGGCCCGGAAAACGGCTGCCACCAAGGTTCGAGAATCGGCTCGAGCGCGCCGCTATCCAGATGCGGGCGCAGCAGATCTTCATAGAGGTGAATCACGCCAAGACCGGCCAGCGCAGCACTGATGGCCAGTTCGACCGCGACGCCGGGCCGCACGACCAGCGGCCCCGGCGGATCGACGCGGAGCACCTCGCCGTCCCGCTCGAAGTCCCAGGTCGGCATCGCGCCGCCGGCGAACTGCCCGCGCAAACAGGCATGCATAAGCAGTTCGCCTGGGTGGGTGGGCCGGCCGTGCGCATCGAGATAGACAGGCGTCGCAGCGGTCGCGAAGCGTTGTACGCGCGGCCCGATCGGAATCGCGATCATGTCCTGCTCGAGCCGTTCGTCATAGCGAATGCCCGCATCGCAGCCGATCGACAGCACGTCGACGAAACTGTCCTCGACCACGACCTCGACGCGGATACCGGGGTAGGTCTTCAGAAATCGCGTGACGATATTCGGCAACACGATGCGCGCGACGCCCGACGGCACATTCAGCCGCAGCGTGCCGGTCGGTTTGTCGCGGAACACGTTCAGCACGTCGAGCGCCGCTTCCATTTCGCTGAAGAGCGGCGTCAGCTTTTCGATCAGCCGCTCACCTGCTTCGGTCGGCGCGACGCTGCGCGTCGTGCGGTTCAGCAGCCGCAGGCCGAGCTTCGCCTCGAGGCGGCGCACCGCCGTGCTGAGGCTCGACGCGGACACGCCGTTAATGCGCGCGGCGTCGCGAAACCCACCGGCGCGCGCGACCGACACAAACGCGGCGAGGTCATTCATCTCAGTGGCCATTGTTCACCTTTTTGCACAGCCCGTGCGAGCTGGATGGGATTATCTAACAACGCGATCGCTCCCATACTGGCGACCAAGGTTAGCCCCCGTCATCGGCCGGCGTTAACCCGCGACGTCAACCACCGACGTCAACCACTAGCCAAGGAGACCACCGTCATGTCGAACCTCACCCCCAAGGACACGTTTTCGCTTGCCGGACGTCCGGTGCGCCGCATCGGCTACGGCGCGATGCAGCTGGCCGGTCCCAACGTGTTCGGGCCACCTGAAGATCGCGGCGCCGCCGTCGCGGTGCTGCGCGAAGCGGTGGCCGCCGGCGTCAATCACATCGATACGAGCGACTTCTACGGGCCGCACATCACCAACCTGCTGATTCGGGAAGCGCTTCACCCCTACCCGGACGACCTGACAATCGTCACGAAAGTCGGCGCGCGCCGCGACCATGCTGGCGCATGGCTGCCCGCGCTTGAGCCGGAAGACCTGCGGCAGCAGGTTCACGATAACCTGCGCAATCTGCGGGTCGACGCGCTCGACGTCGTCAACGTGCGGATCATCGGCAATTTGCATTCGCCCGCGGAAGGCTCAATCGAGCCGCAGGTGACGGCGCTCGCTGAACTGCAGCGCGAAGGGCTCGTGCGCCACATCGGGCTGAGCAATGTGACGTCGGCGCAGGTGGCCGAAGCGCGCAGCATCGTGGAAATCGTCTGCGTGCAGAACCTGTATAACGTGGTTCATCGTGAAGACGATGCGCTGGTCGACGAGCTCGCGGTCAAAGGCATCGCATTTGTGCCGTTTTTCCCGCTCGGCGGGTTCACGCCGATCCAGTCGTCGGTGCTGACCAAGGTCGCGCAGACCGTGGATGCGACGCCACGGCAAGTCGCCCTCGCCTGGCTGCTCTATCGGGCGCCGAATATTCTGCTGATTCCGGGTACGTCGTCGGTTGCGCATTTGCGCGAAAACATCCGGGCGGCGCAGGTCGAATTGCCGTCTGAGGCACTCGCCGAGCTGGATGCGATAGGGGTGACGCAAGCGAAAGCGTGAGCGGCACCGAGCGGGTCAACCTGCGATGCCAGCCTCATTCGCCGAGGCTGGCGTGCGCCGGATCAGTTCATCGCTTTTGCGGCGAAATTCCTGCGCGACGAATGCGTCATAGCCGGCCGCTTCCAGGGCCCGCAAATGCGGCGCCTGCTCGACGGCGATGATCGAGCGCACCGCCGCCAGCGCCGACGACAGCGCGAATGCCACCCCTTGCCCGCTGCGCGGATCGAGCACTGCGGCGGCATCGCCCACGATCCGGTACGCCGCGCCGGCGGCCGGACGCACAAGGCGCCAGCTCACGTCGAAACCGCGCGCGGCGACCGCATCGCCTGCTGCAGCCGTGAAGGGGTAGGTCGCCGGCGGCGGCGCGTTCGCATCGCCGGCGTCACCCGCCCAGGTCCATGCCAGCGAGCCGTTGTCCAGTGGCGCCTGCCATAGCCAGCCGTCCCTGGAAGTGTGAAACGTCGGCATCGTCGAGGCCGTTTCCCGCAGCGCTTCAGGATCGGGGGCGCGCTGCAGCTGCGTCACGCCGCGCCACGCAAGCATTCGCGCACCGCGTGTGACGGTGGTAAGACCGAGTAGCCGCTGCAGCACACCACTGCGTCCCGACGCATCGACCAGCCAGCGCGCACGATGACGCACCGTCGAGGTCTGCACCGTGACGTCTTTCGTTGTGCACGCTGCTTGGGTTACGCGGTCCCGGCGCAGCGTCAGGCCCTGTTCCAGAGCGTGGTTCAGCAGAACCCGGTCGAATAGCCCGCATTCCACGTGCCAGCCCTGGTCGGACGACATACCGCTTGCGCCGTAAAACCGTCGCGCCACACCATCGGACACCATGCCGTCGAAACGCCCGGCAATCGCGGCGTCGAACCGATGAGCGGCAAGACCCGCCGCTTCAAGCAGGACCGGCACCAACGGAGGGACGCTCTCGATCGCGCCTCGATGGTTCGCTGGCATCGGCGGCGCGAGCATCGTGCATCGCAAACCCGCGCGAGCGAGCGTCAGCCCGGCGATACAACCTGCGGGGCCGTCGCCGACGACCAGCACATCACACGTTGCGTCGTTCATCGTATTTCTCGCTCCTGCCAGTCGCCGTATGCGCCGATCGTTTCGTCGTACGATGCATAGCGGACTACGCACGGCACCAGATCGTCGGGGCGCTCGAATTGGCATTCGGCCTTGATCCGCTTGCTGACGGGCCGCCACAATCGCCAGTAGCCCGGCGCGGCGGCACTCGATACCGTGCTTGAGACGACCGGCTGCACGTGGTCGTTATCCGGCACGCACAGCTGGAACGTATAGTGCGTCGCGCGTGGCTCGGCATTCCAGACGGCGGTCGCACTGACAATCCAGTACTGCGTGAGCGCGGGCATCTCCGAGCCGGCCTTCGGTATTGCTTCGATACACGCGCGCAGCGCCTCCATCCGGCGAATCAGTTCTTCGCTCGACAGATCGAATACACGCGACGCGAACGTAAGCTGCGTCGCGTTGTACACATAGTCCGAGCGCCGGATATCCGCCGAGTTGACGCCCGCGACGCCCTCGCGCATCTGGAAGAACGGACCGAACTCGCCATCCCAGCCCGGCTGCGCATCCGGTGCGCCGTAGGGGCTGTCCGGATGAAAGCCGAGTTCATCGTCGAGCATCGGGATCGCGCTCGGAATGCCGGGCCGCTCGAACGTGCGCGCGGCATCCGGCGCGGCAGCCGGCCAGTAGGCGTTTGCCGACGCACAGAACTTCACGTCCTCAGGGAACGGCGAACCGAGGCCATGTGTCGTGTAGTAATACGTGCCGTCCTGTTCGTCGTATGAGACATCCCACCCTGGCGCGAATTCGTTGGACGCGCTGTCGGCAAGAAATCCGCCCGCGCGCCGGCGGAAAGCGGTGCCTTTCGGCGGCAATCGCCCGTCCGCAGCCGATGGCACCGCACGCGACACCAGTGCCGCTACCGTGTTGTCCGTGCTGGCAAATAGCGGCTCGCCGCTCCAGGGGTCGTTCAGCAGCAGGTTCGGCACAAATCGCCCGGCGGATAGCGGCGTCGGGCCGCCTTCCTTGAATTGATGCAACGCTGCCCTCGACGGAAGAGTCTGGCTCCATGCCTGAAGATCTTCCTCATCGGCGCGCGGGAAGAAGTCGGGCGCCGTGACGAGTACGAAAGCCGCCGATGTGGGAACACCGTCGACCACTGCCCACACAGCGCCATCCATGACACCATCGTCAAACATCGCCGCTTCGAAGCCGCCGGCGTCGAGCAGCGCTTCATACTCGCCGGCCGGCAACGTATTGCCGAGTACCGTGATACGGCCGTCGGGCTCGACGCGGTGCCGGATATTCACGTACTCCGGCGCGACGCGCGGCCGCACTTTGGGCAGCGGATAAAGCGCGCCGGGGAATACGTGCTCGAGCTGCGCAAATGCGGTTTCGAGCACAAGACGCGTCTTGCCGGACGGCACCTGCATGGACGTGTAATGCCGGTTAAAGCTCAGATTGCCCGCATCGATGCCATGTCCCCGCAATAGCGACGGCGGCCCGTCGCGCGGCGGAACCGTGAACCGCGCGATCTGCTCCTCCTGCATGGCGACCGACACCAGTTGCGCACGCGGCCGTGGCCCGACCACGCACGCGCCCTCGAACGCATTGAGTTCGATATACGCATCGCCGCCGCTCGCGCCGACCGGCACTTCGACGCGCGCTTCGTTGACGAACGGCGCGCGCGTCACATCCAGCGTGCCGGGCACGCTTGTGCCGCTGACGTCGATCACGCGCTTAAGCTTGTCGCCGAGAAAGTAGCCGCGAAAGCGGATCGAGCGGATCGCGGAAGCGAAGCCCGGGATGCGCGCGCCTTCAAACAGCTTGCGCACCGGCAACACGAAATTGCGCTGCGCGTCGCCGTCCACGTTATCGAGGATCGACACGTTACCGGCCGCGCCGTCGACGATGCGGCACAGAAACAGGCCGACGCGTGCACGCGTGACGCGAAAGCCGTCGCCGGCCCACGATTCCCAGCTTTGCTCCGTGGCGCTGAAACGGGCTTCGCGCGTGCCCACGCGGGTAATCGCCACGCGCGAATAAACCATGTCGGCATGAAGGCGATGCGGGGTCGCGGCGCGATGACGATACGCGTATGCGAGCACCATCGGCACGAGTGAGCCATCAGGCACGGGCACGGGCTCGTGCTCACCCAACACGTACAGATAATTTTCGACGAGGTCGAGTTCTTCGAGCGACGGGCGCTCCAGACCGTGAGTCGGATGAGCACCGGCCCATACGTGATAAACGATGCTTTTCGCCGGGTCGTTTGCGCAAAGCGCCGCATGCGCATCGGACGCGAGATCGCTGACGAGCGGGTCGTCGCGGTTAAACGGCGCAAGCGGCTGGAGGAGCGAATCGCGCAGCGCTGCAACGGGCGCGTTAAAGTCCGGGGCGATTCCGAAGCGCGCGAACACCGGCGCCCAGCCGGCCGCAAACCGCTTTCGCAGAACATCGAGCGCTCGAGTTTCAATGTCAGTCATGTCGGAGGTCTCTGGTTACGGCTCGCGAAGCATCGCGATCACCGGCTTGTCACCAGAACACCGCCGACGTGTCGGCTATTCCGTACACCATTGAACGGCGCGAAAACAAGCGCATGGCAGGCGCCCGCAAGACCGCGAGTGCCTGCCAGCGTGCAGGCTCAGAAATTCGCGTGCACGTTCACGAATGCGCTCAATGATTCGCCGACGAACGCACCCGCGGCATTGGCGGCAACGTAGTAGCGGCGGTCAAAGAGGTTGTGGACATTCAGGTCGACGCCCCAACGCGGCGCCTCATAGCCGAACGCGGCATTCGCGATCACATACGACGGAATCGAGTTGACGTTGGTGATGTCGCTGTAAGTCTTCGCGACATAGTTCACGCCCGCGCCCACATGAAACCCCGGCACACCCGCAATCGAAAAGTCGTAAGTAGACCAGAGGTTGCCGATGTAAGCGGGCGCGCCTTGCGGACGATTGCCGACCGACGAGATCCCTTGCGGGTTGTCGGTGATGACCGGGTCTTGCGCGGTGAAGTTGGCGATCACATGCCAGTGGCTCGTGATCGCCGCATCGATCGACGCCTCGGCGCCGCGCGTTTTCTGGCTGTCGAATACGACCGACTCGACACCGTTGACGGTCTGCAGCGCCGCGACGTTATCGCGCTTCACGTCAAACAGCGCGGTGTTCAGGATCAGCCTTTCATTGAGCAGCGAAAACTTGACCCCAACCTCGTACTGCAGTGCGGATTCCGGTGCGCCAATGCCGTTCTGCGTATTCTCCGAATTGAAGTTCGCGAAGTGGCTCTTCGAAATGCCGAAGTATGGCGACATCCACGGCAGCAGCTTGTACAGCGCACCGATATTCCAGCTGACCGGCGCATCGTTGCGCGAGTCCGTCACGCCGGCCAGCAGCGGCTGGCCATTCGTGCCGAAACGACCGGGCACCGAAATGTTCGGCGTCAGCGACGTATCCCACCAGTCCTGGCGGACACCGGCGCGTACCTTCAGCTTGTCGGTCACATCGATCTGATCGGTCGCGTACACGCTGTAGTAGTTTGCGACGAGGTGATCGTTGTCGCAGGAATGCTTCGCGTCGCACAGGAATGTCAGCTGATTGAGGCTGGTTTCCGGTGGAACCGGATTGAACGCGTCCGGAATGTTCGGCAGATCGGCGGTCGAGCGTTCCGTATCGATCAGTTGATGCTGGTACTCGAAGCCTGTCAGCAGTGTATGTCCGACACTGCCGGTCGCGAATTTCCACACCGGTTCGAGCTGATAGTCGAACGTGTTGTCACTGTCGTCCTGCTGCCGCAACTGCCGGCCGACCACTTCGCCATCGCTGATCTTGGTGCTGGTGCTATCGCCGTTGGTCAACGCGTCGAGTGACCGGTGCAGATACGAAAAGCGATTGTTGATCGTCAGGAAGTCGTTGACCTGCCACTTGTCGGACAGCGTCGGGCGCACGTAGGTTTGCCGCGCGGTCGCGAACGGCGTCGAGAACTTCGCGTCGCGCGAAACGCTCGAAAGCGGCGAACCATTGAAGTAGATGATCCCGTACGAGTCCGGCGTTTCGTGTATATCGCGCAGGTCCAGCGAGAACTCTAGCGTGTGCTTGCCGAGTTGCCACTGCAGATCCGGTCTGACTTCATAGTCGCGGCTCGCGAGGTCGCGAAAGCCGTCGGTGCGCGAGAAGGTCGCATCGACGCGGTAATTCAGGCCCGCAATACCGGTCGGCCCGGTAATGTAGTCGGTGTTGGTCACCGCACCGAACGACCCGGCCTGGATGCTGCCGCCATAATGTAAATCCGACGATGGCGTGTAGTGCACGATATTGAGCGTGCCACCCGGCGGCCCACTGCCAAACAGCGCCGACCCCGGACCTTCGACCACCTCGACACGCTCGACGCCGTTGAGCGAATGCGAAATGCCGCTGAGTTCATCGCCGTCGGAGAAACCGTCTTCGTAGACTTGCGCGTTCAGGCCACGAATCAGAAAGTGATCGTAATAGCCCTTCGAATCCTGACCGCCGTAGTTGACGCCACTCGCGTTTGTGATCGCGTCGCGCAACATCGTCCCGCCCTGTTCGTTCACCAGCTGGCGCGGAATCACCTGAACGCTGGCCGGTAGATCCTCGAGCTTCGTGCCCGTTTTGCTCGACGCCGCGCGTTGCTGCGGATCATTGACACGGTCGGTTTCGACGAGCGGTCCGTATCCGGTCGGCGCCGACCCCTGCACATGAATCGCAGGCAATGTGGCATCGGGCAACGTATCGCCGGATGAAGTCGCGGAGGGTGCGGTGGATGGCGATTGTTCCTGCGACTGGGCCCAGCCGGACTGCGCGAATACGATGCCCATGCACAGCGCGGCAAGCCGGACGTCGGCTCGATTGCGCGCACGCACACGAGAGGCGTACGCGGCCTCTCGAGCCTTTCTGATACTCATGAATCGATCCCCTTTCAAACGCACTTCAGTTGTGTGCCGCCTCGCTGTATGGCGCGCGGATGACGAATAACGACAACGTGGCGCGACGCGCGAACGGCATGCGGCAGCTACGCGCGGCAACGCGCGGAGCTGAAAAAGCACGAAAGTGGGGACTTCATCGAATACGAACGCTACTTCGGCGATCGCTAAAACGGCGTACGCGCGCGAATCGCGCGCGTCGTGGTGTGAACGCGACCTTCACGGGGTTTATTCCAGTGCGTTGAAAATATTTTTGACAGGCCTGTCATCAGGCTTACGGTTTGCAAGTTCCACGTGCAAACGCGTGCGAATCCGGCCATGCCAAGGATCGACCGTGAACGCTAAAGCGGGAGCGAGCGCGGCTTCTCCGCGCTCGCGTGGCGAACACTTGTGTGGTCGTGAATGACCCGCTCAGATCGAGCGTGTGGGGTGGAATTGAAGTCCAGCCGGGCGGTAACGTTGTGTGCTCAACGTTCCGTTTTATATCGCGAGTCTGCGCTCCCGAAAAAGCTCACCTCTGCTTTGTTGCCGGTATTCGTCGGCAATCCGCGTCGCGCCCGCGATGCATTGAAACCGCCGCATCGCGGGCGAACCGTCACACTGCGCATCAGAAATCTGTCGTCACCGACAGCAGCAGCGCGCGCGGCGCGCCTTGCGTCAGATAGCCGCCGATGGTCGACTCCCAATATGACTTGTTCGCCACGTTCAGCACGCTCGCGCGGAACGTCGTCGGCTTGCCGAACACGACAGTCGCGTAACGCGCACCGAGGTCGAAGCGGTTCCATGCAGGAATCGACAACGTGTTCGTCGCATTCAGATACTGGGGGCCGGTGTGAATCCAGCGTGCGGTCAGCGTCAGACCGTTCACCATCGGCACGTCATATTCGCCACCGATGTTGAAGATGAAAGTCGGCACGCCGATCGGCCGGTTGCCGTCAGTCGCACCGTTTGCCGTATCCAGCTGCTGCGCGTTGATATACGTCGCGCCGGCGATCAGACGCACGCCTTTGTACGGCTCGCCATAAATCGACGCTTCGATGCCGCGGTGACGCTCGGTGCCATCGGCAACGAAGACATTCGAGCTGTTCGTGAACGTGAACGGCTCTTCGATCTGAAATGCCGCGAGCGACGCGCCGTATTTTTCGTTGTCGTACTTGACGCCCACTTCATACTGTTTCGTGCGAGCAGGCGGTAGCATTTGACCGAAGTTCGCCGCGGTCGACGGCGCCTGGGCGCCGGCCGCGAGCGCCTCGCTGTGATTCGCGAAGAACGCGACGTTCTGCCATGGCTTGACGACCAGACCGAACAGCGGCGTCGTCGCCGAGTCGTTGTACGCCTCGGTCTGCACGCCGGTGTAGTCGAAGTTATCCGCATGCAGCGACTGATGGCGCACGCCCACCGTGAACAGCACGCGATCGTTCAGGAAGCCGAGCGTGTCGGACACCGCGACGCTGCGCAACAAGGTCAGCGCGGTCGTCTGTGGGTGCGCCAGGTTGCCGCCTGAACCGATGGTCGGTGGAAAAGGCACTTGCGGCGTGTTGTAGAGGTCCGTTGGGAACGAACTGCTGAACGTGAACGCCGACTGCGCGTCGACTCGCACGATCGACGCACCCGCAGTGACGAAGTGCGTGACCGGACCCGTGCTGAAGTGGCCGCGCACACCCGCCTCCGCAGACGTACCGTCTTCCTGGTGAGGGACGCCCAGGCGCGACGCCGTCGTGCCGGTGTCGCTGAAGGTCGGCTGCGAATACTGACCCTGCTCGTTCGTATGACGTGCTCCGCCCGCGACATAAGCGGTCCAGCCCGGCACGAAGTCGTACTCCGCACGCAAAATGCCGACCGTGTCTTCGAGCGAACTGGACGTCCACGGTTGCGCATAGTTGTGCGTCGCGGACGGCGGCTCCGGCACGATGTCGCCGCTCACCAGCACCGTTGGCCGGCCATCGTCGATACGCTGGCGCTGATAGAGAAAATCGGCATACAGGCGCACTTTCTCGCCGCGCCAGTCGAGCGACACAGCCGTGGTGTTTTCGCGCCGGTGCTCGCCGTCGATACTGGTTTCGCCGTCGCGATTCGCCTGGTTCACGCGAATGCCGAACTGATCGTCGCTGCCGAAGCGCCGGCCGATATCGACGTGCGCGCCCAGTCCGCCCGAGCCCGTGCCTTCGAGCGTCACGCGAGTGAGCGGCTTGTCGTCGGCACGCTTCAACTGCAGATTGATGCCGCCGCCGATCGCGGAGCCCTGCGGCGACGCGCCGTTCAGAAACGAATTCGCCCCTTTGAACACGTCGACCCGTTCGAGCGCGTCGGTTGAAACCAGCTGACGCGGCGTGATGCCGTACAGGCCATTCAACGACACGTCGTCGCCGTCAAGCTGGAAACCGCGAATGATGAAAACCTGCGAAAAGTTGCCGAAGCCATAGGCGGTACGCACGGATGGATCGTTATCAAGCACGTCGGCAAGCGTGCGTGCCTGCTGGTCTTCGATCAGCTTCGACGTATACGTCGTCATGCTGAACGGCACGTCGATGTTTTTCTGCTGGCCAAGCACCCCGAAGTCGCCGCCGCGCGCGACCTGGCCGCCGCCGAAAGTGGGCGCCGGGTCGCCCGGCAACTGCGCCTTATCCGCCGACACGCGAACCGCGGGCAGCGTGCCATCCGCGGTTGGCGACGAGGTATCGGCAGATGATTGCGCATGGACAGCAGCGGGCAGGCTGAACGCCGCCGCAATGGCGGTAGCGATGGCGGTGGAGCGGGCGGCCGCTTTCACGGGTGCGGCCAGTTCGATGTGCAAACGGGAGACGGACATGGATGGACAAAAAGCGTGGTGGTGAGCTGGCGCGCGCGGTCAGGCATGCTGCCGAGGCGCTGGTTGGGTATTCGCTGCGGCACGCGTAACGTGTGATGTAAGCGTGTCGAAAAATTTGTAAATGCGAATTATACGCAAATGCGAATGATTGTTATTTGTTTTCGACGTGATGCGCGATGCGTTTTGCATTTACGCAACACTTCGTGGGCGCAGATGACGGGATGACGGCGGGAGGGGTACTGCGGGCTGCCGAAAGTTGGAAGTGCGAGAAGTCGGCATCGAAGCCGGCGGTGGCGGTGGCTCGTGACGTTCTGGAAGCTTGACGCCGTCGCCTGGCGCAGGGTCCAGCGGAATCAACGAGCGTGCGCCGATCAGAGAACCAGCGCCCCGCTCACGCGGCACGGAAACCGGGCACTAGAAGCTGCCGAAAAGCGAGCCCAGCACAATGACGACGGCCAGCGCAATCAACGCGCCGACTACGGCGACCACCACGATGTCCCGATAGCTTTGCTTATGCGTCGTGCCGCACACCGCCAGCAGCGTCACGACCGCGCCGTTGTGCGGCAGACTGTCGAGCGTGCCCGACGACATCACCGCGACGCGATGCAGTAGCGCGGGATCGATATGATGCGCCGCGGCCAGTTCCAGATACGTGTGTCCTAACGCGTCCAGCGCGATGGTCAGGCCACCGGACGCGGAACCCGTCAGCGCCGCAAGCAGATTCGTCGCGACCGCCAGCGACACGAGCGGCCCGCCGCCGATGCCGAGCACCCATTCGCGCACCGCTTCGAACGCGGGCAACGCCGCGATCACCGCGCCATAACCGACCAGACTGCCGACACTGAGCACCGGCAACACGGACGCATTCGCGCCCGCATCGACACTGGCGCGCAGCAACGGCAGCCGCGCACGGTTAAGCATGGCCAGCACCACGATCGCAACCGCCAGCGCGACCAGCACACCCCACACGCCGCTGACCGCGCCCAGCGTCGTGCTGCCCCAACGCGGCTCGCTCAGATACGATGCGTCGATACGCGGCAGGATCAGCACGTTCATCGCGAAGTTCAGGCCCACCACCACCACAAGCGGCACGATGGCGACGCCGAACGGCGGTCCACTTGCGCTGACGCTGCCGTGCTCAATCTCAGCCGGGTCGAACGATTGCGACACGGTCGCCCGCTCGCGCACCAGTTCCGCGTCATTCGCCGTCGGCGTTTCCGCGCCGAAGCCCTCACCTGCGCGCCGGGCCGCCGACTCCTCACGCGCGAGCCACCACAGACCGAACGCAATCATCACCGCGCTCGCGATCACGCCAAGGCCAGGCGCCGCAAACGGCGTGGTGCCGAAGAACGGCATCGGGATCGCGTTTTGTATGGCCGGCGTGCCGGGCAACGCGGACATCGTAAACGTCGACGTGCCGAGCGCGATGGCAGCCGGCATCAGCCGGCGCGGCACATTGGCGGACCGGAACAGCGCCTCGGCCATCGGCGCCAGCACGAAGAACGCGACGAACAGACTCACGCCGCCATACGTGACAATCGCGCCGCCGATCACCACCGCAAGCACCGCGCGGCGCGCACCGAGCTTTCTCATCATGTACTGCGCGATCGCGTCGACCGAACCGCTGTCTTCCATCAGCTTGCCGAATAGCGCGCCGAGCAGGAATAGCGGGAAGAACTGTGAGACGAAGCGTGCCGCGCTTCCCATAAAGGTCAGCGTCCAATGCGCGAGCACCGGTTCGCCAGACACGAGCGCGGCGAGCATCGCGGCCAGCGGCGCAAGCAACAGCACGCTCCAGCCGCGATACGCAAACCAGATCAGCGCAACCAGGCTCAACAGCATTCCGGCGAGGCCGATACCCAGCGTCATCGCGGTCATTGGAGCACTCCATCGAGCAGTGCGTCGAGGTCGAGCGACGAGCGCACGCCGAGCGCATCGCCATGCTGCTCCAGAAACGCTTGCGCGCTCTTGCGCCCTTCGTCACGCAGCATCGTGAGAAAGCGCCATTCGGCATTGAGCTTCGACGAGTAGCCAAGCGACGTCATCACCGGACTTGAAATGCGGTGGATGCGCATCGCCGCCCAACGTCGCCCTTCTTCGCTGCCGGCATCCGCGACCTTGTGCAGCAGCGCCATCATGCGCAATTCCTTCACCAGCGGCGCGTTGAAAGCAACCTCGTTCAGGCGGCTCACGATATCGCGCGCCGAACGTGGCGTTTCCGCACGCTCGACCGGATTCACCTGCACCAGCAACGTGTCGGTCGAATCGCATTCGCGAATCAGCGGCGTCATGGTCGGATTGCCGGCATAGCCGCCGTCCCAGTAGGCATCGCCGTCGATCACGATGGCCTGAAAGAGGGTCGGCAAACACGCGGACGCAAGCAGGACGTCCGGTGTCAGATCGGCGTTGCGAAACACGCGCCCCTGTCCGGTGCGCACGCACGTCGCGGTAATGAAGAGCTTGATGCGCGCCGCGCGCAGTGTGTCGAAGTCGATACTTTCGGCAAGAATGCGGCGCAACGGATTGAGCGGCGCGGGGCTCAGGTCGTAGGGGGACAGAACCCGCGCCATCATGTCGAGCGCGAGGAACACCGGGGAATGATCGAGCGTCCAGCGGCCGAGCAGGACGTCGAGCGGACTACGCCGGAATGGGCTGAAAAGCGCACCATCGGCGACACGCCGCCAGAACGATTCGAGCGCCTGTCGCGCTCCCGCCGCACCGCCCTGCGCCAGACCGCTGACCAGCACCGCCGCGTTCATCGCACCGGCCGACGTACCCGATATGCCCTCGATCTGTAAGCGCGGCTCTTCGAGCAACCGGTCGAGCACGCCCCATGTGAAAGCGCCGTGCGAACCGCCGCCCTGCAATGCCAGATCGATAAGCAATGGCGATTGATTGCCTGATGCCTGAAGAGGAACGGATGGATCAGTCATCGCGTCTCCGGATCGTCGCAGTATCACGAAGGGTATACGCGCGAGCGCTGAATGGTAAAGAAATCAATAGATACATGCGCGATGCACGTCAGACGATTCAGCGAGCATCAGCGAATCGGGCCGTCGCGCGCACGATCGAAGCCGATCACTAAGCCGATCGCTAAGCCGATCACTAAGCCGCTCCCGAAAACCCTCACCTGGACGCAACTTTGCGGCAACCCGCGTCATATCTGCAGCATGCGGGCGGAGCGATTAAGCTTCGCATCACGGGCTACGCTGGCAATTCCCCGAGAGGGGAACCTCAACCAAGGAGGTCAACATGATTGAAGTTGTCCAGGCATTCGACCGCGAACCGATCACGCAACTTCCGGGCGACGATGCCGCCGCGCTCGAGCGCAAACTCTCCACTGCGTCGAAGCGATTCAAGGACCGCAAAGGCTGGTTGAAACCGCATCAGCGTATCGACGTGCTGCGCAAGCTTGCGACGCTGATGGAAGCGAAGCGCGAGCACTTCGGCCGTCTGATCGCGCGCGAAGGCGGCAAGCCGTATACCGATGCGCTGATCGAGACGGACCGGGCAATCGATGGCGTGCGCAATGCGGCAGAACTACTACGTACCCGGGCCGGCGCGGAGATTCCGATGGGCCTCACGCCGGCGAGCGACAATCGCCGTGCGTGGACGATTGCCGAACCGATCGGCGTCGTCGCCGCGATCTCGGCCTTCAATCATCCGCTGAACCTGGTCGTGCATCAGGTCGCGCCTGCCATCGCCACCGGATGTCCGGTCATCGTGAAGCCCGCGAGCGCCACGCCATTGAATTGCTTCGAACTGGTCGATCTGGTCAACGAGGCCGGCATGCCGGAAGGCTGGGTGCAAACCTTTTTGCCGGAAGAACGCGGACTATCCGAGGCATTCGCGAGCGATGCGCGGATCGCCTTCCTCAGTTTCATCGGGTCCGCCCGCGTCGGCTGGCATTTGCGGTCGAAGCTCGCACCGGGTGCGCGTTGTGCGCTGGAGCACGGCGGGGTGGCGCCCGCGATAGTCGACCGGAGCGCGGACCTGGACCGGATCATCGACCCGATCGTCAAGGGTGGCTACTATCACGCGGGCCAGGTGTGTGTGTCGATCCAGCGCATCTATGTTCATGCGGACCTGCAGAAGGAATTCGTCGATCGCTTCGCCACGCGTGTGGCGGCTTTGCGAGTCGGCGACCCGGTTCAGTCCGAAACCGAAGTGGGACCGCTGATCACGCCCGCCGAATCGGCGCGTGTGGAGGGCTGGATCAACGAAGCGGTATCGGCAGGGGCGAAGCCGCTTGGCGGCGGCCGTCTCAGTGCAACGACGCTAAAGCCGGCCGTGCTCGTGAATCCACCGAAGGACGCGAAGGTCTCGACGCTCGAGGTGTTCGGTCCGCTGACCTGCGTGTATCCGTTCAACTCATTGACCGAAGCGATCGCCGAGGCCAATTCGCTGCCGGTCGCATTCCAGTCCAGCATTTTCACGCGCGATCTGGCCTCCGCGTTCGAAGCGGCCGAAGGGCTTGATGCATCGGCGGTGATGATCAACGACCATACCGCATTCCGCACGGACTGGATGCCGTTCGCGGGGCGGCATGAGTCCGGGTACGGCATCGGCGGCATTCCGTATACTGCTCATGAGATGACGGCCGAGAAGATGATCGTCTTCAAGATGTGATTTCCGTTCGCCGACGCGGGATCGGGTGCGGCAGCCGCGGCGTGCGCGGCTGCCGTTCGCGCAGCTCCCGAAAACGCTCACCTTTGCGCTGTTCGCGCTTTCGTCAGCGGCGTAGATCGTCCGTACACAGCCTGATGTTAATGGGAAAATTAGTTCGAATTAACCGTTCGGATTCCATAGTAAATCGACCTGCGTCCGTGACGCTCGGGTGAGAAATCATTCCTGTTTGCAGCCATCTATCAATCGGAAAGCGAGTCGTTCCTTCATGCTGACGGCGTTAACTGATAGGTGACGACTCCTACCGCACTACCATCTGCACCGACATCCGATGTCTCATCGCTGCCTGCCAAGCGTGAATTCCGTCACGGCTCCCGCAAACCCTCACCTTCGAAGCCCGCAGGCCGCCGCCGCGCCCGCCAGCGGCGCTTCGACGGGCGGCAGCGTCGAGTCCCGCAGCGCGGGGACCCTGGCGCGCACATGCGCGAAGAAACGCGTACGAAACAGCGCAGCCGAAAAACGCTCAGCATTCGCACGACAATCGGTAGGCGAAAAACACCCCGGATTCACGGCAAAACCTTCGACCGCTGCCACAATCGCGTCCACGGTCTGCTCGCCGAACAACACGCCGGTGGGGTGCGCGTCGGACAGGCCGCGCACCGTTTCGAGCGCGCCGCCCTTGCCGAACGCGATCACCGGTGTGCCGCACGCCTGCGCTTCGACCACTGAACTGCCGAAGTCCTCCTGGGCGGCGAACACGAACGCTTTCGCGCGCCGCATCCGGTCGAGCAGCACCGGGAACGGCTGATCGCCCATCACCTCGATGTTCGGCGCCGCCTTCGCGCGCACCTTGTGCATGTCCGGGCCGTCGCCGATCACGACGAGACGCCGCTCGGGCATCTTCGCGAACGCTTCGACGATCACGTCAACCTTCTTGTCCGGCACGAGCCGCGACGCGGTTAGATAAAAGTCTTCTTTCCGCGTATGCAGCGCGAAGCGTTCGACATCGACCGGCGGAAAAATCACGGCAGCGTCGCGCTGATAGGCCTTCCAGATCCGCCGCGCGGTGGACGTCGAGTTGGCGATGAACGAGTCGACCGAGTTGACGGTCGGGATATCCCAGGTACGGATATAGTGCAGCACGAGCCGCGCGAATGCGGCCTTGAGCCCGCTCGTGCGCTTCGCTTCGTTCAGATACTGCTGCTGCAGGTCCCACGCGTAGCGGATCGGCGAATGCACATAGCTGATATGCACCTGGTCAGGCCCGGTCACCACGCCCTTCGCGACCGCGACGCTGCTCGAGATCACGACGTCGTAAGCGGACAGATCGAACTGCTCGATCGCCAGCGGCATCAGCGGTAGATACGCGCGGTACTTTGCGCGCGCGCGCGGTAACTTCTGGATAAAGGTCGTCGTCACCGGTTTGCCGCGAATGAAGGACCGGTCTTCAAGAAAATCAACGAGCGCGAACAGGTCTGCGTCCGGAAAGCAGGCGATGATCTGCTCGAGCACGCGTTCGGCGTCCGCATACGTTACCAGCCAGTCGTGAACGATCGCGACGCGCACGGTATTGCATGCGTGCATGGCTGCGCCCGCAGTGCGCCCCGGCGACACGGGCCAACCGGGCGTCCCGATGTGCCCATTGCTCATGCGCCCTTCTCCGGATCGGGTGTCGCAGCCACGTCGAGCACGATCGGCCGCGCGTAGATGATTGACACATTCGTCAGGCTGCCCTTACCCATGCGCAATAGTGGTTCGCTTCAAGTGTTCGGCACGCCGCGAGCGCGTGGATGAGCGCCTTCGGCCCTCGATCAAAAAACAACGCGAAGAAGATGGCTCGACATACCGCCACCGACCTCGCCGTCGACAAGACCGGTTGGCAGATCGATGTAACGTTGCTCAATCTAAAGCACGGTCACGATTTGGCAAAGTTTAATTTGCAAACCCCTTCGGAATTTTTTGCGCAAATTCGTGATCTTGTTGCATGCTCAATTAACGGTTTATTTTTTAATTCGGAGCCTTACGTAAGGCCGGCTGTTCGAGCAGTTTCACCGCGCCAAACTACCGTTGCTATCCGCCAAAAAATTAAATGCGCTTGCGTAGTGTTTCGTCGGAGCGCTTTACTGCTCAAAGCGCTTTGCTGCTGTCACGCACCTCCACCATTCACTAGCCACTAGCGAGATATCAATGTCGAAGACCGCGTTGATCACGGGTATCACCGGCCAGGACGGTTCATACCTGGCAGAATTCCTCTTGTCGAAGGACTATATCGTTCACGGCATCAAGCGGCGCACTTCGCTGTTCAATACGGACCGCATCGATCACCTCTATCATGCCCCGCAGGAAGCGGATCGCCGCTTCATCCTGCACCACGGCGACATGACGGATTCGTCGAGCCTGATCCGCATCATCCAGGCCGTACAGCCTGACGAGATCTACAACCTCGCCGCGCAGAGCCATGTGGCGGTGTCGTTCGAGGAACCCGAATACACCGGCAATGCCGACGGCCTCGGTACGCTGCGCATCCTCGAGGCGATCCGCCTGCTCGGCCTCACGAAGAAGACGCGTTTCTACCAGGCGTCGACGTCCGAGCTCTACGGCAAGGTCCAGGAAATTCCGCAGAAGGAAACCACGCCGTTCTATCCGCGCAGCCCGTATGCGGTCGCGAAGATGTACGCGTACTGGATGACGGTCAACTATCGCGAAGCCTATGGCATGTACGCATGCAACGGCATCCTGTTCAACCACGAATCGCCGCTGCGCGGTGAGACCTTTGTCACGCGCAAGATCACGCGCGCGCTGGCGCGGATCTCGCTCGGCCTGCAAGACCGTCTCTATCTTGGCAATCTCGATTCGCTACGCGACTGGGGTCATGCGCGCGACTATGTCGAAATGCAATGGATGATGCTCCAGCAGGACAAGCCCGAAGACTTCGTGATCGCCACCGGCAAGCAGCATAGCGTGCGTGAGTTCGTCGACCTCGCGGCGCGCCATGTCGGCATGGAAATCAGCTGGGAAGGCAAGGGCGACAAGGAACGCGGCATCGTCTCGGACGTCAGCCTCGATCCGCGCGTGAAGATCGGCGATGTCGTTGTCGAAGTCGATCCGCGCTATTACCGCCCGACCGAAGTCGAGACGCTGCTCGGCGATCCGAGCAAGGCGAAGGAAAAACTCGGCTGGGAACCGCGCATCAGCTTCGAACAGCTCGTGCAGGAAATGACCCTCAGCGATCTGACCGAGGCCCGCAAGGACACGCTGGTTCATCAGCACGGCTTCCCGGTTTTCGAACGACAGGAGTAAGACCATGGTGCTTTCCAAACGCAAGCGCGTCTTTGTCGCGGGGCACCGCGGCATGGTCGGCTCCGCCATCGTGCGGCGACTTGAAGCCGACGGCAACGTCGACGTCGTCAAGCGCAGTTCGTCGGAGCTCGATCTCACGAATCAGTCGGCCGTTCGTGATTTCTTCAGTTCGCAGCGCATCGACCAGGTGTACCTGGCCGCGGCGCGCGTCGGCGGCATTCACGCGAACGATACCTACCCGGGCCAGTTCATCTACCGCAACCTGATGATCGAATCGAACGTGATTCACCAGGCCGTGCAGACGGGTATTCAACATTTGATGTTCCTGGGCTCGTCGTGCATCTATCCGAAGCACGCCCCCCAGCCGATCGTCGAGGAAGCCCTGCTGACCGGCCCGCTCGAGGAAACCAACGAGCCGTACGCGCTCGCGAAGATCGCGGGTATCAAGCTCTGCGAGTCGTATAACCGCCAGTATGGGGTCGACTTCCGCAGCCTGATGCCGACCAATCTCTACGGGCCCGGCGACAACTATCATCCGGTCAACAGTCACGTGATTCCCGCGCTGATCCGCCGCTTTCATGAGGCCAAGGAAAGCGGCGCGCAGAGCACGGTGCTCTGGGGCACGGGGCAGGTGCGCCGCGAGTTCCTGCATGTCGATGATCTCGCGACGGCCTGCGTGCTGACGATGAACGTGCCGAAGAACGTCTACTACTCGGTCGCTTCGCCGCGGTGTTCGCATCTGAACGTCGGATCGTCGACCGACTTCACGGTGCTCGAGATCGCGCAGATGGTCGCGCGTGTGGTCGGCTACACGGGCCGCATCGAGCACGATCTGTCCAAGCCGGACGGTACGCCGCGCAAGCTCATGAGCAGCGAAAAGCTGGCTTCGCTGGGTTGGGAGCCGCGCATCGGTCTTGAAGAAGGGCTGCGCGGCGCGTACGAAGCCTTTCTCGAGTCCGAGGCGTTGGTCGTCGTGCAATGAGCGTGCGGGGACAGGCGGTGAAAAGCGGCTGCGACACGTCCAGTCTGCACGCGTTTCGTGGCGTGCCGCCCGCGCCGCAGCCGCCGTCGGGCGCCGATGTCGAGACGATCACGGAGCCCGGGCGCTATCTGGACCTGTCCCTGTTCAAGGTGCCGGCCGGCTTTCGTGGCCGGTCGGGCTGGTACGTGCAGCTCTGGTGGATCGTGCAGGCCCTGCTGTTCCGGCCGTCGCCGCAGATCGCCTATGGCTGGCGGCGCATGCTGCTGCGATGCTTTGGCGCACAGGTCGGCGTCGGCGCGATTATCCGGCCGACGGTCCGCGTGACCTATCCGTGGAAAGTCACGATCGGCGATCACGCATGGATCGGTGACGACGTCACGCTGTATTCACTTGGCCCGATCGACATCGGCGCCCATTCGGTCGTTTCGCAAAAGTCGTATATCTGCGCGGGCGACCATGACTACGAGTCAGTTGATTTCGCGATTCGTGGCCGGCCCGTGCGGATCGGCACACAGGTCTGGATCGCCTCGGATGTCTTTGTCGCGCCCGGTGTGACGATCGCCGATGGTGTCGTCGTAGGCGCACGCAGCACGGTGGTGCGCTCGTTGCAGAAAGGGTTTGTCTACGTGGGCAACCCTGCGCGGCCAGTGAAGCCACGCAAAGCGAACGTGTGACGTCGACTTATTGAGTATCGGTTGCGCCGAACTTGTAGTTGTCGGTCGGCGCAGCGGCGGCTCGCGATTTATAGATCGCATCGGTATTGCGTCCCGTGTCGTCCGCGCCGTAGTTGTAGTCATATAGGCTGTGTGTCGACGATGAGTTCGCCGTTGCTTCGCTGGCGGGCTTCAGCTTCAACCTCGGTCCCTTGCCGCTGGACGACCCCGTACGCGAACTCAACGAACCAGCGTGGCTGCCTGCCATGCCGCCGACGCTGCCCGAACTGCCCACACCGGATCCCGTCATCGAACTGCTGGAACTGTGCTGCCCGAATCCGCTCGAGGCACTTGAGCCGGATGAGCGGCCGAAACCACTGCCTGGCGACGACAGGCCCGTGCCGCTCGATGAACCGATACCCGGCGACGAGGACATACCAGCCATCCCGGTCATGCCGCTTTTGTGGCTTTGCCCGAAGCTCGAAGTCTGCGCGATCGCACTCGCCGGCACGAACGACGCCACCGTGGCCATCGCGCAAGCGAAACCGACACCCGATATCGCAGCCAGGGTGGCGCGTAAAGTCATCGCTTGCATAGGGTTAGCGCTTCCTTGAAGAGGACACGAGACTCACGCTGCCGACCAGCTGACGCGCGGCGGTCTCGATCCGGAAATGGCGCTGATAACAGGCCAGCGCGGTATCGCGCAGCGCTTCGCGCGAGGCGACCGTCGTGTCGAGCGCCCAGCGCCGCAGCGCGTCGGCCACGCTGTCACGCGTGTCGTCGCAGACCCAGCCGCCACCCGACGCTTCGATCTCGCGCCAGATGTTGACCTTGTTCGTGATGATCACCGGCGTACGCGAGGCCATCGCCTCGACGACCGCAATGCCGAAATTTTCCTGATGCGATGGCAACACGAACACCTCGGCCGTGCGTAATGCGCTCCACTTGAGCACGCCGCCGAGCATGCCGGTCCAGACGATGCGGTCAGCGATCCCGCGCGACGCGGCCATGCCCTTGAGTCGATCGACCAGCGCGGGTTCGCCGGGCCCTGCGATCACGAGGCACAGGTCGCGATCACGATCCGCGACATCCGCGAACGCATCGATCAGCAGGTCGCACCCTTTCTTCTCGTGGATGCGTGACAGGAATAGCCACACGCGCTTGTTGCGAACCTCGGGAAACGCGTCGCGAAACGCGTGCGCGGGGACCTCGTCATCGTCGGGCACCGAGTCGATGCCGAAGCCGTTGACCGCAAGCCGGTGCCGGTCATTGAGAAACGGCCGGCGCGCGAGCTCAAGCTCGGTCTCGCAGGTGAACAGCACCCGTTCGGCGCGATTGAACACCCATTGTTCGAGCAACGCCCAGTAGATGCGCTTCTTCAGGTGCTTTTTCGGGTAGGTGTGCTGGAACCACGGGTCGAGCATGCCGTGCGGGAACACGAACAGCGGCGTGCGCGAGCCGATCACGCCAAACCACGCGGCGACGCTGTGGAATTGCCAGATGCCGTGGACCACGAACGCATCGAAGCGCGCCCGATTCGCGCGCAGCCAGCGCACGAGCGGCAAACTCAGGCCATAGAAGCCGCGGCCCGGCCCGACCCGATGCACGGGCGCATCGACGCGGTCGAAAGCGGGGCCATCGGGTGCGTCGAGCGTCACGACTTCGCTTGCGCAGTCGAACGGCGTCATATGACGAACGAGCTGCACGACCGCTTCGGCGACACCGCCCATGCGCGGATCGAGCGACGGCAGGATATGCAGCACACGCAGCGGCCCGCGGTTCGTGGCTGATGCAGGCGCGAGCGGCGGCGCGGCAGACAGCGAGGGCACAGACAACGGCCCGTGTTGCAAGTGGCCATGCGTCAATGGCGGCGCCCCATATGGGCGGGCAGCGTCGGTGTCGCCCATTTCGCGCTGCCGGTCACGCGGGACCGGCGAATCGAGTGGATTCACAGATAGAACTCCTTGGGGCGCGGGGCACCACCGATCCGATGCCGGACGATCTGTTCGAAATACGAGGCGCCGGCGCGTGCGGTCAATCGTTCGCGCGCCCATTTCACGCGGATACGACGCGCGCGCTGCGACAGCGCCCCCCTGCGTTCAAGGTCATTGATCGCGGCGGTGATCGCGAGACTGTCGCCGGGCCGTACGACGCGGCCGTTGCGCGGATCGTCGAGCAGGATCGACGCGCCCGCGCAATGCGAGGCGACGACCGCCGCGCCCGCCATCAACGCTTCGCTGACGACCGCGCCCCAGCCGTCATCCTTGCTGATCGACGGCAGCACGAGTACATCGAAATCGAGCATGCGGCGCTGGACCTGTTCGATCGGCAGCACGCCGCAGAATTCGGTCTCGACACTGGACTCGCTGGCCTGCGCAACGAGCCGCTCGCGCAGGTCGCCGTCGCCGATCAGCGTGAGCCGCGCGCGACGCCCGAGCCCGCGCATCGCCGGTAGCAGGAACTGCACGCCTTTCTTTTCGATGAGCCGGCCGACGTACGCGATGCGCAATTGCGCGGCACGCGCGAGCGGCGCGTCGACCTCGGCCGGCGGCGGCAGAAAGTACGCGAACGGAAACACCCGCTCGCGCCGATAGCCGACCGAACGGAACCACGGCGGACCGTGCCGTCCGATCGCGAGCACGAACTGCACGCGGCGGCGCAGCGCGGCTTCAGTCATCCACGACTGAAGGTAGCGGACCGCGCCCGCGAAGCCCGCGTTGTCGCGCGGCTCCGACATGATCGCGAACGGGCGTCCCTCGCGCTGCACGATGGCGAGCGCGGTCGTCAGCGTACGGAACCAGCGAATCCCCGAGAACACGTGCAGGCAGCGGTCGCCGTCGCGTTGCACGAGCGCGGCGATCTCTTCGTCGGATGGCGCGACCACAGTCGGCGGCAACGCCGCGGCGCCATCGCCCCAGCCGAGCGCCTGACGTGCCTCGGGCACGCCTTCGTGCGCGACACAGCTGACGTCGACGTCAGGCCCGAAACGCTCGGCGACCGCGTTGATGAACGCCGACTTATGCGGCGACACGCACGGCTCCCAGAATACGATCCGCGAATAGAGGGGCGACGGCGCGTTCATATGAGCTCCCGCCTGATCGTCGCCGGCCAGAGGGCAAGCAGGAGGTCAACCGGATTGTCACCGGCCGGCCGGATCGCGACGAGCGCAAGGTTGGCAACAGGGTGGCGTTGCGCGCCGAGGATACGTTTCATCGTGTGCTGAGCTCCGGGGTGACGCCGAGAAATTCGACGAGACGCTGTCCGACCGACCGGCGGCTGCACTGCTCGACGATCCTGCGCTGCCCGGCGGCGGCGATCGGGGCATACCGCGCGGGATCGTCGGCGATCGCGGCAAACTGGTTCGCAAGCGTGGCCGCTTCCGCATCCGGCAGGATCACCGCGGTGTCGCGATCGAACAGCAGCGAGATATCGCTGATGTCGGTGGTTAGCACGAGCAGACCGTGGCTCGCGAGCTCGATGACCTTCGACGGGAATGTCGTCGCATTGAGTTCGCTGTCCGGCAATTTCAGTGAGAGACCGACATCGGTGCGCGCGAGGATCTGCTTGTACTCGTCGGGACCGGTGTCCTGACGCACGTCGAGTGTGAAGCCCGTCTGCGCGAGTTCGCGCGCAAGCGCCGCGAGCTGCTCGCCGCCGCCGAAACCGGTGACGACGAAGTGGGTGCGCGCGGCGAGCTCGGGGCGCGTGCGCGCGAGCGTGCGCAGGGCCGACGCGAACAGGTCGAGACCGGTGTCGGTGTTGATCGAGCCGCCGTACAGGAAGCTCACGCGTGTGCCGAATGCCGGGCGCCCGGGCCCGATGTCGGGCGACACGCCGTTGACCACGCACGCGTCGTCGATCTTCATCACGTCGGCAAGCGTGCGCGAGACAACGATCGCACGTGGGCTGCAGACACGCGACATCAGGCGCAGGCTGAAGCGGTTCATATAGCCGCGCAGGTTCTTTTCGTCGCTGCGTGGACCATCCTCGATATCCATCACGACCCTGTCGCGGCCGAGCCGCCAGCGCAGGAACGCCGCGACGGGCACGTATTCGGGAAAATAGTTATAGAACACCACGCCATCGCCGCGCCGGATGTGCCGCAACGCGAAGCCCAGATAGGCCAGCGCGGCGAACACGCGGTTCAGTCCGCGCACGCTGATCGCCGGCAGATACGCGCAGGCGAGCTGCTGGTCGCGGCAGACGAAACCGCCGAAATATCGCCGGCGCTCGCTCGCGGTGACGATCGGCGAGCTCACGATGAACGACGCTCTCGCCTGGCTGCGCACCCCGGCCGCCATGCCCATGACCTTGTTGGAGGCGGCATTGACCGGGAACCTCGTGCCATTGCTGCGGTTATAGCGGGACAGGACGACCGGCGCAAAGAAGAAGTGGCGGCTCATGAGTTCTGAACGGAAGGGTGGGACACGGCACGCCGGCCGCCGGCAGCGCGCACGCGCGGCACCGTCAGGCGGGTCAGCGTATGGAGATCCGTCGTCGCGCGAACGTGGCGCGCGAGGTGGATCGCGAAAATCGCCATCACGATCTTGTCGAAGTCGAACGGCGCGCCGTTCTGGCAAAACAGCAGCAGCAGGAACAGCGCGCAGATGCCGCCGCCCGCCGTGCGCAGGAGCATCCAGAGCACCGCGAAGCCGAGCCAGCCGAACGCGAACAGCACATTGAATGCGCCGTTCTGGAATGGCGCGTCCTCGAAGCGCTGGACCATGCCCTGGCGGATGAAGTATTCGAGCGACGTCGTTTCCGGCACACCGAACGGCGTCTGGAATAACACGTGGTTGAGCACCTCGAACGGCTGGAACACGCGCAGGCCCGCCGATACGTCGTTGCCCGACAGGATCCGCTCGATCCGGCTCGGCTCGGCCGCGAAGATCGGCAGTGCGAGCGTCGCCAGCCCGAGCGCGGCGAGGCAAAGCAGCACGTTCTTGTTGATGTAGCGGTGGTAGAACGCGAACATGATGACCAGGTTCGACAAGAGCCCGAACATCGTCTGGGCGATCACGCAGGCAACCACCGCCGCGACGTTCGCGACGAGCCGCGGGCGGCCGCGCAGCATATGCAGGCAGATGAAGTTCAGGAACAGGCTGATGCCTCCGAGATACGACGGCTCGGAGAAGCTCGCGGACGGGCGGATCGCGAAGTCATAGCCGTGTTCGCGCGCATGCTCGGCCCAGGCGGCGGCGAGCGAGACGTCATTGCTGTTGATGAAGAATTTGGTCGGTACGTAGAGCGCAATACCCTTGCGACCCGCGACAGCTTGCAGCAGCGCCGCGCAGGCCAGCGCGAGCAGCAGCAGCAACGGCCACCAGCCGTTGAACTTCGCGAAATCGTGGCGCGGCTGACCGTTCAGCCCCCACGCGAGCAGCAGCATGCCGACCGCGAGCCGCGCCTCGCGCGGCATATTGGGCATCTCGGGCAGGTACATCGTGTTCCAGAGCAGGCTGAGCGAGACGGCGATCACGATGATGCCGGTCGTCAGCGGCGTGATGCGCATGCGCATGTTCGACGCAAGCGCGACGAAAAGCAGCGCCGCGACCGACACGAAATAGCTGAGCCCGAACTGCATCGCGGGCACCAGCAGAATCAGCCCGTGCGCGAAAGGGTTCGCGCGGAAGTCCGCGATCATGCGCACGACGATGCGTTTCATCGCGAGTCTCCCGTTGCGCCACGCATGGCCGCGTTCATGCGGTGACCTCAACGGTCTCGACGTGCCGCATGCTGAGCAGCCGGCCATACAGCGCCTTGCCGCCGCGCGCGCCGAGCAGGCCGATCGCGAGCCAGAACGCGGTGCGCCGCGAACCGCGATCGGCGATCAGCGCGCGCACGAAATAGTCGAGCGCGGCGAGATAGTTCGAACTGAGCCGCGCCTTGCCGTTCGCGATCAGCGCGTCAACCCGGATGCGCCGCCGGAATGCCGCGAAGTCGGTGTGCGCGTTCATTTCGGCGCCCCACTTCTTTTCGATCGCGGCGAGGCCGGCCATGCGCCGCTGCAGGTTCACGCTCGTGCGGTCGCCGCCGTGCTGGATGAAGGTCACGAGCGCGTCGTCGACGTAGCCGAAATCGCCGAACGCGAGGCAGCGCAGCCACATGTCGAAATCCTGGAAGCTCGGCAACGTTTCGTCGAACAGGCCGGCGTCGACGAGCACGGCCTTCCTCACCAGCACAAGGCTCGTCGAGGTCGGGCACTCGCCGCCGAGCGCCTGCGTGCGCGTGAACACGGGCGCGCTCGGGCGGCAGCGTCGCGCGTGATTGAACTCGACGTCGACGTCGATGTAGTGGCACACCGCGCCGACATAAGGCGTGCGTCCGAGCAGCGCGACCTGCTCGCGGATCTTGCCGGGCATCCAGAGATCGTCGTCGTCGAGGAACGCGATGCACTCGCCGCGCGCGCGCAGAATGCCGGTGTTGCGCGCGCCGCACGCGCCTTTGCTACGCGCATTCGGGATGACGATCACGTTCTCGCCAAGGCCGGCGAGCGCGTCTCGGACCGCCTGCTGTTCGGCGGGCTCGGTGTTGTCGTCGACCACGATCACTTCGAGCGCTGGATAGTCCTGCGCGAGCACGGTTTCGACGGCGCGACGGACCATCTTCGCGCGGCGGTAGGTCGGGATGACCGCGGTCACCAAGGGCGAGTTCATCGATAAGTCCTCAAGGTTCAGGCAAAGCGCAGCGCACGGCGCAGCGCGAACATCTGTTCGGGGTTGAAACGGCTGACGTGCCAGAGGCCATAGGCGGCCCCGACGAGGCCCGGGACGATCAGGCGCGCGAGGGCCGGCCAGTCGAACGTGCCGATCGCGCGGCTCGCGAGCATCGCGACGAGGCAGACGCCCACGCCGAGCACGACTTGCCAGCGCAACGCGCGATAGAGCGCGCTGAACGGCATGTCAAGCAACCGCGCCGTCACGCCGAGGTGGATCGGCGCGCTCGCGAGCGTGGCGACGAGATAACCCGCGGCGACGCCCTGCACGCCGAAGCGCGCGCCGATCAGCCAGCATGCGATATGCAGCACCGCGACGCAGAAGTTGAGCATCAGCAGCAAATCGGTGCGGCCCTTGACCATGAACACCGCGGGCGCCGTGCTCAATACCGACTGCACGAAGCCGACCGGTGCGAGCCAGACCAGCAGCGTCGCGACGCTCGCCCATTTGGCGCCGAGCGCGACCGCGATAAACGGCTCGCGCAGCGCGACGAGGCCGCCCATCAGCGGCGCGGTGATCAGCGCGACGAACGACACGCTCTGCAGATAGCTCGCGCGCTGCTTGTCGGGCTCGGTCTGATTCGCGCTGAGCACCGGGTAGAGCGCCTTGGACGCGACGAACGCGATGCTCTGCAGCGGGTACAGCATGATCTTGAACGCGAGCGAGTAAGGACCCAGCGCGATCGCGCCGAGCACCTTGCCGACGATCATCGAGTCGGTGTTGCGGTTCAGGTAGAGCACAAGGTTCGACAGCGTGAGGTTCGACGAGAAGCCGAAGATGTTGCGCACTTCCTTGCCGTCCCAGCGTAACGTCGGGCGCCACGACGACGCGAGGTACATCTGCAGTGACGACATGCTCGAATGCACGAGCGCCTGCACGACGAGACTCGTGAGCCCGAGACCGAAACGCGCGGAGACGATCGCGGCGCACATGCCGCTCGTGTACGAGACGATGTCCGAGCGCGCGACCGTGCGGAACTGCGACGCGCGTTCAAGCAGCGCCTGATGCGCGGCGCCGAAGGCCATGATCGGGAAGGTCAGCGCGAGCCAGCAAAGCACGTGGCTTAACGAGGCGGCGTTGAACAGCCGTGCGAGCGGCACCGAGAACGCGACGATCACAAGCGCGATCGCCGAGCCCGCGCTGATGTTGACCCAGAATACCGAGTTCGCAAGCGTCGGCGACATGTCGCGGCTGCGGATCAGCGCGGGGCCCGTGCCCATGTCGCGCAGCAGGCCCGCGAAGTTGGTCACGATGGTCGCGAGCGCCATCACGCCGAAGTCGGCGGGACTCAGCAGATGCGACAGGATCGACAGGCCGACGAGCTGAACCACGCTCTTGGCGATCTGCGCGGTCGCGAGCCAGCGCGCGTTGCGTCCTACAGAGGGTTGCGGAGTGGACATGGTCGGATCAGCTCGCGTCGAAGAGTGGGCGGAACAGCGGCATCAGCCGGCGGCTGCCGCGTTCACTCAGATGGTCGCCGTCGATATACAGCGGAATCAGCGCCTGCGAGCCGTAGCAGCGGCCATCGCGGCACAGATACGGCAGCGGATCGAGGGTCTTGACACCGCAGCTCGCCGCGGCGTCTTCGATCGCCGCGCGCGCGACGGCGTTGCGCTTGTAGTAGTCCGTTTCGGCAATCGACACGTCTTCCGTAGGCTTGCCGAGGATCATCGACTTCGCGAGCGCGCTCGGCACATCCTCGTTCATCTCGGGGATCGGCAGCAGCACATAGACCGGTCGGCTCTTCGCGAGCCCGCAGAGGTCCTGGGTCAGGAAGCTCGCATAGCGCGTGCGGCGCGCGGTGGGGTCGCGCAGCGGCCGTTCGCCGTTGTAACCGATCAGGATGGTCGGGTCGGCGCTGTCGTTCTTGCCGTCGACATACGCGGAGAACCGCGCGACGACGACGACCGGCACGCTCGGCGGGAACTGCTTGAGCTCGTCGGCGACGCGCTTCGCGAAGAAGCGGCACGGCTCCTCGGTGTGCTTGCCGAACCGGCTCGCGCCGACGAACGGCGGGCAGCCTGAGGTGCCGTAGAACATCACGCTCTCATTGGCGGCCGCAGCCACCGGGACGACGCCGGGAATCACCGCGTTGCCGTGACTGTCGCCCCAGACGATCGCGCCGATCTTCGGCGATTCGCCGTATTTGCAGCCGATCTCGGCCGAGCCGCTGATCATGCGCTGCACGCTGTTGGTCAGGCATTCGGTGCGACGGGGATCGACATCGGTGCTCTCGGCGGAGACGAGTCTGATCTGGTTCGGCAGTCGCGCGGCCGCGCCGTTCATGTGGATCACGGCCGCGCAGGCGAGCACCACCGCGATCGGCGCGCTCGCCAGCGTGCCGAGTCCACGCAGGCCGAAACGGTCGCGAAGGCCCGAGGCACGGCGTTCGACAAGCTCGTACGAGATGAAGCCGAGCAGCACCGAGAGCGCGAGTCCGATCGTGATGACCTCCGGGTTGTGGCTCGGCAGGTCAAGGTAGTGGATCAGCACGGTCAGCGGCCAGTGCCACAGATAGATCGAATACGACCAGCGGCCAAGCAGTTGCAGCGGCATGAAGGTCGAGAACGCACTGTCGTTCGCGGCCGAGAGGATCACGAGCGCCGCGCCGAACACCGGCACGAGCGTCATGACGCCAGGCCAGTCGTACGCGTCGGTGAAGAACAGACCCGCGCCCATGATCGCGGCGAGACCGATTGCCTGGAGCGTCGCGGCGGTGCGCGCGCCCAACACGAAGCGCTCGGCATTGAGCATCACGAGACCGCCGACCACCATCTCCCAGGCGCGCGTCGGCAGCAGGAAGAAGTTGGCCTCAGGGTGGTTGCGCGCGATCACGGGGTCAAGCGCGAACGAGACGAGCCCGATCAATACGAGCAGCACCTGGTAGACGCCACGCTTGTTGCCGAACACGCGCGCACCGAGCATCAGGATGATCGGGTACACCATGTAGAACTGCCACTCGACCCCGAGCGACCACGTATGCAGCAGCCACTTGGCCTGCGAGGAGACGTCGAAATAGCCGGCTTCGCGCCAGAACACGAAGTTCGAGATGAAGGCGAGCGACGCGCCCGTGTGTTCGGCGAGCACTTTGTACGCATGCGGGTCGAGATAGAACCAGCCGAACACCATCAGCACGGCGCCGAGTGCCGCGAGCGCGGGCACGATCCGCGTGAAGCGCGCGACATAGAAGTCCCACAGGCTGAAACGCGCCTTGTCGAGCCGGCCGACGATGATCGCCGTCATCAGATAGCCCGAGATCACGAAAAACACGTCGACGCCGATAAAGCCGCCGTTAAAGCCCGGGGTCTGAAAGTGGAACAGCGCGACGAGCGCGACAGCCACTCCTCTTAAGGCATTGATGTCTTGTCTGAAGCGCATGATGTTGCGTGTCCCGTGTGAAGGCCCCTGGCGGACCCGTTGCCGGTGATGCGTGCTACCGCTATGTGCTGCGTCCTGCGTGCTACTCGTGACCTGCTGCCTGCTGCTTGCCGGTGCCCGTCACGGCGCTCGGACGGAACATCGGCAACGGGAATCCCTCGTGGAGCGCCGGCGAAGACGGTGCGATCCGGAGATCGGCGAACGTGCTGCGCTGCGCGTCGGGCATGACCTTGACGAAACTCACGTCACGCGCGCCGAACGCCGGCCCGACGTGGATATACGGTGTCGCGCGCATATCGATCGAGGTCGCCTCGCCGCCGATCACCGCATTGCGGCGCAGGACATTGCCCTTCGGCGCGCCGGGCGCGTCGTCGAGCAGCGTCGCGAGACTCGGGTAGTGCGTCGAGTAAGGCGGCTGGTTGTAGTGGACGAGCATGAGCTGGTGCCGCAGCTGCCCGTTCGGATCGTCTGCGAGGCCCTTCTGCCACGAGAGTCCGCGCGAATCGATATAGATCGCGGGCGTGCAGTTGACGAACAGGTTGTCCTCGACGAGGTTGTCGCGGCCACCGCCGATGAAGATCGCCTGGTTGACCTTCGAGAACACATTGCGTCGGATCGTCGCGCCGCCGCCCTGGTCGTCGAGATAGATGCCCATCGTCGCCTTCGGCTGGGCCGGGCTGCCGATGTCGTGCAGGAAGTTGCCTTCGATCAGCGTGCCGCGCGCGGTCCAGTCGCGGCCCGTATAGAGCGCGCCTGTGTCGCCGGTTTCCCGCGCGACGTGGTCGACTTCGTTGCCGCTGATCACGTGATCGTTGCC
The DNA here is from genome assembly GCF_902859855.1 of Paraburkholderia humisilvae. Lineage (GTDB taxonomy): Bacteria > Pseudomonadota > Gammaproteobacteria > Burkholderiales > Burkholderiaceae > Paraburkholderia > Paraburkholderia humisilvae. Next base: position 56,048 of record NZ_CADIKH010000037.1, read on the forward strand.
GTTGAACACGATCGCCGCGTGCGGGCCGTTGTAGATATGGTTGCGCTCGATCCGGTCGCCGACGCCCGAGAGGCTGATCGCGGGCCGGTACGCGCGCGTACGCAGCGCATAGTCGTGGATCACGCTGTCTTCGACCGAGACATTGCCCGCCCCGAGCGTCTGGCGGTTGCCCGCGAACACCACGAAGCCGCCTTCGCCCGTGTTCCACACGTTCATGAAGCGGTAGTGGCTGTTGCTCGCGGTCGACCAGACCGCGACGCTGCCGGCGTTGCGCACCGTCGCGTGATCGATCTCGACATTCATGCCGCCGTTGATCTCGATCGCGTTGCCGCGCGTGTCCTCGAAGCCGAGGTCGTGGATCGTCAGGTTCGAGGCGGTGGTCGCGACGAGCAGCTGGTTGCTGACTGACGCTTCGATATCGCCGTCATGCAGCGGCGCGGGCGGCCAGAAGTACACCGTCATCGACGCGCGGTCGAGATACCACTCGCCGGGCCGGTCGAGTTGCGACAGCGCGTTCTCGAACACCATGCGCTGGCCGGTCTTCATGCCGAACGTGGGTGCCGGCGCGGCAAGCGTGACGGTGCCCGAGGACGGATCGACCGCTTCGACGGGCAGCATCGTATCGGCCCAGTCGCGCGCCCAGTATCCCATCGCGCGCAGCTCGGGTTCGGCCTTGAGCGCATCGAGCGGCGCGCCCGCGACCGTGAAGCTTGTGCCCTTCTCGCCGCCGGGCAGCGAGGCGATCGTCGCGAAACCCTGGTTTGGCCAGCGCGCGAGCGTCTGCGGCTCGCCGCGATAGAACAGTTCGAGCGGTGCGGGGGTCACGCGGATGCCGAACCCCTGACGCTCGAACGTGCCCGCATCGTCGATGCCGCTGTCCGCGAGCTTCGCGACGAGTACGTGACCGCGCGCGGCGGCCGGCAGACGCGCGGCCGCTGCGTCGTTCGTGCCCGGCGCATGAAAACCGCGCACGATCCTCGCGCCCGACAGAATGGTGCGATTCGCGCCCGCGCCCGACAGGGTCACCGGCGTACCGCGCCAGCTCGGATCGATCTGCATTTGCAGCGGTTGCGCAAGCCGGTAGGTCCCCGCGCCGAGCACAATGTCGAGACGATCGACGTTGCCGTCCGCGAAGCGCGACTTGCTCGCGGCGAGCACGGCAACCGCCGCGCGCAGCCCGATGTCGCCATTCGCCTGGGTGGGCGCGGTCGCCGCGGTCGCCTGCGCATCAGCCGGCGTATCGGTCGCGGCGGCGCTGACATGAAGCGTCAGCGCGGTCGCGCAGGCCGGCAGCACGCACGCGCCGAGTCCGAACCAGCAGGCCACGCGACGTGCCGGGGTCGAGATGCGAAGGGTCATGGTCAGGCCTTCGAAGCTTGGGCGTGCGGGCCCGTATAGGTGTACATGCCGTACCCGTAGGTTTTGTCGCCGGGTCGCGGCTTCACGTCGTTGAGCACGAGCCCGTCGAGCGTGACACCGACGTGAGCGAGTCGCTTGGCCGATTCCTTGATCTGCGCGATGGTCGTCGACCCTTGGCGCACCACGAGGAACGCGGTGCCTGCGAGCTGACCTAGCGAACCCACGTCGGCGACCGCGAGCACCGGTGGGGTGTCGATCAGCACGACGTCGTACTGTCTCGCGACCTCGCTGACAAAGTGCGCAAAGCGCTTGCTCATCAGCATTTCCGACGGATTGCTTGGCGCAACGCCGCGCACGAGCACATCGAGACGCGGCAGCACCGCACGATGAACGAGTTCCTCAAACGGTTTATCGTGCGCGAGCAGATCAGCGAGACCCGGGCCTTCGCGCTGGCCGAAATGGCGATGCAGGTCGCCGTCGCGCATGTCGGCGTCGATCAGCAGCACGCGCTGCTGCGAGTTAGCGAGCACGGCTGCGAGATTGGCCGACGTGAACGACTTGCCGACCCCCGGAGTGGGCCCGGACATCAGCACGATATTGTTGCTCGCTTCGAGCAGCACGAACTGGAGCGCCGTGCGGAAGCTGCGCAGCGCCTCGATCGGCAGGCTGTCGCCGTCGAGATGCGCGAGCAGCGTGACCTTGCCGGCCTGCGACGGGGACCACGTGCGCCCGTCGCGCGCGCGCTGCAGTTTGCTGTGCGGCACACTCGCATAGACCGGCAGGCCGGTATCGCGCTCGATGTCGCGCGCATGCATGATGCCCTGCGCCAGTTGTCGACGGAACCACGCGAACAGGCAGCCTGCGAACAGACCCGCCATTGCGCCGAGCGCAACCACCACCTTGCGGTTCGGCTTGACGGGAGTTCCCGAGACGACGGCCGTATCGACGAGCCGCGCGTTGCCGGTCTTGCCCGCCCGCACGAGCCGCAGCTGCTCGGCGCTGTTGAGCAGACCCGTATACAGATCGGTGTTGACCTGCACGTCGCGCTGCAGGCGCAGCTCCGTCTGTTCGAGCTGGGGCAGCCGGCGCGTCTTCGTATCGATCTGGGCGAGCCGCTGTTTGAGCACTGCCTCCTGATTGAGAATCGCGATCACGGCCGGATGGTTATCGGTGAAACGTGCCGTCAGCTCGTTGCGCTTCTGTTCGAGATCGGCGAGCTTGTTCTGCGCGTCGACCGTCTGCTGAAGCACTGCCGTGCCTTCCTCGGTGAGGTCGATCATCGCGTTGTTGGTGCGGAACTGGTTGTATGCGCTTTCCGATTCCTCGAGCTGGTGCTTGAGTTGCGGCAACTGGACGTCGAGGAACGCGAGCGACTTCTCAGCCTCGGCGGACTTGCGCTCGATGTTCTGGGCAATGTACTGCTGGCCGATCTCCGTGAGCACCGCGCTCGTCTGATGCGCGTCGCGGCCCTGCATGCTCGCCTGGATCACATCCGAATCCTTGGTGGTCTGCGCGACGCGCATCGCCTTTTGCAGCGACTCGACGGCCGTGACTTCGGAGACGCGCGTGAGCACGAAGGTACCGCCGGGCTGCGCGTAAAGATCCGTGACGTTGGCCGTCAGCGGACCGTCGCCGGTCTGCACCGTGAGCGGCTGGCCAACGTGGCCGGTCACGCGGATGCCCGCGTGATCGTTCTCGATCGTGTACTGGCCGTTCGGACCCGCGATGAGCATGAACGGTTTGCCATAGAGCGTGGTCGGCGGATCGAAGGTCGCGACCGTCGCATGCTCCTGCGCCCAGACATAACCGCCGTGGCCGAAGAAGCCCGGCGTCGACAGGCCTTTCTGCAGGGTCGACCACCAGCGGCCGAACACCGGGAAGCGGCGCGGCTCGACGTCGATCGTGAGTCCCTGACTGCGCACTGCGGGCGTGAGCACGAGCCGCGACTGCAGGATCTCGATCTCGTCAGAGGCTTCCGACTTGATATCGAACCTCTGTGACACGCTCGACAGCGCATCGGTTGGCGAGTTCGGATTGTCCTCGACCTGGATCAGGATGTCCGACTGGTAGATCGGCGCGGCAAGCACCGCATAGCCGATCGCGATCGCCGTCGTGACGGCCGTGAGCCCCCCGATCAGCCAGCGGTATTCGTAGAGCGTATCGATGAACGCGCTCGCATCGACGGGGCCGGCCGTCGGCTCGACGGTCGGTACCGGATTGATGCTCGCGACCCTCAGGCTACGCGCTTCGTTACCGGGTTGCTTGTGCGACGGGTTAGGCGGTCGATCCACTGTACGGCTCCTGCTTCATGAGTTGCAACGTCTGGCGGAACGCGGGCTCGCTGGCGCCGCGCCCGAGGATTGCGACGATCATCGGGCTGCGGCACATGTTGCCGGCGGCGGGCACGAGGATCGTGCTCCTTGCTCGAGGTCGTCCATCAGGAAGTCAATTCCCATACGCGGTCCGGCTGAAGTACGCGGCTTCCGCGCTCGGCACCACGTTGTTGATCACACGGCTCCAGCGCACGACTGCCGACGTGTCGACGAACACGACGTCCTTCGCCTTCAGCTCGAAGTTTTCCGCGAGCGCGAGCGCGGTCGGATTCGATGCATCGAGATGGAAGACCTGATGCTTGTCGGCCGTGATGTTGCGCACGATGTAAACCTGCTTGGCGTCGCCCGTCTGCTGGCTCACGCCGCCCGCATCGCCGAGCGCTTCGTTGAGCGAGAGCTCGCCGTTGCGCAGAAACAGCGTAGTGGGACGCGTGACTTCGCCCATCAGGAACACTTTGCTGTCCTCGCGTGCGAACACGCGGACGATGTCGTTGTTCTGCAGCATCACCCGGGACGGATTGATGCCCATGTCGACCATCTCTGGGATGTTGACGATCACCGACTTGCCGTTGCGAATCACCGCGATGTTCGCGCGGTCGCCGAGCTGGGTGAAGCCGCCCGCGCGATTGATCGCCTCGGTCAGCGTCATCGGCACGTCGTTGAAGATCTGCAGTCCCGGCGAACGCACTTCGCCATCCATATAGACGCGCTTGCTCCGGTACGACTGCACGCGCAGCGTGACCTGCGGGGTGCGCACGAATTTCCCGAGTTCCGCAGCGAGAACGTCGCGCGCCTGCATCTCGGTGAGTCCGCCGACGTGAACCGCTCCCGCGTAGGCGAACTGGATCATGCCGTTCGAATCGACGGTGTAGCCCGTCGACACCGAAGCCGAACCCGTGAAGTCGATCCCGACGGTCTGTACGTTTGTGGTCGGGAGGTTCAGCTCGGGGTGGTCCCAGACCTCGATGTTGAGCACGTCGCCCGGGCCGATCGCATAGGGCAAGGGCGGCGCGAACAGGTTCTGCACATCCTGCGGGATGTGGGTCGGCTCGGCGAGCCGCTCGGCCTTGATCAGCTCGGGCGTGATCTCGGTCAGAGCGCCAGGTGGCGGCCGGTCGTCGCCGGCCGCGCCCGGGGCCGCAGTGTGTTCCGCGCCGGGCACACCCGTCACGCTCGTGCCGTAGCGGTCCTGATCGAAACTGCTGTAATGCTGGCCCGGGTCGACCCCACAGGCGCCGAGCGTTAGCAGCAGCGATAACGCGCCGCCGAGCCCGAGCGCGTGCAGAACGCGCGAGGTGCGCCGCGGCTGGCGCGGCAACGCGTGAACCGGCGGGGACGCCGGTTCAGAAACGGTATGTCTGATCTGATTCATCTATCTCGTAGCCGAACGACTGAACACGCGCAGAGGGAATCTGCGGAATGAGCCACCTGTCGGGGAGTCAACGACCGCTCAGGATGCAGCGAGGGGCCTAGCGATTCTGTAACCGGTATTCGGTTGGCGAGACGAATAACCGCTTGCGGAAAATCTTTGCAAGCCGGTCGCCGTTGGCGATGCCGATGCGGCGTGCGATCTTGTCGACCGGCAGGTCGGTTTCGATCAACAGGCGGCACACCATGTCGAGACGCGCACGCAACAGATACTCGGACGGCGTGATGCCGATCTCGTCCTTGAAGCGGCGCAGATAGTTGCGTTCGCTCATCGCCGCGACCTGCGCGGCATCGGCGACCGTGATCGATCGCTCACAGTTGTCCTTGAGCCAGCGCGCGGAGGTGCGGACCTTGTCCTGCACGCTCGTCACGCCCGCTTCGGACAGCAGCAGCGCGAGCTTGGCGCCGGCGCCCGGCAGGAGCTGTTCACCGACTTCGCGCGCGATGTCGTGACCGAGGTCGTACTTGACGAGCATTAGCGCGCTCGCCATCGACGAAAAGCAATCCTCGTCGTTGTCGGCTTCGCCACGACCACCCAAGCCGGGTCGGTCGAATCCGGCGATCAGACCCGACGAAGCAAAGCTCGAGCGCGACGCCGACATGCCGCGGAACGATCCGTCGGGGTAGCCGAAGCGCATCCGGCCCAGCAACGTTTCGTCAAGCGATGCATCGTGCGCGCCCTTGCCGCCGTCGACGAACAGCGCGTCGAATTTCTGGTACTGGCGCGCGTCGAAGCGCTCGGTCCAGAGACGCACCGACGACGAGCACGGCACGCCGCCGCCGGCGAACGACAACATCTTGATCGTATAGATCGAGTTCACTGTGCTCCCCGCGACGCCCAGCTGGTTCGCCTTGTTGAATACCTCGGCGACGATGCTGGCGCGCAGCAGCGAAAAGCCCTCGAATAGAACGATACCGATCTGGCGAGCCGGGCACCGCCTCCCCGTGCCCGACTCGAGGCTATGTGCGGAACTCGGCTCCTCATCTCTTACGAGACGGCAAACGATACTCTCTGACTGTTCAAGCTGTGCAACATACGGCATGTCGTTTCCTCAGAAACGTTTCCCCGGAATGTCGTCATTTTTTTTGGTAGGTTGCGCTGCTTCATATCTGGCGGATTTGCCTTTGCACGCCATCGGACGGATCAAGCGCCTTTAACTGTCCATTGCTCGCACCGTCGTAGGGCACGGATGTCAACTTTGCAGGATCGATGTTGTCGATGCAGCGAGCGTTGATCGCGACCATCTCGGCGCCATCCGGCATCTCGGTGTAGAAGAACGTTTCGACACCGCAGACCGCGCAGACCTGGTATTTGATCGCCTGTTTGTGAAACAGATATTTCCGTGTACCACCTTCGCCGGCAGTCAGCTGAAAATGTTCGGGTTGCACGAACCAAAATATCAGGCCGCGTTTCCTGCAGTTCGAGCAGTTGCACGCGATCGTCTGGTCCAGATCGAGATCTACGGTGAAGCGTACGGCGCCACAATGACAACCGCCCGCGTAGAGTTGCTGTGCCACTTCTCTCTCCCTCACTTGCGCCAACGCGCTTCGGGTCATCGGCCACGCGGTGACCGGCGGATGTCGCAGCAACCTTGAGCTCCACGGTTCTACAAGAACAAACAGGGCGCCTGGTTCGCGACGCGCATCGCATGCTGCCGTGCAAACCTCGCCGCGTTACGCGACGCCGGACTTACGCGTCGCTTAAGAAGTTCTAAGCACGCGCAGTATCGGGAATACTCAATTCCAAACGCAACGGGACCACGAACTTGCGCGCGCAATTCCGAAACTAACACGTGCTCATGCAAGAAGCTTAGCGATTGGCGGCACACGGCGATATCCTGGCGGGTCGCGTTGATGTGGCGCGGGCAAGATGCCGTTCACACGAAATGCGTCTTGCGTCGACACATCGCGAGGTTCGATGAAGATACTTGTTTATGGCATCAACTACGCGCCGGAACTGACAGGAATAGGCCGCTACACCGCCGACATGGCCAAGTCGCTCGTTGCCGCCGGCCACGATGTGCGTGTGGTTTGCGCGCCGCCCTACTATCCCGCGTGGCAGGTTGCGCCGGGTTACTCGTCGAGACGCTACGCAAAGGAACGCAGTGAAGGTGTGCACATCTGGCGCGCCCCGCTCTGGGTGCCGACCCGGCCCAAGGGCGCGCGCCGCCTCGTGCATCTCGCGAGCTTCGCGCTCTCGAGCTTTCCCGTCCTGTTGCGCCATGTCTTCTGGCGGCCGCATGCCGTGCTCAGTATCGCGCCAAGCCTGCTCAACGCGCCGACCGGCTGGCTTGTCGCACGCTTGAGCGGTGCGCATGCATGGCTGCACGTGCAAGACTATGAAGTCGATGCGGCGTTCAAGCTCGGCATGCTCAAGGGCGACTGGCGCAAGCGCATGGCGCTCTCCATTGAACGAACGCTGCTGCGTCGGTTCGACACGGTTTCGACGATCTCCGCGAAGATGATCGAACATGCGTTGCGCAAAGGCGTGTCACGCAACAAGGTGGTGCATTTCGCGAACTGGGTCGATACGTCGGCGATTCATCCGCTCGACTCGCAGGCCGTTGCGAGGGTCCCACTCAGGGGTGAACTCAACATTCCCGCTGACGCGACCGTCGTGCTCTACTCCGGCAATATGGGCGCCAAGCAGGGACTCGAGGTGCTCGCGACGGCTGCGGCCTCGCTCGCCGGGCGCCGCGATCTCGTCTTCGTGTTTTGCGGACAAGGTCCGGCCAAAGACGGCTTGACCGCCGTGTGCGGCCATCTGCCGAACACCCGCTTCATCCCGTTGCAGCCGATGGACAAGCTCAACGAACTGCTCAATCTCGCCGACATCCACGTGCTGCCGCAGCGCGCCGACGCGGCCGACCTCGTGATGCCGTCCAAGCTGACCGGCATGCTCGCGAGCGGCCGTCCCGTGATCGCAATGGCTCACGAAGGCACCGAACTGTTCAACACGGTTGCGCCGCGTGGCGTCGTCGTGCCTCCCGAAGCGCTTGAACCGCTCGTCGCCGCGATCGATGCGCTCGCGGCCGACCCGGTGCGGCGCGCACACCTCGGCCGTGCGGGCCGCGACTATGCGCTCGCCGCGCTCTCGCGCGAAAGCGTGCTCGGCGAGTTCGAGACGACCTTGCGCGCGCGCTGCGCCGATATCGAACCGGCGGGTGGCGCGCTCGGGTTGCGTCAGCGCGACCTCTGATTCACTCGGGTTCCCACCACGGCGAAGACCCCATCGTGCGCGTCGAGGATACGTACGGACGGTCGTGACAAGACGGGGGACGGGCGATGCCCCCCAACAAGGAGCCCCTCATGGCAAAACTCGGCAATACGGAATTTTTGAGCATCGTCTCGAGCACACCGCTGATCGCGCTGGACCTGATTCTTCATGACGAGCAGGGCCACTATCTGCTCGGGCGGCGCGTGAATCGGCCCGCGCAAGGTGCATGGTTCGTCCCCGGCGGCCGCGTACGCAAGGACGAACGTCTCGACGACGCGTTCACACGCCTTGCGCGCGAAGAACTGGGCCTCCATGGCCTCGATCGGTCCGAGGCCGAACTGATTGGCGTCTATGAGCACTTCTACGACGACAACTTCAGCGGCAAGGATGGCATATCAACGCACTACGTCGTGCTCGGCTATCGCTTCCGCTTGTCCCAGCGCCTGCCTGACCTGCCGCTCGATCAGCATTCGGATTACCGCTGGGCGAGCGCCGAGGATATCGCGTTCGATGAATCGGTTCATGAGAACAGCCGCGCGTACTTCGTGACGGAAAGAGTGACCGAATAAAAGCGGCGGAGGCGCCTAAGTGCCCTCCTTGTTCTGCTACTCCCGCAGCTGGGTTGTCGACTCATGAAATGTGACTCGAAGCTTATCAATCTATTTGCCATTTTGTCCGCAAGAAATTTCGCCACGGGACACGATGCGCTGCGAGGTGGCGGATGGGGGAGATATTTTGTCTATTTGGCGATCGGTCGCATGACGTAAGGTGGCAATAACACTTGCCGACTGGTTACTGACAGATTTTGCTTTGCCCATCGCTCTTCTCTCTCTACCGAAACCCGACGCCCGTCCGGCTCCCCGCGTGCTCTGCGAACCCGACCCGCCCGCCATGCGGGCGTATCTGTGCGTCTTCCGCACGCGGTGCGCATCGTGCTCCGGCCACGCGGCGACTTTCGTTCGTGCCCGCCGCGCGTCGTAGAGTGGTCCTTCGTGGAGTATCCCGCGATGCTTGAGGACGACACCGATATCGTGCCGCCGGGCGTCCGCCTGTTCGAGGGCGTGGTGCCGCGCACCCTGCTCGAACAGATCAATGCGACCATCGACGAGACGCGCGACACCTGGCGTCCCGCCGACGGCCGGCGCGCGACGCAGACGACCGCGCGCGTCGTCGAATTGCTCAGGCAGCATGGCGAGTTCCTGCGCATCGAGCAGCAGGTGCGCGCCACCCAACAACGGTGGGCTGCACAGAAGGGGCTGAAGATCGATGGCGAACCGCTTTACGTATTGCGTTGCATAAACCGGACGCTGCCCGCTCAGAGCCATCTGCGGCATTACGATTCGCATATCCTCACGCTGCTGATTCCGCTACGGTCGGCGCACGACGCCGAGGAGAACGGCGATCTGATCGTCTACCGTCAGCCACGTCACCAGCTGTCAGCGGTGACCAACGTGCTGGCCAAGGCCTGGCTAATCGCGCTGCGCCGCCTGCCGCTCGCGATGCGTCGCGCACAGACCCACCGCGATCTCTCGCTGCAACGCTGCGATCGGGTCGCGTGCGTGCCGGGCAATGTCTACGCGTTCAACGGCTTCGTCACGCGGCATGCGAATCTTCACGTCGAGCAAGGCGAACGCCGGACGTTGATCGTGCATTACTACGACCCAGGCATGACCGCAGGACTCCGGCTCTTGCCGCGCCTCTGGCGCTCCCTGCGCGACCGGCTGCTCGACGTGCGGTGAAGGGAACGATACGGTGTGACGCGCACGTTGGGCCGAAGTCAGTGTTGTGAGCAGTTTGACCTGCGCCGCGTGTGGCCCGCGGCATTTCACTCGTCGGGCTTCGCGACAGGATAGGCGTGGCCGACATGCGCGCGAACAACGCGGCATTGCGTCACCAGTAGCGTCACCAGACTCGTCTTCTCCGAAAGCCAGACCTTGCCGCTGACTCGCAGCACGCCGGGCCCGCTTGGAAGACGAACGCGTGCCGCGTCAAACGCAACATTCACCCGCGCATCGTGCGTCTCCAATACGCCGAAAACACGGTCGCCCGCCGCACTCGTCACACCTGGCCGAAAGTAACCCTCGACGTCGTGCATCACGGGCAAGCGCTTGCCGACGCGCCGTAACGCCGCAAGCAGCGTCGACGGACGCCGCTCGTACATCGCAGGATCGCTCCGTGGCGGATCAGTGAAATTCAACGTCCAGCTCCGAGAATTTCGCCGCCAGCAAGCGACTTGTGCGCCTCGACTCGCCATCGGCGCGTGCTGATCGGCGCGACGACCCACCACGGTTAGCGGGCAATGCGCGCAACGCAGTTGTTTTCAGCTCGGGCACCGTCGCGCCGGCGTTCGTCACGACACGTTGTACATATCCGTTAGAGAAACCGGACTCGAAATTCCCCGTGTTGTACGCGGAGATCGCCGCGAGCAACGCGGTTTGCTGATCGTTGTATTGCCTCAAAGCATTGAGGTAAAAGTCCGTAAGAATTTGTCCGCCGGCTCTTAGATTCACGCACGGATCGAGCAACTGCTCCACCGTAAGGCCGAGACGAGGCAGGTTCTGACTGCTGATCTGGGTCAACCCGATATCCACCAGATGCCCACTGTCGATCAGGGATTTTGCAATGTCCGCCGCCTCTTGCGGTGAACTCGGATAGAAGCTGCGAACCATCGACTTACGAGCCGACCACGGCAGATTTCGCGGGCCGCTGTCGGCAAGCACGTACGCATGGCCGCTCGATTCGGTGCGCACGATCGCGCTCAACGTCGTTGGATGCACGCCCGGCGCGCATTGCGCCATCAAGGTTGCAAGGTCCTGCGCATGAACGGCTTCCCATGTCAGAAGCAGCCCGACCGCAGTGGATAACCGTCGGATCAGCATCATCACGCAACGACTCCTTTCTTACCTGTATATTTGATCGTCACCTCTTCGCCGATCTTGACTACCCGATCCAGCTTCGATTTTCGATGCACCGATACCTGCGCGCGGTCGTGCAACCTCTGGAGCACGATGTAGTGGCTCGTCTCAAGCAGTACGCGCCCTGTATAACGCGCGTCCGGCGATATACGCTCGATCGTCGGTTCGACCCGCGCTCCCTCTTTCTCTTCCAGTTCGTGGAAGAAGTCTCGTGTCTTCCGCCGAGCGACACGTTCGTGCACCGAGATGTCCCTGAAAAAGCCCGTCTGCGAGAAGTGCTTGTAAGAAGACGAATCGTCGACCAGGAAGTGGACCTCGAACGCTTCGTCGATGTCGAATTCCCCCATGTCGCCCGCTGGCCTTGCAACGAACCTGAGATCCTCGGTCGTCAATGGCCGATCGACGACCGCACCGTGGCTATCGACCAGTGCGAATGCAAATTCCTGGACGACCTCCCGCTCCACGTGCTCCTGTTTGACGACAACACGCACCGGCGGAAACTCCCGGTAAACGTTGACGGTAACGGCCAACTCGTTGCCTTTCGCCGGACGCTCGCAATGCACCATGAACCATTCCCCAACCACCTTCCCGCGCTCGCCGGCATAGGTCATCGCAACACGGCTCGGACTGGAAATCTTCGCGCGCTTCTGAAACTCCGGCATTTCAAAGTACTTCAGCTTCTTGCCACGAATAGGCGGATGCCCGGTGTTGAAAACGAGAATTTCGTCGCGCGGCAACCGCATCACTTCGTCCTTGGTGAGGAGATTGCGCTCCACGTGTTCTTCCGACAGGCTCATTTGCCCAAGCATCGCACTCATTCGATTCCCCGAATAAGACACGTTCTGTCGCTTCACCGTGGTCACGCCGGTACGCTCCGAGATGTCGTCGGCCGACTGCAAAGTGTTCGGCGCATACGCGATACGCAATTGGCAACCTGCCGAAATCGTCTCATTGTCGCCATACACTTCCTTCAACTGGATCGGATCCTGCACGAAGAGAAACGCGGTAATGCCGTAGCCGGCGAGATAGCCTAGTCCGTCCTGCAACTGATCGAGCTTGCGCAGAGAGGGCAACTCATCGATCAGAAGCAGCAGCCGATGCAGATAATCCTTGACGCTGCGGCCGTCTTCGAACTCCATGCTCGAAGTCAGCCGGCGCAGAAGGAAAGTGATGAATAGCCGAATCAGCGGGCGCAGCCGCTCCTTGTCGGACGGAGGCACGACAAGGTAAAAGCTGACCGGCTTCGGGTGATTCATCAGGTCCGACACGCTGAAGTCGGACCTCGCCGTGTTCCGCGCGACGATCGGCTCCGTAAACAGGCTCAGCTTCGTCTTTGCCGTCGACAGCACACTGTTGCGCTCCTTCTCCTCCCTGTTCAGCATGGCTCGAGCGGAAATGGCGACCTGCGGATGCGTCTTCGTGGGATGTCCTGCGGAATCCCTCCATCCGATGCTGCCGTCCGTATCATGCTCGGCCTGCAACATTCGCAGGAACATCTGTTCGGGGTCTTCGAAACTGGGATCGGCCATGTACGTCGACACGCCTGTCAAAGATTTGTCGCGTTCATAGTATTTGACGTGAAGAATGAGGCCAGTCAGGAACTCGTATGAGGTGCTCACCCAGTGGTCGTCCATGCCTTGGCCATCCGGGTCGGCAATGGCTTGCGCGAGATTCTGCGCATCCATCACGTCGTATTCCGTAAACGTGCGGATTTCATCGAGCGCGTTCCAGCAGGCGGCCACGTTATATCGGCTCTTGCCGTCAATGCTTTTCTGATCGAGTGCGGTCGGGTCGAAGCGAATGACGAGCGTGCCGGCCGTATGGCGAAAACCGCTCGTCAGTTCGAAGTTCTCGCCCTTGATGTCGTTTGTCGCTGTGCTTTCGGGATAAGACAACAGCGTGGTGATGACCGGCCCGACACCTTTACCGCTGCGGCTCGGCGCTTCGCAAAGTACGTGCGCAGGGTCGCTATAACGCATCACCTGACGGCCCGACGACGTATCGAACAGGCCCACGTAGAGGCCCGTCGCCTTGTAACGTTTCAGCCTGCGCCGCCAAACGGGCCCTTCCCAGCGTTCGTACGAAAGAAGCCCCATCTTCTGCACATCGCGTTCCGTTGCCCAGTGCGCGGAGCCGTGCAACTCGTCATGCGACTCGGTTTTCAGGCTGCGCCGGTAATAGAGTGTAAAGCCCGCGGCGATGCTTGCGACGATGCCGCCGCAAACGATCCAAAGCATTCTGCTCACATAGGTGCCAAGCAGGCCCTTTGCGCCAATCCACTCGAACGCCCATTGCATGCAGGAAAACGGCTGGTAGATCCGGATTCGGCTTCCAAACTGGAAAGCCGCATCACCTAACCCTTCTTGATAATGCACGGCCGCCGCGAAATACTGCGTCGCGCACGACGACGACAGGATCACACCCACGCAAAAAAGAAAGATGATCCGGCCGCCGAAGCGAACCGACTGATTCCGCTGCCCCGCCACTCGCATAGCAAACCCGATTATGATTTAGATATAGCAGAATGGAATGCTACATCAAAACCGGCATACCAACTATTGAGTTTCCCATAAAACATGACAACCGATTCGATGCTGGCGCGTTATATCTCTAACGGATTGAATGGAGATACGCGCCATGGCAAAGAAGCCGTTGGACGAGGCAA
>NZ_CADIKH010000038.1 GCF_902859855.1 Paraburkholderia humisilvae
GACGAACCAGAACGTGAGCTCGCTGAACACGCAGATCACGAACATCAACGGCGAACTGGCCGACACGGTGAAGTATGACGCGTCCTCACATGACAAGGTGACGCTGGCGGGTGGCACGAACGGCACGACGATCACGAACGTGAAGGCGGGCTCGGCCGACATGGACGCCGTGAACACGGCACAGCTGAAAGCAGCGGGCCTGAACGTGGACACATCGGGTAACGTAACAAACTCGTTCGTCGCGTATGACGATTCGACCCAGGGCAAAGTCACACTGGCAGGTGGCACATCGGGCACGACGATCACCAACGTGAAGGCTGGTGCGATCGGAGCGACCAGCATGGACGCGATCAATGGCTCCCAGCTGTACAACACGGCCAGCAGCACGGCGGCAGCGCTCGGCGGCGGCTCGTCGGTCGACGCGGACGGTAAGGTCAAAAAGCCGAGTTACGACGTCGCAGGCAGTACCTACACGGACGTTGGCTCGGCGTTGGCCGCGGTTGACGCGAAGGCCGCAGCAGGCTCGGTTGACGGTGTGAAATACGACACGTCGGCGCATGACAAGGTGACGTTTGGCGGTGACGAAGGTACGACGCTGTCGAACGTGAAGGCCGGTGTGGCAGACACGGATGCCGTGAATCTGGCGCAGCTGAAAGATGCCGGCCTGAATGTCGACACGTCGGGCAACGTGACCAACTCGTTCGTCGCGTACGACGATTTGACCAAGGGCAAGGTCACCCTGGCAGGCGGCACGGCCGGCACGACGATCACCAACGTGAAGGCGGGGGCAGTCGGCGCAGCCAGCACGGACGCCATCAACGGCGCGCAGCTGTACGGTGAAGCGAGCAGCGTCGCAACGGCGCTCGGTGGTGGTGCGGCAGTGAACACGGACGGCACCATCAAGGCGCCGACGTATACGGTCCAGGGTCAGACGACGAGCGATGTAGGCTCGGCGCTGGCCGCGATCGATACGGCGACGACGGGTAACACGACGTCGATCACGAACCTGACGAACAACATCAACAACGGCAAGATCGGGTTGGTCCAGCAGGACGCGTCGACAAAGACGATCACGGTGGCGAAGGCGACCGACGGCACGACGGTCGACTTCACCGGCACGGCGGGCGCGCGTCAGCTGAAGGGCGTATCGGCAGGCAAGGCGGATACCGATGCTGTGAACATGGCGCAGCTGAAAGCGGCGGGCCTGAATGTGGACACGTCGGGCAACGTGACCAACTCGTTCGTCGCGTACGACGATGCGACGAAGGGCAACGTGACGCTGGCAGGCGGCACGGCCGGCACGACCATTACGAACGTGAAGGCAGGCGCGGTCAACGCATCCAGCACGGACGCGATCAACGGTTCACAGCTGTACACCCTCGCGTCCAGCGAAACGAAGGCGTTGGGCGGCGGTTCGACGGTCAACACGGACGGCAGCATTTCGATGCCGGAGTACACCGTGGGCGGCAAGACGGTCGACGGCGTCGACGGCGCGGTTACCGCGCTCGACACACGCATTACCGACATGTCGTCGGCGATGGTCGAAATCGCACCGAAGCTGAAGTACATCAAGTTTGGCGACACGAATGCACTCGATGCGACGGCGGCGGGCGCCGACGCAGTTGCGATCGGCGGTTTCGCCCAGGCGATGGGCGACGGCGCGCTCGCGATCGGCGCGAATGCCCGCGCAATGGCGGCAAACTCGGTTGCGATCGGCTACGGTTCGTCGACGTCGCAAGCAAATACGTTCGCGGTCGGTTCGACGACCAGCAAGCGCCGTATCGTGAACGTGGCTGACGGTGTAAGCATTAGCGATGCGGTGACGGTCGGCCAGATGAACACGGCCATCGGTGCAGCGATCACCAACGCAGGTGTGAAGAGTAGTGGCAATCTCGTCACTTCGATGATGCTGCTTGGCGCGACGTCCAGCAAGACGCCGGACCAGCTGATCGTAGCGGGGCCGACCACGCTGTCGACGCCGACCGACGCGCTCGGCAAGAACGGCATCGCGATGGGTCTGAACGCGCACGCCAACGCGGACAACGCGGTAGCCGCCGGGCAGAACGTCAGCGTGCTGGGCTCGAATGGCGTGGCCGTAGGCCAGAACATCGCCATCGGCGCCGACTCGGCGGTCGGCATCGGTTCGACGGTTTCGGCGTCATCGATTAATTCCGTGGCGATCGGCAGCAATGGCACCGAAGTGAACACGGATTCGGACAACGCGGTGGCGATCGGCAGCAACGTGTCGGTGGGCGGGAAGAACACCGTCGCGATCGGCAGCAATATCATCGCCGGCACGGAAGGCAGCGTGGTGCTGGGTGCAAACAGCTCGGACGACAATCGTGCGAACACAGTGTCGGTCGGCTCGTCGGCGGTGCCGGGTATGGGCACGAGCGTCGTGCGTCGCCAGATCATCAATGTGGCGGCCGGTTCGCAAGACTACGATGCAGTCAATGTGTCGCAACTGAAGGGTGTGACCTCGGCGCTCGGCGGCAATGCGGGCGTGAACAGCGATGGCACGATCAGTAAGCCAACCTACAACGTCGCGGGCAGCACGTATAACGACGTCGGCTCGGCCCTCGCGGCGGTCGACGCAAAAGCGGCCACCGGCTCGGCCGACGGTGTGAAGTACGACACGTCCGCGCACGACAAGGTGACGCTTAGCGGTACGGGCGGCACGCTGCTGTCGAACGTGAACGCCGGCGTGGCCGATATGGACGCGGTGAACGTTGCGCAACTGAAGGCGGCGGGTCTGAACATCGATACGTCGGGTGCGGTGACGAACTCGTTCGTCGCGTACGACGACGCGACGAAGGGCAAGGTCACGTTGGCTGGCGGTACGGCGGGCACGACGATCACGAACCTGAAGGCGGGCGGCATCAGCGCGACCAGCACGGACGCGGTCAACGGCTCGCAGCTGTACAACTCGGCCAGCAGCGCGGCTGCGGCGCTGGGTGGCGGTTCGTCTGTGGATGCGAACGGCAAGGTCACGAAACCGAGCTACAACGTCGCGGGCAGCACGTATGGCGACGTCGGCTCGGCACTCGCGGCGGTCGACGCGCAGGCGGCAACCGGTTCGGTCGATGGCATCAAGTACGACACGTCGGCGCACGATCAGGTGACGTTTAGCGGCACAAGCGGCACGAAACTGTCGAACGTGATGGCCGGTACGGCTGACACCGACGCGGTGAACCTCGCTCAGCTGAAGGCAGCGGGCCTGAATGTCGATACGTCGGGCACGGTGACGAACTCGTTCGTCGCGTACGACGACGCGACGAAGGGCAAGGTCACGTTGGCTGGCGGTACGGCGGGCACGACGATCACGAACGTGAAAGCGGCCACGCTGAGCGCCACCAGCACGGACGCGGTGAACGGTTCGCAGCTGTATGCGACGAATCAGGATGTCGCGAAGAACACCGGCGACATCACGACGCTGAACACGCAGATCACGACGATCAACGGTCAATTGTCGGACGCGGTGAAGTACGACACGTCGGCGCACGACAAGGTGACGCTGGCTGGCGGTGCGGCCGGCACGACGATCACGAACCTGAAGGCGGGCGGCATCAGCGCGACCAGCACGGACGCGGTCAATGGCGCGCAGTTGTACAACACAGCCGGCAGCACGGCTGCGGCGCTGGGTGGCGGTTCGTCTGTGGATGCGAACGGCAAGGTCACGAAGCCGAGCTACAACATCGCGGGCAGCACGTATAGCGACGTCGGCTCGGCACTCGCGGCGGTCGACGCGCAGGCGGCAACCGGTTCGGTCGATGGCATCAAGTACGACACGTCGACGCACGACAAGGTGACGTTCAACGGCGCGAACGGCACGATCCTGTCGAACGTAAACGCCGGTGTGGCCGACAAGGACGCGGTGAACGTCGCGCAGTTGAAGGCGGCGGGTCTGAACATCGATACGTCAGGTACTGTCACCAACGCGTTCGTGTCGTACGACGATGCGGCGAAGAGCAAGGTTACGCTCGGCGGCGCAAACGGTACGACCATCGCGAACGTGAAGGCCGGTGCGGTGAACGCAACCAGCAAGGACGCGATCAACGGCTCGCAGTTGTACAACGTGGCTAACAGCACGGCGACCGCGCTCGGCGGTGGTTCGACGGTGAACACGGACGGCTCGATTTCCGCTCCGACGTACTCGCTGAACGAAGGCTCGACGACCGTTCATACGGTGGGCGATGCCATCACCAACCTGGACGGACGTGTCACGCAGAATACCGGTGACATTACCAACATCAGGAACACGCTGATCGACGGCGGTGTGATCGACGGCACGACCGGCAAGTCGCTCGCCGTGGTATACGACAGCGCGGCGAAGGACTCGGTGACGTTCGGCGAGAAAGGCGCGACTGCGCCAGTGGCGCTGCATAACGTGGCGGAGGGCAAGTTGTCGGTAGACAGCACCGATGCGGTTAACGGTTCGCAGTTGTATGCGACTAACAAACGCATCGATGACATCAACTACAACGTCGACCATATTGGCGATGCAGTGATGTACGACACGTCGGCGCATGACCGGATCACGCTGGGCGGCATTGCCGGCGGCACCGGCGCCCCGGTGGTCCTGACCAACGTCGCGGACGGCGCGAGCAAGTACGATGCGGTGAACTTCGGTCAGTTGTCGGCGCTGCAAGGTCAGGTGACGAACCTCGACAACCGGGTGACGGTCGTCGAAGGCCAGGTCACCAATATCAGCGGTGGCGGCGGCAGCTGGAACAACGACGCGGGGGGCAAGAAGATCACCAACGTCGCCGCAGGCACCGACACGACCGATGCGGTCAACGTCGGTCAGTTGAACGACGCGGTCGCCAGCGCGAACAGCTACACCGATTCGCGCGTCGGCGATCTGCCGGGAGGTATGTCGGCGAAGGACTACACCGATCAACGCATCAACTCGATGCAGTCGCAGGTGAACAGCGTCGCGAAGAATGCGTACGGTGGTATCGCCGCGGCAACCGCGCTGACGATGATTCCGGACGTCGATCAAGGCAAGACGATCGCGGTCGGTGTCGGCACGGGCAACTACAAAGGCTATCAGGCTGTCGCGCTCGGCGCTTCGGCTCGCATCACGCAGAACCTGAAGGTGAAGCTCGGTGCGGGTATGGCGCCTGGCAACGGCACGACGGTGGGTGCGGGTGCTTCGTACCAGTGGTAAGCCATAAGCGGAAGAGCGGCGCGGTCGTCGCCGCTCGACCGCGGGTTGCACGATCGATGTAGCCGTCGATGTAGATGTTTTTTCGGGCAGCAGGCAAAACGGGCTCCTTCGGGAGCCTGTTTTTTTATCGAGCCGTCGGCTGTGCCATACACGATGTGACCGCGGATCTTCGAACGACGGATGCGGCAAACCCGTTTGCTTTACTCGTCCGGGCCGATCCGCCTGCGCGCAATCAGCCCCTTTGCGCCGGCCAGCTTCTCCGCCAGTGCAGGCCCGCGCTGTAGCGCGACGCCTACCGCCAGAATGTCGCCAATCGCGAGATGCGATGTGCGCGACGTCATGGGCGAAAAAATATCGGTATCTTCATCGACGTTCGCAAAGAGCCCAATCGACGCAGTCCGCGCGAGCGGCGAATTGCCGTGTGTGACTGCGATCACCTTCGCGCCGGCCGCGAGCGCCGATTTCGCCGCATCGACGATGTCGCGCGTGCGTCCGGTATTTGAAATGGCCACCACCACGTCGCCTTTGCCGAGTAGCGCCGCCGACATCAGAAAGGTATGCGGGTCCGAATACGCGACGCTTGGCATCCCGAGCCGAAAAAACTTGTGCTGCATATCCAGCGCCGCGACCCCCGAACCGCCCGCGCCGTAGAACTCGATCCGCCGCGCATGCGCGAGCATGTCGATGGCTGCCGCGACGCTGTCGGTCGACAGATTGTTGCGCACCTGGATCAGTGCGCCAATGGTCCGGTCCAGTACCTTCGCGGCCACGCCCGGCGCTGGTTCATCTGGCCGCACGTCCCGATAGACGGCAGGCACGTCTCCTGCAATCCCCTGCGCAAGGCGAATCTTGAATTCGCGAAACCCCGAAAATCCGAGCGCATGACAGAACCGCGCAATGGTCGGCTGGCTTACGCCGGCACGCTCCGCGAACTCGGTCATCGACAGGTCCAGTACCTCGCGTGGCGCCTCGATCACGTAGTCGGCGAGCTTGCGTTCGGACGGGCGAAGCTGGTCACGCATCGCTTCCACTTGGGACAACATCATCGGAGAACTCGCACTATGCTGAAGAAACGAGTGGACTATAGCTGATCAACAGGATGTGTACAAAAACTACATATCGACGTATAGGTGATTACCCTGATTTCACCGTGTTTTACTGAAACCCTGTAAATATACAGCTCATGAGGCGATTCACTGAATCTCGAATTCAGCGTTGGCCACATTGATTCAATGTAGTTTTTCTACTAAACTCCGTTTGCACGGCGTGAAAGCCGTCCCCGCGATACCGCATCCGGCGCTGCGCTCAAGCAGCCGCCAGCCAGCGACGAAGGAGCATCAATGGTTTCCCCGCATTCGCAACTGATGAAGGTCACGCGCCGCGTGATCGAGCGCAGCAAACCGACTCGCGACGCCTACCTGGCGCGCATCGAGCAGGCGCAGGGCCATTTCCCGGCGCGCGGCGCGCTGTCATGCGCGAACCTCGCGCACGGCTTTGCCGGACTCGAAGGTAACGACAAGTTCGCGATTAAAACGATCGGCCAGCCGAACATCGGCATCGTGTCGTCGTACAACGAGATGCTGTCCGCGCATGCGCCGTACAAGACATTCCCCGACATCATCAAAGCCGCCGCGCGCGAAAACGGCGGCGTCGCGCAATTCGCGGGCGGCGTGCCCGCGATGTGCGATGGCATCACGCAGGGCAACGCGGGGATGGAACTGTCACTGTTCTCGCGCGAAGTGATCGCGATGAGCACGGCTGTCGCGCTGACACACAATATGTTCGATGCGGCGCTGTGCCTTGGCGTGTGCGACAAGATCGTACCGGGCCTGATGATAGGCGCGCTGCAATTTGGTCATCTGCCGACCATCTTCGTGCCGGCCGGCCCGATGACGAGCGGCCTGTCGAACGACGATAAAGCCAGGATTCGCCAGCAATTCGCGACCGGCGGGTGCGATCGCGGTGCGCTGCTCGAAGCGGAGGCCGCCGCGTATCACAGCCATGGCACCTGCACGTTCTACGGCACGGCGAACAGTAATCAGATGCTGATGGAAGTGATGGGCATGCATCTGCCGGGCTCGGCGTTCGTGCATCCGCACACGCAGTTGCGCGATGCGCTCACTGCGCAGGCCGCGCGCCGCGTGCTCGATCTGACGGCCGACCGCGGCAACTATATGCCGATTGGTCATGTGATCGACGAGAAGGCTGTCGTGAACGGGATTGTCGCGCTGCTCGCCACGGGCGGCTCGACGAACCACACGCTGCACCTCGTCGCGATGGCGCGCGCGGCCGGCGTGATCATCGACTGGGACGATTTCGATGCGTTGTCGCAAGCAGTGCCGCTGCTCGCCAAGATCTACCCGAACGGAAAGGCCGACGTGAATCACTTCCACGCAGCGGGCGGCGTCGCTTTGCTGGTTCGCAATCTGCTCGAAGGCGGTTTGCTGCATGACGACGTGAACACGGTCGCCGGCAAGGGCCTCGCGCATTACACGCAGGAGCCGAAGCTGATCGACGGCAAGCTGACGTGGGTCCCGGGGGCGACTGAAAGCCACGACACAAAGGTGTTGCGGGCCACCAAGGAGCCGTTCCAGCCCGATGGCGGGTTGCGCCTGATGCAGGGCAAGCTGGGCCGCGGCGTGATCAAGATCTCCGCGGTTGCGCCCGAGCATCGTGCGGTGAAGGCGCCGGCCATCGTGTTCGATTCGCAGGAAGCGGTACAGGAAGCGTTCGACAGAGGCGAGCTGAAGCGTGATTTCGTCGCGGTGGTGCGCTTCCAGGGCGCTCGCGCAAACGGCATGCCTGAACTGCATCGTTTGACGCCGCTTCTGGGTGTATTGCAGGATCATGGTTTCCATGTCGCGCTGGTCACGGATGGGCGGATGTCCGGTGCATCGGGTAAGGTGCCCGCCGTGATTCACATATCGCCCGAAGCGCTGCTGCAAGGTCCGCTCGGCAAGGTGTGCACCGGCGACATGATCGTGATCGACGCGGAAGCGGGCGTGCTCGACATCGAGATCGACGACGCGCAATGGGCGGCACGGCCACTGGCCGAATGCCATCATCAGGCGGACAACGAAGTGGGTTTTGGTCGCGAGCTGTTCGGGGTGTTCCGTGCGTCGGCGGCGCCGGCTGAGTTGGGTGCGTCCGTATTCGGGCCGCTCGTCGGCGAGGCGGCCCATGACGGTGCCCGCGGGCACGTGCTCGCGCAGGCTGCGGCCCATCCATCGAAGCACGCCACGGCAGAAGCCGCACACGCGCAACCCGCCCACGCGATGCACAAGTAAGGAGTGTGACCATGACGGCAAAGAAAGTAAGCGACATCGTGCGGCTCGGTCCGGTTATTCCGGTGCTCGCGTTCGATTCGGTCGAGCAAGGCGAGCACGTGTCGCGTGCATTGCATGCCGGCGGCGTGAAAGTGCTCGAAATCACGCTGCGCACCGAGGCGGGTCTGAAAGCGATCGAGCGCGCGAGCCAACTGGCCGAAGACATCGTGGTTGGCGTCGGCACGATTACGAAGCCCGAGCAATGTGCGCTCGCCAGGAAGGCCGGCGCGCAGTTCGGCGTGTCGCCCGGCCTGACAAAAGACATGCATAAGGCCGCGCAGGACGCGGGATTGCCGCTGTTGCCGGGTGTGATGACGCCATCGGACATCATCGTCGCGCTCGAACTCGGCTATGAGATCGTGAAATTCTTCCCCGCGCAGCAAGCGGGTGGCATACCGATGCTGCAAGCGTTTCAAGGGCCGTTCCCGTCGCTCAAGTTCTGTCCGACCGGCGGCATTACCGCGGAATCCGCGCCGAATTTTCTCGCGCTGCCGAACGTCGTATGCGTCGGCGGTTCGTGGCTCACGCCGAAGGCCGCGCTCGCTGCGCAGAACTGGGACGAAGTCACGCGTCTTGCGCGCGCAGCCAGCGCGCTCGCCCCGCACTGAACCCGATGCGCTTTCACTGCTGATTCATCCAGCGCCCAGGTTCAGCATGACGGAGCCTCGCCATTCCAGCCGCATGGCTGCGAACGCGAGGCTCTTTTGCTTTGGATGTTCGAGCAGTCGCGCGCCGCTCGAACACGGCTCCCGCACGGGTCGCGCGGTTCGAACACGCACGCAGTAAAATTCGCGTCCTGTACGCGACGCGCAGCCGCACTCTGCATTCAAAACCAATAACGCAAAGGAGGAGCTTCATGGAAGCTGTCCACGGCAGCATGCTACTGATCTATGCCGTGATCGCGATTGCGGTGCTGATCCTGATGATCACCCGCTTCAAGGTCTATCCGTTCCTCGTTCTGCTCATCGTTTCGCTGCTGCTGGGGCTTGCGGTCGGTATGCCGATCGGGTCGATCGTGAAGTCGTTCGAAACGGGCAACGGCAACACGCTTGGCCATATCGCGATCGTCGTCGGCCTGGGCACGATGCTCGGCAAGATGATGGCCGAATCGGGCGGCGCCGAGCGCATCGCGACCACGCTGATTCACTGGTTCGGCGAAAAGAACATTCACTGGGCGATGATGTTCGTCGCGATCATCGTCGGCTTGCCGGTGTTTTTCGAAGTGGGCTTCGTGCTGCTGATTCCGATCGCGTTCAACGTCGCGAAGCGCACCGGCAAATCGCTGCTGCTGGTCGGGTTGCCGATGGTCGCGGGTTTGTCCGTCGTGCACGGGCTGATTCCGCCGCACCCGGCCGCGTTGCTCGCGGTGCAGGCGTATCACGCGGATATCGGCAGGACGATTGTGTACGGGCTGATCGTCGGCGTGCCGACGGCCATTGTCGCGGGACCGTTATTCGCGCTGCTGATTCATCGTTATATCGCGCTGCCCGAGAATAATCCGCTGGCGGCGCAATTTGTCGCGTCCGATGAGCATAAGGAAGCGCGCGAACTGCCCAGCTTCAGCGTGACACTTTTCACCATCCTGTTGCCGGTCATCCTGATGCTGATCGGCAGCTGGGCCGATCTCGTATCCACACCAAAGACGCTCGCGAACGAGCTGTTGCATTTCATCGGCAACACCGACGTCGCACTGCTGATCGCGGTGCTCGTCAGCTTCTGGACGTTCGGTGCGCAGCGCGGTTTCAATCGCGAACAGATCCAGAAGTTTTGCGGCGAGTGCCTTGCGCCGATCGCGGGCATTACGCTGATTGTCGGTGCGGGTGGCGGCTTCGGACGCGTATTGATGGATAGTGGTATTTCGAAGCAGATCGTCGAGACGGCGACGTCCGCGCATCTTTCGCCGCTGCTGCTGGGCTGGAGCGTGGCCGCGCTGATTCGCCTCGCGACCGGCTCGGCCACGGTCGCGATGACGACCGCGTGCGGCATCGTCGCGCCGATCGCATCGGCGGGCGCGGCGGCGGTGAAGCCGGAATTGCTTGTGCTGGCGACCGGCTCGGGCTCGCTGATTTTCTCGCACGTGAATGACGGCGGCTTCTGGCTGATCAAGGAATACTTCGGCATGACGGTGGGTCAAACGTTCAAGACCTGGTCGCTGTGCGAGACCATCATTTCGTTGCTGGGTTTGGGACTGACCTTTGCACTGGCGGCGGTCCTGTAAGGAGTGTTCGATGATTCTGATTGCGATGGGCGTATCGGGCGCCGGTAAGACCCGTATCGGCGAGTTGCTGGCCGAGCGTTTGCACTGCACCTTCACGGATGGAGACGCATTTCACAGCGAGGCGAACAAGGAGAAGATGCACAAAGGCATACCGCTCACCGACGAAGACCGCTGGCCGTGGTTGAAGACGATTCGCGCGGCGATCGAAGAAAAGCAGCGGGCGCACGAGACAGCGGTGTTCACGTGCTCGTCGCTCAAGCGTTCATATCGCGACATATTGCGCGCCGGCGACACGGACGTGTGCTTCGTCTATCTGAAGGGGACGCGCGAGGTACTGGAGGAACGGCTCACGGCGCGCACCGGGCACTTCTTCGATCCGTCGCTGTTGCAGAGCCAGTTGGACACGCTCGAAGAGCCGGGACAGGACGAAGCGATTTCGGTCAGCATCGAACTGACGCCGGAGCGGATTGTCGACAACGTGCTCGATCAGTTAAAGCGCCGCTGATTGCATTTCTCGGAGTTTTCTACTTCAAACGACGGTCGAGATGGGTAACAATTGTCCGTTTCGACTTCGGGCACTGAACTTGGACCGGCAGGTACTCGAGGCGAAAAAGCGAGGCAAAAAAGCGAAAGCCGCCCGAAGGCGGCTTTCAATTCGTTACCAGTCGGGGACATTGGACTAGCCAGAAGCCAGCAAGTGGTCCGATTCCTCAGGCGCAACGCCAGTGTACCAGAGGTTTCAGATGCCACACAACATTCCTGCGTCAGTTGTCACGGATACGTTTTCTCTTGCGCGTATCAGCGCGTTCCACGCCTTCTTCAAAGCGGAGAACCAGGCGCAATGTCTTGGCGCGTTGGTCTGGCATCAATCGGTCGCGGCTGCGATGTGGCCGCTCATCTGTCTCGTCGAAATCTCCCTTCGGAATCGTCTGCATGTCGGCCTAAGTCGCATGTATGCCGCTGCGTGGTATGCCGGTGCGCGCAATTCAATGCCGCTTCAGACGAAGCTTCAAAGCAGAGCCGATGAGCTGCTGAGCGCGACGGACGCAGCCGGCAACGCACGCATCGGTTGTCCCGATGATTTTGTCGCCGCGATGTCATTTGGCTTCTGGGTCGAAGTGCTGCGCCAGGTTCACGTCAATCGCCGCTACCGTCTCGTAGAAGCAATATTTCCGAATTACGGCCCGCTAAAGGATAAAAAATTATGGGCTGACGCCGCGAAGACCTGGATACCGTTGCTTCGTCGGCTGGAAAGACACAAGCGCGTGCGAGACCAGATCGGACATCACACGCCACTGTGGAATATCAAATATACGGTGAGAGAAACCGAACCGCCTCGCGTGCCGAAGAGTCCGGGCGCCATGATGCTTGCGCTTCGGCAAGAAGTCTCAAGTCTTAGGCAGACCTTGCTGGATATGGACGTTTCGCTAGCCCGACTTTGGGATGGAACATTCTTCCAGCAGGCGTTCTTACAGTTGACTACGACGAATGGGCTGTACTACTACATGTACCATACTGCCGATTCGGGGAAGGTGTTGCGGCCGTTTCGGGAGACACGCTACTTGTCGATTGCCGAGCTGCAGGCGTCCGGGGTTCCGCGCCTGGTTTGACGTTGAGTTCGCCCGTCTGTCGCTCATTCGTTGCGAGGTGACCAGCCAAAACAAAAATGCCGCTCAGTAACGCGACTGAACGGCATCGTTAAGAGATTTCTTGCAGGCATCCCTCGGTTTGCAGACGCTGTATCCCTTCACTCAGGTAATCCGCTTCGCCAGCTCGACCGCCTTACCCACATATGAACCCGGCGTCATCGCCAGCAGTCGCTCTTTCGCGTCAGCCGGAATATTCAGCCCGCCGATAAACGTCTGCAGCGCATCCCGCGTAATGCCCTTGCCGCGCGTCAGTTCCTTCAACTGCTCATACGGGTTTTCGATGCCGTAGCGCCGCATCACCGTTTGCACCGGCTCGGCGAGCACTTCCCAGCAGTTGTCGAGATCTTCGTTCAGCCGTTGCGGATTCACCTCGAGTTTGTCCAGGCCGCGGATCAGCGCGTCGTACGCGAGCAGCGAGTAGCCGAACGCGACGCCGATATTGCGCAGCACGGTTGAATCGGTCAGATCGCGCTGCCAGCGCGACACCGGCAGCTTGTCCGCCAGGTGACGCAATGTCGCGTTCGCGAGGCCGAGATTACCTTCGGAGTTTTCGAAGTCGATCGGGTTGACCTTGTGCGGCATCGTCGACGAACCGATCTCGCCGGCCTTCGTCCTCTGCTTGAAGTAACCCAGCGAGATATAGCCCCACACGTCACGATCGAGATCGAGCAGGATCGTATTAGCGCGCGCGACTGCGTCGAACAGTTCCGCCATGTAGTCGTGCGGCTCGATCTGGATTGTGTACGGATTGAACGTGAGCTTCAGACGCGCTTCGACGACCTTGCGCGAGAACGCCTCCCAATCGAACTCCGGATACGCGGACAGATGCGCATTGAAATTGCCCACCGCGCCGTTCATCTTGCCCAGCAGTTCGACCTTCGCGATGCGCTCGATTGCGCGCGCGAGACGCGCGGCGACGTTCGCGATTTCCTTGCCGAGCGTCGTCGGGCTGGCCGGTTGGCCGTGCGTGCGAGACAGCATCGGCTGTCCGGCCTGCGCATGCGCAAGCGCGATCAGCCGTTGATGCACCGAACGCAGCGCGGGCAGGATCACATGCTCGCGTGCACCGGCAAGCATCAGACCGTGCGACGTATTGTTGATGTCCTCCGACGTGCACGCGAAGTGGATGAACTCGCTCGCACGCTCGAGCTCGGGCTGACCCTTCACCGACTCCTTCAGCCAGTACTCGACCGCCTTGACGTCGTGATTCGTCACACGCTCGATTTCCTTGATCCGTGCAGCGTCGTGCGCGGTGAAGCGCTCGACCAGTTGCAGCAGGAACTGCTCGGAAGCAGGCGAAAAGCGCGGCACTTCGGCGAAACCGGCTTGCGACAGCGCGATCAGCCAGTGAATTTCAACCATCACGCGATGGCGCAGGAATGCGGCTTCCGAGAGCCAGTCGCGCAGGGCTTCGGTTTTCGGCGCGTAGCGGCCGTCGAGCGGGGACAGCGCGGTCAGCGCGAACAGGGTATCGGGGCGAGTGTCGGACATGATCGGACGGGACGCGTGGCGTCAGGACGGAGTCGGGGAGAACCGCGAATTTTACCACCGCGGGCGTTTTGCTTTGCGCGTCCGAGCGCGGGCGGCAGTTCGGGCTCCCGGTTGGATTCGGCGCCGGCCTGTGTGTTTCATGCATGGTTGCCTGCAGACAAGCCCGAGCGAGCTCGAGGTTACGGCTTTACGTTGTGCGCTCGCGTTTATCTCCACGACCGCCGCTAGAATGCTGACTTCTCTTGCTCCACCGTTCGCAGGCTCTCGCATGGAACTGAAATGGCTCGAAGACTTCGTGTCGCTTGCGGAAACCCGCAGCTTCAGCCGCTCGGCCGAACTGCGGCACGTCACGCAACCGGCGTTTTCGCGTCGCATTCAGGCGCTCGAAGCTTGGCTCGGTACTGAGCTGATCGACCGCTCGGTGTATCCGACGCGTCTGACCAACGCCGGCCAGGTATTCTACGAACAGGCGCTGGCGATGCTGTCGCAGTTCCATGAAGCACGCACGTTGCTGCGCGGTCACACCGCGACGCCCGCCGCAACCATCGAATTCGCCGTGCCGCACACGCTGTCGCTGACCTATTTTCCGCGCTGGCTGCAGCGCATCGAAGCGCAGCTCGGTTCGATCCACACGCGCCTGCGTGCGCTGAACGTGCACGATGCGGTGTTGTCGCTTGTTGAAGGCGGCTGCGACCTCATCATGGGTTATCACCATCCGAGCCATCCAGTCGCGCTCGATCCCGCACGCTACGACATGCTCACGCTCGGCATCGAGCCGATCAGTCCGTTTTCAGCGCCAGGGCGCGCCGGCCGCGCGCGCCACACGCTGCCCGGCACGCCGGAGGCGCCCGCGCCTTACCTGTCCTACACGCCGAACGCATATCTGGGCCGGATGACGGAGGTGATCATCTCGAACGCGCAGCAACGGCTGTACCTCGATCGCGTGTACGAAACCGACATGGCGGAGGGCCTGAAAGCGATGGCGCTCGCCGGACACGGCATCGCGTTTTTGCCGCATAGCGCAGTCGAAGATGCGGTTGCGGACGGCCGCCTGATCCGGCTCGACCGTGCCTCCCGCGGCGGCGGACCGCAAGGCCAGTTCACCCTGACGATGGAGATCCGCCTGTATCGCGACAAGCTGGCCGCACAAGGTGACGACCCGCGTCACACGCTCGTACGCGCGCTGTGGGACGTCGTGTCCGCGGAGCTTGCGCAGCACGCGGGGTAATCGGCTCAACACTGGCCGCAGCGCGCCGTCCGCAACAGCTTTTTGCCGTTTCCGAAGGTTATGCAAATAAAACATAACGGGATGATCAAACGGCATTGGCCTTCATTCAGGCGATTTTCGACAATGACGACATTCGTTGACCGTCGGAGTCTTCATGTCATCCCAATCGAAGTTCGAAACATCGCCGGAAGCCTTGCCATCCTATCTGCATCAAGACGACCTGGGTCCGTGGGGTAACTACCTGCGTCAGGTCGATCGTGTCGCGCCGTATCTCGGTGCGCAGTCGCGCTGGATCGAGACGCTGAAGCGTCCGAAGCGCATTCTGATCGTCGATGTACCCATCGAACTCGATAACGGCACGGTTGCCCATTTCGAAGGCTACCGGGTACAGCACAACGTGTCGCGTGGGCCCGGCAAGGGCGGCGTGCGCTATCACCAGGACGTGACGCTGTCGGAAGTGATGGCGCTGTCCGCATGGATGTCGGTCAAGAATGCGGCGGTCAATGTGCCGTATGGCGGCGCGAAAGGCGGTATCCGCGTCGACCCGCGCAAGCTGTCGCGCGGCGAACTCGAGCGCGTGACACGCCGCTACACCAGCGAAATCGGCATCATCATCGGACCTAACACCGATATCCCCGCGCCGGACGTGAACACGAACGAGCAGATCATGGCGTGGATGATGGACACCTACTCGATGAACCAGGGCCAGACGGCCACCGGTGTCGTGACGGGCAAGCCGATCACGCTCGGCGGTTCGCTCGGCCGCCGTGAAGCAACCGGCCGCGGCGTGTTCGTGGTCGGCTGCGAAGCGGCGCGGCGCACCGGTTTGTCGATTGAAGGCGCACGCGTCGCGGTGCAAGGCTTCGGCAACGTCGGCGGCATTGCGGCACGGCTTTTCCAGGAAGCCGGCGCGAAAATCGTCGCGGTGCAGGACCACACCGGTACGCTGCACAAGTCGACCGGTATCGACGCGGGGGCGCTGCTCGAGCACGTCGCGAAGACGGGTGGCGTTGGCGGATTCCGCGAGGCGGACGCGATCGCCAATGACGACTTCTGGTCGATCGAATCTGACTTCCTGGTTCCTGCCGCGCTCGAAAACCAGATCACCGCGAACAACGCGCCGAACATCCGCACGAAGATCATCGTCGAAGGGGCGAACGGGCCGACCACGACCGCGGCTGACGACATCCTGCACGACAAGGGCATCCTGGTGATTCCGGACGTGGTCGCGAATGCGGGTGGCGTGACCGTGTCGTATTTCGAATGGGTGCAGGATTTCTCGAGCTTCTTCTGGACCGAGGATGAAATCAACGAGCGGCTCGAGCGGGTGATGCGTGAAGCATTCGCGGCGGTGTGGCAGGTCGCGGACGAACAGAAAGTGTCGGTGCGCACGGCGGCGTTTATCGTCGCGTGCAAGCGGATCCTGATGGCGCGCGAGATGCGCGGCCTTTATCCCTGATTTTTAATTTTCACAAACGGATGGCGCGCGATTCTGTATGATCGCGCACACCACAGGCGGGCGGCGTTGTAAGATGCCGTCCGCTTTTGCGTATGCGTTGCGGCGGGGCCGGGCGCTCAACGCAATACCGGACGCGGTGCTGGATTTACGCAACACGTGCGTCCGAACATGGTTAACGACCATTCTTTCAGAATATTTACTTTGATACACTGGCGCCGGTATTTGCCAAGGAGATCACAAATGAAGGTTAAAAAAGCTGCGCTGCTTCTCGCGACTGTCGGTCTGTTTTCGGGTTTGTTTACGGCGGGCGCACATGCGCAGGACGCTGGCACGCTGAAGAAAATCAAGGATACGGGGGTTATTTCGCTGGGTCACCGCGAGTCGTCAATTCCGTTTTCGTACTATGACGACAAACAGAATGTCGTCGGTTATTCGCAAGAAATGGCGCTGAAGGTCGTCGAGGCGGTCAAGCAGAAGCTGAACATGCCGAACCTGAAGGTGAAGCTGACGCCGGTTACGTCGCAAAACCGCATTCCGCTCGTGCAGAACGGCACGATCGACCTCGAATGCGGTTCGACCACGAACAATGCCGAGCGCCAGCAGCAGGTCGCGTTCACGAACACCATCTTCGTAATCGGCACACGCCTGATGACGAAGAAAGACTCGGGCATCAAGGACTTCCCGGATCTGAAGGGCAAGACGGTCGTGACGACCGCGGGTACGACGTCCGAGCGCCTGCTGCGCAAGATGAATCAGGACAAGAGCATGGGCATGAACATCATCAGCGCGAAGGACCACGGCGAGTCGTTCCTGACGCTGTCGACGGGCCGCGCCGCCGCGTTCATGATGGACGACGCGCTGCTCGCCGGCGAGCGCGCGAAGTCGAACAACCCGAACGATTTCATCATCGTTGGCACGCCGCAATCGCGTGAAGCTTACGGCTGCATGCTGCGCAAGAACGATCCGGAGTTCAAGAAGGTCGCCGACGATGCGATCGCGAAGGTCCAGACCTCGGGCGAAGCCGACCAGATCTACAAGAAGTGGTTCGAGTCGCCGATTCCGCCGAAGGGCCTGAACCTGAACTTCCCGCAAAGCGACGACATCAAGGCGCTGTTCAAGAACCCGAACGACAAGGCAATCGACTAACGTCGATCAACCGTTATCATCGCAACGAGTTGAACGGAACGGAAGGGGCCGGGCGCTTCTTCCGTTTCTTTTTGTGGGAGTCTTTGTCATGTCCTACCACTGGAACTGGGGCATTCTGCTAAGTCCGGTTTCCACCGGCGAGCCGACCACCTATCTCGGCTGGCTGATGTCCGGCTTCTGGGTGACGATCGTCGTGTCGCTGTCAGCGTGGGTGATCGCGCTGATCGTCGGATCGTTCTTTGGCGTGCTGCGCACCTTGCCGAACAGGACGCTTGCCGCGATCGGCACCGTCTACGTCGCGATCTTTCGCAACATCCCGTTGATCGTCCAGTTTTTCACCTGGTATCTGGTGATACCGGAATTGCTGCCGGTGTCGCTCGGCAACTGGTTCAAGCAGTTGCCGCCAACCGCGCAGTTCTTCTCGTCGTCGATCCTCTGTCTCGGCCTGTTCACCGCGGCGCGAGTGTGCGAGCAGGTGCGCTCGGGCATCAACGCGCTACCGAAAGGCCAGCGGGCCGCCGGTCTCGCGCTCGGCCTCACGCAATGGCAGACATACCGTTATGTGTTGCTGCCGGTCGCCTACCGGATCATCGTGCCGCCGATCACGTCCGAGTTTCTGAATATTTTCAAGAACTCCGCGGTCGCGTCGACGATCGGTTTGCTCGAACTGTCCGCGCAAGCGCGGCAACTGGTCGACTACACCGCGCAGGCCTATGAGTCGTTTATCGCGGTGACCGTCGCGTACATGGTAATCAACCTCGTCGTGATGCAACTGATGCGCATGCTCGAACACAGGACCCGTCTGCCGGGCTATATCGGAGGCAAGTGATGCATCACTTCGACTGGAGTGGTATTCCCGGCGCGCTGCCTACGTTGTGGAGCGGCGCGATCATCACGTTCCAGATCACGGTCGTCGCGATTGTCTGCGGCATCGTCATCGGAACCGTGCTCGCGTTGCTGCGGCTGTCCAGCATCACGCCGCTCGCGTGGTTTGCGCGCATGTATGTCACGCTGTTCCGCTCGATCCCGCTTGTGATGGTGCTGCTGTGGTTCTTCCTGATCGTGCCTCAGGTGCTGCAGAACCTGCTCGGGCTGTCACCAGACATCGATATCCGGCTCGCGTCGGCCATGGTCGCGTTCTCGCTGTTCGAAGCCGCGTACTACTCGGAGATTATCCGCGCCGGCATTCAGGCGGTGTCGCGCGGGCAGGTCAATGCGGCGTTCGCGCTCGGTATGACGTACGCGCAGGCGATGCAGCTGATCGTGCTGCCGCAGGCCTTTCGCGCGATGATTCCGCTGCTGCTCACGCAGGCCATTGTGCTGTTCCAGGATACGTCGCTCGTGTACGTGATCGGCCTCGCCGACTTCTTCCGTACCGCGGCGAATATCGGCGACCGTGACGGTACGTCAGTCGAGATGGTACTGTTTGCGGGCGCCTGCTACTTCGTGATCTGTGTGGTTGCGTCGAGCCTCGTCAAAAGTCTTCAGAAAAAGGTCGCAAGATGATCTCACTCAAGAATGTTTCGAAGTGGTACGGTCAGTTCCAGGTGCTGACTGACTGCACAACCGAAGTCAAAAAAGGCGAGGTGGTCGTCGTGTGCGGCCCGTCGGGCTCCGGTAAATCGACGCTGATCAAGACCGTGAACGGTCTCGAGCCGTTCCAGAAAGGCGACATCGTGATCAACGGTCAATCGCTGACCGACAAGAAAACGAATCTGTCGAAGTTGCGTGCAAAGGTCGGCATGGTCTTCCAGCACTTCGAACTGTTTCCGCATCTGTCGATTACCGAGAATCTGACGCTTGCACAGGTGAAAGTGCTCGGCCGCTCAAAGGACGAGGCGGCGGCGAAGGGCCTGAAATTGCTCGACCGCGTCGGTTTGCGCGCGCATGCGGACAAGTTTCCGGGACAGTTGTCGGGCGGCCAGCAGCAACGTGTCGCGATCGCCCGTGCGCTGTCGATGGATCCGATCGCGATGCTGTTCGACGAACCGACGTCCGCGCTCGACCCGGAGATGATCAACGAGGTGCTCGACGTGATGGTCGAACTGGCGCAGGAAGGCATGACGATGATGTGCGTGACGCACGAAATGGGCTTTGCGAAGAAGGTCGCGCATCGCGTGATCTTCATGGACAAGGGCCTCATTGTCGAAGACGATCGCAAGGAAGATTTCTTCGCGAATCCGAAATCCGACCGCGCGAAGGATTTCCTCGCAAAGATTCTGCACTGAGACGCTTGACCGGGTGATCACGCAAATGGGCGGCCACATAGCAGGTCGCCCATTTTGCTTTCTGGCGATGTCGTCGATAGCGCCACCACCGTCAGCGCGCTACCGACGCCAGATCGGGCTTCGAAAAATCGCACAACTGCCGCGCCTGATCGGCGACCGCCGAATACAGCGCGGACGGCCCGTCGTTGCGATAGATCGCGTAGTAGCGCACATCCGGAAGCCGCTGCGTCGAATTCAGCACGTTGAGTAGCCGTTGCTCGACGAGGTCGGCGAAATAGAGCGCCGGCAGATAACTGATCCCGAATCCCGCGACCGTCAGCGAACTCAGCGAAATCAGACTGTTGCCGGCGAACATGCGGCGAATCGCGAGCTTTTTCGATTCGAACCAGCGATCGTAGATCGCGTCGACCCCCGACGTACCGATTTGCATCAGGATCGGATAGTTCGCGATTTCCTCCAGCGTTAGCACACGCGATGCATCGACAAGCGATGGACTCGCCATCCATTTGAGCTGAAGCTTCCTGAGCGGGACTGACGTGAAGCGCGGGTCCTTCAGCACGGTCGGCGCGATGATGAAGTCGATATCGCCGCGCAACAGTCTTGCGCTCAGATTCGTGCTGACGTCGATCTCCGGTTCGAGCGACACGGTCGGATACGCGACGCGGATGTTCTGCACAAGCAGCGGCAGGAACGTGAGCGCGATCAGTTCGGTGATGCCAAGCCGGAAGTGCCGCACGACTTCCACTTCCTTGCCCATCCGCTCAAGCAGACGGTCGCGCAACTGCAGCATTTCCTCGGCAGTTTCAAGCAGTTCGCGGCCTTTCGGCGTGAGTTGCACCGTGCGGCGGCTGCGATCGAACAGCGGCACCAGAAAGAACTCCTCGAGTTCGCTGACGCGCTTCGAAATGGCCGACTGCGTCGTGTACAGGCGGTCCGCGGCCGCGCCGAAGGTGCCCAGTCGCGCGACCCAGTAGATGGCTTCCAGCTGTTTGAGCGTTAGCATGATTTCAGTTGGATGAAGTGACGCAGTTCACGAAAGCCGGCGCGTCGCGGCGTGCATCCTGCGTCAAGACGGATCCGTCGCGGTGAAGTATCTGCGCGCGGCCCCCGATTGGCAAGGCAATGCGGGCGAATCGACGGTTCGCGCGATATCCGACCTATGAATTTTATTCATCGGTCGGGATGCCTTTTACTCCCGGTATCCGACCTTCTGGTTTGGGATACTGCGCAAGCCGGTTGCGCGAGGAGATATCAGCACGACGACCGGCCGCCCGGGAAAACCGTCCAGAACCCGCACCAGCGAGGCATAACGATATGCGAGGCATGACCCTGTCCGAAAAGCTGCTGTCCGCCGCAGCGGGACGCAGTGTGCGCGCAGGCGACATCGCGATCTGCGACGTCGACTGCGCGATGGGCACCGACGGTTCGATTCCGATGGCGATGGACTATTTCGCTTCAATGGGCGGCGTGCGCGTGCATGCGCCGGAGAAGCTGCTGTTCGCGCTCGATCACTACGCGCCGCCGGCGAGCCCGAAAGCCGCGATGTTGCAGGCAAAGATCCGCCGCTTCGCGCGCGAGCAGGGCATTCCGCTGTTCGATATCGGCGCGGGCATTGGACACCAGATCGTCGTCGAGCAGGGGCTCGCGGCGCCGGGACGATTGCTGGTCGGGGCCGACAGCCACGCGGTCACCTACGGCGCCGCGAACTGTTTTGCGACGGGCGTCGGGTCATCGGATCTCGCGGGCGTCATGCTGACCGGCAAGACCTGGCTGCGCGTGCCCGAATCGATCCGCATCACGCTGCATCGGCAGTTGCCGCGCGGTGTCTACCCGAAAGATCTCGCGCTGTATCTCGCGCAACTGTTCGGCGCGGATGGTGCGACCTATCAGACGCTGGAGTTTCATGGCGAAGGCATCGCGTCGCTCGATTTTGAGGACCGCCTGGTGGTCGCGAACCTGTCCGTCGAAATGGGCGCGAAAAACGCCGTGTTTCCGCTCGACGGCGCTGCCCAGCGCTATCTCGCGCGCCGCATCGCGGGTCCATTCGAAGCCGTGTCGGCGGATCCGGACGCGCAGTACGCACGCACGCTCGATGTCGATCTGTCGACGCTGCAACCGTATGTCGCGCGGCCTCACAACGTCGACAACGTGACGAGCCTCGCGGAACTCGGCGACGTGCCGGTGCAGATGGCGTATCTCGGTACCTGCACGGGCGGCCGCGCAAAGGACTTTCGCCAGGCGCTCGCGGTGTTCCGCGAGTTCGGCAAGCCCGCGAAGGGTGTTCAACTGGTGGTGACGCCTGCGTCGCGCGAAGTGATGCACGAGTTGGCCGAAGGCGGAGAACTGGCTGAGTTTGTCGCGCTCGGCGCGGTGATCGTCACGCCCGGCTGCGGTTCGTGCTGCGGCACCGCGGGTGCGATTCCTGAAGACGGCGCGAATGTCGTGTCGACCGCGAATCGCAATTTCAAGGGACGCATGGGCAATGCGAGCGCGAACGTGTTTCTCGCCTCGCCGGAGGTCTGTGCCGCCAGCGCGGTCGCGGGCCGGATCGTCAGCCTTCAAACGTTCGCCGCTGGCCGATAACGATTTCAACGATCATGCAATTTTCCGTGACAGGTCTCGCCCGCCGCTTCGGCGACGACATCAATACCGACTACATCATCTCGTCGCAGCGCAAGCGGGAGTCGCTCGATCCCGCGGTGCTGAAGAATTTCCTGTTCGAAACCATTGCGCCGGAGTTCGCGCAGAGCGTGCGCATCGGCGACATCCTCGTGGCAGGCAAGAACTTCGGCTGCGGCTCGGCGATGGAAGTCGCGGTGACCGCGGTGGTCGGCGCCGGCGTCCGCATCGTGCTCGCGCAGAGCTTTGCGCGCACGTACTTTCGGAACGCGATCAACAACGGGCTCTACCCGATCGAATGCGACACCAGCACGATTCGCGAAGGCGATCGGCTGCAGATCGACGTCGGCGCGCGTACGCAGGTTCGTTGCGTGAGCAACAACCTGACGATCGATGCGGCGCCGATTGCGCACGACATTCTCAAGATTCTCGACGCGGGCGGCCTCGTGCCGTATCTGCGGCGGCATTCGTCATTCTGACCGACGCTTTCAGCTACACGGACCCAATATGAGCCAGCCTTCCATCCTTGGTTTTCGCATCCTGCCGATGCCCGCGCCCATCAGCAAGGACATCATCGAGCGCTTTCAGACGGTCGTCACACCGCACATCAGCGACAACATGCAGCGTCTGTGCGGCGTGATCGGCCTCAAGCCTTATCACCATCGCAAGAAGCTCGTCGGTCGCGCGATCACGGTCAAGGTTAGGCCGGGCGACAACCTGATGATCCACAAGGCAATCGACATCGCCGAGCCAGGCGATGTGATCGTCGTCGACGGCGGCGGCGAGGTGACGCAGGCGCTGGTCGGCGAGTTGATGCAGATGCATGCGCAGGTGCGCGGCGTCGCCGGCTTCGTGATCGATGGCGCGGTGCGCGATGTCGCCGCCTTCTATGCGGCGGACTTTCCATGCTATGCGCGCGGCAATACACATCGTGGTCCGTTCAAGGAGGGCCCGGGCGAGATCAATGTGCCCGTCGCGATCGGTGGTCTGGTGATCGAAGCGGGCGATCTGATCGTTGGGGACGAGGACGGGCTCGTCGCGGTGCCGGCGCAGCAGCTCGAGAAGCTGCTCGCCGCGGCCGCCGCGCAGGCACAGCGTGAGCAGCAGCGTAAGGAAGCGATCCTGAAGGGCGAGGACAAGCGCGGCTGGATCGATGTCTACCTGAAGGAAAAGGGCGTGATTGCCTGACGAGTTCGGCGAACACCGCTACTCACCCGCTGCTTACCACTAACGAGGGGACCCGGAATGAAGTTGATTGCTGCACGGATGGATCGTATCAAGCCGTCGCCGAGCTCGATGGCGACCGCGCGCGTCAAGGAACTGCGCGCCGCGGGCCGCGATATCGTCGGACTGACGTCGGGCGAGCCGGACTTCGATACCCCGCCGCATATCGTCGAAGCGGCGTATGCGGCGATGAAGGCGGGCAAGACGCGCTATACGGTGGTCGACGGGACGCCGGAGTTAAAGCGTGCGGTACGCGACAAGTTCGCGCGCGAGAACGGCCTGTCATTCGAACAGGACGAAGTCACCGTCGGCAACGGCGGCAAGCAGATCGTCTTCAACGCGCTGACGTGTACCGTTGATGAGGGCGACGAGGTCGTGATTCCCGCGCCGTACTGGGTCTCGTACCCGGACATGGTGCTGCTCAATGGCGGGCGGCCGGTGATCGTCGAATGCGGCGCACAAAGCGGCTACAAGATGACGCCCGCGCAACTCGAAGCGGCGCTCACGCCGCGCACGAAGTGGGTCGTGCTCAATTCGCCGTGCAATCCGTCCGGCGCGACGTACACCGCGAGCGAACTGGTTGCGCTCGGCGAAGTGCTGAGCCGTCACCCGGATGTGTGGGTGATGACCGACGACGTCTATGAGCATCTGATTTACGACGGTCAGCAGTTCGCGACGTTTGCGCATTGCAACCCGCAACTGCGCGAACGCACGCTTACCATCAACGGCGTATCGAAAGCGTATGCGATGACGGGCTGGCGCATCGGCTTTGCCGGCGGTCCCAGGTCGCTGATCAAAACGATGGCGAAGCTGCAGTCGCAAAGCACGAGCAATCCGTCGTCGGTGAGCCAGGCGGCGGCGCTGGCCGCGCTCACTGGCCCGAACGACTTTCTCGCCGGCTGGCGTAGCGAATATCAACGACGGCGTGATCTGGTCGTCGGCCGTTTGAATGCGATCGACGGGTTGTATTGTCCGCGGCCCGCCGGCGCGTTTTACGTCTATCCGTCGTGCGCGGGCTTTATCGGACGGCGCGGCGCGCATGGCGTCGTGATCGGCAATGACACCGACTTCGTGATGCATCTGCTCGAAAGCCGCGAAGTGGCCGTGATTCAAGGCGCGGCGTTCGGCTTGTCGCCGGCGTTTCGCATTTCGTTCGCGACGTCGTACGAACAGCTCGAAGAAGCATGCAACCGGATCGAGGCAGCCTGCGCAATGCTTGACTCGTGACGGACGACGCGTCACTCGTCACTCGACGCGGCCGCAGGCGTGCCGCACGTTATCCATTATCGGGAAGGGGACAACAATGAAAACGTTGCAGAGTAAGTCGCGTCACGGGATGCCGGTTGCGTCGCTGGCGTTGCTGCTGTGCGCATGCTTCGCGTTGCCATCGCAAGCGCAGGACCTGACCGGCCGGCTTGCGTCAATCAAGGCCCGCAATACGATCGTGCTCGGCTACCGTGAATCGTCGGTGCCTTACTCGTATTACGACAACAACGAGCAGGTGATCGGCTATTCGCACGACATCGCGCAGGAGATCGTCAAGGAACTGAAGTCGGCGCTCAATGCGCCCAACCTGCAGGTCAAGATGATTGCGGTGAACGCGCAAAACCGGATTCCGCTAATCCAGAACGGGACCATCGATCTCGAATGCGGTGGGACCACGAACAACAAGGAGCGCGCGCAGCAGGTCGATTTCTCCAACACGATTTCCGTCACCGAGACGCGGCTGCTGACCAAAGCGAACTCCGACATTCATTCGTTCAAAGACCTGAACGGCAAGACGGTTGCGGTCACGGCGGGAACGACATCGGAGCGCTATCTGCGCAGCTATGTGCAGCAGAAAAACGCGAATATCACGATCATCGCGTCGCGTGACCATAGCGCGTCGTTCCTGACGCTCGAAACCGGCCGCGCCGCCGCGTTCTTCATGGACGCCGACGTGCTCGCGAGCGAACGTGCGACGTCGCGCAATCCGCAGGACTACGTGGTGACCGGCGAGCCGCAGACGCACGAGGCGATCGCGTGCATGCTGCCCAAGGGCGAACCCGGGTTCAAGGCGATCGTGGATCGCACGATCGCGCGGGTCGAGACGAGCGGCCAGGGCGAAACGCTTTATAAGACGTGGTTTATGTCGCCGATCGCGCCGAAGGGGATCAACCTGAATTTGCCGATGAGTGACGCGCTGAAGGCGGTGTTCCAGCATCCGAACGACCAGCCCATGGACGATTGATCGGGCGGCGCTGGGCGCCGACCGCGCTCACGCCGCCGCTTACGATTCGAACGCGGCCGCGTCGTCGGATTCGAGATCGAGTGTCGCGGCGTCGGGCAGCATCGTTGCGGTGGTTGTCGCGGCGCCGTCGCACGGCGGCTTCGCGGCTTTTTCGAGCACGTCCGGGGGGACCGGCACGTTCGTTTGCGCGACCACGTCGCCGTGCTGGAACATCAGCAGGTCGCCGGGCGCGAAGCGCGTCCAGACTTCATTGTCGGTGAGCGGTTGCGTGGCGATGACCGCGACGCGATCTTCCGGCGTCGTGTACTTCGCGAAATCGATCGATACGTCCGCATCGACGAGGTGCGCGGTCGAGAACGGCCAGCTGCGCACGAGGTAGTACAGGTGGGTCGAGCAATGCGCGAAGAGCGCCTGCCCGTTCGACATCAGAAAGTTGAATACGCCGAACTGCGTAATTTCGCGTGTGAGCGCTGCAAGCGCGGCGAACAGTTCGTCGAGCGGAGGTTGCTGCTGACCTGGAAAGGCCTGACGCAAGCCTTGCAGCAACGCGCAGTAGGCAAGCTCGCTGTCCGTGGTGCCGACCGGCTGATACACACCCGACAGCGCCGGCCGATAGTTCTGCAAATCGCCGTTATGCGCGAAGATCCAATGACGGCCCCACAGTTCACGCAGGAACGGGTGGCAGTTTTCCAGCACGATGTGCCCTTGCGTCGCCTTGCGGATGTGCGCGATCGTATTCTTCGATTTGATCGGGTAGCGCTTGACCATCTCGGCGATCGGCGACGTGGCCGACGATTGATGATCGATAAAGAGGCGGCATGCCTTGTCTTCGAAGAACGCGATTCCCCAGCCATCGGCGTGGTGATCGGTGACGCCGCCGCGTGCCGCAAAACCGGTGAATGAGAACACGACATCCGTCGGCGCGGCGCAGTTCATTCCAAGAAGTTGGCACATGATGCGCAAGGGTCAAGCGTCTGAAACATGCAAAGGCGAGCTGAACGCAAACCCGATGCGGTCTTGGCCCGAGCTAGCCGTTACAATGATATTTTTACAAGCATATCACCTCGACTAACGCGGCAATCATTAAAATTGACGGGTGTTCAGCCCTCTTTGTGACGGATTGTCGCGGGTTCGTGAAAGTTCGCGCGGGTTGACTGCGGACCGTCGCCGGTTGCCTTTCGCTCGGGGTTTGCTAGGTTTGCTCGGGGTTTCCTACTCTTTGTCATGATCTCCTCATTGTCTGCTTCCTCATCTACCTCGTCGTCCGCCAAGTCGTCCGTCGATTCCATTTCCCTCGCGCGGCCCGATGATTGGCATTTGCACGTGCGGGACGGCGCTATGCTCGCGGCCGTGTTGCCGCACACCGCGCGCCAGTTCGGCCGCGCGATCATCATGCCGAACCTGAAGCCGCCGGTGACCACCACCGAGCAGGCGCGCGCGTACCGCGAGCGGATCCTCGCCGCGATCCCCGCGGGCGTGAAGTTTGAACCGCTGATGACGCTGTATCTCACTGATAACACCGCGCCCGAAGAGATTCGCCGTGCGCGTTCGAGTGGCTTCGTGCACGGGGTGAAGCTGTATCCGGCCGGTGCGACGACCAATTCGGACGCGGGTGTCACGAACCTCGCGAAGTGTTCGAAGACGCTTGAAGCGATGCAGGAGACCGGCATGCCGCTGCTGGTGCACGGTGAGGTCACTGATCCATCGATTGACCTGTTCGACCGCGAGAAGGCGTTTATCGATCAGGTGATGACGCCGTTGCGCCGCGATTTCCCGGCGCTGAAAGTTGTGTTCGAGCACATTACGACGAAGGACGCGGCCGAATACGTGCGCGATGCGGACGCGGCACCCGGGCTGCTCGGCGCGACCATCACCGCGCACCACCTGCTGTATAACCGCAACGCGATTTTCCAGGGCGGGATTCGTCCGCACTACTACTGCTTGCCGGTGTTGAAGCGCGAGACGCATCGCGTTGCGCTCGTCGCAGCAGCGACGTCGGGCAATCCGCGCTTTTTTCTCGGCACGGATAGCGCGCCGCATCCGAAGGGGCTCAAGGAGCATGCGTGCGGCTGTGCGGGTTGCTATACGGCGCTGCATGCGCTCGAGCTTTACACGGAGGCATTCGATAAGGCCGGCGCGCTGGAGCGCCTCGAAGGGTTCGCGAGCTTCCATGGCGCGGATTTCTATCGGCTGCCGCGCAGCACCGAGCGCGTGACGCTGCGTCGCGAGCAGTGGACGCTGCCCGCCGAAGTGACGGCGGGCGATACGCCGGTCGTGCCGCTGCGCGCAGGCGAGGAGATTGGCTGGCGGCTCGTGTGATCTTGAGGCTTTGGCGTTCGCTGGCGAATACGATGGCGCGATCATGAGGACAAGCTTGACGGCCGTGCCGGCTAGCGGCACGGATGATAAGCCGCTAGATGCCGTTTTCGACTCAGATCTCGATGCTTCCGGCGCCGGCTGCAACCGCGCGGCTGGGCGCGGTTCGCCGGCGCGCGGGCTGGCGCGCACGGCTGGCTTTGCCGATATCGACTGGTCAACGCCATGGTTTTCCCAGTTCGCGGCACGGGGCGCACGCTGGCAACAGGCGGCGCGGCCAGGCCCCACTGCGCTGCTCGCACAGATGAACGCCGATGCGCAGCAGTGCGGCCACACGACGGGTCGCGGCGCGC
The DNA here is from genome assembly GCF_902859855.1 of Paraburkholderia humisilvae. Lineage (GTDB taxonomy): Bacteria > Pseudomonadota > Gammaproteobacteria > Burkholderiales > Burkholderiaceae > Paraburkholderia > Paraburkholderia humisilvae. The sequence continues at coordinate 28,658 of NZ_CADIKH010000038.1, forward strand.
GCCTGTCATTCATTGCCCAGCACGAACTCCCGTCCGGCGAGACTTACGAGGCGCACATTGCGGCGACCGGCTGCGTGCCTACCCGGCACAACCTTCACGATTTCTTCAACGCCTTATCGTGGTTCCAGTTTCCGCGGATCAAGGCGGCGCTTAGCGCGCGCGGGACGGCGGCGCTCGACGCGCGCGGCGTCGGTCCAACCCGCGGTAGCACGCGCGACGCGTTGACGGTGTTCGATGAAAACGCGGTCCTGTTCGCGTGCTCCGACCGCGCTCTCGCGGCAGCATTGCGTGCGTTCGACTGGCCGCTTCTATTCGTCGCGCGCCGCAACGCATGGAGCGCGCAGTGCGATGTCCGGTGCTTCGGCCATGCGCTGCTTGAAAAACTGGTCACGCCGTACAAGGCGTGCACGGCGCATGCATGGATCGTCGACGTGCCAGCCGCCTATTTTTCGTGGCACGTCGCGACGCGCGACGCATGGCTCGACGACGCAGTGAGCGCCGCATTGCTCGCTGCGGGCGAATTGACAGGCCGCGTGTTCGCACCGTTGCCGGTGCTCGGCATCCCGGGCTGGTGGCCGGCGAACGAGACGCTGTCCTTCTACGACGATCGCTCGGTATTTCGCGCAGGCCGCCGCACGGAGCGTCCCTGAAGCCGCGATGGTAGAATCGCGGCCAGCAAAGCAGGCCAGGCAGTCGCGGCTTTGCCGGCTATGGCTGGCGAAGGCGAGGAAAGTCCGGACTCCATAGGGCAGGGTGATGGCTAACGGCCATCCGTGGCGACACGCGGAACAGGGCAACAGAAAGCAAACCGCCGATGGCCTGGCGAAAGCCAGGATCAGGTAAGGGTGAAACGGTGCGGTAAGAGCGCACCGCGGCTGCGGCGACGTAGCCGGCACGGCAACCTCCACCCGGAGCAATTCCAAGTAGGCAGGCGCGCATCTTCGCGATGCAGGACGGGGCCCCCGTTCCGTCTGCGGGTAGGAAGCTTGAGCGCGTCAGCAATGGCGCGCCTAGAGGAATGGCTGCCACGCGCGAGGTGTCTTCGGGCGCGCCGCGTGCACAGAATCCGGCTTATCGGCAGGCTTTGCCGCTGAATGAAAAACACCGGCGTCGCTGCGGACGCCGGTGTTTCTTTTTTATCTGATCGTCCACGACGCGCGCTGGCGGCGCGGGGCACGACCGGGTCAGGCGTCGACGATGTCGAACGAGTGGGTCAGTTCGGCGGTTTTCGCGAGCATGATCGACGCGGAGCAGTACTTGTCGTGCGATAGATTGATCGCGCGTTCGACCGTAGCCGGGTTCAGATTTTTACCGGTCACCGTAAAGTGAAAGTGGATCTTCGTGAACACTTTGGGGTCTTCGCTTGCGCGTTCAGCCTTCAGCGTCGCCGAACAGCCGGCGATTTCCTGACGGCTTTTCTTCAGGATCATCACGACGTCGTACGCGGTGCAACCGCCCGTGCCGAGCAGCACCATTTCCATCGGGCGCGGCGCGAGATTGCGGCCACCGCCTTCCGGCGCGCCGTCCATCGCGACCAGATGGCCGCTGCCGGTTTCCGCGGCGAACGCCATACCGTCTGTCCCCATCCAGCTGACTTTGCATTCCATGTGTGCTCCCACTGATTCGGCGCAAATTCGAGAACGCATTGTAGCCCGCGAGTTCGAGGTTCGTCCGAGGCTACCTGATTTCGCATAGGGCTTGACTACGCGATGAATGTTGCGGTGCACCACAGCGTACCAGGTGGGGGATTTCCCTAGGCTTTATAAGGTTTCTCGGTCGCTTTTGTGTTGTCCGTGACCGCAACAAATGGGCCTTAACCTTTGATTTAAAATAAATTTTGTCAGTCTTTTAGAGTATGGCCAACATTTCACAATGTGACATTGTATTTCGCAATGCAAATGTTCTTGCGCCGCACAAGGTGCGCTCATATAATCTGCTTATTGGTTGGCTCACTGAAGTTTCACGGTGCGCAACCTCAGCATGTCTCCTCCACCCTCCTCCTAAGGTGGATTAAGCCCGAACCATTGGTTCGGGCTTTTTTTCGTCCCGCATGCGGTGCAGCCACGCGTCATACGCGGCAACGCCGTCGATGCTTTGACTCCGGCGGACAATTTCCTTTATAATTCAGAGCTTTTCCGCATTCATGCCCGCGGGAGAAGAACAGGGAGAGCCTGCATAGCGTTACGGAAGCATCTAGAACTTCCCGGCAAACGTGATCAATGGACGCAGTTCAAATCCAGGCAGGACAACACTGGGCATAGCAATTTTTTTGGATCGATCATGAAGACTTTTTCCGCAAAACCCAGTGAGGTGACGCGTGAATGGTACGTGATTGACGCGACGGATAAGATTCTCGGCCGTGTCGCCAGCGAAGTGGCACGCCGTCTTCGCGGCAAACACAAACCCGAGTTCACTCCGCACGTCGACACGGGCGATTTCATCATTGTCATCAACGCCGGCAAGCTGAAGGTCACGGGTAATAAGACCACGGACAAGAAGTACTACCGTCACTCGGGCTACCCGGGCGGTATCTATGAAACGACGTTCGGCAAGATGCAGGAACGCTTCCCGGGCCGCGCGCTCGAGAAGGCGGTCAAGGGCATGCTGCCGAAGGGCCCGCTCGGCTACGCGATGATCAAGAAGCTGAAGGTCTACGCCGAAGCAACGCATCCGCATTCGGCGCAGCAGCCGAAGGCGCTCGAGATCTAAGGGGAGCCCACATGATCGGTAACTGGAATTACGGTACGGGCCGCCGCAAGAGCGCAGTCGCTCGTGTCTTCATCAAGGCGGGCAAGGGCGACATCATCGTCAACGGTAAGCCCATCGCTGACTACTTCGCGCGCGAAACGTCGCTGATGATCGTGCGTCAGCCGCTGGAACTCACGAACCACGCAAGCACGTTCGATATCAAGGTGAACGTGACGGGCGGCGGCGAGACGGGTCAAGCGGGCGCGGTTCGCCACGGCATCACCCGCGCGCTGATGGACTACGACGCTACGCTGAAGCCGGCGCTGTCGCATGCTGGTTTCGTCACGCGTGACGCGCGTGAGGTCGAGCGTAAGAAGGTCGGCTTCCACAAGGCACGCCGCAGGAAGCAGTTCTCGAAGCGTTAATCGCTTTGCGCCAGCTCCGCCGCGCAGTTTGGCGCGATGGAGTCAGCCTCGAGAAGCCGCTGTCGCACAATTTGCGTCGGCGGCTTTTTGTTTGTTTAGCCTTTGTTTTCTTTAACGATTGTTGCTTCGACAAATCGCGTTCGCCGGTTCGTACCCGCGGCCATAAAAACCGCCTGCGCGCGCTCGCGCACCGGCTGCCCGATTCGGTCTGTCGCGGCGCTATTCGTAAGAACCTATTGTTTTCATGGAGTTCGGCACGATATCAGGATCGGCCCTACAATAGCGTTTAGTAGCTTATTTGGAGAGTTCGCATGAACGCAGTGACCGACACCCCTGTAGCCGAAATGCCGGCTCCGTTCGTTTTTACCGACGCGGCGGCTGAGAAGGTCAAGCAACTGATCGACGAAGAAGGCAATCCGGAGCTGAAGCTGCGTGTATTCGTGCAGGGCGGCGGCTGCTCGGGCTTTCAGTATGGTTTCACGTTCGACGAGGCGGTCAACGAAGACGATACCGTGATGAACAAAAGCGGCGTCCAGTTGCTGATCGATTCGATGAGCTATCAGTACCTGGTCGGCGCGGAGATCGACTATAAGGACGACATCAACGGTGCGCAGTTCGTCATCAAGAACCCGAACGCGACCACGACGTGTGGCTGTGGTTCGTCGTTCTCCGTGTGATGACCTTTCGTCACGCTGTCGTATGAAAAGCGGGGCCTGCGGGCCCCGCTTTTGATTTGTGGCGCGGCCAACTGGACGGATGTAAAGCCAGAGCCGCATTCACTTCAAAGTTCCGGTTAGCGCGGGTAAAGCGCGCCTAGCACGCGCTCGCCGGCTGCCCCCGTCACCGCTGGCAAATTTCCCGGCTCACGGGCGATATGGCGCATCGCCAGCCACGCAAAGGCCAGTGGCTCGACCTGATGCGGCGGCACGCCGAGCGCTTCGGTCGTGAGCACCGGCGCGCCGCTCACGCCGCTTTCCTCCATCGCGCGCTGCAACGCTTTGAGCACTTCCGTGTTGCGCGCGCCGCCGCCGCACACGTAGAGCGCCGCGCAGTCCGGAGCATGGCGTTCGATCTCGCGAGCCACGGTCGTCGCGGTCAGCGCCGTCAGCGTTGCTTGCACATCGGCGGGCGGCAGCGAATTGAATGCCTGCAGCTTCGCGTCGAGCCAATCGGGGTTGAAGAGGTCGCGGCCCGTGCTCTTGGGCGGTTGAAGTTCGAAGAACGGTTCGTCGAGCAACGCGTGCAATAAAGGGCGATGAACCTGACCACCGGCGGCGAAATGGCCGTTCTCATCGAAGGGCTTGCCCAGCTGTCGCTGCGCCCATTCGTCGAGCAGCGCGTTCGCCGGCCCGCAGTCGAAACCCCGCACCGCGCCGTTCGCCGACAGAATCGTGATATTGCTGATGCCGCCGAGATTGCACACGACGCGTGTCTCGCCTTTCGCACCGAACAGTGTTGCATGAAATGCCGGCACGAGCGGCGCACCCTGGCCGCCCGCCGCGACGTCGCGCGAACGGAAGTCCGCGACCACGTCGATATGGGTCATCTCCGCGAGTAACGCCGGGTTGTTGATCTGGCGCGTATAGCCCTTCTCCGGCCGGTGCCGGACGGTTTGTCCGTGTACGCCAATGGCGCGGACATGTTCCGCGGACAGGTTGCCGCTTCTGAGCAGTTCGTGACAGCACACGGTATAGCGCGCGGCGAGCGCGTTGGCGGCGAGGGCTTCGCGCTCGATTTCATTGTCGCCGGGCTGTTGCAGGCCGAACAGCGCATCGCGCAGTGTGTCTGAAAAGCTCACGAACGCCTCCGACCGTACGACCGGCGCTTTGCCCGGCGCAAACTCGACCGCGATGCCGTCCACGCCGTCCATGCTCGTGCCCGACATCAGGCCGAAATACACGCCGCCTGTTTTTGCCGCCTCTTTTGCCACGTTGGAGCTCCCTTTGGACCGTTGTTTGCGAACGAGCTGCTCAATACTGACCGCTCAGTGCAACCCGCTCAGTGCGAAGCGCTCGGCCCGATTGTCGCGCAATGCCGCGCGGCAGGACAGGCTATGCAGCCGTCTCCGATTCGCACCACGCATGCATCATGCCTCATCCCGACGGCGTCGAAACTCTGGCCATTCGGCTAACGCGCAGGACTAACGGTGCACGACGGCTGCGCTGCGCGCCAACTATGGGACAATCTGTGTTTTTGCGATCCCTGTTCCAGCATGAGCACCGAGTCCACGTCCCAATCCGCCTTTCCCGTCAATGACGAAGTCCGTCATGCGCTCGCCGTCACGAAACGCGGTGTCGATGAACTGCTGATCGAAGAGGAGTTCGAGCAAAAGCTCGCGAAAAGCGCAGCGACCGGAACGCCGCTTCGCATCAAGCTCGGTCTCGATCCGACCGCGCCGGACATCCACATCGGCCACACCGTCGTGCTGAACAAGCTGCGTCAGCTGCAGGACCTCGGGCACACGGTGATTTTCCTGATCGGCGACTTCACATCGCTGATCGGCGATCCTTCGGGCCGCAATGCGACGCGTCCGCCGCTGACACGCGAGCAGATTGAAACGAACGCAAAGACTTACTTCGACCAGGCGTCGCTTGTGCTCGATCGCGACAAAACGGAGATCCGCTACAACAGCGAATGGTCGATGCCGCTCGGCGCGGACGGCATGATCAAGCTCGCGTCGCGCTACACGGTCGCGCGCATCCTCGAGCGCGAAGACTTCACGAAGCGCTTTCAGGGCGGTGTGCCGATTTCGATCCACGAGTTCCTGTATCCGCTGATGCAAGGTTATGACTCAGTGGCGCTGAACGCCGACCTCGAACTGGGCGGCACGGATCAGAAGTTCAATCTGCTGGTCGGACGCGAACTGCAGAAACAATACGGCCAGGAACCGCAATGCATCCTGACGATGCCGCTGCTCGAGGGGCTCGATGGCGTCGAGAAGATGTCGAAGTCGAAGAACAACTACGTCGGCATCAGCGAAAAGCCGGCCGATATGTTCGGCAAGTTGATGAGCATCTCCGACGACATGATGTGGCGGTATTTCGAACTGCTGTCGTTCCGTCCGATGGACGAGATCGCGGGCTTCCGGCGTGAAACCGAAACGGGCCGCAATCCGCGCGACTTCAAGGTGATGCTCGCGCAGGAAATCGTTGCGCGTTTCCATTCGCAGGCTGATGCGGACCGGGCGCTCGAAGACTTCAACCATCGTGCGAAGGGGGGGGTGCCGGACGACATTCCGTCCGTGATGCTCAGCGGTGCACCGCTTGCGATTGGCCAGTTGCTGAAGCAGGCCGGGCTTGTGCCATCGACGAGCGAAGCGCTGCGCAATATCGAGCAGGGCGGTGTGAAGATCGATGGCGCCACTATTTCGGATAAGGCGCTCAAGGTCGAAGCGGGCGAATTCGTCGTGCAGGTCGGCAAGCGGCGCTTCGCACGCATCACGCTGTCCGTGTGATGCGCCATACGATCGAACGCGCTGCGAAGGGCGTCCGCAAGTCGATTGGGGGCGCCGCATGATCGCGCTGATCCAGCGAGTCAGAAACGCGGAAGTGCGCGTCGGCGATCGAGTGACCGGTGCAATCGGCGCGGGGCTCCTTGCACTGGTCTGCGCGGAACGCGGCGACACCGACGCGATTGCCGACCGGCTGCTCGCGAAAGTGCTCGGGTATCGTGTATTCGGCGATGCAGCGGGCAAGATGAACCTGAACGTGCAAAACATCGACGGCGCGGGCCGCACGGGCGGCCTGCTGCTGGTCTCGCAGTTCACGCTGGCGGCGGACACGAATAGCGGCCTGCGGCCGAGCTTCACGCCGGCCGCGCCGCCCGACGAAGGCAAGCGCCTGTTCGATTATTTTGTTGCAGCGGCGCGCGCGAAACACCCGATTGTCGAAACGGGCGAGTTCGGTGCGGAAATGCAGGTTTCGCTGGTGAACGACGGGCCGGTTACATTCTGGCTGCAAGCGCGCGCGTAAAGCGTTGCGCAATCCGGTAGTTCAATCTCATGACCACTCAAATTCTCTTTATCCGGCACGGCGAAACGGACTGGAACCGCATCAAACGCATACAAGGGCATATCGACATTCCGCTTGCGGCGTCGGGCATCGCACAGGCGCAGCGGCTTGCCGCGCGTTTTGCACGCGAGACCGACGAGGGCGCGCACCTCGACGCGATTTATTCGAGCGACCTGCAGCGGGCGCAGCAGACCGCTCAACCGTTTGCCGATGTGCTCGGCATGTCGCTGGTCCTGAGCGAAGGCTTGCGTGAGCGTTCATTCGGCGCGTTTCAAGGACACGACAGTGAAGAAATCGCCCAGCGATTTCCGGACGAATACGCGCAATGGCAAACCCGCGATCCGGGCTTTGCCCCGCCCGACGGCGAGTCGCAACGCGTCTTCTATCACCGCGTGCTGCACGCGCTGGAGCCGATCGTCGCCGCGCACCCGAACGGACGCATTGCGTGTGTCGCACACGGCGGCGTGCTCGACTGCGTGTACCGCTTTGCGCATGGCATTGCGCTCGACGCGCCACGCGATTACCCCTTGCTTAACACGAGCGTCAATGTTGTCGATTTCAGCGACGGCAGGGCGACGGTTGTGTCATGGGCTGACGTCGCGCACCTCGATGGGCACAGCGACGACGATGGCTTCCACAAATCGCCGCAAGCGCGGCGTTGAGCGGTGCTACGTGGGATCCGAATCCCACAGGCCGCGAGCCTGACTGGATGAATCTGGCGCGGCAAGACCGAAATGCCGGTACGTGAGCAGCGTCGCGACACGGCCGCGCGGCGTGCGTTGCAGATACCCTTGCTGGATCAGGTAGGGCTCGAGCACGTCTTCGATCGTGTCGCGCTCTTCGCCGATTGCCGCGGCAAGGTTGTCGACGCCGACCGGGCCGCCATCGAACTTGTGCAGGATCGCCTCGAGCAGCTTGCGGTCCATCAGGTCGAAGCCGACCGGATCGACGTCGAGCATCGCGAGCGCGGCGTCGGCCACCTTCACGGTAATGTTGCCGTCTGCCTTTACCTCCGCGAAATCGCGCACGCGGCGCAGCAGCCGGTTCGCAATGCGTGGCGTGCCGCGCGAACGTTTAGCGATTTCGAGCGCACCCTCCGGCACGATGTGAGCGTTCAACAGTGACGCGGAGCGCGTGACGATGCGCGCGAGCTCGCTGGCGTTATAGAACTCGAGCCGCGCGACGATGCCAAACCGGTCGCGCAACGGGTTGGTCAGCATGCCGGCGCGGGTGGTCGCGCCCACCAGCGTGAACGGCTGCAGGTCGAGCTTGACGCTGCGCGCCGCCGGCCCTTCGCCGATCATGATGTCGATCTGGTAGTCCTCCAGCGCCGGGTACAGGATTTCCTCGACGACCGGGGACAAGCGGTGAATCTCGTCGATGAACAGCACATCGTTCGCTTCGAGGTTCGTGAGCAGCGCGGCGAGGTCGCCCGCGCGCTCGAGTACCGGCCCGGACGTTTGCCGAAGGTTCACGCCCATTTCTCGCGCGATGATGTGCGCAAGCGTGGTTTTCCCAAGCCCGGGCGGCCCGAACAGCAGCACGTGGTCGAGCGATTCCGAACGGCGTTTCGCGGCTTCGATAAAGATTTCGAGCTGGCCACGCACCTTTTCCTGACCGACATATTCGTCGAGCTGGCGCGGGCGCAGCGCACGCTCGAATGCCTCTTCGTTCGGCGACACAGGCGTGGCGGCGATGATGCGTTCGGCGGCGAGTTTGTCGGTTTCGATCATGACGGGCATTGTACCGCGCGCGGCCTGTTCACAAACCTGGCCGAATGGCCAGGGTGCGCGCGCGACAGCGGCATGAGATGCTTCGCTGCGTCGCTTCACTTGGCCGCTTCACTTCGTCATTACACGCAGTTGGCCGCGGTTAAGCCATCAAGTCTTCGATAGCGCTTTGAGCGAAAGCTTGATGCCTTCCGAGACACCGGTGCCCGCGGGCACATTTTTGATGGCAGCCAACGCTTCTTTTTCGGAGTACCCCAATGCAAGCAGCGCATTCAGGATATCGGACGCATGTCCGGAAGCGGATACCGCGCCCGCGGCTGCGCCCAGGTCGGCGCCAAGCTTGCCTTTGAGTTCAAGAAGCAGCCGCTCCGCGGTTTTCTTGCCAATGCCCGGTACGCGTGTGAGGCGCGCGGCGTCCTGCAGCGTGACGGTTTGCGATAGCTCCTGCACGCTCATGCCGGACAGCACGGCGAGCGCCATGCGCGCGCCGATACCACTGATCTTTAACAATTCGCGAAACGTTGAGCGCTCCTGCGCGGTGCCGAAGCCGAACAGCAGATGCGCGTCCTCGCGCACGATCAGCTGCGTGAGCAGCACCACCTTTTCACCTGTCGAAGGCAGGTTGTAGAAGGTGCTCATCGGTACGTCGACTTCGTAGCCGACGCCGTTGCAGTCGACGAGCAGGTGCGGCGGATTTTTTTCCAGCAGAACGCCGGCAATGCGACCGATCATGATCGATTCAATCGTGGGGGAAAGCGCGAGTGTAGCGCAGCGTGCAGGCGAACGGCGCGGGCTGAAAGGTTTGAAGCGGTATGGCCGCCGCGATGTGGCCGAATCGGACTGCGGCGCCGGTTCGCGCAATGTGACGGAAATCGGCGGTTAGCCGACGAGCCGCCCGCGGCGCACGCGCAGGCCCTTTTTGGCCAGAGCCGGTGCAATGCCGCCAAGCGTGCTTAGCGTGCTCCCGCCATGCGCGTGGCAAATCGCCATGCCGAGCGCGTCCGCGGCATCGGTACCGGGCACGCCGGAGAGCGTCAGCAGGCGCACGACCATCTGCTGCATTTGTTCTTTGGTTGCACGTCCGTACCCGACCACCGCCTGTTTCAACTGCAGCGCGGTGTATTCGGCCACCGGCACGCCGCCAGCCACCAGTCCGCAGATCGCCGCGCCGCGGGCCTGGCCGAGCAGTAGCGTCGATTGCGGATTGACGTTGACGAACACCTTTTCGATGGCCGCCTGATCCGGAGCGTGCTGGCGAATCAGCGTGGAAATGCCTTCGAAAATCGCGCCGAGGCGCGACGGCAGGTCGCCATCGGGCGTTTTGATGACGCCGCTGGCGACGTAGCTCAACTGGTGACCGGACTGATCGATCACGCCGAAGCCCGTCACGCGCAGGCCGGGGTCGATGCCGAGAATTCTCATAGCGGAAGGGCGGACGCGGTGCCTGCGATACTACAACGAATCGGATGAGAAACGGCCCGCCAGTGCGAAACTGCCGGGCCGTTCTCCGCGCGGGCCTGATGTAGCACGGCCGGACATCGGCCGCCTGCGGCGAGGGAACTCAGTGACGGAAGTGACGTACGCCGGTCACGACCATCGCGATGTTGTGCTCATCCGCTGCGGCGATCACCTCATTGTCGCGCACCGAGCCGCCCGGCTGGATCACGCAGGTCGCGCCGGCCGCGACCACCACATCGAGCCCGTCGCGGAACGGGAAGAACGCGTCGGATGCAACCGCGGAACCGGCGAGCGACAGCCCCGCGTTTTGCGCCTTGATGCTGGCAATGCGCGCGGAATCCACGCGGCTCATTTGTCCGGCTCCGACACCGAGCGTCATGCCGTTGCCGCAAAACACGATCGCATTGGACTTCACGAACTTCGCGACGCGCCACGCGAACAGCAGATCGTCCATCTCCTTCGGCGTCGGGTAGCGCTTCGTCACGACGCGCAGGTCGCGCGCCTGAACGTTCTTCGCATCAAGCGACTGCACGAGCAGCCCGCCGCCGACGCGCTTCAGGTCGAACGCGTTGTGACCTTCGCCGAGCGCGATCTCAAGCAGTCGTACGTTCTGCTTCGCGGCAAACACCTGCCGCGCTCCGGCACTGAACGCGGGCGCAATCAGCACCTCGACAAACTGCTTCGCGACGGCTTGCGCGGTCGCTTCATCCAGTTCGCGATTGAACGCGATGATGCCGCCGAACGCCGATGTCGGATCAGTCTGGAACGCCTTTGCATACGCTTCGTTCGTATCGGCGCCCACCGCGACGCCGCACGGGTTCGCGTGCTTGATAATCACGCAGGCCGGTACGTCGAATGTTTTTACGCATTCCCAGGCAGCGTCGGAGTCGGCGATGTTGTTGTACGACAGCTCTTTGCCCTGCAATTGCCGGTAATTCGCGAGCGCACCCGCCGCTACGGACAGGTCTCGATAGAACGCCGCGCTCTGGTGCGGATTCTCGCCGTAGCGCAGGTCCTGAACCTTGTCGAACGCGAGATTGAGCGTGGCCGGATAGGTGTTGCGCTGACGGTGCTGCAACTCTTCGGTGAGGCTGGTCAGGTAGTTCGTGATCGCGCCGTCGTATTGCGCGGTGTGCGCGAACACCTTGGTCGCGAGACGGAAGTTTGTCTTGTAGCTGACCGTGTTGCGATTCGCGCGCATTTCGTCGAGCACCGCCGCATAGTCGGCCGGATCGACCACCACGGTCACGTCGCGGTGATTCTTCGCGGCGGAGCGCAGCATCGTCGGGCCGCCGATGTCGATGTTCTCGATCGCGTCTTCGAGCGAGCAGTCTTCCTTCGACACGGTCTGCACGAACGGATACAGATTCACGACCAGCAGGTCGATTGTCGGAATACCGTGCTGCTCAAGCGCGGCCATGTGTTCGGGCAAATCGCGGCGCGCGAGAATGCCGCCGTGCACCTTCGGATGCAGCGTTTTCACGCGCCCGTCGAGCATTTCCGGAAAGCCCGTGTAGTCGGCCACCTCGGTGACCGCGAGGCCCGCATCCGCGAGCAGTTTCGCGGTGCCGCCGGTCGACAGGATCTTGACGCCGAGCGCCGACAGCGATTTCGCGAAATCGACGATGCCAGACTTGTCGGAAACGGAGATGAGCGCTTGCTTGATCATGATGAAAACGGTAAAGCCCGAAGAAGGCGTGGCAGGGCGCGTGCGCTACAGCAGACCGTGCTGTTGCAGCTTCTTGCGCAGCGTATTGCGGTTGATGCCGAGATACTCGGCGGCCAGCGACTGATTGCCGCCGGCCTGCTCGAGCACCACCTCGAGCAGCGGTTTTTCGACGCACGAAATGACCATGTCATAGACATCGTGCGGGTTGGAGCCGTCGAGGTCCTGAAAGTACATATCCAGGCTGTCGCGGACACATTGTTCGATATTGTGCTTGCTCATGCTGCTAATAAGTCGGATTGGTCCCGTTCGCCGTTGTTATTGATCTCGTCTTCGACGTACACGAGGCGATCGGAAATCGCCTTTTGCGCATCGAAAAATTCATTGACCGCGAGCAGCTGTTCGCGCGTCGAATCCAGCGTATTCATCCGATGGCGGAACACGTTGGCGCCGGAAAGGCCGCGAGTGTACCAGCCGATATGCTTGCGCGCAGTGCGCACGCCTGTGAATTCCCCGTAAAACGCGTAGTGATCCTCGAGATGCTCGTTCATCACCTGCTGGATTTCGTCGATGCGCGGTGGCGGCAGCAGGCAGCCGGTTTGCAGAAAATGCTCGATCTCGCGGAACAGCCACGGGCGCCCCTGCGCCGCGCGGCCAATCATGATCGCGTCGGCCCCGGTGGCGGCCAATACGTCGCGCGCCTTGTGCGGCGACGTGATGTCGCCGTTCGCGACCACCGGGATGTTCACCACCGCTTTCACCGCGGCGATTGTTTCGTATTCGGCTTCGCCGTGATACAGGTCCGCGCGGGTGCGGCCGTGCACGGTCAGCATCGAGATGCCGGCGGACTCGGCGAGGCGCGCGACGGTGAGCGCGTTCCGGTTCTCGCGATTCCAGCCGGTACGGATCTTGAGCGTGACGGGCACCGCATCGGGCCCGACGCCCACCGCGTTCACGACAGCCTCGACGATGCGCTGCACAAGTGGCTCGTTCTGCAGCAGCGCCGAGCCGGCCGCCACGTTGCACACTTTCTTCGCCGGGCAGCCCATGTTGATGTCGATGATTTGCGCGCCGTTCGCGACGTTATAGCGTGCGGCTTCGGCCATCATCTGCGGGTCCGCGCCAGCGATCTGCACCGCGATCGGCTCGACTTCGCCCGCGTGGTTCGCGCGACGCATGGTCTTTTCGCTCTTCCACAGCTGCGCGTTCGACGCAACCATTTCCGACACCGCGTAGCCTGCGCCGAGGCGCTTGCAGAGCTGCCGGAACGGCCGGTCCGTGACGCCCGCCATGGGGGCGACGAACAGGTTGTTGCGCAAATTGTGCGTGCCAATGACGGGCATGACCGGTAGAACTGGCCGCGGCAAACGACGTATCCGACAGCGCTGAAGACGACGCTGGGACACGCACGGGAACCGCGGACCGCGAGGGGAAAGTTTCTATTTTAACGTTAACGGCTCACTACCCGTCAGAGTTGAATCCCTGATAAGCCGTTAAATCTTCTATGAAACTGCGCCCGGTCATAGAGCGGCGCCGGCATCGCATGCGCTGCTCGGGCGGGCGCAGGCAGGTATCCCCCAACACGGATGCTACAGCCCCTGCGGTTGGCCCTTGTGACCGAGGCTAGCGCCGTTGCCCGAACATCATTTGCCGCGCCAGCGCGGTTTTTACCGGCGGCACGAATTCGAGCGCGGTGAGCGCGAGGCCGCGCAGCGCTCCTAACGCGGGGAAATCGACCGTAAACAGGCGCGCCAGCGTGTCGGTCGCGCCGATCGTAAGCCGCCGGTCGAGCGCGCGGCTACGCGCGAACGCAGCGAGCGCGAGCGGCGACGCGCCGTGTTGCGACAGCGCGTCGGCCAGCGCGTGCGCATCACGCAGACCGAGGTTCAGGCCTTGTCCCGCGACCGGGTGCAGCGTCTGCGCGGCGTTGCCGATCGCGACGACGCGGCCGTTCACGAGCACGTTCACCGTATTCAGACCGAGCGGAAATGCCGCCCGTCCGTTGATCTGCGTAAAGCGTCCCATCCGATCGCCGAAGGCGATGCCAAGCTCGCGCAGAAACGCGTCGTCGGGGAGTTGCGCGCGGCGTGCTGCTTCTTCAGGCGCGCAGCACCAGACAAGCGCATAGTCCGCGCCGCGCACGCCGCCGGTCGGTAGAAGCGCGATCGGCCCTTGCGATGTGAAGCGCTCCCACGCGACGTGCGGTCGTGGCGCCGATACGCTGACCGTGCCGACCAGTGCGGTTTGCCGATAGTCGCGCGTACCGCCGCCGCGGGCCTGCTGCTCGTGAAACAGCCCGCCTTCCGCGCTGACGAGCAGACGGGTGCGCAACGGGCGCGTGACGCCGGCGCTGTCAATGCGCAACGTCACGCCGTCGTTCTCCTGCACAGGCGTTTGCGCGGTGGTCGACTTGAACCAGTGCACGGACGTCGCGTGCACCACCTGGGCGAGCGATTGCACGATCGAACCGTAGCGCAGCACGTAGCCGAGCGCCGGCAGGCCGTGCTCCGCGTGATCGATCAGCGTGCGGCCGAAATGTCCGCGTTGCGACACGTGAATTCGATGAATCGCGGTTGCATCGGTTGGCCAGCGCAGCGGTTCCAGAATTATCCGGCTGCCTTGCGACACCGCGATCGACCGCGGATCGGATGCGGCATCGTCGGGTTCGCGCGCATCGATCAGTGCAACCGACAGCGCCCGCGTCGCGCTGCGGCGCGCGAGCCAGCCGGCGAGCGCCAGCCCGACCGGGCCCGCGCCGACGATCGTCACGTCGAAGTCGAACGGCTCACCTTGCCGCGGCTCGGGCAGGCTGTTCGAGTCGGGCCGCGCGCCGGTCTGAGAGGCAAGCGCCGGCGTGTCGGCCAATTCGTCCTGTTGCGCGGACTGGGACAACGACCCTCCCGCTGCGGCGCCGTTCATCTGCCCCGCCTGATCCAAAGTCGATCCGCTCATGCTGCTCCACCCGCGGCGAGCGCAGTGTCCTGCGTCCGGGCGTCCCGCATCAGTGCCTCGATTTCATCGGCGGCGACCGGCACGTCGCGCGTCAGCAACTCGCAGCCGTTCGCGGTGACGACCGCGTCGTCTTCGATACGGATGCCGATGTTCCAGTATTGCTGCGGCACGTCTTCGGCGGCGCGAACATAGAGGCCGGGCTCGATCGTCAGCGTCATGGACGGCGCAAGCGTGCGCGACAGCGGCGTCTGTTGCGCATCCGCCGGCACGCTCGATTCACGATGTCTTTCGAGATAGTCGCCGCAATCGTGCACATCCATGCCGAGCCAGTGTCCAGTGCGATGCATGTAGAAGCGCGTGTAGGCCCGTTGCTCGATCACGTCGTCGACGCTCGCAAAGCGCTCGCGGCCGATGATGCCGGTATCGAGCAGTCCCTGCGCGAGCACCCGCACTGCGGCTTCGTGCGGTGCATTGAAAGGGACGCCGGCGCGCGTCACGTCGATCGCGGCCTGCTGCGCGGCGAGCACGATGTCGTACAACTCGCGTTGCGCGGCGCTAAAGCGGCCGTTGGCGGGGAAGGTGCGTGTAATGTCGGATGCGTAGCCGTTCAGTTCGCATGCGGCGTCGATCAGGATCAGATCGCCGTCGCGCGCGACCGCGTTGCCGGCCGGGTAATGCAGCACGCACGCATTCGCGCCTGCCGCGACGATCGATCCATAGGCCGGCGCTTGTGCGCCATATTTGCGAAACGTATACAGCAGCTCCGCTTCCAGCTCGTACTCGCGGCTGCCCGGCCGGCACACGGCCATCGCGCGGCGATGCGCGAGCGCGGAAATCTGAGCGGCGCGGCGCATCACGGCCAGCTCGTGGCTGTCCTTGAAGAGGCGCATTTCGTCGAGCACCGGCAGCAGGTCGTGCACCGCGCTCGGCGCGAGCACGCCGCTACGGGCGCGTGAGCGCACCGCGTCGAGCCACTGGCGCATGTGTGCGTCAAGCTCCGCCGAGACGCCCAGTGCATAGTGCAGAGCCGGCTTGTCCGCGATGATGCGCGGCAGTTGGGTATCGAGTTCGTCGAACGCAAAGGCGGCGTCAAAACCGAACGCGTCGCGTGCGCCTTCCGGACCGTAACGGAAGCCCTCCCATGTTTCCCGCTCGACGTTCTTCGCGCGGCAAAACAGAATCGACGCGGGCGCATCGGGGGCCGCGCTCGCGTCGAGCACGAGCAGTGCTTCCGGTTCAGTGAAGCCGGTCAGGTAGTAAAAGTAGCTGTCGTGCCGGTACGGATAGTCGGCGTCGCGGTTGCGCAGCACTTCAGGTGCGGTCGGCACGATCGCGACGCCGCCACCGGCCGCGCGCAGCGCGGCAAGCACACGCTCGCGCCGCTGATGGTAGACGGCGACGGCCGCTGTCGGATCGAGGGAAGATTCGGTCGGCAGGTTCATCGTGCGATTGTAGCGCCCAATATCAAACCCCATGCCCAAGCGGTCACGGCCGCGCGCAGCCGCATTGTTGCAATCCGCCCACACGCCGCACCGGCGCCGCTGGCGGGATGCTGCGGCACTGCTTGAAAGATCGCCATTCCACGTATACTTTCGCCCAGTCCAAGAAAAGGCAGAAGAAGTGATGAAACTCATCGGTTCGCTGTCGAGCCCGTTCGTCCGCAAGGCGCGGATCGTGCTCGCGGAAAAAAAGATCGACTACAAGCTGGTGCTCGACAACGTCTGGTCCGACGAGACGACCATTCATACGTTCAACCCGATCGGCAAGGTGCCGTGCCTCGTGATGGAAGATGGCGAGGCCGTGTTTGATTCGCGAGTGATCTGCGAATACGTCGATACGCTGTCGCCGGTCGGCAAGCTGATCCCGCAACCGGGGCGCGAGCGTATCGAAGTGCGCTGCTGGGAGGCGCTCGCGGATGGGATGATGGACGCCGCCGTGCTGGTGCGCCTCGAAGGCGTGCTGCGCGAGCCGGAACAGCGCAGCGAAAAATGGCTTGCGCGCCAGCGCCGCAAGGTCGATGAAGGCCTCGTCGCGATGTCGCAAGGGCTGGGCAGCAACGCGTGGTGCGCCGGCAACCGCTACTCGCTGGCGGATATCTCGGTGGGTTGCGCGCTCAGCTATCTCGACTTCAGAACGCCGGAGCTGAACTGGCGCGAGCAGCATCCGAATCTGGACAAGCACTACCAGAAGCTCTCGCAGCGGCAGTCGTTCATCGATACGGTGCTGACAGGCTGAGCCCACAGGCTCGCACGCCGCAAGCGCGACAGCGCGCTTGCGGCACTCATCGCGGCACGGCCGCCGCGGCATGCACCCGGCATGCCGCCTATCCTTCAAGCCTCGACGCTTCTCACTTCCGGCGTGAACGAATCGCTGCGCGCGACCGGCCACCATTTCTCATAGAGCGTATAGCGGTAATTGCCGTTGAGCAGATCGTCCGGCTCGAGGTACTTCAGCAGATCGCACATCAGCCGCACTTCATACGACGACACACGCCGCACGATATGATGCGGCCGCAAATCCGAAGGATGCCGCAGCCCCGCCGCCTGCACGATCTCCTGCAGCGCATGCAGCGTGTTGTGGTGATAGTTGAATACGCGATCGGACTTGTCGGGCACGATCAGCGCGCGCTGACGCACCGGGTCTTGCGTCGCGACGCCGGTCGGACAACGGCCGGTATGGCAGGTTTGCGCCTGGATGCAGCCGACCGCGAACATGAAGCCGCGCGCCGCATTGACCCAGTCCGCGCCGATCGCGAGCGTCTTCGCGATATCGAATGCGGTGATCATCTTGCCGCTTGCGCCGATCCGGATGCGATGACGCAGCCCGATGCCGACGAGCGTGTTGCGCACGAGCAGCAGCCCTTCCTGCAGCGGTACGCCGACATGATCGGTGAATTCGAGCGGCGCCGCGCCGGTGCCGCCCTCCGCGCCGTCGACCACGATGAAGTCCGGCAGGATGCCGGTCTCCAGCATTGCTTTCGCAATGCCGAAGAATTCCCACGGATGCCCGATGCACAGCTTGAATCCGGTCGGCTTGCCGCCCGACAGATTGCGCAGCCGCTCGACGAACTCGAGCAGGCCGCGCGGCGTCGAGAATTCGGAGTGCGACGCGGGCGAAACGCAATCGCGGCCCATCGGCACGCCGCGCGTCTCAGCGATTTCCGGCGTGATCTTCGCGGCAGGCAGCACACCGCCGTGACCCGGCTTCGCGCCCTGCGACAGCTTGATTTCGATCATCTTCACCTGCGGCTCGCGCGCCTGTCTGGCGAATTTTTCCGGGTTGAAGCTGCCGTCGTCGTTGCGGCAGCCGAAGTAGCCGGACGCGATTTCCCAGATGATGTCGCCGCCATGCTCGCGGTGATACTTCGACATCGAGCCTTCACCGGTGTCGTGCGCGAAGCCGCCTTTTTTCGCGCCGAGATTGAGCGCGCGGATCGCATTGGCCGACAGCGAGCCGAAGCTCATCGCCGAGACGTTGAAGATCGACATCGAATAGGGTTGCTCGCGCTCCTCGCCGACCACGATGCGGAAGTCGTGATGGTCCAGCTTGGTCGGCGCGAGCGAGTGGCTGATCCATTCGTGGCCGACCGCCTTCACGTCGATTTCGGTCCCATAGGGACGGCTGTCCGTTTCGTTTTTCGCGCGCTGGTAGACGATGCTGCGTTGCGCGCGCGAGAACGGTTTTTCTTCAGTATCGTCTTCGACGAAGTACTGGCGGATTTCCGGCCGGATGAACTCGAACATGAACCGGAAGTGGCCCCACAGCGGATAGTTGCGCAGAATCGCGTGCCGATGTTGTGTCAGGTCCCACGCGCCCAGCACGACGAACAGCACGGGCACGATCAGCCAGAACCACGCCAGGTGCGCCGTGACGGCGAGCGTCGCGCAGGTCAAGGCGAGCAGCACCGCGCACCACATCGCCAGGTAACGTCGAGAAAACATAGGGACTCCGTTGCAGTCAATTCGCCGCGGCGGGATCGTTCGTCGTATTGCGAACGGAATCCGCCACGGGGTTAGGGCGTGGTGCGCTGCGCGCGCGGCCTCGGGATGAAAGGTTATCGCATGGCTTTCGCGCGCCGCCTCGACCGCCGTCTGTCAGCGCGCGGCGAGCGCCGTATTGTGAGACGCCTGCGCCGCGGGCTGCGCGGTCGCGGCGTGCTCGATGATCCCGCCGCCAAGGCAAATATCGCCATCGTAGAGCACGGCGGATTGCCCGGGGGTGACGGCCCACTGCGCGTCGTCGAAATGCAGCGAGAAGTGCCCCTGCGGGGTGTCGGCGCGCGTAAACGTACATGCCGCATCGGCCTGACGGTAGCGTGTCTTCGCGCCGCATGCGAAGCCATCAGCCGGCGGCTCGCCGGCGACCCAGCTGGTGTTGCCGGCAATCAGCGTTTCGCTGAGCAGCCAGGGGTGGTCATGACCCTGCGCGACGTACAGCGTGTTGGTCGCAATGTCCTTGCCGGCCACGAACCACGGTTCGCCGCTGCCGTCCTTGCTGCCGCCGAGGCCGATCCCCTTGCGTTGGCCGAACGTGTAGAACGCGAGGCCGATATGTTCGCCGACCCGCTTGCCGTCGGCGGTCTTCATCGGACCGGGTTTCGTCGGCAGGTAGCGGTTCAGGAACTCGCGGAACGGCCGCTCGCCGATAAAACAGATGCCCGTTGAATCCTTTTTCTTCGCATTCGGCAGGTCGATTTTTTCGGCGATCTCGCGCACTTTCGTTTTCGGGATTTCGCCGAGCGGGAACATCGTGTTCGACAGTTGCGCCTGGTTCAGCCGATGCAGAAAGTACGACTGATCTTTTGTATGGTCACGTGCCTTCAGCAGTTCGAAACGCCCGTCGACTTCGCGCACGCGCGCATAGTGGCCGGTCGCGATGATTTCCGCGCCGAGCGACATCGCGTGATCGAGGAATGCCTTGAACTTGATTTCCGCATTGCACAGCACGTCCGGATTCGGTGTGCGGCCCGCCGAGTATTCGCGCAGGAATTCGGCGAAAACACGGTCTTTATATTCGGCGGCGAAGTTCACCGCTTCGACGTCGATGCCGATCAGATCGGCGACGGACACGACATCGATCCAGTCCTGCCGGGTCGAACAGTATTCGCTGTCGTCGTCGTCTTCCCAGTTCTTCATGAAAAGGCCGACCACGTCATAGCCCTGTTCCTTCAGCAGCCACGCGGTCACCGACGAATCGACGCCGCCCGACATGCCTACTACGACTTTCTGCTTGCTCATCTGTTTGTGCCTGCTGCCTTCTTTATCGGGGAGGCCCGACCGAATGCGTGTGCACGAAGTCGAGCGGGAAACGCCGGCCCGCGAGGTAATCGTCGATGCAGCGCATCACGAGCGGCGTGCGATGCCGTTCGGGGCACGCGCGCAATTCGTCGGCGCTCATCCACCACGTGCGGACGATGTCCGGATCGAGTGCGCGGTTCTCGGGCGCGCTGACCGTACCGCAGAACGTGAAGCGCAGGTACGTCGTGCCGTCGCTGTCCGCGCGCGCGAAATGCGTCATGTAGACGCCGACCAGCGCGCTGGGCGTGAACGGATGCGCGGTTTCCTCGAGCGTTTCGCGAACCACCGCCTCGACGAGCGTTTCGCCCGCTTCGAGGTGCCCGGCCGGCTGGTTAAGCCGAAGCCCGGCGGGGGTCTGTTCCTCGACGACGAGAAAACGCCCGTCGCGTTCGATGATCGCGGCGACCGTCACATGCGGAGCCCAGGTTTCCGGTTTCATGGGCCGCTATTTTACCGTTTATGAGGGTGCGCCGCCCGCGCCCACCCGCCATCCGGCGGCCACGGTGCTTCGCGGCGAGTCGGCAGCCCGCATCAAACCTCACCGCGGCCCGATCACGGACAAATTTGGATCGCGCGCCGGGGTTTCGGTTAAAGTGACACAGTAGCCGTTGCATTAAGCAAGCCGGCGAGCCCTCGTCGGCAAGTTCGTCAAACAAGAAGGTCGAGGAGGAGTTCACGATGCACATCGGAGTGCCAGCCGAGACGCGCGCCTACGAAACCCGCGTCGCCGCGACGCCCGAGACGGTCAAAAAGTATGTGTCGCAGGGCCACCGGGTGACGGTGCAAAGCGGCGCCGGGACGCCCGCGAGCTTTCCCGACGACGCGTTTGTGGCCGTCGGCGCGGAAATGACCGACACGGCGGGCGCGTTCGCCGCCGATCTCATTCTCAAAGTCCAATCGCCGACCGAAGCCGAATTGCCGTTGATCAAGCGCGGCGCGACGCTCGTCGGCATGCTCGATCCCTTCAATGCAGACAACGCCGCGCGGCTTGCGGCGGCCGGCCTGACCGCGTTCGCACTCGAAGCCGCGCCGCGCACGACACGCGCGCAGAGCCTCGACGTGCTGTCGTCGCAGGCGAACATCGCCGGCTACAAGGCCGTGCTGCTCGCCGCCGACCTGTATCCGCGCTTCATGCCGATGCTGATGACCGCCGCCGGCACCGTGAAGGCCGCGCGTGTGCTGATCCTGGGCGCGGGCGTTGCCGGCCTGCAGGCGATCGCGACCGCGAAGCGCCTCGGTGCGGTGATCGAGGCGTCCGACGTGCGTCCTGCGGTGAAAGAGCAGATCGAGTCGCTCGGCGCGAAGTTTCTCGACGTGCCGTACGAAACCGACGACGAGCGCGAGGCGGCCGAAGGCGTCGGCGGCTACGCGCGACCGATGCCGCCTTCCTGGCTCGCGCGCCAGTCGGCGCTCGTGCACGAGCGCGCGAGGCAGGCCGACGTCGTGATAACGACTGCGCTGATTCCGGGGCGCCCCGCGCCGACCTTGATCTCGGCGGAAACCGTGCAGGCGATGAAGCCCGGCTCGGTGCTGATCGACCTCGCGGCGGGCCGCGGCGCGGAGGTGGACGGCCGGCGCGGCGGCAACTGTCCGCTGACCGAACCGGACAAGATCGTCACGAAGCACGGCGTGACGCTCGCCGGCTACACGAATCTCGCGGCGATGGTGCCGGCCGACGCCTCGTCGTTGTACGCGCGCAATCTGCTCGACTTCATGAAGCTGATCGTCACGAAGGAAGGCACGCTCAACATCGATCTGGCCGACGACATCGTCGCGGCGACGCTGCTCGTGCGCGACGGCGCAGTCGTGCGCGCTGCCTGATCACGATCATCCGGTAAGCACCCCATAAGGAGAAACGGCGATGGAAGTCATCAACCACACGGTGATCAACCTGATCATTTTCGTGCTGGCGATCTACGTCGGCTATCACGTGGTCTGGAATGTCACGCCCGCGCTGCATACGCCGCTGATGGCGGTGACCAACGCGATCTCGGCCATTGTGATTGTCGGCGCGATGCTCGCGGCGGGGCTGACGGTCGGCGCGGGCAAGTTCTTCGGCACGCTTGCGGTCGCGCTTGCGGCGGTCAACGTGTTCGGCGGCTTTCTCGTGACACGGCGCATGCTCGAGATGTTCAAGAAGAAAGAGCCGAAGAAACTCGCCGCGCCGGCTAAGGAGGGCGCGCGATGAGCATGAACGTCGTTACGCTGCTGTACCTGGTCGCGTCGGTGTGCTTCATCCAGGCGCTGAAGGGGCTGTCGAACCCGAAAAGCGCACGCGCGGGCAATGTGTTCGGCATGGTCGGGATGGCGCTCGCGATCCTCACCACCATCGCGCTGATCGTCAAGCAGGCCGCGCTGCTCGGCTCGAATCTCGGGCTCGGCCTCGGCCTTCTGTTCGCGGCGCTGGTGGTCGGCGGCGCGATCGGCGCATTGATCGCCGCGCGCGTCGAGATGACGAAGATGCCGGAACTGGTCGCGGCGATGCACTCGCTGATCGGTCTCGCCGCGGTGTGCATCGCGTATGCGGTGGTGTCGGAGCCGTCCGCGTTCGGTCTTGTCGCCGAAGATGCGCCCTATCCGGACTTCCTGCCGTACGGCAACCGGATTGAGCTCTTTATCGGCACGTTCGTCGGCGCGATTACGTTCTCCGGTTCGGTGATCGCGTTCGGCAAGCTGTCGGGAAAATACAAGTTCCGGCTCTTCCAGGGCGCGCCGGTGGTCTATGCGGGCCAGCACACGATCAACCTGCTGCTCGCGCTCGGGATGATCGGTTTCGGCATCCTGTTTTTCCTGACCCAGTCGTGGCTGCCGTTCATCATCATGACGCTGATCGCGTTCGTGCTCGGCGTGCTGATCATCATCCCGATCGGCGGCGCGGATATGCCGGTGGTGGTGTCGATGCTGAACTCGTATTCGGGCTGGGCGGCGGCGGGCATCGGCTTCTCGCTGAATAACGCGATGCTGATCATCGCCGGCTCGCTGGTCGGTTCGTCCGGTGCGATTCTGTCGTACATCATGTGCCGCGCGATGAACCGGTCGTTCTTCAACGTGCTGCTCGGTGGTTTCGGCGCGGAGCCCGGCGCGGCGGCCGCGGGCGGCGCGCAGGAGCAGCGTCCGGTGAAGTCGGGCTCGGCCGAAGACGCGTCGTTCATGCTCGGCAATGCGGAGTCGGTCGTGATCGTGCCGGGCTACGGGCTCGCGGTCGCGCGTGCGCAGCATGCGTTGAAGGAGCTCACCGACAAGCTCGTCGAGAAGGGCATCGACGTGCGTTATGCGATTCACCCGGTCGCCGGCCGCATGCCGGGGCACATGAACGTGCTGCTCGCGGAAGCGGAAGTGCCGTACGACCTCGTCTACGAGATGGACGACATCAACAACGAGTTCGGCCAGACCGATGTCGTGCTGGTGCTCGGCGCGAACGACGTCGTGAATCCGGCCGCAAAGAACGATCCGAAGTCGCCGATCGCGGGCATGCCGATTATCGAGGCGTACAAGGCGCGCACGGTGATCGTCAACAAGCGTTCGATGGCCGCGGGTTACGCCGGACTCGACAACGATCTCTTCTACATGGACAAGACGATGATGGTCTTTGGCGATGCGAAGAAAGTGATCGAGGATATGGTGAAGTCGGTCGAATAGGCGATGCCCGCGCTCAGGCGCGGGCGTTCGCGTCGACGCATCGTGTCAGGACGCCGGCTTCTGTTTCACGCTGCCGGCGACCAGATCGAAGCGGAACAGCCGGCATTCGAGTGCGCCGTTGTAGAGCGGTGTCTTCGCCGATTCCCGCAGACGCAACTGGCCCGGTAGCTTGCGGTCGGACGTCAGAATAAACGCATGCCAGCCGGTGAAGCGCTGCTTTAGCGCGTCGCCAAGGGACTGGAAGAATTCGCTGTCGGGTGTGTCGGCATGCGTGCGTCGAAAGCCTTCGTCGCGCTCGTCGCGGCCGGTCGCGCGAAGCTCGCCGCGTGGGCCGCGGCCGCGCACTTCGATCCGTTCGCCGTACGGCGGATTGGCGACGAGAATGCCCGGCGTGTCGCTGGGCGGCGTCATGCCGCGCGCGTCGACCTGTTTGAGCGGCAGTCCGGAAAATCCGGCGCGTTCGAAGTTCGCGCGCGCCTTGTCGAGCATATCGCCGGAAATGTCGCTGCCGAAGATCTGCAGGTCGGCGTTGCGACTGGCGCGGGCGGCCCGCTTCGCGTCCTGCGCCGCGACCTTCAACGCCTGCCACGCGGTGACGTCATATTGCTTCAGCTTCTCGAAACCGAAGCGCCGCTCGACGCCCGGCGCAACGTTGAGCGCGACCTGTGCCGCTTCGGCGAGAAAGGTGCCGCTGCCGCACATCGGGTCGTACAGCGGCGTGCCGGGCGTCCAGCCGGTGAGCCGCAGAATGCCGGCGGCGAGATTCTCGCGCAGCGGCGCCGCCCCTTTGTCGAGCCGCCAGCCGCGCTTGAACAGCGGTTCGCCGGACGTGTCGAGATACAGCGTGCAGTCGGTCGCGGTCAGGAACGCGAACACGCGCACGTCGGGAGCGCCGGTGTCGATGCTCGGGCGCGCGCCGCTCACTTCCCGCAGACGATCGCAGATCGCGTCTTTCACGCGCAGCGTGGCGAACTCGAGGCTGCGCAGCGGCGATTTGATCGCGGTGACATCGACACGCAGCGTTTCATTGGCCGAAAACCACTGCTCCCAGCGCTGCTCGAGCGCCAGTGCATAGACATCCTGTTCGGTGCGGTACGGCCGCTGCGCGATTTTCAGCAGCACGCGGCTTGCGACGCGCGAATGCAGGTTGGCTGCCATGCCAGCTGCCCAGCCGCCGCGAAAGTGCACGCCACCGGGGACCTGCTCGCCCGCCGTAAATGGCGCACTGTCGAGGTGCCGTGCGGCAATTTCAGTGAGTTCGGCGGCAAGCGCGGCTTCGAGACCGCGGGGGCAGGGGACGAAAAAGTCGAAAGACATGGGGCGGGGCCGCAGGGCATGGGACGCGTTTAGCGACGCGCGTCGGGCTTTAAATAAGCCGCCATTGTACGCGGTCGCGCGTGCGACTCCCGGCGCTCCAGCCGTTCCACACCAACCGCGATGGATGGCGCTGCGCGGCAGCGTGCGTCGGCAACACCTCGACCGCCTTACGCTTGCCGCGCCGCATCAGCGCTATCGCGTCAACTCCCGGCGCTTGCCGTCGGCGCAGCGGGTGTCACGGGCATCGCCTGCGCGGAAGCCGCCGGACAGGTGAGTGCCGTGCCATGCGCGGGGCTTGCGGCAAGCGTGCGCACCGCTTCGGAGATCTCGCTCGAAATCTGCTGGACCGCACGCTGGTGGCCGGCGGCCAGCGCATCGTAGCCGTCGGAAACCGGCACGCTCGCGACGCTGCGGCAGGTCAGCAGCGCCTGCGTGCGCACCGAGCGCACGCTCCATACTGCGTCGATCAGCGCATGCGAACCGGGCCACGATTCGAAACGCTGCACATTGACCTTGACGCGGTAGACCGGTACGCGATCCGGATAGGGCGTGCCGAACACGTCGATCGTGCCGAGTTGGCGTGTGAGCGAGTTCGACAGCGCGCGGCGGATTTCATCACCCGGCAGCGATGCCCAGCGTTCCTGCTCGAGTACCTGCACCTGCGTGTCGCCGGTTTGCACGACAAACTGGTTTTTCGCGACTTGCGGCGGCACGTCGACTGGCGAGACTTCGATCAGAAACGCCGGATTGGCGACGGCGGCGGCGCCTGCCGCGGAGGTCTCGCCGGTGCTCAGCGTATAGAACCGGCTGGGCGGCGACGAGCACGCGGCCAGCGCGAGCGCGCACAGCACGCCAGCCGCCGCCGTTTTACCGGATGCCGTCACTGCGCCGCGCGGCGCACACAACGAACGGGTGAGCCACGCGAACCTCATGGTTTATCTCCTGATTTTCCGCGCACAAGCGATTCGGGATGGCGCTCAAGATAGTCCGCCAGCGCGTTCAGCGACTGCAGCGTGCGGGTCAGTTCCTGCAGCGCCTGATGGATATCGGACTGCATCGGCGAATCCTGCTGCAGCGTCGCCTGCGCCGAGCCGAAGGTCTGCTTGGCGGCCGCAAGCGTGTCGCGCGCCTGTGGCAGCAGCTCGGTATCGAGCTTCGAGAACAGCTTGTCGGCGTTCGTCAGCGCGGTGTTCAGATTCGTGCCGATCTGGTCGAACGGCACCTTGTCGAGCTTCTTCGCGATATCCGCGATCTGCAACTGCAGCTCGTCGAGCGAGTTCGGCATGGTCGGCAGCTCGAGCGGCTCGTGCGCCACGTCGACGCTCGCCTTGCCCGCGTTCGGGAACATGTCGAGCGCGATGTACAACTGGCCGGTGATCAGGTTGCCGGTGCGCAACTGGCCGCGCAGGCCGTGCTGGACGAGCGCCTGCAGGAGCTCGTTGCTCGACTTGGAGCCGGGCGCCGGCAATGCCTCGCGCGTGCGCCTGCGCAGCCGGTCCGGATACAGGTTCATCGTCACCGGCATCGTGAAGTTGCGCGCCTTCGGATCGTATTCGACGCCGATGCTCGTCACCTGGCCGAGCACGATGCCGCGGAAGTCGACCTGTGCGCCGACCGACAGCCCGCGCAGCGACTGGTTGAAGTTCATCACGACGCGCACTGGCTCGCCGTCCGGCTCGTGCATCGCGTCGCTCTCGTCGTCGGCAAGGCGGAACGTCATATTGTTCGGCGCCTGCACGCCGACCGCCTGGCCGGGCGGCGACTGGAACGCGAGACCGCCGACGATCACCGTCGCCAGCGACTGCGTATTGAGCTTGAAGCCGCTCGAATCGAGCCGCAAGTCGACGCCGCTTGCATGCCACCAGCGCGAGTTGGTGCCGACGTACTGATCGAACGGTGCACTGACGAACACCTGCACCGTCACGCCGGTGCCGTCCTTGTCGAGCGAAAAGCCGGTCACCTGGCCGACCTGCACGCGCCGGTAAAACACCGGCGAGCCGATGTCGATCGAGCCGAGCGATTCGCCGCGCAGCGTGAATTGCCGCCCCTTCAGGTCCGACGTGACCGCCGGTGGCGTTTCGAGACCGACGAATTCCGTTTGCGTTTCGGTCGAACGGCCGCCGTCGACGCCGATATACGAGCCCGACAGCAGCGTACTCAAGCCGGTCACGCCGCTCGCGCCGATGCGCGGCCGCACGACCCAGAAACGGCTGTCCTTCACCGCGAAGTCTTCGGCTTCCTTGGAGAGCTGCACGTACACCAGCACGCGCGAATGATTATTCGCGAGCTTGATGGTCTTCACGAAGCCGATGTCGACATCCTTGTACTTCACCTTCGTCTTGCCCGGCTCGAGCCCCTCCGCGGTGCTGAAGCTGATCGTGATGGTCGGGCCGCGTTCGTAGATCGACTGAACCACGAGCGCGACGCCGATCAGCGCGGCGATCAGCGGAATGACCCATACCAGCGACGGCAACCAGCGGCGGCGCGCGTCGATTTCGGGCTCGGGTACGTCCGGTCCGGGCGGATCGTGGCGCGGCGCGTCGGGCGTCGGGTCTTGTGGACTATTCATGGTGCGGGTCCTGGGGAGAGGAGGTGGTGCTGTCCGTGTTGAGCGCGGGTTCGCGCCGGCGTGGTGGCGGACCGGTTTCGATGTTGTCCCAGATCAGTCGCGGATCGAATTGCATTGACGCGAGCATCGTCAGAATGACGACCGAGCCGAACGCGATCGCGCCGGGGCCCGCGGTGATCTCCGCGAGCGACTTGAAGCGCACCAGTGCGACGGTCATCGTGACGACGAAAATATCGAGCATGGACCAGCGGCCGATCCGCTCGACGATCCGGTATAGCGTCGTGCGCTCGTGCGGCCGCCAGCGCGAGCGGCGCTGCGCGGTGATCGTCAGCAGCGCGAGCACCGTGAGCTTCATCATCGGCACGAGAATGCTCGCGACGAACACGATGATCGCAAGCGGCCAGTCGCCGGATGTCCAGAAGTACACGACGCCGCTCATGATCGTGTCGTTCTCCGAGCCGACCAGCGACGTGGTATGCAGCACGGGCAGCAGGTTCGCCGGAATGTACAGGACCGCGGCGGCGATCAGCAGCGCCCACGTGCGCATCAGGCTGTCCGGATTGCGCCGGTGCAGCGCGGCGCCGCAACGTTCGCAGCGTTGCGGCGCGCCGTGCGGGTGGACGCGCACGCGTCGCTGCACGCGCCCGCATGCATGGCACGCGATCAGACCGGCGCGCGAGGCCGTCAGGTATTTCATCGGGCGCTCATCCCTGACGCGGCGCGGTGCCGCTCGCCCGCTGCTGCGCGACGCGTTGCGTGCGGCGCCGCGCCTGGCGTGTCTTGTGCTTTGTCAGGGTGTCGGCGACGTCCCACAGCGTGCGCGGCTCGAACGTGACGACCACCGCGAACATCAGTGTCAGCGCGCCGAAAGCAAACAGCGCGGCTTCCGGGATAACGCGCGCTAGACTGGTCATTTTGACAATGGTGACCAGCACGCCGAGCATGAACACTTCGATCATGCCCCACGGCCGCACGAATTGAATCGCGCGCATCACCTGATGAAACGCGGGCGGCACGAAGCCTGCCCGCACCGACAGCAGCACGTAGAGCAGCGCGACCAGTTCGATCAGAGGAAAGAGCATCGTCGAGCAGAACACCATCACGGCGACGACCTGCATGTCTTCGGACCACAGCACCTGGAGTGCGCCGAACAGGCTGGTCTGCGATGTGATGCCGTTGGTGTTCAGTTCGAGAATCGGAAAGCCTTGCGCGATCAGGAAAGTGATCAGCGCGGCAATCGTCATCGCGCAGATCGGGTCGAGCCGCCCGGACGTGCTGCCGTACAACACCGCCTTGCAGCGCGGACAACGCGCGAGGCGCCGGCGGCCGAGCCGCGGCTTCTGAAACAGCGCGTCGCAGTCGTGACATGCAATCAGGCGGTCTTGTTCCATGCAGGCAAGAAGCAAAACGTTAGGTAGAAGCGTGCTCGGCGATCGTGCCGCTGGCGCCTGGGCTGCATTTGCGCGTCCGACGGCCAACGGTGAGACTAGCGATGACAGCGGGTGGGAAAATCCTGGCGACATAGTATCAAAGGCGCATTGCCGGAGTCGGCTAGCCCGTCGCGCCCGGTAATTGACGTGCTCCCGCGCGTAGCCGGCAATCGGAACCGCCCGGCATCGGTCCGTCAGCGTCGCACCCGCGTCGGAATAGCAAAATTCGGACCGCGCGGTTCCCTCTACTCCGACGGCTTGCGTTGACGGACAGCGGGTGGAGTAGCATGGCGTCGATGGATCAGGCCGCACGCGATGCGACGTGCATCGACGGGAATAACGGGAGCGGCCGTGCCGTTTAACTTCATAATCGCGATTCCCTGCGCGGGAGGCCTGCCATGGCACATCTCTCGTCGTTTGCCCAGCGTCAAACGGGTCTGCGCTATACGCGCACGGCCATCGCTTTTCACTGGCTGATCGCACTGCTGATCATCTGTGGTTTTGCGCTCGGTTGGGTGATGACCGACATCCCCGGCTTCACGCCGACCAAGCTGCGCTACTTTTCATGGCATAAATGGATCGGCGTCACGGTGTTCGCGCTCGTCGTGCTGCGTATCCTTTGGCGTGCCACTCATGCCGCACCGCCATTGCCCGCGGGCATGCCCGCCTGGCAGCGCAGCGCGGCTCAGGTCACACACGTCGCGCTCTATGTGCTGATGGTGTTGATTCCGGTATCGGGCTACCTGTACAGCCTCGCGGCCAATGTACCGGTCGTCTATCTGGGGCTGGTGCCGCTACCGCGGCTGATCGCGCCCGACCCGGTGCTCAAGGTCGTGCTGAAGAATGTGCATATCGCGCTCAACTACACGCTGCTCGTGCTCGTCGTGCTGCATGTCGCCGCGGCGCTCAAGCACCAATGGCTGGATCGCGACGGGCTGCTGTCGAGGATGATTCCGTTCATCAAATAAGGACAACCATGAAAGCTTCTGTGCAACGGGTAAGGCTCGCGGTATCGGCCATGGTGACCCTCGCGGCGGCTGCGTCGCTCGCGCTTTGGACGAGCGACGCGTTTGCGCAGATCGACACCGCGCACAGTACGATCACCGCGACGTCGAAGCAGATGAACGTGCCCGTCGAAGGCAAATTCACCCGGTTTTCCGGGCAACTCGCGTTCGACCCCGCGAAGCCGGCCGCGGGCAATGCGCAGGTGAGTGTCGATATGACGAGTTATGACCTTGGCGACGAAACCTATAACGATGAAGTGCGCGGCAAGGACTGGTTCGACGCGAAAACTTACCCGAACGCGACCTTCGTCTCGAGCGCCATCGCGCCGGCGGGCACGGACATGTTCAACGTGACCGGCAAGCTGACGATCAAAGGCAAATCGCAAACGGTGGTCGTGCCGGTGAAGGTGACCACGCAAGGCGCTGCGCATGCATTCGACGGGTCGCTGACCATCAAACGTTCACAGTACGACGTTGGCCTCGGCGAGTGGAAAGACACGTCGGTGGTCGCGGACGACGTCGTGATCCGGTTTCATCTCGTAGGTGCGGGAAAGTAGGGCAGGTAGTCGGTAGCGGTGCGCAGGGTCGCATCGTGTCTACATAAAGGAGAACAAGGTGAGGAAGACACTTCTGGTTGCCGCCGCGGCACTGGCGGCATGCGTTTCGTTTGATGCAACGGCAGCTTCTGATACGTATCAGCTTGATCCGAACCACACATTTCCGAGCTTCGAGACGGATCATATGGGTGGCCTGTCGGTATGGCGCGGTAAATTCACGAAATCATCAGGCAGCGTGACGGTCGATCGGGAGGCGAAGACGGGAACCGTCGACGTAACGATCGATACGTCATCCGTTCAAACCGGCAATCCGAAGCTCGACGAACATGTGCGCTCGGACGATATGCTCGATGTTGCGAAGTATCCGACGGCCGTCTACAAGGGCACACAGATCCGCTTTGACGGCGACAAGCCGGTCGAAGTGATCGGCGAGTTCACGCTGCACGGTGTGACGAAACCGTTAAACCTGCAGGTGGTCTCGTTCAAGTGCATGCAGCACCCGATGCTCAAGCGCGAAGTGTGCGGCGTCGAGGCGACCGCGAAGTTCGATCGCGCGGACTACGGCATCAATCTTGGGCAGAAGCAGGGCTTTAGCATGGCGACCGTGCTGCATATCCAGGCGGAAGGGATCAAGCAGTAGGCGGGCGTTGCGTAACCGCGCTGCATGACGAGGGTGTGAGCGGCGCACGCCGTCGACAAAGCTGCCAATGAAAAAGGCCGGTTCACTGTGAACCGGCTTTTTTTTTGCAGCGCCTGCCGCGATCAGACTTGCGCGCCCGCGTTCGGATCGTTCGGATCGTGGCGTTCTTTCTTGTCCTTCAGCAGGTCTTCACGTTTGACGCCCAGCCACATCGCCAGTGCCGCCGCGACGAACACCGACGAGTAGATACCGAACAGAATACCGACCGTCAGCGCGAGCGCGAAGTAGTGCAGCGTCGGGCCGCCGAACAGGAACATCGACAGCACCATCATCTGCGTACAGCCGTGCGTGATGATGGTTCGCGACATCGTGCTGGTGATCGCGTGGTTGATCACTTCGATCACCGTCAGCTTGCGTTCGCGGCGGAACGTTTCGCGGATCCGGTCGAAGATAACCACCGATTCGTTGACCGAGTAGCCGAGTACCGCGAGCACCGCCGCCAGCACCGACAGCGAGAACTCCCATTGGAAGAACGCGAAGAAGCCGAGAATGATCACGACGTCGTGCAGGTTCGCGATCACGCCGGCGATCGCGTACTTCCATTCGAAGCGGAACGACAGATAGATCACGATGCCGGCGACCACGCAGGCGAGCGCGAGCAGGCCGTCGGTCGCGAGTTCCTTGCCGACCTGCGGCCCGACGAATTCGACGCGCTGCAGTTGGACCTGCGCGTTCTCGGCTTTCAGCCCGGCCATGACCTGGTCGCTTTGCTGCGCGGACGTCAGGCCCTGCTTCAACGGCAGGCGAATCAGCACGTCGCGCGAGGTGCCGAAGTTCTGCACCTGCGCGTCGGCGTAGCCGAGCCTGGACAGCGTGCCGCGCACCGGCTCGAGCTGCACCGCCTGCGGATACTGCACTTCGATGACCGTACCGCCGGTGAACTCGATCGACAGGTGCAGGCCGCGGTGCACAAGGAAAAACACGGCGGCGATAAACGTAATGAGCGAGATCGCGTTGAAGATCAACGCGCGCTGCATGAACGGAATATCTTTACGGATGCGGAAAAATTCCATGGTCTCGTTCTCCGGGTATCAGCGGGATGAACCCGGTTTCTTCGGCGCGTTGCCGGATGCCGGCGTGCCCGGCGCATTGCGGCGCCGTACGGTTGGCTTGCCGGCGCGCGCTGGCGCGGAGGCCGGTGCCTTTTGTTTCGCGGGGGCTGGGACCGTGCGGGCCGTGCTCGTCGTGCCCGCTGCGCCTGCCGTGTCGTCGCCGAGGTAGGCCGCGGCGCCGTCGGCCGTTGCTGGCCGCCATACCTGGCCAACCGCAAGGGACTTGAGCTTCTTCTTGCCGCCGTACCAGAGGTTCACGAGACCGCGCGAGAAGAACACCGCGGAGAACATCGACGTCAGAATGCCGATACAGTGCACGACCGCGAAGCCGCGCACCGGACCCGAGCCGAACGCGAGCAGTGCAAGGCCGGCGATCAGCGTGGTCACGTTCGAGTCGAGAATGGTCGCCCATGCGTGCGCGTAGCCATTCTGGATCGCTAGCTGCGGCGGTGCGCCGTTGCGCAGTTCTTCGCGGATGCGTTCGTTGATCAGCACGTTCGCGTCGATTGCCATACCGAGTGCAAGCGCGATAGCGGCGATACCCGGCAGCGTGAGCGTGGCCTGCAGCATCGACAGGATGGCGACCAGCAGCAACAGGTTCACCGACAGCGCGATCATCGAGATCAGGCCGAACAGCATGTAGTACGCGATCATGAACGCCGCGATCGCGATAAAGCCGTAGACGACCGAGTCAAAGCCCTTCTTGATGTTGTCCGCGCCGAGGCTCGGGCCGATCGTGCGTTCCTCGATGATGTCCATCGGCGCGGCGAGCGAGCCGGCGCGCAGCAGCAGCGCGAGATCGGCGGCTGCCTGGGGCGTCGGCTGGCCGGTGATCTGGAAGCGATCGCCAAGCTCGGACTGGATCGTCGCGACCGTCAGCACCTGGCCCTTGCCTCTTTCGAACAGCACGATGGCCATCGGCTTGCCGATGTTGTCGCGCGACACCGCGCGCACCGCACGGCCTCCGGCCGAGTCCAGACGGATATTGACCGACGGGCGTTGATGCTCGTCAAAGCCCGCCGACGCGTCAATGATGCGATCGCCGGTGAAGATCACCTGCTTGCGCAACAGCACCGGCACCTGGTTGCCTTGCGTGAACAGCTCGTCGCCCGGCGGCACCGGATCGCCCGGATTCGGGTGCGTGTTGACCGGGTCCGCGAGACGCGCTTCGAGCGTCGCGGTGCGGCCGATAATGTCCTTCGCTTTCGCGGTGTCCTGCACGCCCGGCAATTCGACGACGATGCGGTCGTTGCCCTGCTGCTGGATGACCGGTTCCGCGACGCCCAGTTCGTTGACGCGGTTATGCAGCGTCGTGATGTTCTGCTTGAGCGCGGCCTCCTGCACGGCCTGCTTCACGGCCGGCGTGAACGTGCCGACCACCTGCCAGCTGCCGCCGTCCTGTGCCTGCTGCGTCGCCCACTGCAATTCGCTGACGCCCTTCGTCAGCTCCGTGCGTGCCGCTTCGGCGGTGTTCTGATCCGCGAAGCTCGCCACCACCGACTGGCCGACGCGATTGACGCCGCCGTCGCGAATCCGGTTATCACGCAACAGCGTGCGCGCATCGGACGCATCCGAATCGAGCTTTTTGTTCAGCGCGCCTTCCATGTCGACCTGCAGCAGGAAGTGCACGCCGCCGCGCAAGTCGAGACCGAGGTACATCGGCAGTGCATGCAGCGCGGTCAGCCAGCGCGGCGATGCGCTTTGCAGGTTCAGCGCGACGACGTAGCTCGGATCCGACGGGTCGCTGTTCAGCGCCTTTTGCAGCAGGTCCTTCACGCGCAATTGCGTATCGGTGTCACGCACGCGCACGCGAATGTTCGCGTTTAACTGCGAATTGTCGAACGTGACTGCGTCCGGCTTGATCTGGCTCGCCGCCAGCGCTGCTTCGACCTGCGACAGCGTGGTCGAATCGAGCTTGACCGTTGCCTTGCCGCTCGACACCTGCACAGCCGGCGCTTCGCCGAAGAAGTTGGGCAGCGTGTACAGGAGGCCGATGGCGAGCGCCACCAGCATCACGGCATATTTCCAGAGGGGGTAACGATTCATGGGATGGTCCAACGGACGGTTGGCTGGAAGCGAGGTCTGAGAGCGTGCCCTGAGAAGCGAGGCGTCCGGCTATTGAACGAGACTACGGACGGAGGAAGCCTGCTGCATTCTTTCCATCCCGCTGCCTGAGATTGCTGCAAGACCACTGCTGCGAGGTCGTTGCCGCGAGGTCGTTGCTGCAAGGCCGCGCCGGATTCGACCGGAACCGCTTCGTCGAAACATGTCGGCACGGGACCTTGCGCGGGGCATGCTCTGTTGCACACGCTTTACAGCGACTTGATCGTGCCTTTCGGGAGGATCGTCGTGACCGAAGCCTTTTGCACGGTGATTTCGGTTCCTTCCGAGATCTCGACGCCCACGTAGGCCTCACCGACCTTGGTGATCTTGCCGACGATGCCGCCGTTCGTCACGACCTCATCGCCCTTCGCCATCGCCGCGAGCATGTTGCGATGTTCCTTCTGGCGTTTCATTTGCGGGCGAATCATGATGAAGTAGAGCACTGCGAACATCAAAATGAGCGGCAGGAAGCTCATCAGGCTCGATTCGGCACCCCCCGCGGCACCGCCTTGTGCGAAGGCATTGGGAATTAACGACACGTTGGTCTCTCCGTTTTTACCAGTCAAAAAAGTCAGCCGGTTATTCTACCACCGGCCATTTACGCGACGGCGTGCCGAATCAGTATTGCGATCAGGCTGCCCGGTTTTGCAAAAGCGTTGCAAAACTGCCGCGAAAGCGCTGCAAAAGTGCGGCAAGCGCGCCGCAAAGACATTGCAATGGCGCGGTGAAGGCACTGCGAAGCGGGATCTGTGCGCAGCATGCACGCGGTCCGGGCATCCATTGTCGACCTCTTCCTGGGCACCCTTTTGACACACTGACCGACGCGCCGTCGCGAAAGTGAATTGTAATGTTTCGCGCGCCGTCCTTCTAAACAACGCCCCGCGCGCGGTTCTCGTGAAACTGCTTGCGAAACGCGTCGAAGCTGCCGGCGTCGATCGCGTCGCGCATTTCCTGCATCAACTCGAGGTAGTAGTGCAGGTTGTGAATCGTGTTCAATTGCGCGCCGAGAATTTCGCCGACGCGATGCAGATGGTGCAGATAGCCGCGCGTGAAATGGCGGCACGTGTAGCAGCCGCATTGCTCGTCGAGCGGGCGCAGCGAATTCTTATGCGTTGCGTTGCGAATCTTGATATCGCCAAAGCGCGTAAAGAGCCAGCCATTGCGCGCATTGCGCGTCGGCATCACGCAGTCGAACATGTCGATGCCCGCCGCCACGCCGGTCACCAGGTCCTCGGGCGTGCCGACGCCCATCAAGTAGCGCGGCTTGTGCGCGGGCAGCCTTGGCGCGACGTGTTCGAGCACGCGCATCATGTCCTCTTTCGGCTCGCCAACCGACAGGCCGCCAATCGCGAGACCGTGGAAATCCATGTCGGCGAGGCCGGCGAGCGATTCGTCGCGCAGGTCTTCGAACATGCCGCCCTGGACGATGCCGAACAGCGCATTCGGGTTGGACAGGCGCGCGAATTCGTCGAGCGAGCGCCTTGCCCAGCGCATCGACATGCGCATCGACGCGGCGGCTTCGTCGCGCGTCGTCGGCACGCCGTTGGTCGCGTAGGGCGTGCACTCGTCGAATTGCATCACGATGTCCGAGTTGAGCACCTTCTGGATCTGCATTGAAACTTCCGGCGACAGGAACAGCCTGTCGCCGTTGATCGGCGACGCGAACGTCACGCCATCTTCAGTGATCTTGCGCAGGTCGCCGAGCGAAAACACCTGAAAGCCGCCTGAGTCGGTGAGAATCGGGCGCTGCCAGCCCATAAAGCCGTGCAGACCGCCGTGCGCGGCGATCGTGTCGAGGCCCGGGCGCAGCCACAGGTGAAACGTGTTGCCGAGGATGATCTGCGCGCGGATTTCCTCGAGCTCGCGCGGCTGGATCGCCTTGACCGTGCCATAGGTGCCGACCGGCATGAAAATCGGCGTTTCGACGACGCCGTGATTCAGCGTCAGGCGGCCGCGGCGCGCCTGACCATCGGTTGCCAGCAGGTCGAACTTGAGGCCTGCCGCAGGCGGGGTGTGATCGCGCAGGGGATCGGTGTGATGGTTGTGATGATGACCGTCGGTCATTGAAACGCTCCTGTGCAACCGGGTGAACAGCCCGGCGCTTTAAGGTGAAGTCTGGGGTGAAATCTGGGGCGAAGCCCGCAGCGGCGACCCACCGGCGGGTGTCCGGCGGCCGATGAAAGAACCCGGGTTTCAGTCAAACCTGAACGTCCGTCATGCGTCGCTCGCGCGCGTTAGCAGCATCGCGTCGCCATAACTGAAGAAACGATACCGCTCGTCGATCGCATGTTGGTACGCAGCGCGAATCGTGTCGATGCCGGCGAATGCCGACACCAGCATCAGCAGCGTCGACTTCGGCAAATGGAAGTTCGTCACGAGCCGGTCGACCACGCGGAAGCGGTAGCCCGGCGTGATGAAAATATCCGTTTCCGCCTGGGTTGCCGCGAGCGGCCGGCCGGCGCTTTGCGCGTCGCGCGCGGCGGCTTCGAGCGCCCGCATCGACGTCGTGCCGACCGCGATCACGCGGCCGCCGCGTGCGCGGGTCGCGGCGATCTTGTCGACCAGCGACTGCGGCAGCTGATACCACTCGCTGTGCATCTTGTGCTCCGCGATGTTCTCGACGCGCACCGGCTGGAATGTGCCCGCGCCGACATGCAAAGTGAGCGTGGCACGCTCGACGCCGCGCGCATCGAGTCGCGCAAAGAGCGCGTCGTCGAAATGCAGGCCGGCGGTCGGTGCGGCTACCGCGCCCGGATTTTGCGCGTAGACGGTCTGGTAGCGCGTCTCGTCGGTCGCGTCGGGATCGTGCTCGATGTACGGCGGCAGCGGCAGACGCCCGTACTGCTCGATCAGCGTCAGGCAGTCGGCCGGAAAATGCAGCGTATAGAACGGTTCGACGCGTTCGCCGACCGTCACGTCGAATGCGTCGGCGAGACGCAGTTGCGTGCCCGCGGCCGGGCTCTTGCTCGCGCGGATCTGAGCGAGCGCGGTGCGCTCGCCAGTCAGCCGCTCGATCAGCACCTCAATCTTGCCGCCGCTCGCCTTGTGGCCGGGAAAGCGCGCTTTCAGCACTTTGGTGTCGTTGAAGACGAGCAGGTCGCCGGGCGCGATGCAGTCGGGCAACGCCGAGAAGCGGCGGTCGACTAGTGTGGCCGGCATAGTCCCGTTGTCCACCTCGAGCAGGCGGCTGGCGCTGCGTTCGGGCAACGCGACTTGCGCGATCAGTTCGGGCGGCAGCGCGAAATCGAAATCGGAGAGGGTGAACATGCGGACGACGGGATACGGAAACGGCGACAAAAGTGAGCAAATAGCGCTGGCGCGTATAGACGGGCGTGCACAACGGCGCGAGGCACGTGCGGTGCCCAGGCGGCAAGTCGTCTTGCAACGCCAGCGATGCAGTGCGCGACGGCCAGCAACGAAAGAACTCAGACTGCCGATGCCGCACGCGGAGCGGCTATGATTGCGGGACATTGCCGCGCCACCGCACGCCGCGCCATTGTGCCGGGCGGCCGCGAATACGTGGAAAGCCGATATTGTACTTGCGAAGCGACTCATGCCCTTGTCCGAACGCCGTCCGCCTGTAGACCCCGATGAAGCGGGCGCCGCGCCGCCGCGCCGCGCCGCGCGCGGCAAGGCGGCGCAGGCGAGCCCGCAGGCC
>NZ_CADIKH010000039.1 GCF_902859855.1 Paraburkholderia humisilvae
CCGGCGTCAGGTCGATCGCGAACTTTCCGGCCGCCGAGAAAAACGCGTTATGTTGCGCATGCGCGTACGCCGACGTCGCATCGAATACGATGTCAAATGCGTTGGCATGGGACTTCAGGAAGTCGATCCCTTCTGAGGATGTCTCGACGTGACGCTCTTTGGCAATCGCGAGACCGGTGCTCTTCGCATCGCGCCCAACCATGAACGCAAGATTGAAGACTTCCGATTCGATAACCTTGCACATCAGGTCGGTCCCGATCGTTCCGGAACCGATAATGGCAACCGACGTACGTGCAGCTTTCATTTCACGCCCCCCGAAAGTGAACAGGTCACACGCAGATTCACTGTGACAGGCGACAACATCGCCGGGATGATGATCACGCATTTCGCATCGCGCATCTGTCAACATTTGTGAACTGCGCGATCGGAGGGGAGTCGCTGCCGTCAGAGCATGAGTTGCACGAGTGGATCGCCGGATAGGCGCATGCAGGCAAGCGGCAACGCGCTAGCCAGAATCATATCGAACGCGTTGAGCGGTTTCGCACCGCCACGCACGACCGGTTTGTAAACCGCATCTCCACGGCACACCGGCATCCCTGTCAACCCGCAAACGCCAGGCCTACGCGCAAAACCGGCTCGCCATGTCTGATCCTGGTAACGGCCGAGCGTCGGGTCGCTCCATGAAACCAGCAGGGTCGACTCGGTCTGCCGTTCGATACGGCGAATAGTCGAAACATTGGCCATCGAGAATGGCGGCCGTTCGTCGAAATCGCACGATGCGTACGCCGCCCGGCGAATCGCGTGTGCGATTTCGGGAGCACGTCCGCGCAAGCCTTTGACGATATGCGACCAGCGGTCGATGCCATTCATATCCCACATCCCTTCGACTTCAGAATTGCAGACAGGCAGCGTTACGACTCACCCACCCGATCCGGTAGGACAAGCGCAACGATATTGTCGATTCCTTGTCGTGCCATCTTCGTATACGGACAAAATCGCTCTGTATTGCGAACCAGTTCTTCAGCAACGGCGCGCTCGACGCCCGGCAAATGGACCGACGTGCGCGTGCTCAGCATGAACAGGCCGTCCACCGGGTCGCGGTTGAAATCGACCGATACATCGACCGATGCATCGGGTATGCGGATGCCGAGCCGCTCGGCTAGCAGACTTAGCGCGCCATGAAGGCACGCCGCATACGCGGCGGCGAATAGCTGCTCCGGATTCGTGCCGCCACCCGGACCATCGAGCGCGACCGGCAAGCGCAGTTCGACGGCGAGATTGCCGTCGTCGGAACGTGCGATACCCGACGCGCGCCCATTCGATGCGCAGCCTCCCGTTACGGTGACGGTGGTCGAATACAGCGTTTTGACGTCTTTGCCGTGGTATTTGTCGAGCAACGTCAGCGGGAGGGGACGCAAATTCGGCATGGCGCGCGTGGTCCGTGCTTGCCGTTTATCGCGCGACCTGCGGCTTGGCTTGCGGCTTTTCCTGCGATTCCGCTTGCGACTGTGCGAACCATGTATCGAAGTGAGTCGCACCAAGGCGCGCATTCGCGCGCGGCACGAGCGTGTCGTCATCCAGCTCCGCGCCGAAGTATCGGGCCTGCGGATCTTCGATCACGTTGCGCGCATCGTCCGTCGCAATCAGATAACGGCGCACCAGTTCGGCAAGCCGCACGCGATCCGGGCCGGCAATCTCGACAACACCGTTACGCGGGGACTCAACCACAAAATCCGCGACGGCTGCCGCCACGTCGTCCGACGAGATCGGCTGAAAGAAGGCCGAGGGAATCCGTACGTTTTTCCCTTCGCTGCCCGATTGCGAAATACCGCTGAGAAACTCGAAGAACTGTGTCGACTGAATGATCGTGTACGGCACGCCCGATTCGCGAATCCGTTTCTCTTGCGCGATCTTGCCGCGAAAATAACCGCTTTGAGCAAGACGGTCCGTCCCGACGATGGATAGCGCGACGTGATGCTGTACGCCCGCCTCAATCTCCGCCGCAAACAGATTCCGGCCTGACGTCTCGAAGAATTCGAGCACGGCTTGATCTTCGAACGACGGTGAATTGGAGAGGTCGATCACCACGTTTGCGCCCACCAATGCGTCCCTCAGCCCTTCACCGGTGATGGTGTTCACGCCCGATGCAGGCGACGCTGCAATAACGGAGTGGCCGCGCGCGCGCA
Source organism: Paraburkholderia humisilvae (assembly GCF_902859855.1). Classification (GTDB taxonomy): domain Bacteria; phylum Pseudomonadota; class Gammaproteobacteria; order Burkholderiales; family Burkholderiaceae; genus Paraburkholderia; species Paraburkholderia humisilvae. The sequence continues at coordinate 2,187 of NZ_CADIKH010000039.1, forward strand.
GGTTCTTCACGACTTTACGGCCAATCAGGCCCGTACCGCCTATCACTACGATGTTCATGGTCTTCCTTCATGAGCTTGTGTGGCCATCAGGCCATCCGCGATGTTCGGATCCGGTCAGCGCCATCGTGTCGCGCTGCCGGTGTTCTGCCGGATTCACCGCAAAGCGTATGGCGTCCGTGCAGCAATCATCGTAGGGGCGCATGCCATCAAACGGTAGCACCGCGATGCCACGCATGGTGTTGCCTGTGCGGCATCAATTAGCGTGTGACCGCCAACGGCATCGACGATAGACTCGTCACAGCCGCAGGCATCCTCGTCAAACAATCGAGATCGAGTTTCCTCGTGTGCTCGATCATGTAGTCGACGAAGACCCGGATTCTCGCCGGCAAATGTTTGCGGCTCAGATAGCAGATATAGTGGCCGCCGTCGTCCGGCGCATACTGCGACAGGCAACTGACAAGCTGTCCTTGCTCGATCAGATTGCACACCTGATAAGCCGGCAGCTGCGCGACGCCATGCCCGTCAAGCACCGCTTGCACGATCAGGTCCGGGTCGTTGAACGTATGCCGCGCAACCGGCAGGCGCCGGTACGGGAGACCGCCGACCTTGAACTCCCACTCCTTGACGCGGCCCGACGCCATCCGGAAGTTGATGCAGCGGTGCGCGGCCAACCCGTCGATATCGCATGGCAAGCCGTGAGCACACGCATATTCGCGCGATGCGCAAACGATCATTTGCATTGGTATCAGCTGCCGCGCGACGATTTCGCTATCCGCCAGTTGCCCGTCGCGAAACGACACGTCGATACGATCGGCGGTGAAGTCCGCGAGACGCTCGTTGAGCACCAATTCCAGCTTGATGTCCGGATACTGAGCGTGAAAGCCCCGCAGCAGCGGCGCAACAATCTTGCGGCCGAATCCGGGCGTCGAGCAGATGCGCAAGTGACCTCGCGGAGGTCCGTTGCGCAACTCGCGCATCTCTTCGAGCGCCCGCACGATGCGCTCGACGCCTGGCCGACAGTTCTCATAGAAGCGTTCGCCCTCGCGCGTCAGCGACGTGTTTCGCGTCGTACGAAGAAAAAGACGCGTATCGAGCTGGGCCTCAAGCTTCTGCACATTACGGCTGACCGATGAACGGCCGATGCCGAGGCGGTCTCCCGCTCTGGCAAAACTGCCTTCATCTGCAACAGCAAGGAAAGAGACGACGCCGGCATAACTGGTTGCAAAACTGCTGGCAAACGGATCATCGGCGCCGCTAACGCATCGTCGGGAGTCGGTGTCTGACATGGAAGCGCAAAGTAGTTGGGTCCACACCCACCTAGACGTTTGAGCGCCACCGTTTGTGACATCGACCGCCGTTTTTTTCCGCTGGATGTCGGCGGCGCGAGCCGCGCTTACTTGACAGGTACGAGAACCGGCGCGCCTTTTTTCTTCAGCAGCAGCACGAGAAACTTCGCCGGCTTGGTCTGACTCGCGTTGCGTCCCACGGTGTGGATATCGTTAGGGCCTTCATAGAAGGACTGCCCGGGCGTCAGCGTGACTTCCTTGCCGCCCTTCAACTGCATCACGATGGACCCTTCAAGCACGTAGACAAACGCATCCGCGTTGTGCCGATGCACCGGATCGACTGCGCCGGGCGGATACTCGACGGTGATCATCAGCGCTTCCTTGCCGGGGTAATCGGGAAGCGGCTGCGTCATCACAGGTGTGACGATGGCTTGGGGCGCCGCAGCGTGCGCCTGTCCGATCAACGATCCCGCTGCGACGAACGTGGCGATGGCAGTGGCTTTCAAGCGAAACATAATGCGTTCTCCAAAAGGACGCGGCCCGCGACGCGGGCCGACGATGGGCAAAGAAAACAGCAATGCGTCACGCATTCAGGCGAGGTTGGCCTTGTCGAGACCGTATGCCTTGTCGGCGGAACCGGGTGCGGTCCTGAATGCGACATTCGCACGATTCCAGCCGTTGATCGCCATCACAGCATAGGTCAAATCCGACAACTCCTTTTCCGAAAATTCGCCGCGCACACTCTCGTAAATGTCGTCAGGTACGCCGTGCTCGGGCAGTTTGGTCAGCACCTCCGTCCAGGCCAGCGCCGCACGCTCACGCGGTGCAAAGAGCGTCGACTCGCGCCAGATCGCGGTATGGTAGAGGCGCAGTTCACGCTCGCCGTGGAGGCGCGCCTCCTTTACGTGCATGTCTAGGCAAAATCCGCAACCATTCATCTGTGATGCACGGATTGAAACGAGGTCGAGAATCGTCTGTTCGATCCCGCAGTCCTTCACCTGATTGCTAAATGCCTGAAACTTCTTGAACAGCTCGGGCGATTGCTGAATGTAGTTGATACGCTGAGTCATGATGTCTCCTTGCGACGATAAACGGCGGTGGTCGTCATGGCGACGGCCGCACGAGATCATGTTAAGTCTGTAGCGCGCACAGCGCTAGATAGACGATTGGACTCACGGCGTTGCCCGTCAGGCACCAATCGATTACCGCCACGCGCTGCCGCGCCGGAGCGCTTCAGCGTTCGGGGGGAGTGCCGTGTGTCGCGGCAATCAGCGCTAGCTTGTCGGGATTGCGTTGAAGGAAGACACGAACGATGCGATGGCCATCTGTTTCGAACGATTGTGCCGATTCGAGCCTGCCGTCCAGAAAGCGCAATAGCGCCCACCGCCCATTGAGTTCGATAAACTCGAAGCGAAGCTCGCTTTTGAAACGCAGCAACGTCGCATAAAAAAGCTGCGCGATGCGCTTGCCGCCCACCAGCGGCTTCGGGAAGCTGATCACCTTGCCTCCGCCATCGCTGAACAGCATCGCGTCCTCGGCAAGCAACGCGTTGATCGTCGCGAAGTCGCCGCCCTCCACCGCCTGCGTGAAGCTCAGCAGCAAGCGCCGGTGGGTCTCGCGCGACACCTCGAAGCGCGACCACCCATCACGCAGTTGCGCTTTCGCGCGGCTCACCAGTTGACGGCATGCTGCCTCCGTTTTGCCGACCGCCCCGGCCACTTCGTCATAGTCCATATCGAACACCTCGCGCAGCAGGAACGCCGCGCGTGCCTCCGGCGTCAGCCGTTCGAGCAGCAGCATGAACGCGACCGACACGTCGTCGGCGCGTTCGCTGACCTCTTCCGGCGTAGCCGGCGACTCGCTCAACAGTGGCTCGGGCAGCCAGATGCCCGTGTACTGTTCGCGTTGAATCTTCGCCGCGCGCAGACGGTCGATCGACATCCGCGTGGTCACCGCGACCAGCCACGCTTCCGCGTTATCGATGCCGTCACGGGCCACCGAATGCCAGCGCAGCCAGACGTCCTGCACGATGTCCTCGGCTTCGGCCACGGACCCGAGCATCCGGTACGCCAGTTTCTGCAAACGTGGGCGGAGCGGATCAAACGCGTGGAGGTTCTCGTCCATATCAGCGCACGCGGTAACCGCGCTCCTGGAGCGTCCAGGTGTTGCCGTCCGGGTCTTCAAAGTCCGCAAAGCTCGCGTAATCGCGACGCTCAGCATCGAGCCCCGGACTCCATCCGCCGGCCCATGTATCGAGCGGCGCCTTGTGCCGGAACGCGCCGACCGCGACGCCCCGTTCGATCAGCGCCTCCCGTTCGGCCGCGAGGTCGGCCGTGACGAGATACAGGTTACGCACTCGCGCGGGCGAGTCGGCGGCCACCAGTTGCACCGAACACGACGACCCGGGCGGCGTGAGCTGGACGACCCGGAACGTCGGAGTCGGATGATAGTCGACATCGAGATTGAAACCGACCTTCTCCTTATAGAAGGCAAGCGCGCGGTCGACGTCGGCAACCGGCAGCGAAACGACTTCCAGGGCAAGCATGACGGCTCCTGCGAGAGTGGGTCGACGCTATCGTAGGTGGGGAGCGTGCGCCGTAAGGGCGCGAGGGTGAGCGGTCGACGTTGAACAAATCACGAGGATAGCTCGAATCGGGTGAAGCCGGCAAAACCTCGCCGCAGCCCTTGTAATGTAGGGCAATTGCATGGCCGAACACGAAAAAAAAACGCACGAGCGAGGCTCGTGCGTGACAACAACAAAAGGCCAAAGGTATGGAGGGAGTCGTCCTTCTGTTGTGGCGCCAAGATTACCGTATCGGACCCCCGCGGATATATCCAGCTCGCTTGAATTCACTTGCCGACACGCGTGAACAATCTCGCGAACGCCCGCCAGACATGAGGTTCAGCCCATCTGAAGCGCAGCGATCGCAACGCTTGATCAAATTTGCCTTGACCATTTAGATTACACATGCAATCTTTCTGCACGATTAGAAGGTCAATAACATCTATACGATCGCGAAACCGCACGCCTCTCGCGCACGCGGTCCACGTGGATGCAAGCCTTCCTCGCACGGCATGACAGATCACGCCCGTGCACCGATCGTTCAGATGGCTCGTCAACATTGCCAAGGATGCAATCAGGTGGATACGGAAACACAACTGCAAGACGATCGGGTGCAGGAGCGCGACGCCCAACGCACCCGCAAGCGTTCGCCGCTGAAAAGCTGGAGCGCGGTGCTGCTCGCGATGGCTGCGATCAGCGGCGGCTGGTGGCTATACCTGCACCGCGGCGGTAACGCGTCTCCTGCGGCTGGGCAGCCCGCCGCGCAGCCGGAAGTGACGGTGAGCAAGCCACTGCTGGAAAATCTCGACACGCGTCTTGGCTTTCTCGGGCAATACTCAGCGGTCGATCAGGTTGAGCTTCGCGCGCAGGTCGGCGGCACGCTGACGGGCATTGACTTCAAGGACGGCAACATCGTTCATAAGGGCGATCTGCTGTTTACGGTCGACCCCGTGCCCTATGAGATCAAGCTCGCGCAGGCCAAAGCGCAGCTCGAAAGCGCAACCGCGAGGCGCGTGCTCGCAGACCAGGAGTTGCGCCGCGCCCAGGAGCTCGAGCGCAACGACGCGGGAACGGTCGAAAACGTGCAGCAACGCACATCGGACCTGAACGCCGCGCAGGCCGCCATAGACGATGCCCAGGCGCAGATTCGCGATGCACGCTTTGACCTCGATCATTGCCGGATCACCGCGCCGTTTACCGGCCGCATCGGCAGGCACCTGGTGTCGATCGGCAATCTGATCGCCGGCAGCCGCGCGGCCACCAGTCCGACCACCCTGTTGGCGACCCTCGTGTCACTCGATCCGATTTATCTGGATTTCGACATGAGCGAGGCCGATTTCAAAACGTTCACCCGTTACCGGACCAACGTGAAAGCCCCGCTCGCGAACAAAGTCGAGCTGATGTCGGGCAACGGTAACGATACGGTCGCGACACGGCAAGGGACGCTTGACTTCGTCGACAACGTACTGGACCGCTCGAGCGGCACCATCCATGCGCGCGCAACGGTTGCCAATCCGGACCTGCGCCTCACACCGGGCGAGTTCGCGCGCGTGCGCCTCGCCGTCGCGGCGCCGGAGCCCACCTTGCTCATCCCCGACGCGTCGGTGCTGCCCGATCAGTCAGAGCATATCGTGCTGACGGTCGCCGCGGACGGCACGGTCGTGCCGAAGCAGGTGGAAGTGGGCGATCTGCGCGGCGGACTGCGTGTGATCCGGTCCGGCCTGACGCGCGACGACCGCGTCATCGTCGACGGCCTGCCCTATGCGGCGCCCGGCTCCAAGGTGAAGACGCGTGACAGCGCGCTTCGCTACGCGGCCAAACAGGACTAGCCGAACAGGACCGAACGAAGCCATGCGCATCGCCCATTTCTTTATCGACCGCCCGCGTTTTGCGACGGTGGTCAGTGCCTTCCTGACGTTGATCGGCCTCGGCGCAATGTTCGTATTGCCCGTCGCGCAATATCCGGAAATCGTTCCGCCGACCGTGCAGGTGACCACGACCTACCCCGGTGCGTCGGCGGAAACGATCGCACGGACGGTCGCGACACCGCTCGAGCAGCAGATCAACGGTGTCGAAAACATGCTCTATATGAGCAGCCAGTCGACCGGCGACGGCAAGCTGACCGTCACGGTGACGTTCCGCATCGGCACCGATCTGAACGTCGCGCAAATGCTCACGCAAAACCGCGTGCAGGACGCTTTGCCGCGCTTGCCCGACGATGTTCAGCGACTCGGCGTGCAGGTCAGAAAATCGACGCCCAGTATTTTGCTGGCCGTGCATCTGGATTCGCCGGACAAATCGCGGGACACGCTCTATCTGTCCAACTACGCGACGCTACATGTGAAAGACGCATTAGCCCGCTTACAAGGGGTCGGCGATGTGCAGTTTATCGGTGGCCGCGAATACGCGATGCGTATCTGGGTCGATCCGGACAAGGCCGCCGCAAGCAACCTGAGCGCCGGCGAAGTGCTCGCCGCGCTGCGTGCGCAGAACCTGCAGGTTTCCGCAGGCGTGCTGAACCAGCCGCCGACCAGGAGCAATGCCGCTTATCAGATCAACGTCGAAGCGCTCGGCCGCCTGTCCACGCCGGATCAATTCGCCGACATTGTCGTGAAATCGGACCCACAAGGGCGCGTCACGCATATTCGCGATATCGCGCGCGTCGAGGTCGGCGCCGCCGACTATGGATCGACCGCGTTCATGGACCGCAACAACGCGGCGACCATGCTGATCTACGCCGAACCCGGTGCCAATTCGCTGGCGGTCGAACAGGAAGTGTTGTCCACGATGCGCGACCTGAGCCGCGACTTCCCGCCAGGTGTCGAGTACAGGATCATCTACGACCCGACGATCTTTATCGGCAAATCGGTCCACGAAGTCGTGTTGACGATTTTCGTCGCGATCCTGCTGGTGGTCGGCGTGGTCTTTCTGTTTCTGCAGAACTGGCGCGCGACGATTATTCCGGTGGTGGCCATTCCGGTTTCGCTGCTGGGTTCGTTCATTGTGCTGTCAACCTTCGGCATCTCGCTGAACAACCTGTCGCTATTCGGACTGGTGCTTGCGGTCGGTATTGTGGTCGACGATGCGATCGTGGTTGTTGAGAATGTCGAGCGTAATATGCGTGGGGGTATGTCTCCGGTGGAAGCCGCACACCGGACGATGGACGAAGTGGGCGGCGCGCTGCTGTCGATCGCGCTGACACTGTGCGCAGTGTTTGTACCGTCCGCGTTCCTGAGCGGTATATCCGGGTTGTTCTTCCGCCAGTTCGCGGTGACGATCGCCGCATCGACGGTGATTTCCTGCTTCGTATCGCTGACGCTGAGTCCCGCACTCTGCGCGGTGCTGTTCAAACCGCATGCCGTGCACGATACGCGTCCGGCAGGGTGGGCTTCACGGCTGCTGCACGCCGGCTTCGAGCGGTTCAATCACGGTTTTGAAAAGCTGTCGTTCGGCTACGGCAATCTCACGAAGCGTCTGGTTCGCGGCCTGACTGTGATGCTCGCCCTCTATGTCGTGTTGATCGGTCTTGCGGCGGTCGAGTTCTCACGCACACCGACCGGCTTTATTCCTGAGCAGGATCAGGGCTATCTGATCACGGTCGTGCAATTGCCGCCGGGCGCATCGCTCGAACGCACTGAAAAGGTCGTACGCAGTGCCATCGACATCATTCTGTCGACGCCCGGCATCGAGCACGTTGCGCCGTTCGTCGGCCTCGACGCAACGACACTGACGGTCGCGTCGAATTCGGGAACCATCTTTTCCGGATTACCGTCGCTGTACAACCACGAGCTTCCCGGCGTGACCGCGGAAACGGTGCTCGCCGACTTGCGCAAGCGCCTGTCGGTCATTAAAGACGCGTACGTGCTGACCATTCCACCCCCGCCTGTCCAGGGCATCGGCAATGCAGGCGGCTTCAAGATGATGCTCGAAGACCGCGCGGGGCTCGGGCCGGATGCGCTCGTGCACGCCGCGAAAAGCCTCGTCGCCGCAGCCAACAAGGACCCGGATTTCGCCGGCGTGTTTACGCTCTTCAATGCGGGGTCGCCGTCGGTGTTCGCGGATATCGACCGCGTCAAGGCGGAAAAAGTCGGACTCACGCCAACCGACGTTTTCTCGACGTTACAGGTGTACCTCGGCTCGCAGTACGTGAACGACTTCAACTATCTCGGCCGCACTTACGAGGTGATCGTTCAGGGCGATGGGCCCTATCGAGGCAGCGCCGAAGACATCACGCGACTCAAGGTACGCAATCAGTCAGGCGAAATGGTGCCGATCGGCACGGTCGCGCGGATGGAAACCCGCACGATTCCGTATCGCGTGCCGCGCTACAACCTGTATCCGGCCGCGGAAGTCCAGGGCGTCGCCGCACCGGGCGTCGCGACCGGCACCGCGTTGCACCGGATGGAAGAGCTCGCGCACCAGGTGCTGCCGCAAGGAATCGGCTTCGAGTGGACCGAACTCGCCTATCAGCAGCAACAGCGCGGTACGCCGACGTTACTGGTGTTCGGTGCGGCCGCACTGTTCGTGTTCCTCGTGCTGGTCGCGCAGTATGAAAGCTGGAAACTGCCGCTCGCGATCGTGCTGATTGTGCCGATGTGCATTCTTGCATCGGTGACGGGGCTCGCGATTCGCGGCATGCCGATCGATATCCTCGCGCAAATCGGCTTCGTCGTGCTGGTCGGGCTCGCCGCGAAAAACGCGATTCTGATCGTCGAGTTCGCGCGACAGAAAGAGGATGACGGCTCGTCGCCGGCAAGCGCCGCCGTGCATGCGGCGCGCACGCGCCTGCGGCCAATCCTGATGACGTCGTTCGCCTTTATCCTCGGCGTCGCGCCGCTCGCGGTCGCGACCGGCGCGGGCGCTGAAATGCGGCAATCGCTGGGCACCGCGGTGCTGTTCGGCATGCTCGGGGTCACCGGCTTCGGCCTGCTGTTTACGCCAGCGTTTTATGTCTTCATTCGCAAATTCGGTCGTAGGGAGCGCACGTGATGGCTTTTGTCTTGTTTGATGCCGCGCCGTCACCTGCCGCGCGATCCGAACCATCAGGTTTATCGTCGCCGGTTCGCATACCTGTCACAGATGTCAACCTTCAGGCTCGACGCCGGATCGTCGGTATCGCATCGGCGTTGACATTGGCGGCGACGCTCGCGGGTTGCGCGGTCGGGCCCGACTATGTGAAGCCGGCGCAGCAGTTTGCGCCCTTCCACAACCGGATCTCCACCGCCGAGCAGACCGGACCCGTTGCGCCGCCACCGCTCGACACGTGGTGGACCGGCTTTAACGATCCGATGCTGATCACGATTGTCCAGCGAGCGCTGGCGCAGAACCTCGATCTCGCAGCTTCATTCGCCCGCGTCCAGCAGGCACGCGCGGCCGCCGCGGCGGCCGGCGCGCAGCTGCTGCCGACGGTCGATCTGGACGCCGCGGCGTCAATCGAGCATCAAAGTACGGTCAGCCCGCTGGGTTCGGTCGCCAGCACCTTCCCCGGCTACTCGCGCGATCAGCGTGAGTACACCGTCGGCGCCGCGGCCAGTTGGGAAATCGACCTGTTCGGCGGCTTGCGGCGCGACGCCGCGGCGGCGCGAAACGAGGCGCAAGCCGCGGACGCCGACCAGTTGGGCACCCGCGTCACCGTGGCGGCGGACGCGGCCGACGCGTATATGCAGATCCGCGGGTTCCAGGCCCGCCTTGTGGTTGCGCAGGATCAGATCGATACCGACGCGCGCCTGCTCGAACTGGTGCGCGTGCGGCGTCGGGCTGGCGCGGCGGACGAACGGGAAATCGCGCAGGCCGACGCGCTGCTGAAGCAGGCCAGAACGATCGTGCCGACGCTGCGCACCGCACTGGAAGCGCAATTGAACCGCCTCGATGTGCTGATGGGTGCGCAGCCCGGCACCTATGCAAAGGAACTATCGCAACCCGGCGACATTCCGGGCATTCCATCGATCGACGACAACAGTCAGCCATTGGACGTGCTGCGCCGCCGGCCCGACGTGATCGCCGCCGAACGCCGGCTTGCGGCATCGAACGAAAGGATAGGCGCGGCGATTTCCGACTATTACCCGAAGATTTCGATCTCCGGTTTGCTCGGCGTCGACAGCATCAGCTCAGGCGATCTGTTTACCGCGCGCGCTTTTCAGCCTGCGGTGACAGGCGGCCTGCGCTGGCGCCTGTTCGACTTCGGCAAGGTCGATGCCGAAGTCGCGGCCGCACGCGGCGCGAATGCGCAAGCGCTCGCTCAATACCGTCAAACGGTGTTGAAAGCGGCCGAAGATGTCGAGAACGCTTTCACGACGTTATCGCAGACGGACACGCGCCGCCACGAACTTGAGGACGAAGTGGCGGCGCTAAAGCGCTCGCGCGATCTTTCCGAGCGCGCGTACAAGGCCGGCGCGATCACGTTGACCGATGTGCTCGACGCTGACCGTCAATTGCTGTTTGCACGCGACGATCTCGATGGCACTCGCGCGGATGCCGCTCGTGCCGCGGTGGCCACGTTCCGCGCACTGGGTGGAGGGTGGCAGGTCGATGCGACGCCGCAAATCGCCAGCAGCGACGCGACGAAGGCTGCTACGCCGCGTTGATATCGCGAGTCATCAGGATGTGCAGCGGCGTGAGCGGATCAGCAGATCGAAGCCCTGCTGCCGTATTGAGTCGAAACGCGAGCTGGAAAACGAGCCGAAACGCGATCGGAAACGCGCTTTACGGATATAGCGACTTGCGCGCGTCGCGCAGTATCGACGCCGACAGTGCATCATCGTTGACCATCCGCGCGATACTCAACGCGCCGACCATCGTCGACAGCATGACCCACGCTTTCTTTCGCGCAGCGGCCACCGGCATATCGGGCAGCTGCGCGACAAGCAGCTCGACAACTTCCGTCAGACCCGAGGTCACGACCGCGCGGACCTCGTCACTGCAGCGCGTCAGCTCGCCGGATAGCGCGACGAACGGGCAGCCTTCCATCACGTTGTCGCGATGTTCGGTCGAAAGATACAGGTCGACGATGCCCTTGAGGCCGCGGCCGGCCGGTGGCGCATCCGACGCTTCGTGCAGCTTGTCACGCAGCGCGTCGACCGCAAGCGCGACCGATTCCTGTACGACCTGCTCCTTCGACGCAAAGTGTTTGTAAAACCCGCCGTGCGTCAACCCGGCTTCGCCCATGAAGTCTGCAAGACCCGTGCTGCCGATACCTTGCAAACGGAACCTGTTCGATGCGGCTTCAACAATGCGCTGCCGTGTTTCGGCGGCTTCCTGCCGTGACTTTCTCATGGCTGCGATCTCCATCTATGCCGTGGGCGTCGGATCTCCAATAGCTTGGATTGACTATAACATCCAATCGCACCGGCACAGTACTTGCGGCGCATAAGTTTCCATGCCTAATCAGCTTTCAGCGCGTTATGTGGCGATTTGCTAAGCTTGCCCGACATGCAATTCTCAAAGTAAGGAGACTTAAAGCAATGACGCAATCATCCGAATACCACCCCCCTAAAGTCTGGGCGTGGACCCAACCCAACGGCGGTCAGTTCGCCAGCATCAACCGGCCGGTTTCCGGTCCCACGCATGACAAGCCGCTGCCCGTCGGCCGTCATCCATTGCAGCTTTATTCGCAGGGCACGCCGAACGGCGTCAAGGTCACGGTCATGCTGGAAGAGTTGCTCGCGCGGGGTCACCGCGGCGCCGAATACGATGCGTGGCTCATTCGAATCGGCGATGGCAACCAGTTTGGCAGCGGCTTCGTCGAAATCAATCCGAATTCGAAAATTCCCGCGCTGGTGGATCGTAGTGGCGCCACGCCTGTCCGTGTGTTCGAATCTGGTGCGATCCTGCTCTATCTCGCGGAGAAGTTCGGCGAGTTTCTGCCGAAAGACACGGCCAAACGGGCTGAATGCCTGTCATGGCTGTTCTGGCAGATGGGCAGTGCGCCGTATCTCGGTGGCGGCTTCGGGCATTTTTATGCATACGCGCCAGCGAAGATGGAGTATGCAATCGACCGCTTTGCGATGGAAGTGAAGCGTCAACTCGACGTGCTCGACAAACAGCTGGCGAACCACGAGTACGTGGCCGGCGACGAATACACGATTGCCGATATCGCGATCTGGCCTTGGTACGGCGGCCTCGTCAAAGGCAGGCTGTACGACGCAGCCGACTTCCTTTCGGTGCAGGACTATCAGCACGTGCAGCGCTGGGCCGATGCGATCGACAAACGCCCCACTGTGCGACGCGGACGAATGGTCAATCGGACTTCGGGCGAACCGTCCGGCCAGTTGCTCGAGCGCCATGACGCGGCCGACTTCGAGACACGCACGCAGGACAAGCTGTCCGCGCAAACGTAACGCGCGTTGCCGGGCATGGCGAGGGCGATGTTTGTTGTCGATACACTCATCGCCCGCGCCCGCCTGCCGCTGCCACGCAGAAGGTTGACAGATGTGTCATGCATGAAGTTGTCGAGCCAATGATCACCGCGGCCTGTTCCGCTCTTTATTTGCCCTTGAACGCGGCGCGGCGTTCCTCACGCTCCCGCTTGTACCGGCTGCTCAGCGTCGCTTCGAGGTCTTCCCGCTCCACCGGTACACCGCAATTCGGGCATACGTTGCCCAGCCCGACATCGTGGCCGCATTCGCGATGCACGAAGCCCACCGCGACGCCCTCGCTCGCGTCCTTGCACCAGGTCTCGCCCCACTGACGCAATGCATAGATAACCGGATAAAACGCCCGAGCCTTTTCGGTCAACCGATACTCATACCGCAACGGCTTTTCGCTATACGGATGCCGCTCGACCATCCCATCCGCCTCGAGCGCCTTCAGACGTCCCGCCAGCATTTGCGGCGTCGCTTCGGTCTGAATCTGCAGTTCTTCGAACCGCGATGCGCCCATGTACATCTCCCTCAGGACCAGCACGGTCCACCGGTCGCCGACGATATCGAGCGACCGCGCGACCGGACACACGGTACTCACCTTCTCCGCAACACGCGCCACGACTTTCTCCCACTGAAACTATTAATTTCATAGTAACACATCGCTCGCGCGCCCCCGCCAGCGCGGGAATCCCCATCGAACTTGACGCTATGATTTTCATAGTGATAAATTGCCTGCACTGTCGCGATTCGTGAGGCGTCACGAAATCGTCTGATCCAGGCAGCCGGCGCCGACTGCGACACGCGAACCTGTTCGCACACTTATTCCCGAAAGGAGAACCGAGATGACCAATCCTGTGTATCCCGTCGAGCGCACCGGCCTGCTACTGGTGGACCCGTACAACGACTTCCTGTCTCACGGCGGCAAGCTCTTTCCGATGATCGAGTCGATCGCGAAAGACGTCGGATTGCTGGACAACCTGCGCGCCACAGTCGCCGCCGCGCGCAAGGCCGGCATCCAGGTGTTTTACGTGCCGCACCGCCGCTGGCAACCCGGCGACTATGACCACTGGGACCATCCGAACCCGACGCAGCGCCTCGTTCAGCAACGTCACACGTTCGAAAAAGGATCGTGGGGCGGCGAATGGCATCCGGACTTCCTGCCGCACGATGACGACATCATCATTCACGAACACTGGGCACAAAGCGGCTTTGCCAACACCGATCTGGATTTCCAGCTGAAGCAGCAAGGTGTGACGCACGTCATCGTGATCGGCCTGCTGGCCAATACCTGCATCGAATCCACCAGCCGCTTTGCGATGGAGCTGGGTTACCACGTGACGCTCGTGCGCGATGCGACGGCCGCGTTCACGCAGGAAATGATGCGCGCCGCACACGAATTGAACGGCCCGACTTTCGCGCACGAAATCCTGACGACGGCGCAACTGGTCGCCGCGCTGCCCTCAGCCCTTCCTGTTTGAAGCGCAAGGAAACCCCTATGAAACTCACCGGCAATCTGTTTATCGGCGCACAGGAAGTGTCCGCGACCGCGGGCACAATGAAAGCGCTCAATCCCGCGACCAACGCAGAGATCGAACCGTCATTCGCATTCGGCGGCCCCGCCGAAGTCGATCGCGCGGCGCGTCTCGCCGACGCCGCATTCGATAGTTACAACAACACGAGTCTCGCCGAACGCGCCGCGTTCCTCGAACGCATTGCGGTTGGACTCGACGCGATCGCGCCCGAACTCGCACAACGCGCGTCGCTTGAAACCGGGCTGCCCGTCGCGCAACTCGAAGGCGAAGCCACCAAGTCGGCCGCCCAGTTTCGCCAGTTTGCGACGGTGGTCCGTCAAGGACGTTTTCGCGACGCGACGATCGACGTTGCACAACCGGAACGTCAACCACGCGCGCGGATGGACCACCGGATGCAGAAGATCGCGCTCGGGCCGATCGCGATCTTCGGCGCCAGCAATTTCCCGATCTCGTATTCGGTCGCGGGCGGCGATACGGCATCGGCACTGGCCGCCGGCGCTCCGGTCATTCTGAAAGCGCACAACGCGCATCCCGGCGCATCGGAATTGCAAGCGCGCGTTATTCAGCAAGCCGTCAAGGATTCGGGCTTGCATGAAGGCGTGTTTTCAATGGTACGTGGCGCGGGTAACGAAATCGGCGAGGCGCTCGTTGATCACCCGCTGATTAAAGGCGTGACGTTCACGGGCTCGGAAGCCGGCGGCATGGCGCTGTTCCGGCGCGCACAGCAGCGGCCGGACCCGATCCCCGTGTTTACCGAAATGACCAGCGTCAATCCGACTTTCGTGCTTCCGACCGCGCTCGCAGCACGCGGCGCGGCGCTCGGCGACGGCTTCGCCGAGCGGATGCTGGTCACCGTCGGACAAGCGTGCCTGAAGCCTGCGATTCTGCTCGCCATCGATGGCCCCGGCTACGCCGAACTGAAGCACGCGATGATCACGCGTGTCGGGGCAATGTCGGCTCGCACGATGCTGACGCCCGGTATTGCGACCGCGTACCGCAAGAATGTCGAACGGCAGCACGACGCGGGTGCCGAGCGCATCGCCGCAGGCGGTGATCCGCAACGCAAGTGGGACGGTCAATCGATTCTGTTCGAAGTCGATGGTGCGCACATGCTCGAAGACGCTTCGCTATCCGAAGAAGTATTCGGTCCTGCGGCACTGCTGGTGCGCGTGAAAGACGTGACTCAGTTGATCGCGCTCGCAAAGAAGTTCCGCGGCCAGCTTTCGGCGACGATGCAGATCGATCAGCCCGATCATCCGCTCGCCGCGCGTCTGTTGCCGATATTGGAACGGCGCACGGGGCGCATTGTGATCAACGCGTTCTCGCATCCGCAAGAAGTGTCGTACGCATCGATTCACGGCGGCCCGTTTCCCGCAACCTCCGATAGCCGCTTTACTTCTGTCGGCATGAGCGCGATCGAGCGTTTTTTGCGGCCCGTTTCCTACCAGGGCTTCCCGGATGATCTGTTACCGGAGGCGCTGAAGTATGACAATCCGCTCGGATTGTGGCGTGTCACGGACGGGGAGGTTTCGAAAACGTGATTTGGTCGGCGTAGCGCCGCCGCTTTGGGAACCGGGCGCATGCGTGCTGCTGAGACAGCCGGCATGCGCCCGATGTAATTGAAACAACCTGATTGCGGCAGTGTGCGCGGCGCACTGGCCGCGCACACTGCCGTCAGATCAACGCAGCGCGATCAGAAGCGCGTGCGCATACCCACCGTCGCCACAACCTGATTGCCCGTCGAAGACTGTGCGAGGCCATTGATAAACGCACCTTCGAACGCGGTGCCGGCAGCACCGTACGCGTGCTGATAGACACCTTCCACGTAGACATCCGTGCGCTTGCTGAACGAATAGTCCGCCATCAGCGTCACCTGATGCCACTTCGGATCGGCCGTGCCGGTCGCGCCGCTCACCGAGGCTTGCGTGAACGTGTAGGCGCCGGCCAGCGAGATCGCCGGCGTCACCGCATAGTGGACGTTGAATTCGTAGTTGTCGAAGTGCAGCGAGTCGAACGGTTGCTGAATCACCGAGTTCGCGCCAGGCTGCGTGTTGTCAAACAGCGAATGCGTCCACAGCAAGCCGATCACGGCCGGTCCGATCGTATAGTTGCCGCCCACGCCCATCACACGCTGCCGCGAAGCGGGGAAATTGACGAAGTCGTTGTTCGACACCGCGCCGCTCGAGCTCAGCGAGCCGTTGTTGAGCTGCAGGTAAGCCGCCGCGAGGTTGATCGGACCGATGCTGTACGTCAGGCCGAAGCTATATGCGCGGTTGTCCGCAAAGCCACCCGCCGCGTTGCTGAAGCCATACAGCGCCTCGGCTTGCACGCCACGATAGGCCGGGCTTACATATTTGACCGAGTTGTTGATATAGAACGAATCGTCGACGTTGTCGTTATCGAACGGGTGCGCGGCGAGGTTGTTGCCGTCGCCGTTGTTGGCGAGTGCGATCGGGCCGAGATCGTCAACCACGGAGTCGTACTGGCGACCGAGCGTGACCGTACCGAACTGGTCGTGCTGCAGACCGACATACGCCTGACGGCCGAACATCGTATTCGCGTAAGTGGTCTTGCCGTTCTGGATATTGAATCCGTTCTCGAGCTTGAAGATCGCATGCAGATTGCTGCCGAGGTCTTCACTACCCTTCAAGCCCCAGACTTCGTTCGACAGCATGCTGCTTTGTACCTGCCACGCGCTGCTGCCACCCTGGTTATTCGTATAGACGATACCAGTGTCGATCAAGCCATAGAGCGTGACGCTGCTTTGTGCGTGAGCTGCCGCGGCAAAGACGAACAATGCGGCGGCGCCGATAATCTTCTTTTTCACTTAATCCCCAACGAAAGATCAAGCCGGGCGGGCGTACCCGGGGTACAACACAAAGCCCGGGTGACGCTCGGCTTGCTTGACAAGCGTGTTCAACGAAAGACCCGTACAACCACGAGAGTGGGCCGTCCCTTGCATGAGGTCCGCCTGGGTACCTATAGCCCGACGATTCTATGAAGTTTGTATGTGAGGTGCATCAAAAGAGTTGAGGGGTTTTTGCAAAGAATGTATAAACGGCACGGCCTTCGTAGTCGTAGCTAAAGCGAGTATCAGCGTGACCTTTGCCCCTCGATCAACTTTAAGCTAGCCCAGTCTGGGGCCTGCAGCGGGCCGTCCCCCCACCGCAAAAACTCGAGTTCGTATAGCCTGTCAGCCGGGTCCGCGTACAGCAGAACGTGTACAGGCGTACCGTCACAATCATTCAATTGACCTTCCACGGGATAGGTGTGTTGCCCGTGGTAGTCACCTCGCTCATATCCGAAGAGATGAAAGCGGATTAGCGAAGCATCGTCCAACATCTCTTCAGCGCGAGCGAGGCTCAAGTCTGAAAGAAGCCTGCGCTTTTGGGCAGAATCGAGTTTTTCTGCCAAAGCGCGAACGAACGATACTTCTCCTGCTGTTAGATCTCTCAACATGTCAGCGCACCGGAAATATGGTTCCGACGGTTATCTGGCCATCGGAGTGCATGAACGCCCGAAATTCCACCAACACACCATCGACGGTAATTCGCCGGATCTCGATCTTGTCGGGCGTCATTTCAGTTCTCATCATGTCAACCTCCTCTGCGACCCTTGCCTCAACGGCCGAGACATCAAGTCCTTCCTTTTGGAGTCTGGGAGAATAGTGCTCTGTTTTGAAGCTAACGTTGTTTCCGACCTGCGCGCCCGTGCTTTTGCAATGTCCACTGCTATTCCGGGCAATCGACATCCACCAGTTCACCGCTTCCGCGGTCCATCGGACCGGAGGCAGCACGCACTCGACGCAAACATGCTCAAGTCCCGGCTCTGGCAACGCTCCAAGCGCCTTGAGCAACGCAAGCGGGCCACCCGACGGCGTTGTCGCCAGCGCTCCCGCCTCGTAATTATCTATCCACAGATCAATTTCGTCGCTGCTGACTACCAACTCCGCGCCACCGTTCGTCGCAACGGTGCCAGTCCGGGACACCACTCGCCCATCCGCAGAATACCCATAGCTAACGGTCAATCGCTTTTCTATCTTCTCGTTAGCCGGAGTCGCGAATTCCGTGTACGAGAACTTACTGACCCGACCACGAACGTCGTAGCCCACCCTGACATCAATGACATCTGTCGCGAGATTCAACGGCCGATGCGCCGCATCCCTCATGAAAATGCCAACCCTCCGCCCGCTGACCAGTTCGCTCCAGCTACGACTGTTGCCGCTCGCATCTGTCATCAAATGCCAGTTCTCGCTCAACTCGTCGTTCGTGTGCACCTGCATCGTCTTCAAATGATTGAACGAGTCATACGTCATCCCGTATGTCCGTTTCTGGCCTCCAGCCGTCGACGCATCGAGTCCGCGTGCACCCGTCGGATCGTCGGTAGTCAGTTCGCTTATGCCCGTCGTGTTGCCCTCGTTGTCGTAGACGAAAGCCCGCATCTTGCCCGGCATTGCGACCAGCGACGGGCGAAGGCTCGTATCGTCCGCGTAGCGCATTGTCGTGATCTGCGTGCCGAGGCGGTTGTGTCGCACGGACCGCACCGGTCTGCCCGCCAGGTCGTAGCTGAGCTCGATGTCGCTGCCGTCGGCTACCGCGTCTGTCAGCAAATTCCCCGAGGCGTCCCACCTCGTACTCGTCGACCCGGCAAACGAACTACTGCTCACCGGTCGCTGAATGCCGCCAATGGAAGCGAAACCTATTGTGGTGCTCCGCTGGCTGTCCGTGACTGTCGTCGTCCCAGTACCGTATGCGAACTGCACGTTGCGCGTAGTGTCCGGATGGCTGACCGCAATCGCCCTGCCTTTCGCGTCATACGACCAGGTGGAAACGCGCGAGCCCGTCTCGTCAATTACACCCGTCAACAGCGTCCAGAACGCCGTGTTCTCGTATGCAAAGCGCCGAACATAACCGTCGGGCCATGTGACCGAAATCAGGTTGTCGTGCTGGTCATATCCGTAGCGTGTTACAGCGCCGCCTGGAGCAGTCACTTGCGTGATACGCGATCGCGTGTCGTAAGCAAAGTTCAGCACGAGATCGTAATACGCGACGGAGTCAGCCGCGTGCTCAGTAACGGCGATGAGCAAGCCAGGCCCAGGCGCGACCGAAGCCGGCGTCGTCGCGTTGCTATAGGTCAGCGACGTCACCCGCTGCTCGCGCGTGCGAACCGTCTGTAGAACGCCGCTTGTCGAGTACTCTTCACGCGTATCGGTGGTCAGGTTCGTGACGATCCAGCCTGACGCCTTCTCCGCGAGCGTGAACGGCATGCCTCCCGTTGCCCGCCACATTCCGGCATCCTTGACGAAAGTCAGCTTCGCCCCGTCCTCGCGATAAGCGATCACTTGTGGCGAAACGCTACCAGTCTTCGCCACATCCAATTGGCGTTGCCAGTTGTGAAACCAGTTGGTGCCAAACCCGGAGTCAGTCCGTGTGAATGGTGCGGAGCGATAGGTTCGCTTGAGCACCAACGGCACGTCACCGCCGCTGACGAAGTCCGTTTCACCAAGCGTCGTCACACCCGTCGCCGGATAGACCGGATCGCCGACTGGGCAGCTCGCCTCGGGCGGAAGGGTAGACGGCGTGTTGCAAAAGCTGTCAATCAACTCAAGCCGGTTGATGCAGCTATAGTTGCCCATCCCGCCTGGCGTACCGCCAGCCACGCTGATCGCACAACCGCGTGTGCCCGGCACCGCGTGAGATTGTGAGTACAGCCCAAAACACGATGCATCTCCCGAATTCGCCTGTGCACCGGTTGCGAAGACAACGATCAACCCTATAGCGAGCACGCACGCAACGCGTGCACATCCCTGACTCAACGTCCCTAGGTCAAACATAAGCGCTCCAGATTCATTGTTTGGTATCACCTTTTACGAACAGGTCTGCCAAACATATCTAGAGAACCGCGCCTTGGATCTACGAACGCACTGAAATCGGATGCAGAAACTTCTGCAATGCATTCAAGCATCGCCGCTAGCTGCTGAGCTTGCGATACGCGCTCATATGCCGGACGAGCCCTTGCTGGTCGCCAAGTTGTTCTTTGATCAACGCGAGGTTGTGATGCGCGTCGGCGTAACGCGGATTGATTTCCAGACAGCGCGCGTAACTCCGTTCCGCTTCGATAAGCCGGCCGAGCAGTTCAAGCGCCACTGCCCGATTGAAGTTCAAAACCGCGTCTTCAGGAAAATGCGCAAGGGCTTCGTCAAAAACCGCTAGCGCGTCAAGATAGCGCGAGTCGCTCTCGCACAATAACGCACCCAGGTCCACATAAGCGCTATAGAAAGGCATAGGCGAAATCGCGAGTGCGTTGCGATATGCCCGCTCGGCCCCGGTTGCATCCGCATCGGCCGCCATCTGATCCGCCAGCGCATACCAGTCGTCAGCCTGCTTGCGCGCGTCCTTTTTTGCCGATGATGCATCCAGAAAGACAACATCACCTTTGATATCGGCGACTTCGAAATCAAACGCAAGCTGCCCGGTATTCGCGTCCCACTGCGACGGGCCGGTCCTGACCATGATCGTATTGCCCACCGCGCTCACCCGTATGCCGGAAAGCGGAATCTCGTCGGGAAGTTGCGCACGCAAACGCTTGAGCGCCGCAAGAATCTTGCGTGACGATATCCTTGCAGATTGCAACTGAAATGCCGTACGCAACAGCACCACGTCCTGAAACGTAAAGCGCAGTTCGTTGCGTGACCCGCGCGCCGGCGTCACGAAACCAGCGTCGATGAGCCCGGCAAGCACGCTTCGCGAAACGCCGAGCAATGACTGGAGCTTGCGTACCGAGATGTCGGCGCGATCGGTCTGATGCTTCACTTGCGCGCGCGGACCTTGGCGGGAGCGGCGGAAACAGCGGGCGCCTTTTCAGCACGCTGCGCAGGTTTCCTCGTTCGCGGCGCAGGAATCTCGGCCACCTCGGCCTCTTCTTTCGCTTTGCGCGCCGCAGGCTTTTGCCGCGCGCCACCGCCGCCCTTCGACAAACTCGCGCGCAGCGCCTCCATCAGATCAATCACCTGACCGCTGGATTCTGTCTCGTCGGGTTCGTTCGACACGACTTCCTTGCCTTCGATTTTCTGGTCGATTGCAGCAAGAATGCGCTTCTTCTCTTCATTTTCGTACGCGGTCGGGTCGTACGATTCCTCGGTGCCTTGTTCAATGATTTGCAATGCCAGCTTGAGCTCCGCAGCCGACACCGGAACCTGCTCGATATGCAAATCGGCAAGCGAACGGACCTCGTCCGCGAACAGCAGTTGTTGGAAAATCAGGCCGTCTTGTGCCGGCCGAATCAGCACAATGTGCGTTTTGCCCTTCGACGCCCATTTCGCCAGCGCCCCTCTCTGGCTTTCGCGCAGCGCCTGCTGCAGCAGGCTATACGGCTTGCCGCCGCGTTTATCCGGCGCGATGAAATAGGCCTTGTCGTAATAGATCGGATCGACCGACTTCTCCGGAATAAACGCGACGATCTCAACGACGTGACTCGCGCTGTCTTCAAGTGCCTTTAGCTCGTCCGCGGTAAATACGACGAATCGGTCTTTTTCGAACTCGTAGCCTTTCTTCATCGTGCTACGCTCGACGACCTCACCGCTCGCTTCTGAAACGTACTGCTGCTTGACCCGGGAGCCGTCCGACGCGAGCAGATTGAAGCGGACATCCGCCGCACTCTCCGTTGCGGAATAGAGCTTGACGGGTATCGACACAAGACCAAAAGACAGAGAAAGCGATGCGATCGAGCGCGCAGGCATGGGCTTCTCCTCATGAACCGGCGCGAGCGCACCGGCTCCTGCCGCAACTGCCCCGCGGGCGGCGCGGTCAGTTACAAGTCGGCCCCGAGGGCCGGGGCGAGTTCTGGAAGAATAGCACCGCTCCCGGCCCTATGTCGTCCTGTGACAAACGGCAGCTTGCAATTGCGCGCAGCGCTGTCTACGGCTCACTCGTCATGCACCACCACCATCTTGCCCTTCGCTTCACCTGCTTCCATGATCCGGTGAGTCTCGGGAACCTCGTCGAAGCGGAACACCCGCCACGGTTTCGCCGTGAACTTGCCGGCCTCCACGTCGGCGGCAATCGCTTGCAGCGGAACGTCCGAAAACGGGAAGCCCGGCGTGCCGAACACGAAGCTCCCAAAGAACGTCAGATCGACCCCGCTCGGCATCTGCAGCAGCGGGTTGAAATCCGCAATCGGCGCGAGGCCACCCAGCCAGCCCGCGAGGCACACCTTGCCCTCGCGGCGCACCATATCCAGCGAATCGAGCATCGTGCTGTTGCCGACCAGATCCAGCACGCCATCCAGTTCCTTGCGCTCCGCGATATGCTTCGACAGATCCGGCCGCTCGATTTCGCAACGGCTTACGCCATGCGCCTTTAGTTGTGCAAAGCTCGCTTCGCTGGTTGTCGTGCCAATCACCTTCACGCCGGCGTTCACCGCCAGGTTGACCGCAGCCAACCCGAACGCTGACGACGCGCCTCGAATCACAATCGTTTGTCCGCGCTGAATTTTCAGGTTACGAAACAGGCACGTCCACGCGGTCGCATACGATTGCGGAATCGCAGCAAGCTCGGCCCACGGCAGATCCGATTCGATCGATGCCACGTTGCTTACCTTTGCACGCGTGTACTCGGCATAGCTGCCATTGATCGTGCGACCGAGTCCGCCCATCATCGTCGCCACTTTGGTGCCCACCGCAAACTCGCCGCCGGGGCATGAGTCGACGATACCCACGCATTCGATACCGCTCACCGGCGCGGCTTCGGCCCATTCGCCGCGACGCATATGCAGCTCCGCGTGGTTGATGCCGAATGCCTTGATCTTGATAACGACAGTTCCTTCCTGCGGCTCCGGCTTCGGGATGTCCTTGTACACCAGTGCTTCCAGGCCACCAAAACCATCTAGAACAATCGCCTTCACGTCACTCTCCTATCACACGTCCCATTGACTGACTTCGCCGACCTGAAAGTCACCCGTCAATCACCCGGCGCTTCCCTGACGTCGACTCGACGAAACGCATCATAGCGATGCGACGTAACTTATCAAAGATATTTTTATAGGTTACATAGCGTCCAGCTACGATCGTCTTGCGATCTGAACGAATCGGGCATGCCGGATCCGGACAGCCGTTGAAGCGCGCAACGCACGCGGATCAAGGCGCTCCGACGCGAACGCGTCCAGACATCGAAACCAGGATGGCGGAACGCGAAACTCCGCCCGCATTTCAGAATCTCGGTGCGCAATACAATCCGGCGCCCAGAGGACCCCATCGGACGATTGACAGCCGTGTGAAAGCTAAGGGAGCAGCCCGAACGATCGCGAGCCGCGAATATGACATCTGGAAGTCTAAACGACGAACGTCAGCGTTAACCCTTATTCATCAGACGCACAAACGTTCCGTTACCTGCAAGGAACGACCGTGAATTTTCATCCCGTGCACAGCACACGTGTTTCTCAAGGAGTAGCAATTGAGCCGTCTCAGCGTAAATACAAAACTATGGATGGCGCTTGTCGTGACCTGGTTGGGTCTCCTCATCCTCGGCGGCTGGGCTGCGCGCGAATCACGCAACACGATGCTGGCCGAGCGGCAAGGGGCCGTGCAAAACGTCGTGGAAGCCGCATACGGCATCGCGGATCAGTACGCGAAACTTGCCGACGAACGCAAAATGCCGCTTGAACAGGCTCGCGCGGAAGCGATGGCACGGATTGGCGCGATGCGTTACCCGAACAACGGCTACATCATTATCTGCGATGCGCATCCGACAGTGATCATGCATCCGATCCTCGCCGATATGCGCAATCGCGACGTCACCCACTACAAAGACCCCAATGGCAAGCTGTTCTGGCTCGACATGGTCAAGATCGCTCAGGAGAAAGGTCAGGGCTTCGTCCAGTATGAAGGCCGGCTTAACGATGGCATTGCGACCAAAATCGCGTTCGTCAAGCGATTCGCCCCATGGGACTGGTATCTGACGTCCGGTGTCTACGTTAACGATATCGACAGCGCGTTCTACGCAAACCTGCGAAATTACCTGATCGTCGTGCTCGCAATCGGTGGACTGATCACCGTGGCGATGGTGATGATCATCCGCAACGTCGAGCGTTCCCTTGGCGGTGAGCCGTCGTACGCGGTAGAAATCGCGGAAACGATTGCAAGCGGCGATCTGACCAGCACGCTCAATCTGCGCGCCAATGACAAACAAAGCATGTTGTTCGCGATGCACAACATGCAGCAGCGTCTGATTGATACGATCGCGCGCATTCGCAGCGGCACGGAAACGATCACGGTCGCCGCCCAGCAGATTTCCGCCGGTAATCAGGACCTGTCGTCGCGCACCGAGGAGCAGGCGGGCTCGCTAAGCGAGACCGCCGCCAGCATGGAACAGCTCACCGCGACCGTCAAACAGAACGCCGACAATGCGCGCCAGGCAAACCAGCTGGCCGCGAATGCCTCGGAGATCGCCGGCGAAGGGGGCAACGTCGTACATCAGGTGGTCGACCGCATGCAAAGCATTGCTGCCAGTTCGAGCCGCATTGTCGAAATTATCTCCGTGATCGAAGGCATCGCGTTCCAGACCAACATTCTCGCGCTCAACGCGGCCGTCGAAGCGGCGCGGGCCGGCGAGGACGGCCGGGGCTTCGCGGTCGTCGCCGGCGAGGTGCGCAGCCTTGCGCAACGCAGCGCGGAAGCCGCGAAGGAAATCAAGGCGCTCATCGAAGCGTCGGTGCACGAAATCGAGTCGGGCCGCGGGCTTGCGGAACGCGCGGGCGAGACCATCGATTCGATCATGAAGGCGGTCAAGCACGTGACCGATATCATCGGCGAGATCTCAGCGGCTTCGTCCGAACAGACTCAGGGAATCGAACAGGTCAATATCGCGATCGCGCAGATGGACGAAACAACGCAGCAAAACGCCGCCATGGTCGAACAGGCGGCTGCGGCCGCGCAGTCGATGGAAGAACAGGCGCGCAGCTTGCGGGAGACCGTCAACGTGTTTCGTGTGGACACCCACGCATTGATGCCGGCGTAGTCCGCCACAGCGAAGGTCATAAAATGGGGGAATCGAACGATTCCCCCATTTTTATTCCGCGCCGTTCGGCTGCGCCAAACCGCCCGCTAAACGCAATACGGTTAGCCGTTATAGAAGCGCCGACCCGCATTGCGCAACCACAAACGCACCAGGTGCCGCTTGCGCTCGGGTTCGGGATAGTCGACGAATCCGGTGCGGCGATGCCCGCAGCGCCTGTTGTCGACGATCTGAATCTGTCCGGGCTCGAAGAAGAACTCCCTGCATAGATGCGGCTCGCGCATCGTCTGCTCAAGCGCTTCAAGCGCTTCAGCGGTTTCGTCGTCCATCACCAGGCCCGCCATGGCGTAACCGTTAACCACATGGCGATGCGACAGCCGGCAAAGCAGTTGCTGACCGACCGTCTGAAACAGCGGATGGCTGATCACGGTCGCGTCGTCGGGCGCGTGCTCGCGCTGCCGATCAAACAGATAAGGCCGATAGAGCCGCGGCAGCAGATCCGGAGTGCGCTTGAGCATTTCGTTATACACCGTATAGAAGCTGACGATACTGCTCACCCCGCCTTCCATCGCCGGTTGCAGACACAACAATGCGACATAGTCCGGCGGATACAGGTTGTAGCTGTTATCCGTATGAAAGTTTTGCTCGGCATTCGTGATGTCCGGGCGCACGCCGTTGCCGGGCGGCTTGCCGAGATCGCGCACGTCGTAAATCATCTTGCCGTCCCAGCTCTGCGCAACGGGCCTTGCGACGAGTTGCGACAGAATCCAGTAGACCGCCTGAGACGCTTGTACGCCGTATTCGTGCACCGGCAGCTTGTCGATGATCACAAACCCGGGGCCCGCTTCGAGTTCGGCTTGCGCATCGAGCATCATCTGTTTGCAGGCAGGCAGATCGAAGTCCGCGGCATCGAGCAGGACCGTCGGCAACGGATTCGCACGCAAGGTGCCGACCAGTTCATCGAGCTCGCGACGACATGCGGCACTGACCTTGATCATGCCGTCGTGCGGGCTCAGGCTTTTGCCGGTCCACGCAATACGGCCGTCAAATGGCAGGGTTCGGATGTCCGGGCTCGCGGACGGGGTCCCCTCTTCGAGTATCAACGCGCTGTGGTTCACGCTGTCATTCATTCACCCGCTCCTGTATGAAGTTGTCTGCACGGCATAGCCACTCTAGGGTTTTTGCGTGCTGCCGAATAGCGATATATTTCGATCAACCCCGATCGAAAAACCCGATGAACGGTGCGAACTTCCGACTACACCCTATGGATATCCGACAGCTCGAAACCCTGATCCGTATCGTCGAAACCGGCAGCTTCGCAGGCGCCGCCGACGCGCTCTGCGCCACCCAGTCGACCATCTCCGCACGCATTGGCGCGCTGGAGCGATCGCTCGGCGTGGAGCTGTTCGACCGTTCGTCGCATCGTGCCCGGCTCACGCCGAAGGGTCAGGAACTGCTGAAGCCAGCGCAGGAAATCGTCGCGCTCGCGGCACGCGTACGGCATCAGATCGGCAATGCGCAAGCCCTCACCGGCACCGTGAGAGTGGGCGTGGTCGGACTCGTCGCGCTCACCTCGCTGCCGAAGCTGATGTCCGCCGTGCGCGATCGCTATCCTGGCGTATCGGTCATGCTCGACATCTCACTGACCGCGTCGCTGGTCGACAAGCTGCGCGAAGGCGCGATCGATGTCGCGATCGTCACCGGCCCGCTCGATAAGTCCGGTGTCACGTGCGTTCCCCTTGGGCACGACGAGTTTGTCTGGATCGCACCCAGTACGCTCAATGTGCCGTCCGGGCGCATGACGCCGGTCGACCTCGCACGCTGGCCGGTACTGGGCCTGTCGTCGCAGTCGCATCATTACCCGGTCATCGAACGCTGGTTCCGCGAAGGCGGCGCGGAGTACAACCCGGTCATCTCATGCAATACCGTGCGCGTATTAGGCGACCTGACGCTTGCCGGACTCGGCGTCAGCTTGCTGCCGCGCCGCTCGTATGCGGCGGAAATCGCCGCCGGCATGCTAAAGGTGCTCAACACCACGCCGGAGATCGCTCCCGTTGAACTGGTCGCGCTATACCGCACCAGCACAACGAATTCGCTGACCCACGCGATCGCCGCGCTGGCCAGCGAAATCAGCGAGTTTTCAGGTCGCCTTTGAAGCCATCGCGTGTCGCGTGTATCGCTCACGAGTGACGCTGTGACAGCCCCTCTTCGAAGGCCATGCCGGCCGAAGCCGATGACGCTTCGGCTTTCGGAAACATCCGGAATGTCGCGATCAGCGCGACCGCTGCCGCACCACTCAACCAGACGGCCGGCATCGCGTTGTTCCCGGTCGTGTGGATCAGCAACGTGCAAATGACCGGCGTAAATCCGCCGAAAACCGCCTGCGCAACACTCCAGACCAGCGAGAACCCGGTGCTGCGAATATGCGCAGGCATGATCTCCGTCAGCGCGACGACCATCCCCCCCTGATACGAGCCATAAATAAACGCATACCAGACTTCGACCGCCATTAGCCGCGCAAAGCTAGGCGCCTGAACGAGCCAGTACATCGCCGGATAGGCAGTCAGGATGACGAGCGCCGCGCACACGGTGAGCACGGGCCGGCGTCCCACCTTGTCGGAAAGCGCGCCGATAATCGGTAGCATGGCGAAGTTGGTCAGACCGACGGCCATCGTGACGAGGAACGTGTCCATGGCCGGCAGCTTAAGCACACTTTGACCATAAGTCGGCGTATACGCGGTAATCAGGTTGAACATCACCGCGGTCATTGTCACCAGCATCACCGCACCGCCGATCTTGCGGCGATGGTCGCGCAGCGACTGGAAAATCTGCCGCGGCGTGGGCGTCGTTTTACGCGCTTTGAATACATCGGTTTCGCGCAAACGGCGGCGCATCGAAAACAGCACAGGGATGATCAGGCAGCCGATCACAAACGGAATGCGCCAACCCCATGAATCCATCTGCTGCGGGGTCAACTGCCATCGCAACACGACGCCCAGCACCGCTGCAAACACCACCGCCAGTTGCTGACTGGCCGATTGCCAGCTGACGAAAAATCCACGCCGCTTTGGCGGCGCGATTTCGGCGAGATAGACAGACACACCGCCCAGCTCCGCGCCGGCGGAGAACCCTTGCAGCAAACGTCCGCACACGACGATGATCGGCGCGGCGATGCCGATCGTCGAATACCCGGGCACACAGGTAATCATCAGCATGCCGATCGCCATCAAACCGAGCGTCAGCAACAAACCCTTGCGCCGTCCCTTCCGATCGATATATCCGCCGAGCACCAGCGCACCGATGGGTCTCATCAGGAAGCCGACGCCGAACGTCGCAAGAGACAGCAACAGCGAAACGAACTCATTGCCGCGCGGAAACAGCGCGTGCGCGATGGAAACCGCATAAAAGCCGTAGACGGAGAAGTCGTACATCTCCAGAAAGTTTCCGCTTGTGACGCGGAAGATGGTTCTTGCCCACGGTTCTGATCTGGAATGCGCCTGCATGGGTGGTGGTCCCCTTTTCTTTGTACTGCTGCTAACCCCGTATTCGTGTTGGTTCAGGCTAACGCCAATGCGACTTTATCTGCTATGTATGACGAAATAATCTCAGTCCGCTCGCACATCGACTCGCCACAGTAGCTCGTCGTTATGCTCACCCAACGCCGGAGGCCGGCGGCGAATGCTCGCACGCTTGCCGGAAAACCGCACCGGCGACGTGAACGTGCGCGTCACCTTTCCGTTGGGCAACTCGACGGGCTGAACCCATTGCATATGCTCGACCTGTTCGTCCTGAAGCACTTGCGAATAGCGGTTGATCGGCGCGCACGGTACGCCGGCTGTTCGGAAGCAATGGATCCAGTGCGCCGCGTCGGCCGTCGCGAAGACGGTCTCGAGTATTTCGCCTAGCTCGACCTGATGCTGCGCGCGCAGCGTGGTGGTCAGGAATCTTGAATCGTTCGCGAGATCGTCGCGATTGACGGCCCGGCAAACCGACCGCCAGAGCACATCGTTGCCGGCCGCCATGCCGAAATACGTGTCGCGTGCCTTGAACGCCTGATATGGCGCGTTACGCGGATGAGCGGAGCCGAGCTTGACGGGGTCCTTTCCGGTGCCGAAGTATTCAGAGGTCTGCAATGCGGCTATCGCAAGCGTAGCGCCCAGCATCGGCACGTCGATATGCGTGCCCTGGCCGGTTTGCGCGACGCCGCGCAATGCGGATACCACCGAAAACGCCGCGTACAGGCCTGCCGAGAAATCGGCGAGCGGCACGCCGCACTTCACCGGCACACCGCCCGCCTCCCCCGTGATGCTCATGATCCCGCTCATCGCCTGAACGGTCAGATCGAACCCACCCTCCTGCGAACGCGGTCCGTCCTGACCATAGGCGGAAATCGAGCAATAGACGAGCTGCGGATTGAGCCGGCTTAATTGCGCATAACCCAGCCCGAGTCGATCCATCGCGCCGGGACGGTTGTTCTCGATGACCACTTGCGCGTCGCGCACCAGCAACCGCGCCTGTTCGGCGTCGATCGGGTCTTTCAGATCGAGCGCGACGGAGCGCTTGTTGCGATTAAGGGACGCGAAATTTTCACTGTAGCCGTCCGTAATCGGTGGCCACGTACGCAGCGTATCGCCACCCTTCGGGTTTTCGACCTTGATGACGTCCGCCCCCATGTCGCCAAGCAGCATGCCGCAATAGGGGCCCGCGGCGACATTGCAAAACTCGATGACACGAATTCCCTCGAGCGGCATCTCCATGCGATTCCTCGGCGGTAGTACACGCAGGATGTCTGCGTGTCTCGCCCGCTGTCATCTCGAGCAATGTGTGGCGATCGAGCCAGCGGCGTCGAAAACATTGTGCAGTGATCCCGCAGATGTGTAAACCCAAATATCGTTATGAACGTCCTAACCTTTAGGACGACATGCAGGCCGAAACAAAGGCCCGGATTCGAGCCCGGAGGTTGTCGGTATCGCGCGGGAAAACTTGAGGAAAACGCAGCGTTGTCATCGTCGCACTCGGGCGACAGACTGGGTGCGTTGTCAGATTACCGGTTACTGTACGGTACCGAAGAGGCCCGCCGCAGCAAGCCCGACGCAGAAGACGGCACTACGCACTTGTATTGAAGTACGGTTGCCTGAATCCCATTGATCGGGAAATTTGAGCCCCCGCTTTCAGGACTTCGGGCGTGAGGGCTTTTATGCGTTTTGGGCTCAAACGCTCCAACGGCCCCGATATGCCGATCGCCGCGACGACGACGCCCATTCCGTCGAAAACGGGTGATGCAAGCCCGCCTACAGAGTCGCGCCATTCGCCGCGATTGACCGAACACCCCGTCCGCCCGATCCTGCGCAGCTCGGCCTGCAACGCCGCGCGATCGGTGATGGTCGCGGGCGTGTGTGCGTGCAGATCGCGGACCCGGCGATCGAGATAGTCCGCGGCCTGGAAGGCAAGCAGTGCTTTGCCGGTGGCCACGCAATACGCAGGCGCTCGGCCGCCCACCACCGAATAGGCGCGTACGGGCTGCGGACTATCAAGCTTGTCGACGTAGATCACCGTATCGCCGTCCAGCACCGATAGATGCACAGTTTCTTCGGTAAGGTCGGCGAGCTGCCGCATAACCGGCGCCGCCTGATGCCGTACATCCAGTCGAGAAATCTGCAGCGTGCCGAGTTCGAACAGCTTCAGCGTGCTGCGATACACGCCGCTTGCTTCGTCCCGGACTGCATAGCCCGCATGCGCAAGCGTCTGTAGCGTGCGATGAGCGTTGCTTTTGGTGAGGCCAAGCCGGACTGCCAGCGCCTGTATGGTCAAAGGCTCGCCATCTAGCGCGGCGAGCGCTTCGAGCACCATGAGCCCCTTGAGTAGCGTTTTGTCCATGCTTCGATTGCCGCTGACGGGAAAGCGACATTCTTGCATAGGCCGGTGCGCGCACGCCCTCCGACCGATCAATCTGTTTTCCATTTACTTCGGAATACGATTTTTCTGTCGTGGTGACCACGGTGCACACACGCTTCGTGAGCCGACACGCTTACATACAGGGCTCACTTTCGACGCCGACCTTGACCAGGTCCAGCCGGTATCCAAGCGTGTAAATGGACGACAGCCGCAAACCATTCTCGGGGCTCAACTTCAGTTTTTGCCGGATTCTATAGATATGCGTGTCGAGCGAGCGCGACTCGACACTGAGTTCCCGCCCCCAGGCAGTCATTGCCAGCAGATCTCTCGACAATATCTTGCCGAGGTTACCGAACAGCGCCAATACGAGTTGAAACTCCTTGGTCGTCAGCTCGATCTTGCTGCCGCGCAGCGTCACGCTGCGCTCCAGTGGATCGAGAACGTAGTCGCCGGCTCGGATCGGCGCATCGTGCACGGCCGTTCGCGCGACACGCCGTAACAACGCCTTCACTCTCGCGGCAAGTTCCTCCGCGCGAAACGGCTTGACCATATAGTCGTCCGCGCCGGCATCGAGCGCCCTGACGACATCGACTTCGTGAACGCGGCTCGTCAGAAACAGCACGCCATATTTCACATTGGTGCGCGCGCGAATCCAGTTCAGCACTTCAATGCCGCTCATTCGCGGCAAATGCCAATCGAGAACGACAGCATCGATCGGTTCCGATCGCAAGCAGCGTACCGCTCGCTCGCCATCGTCAACGATCGTGAGTGTGTGGCTCAACGAACTCAATGCATTCGATACGGCTTGCGCCTGAATCGGATCGTCCTCGACAACAAGAATGCGCATGTGTGACCCCGAGCATTGTGACTTTCTTATGTCCGACTCGCGTACAGTTAAAGCTTTCGCTATTCACGCAAACGTTTGCGCTAACGGCAGTGTCGACACGTCGAATGATCCTAGAGTACCAACTATAAATATGTTTGAACTTTTGTGAACTTCGCAATCGTGGACATTGACGCGCAATGCGCATTGCATTAGCCAGCACGATCACGCAGGAGACACCGCGTCACCCGGCCCGTTCAGCTTAGGCAGAAACACCATAAAAGTCGTCCCTTTGCCAGGTACTGAATCGACCTGCAGTTTGCCGCCGAGCGAATCGACCACCGTCTTGACGAAGGCAAGCCCTAAGCCGTGTCCAAAACGCGATGACTTTTCATCGAGCTGGCTGAACTCATGAAAGAGGGCTTCCGTTTGATGCTCCGGAATTCCAACACCACGATCGATCACGGATATCTTCAAGTGCCGGTCCGTCTCCACAAGCTGAACGTCCACAGTCGAATATCGCGGGCTATACTTGATCGCGTTGCCGATCAGATTGGCGAACGCGCGCCGTAGTAGCTGAACATCGGCAATAGTGCTTTTCCCCGGTTCCGCAGCAAGGTTGACCGTGGTCGACCTCGCCGTTGCCTGAGGCCATAGATCGTCGATTGCGTCCCCTAGTACAAGAGCGGGGTCCACTTGCGCCAACTTCGGTGGCAAACTTTCCGCACGCGCGAGAAAGAGGAAATCGTCCGCGAGACTAAGCGCCGTTGTTGCGTATTGACCGACCAGCGTCGCGAACTGACTGGCGGTAAAGCGCGGCGGGTCCCGCTGCATTTGTTCGACCAGCGCCAAAATGGCGGCTTGCGGCGAGCGCATGTCGTGCGACAGGAAGCGAAGCGCCGTGTCGCGTTGACGCTCCGCCTTGCGTACCGACGAAACGTCGGCCAAATGGAAAATCAAAGCGCCGTCCCGGCCTGCGGACGGCTTGATTTGCGCGCATTTGATCAACAGCGAGCGCCCTCCTCGCGCGTTTGCGATTTCGATGCCTTGCGAGAACATCGAATCGCTATAGGCGGGAGGGTCCTCGTCGCCGGACCAGAGCGTGAACAGCGCGAGCGCCTGCGACGCAAACTCGATTGCCCGATGCGACGCGGTGATTTCGAAGAGCACATCCGATACCGGGCGGCCCGCGGGTGACACGTACTCGATTCGCGGAAGTTCGGAACTCTGACACAGCGCCTTGACTCGTTCATTGGCGAGGATGACTTCTCCTGCTGGCGTGGTAACCAGCGTGGCCGCAGGAAGGCTATCGACCCATTCAGAAATAAACTCGCGGTGGCGACGCACCCGATCGAACAGAGAGGCTGCGGCCGCCAGCCGGCTCTGGACGGGATCTTCAAAGAACCTGGCAGGCCCAGGTTCATCCGGCAGCGACGGCTCCGTCGCCGCCCTTTCGGCTTCCATCGAGAGAACGTTCAGAAGGGCTTCCTGACGTCGCCAGGCCCAAAGCGGATACGCGATGACGCAGGCGAAAATGCCTGCGCACGGAGACACGAAAAGTTGTCCGTATCTCAGCATCGCGCTCGATGCGCCTGCCGCTATTCCGGCAACGATGACGGACGCGACCAGGCCCGCGCGAGGACCCAGAAGATAGAGCAGCAGACAGATCGACGAAGCCACGCCCACGCTAAAGAACGACTGATACCCGACTCCGGTGGCGCGAAACGGCGTGGCAGGGATCGCCACCGTATCGATGAAGATCAGATCCGCGCGATGCAGAAAATGAGTCGCCGTTATGCACCAGCACAACACCATGAGCGCTGTGGTCAGCCAGATGCAATCCCGTGCCAGATTGGGATGCCCTTTCGTCAATGGCAATACTCCAGCACCTAATTGTGCATGTGAAAAAACACGGCGAGGACCTAAAGCTTTTTCCCATATATTACGTATTCTCTGCTTTACCCGATCAATTGCCATTTATTCTAAAAAGCTTATATTCGCCTTTCACCCTTGATATGGAATGAATACATTTCCCGTTAGCTTAATTTATCTGTCACGTTGCATGCCCGCCAACCAGCAGGCATCGCCGGCAAACTGTGTCCTGCCAGCAACGACCGTCGGTTTTTGGCCGCGCGCCGTTGCGTAAGGGCGCAGACCCCTCTGCGTCGTGTCGCCCGGGTGACCACGGCCACGCTATGCTCCCGGGTTTTGCAACGCATCGGCCGGCTGCCGCCAGATGACGAATACGTGACAGAACCCGCATTTGTCAGACCATTGCGCCTACCATACCGGAATCGAACAGCTTGCAAATGTCAACAATTGTCACGAAAGGCGATATTCGCCGCTTGGACCGACGTTTTTCGGCCTCATGCATCCGTCTTTCCGTTCTTTTATGTGTAAAATGCGCACAATCGGCAGGGTTCCCCGCGCCAGGTGCATATTTTTTCACTGAATTCGCATTGACCGCCTTTCGCCTTTCGCGTCTGCACACGCAAGATCGGGAGCGAGAATTTCCGGCCGCAGGAATCCAAAAGCACCAGTGAATGCTTTCTCAAGTAGATCGACTTCGGAACACTAAGAAACTAGTGTTCCTGGATAATCGCTGCACGCTGAATGACTAAAATAATTTCGCGAATTCACTATCTTGACTTGCGGGAAACAACCTTCTATACAGAACGTGAAGCCGCAAACAGTCATATAAAAATCCAGCGCCGCATCAGGCACCACGCCCTCGCTCTCTGGCCACGACGTGCGGTTCGCCGCGCAAACTAACCGCATCAGAGGAAGCGGAACGCCAATGCGACAAACTTCACCATTACAAAGCACGTCCACGTTGATCAGCGACGCGGAACGTGGCCTCGGCCAGAACGAGTTTTTTTTCGTTCTCCAGCCGAAGCTAAGACTGCAGGAAAACAAACTATCCGGCTTTGAGTCCCTGATCAGATGGCAACATCCTGAGAGCGGCGTGCTCGAGCCGGCTTACTTTATCAGCGTTGTCGAAGACTCCGACCTGGCGGGAAGGTTTACCGATCTGCTCATTGCCCGAGCGGCAAAGACCCTTGTGCAATGGAAGATCGCTGGCCGCGGCGACCTATCTCTCGCGATCAATCTGTCGGCCATGGAACTCGGCCGTAAAGATTTACCCGACCGGCTCAAGGCGCTGTTCGCCTCTCTCGACGTCAGGCCATGCGCGTTCGAAATTGAACTCACCGGTGTTGTGCATCCTGATCAGTTGGACTGGCTGGTCGATGTCATTCAAGCGGTCCAGGCCGTCGGCGTGCGCGTCGCACTCGACGACTTCGGCGCGGGCTTCAACTCGTTGACGCTCCTTCAGCAATTACCGGTCGACACGGTGAAATTCGATCGCTCGCTGATCAGGCAGGTCACGGTCAACGAAGAATCGAGGAGGATGGTGGAGACCCTCGTGCGCCTTGCGCGAAATCACGGAAAGCGGATCGTCCTGACCGGGCTCGAAACGTCCGAACAGTTCACGTGGGCGAAAACACTGCCTGACATCGAAGGTCAGGGCTTCTTTATCTCCGAGCCGATCGACGAAGCTGAGGTTGACGAAGTCTTTTTTCGCCCCGCGCATGCCAAGCACGTTGCGTCGTCCCGCTTTGACCTCGCTCGATAGAACGTGAGCCGGTAGACGGGCCAGGTGCCGACCGCCAGCACCGGCATTCGCAACCGGGCGAAGCGCTCAATTGTCTGTGCGCCAGGGCACAGAGCCGGTTCAACTCATGGAGCATCATGAGCCGTTGAGACAGGCTTCCGAACCCTTTGCCGCCCGCAAGAGGGAAAACGTGCGATGAATCTGACGCGTCAGTGCTCGCTGTCCAGCAGGTTCGCGTGCTGCGCGTGGACATGGCTCGCCATTTTTTTTCTGCTGCCCTCCGTGGCGATGTGCCAGGTGTCGAAGGCGCCGGCCGAACGCTTCAAGATAGGGATGTTCATCACGTCGATCTACTCGGTTGACACCGCGGAGGGCACGTATGCGGCGGATCTGTGGATATGGAGCGTCGGACGATCGTCCACGAAGAACCCGCTGCAGACGATGGAATTCGTCGATTCGAATGGTGTCACGCGGCGCCTCGAAAGCAACACCAAACGCGGCGACCTGTCCTGGCGGCAGGTCAAGATCATCGGCACGTTTAGACAGGACTGGGATCTGCGACGGTTTCCATTCGACGAGCAGGTCTTGCACCTGACCATCGAAGAAGGCGTCGACGATAACTCGGCCCTCCTCTATGTCGCCGACACGTCCAACACCGGCTATCTGCCGACCGCCAGCCCGCAGGGGTGGCGCATCACAAGCCAGAAAATCGAAGTCGGAACCTCTCACTACGGCACCGGGTTTGGCGATCCAGCAGGCGGCACAGGCTCCGACTATACGAACATGCAGATGACGATTACATTGCAGCGCGCCAGCATCGCCACATTCCTCAACCTCGCGGCGCCGTTGTATGCCGCGTTTCTGCTCTGTACGGTCAGCTTTCTGCTCCACAAGGACGGCCGACCGCTGGTTGAATCGCGCATGACGCTACTGGCCGGGGCGCTTTTCGCTGTCGTGCTGAATTTCCGGGCGGTCAGCAACGTCCTCGGCAACGAGCATCATTTGACCATCGTCGATCGTCTGAACATCGTCGTATTGATTGACATCGTATTCGCCACCATTGTCACCATTACCGCAGCAATCACAACCAACAAGGGAAAAGCGTTCTCGCTGCACCTCGAATATATTTGCGGCGCAATCGTTGCGGTATCGTTCGTCGCGTTCAATCTGTTTCTGATTGTCGGCGCCGTTTGATCCGGAACAGGATGCAAGAAGTCTCACGCGGACCGACTCTCATCGGCCCGCGAGGTCGGCACACGCGGCCCACGATAACCGCACTCAAACCGCTTTGATCAACCCCAATTGCGTAAGGGCCGTCACGCCGTCATCAAGGCCGCGCTCTTCGAGAATCTTGCCGTCCTGCAAACGCAGCACCGTCGTGCCGGTAAAGTGCATCTTGCGGCCCGTTGCTGCCGGCAGCGAGCCGGCGAGAAAGTCACTGAAGGCCGCACCCGTATGCGTGCCGCCGCCCTCCCACTGACCCACCACGTAGTCACCCTCGGCAATCAGGTCGGCGACACCCCAGAAATTGAGGTTGGGGAACGCCGCGCGAAAATCCGTCATGAATGCCTTGATGTCTTCGCGGCCACGACGCGGCTCGTGCAGTGAATATTTGAGCAGCATGTCCGGCGCGGCGATTTCGTCAACGATGCCCAGATCGCACTTCTCGCCCCAGAAGCTCGTGAACCAGCGGCCCACAATCGCCTTGTTGTCATCTTGCTTCGACATGTTCGACTCCTTGCTGATCTTTCGCCGGGCGAAGCGGGATTGCTCCGCCCGGAATCAACGATATCGATCGATGTGGATCAGCCGCGATCCGTTTCTTGCGGTCACATCCGGTTAAGCAGATTCACCATTCTTATAAACAGGATTAGGCAAAACTTCCGGAGTTTCGAACAAGCCACAAAGCTCATTTTTCGATCAAACTCACACGACGGCGGACGCCGCAATGGTCGTCCCTTGCCCGAACCATTGGCGAAGCATCCAAAGACCATTCGTCAATACGACAAGCTTCCCCAACAATTCCACCAAGCGAGCTCTCTGCGGAGTCGTCCATGTCCACCACTTTCATTCTGAACGGCCAGTCCACGACGCTGGACGCCGATCCCAACATGCCCATGCTATGGGCAATACGCGAGGTCGCCGGCCTGCACGGCACCAAATTCGGCTGCGGAATGGCCCAATGCGGCGCATGCACGATCCATCTCGACGGGCAGCCGCTGCGCTCATGCATTACACCGCTGTCCGCGGTCTCGGGCCGCAAGGTCACGACGATCGAAGGTCTGCAAGGCAAGCCCGCGAAGGCGGTGCAAGCCGCATGGGTCAAGCTGC
This sequence comes from Paraburkholderia humisilvae, assembly GCF_902859855.1. Lineage (GTDB taxonomy): Bacteria > Pseudomonadota > Gammaproteobacteria > Burkholderiales > Burkholderiaceae > Paraburkholderia > Paraburkholderia humisilvae. The sequence continues at coordinate 39,599 of NZ_CADIKH010000039.1, forward strand.
AGGTGCCGCAGTGCGGCTACTGTCAGTCCGGGCAGATCATGTCCGCCGCCGCGCTGCTGACCGAAAACCCGAAACCCACCGACGCGGATATCGATGCGGCAATGAGCGGCAACATCTGCCGCTGTGCGACCTATACGCGTATTCGCGCTGCGATTCACGACGCCGCCCATTCAATGGAGGCGTGAAATATGACAACCGACATCAATGTCGTTCGGCGTCCCGCACGCCGGACATTCCTGAAGAGCGCCGGCACCGTCGCCGCCGTCGCGCTGACGATCGGCTTCGAATGGGGCGGCCTGACACGGCGCGCCATTGGCGCGGAACCGTCCGGCACGGCATCGGCCGCGGGCACCTTCGCACCCAATGCCTTCCTGCGAGTCAGCCCCGACAACAGCGTGACCGTCATCGCCAAGCACGTCGAGATGGGCCAGGGCGCGTATAACGGCATCGCCACGATCGTCGCGGAAGAGCTCGACACGGACTGGTCGCAGGTTCGCGTCGAAAGCGCGCCCGCCGATGCGAAACGTTACGCGAACCTCGCGTTCGGCACGATACAAGGCACTGGCGGCAGTTCGGCGATGGCCAATTCGTGGATGCAGTTGCGCGACGCGGGCGCCAAGGCGCGCGCGATGCTTGTCACTGCGGCCGCACACCAATGGCAGGTGCCCGCTGCCACGTTGCGCACCGAGCGCGGCGTCGTCTATCACGATGCAAGCGGCAAGCAGGCCACGTACGGCTCGCTCGTATCCGCGGCTGCGGCGCTGCCGGTGCCCGACCAGGTCACACTCAAAGACCCGCGCAATTTCCGGCTGATCGGCCAGCCACTACCGCGTGTGGATGTGCCCGCGAAAACCGATGGCACTGCGCAATTCACGATCGACGTCACGTTCCCCGGCATGCTGGTGGCGGTCATCCAGCGTCCGCCGCGCTTTGGCGCAACCGTGCATTCGTTCGATCCGACAGCCGCGAAAGCGGTGCCGGGCGTCGTCGACGTCGTGCAGGTGCCGCGCGGCGTCGCGGTCGTCGGCAAGAGCTTCTGGGCGGCCAAGCAAGGTCGCGACGCGCTGAAAGTCGAATGGGACGACTCGCAGGCGGAAAAGCGCAGCTCCGCTGACATCATGGCCGAATACCGCCGCATGGCCGACAAGCCCGGTGCAAGCGCGCGCGCCGATGGCGACGCGAACAAGGCGATTCAAGGCGCGGCGCGCAAGATTTCCGCGAGCTATGAATTTCCGTACCTGGCGCATGCACCGATGGAACCGCTCGACGCGGTCGTCAAACTAACCGCCAACCAGTGCGAAATCTGGGCGGGCGACCAGTTCCAGACCATCGACCAGGCCAACGCCGCGAAAGCGGCGGGGCTGCAACCGCAACAGGTGAGCATCCATACGCTGTACGCAGGCGGCAGTTTCGGCCGGCGCGCGAATCCGGGTTCCGACTACATCGCGGAAGCGGTGTCGGTTGCGAAGGCGCTCGGCGCGACCGGCACGCCTGTCAAACTTCAATGGACACGCGAGGATGACATTCACGGTGGGCTCTACCGGCCGATGTATTTCCACAAGCTCGAAGCCGGGCTGACGCGCGACGGCCATCTGGTGGGTTGGCGGCATCAGATCGTCGGGCAGTCGATCGTGTCGGATACGCCGTTCGCGGGGATGGTCAAGAATGGCATCGATCCGACGTCGGTGGAAGGCGCCGCCAACATCGCGTACGCGATTCCGAACGTTTCCGTTGAGCTGACAACGACGCACACGGGCGTGCCGGTCCTCTGGTGGCGCGTGGTCGGCAGCTCTCACACCGCATTCGCAGTCGAAGCGTTTATCGACGAAGCCGCGCACGCGGCCGGCAAAGACCCGTATGCATTCCGGCGCGACCTGCTCGCGAACCAGCCGCGGATGCGCGCCGTTCTCGATCTGGCCGCGCAGCAGGCCGGCTGGAATGACAAGCCGCTGCCGAAGGGCAAGGGGCGCGGCATCGCAGTGGCCGAGGCGTTCAAAACGTTTGTCGCGCAGGTCGCCGAGGTCTCCATCGACAAGGATGGCAAGGTCACGGTTGACCGTGTGGTCTGCGCAGTGGACTGCGGCACACCGATCAACCCTGACGTGATTGCCGCGCAGATAGAAGGCGGCATCGGCTTCGGGCTCGGGGCGATGCTGTATGGAGCGATCACGCTGAAGGACGGCCAGGTCGAGCAGAACAATTTCGACGGCTACCAGGTGCTGCGGATGAATGCGATGCCTAAGGTCGAAGTGCATATTGTCCGTTCGACTGTGGCGCCTACCGGCATTGGCGAACCCGGTGTCGCGCCGGTCGGACCCGCCGTTGCCAACGCGATCTATGCGGCCACCGGTAAGCGTGTCTACGCATTGCCGCTTACGACGCAGGGCCTTGCCTGACGCGGACAGGCGGTTCAATCCGATCGTCAACCAGTTGGGGGCGGCTTGAAAAAGCCGCCCCTTTGATTTTAAAAACCGCTGCGGCGATGGCATAAACTGGAAATCCAGGTGTATGACCATTCTCGTCGGGAGCCCATAGCACCTGAGCAGATCGCACAGATCCGGATGAGCCGACACGCTCGACTCATCTCCACACCCAACGTAAGGACCCCCTCATCATGCAAAACGACTCGAAAGACGGTGTCGCTCGTCGCGACTTCATCAAGACGGCGGTTGCGATGGTCGGCGCGACCTCCGCGCTGATCGCACAAGGCGGGACCGCAAATGCGCAGGGCACCAATGCGCCAACCGCTGGCGCACCCACTGGCGGTCAAAAAGGAACGGTCTACACCGGCGACGTGATTCAGGGAAAGAAGGTCATTAGCGCGCTCGATGTCGACGACCTGGAACGCGGCAAGAAGCACCTGCTCTATTTCCAGGGCGTGCAAATGCCGACCGGGCAGCATTGGTATGTGACGGTGATCGTCGTCCGCGGGGCGAAGCCGGGCAAGCGCGTCGCGCTGATCAGCGGCGTACATGGCGACGAGATGAGTCCCGTGCATACGATACAAACCGTGATCAGCCAGCTCGATCCGGCGCAGATGTCGGGCACGGTGCTGGCGGTTCTCGACGTATCGCGCCCTGCGCTCGAAGCCATGGAACGCCGATGGCCCAATTCGGGACGAGGCATCGACCTGATCGACATCAACCGCGAATGGCCGGGCAATGAGAATGGCCCAAGCGCGCCGAGCCGGCATGCGGGACTGCTGTTCAACCGGCTGCTGCGGCCGAACGCCGACTATGCCATCGATTTTCACACCGGCACAACCGGTATGGACCTGACCTCGTTCAATCTGGCCAGAATGGAACTGCCCGAGCCGCGGGCGATGGCGGAACTCTATCCGATCGCACAGATCTTCGATAACCCCGCGTATCCCACACTGCTCGCGAATGCGTTTATCAATGTGGGGATTCCGGCGATCACGCCCGAGATCGGCGCTGCCCGGGTCTTCGATTTCGACATGATCCCGTTGTTCGTCGAGGGCACGATGAATGTACTCAAGCGCTATAGCGTGATTCCCGGGCCAATGGGACGCACCGGGCGAGATGTCGGCATCTACGTCGGCAATAGCGCCCACACGATCATGACGACGCATGGCGGATTCGTCGAACTGCTGGTCAAGCTGAACGACAAGGTCAAGGTGGGACAAAAAGTGGCGATCCAGCGCAATACCTTTGGCGAGGTAGTCGCCGAGTATACGGCCGAGGTTGCGGGCGAGGTGACAGGACGCCGGAACGATGCGACGGCGGAACCTCGCATTCCGCTCATGATGATTCTTTATCAGAGTCCGGCTAAGGAAAACCCGGAGGACTACTCTGAGTAACGTCGGTGACTGGGGAGCGAGCGTTTGCGGGCTGGCCGTCGTCGCGTTTCAGGCGGCTCATCCTGACGTGCCGGTGTAATTCCGCCTCGAGCAGCGGATAACGGATTGTCAGGCCTTCTCTCGCAACCCCAACGTTTGGGTGTCCGACGGAGGAAAAAAGCTTGGCATGGCGGCGCTGTTCGTTTCGAAGATGTTCATTTGCAGGACCCCATACATCGTTCTTCCCGACGAAGTCACAAAATGCGACGTTCCGTTCGCCGCTGCCCGAACGCTTCGCATAAAGTCCAGGAATCCGGCAGCACTGCTCGGGTCCTGCGCGAGGTTCAGCTTCTCGCCATCTGTTGCGCGGTACGTGCCATCCGTCATAAGGGATGACTGTGCGTCTGATCCCAGGCCTCTGAATAACGCCATAAAGCCGGTCAACCCGTCGGCCTGCTGATTGACTGCGTCGAGATCGGATTGTGCAAGCGGCGTACCGTCTGCCTCGGCCCATGTCGCATATCCCGACACCGCATCGTCATGAAACGACTGCACGGCGTGAACCAGCGACGCATTGCTGTTCAACTGCGCCTGTAGCCATGTCCTGTCGCCCGTGCTCATCGATGTTGACGTGACCCGAATGCTTCCGTTATCCGATTCAAAGTCAAAATGTGCGTTAGCGAGATCAGGGCGTTCCCGCATAAGCGACTGCATTGTCGGGACGAGTGCGTTAGCAATGTTCTGCGCATCAGCGCCCATTTTCAATGGCGCACCCAGTGCCTTCAGGTATTTGTCGATACGTGTAGGGTCATTTAAGTCTATGGCTGCAATGTCGACGTGCGAATCGGATGCCGTCGAAGCGGACCGCTTTTGCACTAACGCGGTAGATGCGAGCGTGGCGTCGGATGTGATCGACGTCGCCATGCTCGATGAATTGATGGATAGACTCATTTCGCCTCCGGTTTTCGCTTGCAACCGTATTACGGCGATTTCTTACAAAACTTTAAGCCCTCGGGGCTATAGCTGAAAGCGACGCACACCTTCTGCCCGCTTCCCCAGGCACAGATGCCTGATCAACAGGATGCGTCAAGCGCCGTATTTATCCGCGAATTCGACCGCGGTGAGTGTGCGAAAGTCAGCTAGCGCCCCGTCGATTTGCTCGTGCGTCCAGTCCCACCACGCGATCTGCTGCATTCGCTGCGCAGTGCGCTCGTCGACGCGAAAGCGCAGCACGCGCGCCGGCACGCCGACGACAATCGCGTACGGCGGCACATCTTTGGTCACCACCGCGCCCGAACCGACCGCCGCACCCGTGCCAATCCTGACGCCGGGCATCACGATCGAGTTATGCCCAAGCCAAACATCGTGACCGATCTCGACGTCATCTTCCGCTCGCCATTGAAAAATACTGGCATCGTCGTCAAGCGCAAACCCGTAGGATCGCGAACGATACGTGAAGTGATGACTGGTCGCTCGCCACGTCGGATGATTGGACGGATTGATACGCGCGCCGGTGGCAATATTGACGAACTTGCCGATGCGCGCATGAGCGATCTGATTGTCGCCCATCGCGTAACCGTAGTCGCCGATCACCGATTCCGCGACGAGGCTGCGCGGGCCGAGGTACGTGTAGCGACCGAACTCGCTCGCACGCACAAAGGACGTCGGATGGATCTGCGGGTTTTCGGACAGCGTATTGCCCAGCGTCCATGGATCGGCAGGGACGCCGTGATTGATCAACATAAGAAAGTTCGAGTCGACGTTAAACGCACAAGCCGCCGCGCATCGACATCACGTCACGCGGCTGCGCAGAAACGCGGACACGCGTTCGGCGCATGCAACCAGGACGAACGTAGCAATCAGCAGATACGACACCGTCTGGTACTGAAACAGATTCATCGCCGTCAACAACTGGAAGCCGATCCCGCCCGCGCCGACAAAACCCAGTACGAGCGACGAGCGCAGATTCTCATCGAACCGGAACAAGCCAATGCCGAGCAGCGACGGCAACACGCCGGGCACCACCGCATGCGTCAGCACCTGCAGACGGCTTGCGCCGGTCAAAGTCAGCGCTTCGACCGGGCCCATGTCCATGTCTTCGATCACTTCCGCGAAGAGGCGGCCCAACATCCCGACCGAATGGACGGACAACGCCAGCGCGCCTGGAAACGGTCCGAGTCCGACAGCGGTGACGAACAACAGCGCCCATACCAGATCGGGAACCGCGCGGGTGACGCCGATAATCGCACGCGACGCATGATACAAAGGCTTCGCCGGCGTAATATTCGCGGCCGCGAGAATGGCCAGCGGGAACGCGAGCATCACACCGAATACCGTGCCGAAAATGGCCAGATCGATGGTTTCGAGCACCGGCCGAAGGTTCGGGATGAACTGGTCGAAGGCCGGCGGCATCGCGCGCGAAATGATGTCGGCCATCCCGTGTGCGCCCGTCAACAGATCCTGCGGACGGGCCTGAACCACGATCCACGCCTGCACGAATAGCGCGAGGGCAACCACAACCACGCATAGTGTCCAGAATGTGCGCGCCGTAGGCGAACCCGTGGGCGCACGCATCTCCAGTGCCTTGTTCATGATGCGTCGCCCACGTAGAGGCGCGCAATCTGCGCACTGGGAACCTCCGAGGCGTGCCGGTCGAAGTCCAGTTCGCCCTTGCGCAGGCCGACCAGGCGATCGGCGTAACGCGCAGCGAGCTCCGGCTGGTGCAGCACGCATACGACGGCAAGGCCGTCTTCCGTGGCAAGGCGGCGCAGCAGCCGCATCACTTCATCGGCCGCTTCCGGATCGAGGCTTGCGACGGGTTCATCAGCGAGCAGCACGTGCGGACGCTGCACCAGGGCGCGCGCCACCGCAACGCGTTGCGCCTGTCCGCCGGACAAGGTGCTCGCGCGTTGTCCAGCCAGATGCAGCAGGCCGACTTCTTCAAGGCAGGCGCGCGACGTTTCGATTTCGTCGCGTGGCAGCCGCCCCAACGCGGTCGCCAGCGTCCGGTGCCGGCCGAGCGCGCCGCAGCAGACATTCGCGAGCACACTACGCCGCTTGACCAGATTCGCATTCTGCGAAATCAGCGCAAGCGGCAGTCGCGCTTGCCGCAACGCGTTGCCCGATAGCGCAGCCAGGTCACAACCCGCGACCTCGACCGACCCGGCGGTTGGCCGGTTCAATCCAACCACGCACTTCATGAGGGTCGACTTGCCGCTGCCATTGCTGCCCAGCACGACCACCATTTCGCCCGCTTTGACGGACAGGTTGAAATCGCGCAACGCCGTATGGCCATTGCCATAGCGCATCGTCAGGTTGCGCACGGCGAGCTTCACGCCGGAAGCCCGCGCGTCGCGCGACGCGGTGACACGTGCACCGGACCCATCGGACCCGAATGCGGCCGACGGGTCCAGCGAGATATTGCCAGTGGTACTCGACAAGGTGTTCAAAGCTTTGCCAGATCGATATGAAGCGTTGAGACAAGGTCGCGAATCTGGTTGTACGCGGAATCCGATTGCGGCACCGTGCGCAGTTCCGGATTCTGGTTCGCCGCGAGGAATTTCTGATCGGCTTCCGGCAACTGACGAAGATCAAGCGAACTCAGCACACTCGTCAGACGGGCCTTGAAATCCGCGGGCAAATCGCCGCGCACAGCGAGCGGGTCGATAGGAATCGGGTCCGATTTCCACAGCGTCACGTAAGCCGCGGAATCGTATTCGTTGTGCAGCTTCGCGCTCGCGATTTCCTCGCTGTTAAGCTCACCGGCCTCGACCTTATGGTTGCGCAGCGCTTCGAACGACGCCGTGTGACTGCCCGCATAAATGGCCTTGATGCCCTTATCGGGGTCGATGCCGTTCTTGCTCAGACCGTAAGCGGGAAACAGATGCCCGGAGGTGGAAGCCGCATCGGCGTACGCAAACGAATGACCACTCGTATCGGCCAGCGTCTTGATGCCCGAACCCGGCCACGTCACGATTGACGCGTAGTAGGTGGCCGGCTTGCCCTGCTCGCCCGCGAACGTCGCCACCGCTTCGGCATGCGCGACCTGGTGCGCAAGAACATAGCCAAGCGGGCCGAATTCGCCGAATTCCAGTTTGTTGTTACGCATCGCTTCGATCTCGGCGTTATAGCTGGTCGCGACATAAAGCTGCACCGTGCAGCCGAGCTTGTCGCCGATCAGCTTCGCGAGATCCGTATAGACCGGCAACATCCGCTGCGCCGATTCGTATGGCTCGACCCCGAAGCGCACCACGCCGTCGTTCGGGCAGGTACCGGCCGCATGTGCCACACCGGAGAAAAGCCCCGCTAGAACGGTCGCGGCAGCCAGAACCTTCAATACCTTCATATCTTCCTCACATTCACATTAATCGCGCCGATCGATACTCGCGGCGGTTTCTGGTCCTGCTCAACGCTGATGTGACACATCGATGAACTTATACGGACGTCTAGACGACTGTCATTGTCACAAACATCGCTTCTCCGTCGAGACACGGTGCTCGTTGACCGGTGAGTATTTTGAGCAGGGAGGAATGACAGCGCCATGACAACAGCCGAAAACATCGACGTCAATGCGGAGCGTCTGCGTGGTGAACGATTTTCGTCAATGTCGCGTAACTGAAATCGCCCTTATTTGAAGCCTGAATGTAAGTGAATTTTCGAAGTTCGCGACAACGTCCTGAAGCAGGCTTTTCGCCATGAGGCGCAAGAAAAAGTGCTGTTTCGTATGAGTGTTGCCGTAGCGTGCAAGTGTCTATTACGATACGTCATCCGAAGTAACGAGTGTGCCAGTCACGAAGAACGGCGCTGTAGAACACCTATACCGTAATCTGATGTCGCGATCAGTATATGTTATTCGACTCGCCATCACAGCGACTCTTAATATCGAACGCAGTCACGCTGTGCAGCGAAATTCTCGAATTCTCAACAACAAATGAGGATACAAACGATCGGGTTTCGCCAGCGTAAGTCAATCGATGGCCCGTATGCCACCCCGATGGTGAATGTCCGAATGAGCAATTCAGTTTCAAACGTATCGCCAATTCCTGAAGCCCGCGCCACAGTACAGTCGTTGCGTTCCTCGCAGATTCGCGAGGTGGCCAATGCCGGCATCGGCTTACCCAATGTTCTGCCATTCTGGTTCGGGGAATCCGATCGCGTGACACCTTCGTTCATCCGGGACGCGGCGATGGCGGCTTTGGCTGATGGCGCAACGTTCTACACACACAATCTTGGCATCGAGCCGCTGCGCGCAGCGCTTGCCCGTTACGTGAGCGGACTGCATGGCGCGACGGCGCTGGATCATGTCGCGGTAACCAGCGCAGGCGTGAACGCGCTGATGCTGGCCACTCAGTTGATCGTGGAGGCAGGTGACCGCGTCGTCGAAGTCACACCACTATGGCCCAATCTCGTCGAGATGCCGAGGATTTTAGGCGCGCATGTGGAGACGGTCCCACTACGGTATGGCCGGAACGGCTGGTCGCTCGATCTTGACGAATTGCTCGCCGCGTTGACGCCCGATACCCGGATGCTGATGGTCAACTCTCCGAACAATCCGACCGGTTGGGTGATGAGTCGCGACGACCAGCGAGCCGTGCTCGATCATTGCCGCAGACACGGCATCTGGATCATCGCCGATGAAGTGTATGAACGCCTCTACTACGGCGCGGAACTCGCGTTGAACGAGATCGGTTCGCGGGTTGCGCCGTCGTTTCTCGATCTGGCCGCACGCGACGAACGCGTGATCTGCGTGAACTCGTTTTCGAAGGCATGGCTGATGACGGGTTGGCGGCTCGGCTGGATGATTGCGCCATCCGCGCTGATGGACGATCTTTGCAAGCTCGTCGAATACAACACATCGTGCGCACCGTCCTTTGTACAGCGTGCGGGAATCGCCGCCGTTGAACAGGGCGAAACCCTCATTCGGACTTTAACGCGAGACCTGCACGCGTCACGCGACCATCTTTTGCACGCGCTGTCGCGGATGCCCGACGTTGACGTCAAGGCGCCCGCGGGTGCGATGTACCTCTTCTTCTCGCTGCCCGGTGCAACCGATAGCCTTGCGTTATGCAAGTCGCTTGTGCGCGACGCCGGTCTTGGTCTCGCGCCGGGCAGCGCATTCGGTCCAGAAGGTGAAGGCTTCGTACGTTGGTGCTACGCGTGCGACCGAACGCGCCTGAATACGGGACTCGACCGGTTGACGCGTTTCCTGAAGGCTGGCTAGGGAAGCGACTCGAAGAACGCCTATTTTTAAAAAAGGAATGCGTGTTCGCGGGCTCAGGTCGGAAACCGCCCCCGAGCCCGCACCGTTCACACCGTCCGCGCCGTCCGCTATTGCCAGACCTGGTAAATCATCGGCCCCGCGCTGTACGGGCGAGGATATGACCCGGCCCAGTATCCCCCCCGGTAAACCGGATAAGGGCTGGCGACCGCGATCACCGGCTGCACCATCGGCGGTGCCGCATATTCCATCTCCTGCGGATACACAGGAACGTACGGCATCGCACGCACGGGCGGCGGCGGCGGCGCATAGGCCTGTTGCACATAGACCGGCTGTTGATACGCTACCGGAGCGTTGCTGTAAGCCGGCGCTTGCGCATAAACGGGCTGTGCCTGATAGCGCGCCGGGGGTGGCGCGTATCCCGGTTGCGCAACGGCCTGGGCCCGGGCCTGTGCCGGCAAAGCGCGTTGCGTGACCGGCGGTTGCGGAACCGGCGTCTGCGACGCCTCATCGTCTTCGTCGTCGGGCATGCCCGGCGGCAGCGGCGGCACATCGTGCGCTTTGACCGGCGTCGCCGCCGGACGCTTCAACTGATCCCGCAACGACGCGTACGTCTCGGCGTCCTCCTTCGCCCGCGCGTTATAGCCGTTGTGATACGCATCGCTCAGGTCCTTCTGACGGGCCTGGTTTTCCTCATCGGCCGTCATGCGTTCTTCGCCGGGGTCGAGCGACACATCCGATCCGCCATGGTCATAAGCGGACTTTGGGCCGTCGGCCCATGCTGGAATGGATTGCAACGATGGCACCACGACCACCGAAGCAACCGCAATCCCTAACAACGATTTAATTCTCATGGTTTCACCTCGCAGCTAGAGAGATACAAAGGGAAATGCCAGAGCGATCGTCTGGTGGACCGCGTGCCGACACGCAACCTTGTGCGTCGCACCAGAAGGTATCGTCCTCGTGGCTGCGCAGCGCTCTCGGGTAGTCCGATCTCTTGAGCATTTCACGGTCTCTCTAGCGACGGTGCGATCCGGCCAATTCAATGACGCCGATCACAGGCCGTTTGCCAATCGCGCCTGGCGGAATTCGCGGTGCCACGCGGCACGACATATTCCGCCATTAGCGATGAGGCTATTCAATTCTCGTTTTGCGTCTTCTCTTTCTCGGATAAAGCCGCGGACGCGAAATCACTCACGGTCCGCGCAATTGAAACCACATCAGCAATCGCATCGTGTTCGATCGCGAAAAGAAACTCCGTGCGGGAATACTCACAGCGCGCGAACAAGACACACGACGATCGCGCATTGCAGGCGATGCGAAAGAAACGATGCCGACGCCGGCGGCAACGCGGCGCCTAAAGCATTGCGATCGCGTGCAGCAACACCCCGTCGCGCCGCCCACCAGCGCGCCGTTGATGCGAATGAATTGCAGATCGTGGCCGATCTCCGCTTCAATCCTGCGGCTGACCTCTTGCGCACTCCAACCTTTGACAACATCCGCAATGAGCGCCGATAGCGGGTGGCGGTAGCGCACTACCAGCGCGTGGGCCACCTCCAGCCACCATTCATTCAGCCTGTGCTGAAGCGCTGGCGCACGGGCCACGCCCTTGCCGATGGAAATCAGCGCACCTGCCGCCATGCTGCGGAGTAGGGATCGTTTGCCGTTGAGATCGGAAGCGACGCTGCCCCGCAGATACTCGAGCAACACGCTGTGATACCCGCGGCTCCTGAAATGCCGAAGGCAATCGCGCAGCAGCATCCGGCCATAGCGGCGATGGATTGGGGACGTGCGCAGCCGGACAATCAGCTCCTGCACCGCTTCGCCGAACTGGCGACGAAGTTCGTGATCGGGCCGTGCGATCACTTCATGAAGCAATGCAATGACTCCGTTGACAAATCTGCCAACAATGTATGTATCAAGCATGGCCGGCGTAAACTTCGACGCTGCACTGAATTTCGCGGCGATTAGGTCGACGTTGGAGGTCAACCACTTTTCGAACATGCGCAGACCGTGATCGAGCAAAGGCTGATGCTTTTCCAGTTCGGTGCAAAGCTGCAACACCGTGCCGCCGATGCGAGACACGTCGACGGTGCGCAGTGGCGGCACAACGGCGTGGTCGAAAAACCGCGCGACATCGGCTTCGTCGATTTCTCCAAGCCATACCGGCAACGATTCCGCGAGCACGCCCGCCACAGTTTCACTGTTTGCGCGATTGCTTAGCCACTCTGCCATTGCCTTTGCTGCGTTGTGCGTGCGCAGACTCGCGACGATCAGCTCCGGCCTGAGAAAGTTCACCTCGACGAACTCGCCGAAGCGCGCCGCAATGCGCTGCTGGTTGCGTGGAATGATCGCGGTATGCGGAACCGGCAGCCCGAGCGGATGGCGGAACAGCGCGACCGCGGCGTACCAGTCGGCTATCGCGCCTACCGTGCCAGCCTCGGCGAACGCGCGTATCCAGACAAGCCACGGATGCGCAGCCTGATAAACCGTGCAGACGCAAAGCAGCACGATCAAAGCGATGAGCAGACTGGTCGCGATTCGTCTCATGCGCTTCAGGCGCGTCTGTTCAACCCGGCCCGGCGCATCGGCTGACGCACGCCGCAGCCAAGTGTCGTCGCCGGGACCGTTCAACGGGATTCCCGGCGCAGAAATTCGCGCACCACAGGAGCGACTTCCGGCGCACGTGTAATCAGCAACAGGTGACCGTCATCGACCACATGAAGCGTTGCATTGCGGATGCAGGTCGCCAGAATCTTCGCGTTGGAAAGCGGCACGATCGGATCGTCGTCGCCGTGCAGCACGAGCGTCGTCTGGCGCAATGCGGCAAGCCAGGGAAGGCTCGTCCAGCCGGCGACCGCGAGCAATTGATACAGATACCCGCGTCCGCCTGGCGCCTGGATATGCCGGCTGTGCTCTTCCAGCAATGCAGGGTCCTGTCTGTACTTGCCACCGTAAATTTCCGCCCCGACCCGCTGAAGATAGGCCGAATCCGTGTAGCGGCGCGGTCCGACCAGTTTCGACAGCACCGAAAGCCTGCCCGGCAGCATGACGATTCCGGACGAGGTCGACGCGAGGACGAGCCTGCGGCAGCGCACCGGATGCATCAACGCGAATTGCTGTGCCAGTGCGCCGCCCCAGGAGACGCCAAGCACGTCGACCGGTCCGTTGTGGCCGAGCCGCGTCAGCAGCCTGTCGGTCAGGACCGATAGCGTCGAGAACCGATACGGCATCAGCGGTGCGGGCGACCCGCCGACGCCCGGAATATCGAAGACGATCACACTCACGTCTTCCAGCGCTTCGACAAACGGCTCGACTAGTTCGAGGTTGGCGCCGATCCCATTGAATATGACGAGCGGCGGAGAAGCGTCACTACGATACCGGGTGGCGACTCGCAGCATCTGGCCGTCCAGATCCACGGTGCCGATCTGCATGCTGCTGACAAACTCGGAATTCATTCGCAATACTTTATTCAATCGATCCGATGGCGGGACACGAGGTCCCGGGCGGCAGCATCACACTCATCGCGTAGCGTTACCTTCTGACCGAAAGCAGCGCCTTCCACTCCTCCACATTCTCAGTCACGCGTTTGCCCAATACCGCAAGACTGTCGAACTGCGTTTTGCACGCGATATCGACCAGCGAGCGCACGTCCGCGACCGTGCTGCGCAACGCCTGTTGCACCGACTCGGCCTGCCCGTCGGCCGCCTTGTGTTCCGAGGTCGTTTGCGGCGCAATCCGCGACTGCAGACCCGTTACCGCCGTGCGAACGATTTCGGCCTGTTTCTGGCCCAGCGATTGCATGCCGGCGATTTCGGTTGTGAGCGCGACCATCACGGCCTCGAGATCTTTGCGCCGCGATTCAAGAATAACGGCGGCGTCGATGCCTGGCAGCTTGAACTGGCCGATGAGGTTTGCAAAGACGCCATGCACGTTAAAGCTTTGGGTGGACTCCATAGTCAATCTCCAAAAGGACACGATTAAAAATACCCGCTAGCAACACGGGACAAACTCACGCTTACGCGTCGAGAACATAGGTTCCAGGCGCTTCGGCAAGTGGCGCGTGGCGCTTGTTGCCCGGCGTCTTGCGCGCGTTTTTCCGGTTACCCGAGCGACCGGCGAGCCAACCCCGCCAATGGCACCACCACGAATCGCTTTCGGCCTGCGCGCCCGAGAGCCACGCATCGGCACTCGCCGGCAGTTCCGGATTGACGAAGAATTTCGCCTTGGGATTGCCGGGTGGATTGATCAGGCTCTGGATATGACCGCTCGAACTCAGCACAAACTGCGTGTTGCCGCCGAACATACGCGCCGTGTTGTACACGCCCTTCCAAGGCGTAATGTGATCGGTTACGCCTGCGACGACATATTTTTCGCATGTCACGTCGGACAGATCGATGGGCGTGCCGAGCACCGTCAACGCACACGGCTTGCCAAACAGGCAGTCAGCGAAAATGTCGAGCAACTGACCATGAAATTTCGCCGGCAGCCGTGTCGTGTCGTTGTTCCAGTACAGGATGTCGAGCGCCGGCGGTGCGTTGCCCAGCAGATAATTGTTGACCCAGTAGTTCCATACCAGGTCGTTCGGTCTCATCCACGCGAATACCCGTCCCATATCCTCGCCGGCCAGCACGCCTTTTGCCGTGCTGTTCTGTTTAGCGGCGGCAATGGCGTCAGGCGTGGCAAACAGCCCGATCTGCGAATCCTCGTTGAGATCCAGCATCGCAACCATCAGCGTGACCGCATTGACCGTCTTCTCGCCGCGCGCAGCCAGGTGGCCAAGCAACGCCGAGATCGTCATTGCGCCCGAGCAGGCGCCGTGCAGGTTGACATCGTCGCTGCCGGTGATGTCGCGTACCGCCGCGATCGCCTCGTTGAGCGCCCCGACGTAAGTGTCCAGATCCCAGTGGCTTTGTGCCGCGGTGGGATTGCGCCAACTCACGACGAATACCTGGAATTCGCTCTTGACCAGATAGTCGACGACGCTCTTGCCCTCGGACATATCGAACACATAGAACTTGTTGATCTGCGGCGGCACGATCAGTTGCGGCCGGCTGTAGACCTGCGCGGTGGCCGGCGCATACTGGATCAGTTCGAGCACCTCGTTGCGAAACACGACTGCGCCGCGCGTCGTGGCCACGTTCTCGCCGACTTCGAACACCGATTTGTCGACCTGAGCCGGCATGCCCTGATTGTTTATCAGATCCGTGACGACGTTGGCCAGGCCGCCGACCACACTCGCACCGCCCGATTCGAACAGCTTCCTGAGCGCCGCCGGGTTCCCTGGCAACGTATTCGTCGGCGAAAGTGCATCCGTGAATAGCGACAGCATGAACTGCGCACGTTGCCTCGTCTTCGCATCGAGCGTGGACCGGTCGACAAACCCCGACAGCGCATTGCGCCACGCAAAATACCCTTGCGACAGGACGCGATACCAGACACTCTCCTGCCACGCGGGATCGGTAAACCTTCTGTCGCCTTTCTGCGGCGCATGCAACGTGTTGCCGCAAAGCACCGAGATCAGATCGCACGCGAGCGCGACTTCCTGCTCCACGACCAGTGCCGGATGGCTGACGGCATGCGCCGCAATCTGCCGTGCCGTGGCCAGCAGGTCACAGGGACGCAGCCCGACAAACGGATTCGGCCCCAGCATCCCTTCAGTTGCAGACATCGCGAGCGCGTCATGCTCATCGTCTCGCGCCGCATTTTCAGCGTTTTCAGTAACGACCGCCACCTGCTTCTCCTCACACTGCTCCGGCTTCCGGTTCGGCACACGCATGGCGCGCCACCAGCATCGCCAACGTTTCGGCAATCAGCGCCGGCCTGTCGGTGCCATCGATCTGCAGTTCATTCATCACTTTGACGATCACGCTACCGCCGCCCTTCCTCTCCACCGACATCAGCGTCACACGGTTTCTCACCCGTGCTCCAGCCTTCACCGGCGTCATGAAGCGCACCTTGTCGAGCCCATAGTTCAGACCTGCCGACACGCCGTCGGGAATCAGACCGATCTGCATCGCAAGCGGCGCGACTAGCGAAAGCGTCAGATAGCCATGTGCGACCGTGCCGCCAAAGGGACTCTCGCGCCTTGCGCGCTCGACATCCACATGAATCCACTGTGTATCGCCCGTGCACTGCGCGAATGCATCGATGCGTGACTGATCGATGACGACCCAGTCCGACACACCGAGCTGCCGGCCAATGAAATCGTCGATCGTGGCCAGGCTGTAGTTCCGCAAGCTCATCGATTCACCTCACTGACCGCCGAACGGCCTGGTGACGGTCAGCTTGTTGACGACCGACGTGACGCCCGGTACGTTGCGCGCGATATCGGCGACCTGGGTGACCTGTGCCCCGTCCTCCACCGTGCCAAACAGCGTCACCGCACCGTTCTTTGCGCGAATGCTGATATTTCCCGCGTCGATCGCCTTCACCTTGGCAATGGCCGCGTAGACCTTCTTGCGCAACGCGCGATCAGCCTGTTTCGTGGACTTCTGGTCAGACGCACCCGACGCTACGTCGACCGCTGCGCCGGACGCAGGCACCGTTTCGCTACTCTGCGACCACGCATGGATCGACCCCGCCATCATCAACGCACCCACCGCGTAGATGAGTTTGTTACTTGTCTTCATTCAGTTATCCTCTGTTAGTTAAGCGGTGGTTCAGAAACTGTGCCGCATTCCGATCATCGCGGCCGTCGTCGATCTGCCCGGCGCAACCGGCTGCCCATAGACAATCGTCTGGTTCATCGTGCCGTTGTTGTCCACATACCCGACCTGCGCATAAGCCAACGTACGCTTCGAGATGTTGTATTCGGCGCCTACCGCGACTTCGGTCGAGTGATTCGACGAGTTGTTCTTGTCTTTCAGGTAGTAGAAGCCGGATGTCACCTTGAAAGCCGGCGTGAACCGGTATCCGAGGCCCGCCGACCAGAGTTCGAAGTCGACATGATTGCTGTTCGCGGGGTTTTTGCCGTTGCTGTATGAACCCGACACCGAAAAATCGTGGAACGTGTACAACGCGCCGAGATAGTAAAAACGGTTGTTGTTCAGGCCCGTCGCGGGCGCAGCCGGTGCGGTCGGGTAGTTAGCGGGAAAGGGATTCGCGTCGTGCCCGTTGTAATACACTGCCGACAGGTTCAAACCATAGTTCGAATACTTCAGTACCGCCGACTCGCGTGTGCCGCCCTGGAACTTGCCTGCCACGCCGCCGGGCGCGTATTCGAGCGCGACGGATGCGCCGTAGAATTTCGGCGACTGGTAGACAAGCGCGTTGCTGTCGTACAGTGCCCCAATCGGTCCATTGGTGCTCGTCCCCGGCCACCCTGCCGCCTGGTTCATCCCGAGCCATGCGGTAAGAATACTGCCGAAGTATTGCGCGCCGCGCACGTCCGTGTCGTACATCGCGTAGATCATCGGAACGATTTGCCGGCCGGCGTCGAACGTGCCAAATGGACCCGACACGCCGATTGTCGTGTACTGGTTAAAGGCGGCGGCCACGCCCGGCGTATCGCTCAACTGGAACTTGCCGGTGCCGCTGTCGAACGAACCCTGCAACTTGACGTTGACGTGGTAGCCGCCGCCAATATCCTCGCTGCCCTTGAGGCCCCAGTTGCTCGCGTAGATCCCGCCGTCCTTGTATCGAAACACGTGCCCGAGGTCCGGCGCCGTTGGCGCAAACGAAGCGGCGGCCGTGCTTTGATACAGCATGCCGGAATCCATCGTGCCGTAGAGCGTCACGAATGACTGAGCTTGCGCGATACCTGAAAATCCTGCCAGTACCCCGGTCGCAATGTGGACTACTTTAATTTTCATATGGTTTCCTAACTTTATAGGTGATTACCGCATCAACAAACGCAACTGCTAAAGCTTTAGATGTTGAATTCCGCGGCCGCCCGCCGCGTCCGGACGGCTAACGAGCCGAAACGTAGTGATCCTGGTACAGCTCTCGCAGGCGGTTCTTCAATACCTTGCCGGTCGCACCGATCGGCACTTCGTCAATGAACACCACCGCGTCGGGCCGCCACCATTTCGCCACGCGCCCATCGAAGAAGGCGAGCAATTCGTCGCTGTCGAGCGACCGCCCTGGCTTCTTCACGATCAGCAGCAGCGGGCGCTCATCCCACTTCGGATGTTTCGCGGCGATGCATACCGCAGTCGCAACGTCGGGATGCAGGCACGCGACATTTTCGATGTCGATCGAACTGATCCACTCGCCGCCGGATTTGATGACGTCCTTGCTGCGATCGGTGATCTGCATAAAGCCGTCCGGATCGATCTTCGCGACGTCCCCGGTGGGGAACCAGCCATCCACGAGCGGTTGTGCGTCATCGCTGCGGAAGTAACCGCGCGTGACCCAAGGTCCACGCACCATCAGATCTCCTGCCGAGATACCATTCCACGGGAGTTCGCTACCATCCGCATCGACTATTTTCATGTCGATGCCGAACACAGCACGCCCCTGCGTGGCCTGAATCGAATAGCGCTGCTGGGGTGACAACGAGAGCTGGTGGGCCTTGAAACTGCAAACCGTCCCCACCGGGCTGAGTTCGGTCATCCCCCAGGCGTGCAGCACGTCAACCCGATAGCGCTCCTGGAACTCAGCCGTCATCGCCGTCGGACAAGGGGCGCCGCCCACCACCGTGCGACGCATCGAAGTGAAGGTCGTGCCGCGTTCGCCGACGTGCCGCAGCAACCCCTGCCAGACCGTCGGCACGCCGGCCGAAAGCGTGACCTGTTCCGCCTCGATCAACTCATAGAGCGACTTTCCGTCGAGAGCCGGGCCCGGGAAGACGAGCTTCGCACCCACCATGCATGCGATATAAGGCAAGCCCCATGCGTTCACATGAAACATCGGCACGACCGGCAGAATCACGTCGCGTGCCGAGCAGTTCAGCGCATCGGGCAACGCGGCCGCGTACGTATGCAGCACGGTCGAGCGATGGCTGTACAACACCCCCTTCGGGTGGCCCGTGGTGCCCGACGTGTAGCACAGCGACGACGCACAGTTTTCGTCCAGCGGCGGCCAGTCGAAAACCTGCGTGTGGCTGTCGATCAGGTCCTCGTAGCACAGCAGCATGATCGGCAGCGTATGCGTCGCGGGCATATGCGCGCGGTCGGTCATGGCCACGAAGACCTTCGGACTTTGCACACGTTGCGCGACGGCTTCGATCAGCGGCAGAAAGGTCAGGTCGAAGAACACGACCTGATCCTCCGCGTGATCGATGATGTACGCGAGCTGGTCGACATGCAGCCGCGGGTTGAGCGTATGCAGCACCGCACCGGAACCGGACACCGCGAAGTACAGCTCCATATGACGGTAGCCGTTCCACGCGAGCGTGCCCACGCGGTCGCCCGCCTTGATTCCGAGCCCGGCCAGCGCATTCGCCATGCGGCGCGCACGCTGCGCCAGCTCGACAAAGCGGTAACGGTGAATGTCGCCTTCGACCCGGCGCGACACAATCTCCTGCGAGCCGTGATGGCGCTCCGCGTGCGTCAGCAGCGAAGCAACCCGCAGCGGCTGCTGCATCATCAAACCTTCCATGGAACCCTTCCCGATGTTTCTATTGCGCACTGTGTGCGACGTTGATCGACGGCCTCGACGGTGACTGCCCGCACAGCGCGTCGATCAATGATTGCGCCTCTGGCCATTCGCCGTAACCTGCTGCGGGGTTCAGATGTCCGACCTCGCCAAGGTCGACCAGCCGGCTGCCCCAGTCCGCCGCCATCCGCGCAACACGATCGAACGCCGCAAGCGGATCGTTCCGGCTGGCGCAGACGATGCTCGGAAACGGCAGCGTTTCGCGCGGGTGCGGCAACCATCCGTTGTGTTCAAGCGCGTCGCAGGTCGGATAACCGGCGGGCATCGGCGCCTCGAAGTCGGGCGGCGTGGCAAGCAGCGCTCCGTGAATCGGCCGGTGGTGATGCCGCGCCCAGTGCGTGGTAATCATCACGCCGGCGCTGTGCGCAACCAGAACGACCGGCCCGTCGATGCGTGCAAGCGCATCGTCCAGCGCGGCCACACGTGCCGCGCAACTGAGCTTGTCGTGCTCGAGCGGCGGCACACGTGCCGACCCCGGCAGGCGTGCCTGCAGCAACGTCTGCCAGTGGTTGGCCACGTGATCGCGCAAGCCGGGCACGAAGAGCACGGTCGGTGTTGTGTCCGTTGTCATGCCGGCTCCATCAGAACGGCTTGTCGCCGATAATGCCCGCACGCTCCATCTTGCGGACGCACGGCGGGTAGTCCATCACCGCGTAGTGCTGCGTGCTGCGGTTATCCCAGATCGCGATACTGTTTCGGGTCCAGCGCCAACGCACCTGGTACTCAGGGACGTACGCCTGGCTCACGAGATAGTTCAACAGCAGGCTCGCGCCCGGGTTTGCGTCCTGCCCGAAGCGCACGCGCTCAGGCGTGTGGTAATTGGTGAAGTGCGTCGTAAACGCATTGACGAACAGCACCTTCTCACCGGTCTCCGGATGCGTACGCACAACAGGATGCTCGGCATCCGGAAAGCGCTCTTTCAACGCGAGACGCTTGTCGATCGGCATCGCGGCGCCGAAGCTCGCTTCGATACTGTGGCGCGCACGCAGATCCGCGATCTGACTCTTCACGTGTTCGGGCAGGTTCTCATAGGCGAGCACCATATTCGTCCACATCGTGTCGCCGCCTACCGGCGGGCACTCCACGCAGCGCAGCACGCAGCCGAACGGCGGCGCGGCGCGCCAGGTTGCATCGGTATGCCAGGCATTCTCATATCGATCGTTCGGCTGATCCGGCGACTTGTAGATACGCACCAGTCCCGGGTGTTCCGGATCGCTGCCCGCCACCGGATGATCTTCCAGCTCGCCGAAGCGCCGCGCGAAAGCCACGTGCTCGGCACGGGTGATTTCCTGATCGCGCAGGAACAGCACCCGGTGCTTGAGCAGCGCGGCTCGAATGTCGGCAAAGAGGCCGTCATCGTGCACCACGTCGGCGAGGTGTACGCCCGTGAGCTCGGCACCGATCGCACAAGTCAGTTGTTCAACACGCATGATTCCATTCCTCAGATAACGAAAACGGACGATCCTGTCGTCTTGCGCGATTCGAGGTCCCGATGCGCCTGCGCCGCGTCCTCGAGCGCGTAGCGCTGGTTGATGTCGATCCTGATGCGGCCCGCCGCAACGTGACTGAACAGTTCGCTGGCCAGTTCGGCCTTCTCGGCAGGATCGGCGATGTAATCGGCCAATGCCGGACGGGTCAGATAGAGCGAACCCTTCATCGCGAGCACTTGCGGATTGAACGGCGGAATTGGACCGGACGCCGTGCCGACGCAGACCATCAGGCCACGGCGCCTGAGCGAATTCAGCGACGCCTCGAAGGTATCCTTGCCAACGCTGTCGAACACAACGTCGACTCCCACCCCTTCTGTCAGCTCGAGGGCGCGCGTGGCCACGTCCGCGTGGCTGTAATTGATGACGTGATCGCAACCATGCTCACGTGCAACGGCCGCTTTCGCATCGCTCGAGACCGTGCCGATGACAGTCAGTCCCAGCAGCTTCGCCCATTGCGACACGATCAACCCGACGCCGCCCGCCGCGGCGTGCAGGAGGATCGACTGCCCCGGCTTGAAGTCGTAGATGCGCCGCATCAGGTACGAGGCGGTCAGCCCGCGCATGGTCATGGCCGCCGCCGTTTCACATGCGATATCGTCAGGGAGCCGGATAAGCGGCGCGGCGGGAACCAGACGTTCGGTGCTATAAGCGCCCAGCGTGTTGATAAAGCCCGTATACGTCACGCGGTCGCCCACGTCGACATGCGTGACACCGTCGCCCACGGCTTCGACGACCCCCGCACCCTCGACGCCCATACCAGCGGGCAGCGGCACCGGGTACAACCCCGAGCGAAAATACGTATCCGCGAAGTTCAGCCCGACCGCCTCGTGACGCAAACGCACCTGACCCGGTCCGGGCTTGCCCACTTCAACGTGTTCGTATCGCAGAACATCCGGACCACCGGTCTCATGAAAGCGCACTGCTTTCGCCATGATTCAATTCTCCAATTCAGTACAATTTCACGCATTCAGACTGCAAACCGCAGTTGCCATCACCGTGCTGGGTGAGCGCGCTGCATCAGGCCGAAGCCTGTTCGCGCAGCACCTTGACCCGTTCCAGATCGCCTTGATAGTGACGCTTGCCGACGGCGAAGACGACGAGTGCAATCAGGGCCGCAAACGGGACCACCTGCAACGCACCGAGAAGGCCTATCCTGTCCGCCAGCACCCCGGTCACAAACGCCGCCGGGGCGAGACCGAGCATGTTGTTGACCAGCGTCAGCGTGGCAAACGCAGAAGCGCAGATCGAAGGCGGCGTCAGGTTGGCGACCATCGCACCAGAAGGCCCTGTCGCGCCCGCGCTGAAGAACATGCCGCCGCCAATGAGCACAAGTTGCAAAGTCCCATGCGGCATCTGGAAGCCGACCATCAGCAGCGCGAATGCGATTGCGCAATAGACGATCGCGCAATTCCATTTCCGCCCGGACGCGTCCTTGCTGATGCGGTCGGTCAGATTCCCGCACACGACCATGCCGAGCCCTGTCACGAGCACCAGCACAGCCGCACCGGCCGCGGCGCTGCCGACCACCATCCCGTAGTAGCGGTTCAGAAAGCTCGGCATCCACGCCCACAGCGCGGCCGGTACAAACAGATGGATGCCGCTACCGACATACGCGCACGCAACCGATTTCGTGGAGAGCAGCCGTTTCAGCAGCGCACCCACACGCATACGCTCACGGACGCCAGTTTCCTGCCCGCCGGACGCGACGCTCAGCGGCATAAGCCGCTTTTCCGTGACCACGAGCACATAAATGACAACCAGCACCATGCCGAAGCAGGCCATTGCACCGAACGACCAGCGCCACCCCAGCTGTGTCGCGACGGCTCCGCCCAGCGCCATTCCCATCACCGAGCCCAGCGCGCCGCCCGCCATGAACGCGGCAACCAGCGTCGCGCGCAGCCGCGCAGGAAAAATGCTCAGGACAACTGCCACGCCGACACTGCCGTACGCAGCCTCACCAATTCCCACGAAAGCGCGAGCCAGCAACATCTGGCCGTAACTCGCCGAGACAGCGCAACCGAGCGTCGCGATGCTCCACATCGATGCCATCAGCGCGATGCTCTTCACGCGCCCCCAGCGGTCGGCGAGCACCGACAACGGAAGCGTCAGCACGCCCACCATCAGCGCGACGATGCTGCTGAGCGAACCAAGCCGCGCATCGGAAAGGCTCCATGTCGCCTTCAGCATCGGGAACACGGCATTGAGCACCTGCCGCGACATATAGTCCGACAGCAGCAGACCGACCGTCAGCGTGAACACCACCCACGCGTAAACGGGCACCTCCGATCTGGCATTTGATACGTTGCCCGTGGCGGGCTCGGCATGCTGCAACAACATTGGGGTATCTCCTGGGCGACTGGCGCCAAGGCCGCTTTGATGTCCCACTGGACAGCGCGGCTGTTGTATTTATGTTTCGCTTCGTTCCCCGGCCGGAGCCGGGGTGTTTCCCGCTATGCCGGGTTATGCCGCGCGCAGCGGCAGATTTTTCACGCCCACATTGCGATTCGGCGCCATCCCGTTGGCCGCCAGCGTCTCATCGATGCTGTCGTACCAGCTGCCGATCCTGTAGATCTCGCGCGCTTCCTTACCGCTTGCGATCTCGCGGCCGAGCTCATGCGCGACCCGCACGCACTGTTCGATCTGCTGCACCGACGTCATGCGCTTGCCATGCTGGTCGATAATCGTGTCCTCGATGCCGCAGCGCGGATGCAGGCCCATCGCCATGGCCATCGTGTTGAACGGCAGCACGTTTTTCAGCAGCGATTCGGCGGTCAGCGTGCAGCCATCCGGCGCCCGGTGAATGAAGTTGAAGAAATTGAACGGGTTCGGGCCGTCAAAACCGCCACCGATGCCGATCCACGTGAGGTTCAGCGGACCGCGGTAAACACCACGGCGCACCAGACGATCGAGCGTCTCCAGCGCGTGAATACCGGTGAGCTGGAAGTGCGGCTGAATACCCGAGTTCTGCAAGCGCTTCAGGTGTTCTTCGACCCATGCCGGCCCCGCAGGCACGGTCATTTCGCTATACGCGGCCTGAAACGCCGGATGAGCGAGCGACGTGCCCTCCAGATAGGCCGGATAGAGCAGCTCCATGATGTTCATCTGCGTGGTGTTGATCGCGACCGTCACCTGATCGGGTGCCGGATCGAGATCGGCCAGCATATGACGCGTATCGTCGGACAGCCACTTGGCCGCCTGCCCGTCGTCCTCCGGGGCGAACGAAATGGACCCGCCGACCTGAATAATCATGTCCGGAACAGCGCTGCGGACACCCGCGATCAGTTCGTTGAACTTCGAAAGACGTTTCGATCCCTTGCCGTCGAGTTCGCGCACGTGAAGATGCAGCACGGTCGCGCCTGCTTCGTAGCAGTCGACGGCCTTTTGAATCTGCTGATCCATCGTCACCGGAATGTCTTCCGGAAAATCGGCTGGCATCCATTCCGGTCCATACGGAGCGACCGTAATGACGACCTTGTCCTGATTCTCAGGGTGCAGCGAATCGTCGAGAAACTGCATGTTTTTCTCCAGAAGTTTGTGAAGATGCTCTAAGCCGGCGGCATCGAAATGCACTCGAACCGGACACAGAAGCGTTAACGTCACGATAGGCCAGGCCAACAAATCACTTTTCTGATTGGGCGACATTGTTTTATGATTTGATGCCACTCGTCGTTAACACCTAACCAATCTCAGGCGACAGCCGCTCACGTGCGGACGGGAGACTACCGATGGAAGCGATGGTGAGGTCGTCGTCGATCCGCGGGTATTTCGACGTGGCGAGGCGCTATGAGTTGAATCCGTTTGCGCTTGTTCAGGAAGCGGGCCTCGACGCCACATCGCTCACGAATCCCGACACGCTGGTCCCGGTCTCGCCGATTTGCCGGTTGCTCGAACTGACAGCGGAAAAGGCGCAATGCCGTACGCTAGGTTTGCGCATCGCGCAGACGCGCCAGCAGTTCGGCACCGGCGTAATGAATATCCTGCTCGCACATAAGCGCACGCTGCGCGAGGTGTTGCTCGCGGCCGCGCAATATCGCCATCTGCTTAATGAAGCGCTGGCGATCTACGTCGAAACTGCTGGGGATACCGTCACGATCCGCGAGGAACTGCTCGTGCAGCCGGGCACGACGGCCGTTCAGGCGATCGAACTTGCCGTCGGCGCGCTCGCGCAGCATTCGAGCGCGCTACTAGGCGAGCACTGGAAGCCGCACAGTGTGCATTTCACGCACGTAGCGCCGGCGGACCTGACTTTTCATCGGCATTTCTTCGGTTGCGCAGTCCAGTTCGGCAGCGACTTCAATGGCTTCGTTTGCACCGCCGCCGATCTCGACTACCCGAATCCCAACGCGGACCCCGAACTGGTGCGCTATGCGGAAAGCCTCGCGAACCCGCTGAATGTGGCGGTTGCCGATTCGACGGCGCTCGAAGTGCGTAAGGCGATCTACCTGTTGTTGCCGGTCGATCAGGTCAGCATCGAACTCGTCGCGAAGCAGTTGAATCTGACCGTGCGCACGTTGCAACGCCAGCTTGATTCATCCGAAACAAGCTTTTCCGAACTGATCGAAGAGGTGCGGCGTGACCTGGCTGTGCGTTATCTGCTCAATCCGCGCTATCCGATTGGACGCGTCGCGACGCTGTTGGGGTATGGACATCAAGGGTCGTTCACCGCCTGGTTTCAAGCGCGCTTCGGCATGACACCGCGTGATTGGCGAGCTCGCCATCGAAAATAGTTACGGGTGTGTTCAGACCACTCACGCATCCAACACGAGCGCGCGCAGTTACTTCTTTGTCGAACAGTGCGGGGGTGTCGTATGGGGACAGCCGATTGCATCGCATGGACTCGATGTGTCGGCGTCGAGCACGATCTCGAGCGTGCCGTCGACGACACGCACGGGAAATGTCTTTAGTCCGAGCCCATTTTTTCCCGGCGTGCGGCCCGTCCGAAGATCGAAGCGCAGGCCATGCGCCGGGCAACGCAGATAGGTACCGTCGAGTTGGCCGTTGGCAAGAGATGCGCCGTTGTGCGGGCAATCATTGTCGATCGCGCGGATCATCCCGTCGACGTTGAAAAGTACGATGCTGCGTCCGTCGGCGAATACGAGCTTGCGCTGCCCCGGCGCAAGCTCATCGGTTGTGCCGGCAGCGATGCGGCGCGGACTGTCGTGCTGCCCGGATAAAGAGGATGTCATTGCATCACGCGGCCAATATCGGACCATCCGTATTCGCGTCATCGATTTCGACCGGCGTCGGGCAATACTGGTCCATCCAGTCGAAGTGGCCTGTCGACCACGGCCAATTCCGTTCCTGCACCGGGCGGCCACGACCAGTTGTTCTTTCCGATGATGCGTTATCCGAATCGGACTCGTTAGACATTGCTGCGCACTTGAGTTTGAGAGTGTCCATGTTGCATTCCGTATCTGGCGAAGATAATTCAGTGATTCAGATCAGCGCGCCGAGCTCTTTCACGAGTTCCGGCACGGCCGCAAACAGATCGGCTTCAAGCGCGTAATCCGCCACGCTAAAAATCGGCGCCTCCGGGTCCTTGTTGATCGCGACGATCACCTTCGAGTCTTTCATCCCCGCCAGGTGCTGGATCGCACCGGAGATGCCCACCGCCACATACAGTTGCGGCGCGACGATCTTGCCGGTCTGTCCGACCTGATAGTCATTCGGCACATAACCCGCATCGACCGCCGCGCGCGATGCGCCCATGGCCGCACCG
>NZ_CADIKH010000040.1 GCF_902859855.1 Paraburkholderia humisilvae
CTGATCAACGTTCAGGTTGGCGCGAACGTCGGTCAGTCGGTTACGCTCGACCTGAGCCAGGGCGTGTCGGCGGCTTCGCTCGGCACCGGCTTCGTGCAGTCGGGCGACACGTTCGGCGCAATCACGGGCCTGAACCTGACGGCGAATGGCGCGGAAAATACGACTGGCAAGGCGGGGGCGATCACGCAGATCAACATTCAGTCGAACGGCACGGGCGGCTTCACATTCACCGACCAGAATGGCAACGCGCTCTCGACGGCTGCATCGGCGGCTCTGTTCGCGGTCACGGTCACCAACGGTGTCTCGAAACTGTCGCTGAACGGGGCCACAGGGAATCCGCTCACGCCAGCTGGCGACCTCAACTCGATCAGCACCGCAGTCACCGCCGGCCGCACTACGGCGACCACCGGCCAGGTGTTCGGCGTGATTTCGGGCATCAACATCGACGGCGCGACGGGTAAGGATGCAGCGGCAGGTGCTACGAACACGATCACGTCGGTCGCAGTGGAATCGGACGGCAAGGGCGGGCTCAAGTTTGTCGACCAGCACGGCAACCAGCTGTCGTCGGCCGCGAGTGCCGGCCTATTCAGCGGTGGTAGCACCACCCCTCTCGCATTCGTTACGGTCCCGACCAGCGCAATCGGCAGCGCATCGACGGCCGCTCAACCGAACGGCACGATCCTGGCAAGCATCAACACGCTGAACACGCCCACGTCGGTGTCGCAGATCGACATCAGCACGACGCAAGGCGCGAACAACGCGATCGAATCGATCGACAACGCGCTGGCCACGGTCGCCAACATCCAGGCGGCGCTCGGCGCCGCGCAAAACCGCTTCACGGCAATTTCGCAGTCGCAGCAAAACGAGTCGACCAACCTGGCGAGCGCGCAGTCGCAAATCACGGACGCGGACTTCGCGCAGGAAACGGCGAACCTGAGCAAGGCGCAGGTGCTGCAACAGGCGGGTATCTCGGTGCTCGCACAAGCGAACTCGCTACCGCAGGCCGTGATAAGGCTGTTGCCGCAGTAAGTGCGGAGATCAACCGGTAGCAGACCAAGATCTGCTACCGGTTTGTAGAAAGATCGAACGATTTTCAGACGTCCGAAGCGCTTCGCGTGATGCGGGAGTTGGAGCGACGCGATCGCGTCGCCGAAGTGGTCAAGCCGCTGAAGTCACGTACTTGAGGGGCTTTGGGAAGGCTACGGGGCGCCCGGCAGCGCCCCTTCCACTACTACGCCGCTACTGCCACCTCCCGGACTCTGTCGTGGACGCTGCGTGGCGCCGCTTGCCGCTGCGAGTCCGCGAGATAGTCATAGGCGACGTGACCCATACCCAGCGTAAGATCCGCGAGAATATGCGCGCCCGACACGATTTCGAGCACCGGCAGGTCTTTCACGGGAGCGAGTGCGTGAGAGCACAACTCGAGCCCGACCGGACCGCTCCATGCGCCTTTGATCTCAACGTCCTCGCAACGGTACTCGACGAGCTCAAGCGCGCGCAGACTGCCATCGACGTGCGGAGAGATTTTTAGCAGAAACCCGGGTGCTTCAAGGGTGGCTTTCGCGGCGGACTTGTCCAGCGATTCGAACTTGTAGCCCATCGTCGCGGTCGCGACCAATACTTTGCCGTAGCGAAGTTCGCCGACGATCGTATCAGCATCGACGGTCAAGCACGGATGTCCCATCTTTTTAGGGAAGCCCCAGATCTCACGACCACCCGCCGTTGGTGCGTGGTCGTCGAGATACATCGAGTGCACATAGGCGCCGCGGCGCCCCTGGAAAGTGACCGGAATCACCTGACCGGATTCGGTGTAGTCGCCGAATCCCGACGAATCCGGCATCCGGATGAATTCATATTTGACGAGCGGATTCTCCATATCGACTTCGAGCGGTTCCGGAACGAGGTCGCGCAGCTTCTTCGGGTCCGTGCGGTACGTCACGATCAGGAATTCCCGATTGATGAAGCGATACGGGCCACGCGAATAGGTCGGGCTCGTCAACGGTATGGAATGCGCGTTGTTTTTCACATCGTTGATATTCATGGTGGGTCCTTTAAACCTGCTATTTGGGAAAACGGGCTCATCACCCCGCACAGGCCTTTTCCGGAAATCACTCCGTGCGAGCGGAGCAAGCATCGGCTGGCGCTGCGAGTGACGGACTACAACGTCTCCCACCATGTCTTATCGTTAAATGCTAACCAGAGACTCAAGTGATCTATTTCGAAAGGCGTGAAAGACCGTTTATCGAAAGGAAACGGACCGGAGTATAAGGACGACCGCGCACACGATTTGACAACAATTGTGAACTCTCACCGCTCGCGTATCGCGATGAAGCGCGAGGACAAAAAACAGCTCGGGAAAATCGGGGACTTCCCCGCATGGCTATCAGGATCTGCGCGACCGTCCGCGGATTCGAGTAACAAGATCGTCACGCATGACCAAGACGCGCCTTGACGATGCCATGCATTCCCGCTGCATCAATCGCGCTAACAACAGTCGCCGCGGGGAAATTTGACAATTCTCACCCTGTGAAGCACCGTTATTGCTAACGGCGAATTCTCGAATTCAGAATGAATAGTCGTTGCGGTCAACAATCCGAGTCTTCCTCGAGCGGCCGCGGATCGACGCTTTCGTGAGGTCGCTCCCGGTTTTACGCGATCGTCCCTTCGTGCTTTTTCGGGGCGCTTACGCGGCGAATCGTTCTGGCGGTACAAGGAGGTCACGTGGCGATCAGGCTGACAGTTCGTGAGGCATCCTGTTCCCGGCCGGTTCAGACTGCCAGGATAGCGTGGGGAAAGCTCGCGTGCGTGGCGCTGGTTGCGGCCACGTTCGCAGGCTATCTGCCGGAGAGCGCCGCAGCCGTGTCGATTCTGCGCCCGCCGCGCGAAGCGAGATCGGATGAACCGCTGGTCGTGACCATCGTGTACGCCGGGGACGCGCCTTCCGGCACATCGTTCGACGTGCCGCGCACATTGAACATTACGCTGACCAATGGCGAGGCGTTGCCCGAGACTGTGCTGCTCACCCGCGACTCGGGTGCGCCGGAACATCTGCGGCTCGGGGCCGGCGAAATGAAGGCGGTCAGCTATAGCGCGGCGTGGCCGAAATCGGCGCGCGGTGCGCTTAGAATCGATGTGCCCGGTGTCGACGTTTCGCCTTCGGTCGTGCTGCTGACGCGCGTGCCGGGCAATGCAGTGACGCCGGCCGCGACCGCAAGCGCCGCACCGCCTGTGGTTGCATCGGCACCGGGCGCCACAGCCGCAGCCGCATCGACAACGGCATCGGCAACTTCAGCCGCATCAGCAACCACAGCCGAACAACCGGCGCCGGGCAATGCGGCGCTCGCAGCGGCGATGCCCCCGTCGACCGTGCATCCCTCGAATGATTTGATTCCCGACCTCGGGAGCTTCCTCAGAGGCCGGATTTCCGCCTACGAACCCACGTTCTTCGCCGACGGGTGGGATTCACACGGTGACAATCTCGCGAGGTTCCAGGTCAGCTTCATGTTCCGCTTCGTACTGCCAGACGATCCACGTTCAAGAGGTTTCCTCGACAATCTCTATTTCGCGTATACGCAGATCTCGCTATGGGACCTCGGCAAGTATTCCGCGCCGTTTCGCGATACGAGCTATATGCCCGCGCTGTTCTACTATCTGCCGGACACGGGATGGAAAAGCAAATGGTTCACCAGGATGGGCCTGATGGCGGGCTACGAGCACGAGTCGAACGGACGTGACGGAGACGAGTCGCGCGGCATTGACATCCTGTTCGTGAAGCCGATCTGGGAATTCGGCGACATCACCGCCAACCATTTCAAGGTCGAACCGAAAGTCTACTGGTACGAGCATATCGCCGGGGAGAACTCGAATATTGCAGACTATCGCGGCTATGTGGATCTGAAGGTGACATACGGCAGCCCGGATGGCTGGCAGCTCGCGACGACACTGAGAAAGGGCACGAAATCGACTTACGGGAGCGTCGACACGCAGTTTACCTATCCGCTCGCCAAGCTGTTCAGCAGTGCATGGGGCGGCTATCTGTTTGTGCAGTACTTCAACGGTTATGGCGAAGACATTCTCGATTACAACCAGCATCGCTGGGTCGCGCGCGTCGGCTTCAGCGTAGCGCGCTGATCGTCCGGGGTGCCCGCGGCGTCCACCTATGCGCGCTTGTATTTGAGGAGCCACGCACTATACTTCGGCGGTTGGCAGTGGAACACCGAATCTTGCTAGAACGTACATTTCGACAGGCACACATGTAAGTTGGATATAACGAGTCATGTGCAGTTACGTTCGAATATGAAAAAACAGGCAATTTTTCCCATTGCAAGCTCAAGTCTTCTCGTGATAGCGGGAATTGTCTGCATTGTTTTTCCACTGGTGACCCGCTCTTTTATCGGCACGATTTTTATCGCGCGGGTGCTGCTATTCTGCGGCTTCGTGCATGCGTTGAATCTCTTTGCAACGAGCGGCTGGAAATTCGTCAGGCGGATTCCGCCGGTCGTTGTGCCGATTCTCATCGGCATCCTGATGCTGTCAAATGACAGCGCGCGTGCGCAAGGCCTGACCGTGATGCTGATGATATTTTTCGTGCTCGACGGTTTCTTCAAGGTCATCGCGGCGATCGAGCAGCAGATGACGATCAACATCATGGGCCTTGTCAGCGCAGGGCTGTCATTCCTGCTCGCTGTCTATCTTGCCGCGCACTTTCCGAGTGTGCCGGTGCCCCTGCTCGCATTGTTTCTCGGCCTGGATCTGATTTCGATGGGCATCGCGCTGCGTGCCGGACGAGAGCGTACGAGCAGCCGTGCCTGACGCGTGCGGAGCGCATCGCGACGCTGCGACCGGGACCATCAAAAGAGACGCACTGTCGACCGTGCTCTTATAGCGTCAAGGAAGTTTCCTCACGCAACCGATGGAGAGCATCCATGATTTTAACAAATGGCTTCACGTTTTCCGGCTTCATTATCGATGTCTTTTCGATATTCATGTTCATATTGTGGTTCTGGCTGTTCATCACGATAACGGGAGACCTGTTCACTCGCCACGATATTTCAGGATTTCTAAAAGTCATATGGGTTATTTTTCTTATCGTTCTGCCTTATATCGGCATATTCGCCTATATCCTGACGCAAGGCAGAAACATGGCGGTCCGCAACCAGGAGCGGGCGCAAAAGGCCCGCGAGGAATTGCGCCACGTCGTCGGCTACAGTGTCGCGGACGAAATCGAGAAGCTCGACCGTCTGAAATCGACAGGATCACTGACGGAAGATGAGTACAAGCGTCTGCGCGCCAAGCTCGTCGATTGAAAAACGCACAGACAGGGCGTCCGCCCACGCTAGAACGAGCGTGCCGGCAAGCTGGCAAATCAGCGCGGGCGGCGTCGATAGCGTGGCCGAACCGATGTGAGATTGACAGGCGTGCTGCTGGGTGCTCCCTCACGCCGGCCGTCGATCGCTGTCACACTGTTATCACTCAGCGCCCGGAACGATTTTCGCTATCTTCCAGTTGCTTGTACGAACAAGCACGTAATCGCCGTTGACCCCGAGCCATTGCTGACCGCGCGCCGGGGCATCGAGATTGTGGGACTTCCAGTCTTTCATGACGAAATTGTAGTGCCGGTATTTCGACGGGACCTGCTGGCCCTCCTTCCAGTCGCGATGCGGCATGGTCGGCATCACTTGCTGGCGACCGGTGCCCTGGCTTTGATCAGGAGCGGATGCGTCTTGCGCGAACGCGGAAGAGGTAACACCGACAAGGAGTGCAGCGATGGCAGAAAGAACGAGTTTGCTTTTCATAGTCCGATCTCCTGAGGCAAGAAGATAATTGACGTCGCACATAACGTATGGTTTCTTCGGCCGTGAAACTACCCGAAAAGCTGTGTATCCCGACTGCGTGAACGTGCCCTTAGGAATGGTGGAAATGGCTCGAAATTCAGTAAATTTAGATATGCAAATTGTGTGAATTGTACGAAGTCTGCGAATTGTCTATCAATAGTAGTAGAGGGAATGGCGACTTCAAGAAGTTTTACGATCGACCACAGGCGCATACGCGTGCGTCACGCGGTCCTTTTCTTTCAGGACCATTCACACGTCAGTTCCGCTCAGACTCCACACTTCCAAGCGCATTAGCATCTTCCCCCACGACCTTGATCGTCTTGCCTGCCGGCGATACCAGCACCTCGGGGTCCCACGATCCGTGACCACTCATCACACGATGCTGCGCGACCAGCAGCGAGCCCAGATATTTGCCCTTGTTCACGACAGAAAGCATGTTGCCATCGGTCACGTATCGCTGCGGGCCGCCTGCGGTGGATACCGCATGAACCGCTGCCGACGACGCCGAAGCGGCGGTCAGGAAATAAACGGTCGCACCATCCGGTGAAAAAATCGGCTGGTCGATATCGGCAAGCACCCGTTCCGGTTTTTCATTGCCCTGCGGCTTGCCTGTAACGAGTCGAATCGCCTTGTGATCCTTCAGGTGAATGACCCACAGATCCCTAACCGCGGGACTGTCGTGCGCCTCGTCGACACCGCGTGTAAGCCTGGTGAAGGCTATCGTGTCGCCGGTCGGCGACAGCGCCGGTGCATCGTCCGCGCCCGTTTCGGTTAGCGCTTCGGTGGCGCCGCCAGGGGCGGTGTAGACGATGTTGCCCTCCTGTACCGCAACGGCGCCGAGCGGCGCGGCAGCCCATGATGCACGGGATGCGAACGCGACACAGCAAAGCGCAGCGATCCCGGAAAACGCTGGTTTCATGAAGGATTTCCTGTCTGATAGGCGGATGGTGAATTGCCGAAATTTCGATATCGGCTTATATCGGCCGGAGCGCCGTTCGCCTTGAGGGTGACAGGTGATTTTGTGCGAGCGTTGCTGTTTTTTTATGAGCGGCGACCCGGCGCGCGCCGGATCGCCCCATCGCACAACCTGAGTTATTTGACCGGAAATTCCTTATGCCCGCCAAACCCAAACCGCATCGCTGAAAGCATCCGTTCAGGAAATGCCTCGATATCGCGCGACCGGAAACGCGTGTAAAGCGCGGCCGACAGCACCTGCGCCGGCACCGCTTCTTCGATCGCGGCCTCAATCGTCCAGCGCCCTTCCCCGCTATCGGCAACTTCAGTCGAGAAATGCTGGAGCGAGCTGTCCTGCGCGAGCGCGCCGGCCGTCAGATCGAGCAGCCACGACGACACCACGCTGCCGCGCCGCCATACCTCCGCGACATCCGCAAGGTCGATCCGGTATCGCTGGTCTTCCGGCAGTTCGGCCATGTCCTTATGCTCGAGGATATGAAACCCTTCCGCGTACGCCTGCATCAGCCCGTACTCGATGCCGTTGTGCACCATCTTCACGAAATGTCCTGAGCCAACCGGACCCACGTGCATATAGCCCTTCTCGACGCGCGGGTCACGGCCGTCGCGATCCGGCGTGGCCGGAATATCGCCGCGGCCCGGCGCCAGCACCGACAGAACCGGATCGATGCGCCGCACAACATCGTCTTCGCCGCCAATCATCATGCAATAGCCACGCTCGAGCCCCCAGATGCCGCCCGATGTCCCGACATCGACATAGTGCAAACCCTGCTCGCGCAACTGCGCGGCACGACGGATATCGTCCTTGTAGAACGTGTTGCCGCCGTCGATCACCACGTCATCCTTGCCAAGCAGCTTGCGCAAATCATCCAGCGTGTCCTCGGTGATCTTGCCGGCCGGCAGCATCAGCCAGACCACGCGCGGCGCCGTCAGCTTCGCGACCAGATCGCCCAGGTCCTTCGCGCCGGTCGCGCCTTCGTTCGCAAGCGCTTCGGTCGCCTGAGGATTGTGGTCGTAGACGACGCACTTATGCCCGCCGCGCATCAGTCGCCGTCCGATATTGCCGCCCATGCGTCCCAACCCTACGATTCCAATCTGCATGATGTGTCACTCCTTGCCGTTGGATTTCACTCGCTCGATCTGTTTCTTCGCTTCATCGTAGACGCGCTCCGGCGTAAAGCCGAATTTCGTTTTCAGCGCCTTCAACGGTGCGGACGCGCCGAACGTATGCATCACGATTTGCGAGCCGAGGCGGCCGACGTAGCGGTCCCATCCAAGCGTCGCGGCCTGTTCGACGGCGACGCGTGCATGCACATCAGGTGGCAGCACGGAGTCCTTGTACGCCTGGTCCTGATTTTCGAAGATGTCCCAGGATGGCATCGACACGACGCGCGCCGCAATGCCTTCGGCCTTCAGCTTCTCGTACGCCTCGACGCATAGCGACACCTCGCTGCCAGTCGCAAGCAGCAACACCTGCGGCTTCTTGCCGCCTTCCGTATCGGCCAGCACGTACGCACCACGCCGCACGCCTGCGGCCGGCGCATATTTCTTGCGGTCAAAGGTCGGCAGCGGCTGGCGCGTCAACACGATGCAGGCCGGATTGTGCGGCCGCGATAGCGCGACCCGCCATGCTTCGCCCACTTCGTTCGCATCGGCCGGACGCAGCGTCGTCAGCCCCGGTACGCCGCGCAGCGACGCGAGTTGCTCGATCGGCTGGTGGGTCGGTCCGTCCTCGCCGAGCCCGATCGAATCGTGCGTGAACACGTAGATGACCGGCACTTCCATGATCGCCGACAGGCGAATCGGCGGCTTCATATAGTCGCTGAAAATCAGGAACGTCGACCCATAGGGTCGCAGGCCCGATACCGCGAGCCCATTCGCGACCGCGCCCATCCCGTGCTCGCGTATGCCGAAGTGCAGGTTGCGGCCGGCGTAGCTGTCGTGTTCGAAACTGCCTGCTCCTTCGAACTTGAGATTTGTTTTAGTCGACGGTGAAAGATCGGCCGCACCGCCAATCAGCCAGGGAACGCGCTGTGCGATTGCGTTCAACACTTTGCCCGACGATTCGCGCGTTGCAATACCCTTTGGATCAGCCTCGAACGTCGGAATATCCGCATCCCAGTTATCGGGCAACTTCGATTCAAGCATCAGCGTCAATTCTTTCGCGAGCTCCGGGTACTGCTTGCCGTATGCGTCAAAGCGCTTCGTCCATTCGTTATGTGCGGTCTTGCCGCGTGCGCCCATGCCTTGCGCGAGATGCTGCATCACGCCATCGGGAACGAGGAATTGCGCATCTTCCGGCCAGCCGTATGCGCGCTTGGCGAGTTTGATTTCCTCCACGCCGAGCGGCTCGCCGTGCGCATCCGACGTGTCCTGCTTATGCGGTGCGCCCCAGCCGATAATGCTCCTGACCACGATCAGCGTCGGTCGGTCCGTGGTCGACTTGGCCCGTTCGAACGCGGCCTCCAATGCCGCGCCGTCGTTCGCGTCATCGACGTGCATCGTGTTCCAGTTGTAGCCGCGAAAGCGCGCTTCGACTTCGTCGCTATAGGCGAGATCCGTGTGGCCTTCAATCGTCACGCGGTTGCTGTCGTAGATCCACGTCAGGTTCGACAGCTTCAGATGCCCCGCGAGCGACGCGGCTTCATGCGAGATGCCCTCCATCATGTCGCCGTCGCCGCACAGCGCGTAGACGCGGTAATCGAATAGCTGCGCATCGGGCTTGTTGAAGTGCGCCTCCTTCCACCGCGCCGCCATCGCCATGCCAACGCTATTGCCGACCCCCTGGCCGAGCGGGCCCGTGGTCGTCTCAACGCCGGTGGTCATACCGTACTCGGGGTGGCCCGGCGTTTTGCTATCGAGCTGGCGAAACTGCCTGATGTCGTCGAGCGACACCGCGGGCTTGCCGGTTGGCTTGCCATGCGCATCAAGCTCTTTCACGTCATACAGGTGTAACAGTGAATAAAGCAGCATCGACGCGTGCCCGACCGATAGCACGAAGCGGTCGCGGTTCGGCCAGTCGGGTGCGCCAGGGTCGTAGCGGAGATGGTTCTGCCACAGATGAAAGACGACCGGGGCAAGCGCCATCGGTGTGCCCGGGTGACCGGAGTTGGCTTTCTGGACGGCGTCCATCGATAGCGTGCGGATGGTATTGATCGCGAGGCGGTCCAGATCGGATGCGGAGGACATAAGCGACGACTCCTTCTGAAGAGTGGAGTGCAATGCGGCACACCAGATGCCGCGGCGGGCAACCAGGTCGATTGAGCAAGTGTAGTGCCTTCGTGGCGGCACTGCAGTTCTCGTACGCTGCGGCAGTCTCCATGGTCTGTTTCACGAGACTGTCCGGGTTCATTTGGCGCGTGGTATTCGCACATGCTGCTAACATTAGCCGCTTGAATCTCGCATGGACGTCCGCATTAGCCTGTGCTGAAGGCTGAATGCGGACGGGAAAATAGGGACATCAACGGAAATGGAACGCGAATTCACCGAATCAACGCGTGCGCGAGCGGAACTACTATGCTTTCTCGTCGCGATTGCGGCGGCATCGTATGCGCTCACGCAGGAATGGCGCGTCGATCATGTCGTGCAGTGCTGCCGGCAGTGGCTCGTCAGGAATGAAACGAAATTGCACTGGCTCGAGCGCGTGCGCACAGGACAGCTCGCGTTGAAAATTGCCCAGCACGATCTGGAGAGCGCGGGGATCGCCGTGCGTCTGTCGAGTGTGTCCGCGCTCTTCACGGCCGATATGGAACTCAACGAAGCGAGCACGATGGTGCAAAGAATGATGACGCTGTGTCACGACGCGCTGTGAATCACGTAGTCACAATTACATAATCAGGTCTGGTTTCAGATCGGCTGGAAAGCTGACAAAAACCTTCGGGGTAGGCCATGTATAAGATTGCACTGCTTGCTGTAACGGTATCCGCTCTGCTGAGCGGCTGCGACCGCCGTGTTGAAGATATCAAGGACTGTATCGCGGGGAAAACACAAACCATGGATGTCGATCAAGCCGTGTCCGTCGTCAAGGCGGCAGGCTTCGAAGTCACGCGGCCGGATAGCATCGCGACGCCTGCGCCGTCGACACCGGCGTCCTCCTCGTCGCCCTCTGTGACGTCCGCCCATCCGCCGTTTTCACTGCTGTGCAACACGACCGTGCAAGGACAGCGCGTTTCGCAAAGTCTGACGGTCGACCTCGACGCGGATACGGTCAACGGCGCGCGAGCCGAAGTCTCGGACAATGAAATCAAATGGACGACGCAGTCACGCGACCGCACCGGCGCGGCTTTCGCCGGACAGGTCCACACCCTTAACCGACTGAACGGCGATTACCGTTTCTACGACGAAGGCGCGATGTATGCGGCGCCCGTGCCGACCTATCAATGTACGCTCGCCGCGAAGCGCCTGTTCTGACCTGGCGCGTTACCGGTCCGGCGACGCCATCGCGGTATTCAGGGTGAACACGAACGTGCCGCCCCTGCCCGCCCGATCGGCCAGCGAAATCGCACTGCCGTGCAAGTGAAGGATCTGTTGCACGATCAACAGACCGAGCCCGCCGACACGCTGCGCGCCGCCTACGTTGACCGGGCGCAGGAAAAGACTGTCGCGCAGTTCGGGCGGAATGCCCGGCCCCGTATCGCTGAACGTGACCGTCACCTTGTTGCTGCGGAACGCCAGTTCGACTTCGATCATGCCGCCTTCGGGCGTATGGCGAATCGCATTGTCGAGAAGATTCGTCAGCACCCGCTCAATCATGCCCAGGTCCGCATGAACGTCCGGCAGACGGGGGGGAATGTCCGCACGCAAACTGATCCGGCGCGCTTGCGCGGCGAGCTCGAATTTCTCGAATACGTCCTGCAACAGGTCCGCAAGCGAAAAGGCTTCCGGCGACAGTTGCGTTTGGCCATGCTCCAGCCGCGCGAGCTCGAACAGCGATTGCGCAAGCCGTCCGACTTTCGCGCTTTGTCCGAGCGCGATGCTCAGATAGCGGCGGCGTTCCGGCTCACGCAGCATGTCGAATTTCAGCGACAGCGCTTCGAGGTAACCGTGCAATGACGTGAGCGGCGTGCGCAGGTCATGCGAAATATTCGCGATCAGTTCGCGACGTTCCTGGTCGCGGTAAGTTAGCTCGCGCCATTGCTGAGCAATCCGGTTCGACATCTGCACGAACGCGCGCTCAAGTATCGCGATTTCATCGCGCGCATGGCTGGGTGGCAGTGACGACAATTTCGCCCTGGCGCCGATCTCGTCGCCCGCGTCGAAATCGCGCACCGCCTCGGTCAGGCGGCCGAGCGGACGCGTAATCAGGCGAAACGCGATCAATCCTGCAATCAGGCTGCACAGCGCGACGAACGTCATCGACCAGAGCGTCGTACGCAGTACCGAGTTTCCGCCGATGCGCGCCGCCCACTGGTCATGCGCTTCGCCGAGCAATACCACGTAGACATAGCCGGCTGTCGTGCCGTTCGCACCGGGCAGCGCCGCTGCGCTGAATACTTTACGACCAGCGTCGCTGCGCGGGTCGTCGCCGAGAATCGGCAGCGTGTCGCCGGTAAGGAAGCGGCGTATCGGCCGAACATCGACATGATTGCGCTTCACATGACCGGGTGGCGCATCGTCGCCCTTGACCTGGCCGTTGGCATCGAGCAGATAAACCTCGACGCTCGGGTTCACCGCCATCAACTGGCTAAACAGCGCACGCAGCATATCGGCGCGCGGCCCGTGCGCATCGATCAGCGGACCATTCTGTGCGATATGGGACGCGAGGTCGCGCGACACGCTCTGGATCACTTCCTGGTCGTGAAGATCGCTCGCGCGAATCTGCAACCAGGCCGATACGGCGCAGCTCGCGAGCAGCAGTGCGGAAAACACTAATGAAAGGCGCTGAGACAGGTTCACGTATTTATCCTCTCGTCCCGGATCAGCCGGCCGGACCGCTTCGCGCCGCCGTCACGGGGTGCGCGTCGAACCGGTAGCCGCGTCCCCACACAGTGACGATGCGCACCGGCTCGGTCGGGTCCGCCTCGATCTTCGCGCGTAATCTGTTGATATGCGTGTTGACCGTGTGCTCGTAACCTTCATGCCGGTATCCCCACACCGTGTTCAACAGATCCATCCGTGAGAACACTTTTCCCGGATGGCTCGCGAAGTGATAGAGCAAGTCGAACTCCCTCGGGGTCAGCTCCACGCGCCGGCCGTCGATGCTGACGTCGCGAGTCAACGGATCGATCGACAGTCCGAACGAAGTCAGAATGCCCGCCTGCGTGCGCCAATCCTTCGCCATCGCGTCGACCCGCCGCAGCAGCGCTTTCAGACGGGCAATCAGCTCGAGGACCGAAAAGGGCTTTGAAAGGTAATCGTCAGCGCCGAGCTCGAGTCCGATGATCCGATGCACCTCGCTCGAACGGGCGCTGATGATGATGATCGGCGTATAGCTCGTCATGGCCCGTGCGCGCTTGCAGATCTCGAGGCCATCGACGCCCGGCAGCATCAGATCGAGCACCAGCGCGTCCCAGCCCCCCTGCGACAGCAGGCGCAACCCATCGTCGCCGTTCGCGCAGTGCACGACTTCGTACTGCTCGTCACGCAGATGCAGACCGAGCACGTTGGCAATATCGACGTCGTCTTCGACGATCAGAACGCGCTTCGGCTGAACCATGTGAACCTTGAAAAGGCAGTGTCAGTCAACACATTGTGCAGCGTTTCAGGCGAGTCAGTTGTCACGATAAATTTAACTTTCCGTGAGGACTTCGACATCGGGCACCCGTTAATCTGATTGCGTGTTCGGAACGGGGCGGCAAGCGGGAATTCGACGCCATCCTTACTGTTCGGAGACTTGACATGAAATTCCGTAGAAGGATGGTGCTGGCCGGAGCCGGCGCGCTCGCGGCGCTCGCCGCGTTGACGCAGTGGCGTGCGCTGGCCGCAAGCATTTCAGGCACGCCCGATAGCGCGGATGCCGCCGTGCCGGACGAGCACTTCGAAGTGGTACATACCGAAGCACAATGGCGTGCGCTTCTGACGCCCGCGCAATTCGCGGTGCTACGTGAAGCGGCGACCGAGCGGCCGTACTCGAGTCCACTGAATGACGAACACCGTACGGGCCTGTTCGTCTGCGCGGGTTGCAACGCGAGCCTGTTCTCATCGCACACGAAGTTCGACAGTCATACCGGCTGGCCAAGCTTCTACGCACCGCTCGATCACGCAATTGCGACGCACACGGACCATTCCTTTCATATGACGCGCACGGAGGTTCATTGCAGCCGGTGCGGCGGCCATCTGGGTCACGTGTTCGACGACGGTCCGCAACCGACCGGCCTTCGCTATTGCATGAACGGTTTCGCAATGAAATTCATGCCTCAGGCGGGTTGAATTTTCCCGCTACCGTGTGCGCATATGAACATCATGGGTAAACGTTATGTTCATTTTTCTGAAAGTTAGCAATGGTGTCAAAAATTGCCGATTTGATTAGAGCGTAATTACCGGTTACATGTACTGCCAGTCATAACTGGTAGCGCATACAGCGTGGCAATGCGAACCCACATGAAAAGAGGTGCTGAACGGTTCGCATAAAGCCTCATTGGGAGCGAGCCTGATGCAGCGGACCTGCGTGCAGGACTACTGCAATCGGATTGGCTCCTGGTTAAGATCGGCGACCGTACCCACTACGGTACGCCCAGTCCAACTCAATGGAGAGATGTCCATGTCTGCAAAGAAGACTGCTGTTAGTTCCGCCCTGCTCGCAAGCGCAGTGGCCACGCTGCTCGCAACGGCCGCGCAAGCTGCGCCGCTCACCAAGGCGGAAGTCAGTGCGGCAGTCGCCGCTCACAAGGAGAAGTGCTTTGGCGTTGCACTGAAAGGACAGAACGACTGCGCGGCCGGCCCCGGTACGACCTGTCAGGGCACGTCGACGATGGACTTCCAGGGTAACTCGTGGAAGTTCGTTCAGGGCGGCACATGCACGAACATCACGGTGCCAGGCGGCGGCCACGGCTCGCTCACGCCGATCAGCTCCTGATCAGACGTGTCAGGAACGGGGACTATGATGCGCGATTTCACCGGTTTCAGTGTGGCTTTCACCGCGACAAGCGCTGGCATGCGTCCCCGTCGCACGGCATCGGAAATAGCGGGATGCGTCGGCACCAGCTTCAAGCACGAGCATCTCGCCGCCATTCTGGCCGACGGCGTCAAGGATGGCTTTTTCGAAGTCCATGCGGAGAATTACATGGGCGCCGGTGGGCCGCCGCATCGCGCACTGGCGGCGATCCGCGAGTCGTATCCGTTGTCGATTCACGGCGTCTGTATGTCGATTGGCGGCACTGAGCCTTTGAACCGCCCCCACCTCGCGCGCTTTCGCGAGCTCGTCGCCCGCTATGAGCCGGCGCTCGTGTCCGAGCATCTTGCATGGTCCACGCACAGCGGAGCCTTCTTTAACGACCTGCTTCCGTTGCCGTACACCGACGACACGCTTGCGCGCGTGTGCCGGCACATCGACGAGGTGCAACTGGCGATTGCGCGTCCCATCCTGCTT
Organism: Paraburkholderia humisilvae; assembly: GCF_902859855.1. Taxonomy (GTDB): domain Bacteria; phylum Pseudomonadota; class Gammaproteobacteria; order Burkholderiales; family Burkholderiaceae; genus Paraburkholderia; species Paraburkholderia humisilvae. The sequence goes on from NZ_CADIKH010000040.1 coordinate 15,334, forward strand.
GAAAATCCGTCGACCTATGTTTCCTTCTCGTCATCGACGATGAGTGAAGCCGAATTCATCACGGCAGTCGTGCGTCGCACCGGTTGCAGACTGCTGCTCGACGTCAACAACGTGTTCGTATCGGCGACGAATCACGGCTATTCCGCTTCGGCCTACCTCGATGCATTCCCGCTTGGCAGCGTCGACGAGATCCATCTGGCGGGGTACACCGAACAACGCGACGACGAAGACGCGCCATTGTTGATCGACAGTCACGACGGCGCCGTTGCCGACCCGGTATGGGCGCTTTATGAAAACGTCATCGAACGGATCGGACCGACCGCGACGCTAGTCGAGTGGGACAGCAAGCTGCCTGGCTGGCCCGTGCTACGCGCGCAGGCACTGGCTGCAAGGGAACGCATGGAAGCGCATCGGATGCCGGTTACGGACGGACCTCGGCGATGAAACCTGACAGCTGTCGGACTACGCCTGCAACGGGCTATGCGGCGGCATTCGCGCGGGGCTTGACGGACCCTTCAGTGCAAGCGCCAGCGGACCTGTCCGCGGCGGCGGGAAAAGGCGTGGTGAAGCGCTACAACGTGTATCGCAACAATGTGACGGTGGGCCTGATCGACGCGCTGGCCGCGATCTATCCGGCTGTGCTGCGCATAACCGGCAGTGATTTTTTCAGGGCAATGGCCCGCTTCCATATCCGGGCGACGCCGCCGGTGTCGCCGTTGCTATTCGAATACGGCCGCGACTTTCCGGACTTTATCGAGTCGTACGAGTACGCGCGGCCCATGCCCTGGCTGGCCGATACCGCACGCATCGAACGCGCGTGGCTGGACGCGTATCACGCGGCCGATCTGCCGGTCTTGCCCGCACGAATATTTGCAGGCATCGCGCCGGCACAACTGGCAGCGTTGCGCTTCACGCCGCATCCGGCGACACGCATTGTCCGGTCTGCGTATTCGGCCGTCGCGATCTTTGCGATGAACCGGCGTGACGGCCCGGTCGAACCGCTTCGTTCGAGCGACCGCGAAGACGCGCTGGTGACCCGACCGGAGCACGACGTGATCGTGTCGCGCTTGCCGGACGGCGGCGCGGCCTTCCTGAGCGCGTTGCTCGCCGGTGCGCCATTGGGCGCCGCGGTCGCCGCGGCGTTCGACGAATCGCGTTGTTTCGATCTCCCGATCAATCTGGCGGGAATGATCGAGTCAGGCGCATTCACCGCCCTTCAACCTGGAGATTGAGAACGATGTCCGACCTGCAAAACGTTAAACCTGCATTCGCCGCACGTGTGGCAACGACAATCGGCCAGGCGAGCGGGCTCGTTCAAAAACTGGCGACGCCGTGGCTCACGCAACTGGTATTGCGCATTGCGTTAGCCGTGCCGTTCTGGAAGTCAGGCATCCTTAAATGGCAAGGCTTCCTTCAGTTAAACGATACGGCAATCGACCTCTTCACCGACGAATTCAAATTGCATCTGCCGGGCGGCCCCTACCCGTTCCCGGCACCCGCTGTAATCGCATTTCTGTCGGCGTGCGGCGAGGTGGGTTTCCCGGTGTTGCTGGTGTTCGGCTTCGGCACCCGCTTTGCGGCGCTCGGACTGCTGCTGATGACCTGCATCATCGAACTGACCGTACCGGAAGGTTGGCCGATTCACATCACCTGGGCGGCGATGGCGCTAGGGATCGCGGCGTGGGGGCCAGGCGCGATTTCGATTGACCATCTGCTGTCGCGCGCGACAAACCGGTTGTGAACACGATGCGCGGACGGACCGCTCAATCCGCGCTGACTAGTGCCGATGCCGGTGATGAACGTCCGGAAAATGCGCATGCGAATGCGTGATTGGCGGATGGACATGCGCATGGGTATGCGGTTGGTCGCCGGAATACGGAAAGTCGTGCTCGTGCTGATGATGTTCGTCATGTACGTGCCGGTGCGTGTGTTCTATCCATTCATGCATGTGTTCGTGCTCGTGGCGCTCACGGATGTGCAATACGATGCCGATCGTCATCAGTACCGCGGCCACCCAGAAGGCCACCGTCGGCCATTCCGGCCATAGCAGGAATGCCAGCACGACGCCAAACAGCGGCGCGGCGGAGAAATAGGCGCCCGTGCGTGCGGTGCCGAGGTGCCGCAGTGCGACCACAAACAGCACGAGACTCACGCCATAGCCGGCAAGCCCGGTCAGCATCGCGGCGCCGAGTGTGCCGACAGCGGGCCACGACGCACCGCTCGCGAAGGCAATTGCAAGGTTCACCGGACCAGCGCACAGTCCTTTCAGGCACGCGATGACCATCGCATCGTTGGTCGCGACCTTGCGCGTCAGGTTATTGTCGATCGCCCAGCACGCGCACGCGCCGACAATCAGCAGCGCGCCGAGCGGCAGGTCGGCGTCGCCGGGATGCCATGACAGCACGACGCCCGCCGCGACAATCGCGACCATGCCGAGAAACAGCTGTACGTCGACGTTCTCGCGGAACGCTATCCAGGCGATCACCGCCGTCAAGACGCCTTCAAGATTGAGTAGCAGCGACGTGGTCGCCGCGGGCGTGCTCGACAGCCCGAGCATCAGCAGCGCGGGCCCTCCAACGCCGCCGGCGACGATCGCGCCGATCAGCCACGGCCACTCGGCACGGCTGATCCGATGCTGGCCGCTCGCGCCAGACGGTGCGCGCAGCCGCCTGATGACAAGCGCCGCGCCGAGTCCGATCCCGCTGCCAAGGTAAAACAGCCCGGCAACCATGAAAGGCGGCATCGCGCCAAGCAGCGCCTTGGCAACCGGAGTGGTCGCGCCGAACAGCGCGGCCGCGGCAAGCGCGGTCGATATCGCGCCGAATCTCGAGTTCATCACGGGGGGCGTTCGGGCAACTTGCGTTCAAAGCCACAGTGTATCGGCCACTGCCCCACAGTTTCCCAACAACCTGCCTTACGCAATGGTGGAATATCGACATGGGCAGAGCGGCACTTAGCAATCGGTCTTGCTGCGCGACGCACGGTGCAGTGCAAAATCGCGCGGCGTCATGCCATGGTGAGCCTTGAATACGCGGCTGAAGTGCGCGGCGCTCAGAAAGCCGCATCGCTCGGCGACCTCGCGAATCATCAGGTCCGGCGTATCCGAGAGCAGTCGGCCCGCGTGTGCGATGCGCAGCGCGTACGCATAGCGCATCGCCGATAGGCCCTCCGCCTTGAGCGCACGCGACAGGCGGCTCGTCGAGACATTGATCGCGGCCGCTACCGCCGACACATCGAGCGATGCATCGCCGATACGCCGCGCGATCGCCTGTTTGGCGAGTAACACGATCGTTGGACCGGAACGTCGGCTAGCCCCTAGGCCGTGCTTGCCGACAATCACGTCCATCAGATCGAGACACTGCGCGCTCATGCGCGCGAGCAGCGAGTCGCTTGCCTGACCCATGTGTCCTGTCAGGTTCAGCACGAACTCCCGGACCGCGGTGACGTCTGCGCCCATCGGTACGGGTTCAAACGCGCGATGAACGCGAGAGGCGAAGCCGCGATCGTGCAGCGACGACTTCGGCATGCGCACGAGCGACAATTGCGTCGGCTCGCGAAACGATTCGATGAAATGGAACGACGGGTCCGTCAGAATCAGGTCGCCCGCGTGCGCCTGCAGCGCATCGCCCTTCCGTTCGATCGACATGCTGCCCGACCGGATGATCAACAGCCGTATCTCCTCGCCTGCCCCGTGCCCAGCGCTATGCAAAATCGGCGAGATGGTCTGTCCGGCCAGTTCGAAACGGCCGATCAGCACCTCGCCCACGCGCCGATGCGCGGCCGTCGATTGGCCGGAAGACGACGAACTGAACCGGCAGGACAAACCGATCTTCGACATCTCGTCGATCCAGCCGCCCCGGTCGACGGGCGTGCCACACCATCTGTGTTGCCGAACCTGTAAGTCCACTGCAATGTCTCCTTTTCACCTTCTCCGACGGTGCGGACTGCCCGGTGCGATCGCGTGTTGCGTAGTGCAGACGAATCAGGGGCGTCATGTTGAAAATGGCAATCTTCACGTTTGACTAAGCATTCTTAACATTACAGAACGCCATCATCTGCGAATGGGTAGCAAGCCATGTTAAATATCGACGCGTTCGATGAACAGCCGGCAGAATGGGATGCATCCGTGCAGATTTGGCATGATTGGACCATTGAAGGAGCGCCGTGCCATTGAACTCCTCCGCCCTCACCGCCCCCGGCCGCCCCGCACTGCAGATCGACGGCGCCCGTCATACGTTCGGCAACGCGGCGATTGCGCTGCGCTGGGATATCGCCGGTCAGCGGCTGCGCGCTTTCGAGCTGGTCGATCGCGCCCATTTGCGCACACTGCCGGTCAGTGCGCCGTTCGCGTTGAGATTCGCGGATGGCCGCACGCTGCAGCTTGCCGAGCTGACGTTGAGCGCGCCGTTGCGCACCGACGCGCTTGCCGCCGACCCCGCCGCATCGTGCGTCGCGCAGACAGTGCCCGGCATGCGCCTCACCGCCCTGCTGCACGACCTGCATGAGCGTCTGCGAATCGAATGGAGCATCGAGCAACGCGACGGCTCGCCGTATTGGCGCATGTCGGTCGCGATCACCGCGACCGTGGAGCCGCTGCACGTCGTCGCAGTATCGCTACTCGAAACGCAAGCACCCGGCGCGCGTGTGGCCGGCACACTCGACGGACTGCCGGTGAGCGCCGGCAACGTCTACCTCGGCTGTGAGTATCCGCTGGCGCAAAGCGAAGTGACGCGCGAACCCGCGACCGTGCGCTTCCATGTGAAGCGTGCGCTGCCTGTCGCGCCAGGCAAGACGGTTGCATACTCAACGGTCGCGGGCGTCACGCGCGACGGGCAGTTGCGCCGCGATTTCGCGTTCTACGTCGAGCGCGAGCGCGCGCATCCGTCGCGCCCGTTTCTGCACTACAACTCGTGGTACGACATCGGCTACCTGACGCGCTACACGCAGGCGCAGGCGCTCGAACGGATCGCGGCGATCGGCCGCGCGCTGCATGACGAGCGGGGGGTGCAACTGGACGGCTTTCTGTTCGATGACGGTTGGGACGACTACAGCGGCAGGTGGAACTTCAGTGACGCGTTCCCGCACGGCTTCGAGCCGCTGCGCGATGCCGCCGCGCGCTACGGTGCGGCGCCGGGCGTCTGGCTATCGCCCTGGGGCGGCTATGGGCCGCCGCGCGACGAACGCGTCGCGCGCGGCGCCGCGGCGGGATTCGAGACGGCCGGTCGCGGCTTTGCGCTGTCCGGCCCACGCTACTACCGTCGCTTTCATCAGGTGACGATGGACCTGTTGCGGCGGCAAGGCATCCGCCACTTCAAGTTCGACGGCACCGGCAACGCCGACAGCGTATTTCCCGGGAGCCGCTTCGACAGCGACTGGGACGCCGCGATCGCGCTGATCGCTGAGATGCGCCGCGCAGCGCGCGACGTGTTGATCAACCTGTCGACCGGCACGCTGCCGTCGCCGTTCTGGCTGCGCCATGCGGATACGATCTGGCGCGGCGGCAACGACGACGGCTTCGCGGGCACCGGCAGCGACCGCGAGCGCTGGATCACGTATCGCGATACGCAGGTCTATCGCAACGTCGTGCTAGCGAGCCCGCTGTTCCCGCTGAACTCCTTGATGCTGCACGGCATCATCTGCGCGCAGCAGAACCGGCGACTGCAGGCGAGCGACGGTGAAGACTTTCTCCACGATATACATGCCTATTTCGGCAGCGGCACGCTATTGCAGGAGCTGTACATCACGCCGTCGCGGCTCGGCGCGCGCGCGTGGGACGCGCTCGCCACGTCCGCGAAATGGGCGCGCGGCGCGGCCGGCGTGCTGCGCGACAACCATTGGATCGGCGGCGCGCCAGACGAACTCGATGTCTATGGCTGGGCTGCGTGGACGCCATCAAAAGCGATCGTGACGCTGCGCAATCCTGACCGCCGTGCGCGCGATGCTGTGCTCGATCTGCGCGCGCAACTCGAGCTGCCCGCCGATGCGCCGACGCACTTCACCGCGCGTGCGCGGTGGGCCGAACACGGCCGCTCGCCCCTCATCGCGCGGCTTGACGTCGACACGCCGCAGACCGTTCAGCTTGCACCTTTCGAAGTGCTAACGCTTGAATTGCGGCCGATCGATCCGGCTGGTTCCCGAGCGGGGTCAAACTGACCATTCAGCTCAGCGTGCGCCGAAGTTCGACCGGTCGCGCGTCGGTCTGATGCAGATCGAAGATCGTAACGACGTTTTCGCCGGCATTGAGCCACGGCGCAGGACAAAAGAGCCGCGTTTGCGGGCCGATCCGCCAGTAGCGGCCGAGATTGCGCCCGTTGACCCAGACCACACCTTTGGTCCAGCCGCTCATGTCGAGATACGTGTCGCCACGCGTTTCCAGATGAAACGTTGCGCGAAAAAACAGGCCGCTTCGAAGCGGGTTCGAACAGACGCCGCGCAGATTCGCGATAAACGCGCTATCCATCGGCAACAGGAACACCTCCCAGCCGCTCAGCGCTCGCCGCGCGCCGGCCGAATCACGCAGTACGACATCGCCGACGATGCCCTTGCGGTCGAGCATCGCATCGCCGCTGCCGTAGTTGATGCGCCCCATCCCCTCGACGAGAATGTCCAGCACTGTTTCAGCACCGGCCGCGACGGACCGCACGTCGGTGCTCGTGGGCGGCAGCGGCAGCGGCACACCGTGCGCCACCGCCAGCGGCTGCGCGAGCGGCGCCGGCACGCGCGCGCGTGACACCGCGCCCATATAGCGTCCATCGACGAACACCGTTGCGTAATCGCGGATGCATCCGGTTTCAAGCGCGCCCTCGATCCGGCCGCCCCCATCGAAACGACGCAGCGTATGCCGATACAGCGCAAAGCCAAACGCCTGCCCGGCGGCTTCGAAGGTCGGCGCTTCGATGGTGTGCAACGCAGGCGGCGACGCAGGCAGATTGTCCCAGAGCGACGCGAAAAGCCCGGGCTGCAACGCCTCGCGCCCACGGCGTTCAATGGTCGGCAGCGGCGGCGGAACGTCGGGCAACGGCACGGGCAAATAACGCGCGATGATGTCGCGATACCGGAAGAACTTCGATGTCGCCACGCCCTGTTCGCTGATCGGCGCCGCGTAATCGTAGCTTGTGATATCGGGCTGATACTCGCCGCTCGCCGCGTCGACATTCGCGCCCGCGTAAAAGCCGAAACTCGTGCCGCCATGCGCGACATACAGGTTGAACGACATGCCGCGCCGCATCAGCACGTCCAGCGTACCCGAAAGATCGACCGCGGTCCCTTGCAGCGCCGCGTCGCCCCAATGCGTGAGCCAACCGGGATAAACCTCACCCGCCAGCACCGGTACGCCGGGAAATTCGCGTCGCGCGGCGTCGATCTGCGCGGCGTCGCCGTTACTGAGCGCAATCGCGCCGCCCGCGACGGTCGTGCGATTCTGCCGTAGCTGGAATAGACCGTCTTCGGTATAGAACGGTCCGTCGATGCCACAGTCGAGCCACAGCCGCCGGATTTCGTCGAGATAAGCCGGATTGCTCGCGTACGAGCCGAACTCGTTTTCGATCTGGATCATCAGGATCGGCCCACCGGCCGAGGCCATCAACGGCGCGATGGATGGCGCGAGTGCGCGGATGTAGCGCGCCACCGCCGCCATATAGCGCGGCTCGGTCGCGGAGTCGGTACGCAGTCGCATATCCGGATCGCGCAGCAGATACGACGGCAACCCGCCCAGGTCCCATTCAGCGCACACATATGGGCCCGGGCGCAGCACCACCCACATGCGTTCGATCTGACACGCGCGGATGAAGGCTGCGATATCGCGATTGTCATAGTTGTCAAGGTTGTCACCGTTACCACTGCTGAAATTGAACGCACCGTGGTCCATCTCGTGATAATTCCACATCACGTATAACGCGATCGTGTTCATGCCCATCGCTTTGGCCATCCGGACGCGATGCGTCCAGTAATCGGCCGGAATGCGCGCAGGGTGCATCTCCGCGCTGCGGATCTGAAAGGGCTGTCCGTCCAGCAGAAACCGCGTGCCGTCAGCGGCAAACGAAAAGGTCGACATAAGGGTTGCGTGCGCTGTCTTACCGGTGTTTCACCATTATCGTCGGTGCGCGGTATCGGATAAAACCCGGCGTATTTGACTAGGGGTCGCATCGCTTTGCGCGAGGCGGTCATCCGGCCGGATCGCGCGGGCGTGGCCGGAATAACCGCAAGCGCTCCGGTGTTTTCGAAGACACGCCACGCATCGATCGATGCGCGAACGCAATCAGGTCCCGGAGGAGCACACGTCATGTCAGAATTTATCCATCGCACGGTGAACGCGAACGGCATCAACATTCACGTTGTCGAACAGGGCGATGGCCCGGCTGTGCTGCTCTGCCACGGCTTTCCCGAGAGCTGGTACTCATGGCGCCATCAGATCCCGCTGCTCGCCGCAGAAGGCTTTCGCGCGATCGCCGTCGACATGCGCGGCTATGGCCGCACCGATCGTCCCCACGAGATCGAGCAATACACGATGCTGCATCTGGTGGGCGACATGATCGGCGTGCTCGACGCGCTCGAAGTCGGTAAGGCGGTGATCGTCGGGCACGACTGGGGCGCGCCGGTCGCCTGGCATGCGGCGCTGCTGCGGCCCGACCGCTTCTCGGGCGTCGTCGCGCTCAGCGTGCCGTTCCGACCGCGCGCAAAGGTGCATCCGTCGACGAAGTTTCCGCGCACCGATGACGAGATGTTCTATCAGTTGTACTTTCAGCAGCCAGGCGTCGCCGAGGCTGAGATCGAACGCGATGTGCGCCGCTTCGTGCGTAACGTGCTGTACACGTTAAGCGGCGACATGCGGAGCGCGCCGAGCGACGACGGCGCGCCGCGCCGCTTCGACATGGTGCCGCGTAACGGTGGGCTGGCGGCCGTGCTGCCGGACCCGCCGGTGCTGCCCGCGTGGCTCACCGATGAAGATATCGATTACTACGCGGAGCAGTTCTCGCACACCGGCTTTCGCGGCGGCCTGAACTGGTACAGGAACATCGATCGCAATCAGGAACTGCTCGCACCGTTCGACGGCTTGCAGATCACCGTGCCGGCGCTTTTCATCGCCGGCGAGCGCGACCTCGTGCTGCATTTCGACGGCATGAGCGAAGCGCTCGCGACGCTCGCGCAGCGTGTGCCGCTGCTGCGCCGCTCGCTGATCCTGTCAGGTTGCGGCCATTGGACCCAGCAGGAGCGGCCACGTGAAGTGAATACCGCGTTGATCGAATTTCTCGACGAATTGGGTTAACACGCGGGCTCCCCCTTGGACTAACACCCGGACTAACGATAGTCAGCAGGAACCGAGTGAGCGTCGAATTCCTGCGTGCTTCCTTCATGCGATGGTCAAATCACGGAGAATCACGATGCCATTGGTCACAGTCAAAGGAATTGAGGGTGTTTTTTCACCCGAGCAAAAACGGGAGATGATCAGAAAGCTGACCGATGTGATGGTCGAGTTCGAAGGTGAAAAAATGCGGCCCATCACCTGGGTGATTATCGAAGACGTCAAAGCCGGCGATTGGGGCATCGCCGGCCATGCGCTCGGTCTTGAAGACGTGCGAGCCGTGCAGTCCGGCGCCGTCGCGGTACGCGATGCGATCGGCGCTTAAATAATCAGCCGCGAAATTTTCGAGCCTTCGAGCGACACGCCGGCCATCAGGCCGGCGTTCGTCATCACGATCGCCTCGACTGGGCTCGTCGCGGTCGACGTATCGACATTGCCGTTGGCGCCGATCTTCACCACCGCGACCGTTGCATCGACGCCGGCGGCCCAGCCCTGGCTGTGGACGAACTCGTCCAGTGCCGGCTGCGTCATGAACAGCAGAACCACCGCTTTGGACTGCGCGCCGATTTGCAAGCCGAACGATGCGGCGGCAATGCTGTAGTAGCCGCTGGTCTGCGACCCGACGCGCAATGCGCCCTGCCCGTACTGTCCGCCGATCCAGAAGCCGGCCGAAATCACCGATGGGAACACCAGCACGCCGCGCGCCTCGCCGACCAGTTCGCGCGAACCATGCACGGTCTCGTACATGCGGGTCATCGTCGCGTCGACGTCCGCATCGATGGTCCGGCGGCGCCCGGCGTTCGCTTCGGGTGACGCATCCGACGCCGGGGGCGTGGTCGTGCACGCGGCGAGCGCAAGCGCGCCCGACGCGGCAAGCGCAGGGGTGACAGCGATAAATCGACGACGGTGCATGCGCCCTTTCCTCCTATGACACGGTTCAGAAGCCCGCTCGGGTTGTATTGACTTTTGACGACCAACCCGACTACTGACCCTCGCGCGCAGCGTAAGGTTCAAGTTACCGTGCACGTTACTTGAAGCACGTGATTGAAAGCAAGACTTACCGCGTGTCAAGCTGTTGTATTACGTCAACGTCAGCACACGGTTGCACCGGCCGGAACGCATGCGCATCCGATATCAGGCGTCCCACTTCGGCGCAAACGGCGGCGATACGTAGCGCTGGTCCTTTGGCAGCGCCGCAATCGCGCGACGGTCTTCGTCATCGAGGCGAACCTTGAGCGCACCGAGGTTCGATTGTTGACTTTCCTTATGCTGCGCTTTCGGAATCGCGATCACGCCGTCCTGATCGAGCAGCCACGCCAGGGCCACCTGCGCGGCGGTTGCGCCATGCTTTTCACCGATGCGCGCGAGCACCGGGTCTTTGGCCGCGCGGCCCTGCGCGAGCGGCGCATAGGCGACAAGCGGAATCTGCTTCGGCCGCAAAAAGTCGAGCAGACGCGCTTGCGACAGGAATGGATGATATTCAACCTGAACACAGGCAAGCGGCGCGCGCACGTCGTCAAGCGTGGTCTTCAGCATCGGCAGCGTGAAGTTGCAGACGCCAATCGCACGCGTCCGTCCTTCGTCCTTCAGCTTCTGCATCGCTTCAAGCACGGCGGGCAGGTCCATGTCGCGCGACGGCCAGTGCACCATGAACAGGTCCACGTAGTCGAGGCGCAGACGCTTGAGGCTGGTGTCGAACGAACGGTGCACGGCATCGGGTTGCAAGCTGTCGTGCCACACCTTCGTGGTGATATGCAGATCGCCGCGCGCCACGCCGGCACCGGCAAGCGCCGCGCCCACCGCGTCTTCGTTCTCATACATCGCCGCCGTATCGATATGGCGATAGCCGAGCGCAAGCGCGCTCTCGACGACCGGCTGGCATCCCATGCCCGGCATCCGGAACGTGCCAAAGCCAAGGCGCGGGATGCGAATGCCCTGAGTGTCGATCATTTCCATTGCTGCTCCTTCAGAAGGTCGAGGGGGCGGCGCGCCCCCCGCTCGCGACTTCCATGCGACGCACCTCTGACGTCGCAATCAGCAGCACAACTTCGGGGCCGGACCGCTACGCCTGCCACTGTCGCACTTCGGCACCTTTGAATAAAGTACGTGCCGCTCATATCAGCGATGCGTAAAATCACGAATCGGGTTAAACACGACGAGCCGGCTATGGGATTCGATGGAAAGCTGCTGTCAGGGGTCACGGTGCTTGCCGCGGTCGCGGAGACCGGCAGCTTCGTGCGCGCGGCCGACACGCTCGGGCTGTCGCCGTCCGGCGTGAGCCGTGCGATTGCAAGGCTCGAGAAGCGCATCGGCGTGCGCGTGCTCGATCGCACGACCCGCTCGCAAACCCTGACTGACGAGGGCCGGCGGCTTTATGAGGCGGCCGGTCCGCATCTGATCGGCATCGAGGAAGCCGCGATCGCCGCGTCAGGCGCGGCAAACGCGGTGCGCGGCAAACTGCGTGTCAATATCGACCCGTTCTTTTCGCGCACGGTGCTCGCGGCACGGCTACCCGAATGGCTGCGCCGCTATCCGGAGTTGTCGATCGAGCTGATCATGCGCGATGCGGTCGGCGATCTGGTTGCGGACGGTTTTGACCTCGCCGTCCGCTTCGGACAGCCGCCGACGGGCACGCTGGTCGCGCGCAAGCTGCTCGATACTCGGGTACTGACCGTCGCGGCGCCGCGCTACCTCGCCGAGCACGGCGTGCCGCAGCGGCCTGAAGACGTCGAACGGCATGAACGGATTCTCTTCTACAACCCGGTCACCGCGAAGCCGTTCGAATGGGTGTTTCAGCGTAACCGTCAAATCATTCAGATACCGGCAAGCGGACGACTGCTCGTTTCCGATGTCGACACCATGCTCGGCAGTTGCACTGCTGGCGCGGGCATTGCGCAGATCATGGACCTCGGTGTCGAACATCTGATGTCGGCGGGCGCCCTCGCCGAAGTATTGACCGACTGGCAGGACGAGCGCTTTCCGCTGTATGCGCTCTATCCGTCACGGCGGCATCAGGCGGCGAAGGTCGCGGCCTTTATCGATTTCTGTCTGGAAATGCTCGCGCCTGCTCTCGCGATGCATACGCGCGCGCCGTGCAAGCAGGCATCGCGGCCGGTGGCGGCCCGCAAGCGCTAAAAATTGTTGCGCGCGGCCGCTTGCCGCATTTCACTGCGCAAGTCCAATTTATTGGACTACCGCGTTCGTCGAGCAGTTTCTACGATGAAGACAACAGCCGTTGTACAGAACTAAATATTCTTCTCGCCAGAAATTTCAATAGCCAGAGGTTGCCAAAGTGCTGCTTGACGAATCTTTGATGGAAATTCCCTGGGCCGGCTCAATACCCGCGACGCGTTATCGAGCGAAAATCGATTTTGTTTCGCCGCCAACCCGGCGCGATACGTTTGAACTGGAGCGGGAGTGTTTTCTGGGTGTCAGCCTTGAAAACCGGAATTTCGAGCCGGCCCGATTCCACTCCCTGCTCGAATGGGTATCGCGACGTTTCACGAAATGCAAGATTCTGGTGGGTGACGGTATTCATCGCCTCACCCTCGAATCACGCACGCGCATGCCGGCCACTGAAGCCCGTGACAGAGCTCTCCGGTTAGGGCGTGAGTTCATGCGGGAAAATCGCGACATACTTGCCCTTTACCGTTCGATAACACAATTCGAATTTATCACCTGCTCTGAAATCCAGCAGACATCTGAATACTCGGCACACCATCAAGCGATCTCGGATTATTTTCTCGACACGCCCGAGTTTCGCGAATCGGTCGAGCGTTTTGGACTTCGATATCACCGCGGCGACCGGAATACGCTCAGCGAAGCGGAACAAAATTATCGATTGAACATCTCGTCAAGTTACTTCATCGAAGAGTTTTCCGTATTCGCCTGCCTCGTGAACCGGGGCATTACGGTCATGGTGTATCCAGGCTCTTTCAGCACGCTGGCCGAGATTGCCGACAACAGATTCCCAGGGGTATCGAAGGCACTGGAATCACTGTGTGTCGTCTCCCTTCATTTCAAGAAACGATAGATATGACTCAAGCAACGGCGCATGGCGAATGGAAGCTGGATCCGGGCAGAATCTACCAGCGCGAACTGCGCAAACGTGTCGACGAGCGGCCCGCCGAATCGGCTGCGGTCCTTCAGCGCGCGAGCCTGGATGGCTCGGAACTCGTTTTCGATTCGTCCGTCACGCGCGATCGCGCACTCGATGACGGCGTTTTCCTGCTGACGATCCCGGATTCGATCGATTTCACGGCCTGCGACAGGTTCGCCCGTCAGTTCTACACAGGAAACACGGGCCTGCGCTATGGTCACTATCGCTATATCGACGGCGAACGCTTTGGCGATGCGCTGCTCGGCTACCACGAGCGCATCAATCAGATCGAGCAATTCCTGCTTGAGCGCCGCCTCTGGCAAGCAGTCTATCCCGCCGAAGTCAGCGCATGCGGTATTGCGCTTACCGTCATCGCGGCCCACGTGTTGCGCGCGGTGCTGAAACTCACCGACATTGCGCGGCGCGATTGGGACCAGGCGACCGGCGGCTGCGCGACTGAATCCGGCTCTTACCATCTGACGTTCAATCACTATCGGCCGGCGCTACCCGGCATCGGTCTGTCGTCACACAAGGACGACGGCTTCATGACAATCCTGCGCACGTCCTCGCCTGGACTCGAAATCCACCGCGGCGATCGATGGGAAGCCGTCGTGCCTGATGCCGCGTGCTTCGTGGTCAATTTCGGGCTGTCGATGGAAATCCTGACGAGGCGATCGTCGCGGCCGGTTAGCGCGATCATGCACCGCGTGCAGCATCAAACGATGGACCGCTTCAGCTTCGGCCATTTCAGTTCGAGCCTCTGCAAGCCGGGCGCGGAGGCCGGCATCCATAGCTACGACAGCGCGCGCGGCCTGCGACATATCTGCTCGTCTCGCGAGCTGATCGATGCCAACGATGTCGAGATCTATCACGGCACACGAAGCGACGGAGCCACATGATGAGCCTGAAAGCGTTTCGCCCGTGCGTCGCGGAGCTCGACGGAAAAATCCTGAGATTCAAGTCCGGATCGCTAACGCAAGCGATCAGCGACGGCTGTTTCGCGCTCGCGATCCCCAGCGACCTCGATGTCGCACCCGGCATCCGCCTCGCGAACGAGTTCTATCTCGACCGGACGGATTCACGCTGCGACGAAGCAGCACGCTATCGCGGCTTCCGATCGCGCGATGATATCTATTTCGACCGGGATCATTACCAGACCGAGCATATTCTGATCGACGCGGCGCGCCGTAGCGTCGAATTTCCCGATGCCGCGAACGTGATGTGCGAACGAATGTCGGCGATTGGCCGCATCGTTCTGCGGACCATGCTGTGCGCCGCCGGCATTCCGGCCGTGCTCTGGCCTCGCTCCACCGACCAATGCTCAGCCGACGGTGGCGTGCAGTGGTTCGCAGTCAGCCATTACCGGCCCGGCAAAGACGCGCCCGGGGCGCCGGCGCACAAGGACACCGGATTCGTCACGGTCCTCTATGTCGAGCAGTCGGGGCTCGAGGCATTCGTCGATAACGACTGGTACGACCTGCCGCCCGTGCCCGGCCACTTTCTGATCCATTTCGGCGGTGCACTTGAGGCCCTGACCGCTCGGCTGCCCATTCGCGTCGGCGCGATCCTGCATCGCGTCCGTCAGTGCGGGCTGAACGCCGATACGGGCGGCGACCGGTTTTCGTTTGCCGCATTTCTCAATCCGGCTGCGACGAGCGAAGCGTTCCAGGTATCGCCTGACCGCCGCAGTCTCGTGTCGCTCGGTTCGGTCGATGCGTTTCTTCGCGACTTCAACCGCGCGACGTGGCGCGATAGGTACGCCGATTTCGGCATCGCCTGATTTCCCGAAACATGAGCCGCATCATCGTGATTTCGACTTCGCCAACCCGCGCAAAGGCTATGCGCCCGGCTCCGTTTCCGGGACTGATTGCCCATGCGCCAGGGCCCGACCCCGTCACCGGACATGGCGCCGCGTTTCATGCGGCAGTCGTCGAACATGGACAGGACGCGTCGGCCTATTTCGCCGCGTCCGGGGTCGCCGAACTGGCAAGCCGTTCCGGCGGCCTCTGCACGCTATGGATCGGCGAGGATCTCGCCGTCTATCAGAACACGAATGAGCCGCTCGTCGACGACAACGACCTGATGCCGTCCATCCATACCAACGCGAGCCTGTTCGGCTCGTTCATGGGCGGACTCGACGCAAACGATCCGTCGCGCGCGGCGAAACGGGAATTCGTTGAACGGATCCTGGGCAACGCGCGGTTTGTCGACGGCCTGTCCGGTGAGATCACGGCCGCGACTGGGACGTATCTGCGCTTGCACCGGACCTGGGATGCGCCGCTCGACACGTTTTGCCTGAATCTGACTGCCTATGTCGACAGCGTGATTCCCGGTGTCCTCGACCTGCGGGCACGACCGATCACCGACTATCTCGCGGACAAGACCTTCGGCAGAATTGCGACCAGCTTCTTCGAGATTGCGTCCGAAGCGATCAGCAAGCTCAACGTTGCCGCGATCCGGGATAGCGGTCTGATCGTCGATCTGACAACCCGGATCCTGCTCGACAATAGCGAATCGATCGCACATGCGCCGGCAACCAACCTCATCCGTGCGCAGTTCGATCATTTCGGCATGCCGTTTTCGCGCACCGCCATTTCGACGCTGACCGACGCGCAACTGAAGGAACTCGGCACGCTGATCGTGGCGACCTACGACACGACGGCGCTGAGTCTTCTATGGACAATCGCGTATCTGGAAACAACGCCTGACGTGCGGTCGCGATTTCTCGCGTCGCTGGGTGACGACGCGCTCGCGCAGCAGACCTCGACCTTGATCGTGCTCGAGGCGATACGGTTCGCCGGCAGCAACCCGACGGCGCTCTGGCGCAGCGCCCGGCGTCCGCTGACGATCCGCCATCGCGCCCAATGCATCGACATCCCGCCGGGGACGATGTTCTGGCTGGATCGCCGGCTCGCGAATCGCGACCCACGACAGTTCGCGCGCCCCGACACCTTCGATCCCGCCAACATCGAGGGCCTCGCGACATGTCGTGCCGTCAACGTCGCGTCGCTGCTCGCGCGCAACCGCTACGAGATCAATTCGTTTTCGATGATCAATACCGTGCGCAACCCGCGCAAATGCCCCGGACGCATCTTTTCCGTGCGGGCGCAAACCCTGATGCTGATTGCGTTGTACCGCGGCCACGAGATCGCCGTCGACGGCGTCTCGACCGGATTGATGCCGGCCAGCGCGATGCCGCGTCCCGACCGCCCCGGTTTCATCCGCATCGCGCCCCGTCCCGCCTCCCGTCGATGAATCAGGCAACGCCATGAATGCTCTTCTTCCCGTCGCGCAACTCCAGGATCGTGCATTGCACTTCGTCGAATCGGACGGGTATGAGCGCGCGACGTCGTTAGGCGCGTTCCATCTCCGCCATCCTGGAGACTTCGATTTCCGCGCCGGCGTCGAACTCGCACGTCAATACTATCTGCCCGCCGATGTGGGCCCCGACGCCGCGTTTCGCGGCTACCGCACGCGAGATCTGTCCCGCTCGCTGCTCGGTTACTCGCGAACGGGCCACGACCAGGACGAACTGCTGCAGATCGAGGCCAATCTGTGGCGCGAGTATTTGCCGCGCGATGCCGCGATGCTGCTCTGGCGGATGAACGACCTCAGCCGCGCCGTCCTGACTGACCTGTTCATCCGCGCGGGGGTCGCACCGCGCGATATCGATACCGTGGCGGGCGGCCTGTCAAAGAATCAGGCTTTGCAATATTGCATCTTCAATCACTATCGTCCGGAAGCCGATCAGCCCATCGGCCTGACCGCCCATAAGGACAGCGGCTTCATCACGACGCTGTACACGGTGGAGCCGGGCCTCGAATCGCTGCATGGGCAGCAATGGATTCCGTTCGATCCGCTTGCCGGCCATTTCACCGTCGTGCTCGGACATTCGCTCGAAATACTGACCGCACGGCTGAAAAATCCAGTGACGGCGAGCTATCACCGCGTGCGCAGAATGACAAAGCGCAGCGCGGCGACACCGGACCGCTTCACGTTCGGCGTCTATATCGGACCGCGCTGGGACCAGCGGCTCTATCAATACGACGTCGCCGGCCAGCTCTCGGATGTCGGCACCTTCGTCGACTTTCAGCGTGCCAAGGCCGCGGAAATGGAATATGAATTTCATCCGCGCGTCGATTCAGCACTGCGCCAGAGTACCGATTCGCCTTGCACGGATCGCGGTCTGTCAGGCCTTTCATCCCCGACCCTCCGGCGCACCATCACGCTTCCGCCGATGCCGGACGAACACGAGGCGAGCCGGCTGTATCCCGCCTGGGACATGGTTCGCGCGCGGTTTGAGTGCGACGCCTTGAGGTTCGACGACGCGCATGATTTCGATCGCGCGCTGAACGACGGATTCTTCCTGCTGAAGATCCCGGACGGTGTCGCGCTCGACGCCAGTGACCGCTTCGTCCGTCATTGCTTCGAGCCGCGCGTCGACGGCGAGCTCGCGCGCTACACCGGATACCGCGATTGCATCGTGCCCGGCGACTACCAGGGATATTTCGACCGCGAGCACGACCAGTGGGAGAACTTTTACGTCGAGCGCAATAACTGGCCTATGCTGCCCGACCAAGTGGCTCAGGCTGGAGAAGCGATGGCTGAGATCGGTATCGGCATTCTGCGCGCCACGCTTGGCCACCTCGGCATTTCCGCCGCCGAATGGGACACGTTGACGGGCGGATTGACTGCGAAACGCGGTCACCAGATGCTCGCCTTCAATCATTTCCGTTCCGGCAAGCGCGTGCGCGGCTCGAAGTTCCACCGGGACTCCGGCTGGGTCACGGTGCTTCGCTCGACCACCCCCGGACTGCTCGCGTATATCGACGGCGGGCTTCGCTGCATCAATCCGGAACCCGGCTATTTCGTCATCAATTTCGGCAGCGCTCTCGAGGTGTTGACCGAACATCTGCCCCATCCCGTGCGAGCCAACATTCATGGCGTGGCGGAAACGATCCGCTGCGCGGCCCGGCACGACCGCTTGTCCTATGTCGTCTTTCTCGACAGCGATCTTCACGGCGACCTCTACCAGTACCACGATGGTGTCCCGGTCAAGGTGCAGACGGTGAAGGAGTTCGCGACACAGGAGGTCTCGCGCACCTACGACAGCGATGGGCATCTGCTGTGATCCGAACGCCGGGAGAAACGAACATGAACGTTGCGGACGCGTATGAATGGGCAAGCGCACGGTTAGACGGCGGGACCCTGATGTTCGACACGCAGGATGGATTCGAGCAGGCGCTCGCCGATGGTTTCTTCTTCGTGCAGAGGCCAGCCGGGTTCGATCTGACCGCGGGCGATCGCTTCGCCGCCCATTTTTACCTCGACGGCCGCGGCGACGACGAATATCGCGGTTTCGGCAAATGGAATGCCGCGCGGCTCGCCGAACGCGAGGGATACTTCAGCCGCGAGGCCGACCAGGTCGAACAGTTTTTTCTCGAGAGCCGGTTCTGGGATAACGTGTTTCCGGATGCCCTGTCGCGCCAGGCGCGCGAGATGCGCGACTTTTCAGTCGCAGTCGCCAGATCGATCCTCCAGAGGCTCGATCTTCCGGCAGAATGCCTCGACAAGGCAACGGGCGGTATTCTGTCGGGACGCGGAACCTACCATCTGACGTTCAACCATTTCCGGCCACAGGTCCGGGCGCGAGGCCTCAATATTCATAAGGACTCTGGATGGATAACAATGCTGCGCTCGCTGGAGCGCGGCCTGGAAGTTTTGCGTGGAGAGCAATGGCTGCCGATCGTGCCGAGGCAGGATGCGTTCGTCATGAATTTCGGCTGTGCGATCGAAATCCTGACGAAGGACACGCGCACGCCTGTTGCAGCCGTCGCGCATCGTGTCGTTGAACAGCAGTCTCGACCCGACGGCGCGCCGGACCGGTTTTCCTATGCGATGTTCGTGGACAGCAGTCTCGATACCACTCAATGCGAGGGACTATACCGGTTCGATCCGCACGTTGGCCTCGTGCTGGCGGCCGATTTCAACACGTTCCTTAACAGAATCCTCGCCAATACCTATGATCGCGATACGGAGGGGCTCTACTGAGTTTGACTCGCTGTTCGTTCGTTTCGCCTGGTGCGACCGCACCAGCACCGCCCCGACAAACCGTTTTCATCGGCGGTCCGATTCTCTCATTCCCACGTTCCTTCAATTTCACCTTGACATGAACAAAGGCGTGTCGTCTTCAGAAACCATTTGCAATGCGAATAATGATAAAACGCTGTTGCTCGTTCTCGCGATGTCGGTGTTTTTCGTCGGCGCGAGCGAGTTCATGCTCTCGGCCATGCTCGATCCGCTCAGTACCGCATTTAGAACCGACCCGGTTCGAATCGCCTGGCTGATCTCAAGCTACGCGTTCGCCTACGCGATCACGGCCCCGCTGCTCGGCTATCTGTCCGACCGGATCAACCGTGGCCGTCTGCTGCGGATTGCGCTGCTGTCGTTCGCGATCGACGGCTTCGGCATCGCTTTTTCGCCGACGCTCGAAATCGCCATCGCACTGCGAATTTTTGGCGGTCTTGCGTCGGCGGTCATCATTCCGACCTCGTTCGCGCTGATTTCCGAAGTCGTTCCGCGCGCGCGCCATGCGTCCGCGATGGGGGCGGTCATGCTGGGCATGACGCTTGGTATCGCGCTCGGCCCCGCGCTCGCGGGCCTGCTGACCACATGGGCCGGTTGGCGAGCTCCGTTCCTCCTGACGTCGACCGGTTGCATCGTCGCGCTGCTAATCGGCACGATAGCGATGCCGAAGCGGCCAATCGCCGTCGCGCCGCGCGAAACGCACGGACTCCGGTGGCTGCGCGACGTGACTGTCACGCGGCCGTTGCTCGCAAAAGGCTTATGGAACGGCACGGGCGTGTCAGCGTTTCTGCTGTCGGGAGAAGTGTTGCGCGCGCGCTATCACCTCGACGTCGCCCATGTTGGGATCAGCGTGACCGCGTTCGGCATCGGACTTGGGATCGGCAATCTGTCGGCCGGCAAGTTGCGACGCGTGACCGGCGCCGAGGAACGCTCGCTGGTCGTCGTGACAGGTCTGCTGATCGCTTCCATCACGACTTTCTATCTGTTGCCGCTCCCGCTGTTCGGCGCGCTCGGCTGTCTCGCGGCGTGGGGCGCCGCCCTCGGAGCGGGCGCCCCGTCGGCGACAACCGTGTTGGCAGAACGTTCGGGGCACGATACAGGTGTGGTCCTCGCAACCGCCGAGACACTCAACAACGTCGTGATTCTGTTGATCGTCCCGCTCGCATCGATGACGCTCGCCCGCGGACTGATCGCCACGGGGACAGCGGTCTTCGCGACAGGCCTCGGCATCGGCGCTGCGCTGACGCTGTACGACGCGCAGGTTGCCCGGGCGCGAAACCCGTGTAAGCGCAACCTACCCGGCAGCTAGCCAATACCGCTCGTTCGATCCACGATGGCGTGCGCAAGCAGTCGCAGTCCGCACTGCGCTGGGAATGGGAGCTATAGCGATGTCGAACCAATCAGGCGACGGAAAAACGAGGTCGGCATCTTTTGGTGAACCCGCATTTCCACGAGCATGTCGCGAAGACGGGTTGGGTGGCAATCAAGTTTCGCGCAGATCCGGTTCCGGCATTTATAGATCGTATCCTGACTTCTTGGTTTGGGTGTTGGATGATGTGTGTTCATGAAGTGAGCGATCTGTGCGCAGTCCCAATTCATCGCGAGCAGAAAACCGACCTCATGTTCATAGCTGGTGAGATTAAAGCTTTCTATATCCAGTGACCCACTGACACCCTCAATGCTGCATCCGATACCAAACTCGCGAATGTAATCGGGCGCCAGAGATAGAAATTTCGATATCCCGATTCTGCTCGCCGTGTAGATGATTCCAACAATGGAATCGGAGACATGGTGTTTTAACAGGTACTTTTCAAAAATCAGTGCATCGATTCCGTGGCTGTACTCGTGAACGTTGAGAACCGCTTTTTTTCGATTGAAATCCGGGTGATGCAGCAGTTCCTGGTCCTCCCGCACATAGCAATCGGCAAATTGCACCGTACCGTCGCACGGCATATCGCGATCGAGGCGGTCCGTTACGTCTGTTCCGTGGAGAAGGCCGACGAGTCTCGCGTAGGCGTCGGTTGCGATGACATGCCGCGAGCGGATGTCTTTGATACCCAATACCAGATCGGTCTGCGACGAAATGAAGTTCACGGAATCTTTGACTGATTCGATAAACCTTTTCTGGCTTGAACTGAAATTCTCCTGGGACACCAGTTTCACGATTTGCTCCCATTGAGCATGCGTTGCTGGATCAGGTCGTTTGAAGTCCTTGCTGCAAAAACCACTCGATGGTAATGGGCGGCCGATATCGAGACGATGAGACAACTCTCAAAACGACAATGAATGTCTGCGCCGAACGCTACCCGACCGCTTCCAGTCCGAGACAACACTTCGTGCCGGGACCAGCCGGGATCAACGCGTGCCAGCGCGGATGTTTAAAAAGCTTGTCGATTCGAGCGAGGATGTACAACCCGTGGCCGACCGGGCGCGGAAACGAGCAACGAGAAGTCCGGTGTCTTGTCCAACTGCATCGTTGGTTTCCCGTCAAACCGAAGCGGTCCCTTTGTTTCTCTGCATGCCCGCGCGATGCATGTCGGTCTTGCCGCTCGCGGCAGCCTGCGCATGTGCCCTGTCGCGCAAATCCTTGTCGATCCCGGCACGGATTTCCGGTTCGACGAGCGGCGCCTGCGCGACGCGCAACGCCTGCTCCGACAGCGCCGCTGCACGCCGTTGCGCGTCGTCTTCGTGCGTATCGCCGCCGGTGTAGAGGGTCGCGAGCACCTCGGGCGTCGTGTGATATTGCAGCGCGAGCCACGCGATACCCGGCGAGAGTTCACGCCAGAAGCAGATGAACACAAGCAGCACGGCGAACATGGCGAACACGGCGACAGTGATATACATGGCGAAATCCGAACCACCGAAAGATGCCCATCGGTTAGCGGTTGCGGCGTTGTGTCGCGCCGCCCTCATCACGCTTAACGCTTGACGGGGGGCGATATTCCGCGTGAGCGGCACGCTGGAGACCAGCAGGGCAAGCGCTCGAACAAAGGCACGGCGCGTGTTCGCAATTGACGAATGGGTATTCTCGAATAACAGCGATGAACTGCAGCGCGCCGCGTATCGCGATCGTGCGTCCGATTTTGCGTTTGACGTTGCGTGATCACGCAACAACGCGTTCGTTCGATAGACAAGCGAAGCGCAATTCAGAAAAACGCAGCGGCGAAGGTCTCCGCGCCCGCCCGTCAGCCGACCCTCGCCAAACGGTGGCCGTCAGTCGACCAGCTTGCGCGCACGCAACCAGTCGAGCACGAGCGCGGCGATCTCGTCGCTGTTATCGTCGGCCATCAGCGCGTGGCTGTTGCCGTTGATACCGCGCGCCGGCAAATCGACCCACCCGGCGTCGCCGCCCGCCGCCGCGAGCGCATCGCACCAGCGCCGCGCCTGCGGCAGCGAGTGCACCCAGAACGTGTGCTGATCGAGATAGTCGCCCCAGACGAACAGATGCGGCACACCGTTGAGCCGCGCGGGATCGTAACGGGCCGGGTCCGGCGCACCCGATGGTTCGAGCGAGACGACCGCCGCGACCTTGTCGGGCGCGTTCACCGCCGCGGTGAGCCCAAAGTTGCCGCCCTGGCTGTGCGTAATCACAATGCTGCGTGGCAAATGGGCGATCAGCGCGTCATACGCGTGCTGCGTGCGCGTGTCGTTGGTGGCCCAACGCGGCGCGAACTGATTCATAAACGCTTCCATCCGCGCGACCGGAAAACGCAGATCACGATGAGGATTGCGCAATAACGGGTCGGCGTGCCACGAGCCCGCTGGACCGAAGCGGAAGGTCTCTTCCCACGCTTCCTTCGCGGTGCGGAAGTACGGCGCTTCGTCATACACCTCGGGGTACGGCGCCCACGACGCGCGCCCGCGTTCGACCGCATCCGATACATACACATCGAAACCGGCACGCAGAAAGAACATCTGCCAACCCGGCCGCCCATCGGGCGTCGTCTCCCAGTTCACGCCGGTCATGCCGCCGCCGTGCCACAGCAGCAGCGGGCACGCGCTGCGCGGCGCCGCGAGCCGCACGTACTGCACGTACATCTGACCCGCGATGATCTCGCCATTCGGGTCAATCGGATGAAGCGGCCCCTGCACCGTGCTGACCCGCTGCCGCGGCGGCATGCCGGACAGCGTGACCCGATCGCCGCCGATATGAAAACTGCCGATGTCGCGTACTTCGATGGTACGCGGCGTTGCTTCGGTAACCGGTGCGGCGGACGTTGCGCGGACGTTCATGGCAAGGCTCCGGAGAGGACGGCCGGTGCATTTTACGCTCGCGCCCCATCGAAAAATGGCGCATGCCGCGCGCCCGATACAGTCGACTGTCGGGACATGACATACCGATTGTTCTTGTACGATGACATATATAGACGGCTCTATTCAAATTGACTGGCCGGCCGCGCAAATCCCGTTAGAAACCAACAATCGCGGCCATATGCGCGGGTTAACCCGGTGATTTCTTTTCCCTTCCAACAAACGATAATAACCCGCGTTGTACGATGACTTATCACCAAGCGCGAATAAGGAGACATGAGTGGAGCACATCGATCAGGCCAGACGCTCGTCAACCGATACGCCTGCGGGCCACTCATTGGAAGCGCCCGCCGCCATCGCCGGGCTGAACGGCGGGCCGGCAGTCAGCGCCGCCGCGCGCGACGCACGACGGTCACACGTGCGCTGGTTCATCCTGTTCATGCTGTTCTTTATCACCACGATCAACTATGCGGATCGCGCCAGCCTGTCGATCGCGGGCAGCGCGATGCAGCACACGCTCGGTCTGACGCCGGTTGCGATGGGCTATATCTTTTCCGCGTTTGCGTGGGCATACGTGCTCGGTCAGCTGCCAGGCGGCCGCCTGCTCGACCGCTTCGGCACGAAGCGCGTCTATGCGTTCAGCCTGCTCGCGTGGTCGATTTTCACGCTGTCGCAAGGACTGGTCGTGGGGCTCGCCGCCGGCGCGGCGGTCACTGTGATGTTCGTCTTACGCTTCGCAATGGGTCTTGCCGAAGCACCGGCGTTTCCGGGCAACAGCCGTCTGACATCGTCGTGGTTTCCGCGCGCCGAGCGCGGCACGGCCGCGGCGATCTTCAACGCAGCGCAGTATTTCGCCGCCGTGCTGTTCACGCCGATCATGGGCTGGATCGTGCACCGGTTCGGCTGGCCGTATGTGTTTGTCGCGATGGGGGTACTGGGCATCCTGATGACCGGCGTATGGCTGAAGACTGTCTACGCGCCGAAGGATCACCCGCGCGTGAGCCGCGCCGAACTGAGCTACATCGAGGAAGGCGGCGCGCTCGTCGATCTTGAAACGCGCGAGCGAGATAGCGCATCGGGCGCCGCGCAAGCGAACCAGCCCGCCAAAGTGCCGATGGGCGCATCGATTCGTGAGATGCTCGCCAGCCGCATGCTGCTCGGTATCTTTATCGCGCAGTACTGCATCAACGCCCTCACCTACTTCTTCCTCACCTGGTTTCCGATCTATCTGGTCCAGCAGCGCCATATGTCGATCCTGAAGGCCGGCTTCGTCGCATCGATTCCGGCCGTCTGCGGGTTTCTGGGCGGCGTGCTCGGCGGCGTGATCTCCGATGCGCTGCTCAAGCGCGGCCACAGCGCGAGCTTCGCGCGCAAGACGCCGATCGTGCTCGGCATGCTGCTGTCGACCTGCATGATCGCCTGCAACTACGTCAACTCGGAATTCCTGGTCGTCGCGATCATGGCGGCGGCCTTCTTCGGCAAGGGTATCGGCGCGCTCGGCTGGGCCGTCGTGTCGGACACCGCGCCGCTCGAAGCGGGCGGCGTCTGCGCGTCGCTCTTCAATGCGTTCGGCAATGTGGCCGGTATCACGACGCCGATTGTGATCGGCTATCTGGTGCAGGGCTCGGGTTCGTTCAATTCGGCGCTGGTGTTTATCGGCGCGAATGCGGTGGTCGCGGTGCTCTGCTACCTGTTCGTGGTCGGCGATATCAAACGGATGGTGCTGACACGCTCGGTCGCGTCGCGCTGAGTTCGCCGCGCAGGTTCAATCACGAAACAAGGAAACCACGATGATGAAAAAGCTGTTGATGGTGGTCGCGGCGGGACTCGCCTGCTCCGGCGCATGGGCGAGCAGCGCCGACGAAACCGCGGTGAACGATGCAATGAACCGCCTGTCGGCGGCGATGATCGCCGGCAACGCGCAGCAGATGCAGGCGCTGACCACCGACACGCTCACCTACGGCCATTCCAGCGGGAAGGTGCAAAACCAGGCCGAGTTTATCGACACGATTGCGAGCGGCCAGACGCGCTACAAGCGGATCGATCTGACGAAGACGGTGACGACAATCACCGGCAGCGATGCGGTGATACGCGATCATTTCAACGGCACGACCGAGTCGGGCGGCAAGCTCGCGGACGTTGATTTCGACGTGCTGACGGTATGGCAAAAGCAAAGCGACGGCGCGTGGAAGCTGCTGGCGCGCCAGGGATACAAGCACTGAAGTCGAGCGCGGCCTGCGGTGCAATGCGACCGGTTGCGCCCTTCGGCACCCGCCGCGTGGGCACGAAAAAAACGCGCGCCGCAACGCATGCGAAACGCGCGCCAATTGGGACAGTCGGGTACATAGCCGGGGCTACGCGTGACTTTCAGCGCACCAGCGCCGGCCGTTTGTTGTCGAATGTCCAGTTCGGCATCAGGTATTGCATCGCGATGGCGTCGTCGCGCGCGCCGAGGCCGTGTTTCAGATACAGCTGATGCGCTTCTTCAAGACGCGCCAGATCCACTTCGATACCCAGCCCAGGCCTTGGCGGCAGCGCGATCTCGCCATGTTCGATCAGCAGCGGCTCGCGCGTCAGACGCTGACCATCCTGCCAGATCCAGTGCGTGTCGATCGCGGTGATGCGGCCGGGCGCCGCGGCCGCGACGTGCGTGAACATCGCAAGCGAGATGTCGAAATGGTTGTTCGAATGCGAGCCCCATGTGAGCCCCCAGTCCGCGCAGGTTTGCGCGACCCGCACCGAGCCGCGCAGGGTCCAGAAGTGCGGGTCCGCGAGCGGAATGTCGACCGCGTTCAGACGCAGCGCATGCGTGAATTGCCGCCAGTCGGTGGCGATCATATTGGTCGCCGTCGGCAGGTTCGTCGCACGGCGGAACTCGGCCATCACTTCGCGGCCCGAAAAGCCGTGCTCCGCGCCGCAGGGGTCTTCCGCGTAAGCGAGCACGTGATGTTGGTCGCGGCACAGCCGGATCGCTTCGGCAAGCGACCATGCGCCGTTCGGATCGAGTGTGATCCGCGCGGTCGGGAAACGCTCCGCCAGCGCGGTGACCGCTTCGATCTCCGCGTCGCCTTGCAACACCCCGCCCTTCAGCTTGAAATCGTTGAAGCCGTAACGCTCGTGTGCCGCTTCGGCTAAACGGACGATCGCCGCGGGCGTCAGCGCTTCATTGCGGCGCACGGCTTGCCACGCATCGCGCGGGTCCGCCTCACGCAGATAGGGCAAGTCGGTTTTGCCGGGGTCGCCAATGTAGAACAGGTAGCCGAGCACCGGCACCGAGCGGCGCTGAATGCCCACGCCTAGCAGCGCGGCAACCGGCACGCCGAGAAATTGCCCGAGCAGATCGAGCAGTGCCGCTTCGATCGCGGTGACCGCATGGACGCCGACGCGCAAATCGAAGGTTTGCAGGCCGCGGCCGCCATCATCGATGCTCGACAGTTGTGCGCGCACCGATTCGAGCACCGTGTTGTACGCGCCGAGCGGCTGACCGATCACCCGCGCACGCGACTGTTCGAGCGCCGCGCGGATCTTTTCGCCGCCGGGCACTTCGCCGACGCCGGTGTGCCCGGCGCTGTCCTTGATCAGCACGACATTGCGCGTAAAGAACGGACCGTGTGCGCCGCTCAGGTTGAGCAGCATGCTGTCGTGGCCGGCGACCGGCACCACGGTCAGCTCGGTCACGACAGGCGTTTCCGCAGGTTGGGACGGCAGGTTCATTGCAGTGGTCTTCCGCGTAGTAGTCTTCCGTTTACTGTGCGCCGACTTTCTTGATCAGGGTGTCAAGCATGTCGAGCTCGGCGTCGGTGAGATCGGTCAGCGGTGCGCGCACCGGGCCCGCATCGCGGCCCACCAGCTTCGCGCCCGCCTTCACGATACTGACCGCATAGCCCGCACGACGGTTGCGGATTTCGAGGTACGGCAGGAAGAACGTATCGAGCAGCTGGCCGATCGTCGCGTGATCGTCGGCGGCGAGTGCGCGATAAAACTGCATCGCGGTCTTCGGAATGAAGTTGAACACCGCCGACGAATACACCGGCACGCCCAGCGCCTTGTACGCAGCCGCATACACTTCCGCGGTCGGCAGGCCGCCGAGGTACGAGAAGCGCTCGCCAAGCTTGCGGCGAATCTGCACCATCGCCTCGATGTCGCCGACACCGTCCTTGAAACCGATCAGGTTCGGGCAACGGTCCGCGAGGCGCGCCAGCGAATCCGCATTGAGCTTCGAGTTCCCACGGTTATAGACGATCACGCCGATGTCGACCTCCCTGCACACCTGCTCGACGTGCGCGGCAATGCCCTCCTGGCTCGCTTCGGTCAGGTAGTGCGGCATCAGCAGCACGCCCTTCGCGCCGACGCGCTGCGCTTCCTTCGCGTACGCGATCGCGGTGCGCGTCGGGCCGCCGGCGCCCGCCAGAATCGGCACCTTGCCCGCACAGGTTTCGACGGCCGTGCGCACCACGTCCGTGTACTCGGCCGACGTCAGCGAAAAGAACTCGCCGGTGCCGCCGGCTGCGAACAACGCCGTCGCACCATACGGCGCGAGCCATTCGAGGCGCTCCGCATAGGTCTTCGCGTTGAAATTGCCGTCGCGGTCGAAGTCCGTGACGGGGAACGACAGCAGGCCCTCGGAGACGATCTGTTTCAGTTCTTGTGGCGCGGTCATGATGATGGTGTCCTGTGGGCGCGGGTCAATCGCGCCCGACTGAATTGGCATGGAGGATTGGCAAGACGACGCATACCGGCGACTCCGGTGCGCTCTTGTTATATGTCATCGTACAACGTACGTCAGAGCGGATCAAGTAGGCGATGTGCGGAGCTCGGGAGCGTCATCCGCCAAAGAAGGGGCCGCCCCGCTGCTCAAGCCTGCGCGTGGCGCGCCGCCCTTGCTCCACGGCACGTCACACGCGCTCTGCCCACCGTGCGTGATGCACGGCTATCAAGCCGTCTGCGGCGTCGGGTCGGCCGCTTCCTGCGCGCGGCGCAGCCGCTCGCGGCTGTTCGACAGATGCATGCGCATCGCCGCGCGCGCCGATTCCGGATCGCGCCGCGCGATCGCATCGTAGATGTCTTCGTGTTCGCGATTCACGCGGTCGAGGTACGTCTCGGGGTCGTTATGCGCGAGCGCCGCCGAATTGACGCGCGTGCGCGGAATGATCGTATTGCCGAGCTGACTCAGGATGCTGTGGAAATAGCGGTTGCCCGTGGCCTTCGCGAGTTCGAGGTGAAACGCGACGTCGGCGGCCACTGCATTGCCGGTGCGCTGTGCGACATGTTGCTGGAACTCGTCGAGCGCGCGGCGCATTTCCTTCAGGTTCTCGTCGGTGCGGCGCTGTGCGGCAAGACCCGCCGCTTCGGCTTCGAGGCTGATGCGCAATTCGAGAATCGCCATCACGTCGAGCACCGTCAATTCACTCGCCGCGCCAAGAAAGCTCTGCTGCGCCTGCGGCTCGAGCACAAACGTGCCGATCCCGTGGCGCGTCTGCACGAGCCGCGCGGCCTGCAGGCGCGAAATCGCCTCACGCACGACGGTACGGCTGACGCCGAGCTGATTCATGATCTCCGACTCGGTCGGCATCTTGTCGCCGGGTCGCAGCGCACCGCCGCGGATGCGCTCCGACAGGTCGGCCACGACTTCCTCGGTCAGATTGCGGGAGCGGCGTAGCGAACGTGCTTCGGGAGCTTGAGCCATTGCGAAGGCCAATGTCTGGCGAGCGGTTTCGGGAGTCCCCATTATAGAGGCGGATACGCCCTTGTACGATGACTTCGATACCCCGCTATCGCGTTCCCTGTGACGCCCGCAGCTCTCGATAGCACGCGCTGAAGCGCCGCCAAGCCCGACGTCACACCATGCGTGGACCCCCTGGGGTTAGCCCGGATTGGTGCTTGCACCGGTCCCGCGCACACTGATGTACGACAACATATAACTGGTGACCGTTCGGAAGCGCCGCTCAATCGCTCGCGGCGGCGCGCATCGCGTGTTTCCGGCGTTGCCTCGCTTGACGGAGATGCGCTGTGCCCCTCGCCCCTCACGCTTCCAGTCCCGCGACGCTCGAACGCGCGGTCAGCAAGGCGAAACACCACCTGTTCCCGCTGCTGCTCGTGATGTTCATCGCGAACTACATCGATCGCGTGAACCTGGGTTTTGTCGCGTCGCATCTGAAGGTCGATCTCGGCATTGGCGCGGCCGCGTTCGGTCTGGGCAGCGGACTCTTCTTCGTTGGCTACGCGATCTTCGAAGTGCCGTCGAACATGCTGATGCAGAAGTTCGGCGCGCGCGCATGGCTCACGCGAATCATGTTCACATGGGGCTTTGTCGCCGCGGCGATGGCGTTTATTCAGGGGCCCGCGTCGTTCTATATGCTGCGCTTTCTGCTTGGTATTGCCGAAGCGGGTTTCTTCCCGGGCGTTGTCTACTACTTCACGCAGTGGTTTCCGCGCCGCCATCGCGGCGAAGCGGTCGCGGTGTTTCTCGCCGGCTCCGCGTTTGCGTCTGTGCTGTCGGGACCGATTACCGGCGCGTTGCTGTCGGTGCGCGGATTCGGCCTCGCGGGCTGGCAGTGGATGTTCCTGATCGAAGGGCTGTTCTCGGTCGCGTTGTGCGCGCTGTGCTGGTTCATGCTGAAGTCGCGGCCATCCGAGGCGACGTGGCTCACGCGCGATGAACAGCAGTCGCTCGAAGCGGCGATCGCAGCCGAGCAGGACGAGCGCGAAGCGGCCCGCGGCGGCAAGCTGCCGGTTGGCGCACTGCTGCGCGACCCGCAACTGATTCTGTTCTGCCTGCTCTACTTCGCGATCCAGCTGACCATCTACGCGGCAACGTTCTGGCTTCCGACCATCATCCGCAAGATGGGCAGCCTGAGCGACTTCCAGGTGGGCCTGCTGAACGCCATACCGTGGCTGCTTGCGATCGGCGGCATGTATGGTTTCGCGATACTGTCGCGGCGTTGGCGTCGTCAGCAGGCATGGCTTGCGACCGCGCTGATCGTCGCCGCGGTGGGGCTGTTCGCGTCGACCAAAGGCGGTCCGGTGTTCGCGTTCGTCGGCATCTGCTTCTCGGCGCTCGGGTTCAAGGCGGCCGCGTCGCTCTTCTGGCCGATTCCGCAAGATTATCTCGACGTGCGGATTGCGGCGGGCGTGATTGCGTTGATCAATTCGCTCGGCAATCTCGGTGGCTTTTTTGCGCCTGCCGCGTTCGGATATTTGCAGGAACACACCGGGTCGATTACCGGCGGGCTGTACGGGCTCGGCGTGACGTCGGTGCTCGCCGCGCTCGCGACCTTCCTCGCCCGCGATGTGCCGTCGAAGCGCACGCCGGGGCACGATGCGAATGGCGCACCGCGCTCGGTTGGCTGACCCGTCGGTGCCCTTTGCGACGCATCCGGTGCGCGCGGGAAGCCGTTCTATCGCGAACCGCGGCAACCACGGCAACGCGAGCTCGGGCACTTCAGGTATCAGACGCAACGCACCACGTTGAGTTGGCGCCCGCCCAAGGTCGAGAAGGAAAATCCGCACAGCAGAAGAGCTTCCACGTGAAACTGCCGCTGCGCGATATCGCCGACATCAAACCGGCTGGCACATCGGCGCCGCAGCTTCCGGTCTGCGATGATGCGCCTGCCACCCCACTCCACGAAGAAGCTCAGCCTGATGGCGGCGAAGAGTGCGCAGGCAACCAGGCTCGGCCATCTCGCCGCCTCAAGGACCTGCGACATTCCATCTCCCCTGCTGGACAAAACGCACCGCCCGTACTGCCCCCTTGCCACGCCACGGTCGGCCAATGACCCGGCCGCCAGGCTCATCGTGCGCGTCTCGCGGGACGCTTGCATATACGGATTTGAGTGGCTAACGGAATAGGTTCTCACTTCAAGCTGTTTTTCTCGGTAACCGGCGTGGCGCCTCGGTTTGACAGGACACGCTCAAGCAGGTGCGAACACCGCTTCGTCCATTGCCGGCTCTGAACCGTCCGCATGCTGGAGCCTATCTCAATGCAATACAGCGACTTTTCTACTGCCGAATTCTACGAGAATCCCTATCGTCTTTATGACGAGATGCGGCGCGCCGGACCGCTGGTCAAGCTCTCCCCCGGGCTCTTCGTGACCGGCCGCTACGCGGTGGCTGATCGCCTGGTGACAGATCCACGTTTCGGCAAGGGGGTTGAAGCAAGCGTGAGAGCCCGCTATGGCGACAGCGCCATAGACCAACCGGTCTTCCGGTTCGCGTACCAGATGCTGCTCAGCCTGAACCCGCCGAAGCACACCCGCTTGCGCAGCCTGCTGATGAAGTCGTTCAACGCACGCCAGATCGAGCGCTTTCGACAGGTGTCGCAGGACATCTCGAATCGTCTCGCCGACGCGGTGGAACAGAAAGGACAAGCCGACCTCGTTCGCGATTTCACCTTTCCGCTGCCCATCCAGATCATCTGCACCATCCTTGAGATTCCGCTCGAAGACGGCAAGTTGTTCAGGCAGGCGGCCGACGATCTGACCAAGGTGCTCGACGTCGGCAAGATGAACCCCGAACAGCTCGAGCAAGGCAATCGCTCTGCCCTCGAACTGGAACGTTACTTCTCAGCGTTGCTTGAGAAGCGCAGACGAAACACCGGCGACGATCTGCTCTCGCAAATGATCGCCGCCGAAGAAGCGGGCCAGCACCTCACCGACGAAGAGATCGTCGCGAACCTCATTCTGCTATTCGTGGCCGGTCATGAAACAACCACGAACATGATCGGCAATTCGCTGATCTCTCTTCATCGGTTTCCGGACCAGTTGCGGCTGGCGATCGCGAATCCGGACAGGCTGCCGAACGTCGTCAAGGAGTGCATGCGCTATGAAACCTCGGTCCAGTCGTTTATGCGTGTCGCGCTCGAAGACACGCAAGCCGAGGGCACGTCCATCTCGCGCGGCGACGTGGTATTCGTCTGGGCGGGGGCGGCGAATCGCGATCCGGAAATGTTCGACGATCCCGACACGTTAAAGGTTGACCGGTCATTCAAAGATATCAAAACGCTGTCGTTTGGCGGCGGTCCGCATTTTTGCCTGGGTGCCCGCCTTGCGACGATGCAGATCGAAGCCGCACTGAGCACGCTGTTCACCCGCATGCCCGATATGCGCATTGCCAACCTCAACGATCTTCACTGGCATCAGCGCGCGCAATTGCGCGGAGTCGAATCATTAATCGTAGACCGCTCCTGACGGTCGTCAGAGCACGGCCGATCGGGTTGCATCTGTTGCTGTACCGGCCAAAGCGTGGGGATATTCGATCGTCCGCTTGGCCGCGTGGCGAACCGTGGTTTAAGATTGCCGCTCCTAAAAATTGGAAACGGCTGGACCATGAACGGACCGGATCATGAATACGTCAACGAAATCGCCTACACCTACGGCTATTGCGATGAACTGAATCCGCTTCGCGCAAGGTTGCCGCTCGTCAATGCCGGCTTCGAATTTCCGCTGATACACAACGCCTGCGAGTTGGGGTTCGGTCAGGGCGTCAGCGTCAACATTCACGCCGCGGGTTCGCCGATTCAGTGGTATGGCGTCGATGCCGACCCGCGACACACCGGCTTTGCGCGTCAACTGGCCGATGACGCGCAAACGCGTCCTCAACTGTGGTCACAGCGTTTTTCCGAGTTCTGCCGGCGCGACGACCTGCCGGATTTCGAGTTCATCGGCCTGCATGGCGTCTGGAGCTGGATTTCCGATGACGACCGCGCGACAGTCGCCGATTTCGTTGCACGGAAACTGAAGACCGGCGGCGTGTTATACGTGAGCTACAACACGCAGCCCGGTTGGGCCGCGATGATGCCGGTGCGTGAATTGATGCATGGCCACTTCATCGCGAGCGGCAAGCGCGATGGCGGCGCGGAACCCGACGAGCGGGAGGCTGCCGGGCGCATCCAGGCGGCGATCGGCTTCGCGCAAAAAGTCATGGCGGCGCAGCCCGGCTACGCGGTGGTCAATCCTTCAGTCAGCGCGCGCGTGAACAGCCTGTCGGAAGAGAGCCCGAGCTATGTTGCGCACGAATACTTTGCGCGCAACTGGCATCCGACGTCGTTTCTTCAGGTTGCGGGCGCGCTGGAGCCGGCGGGGCTGACGTATCTCGGCTCGGCGGACTACCGCGATCATATCGACAGGATCAATCTGCAACCCGCGCAGCGCGAGTTGCTGGCCGGCATCGATGACGTGACTCTGCGCGAGGTCGCGCGGGATCTCTGTATGAATCGGTCATTCCGGCGCGACTATTGGGTCAAGCAGCCGCGCGCGCTCGATGCGCACGAACGGCGTGCCGCGCTGTGCGCCCATCGCGTGATGCTCGCGATGCCCGAACAAGCGGTTTCGTTGAAGGTGCGCGGCGCATTGGGTGAAGCGACCTTGCCCGAAGCGTTGTACCGGCCGGTTTTGCGCGCGCTGTCGGGGGGGCGTGTGACAACGCTGGGTGAGATCGAACACGGCGTGAGTGCGTTGGGGTTCACGCTTGAACAGGTTGTCGAGGCTGTCACGCTGTTGATTGGAGCTGGCCCTGTGCTCAATGCGCAGGACGATCAGCAGATACAGCAGGCGCTCGCATCCGCCAGCCGGCTCAATACGGCGATTTGCGAGCGCGCTTACGACACCCATGCGCTTCAGTTTCTGGTGAGTCCGGTGTCAGGCTCGGCAGTGTCGATTCCACGTGTCGCCCAACTGTTTTTGCTGGCCGCGAAACGCGGCTTCGCACGGCCTCAGCAGTGGGCGGAGTTCGCGCGCGCAGCGTTAGGCCGGACGGGTGCGCCGGAACGCACGGGGCACGCGCTGGTTCCATTGGCTTTTGCCGACCCTGATCTGGTGGACAGAGCCATTCGATTTGCCGATGTTTACCTGCCGGTATTGCGGATGCTCGGAATCGATGCGGGTTAAGGCGGCGCTCAGATGCAACCATCCAGCCCCGCCTTGAACACATCAACCGGCAATTGCTTGCCGATGAATACCATTTTCGTCTCCGGGACTTCGTCCGTGCCCCAAGGCTTGCCATGGTCGGTGCCGAAGATCATGTGTACGCCCTGAAATACGACGCGTCGGCTAACACCCGTAATATGCAACACGCCCTTGTATCGCAACATCGACGCGCCATAGATCGCAACGGTCGCACTGAAAAACGCTTCGAGCCTGTCGCGATCGAAAGGCCGGGTATTGCGATAGACGAACGATGACACGTCGTCGTCATGTTCGTGCGATACGTCGTCGAGAAAGTCCGGCTCGATCTCGACGATCGCATCCAGGTCGAAGCTTCGAATATCCAGTAATTGAGCAATATCGGTTTCACCGAAATGAGCCGACCTGATCGGTGCTCGCGGATTCATCTGGCGTAGACGGCGCATCAGTTGTTCCGTGCGCGCCTCGCCAGCGAGGTCCACCTTCGACACGAGAATACGATCCGCGAAACCGACCTGCTCCTGCGCCTCATGGTGCTCGTCCAGTTGCCCGGCGCCGTGATGGGCATCGACCACCGTGACGATCGCATCGAGCAGGTAGCGCTCGTGAATGACATCGTCGACAAAAAAGGTTTGCGCAACCGGCGCCGGGTCGGCAAGCCCGGTCGTTTCGATAATCACCCGGTCGAACTTCAGTTCGCCCGCGTCCCGCCGTTGCGCGAGTGTGGCCAGAATGCGGACGAGATCGCCGCGCACGGTGCAGCAGATGCATCCGTTATTCATCTCGATGATCTGCTCGTTGCCTTCCTGAACCAGCAGTTCATTGTCGATACCCGCTTCACCGAATTCGTTCTCGATCACGGCAATCCGGCCGCCATGCTGCTCCGTGAGAATGCGGTTGAGCAGCGTGGTTTTTCCGGCCCCCAGAAAACCCGTGAGAATCGTGGTTGGGATGAGCGACGGCTCGTCCAGATATGGCATGGCGTTCCCCTGCAAATAGAAGTCGTTCGAACTACCGCAATCAGGTCATCGGCATAGGCACGGTAGGTGTCACGTGAAAAATATCTCCCGCGTGAATGTTATAATATAACATTGTTACGACAGGTCAATCGAAGCATTGGGTCGGTTTGCGTGATCCATTGCCTGTCCAGCCGCCCATGCCGATCGGCGCGACACAGGTACAATCGCGGACGCAAAGCTTGGAAGCTGGTGTAAATCCAGCGCGGTCGCGCCACTGTGACCGGTTACGTCGTCGCGTTTGTCGTTGCTTCGTCGTCACCGGAAGTCAGACCTGGGCCTTTGCTTTCCTCTTCAATCTTCTTTTGGGGCGCGAAACCCCCGGGGACCTCACCATGACTGAACGCAGTCAGCAATGCGCTCGCCCCCGCTTCGCATCGCCGATACCGCATCCACTCCATCTGTCGCAGCACGCTCGCCGTGACTGTCGGGCAGCCCATTGGGCCCATTGGGCACGCGTGATGTAGCGACGGCCTGGCGGCCTCCCAAACACAAGTCCTTGTCCTGCCGGTCGAGTCGATTCGTATCGACTCGGGCGCATTCGCACGCGTTGCTGCTGTTCGAATGTAATGCGCGAACGCAATGCACAAACGGCGCGCGGGACAGAAGTCTCCATCAGACCCGCTATAACGACGAATGAATACCTCCGTTTCACTTCCACGTGCGGCACGACGCGACGCGCGGCGCCGCCGTCCACGCGGCGGCGCACTGGCTTGCGCATCGCTGATGTACACCTTGCCGGCACTGGCCGATACCGGCGCGACGCCCATTCAACCGGGCGCCACGGCCACGGCGACAGTCGACAGCACCTTGCCCGCGGTACACATTCAGGCGAGCGCGCGCGATGACACAACGGACACGCCGGACTTGAGCACACCGATCAGCGCGGGCAGCCGGCTCGGTCTGTCCAGCCTCGATACACCGGCCAGCGTCGAAGCGATCAGCAGCGGCCAGATCGAGGAACGGGGCGACAGGAGCGTGACGCAGGCCGTCACGCGCGCCACCGGATTCGCCAGCGACGCCGCGCCGGGCAACGGCGGCACATCCGTTTCGGTGCGCGGCTTCAGCGGCCCCGAATCGATCACGACACTGTACGACGGCGTGCGCATGTTCCCCGGCGCCGGAACGGTGACGTTTCCGTTCGACACATGGTCGGTCGAGCGCATCGAGGTACTGCGAGGCCCGGCGTCCGTGCTGTACGGCGAAGGTGGGATCGGCGGCGTGATCAACATCGTGCCGAAAGCACCGCAGCGCGACGATGCAACGACCATCCAGCTCGGCGCCGGTTCGCGTGGAGAAAAGCGCGTCGCGCTCGACACGACGGGTGCGCTCGGGCCAATGCTCTCGTATCGGTTTTACGTGAGTGATGACCGTTCTAACGGCTGGGTGCCGCGCGGCGACACCCATACCACCGCGCTCGGCGGCGCGCTGCGTCTGGACGTCAACCCGACGTTGTCGTTCACGCTCGACTACGACTACGGCCGGCAAAAGCCCGCGCGCTATTTCGGCGTGCCGGTTGAGAACGGACAGTTAAACCCCGCGTTGCGCTTTCAGAACTACAACGTCGGCGCTGCGGATATCGCCTATTACGACCAGTGGACGCGTCTGAACACGACGTGGCGCGCGACGCCGGGCATCACCGTGCACAACCAGCTCTACTATCTGCTCACCAACCGGCACTGGCACGACAGCGAGAGTTACTCGCTGTTGCCCGACGGCAATGTGCTACGCAGCGACTACATCGAAATCCTGCATCACGAGAAACAGATCGGCGACACGCTCGATGCGACCGTCGAAGGCAACCTGTGGGGTCATCAGAACCGCCTTGTCGTCGGTGCGGATTTCAACGAGATATCGTTCCTCGATACCAGCAATTCGCCGTTCGACGGGTCGTCGATCGTGCCCGCGTTCAACTTCGATCCGGGCGTGTTCATGAGCCCGGACCCCACAGTACCGGCATTTCGCACGACCACCCATCAGGTGTCGGTATTCGCCGAAGACCGCGTCGAACTGACCGACCGGCTCGCGTGGATCAGCGGGCTACGCTACGACCACATCGATTTTCATCGCGATACATTCGCGACCGCGACCACCGCCGCTTCGTCGTTCGACAAGACCTTTGCGCACACCGGTTGGCGCACCGGCCTGGTTTTCTCGCTGACGCCCGATCTGTCCGTCTACGCGCAGTACACGACGGGCACTGACGGCGTCAGTTCGCTGATCACGCTGTCGCAGTCGAGTAGCGCGTTCACCCTATCGACCGGACAGCAATGGGAAGCGGGCATCAAGCAGCAACTGCTGGGTGGCCGCGCATCGTGGACGCTCGCGTTCTATCAGATCGTCAAGCGCAATCTGCTCAGCGCCGATCCGCTGAATCCGGACCTCAGCGAACAGGTCGGCAAACAATCGTCGCGTGGCGTCGAGTGGTCGGGCGCGATGCGGTTGTGGGGAGGATGGTCAGTCGAGGCGAATGCCGCGCTATTGCGCGCGCGCTTCGATGACTTCGACGAGGAAGTGAACGGACAAAGTGTGTCGCGTGCGGGAAACGTGCCGTTCGACATTCCAGAGCAGACCGCGAACGTGTGGCTCGACTGGGCATTCGCGCCGGGCTGGAAAGCCGGCGTCGGCGTGCAATATGTCGGGCGGCGCTTCGGCGATAACGCGAATACGGTGCCCATCCCCTCCTACACGTTGTTCGACGCGTCCGCGTCGTGGCGGGCAACCCGCAACCTGACGCTGGCTCTGTATCTGCGCAACCTGACGAACCGGGTCTACGCGGTATCGACGCAGAACAACGGCACAGAGTGGTTGCTCGGCGCACCGCGTTCGGGCTGGGTGACGGCAACCGTCAATTTCTGAAGCTGGCGACTCAGGAGTGGCCCCGATGACGTCTTTGCATATCGATGAATTGAGCTGGTCGCCGCACAACGACAGCCGCCGCGCCGGTCGCGACGGGGACCTGCTGCGGCGCGTCGTACTGGAAGCGCGAACCGGCGAGTTCGTCGGCCTGATCGGACCGAATGGCAGCGGTAAAACCAGCCTGCTGCGCTGTGCTTTCCGCTATGCGAAGCCGCGGCTCGGCACGGTCACGCTCGACGCTCACGACGTCTGGGCGCACTCGGTGCGCTGGGCTGCGCAACGCATCGCCGTGCTGCTGCAGGACGCGTCGGATGATTTCGGTCTGACCGTCGCGCAGGTCGTCGCAATGGGCCGCACGCCGCACAAAGGTCTGCTCGATGGCGACACGGCCGATGACGCGGCTGTGATCGCACGCGCGCTGCGCGATGTTGAACTTGACGCATCGCGCGACCGGTTGTTCGCTTCGCTGTCCGGCGGCGAAAAGCAGCGCGCGCTGCTGGCGCGCGCGCTCGCCCAGCAGCCGCGCATTTTGATGCTCGATGAACCGACCAATCATCTTGACCCGCGTCATCAGATCGAATTGCTCGCGCTGGTGAAGCGCCAGCAGATCACGACCATCGCCACGATTCACGATCTGAACCTGGCCGCCGCGTTTTGTGACCGGATCTATGTAATCGCGGATGGAGAGATAGTCGCTTGCGGCACGCCTCGCGAGGTACTGACCGAAGACATGATGCGAACCGTCTATGGCGTCGACGCACTGGTCGACCGTCATCCGGTAACGGGACGCCCGCGCATCACGCTGGTCGCCGGTCACGGCCATGGAGGCACACCGCAATGATCGCTGAACTTGCTCGCGCGCTGATGGCGGTCGCTCTGGTGAGCGTCACCTGCAATGCGCACGCCGCGCATTATCCGGTTACCGTGCGCAGCTGCAACCGCGAGGTCACGTTTTCGCGCGCGCCGACACGAGCGGTCAGCAACGACGTGAACCTCACGGAAATGATGCTGCGTCTGGGATTGCGTTCGAGCATGGCGGGCTATACCGGCATCGGCGGCTGGAAAACCGCGCAGCCGTCCGTGCGCGCCGAACTGAACGGATTGCCCGAACTGGCGCTTCGCTATCCGTCGCTGGAAATGCTGGTGGCCTCCGGTGCGGATTTATATGTCGCAGGCTGGAATTACGGCATGCGGGTCGGTGGGCCCGTTACCCCTGCGACGTTGGCGCGCTTCGGTATCGCCGCCTATGAGTTGACCGAATCCTGCGCCCACGTGATGCCGCGTCCGCCGGCCTCGCTGGACGATGTCTATAGCGATCTGCGCAATCTCGGCGCGATCTTCGATGTCGAAGCACGTGCGCATGCGCTCATTGCCGCGATGCAGTCGCAGGTGGATGCCATTTCGCGAGCGCTCGGGCCAAAGATCGAACGCACCCGTGTATTCGTCTACGACAGCGGCGAAGACAAGCCGTTTACCGCTGCCGCGCTGGCGATGCCGACCGCACTGATCCGCGCGGCCGGTGGCAGGAACGTGATGGACGACGTCCGGCAAAGCTGGACGCAGGTGAGCTGGGAGAGCGTGATCGCACGCAATCCGCAGGCGATCGTGATCGTCGATTACGGCGCGGTGACCGCGGACCAGAAAATACGCTTCTTAACCGGCAACCCGGCCTTGGCGAATGTCGACGCGATACGGTTACGCCGTTTCATCGTCGTGCCCTACGATGCCGCGACGCCAGGTGTGCGCAATATCGATGCGATCGCAACGATCGCGCGCGGGTTACATCCGGCGCTGTTTGCGCCGGGCAATGCCCTACGCACCGAGGGTCCGTGATGGAAACGATCGGGACCTCCGCGTCGATCGCGCAAACGCGCCGCAAAACCTGCCTTCCTATTGCCCTTCTAACGTTACTGCTGCTTGTTTCAATCGTCGTGGCGACCGGACTAGGACCCGTATCGATCCGGCCTGCCGTGACAGCACGCATTGTGTTCGAGCACCTGTCGGGCGCTTCGGCTGTCGCCGGCGCGCAGGACAACATTGTCTGGCTGATCCGGCTGCCGCGCGTGCTGCTCGGTGCACTGGTGGGCGCTACGCTCGCGGTCGCCGGGATGGTGCTGCAGGCTGCGACCGGCAATCGTCTCGCCGATCCGCATCTGCTGGGTGTGAGCTCGGGCGCGAGTGTCGGCGCCGTTGCAGCGACCTTGTGGATCGGCGCCGCACTGGGACCGTTTACGCTGTCCGCGCTCGCCTTCGCCGGCGCACTCGCGGCGACGTCGCTTGTGATCGCGCTTGGCGCGCGCGGCCGCAGGCTCGATTCGCAACGGCTGCTGCTGTCGGGCATTGCGGTGTCGTTCGTCATGATGGCGTGCGCGAATCTGCTGCTCTACCTGGGCGACCAGCGCGCCGCGGCGTCGGTGCTGTTCTGGATGCTAGGCGGACTTGGCCTTGCGAGCTGGGACATGCTGGGCGTGCCGGGCTCGTTCGCGGCAGGTGGCCTGTTGCTGCTGGTCGGCAGGCGACGCGAACTCAATGCGTTGATGAGCGGCGATATCGTCGCCACGACACTCGGCGTGAATGTCGCACGGATCCGCGGCGAGTTGTTTGCCGTCAGTTCGCTACTCACGGCCGCGATGGTCGCGGTCAGCGGAACGATCGGCTTCGTCGGGCTCGTCGCACCGCATGTATGCCGACGCCTTGTCGGCGCGGATCACAACCGTTTGTTGCCGGCCTCCGCGCTGTTCGGTGCGATCATGCTCATCTGGGCCGACGTGGCGGCGCGCATGCTGGTCGCACCGGACGAATTGCCGATCGGCGTGATCACGGCACTTCTGGGTGGCGCGTTCTTTGTTGCGATCATGCAAGTGCGACGGTGAACACCGATGGCTAGCCGCCGATCACCGACCCGGTCGTCAAGCTTATCTGGGCGACGGGATGACTCGCTCGACGATCGCCGCCATATGCGCCCCGGCCGGGTCCGCGAGGTCGGTCAGGATCGTGAAGTGCCGCCGCTCCGGAATCGGCAGAAAGGCCACGCTCTCACCCCTTGCTTCACACGCGCTCGCATAGCTCCGCGATTGGCGAATCAATTCCGGAAGCTCAGCCATGCCAACGGACACCACGGTGGGCGCACCGCGATCGATCTGATGCAACGGGCTAAATCGCGAAATCTCCTGCTCCGTTAGCTGCAGCTTGTCGTTCAGCCATGACAGGGAGATCGGCTCCAGATCGAATAGCGCGCTCACGCATACGGTCAGCGTGATGCCTGGGTGATTGCGATAAAGCGCAGCAAGCTGCCCTCCCGCCGAATGACCGCAGACACAAACGGGACGGCCACCAAAACCTGCGTCGCTTGTATCCGACTGCAAAAACTTGAGCAGCAACCCGATTTCACTGACGATTTCGGTCATCGATGCTTCGGGAGCAAGCGTATATTCCGCCAGCACCACGTTGAATCCGCGCTCGAGCGGTCCGCGCGCGATAAACGCCAGATCGTCCTTTGCGTAGTTCTGCCAGTAACCGCCGTGGATGAAAACAAAAGTCGGCGCCGCTTCCTTGCCGCATGAAAGCCAGTCAAAACGTTGGCGCGGCCGGCCGCCGTAGGGAATGTCGCGCTTCACTTCCACGCTGCGATAGACGACTTCGCTCTGCGCCTTGAATCGACCCATGATCGCCTGATAGTCGGGCTCATCCCGAACATTGTTGTAGGCAACATCAAGCGCCGCACGATCCATTCCGCGATAGACGGGGTTCGTCATGTCTTCAACCTTTAATCGTTGTGAGCAAGGCTTGGGCATCACTCATCGATGAGATGTACGGTGTCCGTTTCGCTTTTAAAGCAACGGTGTCGAAGCCATCCTAACAGTGTCTTGCGCAGTCAGCAGCCAGAGAGGACCTCGAAAGGCGCCAGTCAGGTCTTGTTGTGGCCCAGGCGCCTGCCGGGCGTGGCATGCATGTCAGTAAGCGCTCCTTCAGGCAACCAGGCGATTGAGTGCTCAGCGCGAATGAGTTCTGGATTCGTTGCCCACAACATAATTATTCACTTTCGTTGTGCTACGCATCGAGCTCCGTTGCATTGAATTTAGCCGGCGTTGATCTATAACTGCTATCGAGGCAGCACGAGT
Organism: Paraburkholderia humisilvae; assembly: GCF_902859855.1. Lineage (GTDB taxonomy): Bacteria > Pseudomonadota > Gammaproteobacteria > Burkholderiales > Burkholderiaceae > Paraburkholderia > Paraburkholderia humisilvae. Next base: position 57,966 of record NZ_CADIKH010000040.1, read on the forward strand.
CGCGTTACCAGAGACAACCCAATAAGATTGCTAACTTCATCCCGGAGGTCTGTTGATGACTGTATTCGCCTCGGCCACACAACCTCCGGTCGCCGTTATCGTGTCGGACCCACCCGCACAGCTTTTATTATTTTCAGGGATCGTCGTGGGTAACAACGATCCGCTTTTCATCGTAACCAGTTCCGCCATTCAACATGAAACGCTGGATTTGAATCTGAATTTCCCAACCGGGCGAATCATTGCCTCTACGTCCACCGTGGCCTTGGCAAGTATTGGGTCATCCGAAGGCGTCGCGTTCACTTTCGCCACCGATACCAGCACCATCGCGCAGGACCCGAATACGGGAAGCCTGTCACTCATCGCGGAGTTGTCACTGCAATCCGAGACCCCGACATGGGGAGGCTGGTATCCGTCGATGTGGATCAATCGGGTTTCATACAGCGCCCAGGTGCTGGTGGAAATTGAGCAACCGATCATTGCCGGAACCCTGCGCTGGAGCGAGCGCGACGTCGCGGCTGAAAGTTGGCCAGCGCTTTCGGTTTCCGCCAACTCGGTTAACTGGAGTCCGCCAGGCGGGTTCGGAGGCTTCACGCCCGGCCCCGTGGTGGCAACGGGCGTGGTTGAACCACCCGTACTTGCAAGCGGCGTGAACACAGCCACCTATTTGATTACCGGCGTTCCATTCGGGCAGCAAGTCACGGTATTGGTCACCGCGCTACCCAGTTTCAAGCTTCTCCATGGAAATACGCTTGGCTTCTATCGTTCCGGCAACACCGCGAATCCGCTGACATTGACGCCGACGCAATCCCAGCAGCAAAACGTCGACTTCGTTGCTTCAGTCTCGACCCTCAGCTGAGGCTTTTTTCAAGCCATGGACGTTAAGACGCATCACCGCGTCCCGGTACGAAAAAAATGAGTTTGACTACGACAACGCGTGATCTTCCGCCAGCGTATCGGCAGCGCGTTCGCCGATCACGACGCAAGGCGCCATCGTATTGCCGGTCGTGACATGCGGCAGCACTGACGCGTCCGCGATGCGCAGCTTGCCGATCCCGTACACCCGCAAGCGGGAGTCGACCACCGACATCGCATCGCGGCCCATTTTCGCGGTGCAGCTCTGGTGCGAATGGCTGACCGTTGCATTGCGGATGAACGTGTCGAACCCCGCATGGTCGAGCGGACCGGGTAGCCATTCACGCTTCGTGAACGGCCGCAGCGGCGCCGAATTGCCGACGTCGCGATTGAACTCGATGCAGCGCTTCAGCGTCTGCCGGTCCTGCGCCGCGGCGAGAAAATTCGCGTCGATCTCGACCGGGTCCGACGGCTGAACACCGGTCAGCCGAATTCGCCCGCGACTCGCGGGGCGCAGCACGGCAGTGGTCAGCGACCAGGCATGCACCGGCAAGCCGCGTTCGCCCGCAGCCTCCGGGCTCGCATAAGGCAGTTCGCAGAGAAACGACTGCAGATCCGGCCGGTCGAGCGTGCTGTCGCTCTTCCATAGCGCGGTTATTTCGGCGAGGTTGTTGCGGCCTTCGATGGGTTCCGACGCCTCCCACACGCAAGGCGCCATGAAGTGGTCCTGGAAATTGCGGCCCACGCCCGGCAGGTGCTGCACAAGCGGAATGCCGAAACGTTGCAGCTCGGCCGCGTCGCCGATGCCCGACTGCATCAGCAGTTTCGGCGTGTGGATCGCACCGAGCGACAGCACGGTTTCGCATGTCGCATGCGCACGCTGCAACGCGCCATGATGCTGATATTCGACGCCGCTCACCGCGCCGCCGTCGAATATCAGCCGCGTAACGAGCGCATCGGCTATGACGGTCAGGTTCGACCGGTCCCGATATGGATGCACGTACGCGCGATACACCGACACCCGTTTGCCGTCGCGCACGCATACGTTCGTCAGCGCGACGCCGCCGGCGCTTTCCATCATTGCGCCGTTCTGGTCGTCAAACACCGGCACCCCTGCCTGAGCGTAGGCATCAAGGCCGGCGAGCGCGATCGGATGCGGATCGGGCGCGGGCTGTACGAACAACGGACCGCCACTGCCGCGGCGTCGCGTATCTGGCGTGCCGTGCCAGTCCTCGCTGCGCTGGTAGAGGCTCAGCACCGCGGCATAGCTCCAGCCGGGGTCACCGAGTTCGGCCGCAAGGTCGTCCCAGTCGGCCTGATGGCCGCGCGACCACGCCATCACGTTGATACTCGAGCCGCCGCCCAACACCTTACCCATCGCCATCGGAATGCCGCGATCGTTCAGGTGCGGGTTCGGCGTCGCGCGAAACAGCCAGTTCTGTGGCGCCCGGCGCAGCGCCGGCCAGGACGTGGCGACCGCGATCTCGGGACAATCGTCGCTGCCGCCGGCTTCCAGCAGCAGGACCTTGACGTCCGGGTGCTCCGCAAGGCGACGCGCCACGACCGAGCCAGACGCACCCGCACCGCAAACGATGAAATCGAAACGCGCATCCGGCCCGGCAGCACCGGTCAGTCCGCGCATGGCACGCGAATCCGTCATCGCAACCTCATGTCGACGTTGGTTAAGCAAAGCGCGCGTTAAAGCGCAGCCATTTTTTCATGCAAAGCCCAGCGCACTCAAATTCCACGTCCCAACATCACGTATGACTCCGCTCAATTTCGACAGACTCGACGGCGCGCGCGACGATAAGTGGTCCAGCAACGGTTTGCTTTCTTTCATTCGTTCGGTCATCGCTGCCTCTTGTTGCAACGTCTGGTCGCAAACAGTTAAACACTTGCACGCGCGACACATTCCATCAGCGTCTCGTTTACGATCGCACGTTCGCGAGTTATTGGCTCGCATGTGCCTGGCTTCCGAGCAACGCTTCGCGCAAGCGGCTGCGCAACCACGGGCCGTCGCGCGGAGGGAGGCTGGTCGGTTCGGGATCCGTGCCGACCTTGATAGTCGCAAGCACAGGGCCTTGCGCCTTCAGGACTACGTCGACAAACCCTTCCAGCTCACGCTGCGTGTGAATTGTCGATGTGTTGTCGAACCCCGCCGCGCGCGCAATAGCGGTGATGTCCACGCCACGTCCGGCATGCGCGAGCTGCATGCCTGTCTCAGCGTAGTGTTCGTTGTCAATGACGACGATCGAGAGGTTCGACGGTTTGTCCACGCCGACCGTCGCGAGCGATCCGAGACCCATCATCATTTCGCCGTCGCCGACAAATACGACCACGCGCTTTTGAGGTTGTGCCAATGCGAGTCCAAGGCCTAAGGCCACAGCGCCGCCCATCGCTCCCCAAAGGTAGAAATTTTGCGGCGTATCGCCTGCGGCGGCCACATCAAACGTGGGATTACCAAGGCTGGTTACAACAAGAACGTGCTGCTGCCGATCGCGGAGGATCCGCTTCACCGCCAGCCGACGGTTCAAGGGCTTCGTCTGCTGTGTCATGTCTGTACTCACTTTTTGAAGTTCTTGGTTCCGATCACACGCTGGCCAATCAGTACTGCCACCATGCGGGACGTGTTGAAGCCGAAGTTCAACGCGGCTCGCACCGTCTCAGCGATGTCATCGGCATGGTCAGCGCGGTAGACGTATACGCCCGCCGATTCGAGCGCGTTCTGCGTGGATTTGCCCATCGCAACCTGCCACGGGTTGAACTCGCCCCACTCGCCACGCATCGTTACCAGCATCACGATGGGCATACGGCATTCATGCTGCAACGACAGCATGTTGATGCAGTTGCCGACGCCACTCGACTGCAGGAGCAGCACACCGCGCTGGCCGCCAAGCCACGCGCCGCCCATCATCGCGACGCCTTCCTCCTCGGTCGTCAACGAAACCGCGTGAATCTCAGCATCATCCTCACAGAGTTCGATCAGGCGTTTGTGGCCCGCATCGGGCACATACGCCACTTGCCGCACATCGGCGGCCTTAAAATGCTAAAAGATGTTTTCCGGCCATGTAACGGACATGATGAAAAAAACCAAGGTAGTTGAAAGAAGCACGCGTCGCTTTTATGGCGTGCCGACTGCGCCGCCATGAGTAACAGCATGCTCTGACGGCCTTGTTCACTCAATTGCTGATTGCTGAACACGGAATTAACCTTAGGTTAACGAAGTGATGTACACGAATCCGCTGTTATTCCATGGTCCGTTATTTATTTGTCACTCGTCCGGCAACGCCGGTTGAGCGACTAGCGCCGCGAGCGAACGCCTGATCATCGCGGGAACCTTCGACCGCGTTGGATCAATTCGACACTGCCGTATCAAGGGATAAGCACGATTTTTCCGGACCCGTGCACCGCCCCTTCAATGATCTGATGCGCCCGACGCGCGTCGGCGAGCGACAGAACTTCGCCTGACTCTGCGGTGCGTTTTCCGTGCCATTCCGACCAGGCCATCCGTGCCGGCCCTGCCATCGGACGCGTCCGTTGCAAACGTTAGTGACGCGAGGTCGCCATCAAAGACTTCGGCCCGGCCTTCCGGGCGAAGCTAAGAGTGCGTGCATGATGACTACGTCAAACCGACCTTGCAGTTCAACGAACGAGTGGGCGTCACCGCTCAGGAAATTGACGCGATCCGCGACGCCCCACGAAGCAGATTTGTATTTTCATCGACGTTGCCAGATACGCACGAATCACCAGGGTCGTCCTCGCAGGCTGTGCCCGTCTGATACGCAAACATACCCGTCTTTAACTTGTACGTGGAATCGTCGTGCCCGGACTCTGGGTCCGAAGATTCGGAACGATCCAGCAAGGGAAAGCCTCGATTCCGGCCGGAGTTGGGCTGCAAGCGGGTTCACTGCAGCACATCCTGCCCGGCTGGATCGCGGCCGACGCACGCTTTTCGACATTGATACCCAACCCCACCGGACTGCTGCCGGCAGTGCGCTCACTCGTGGACGTGCTTGCTGTGGAACTACCCGAAGCACTCGAATTCGCCCCAGATGAGGGACAGGGTTTTGAGGTCAAATGAGAAGCATCGTTTATCCATCAAGCGGGCTGTCATGCCGTAGCGTGATGACGGTATCTGCCTAAGTTATTCGACTCGCGCTCTGTCGGCTTCTAATAGGGAGTCGACAGCGTGATTGGCGCGCACCGGGCACGAAGTCGCGATACGTGAGTGACATGGCACGCGAGCTGCCTACAAAGTCGATCATCGAGGCCTCTTTCATGGCGCTCTCCTGCGCGAGAGACCGGCCTGTTCGTAATAGAGCGGGCGCTCACGCCTGCACGTTGTCACGCGCCGCATCGAATTGCGCGGCAAGCCGTTTGATCTTTTCGACGATCGCCTCGTCATTGAACGCGGACGCGGGCTTGAGCAGCGAGAAAACTTCGAGCAGCAAGCGGTGGATGTCCTCGTCGAGAAACGCCGCGCGCTGAAGCGCGGTCTGGAAACCGAGCGCCTCCTGCAGATTGTCGGGCCGCTCGCCCCGCGCGTCCGGATACGCGAGATCGGGCATGGCGGATAGCGCCCAGATGTTGTCGAGCATCGGGCCCCCTACCGCCATGAACGCTTCGAACAGGCCCATGAGCGGGTCAGCGTGGCCTCCACGGCTCGCCAATAACTCGCGCAGCATGACCGCCTCCTTCGCCCCGGCCGTCATGCCCTGTCCATATACGGGATTGAACCGACAGATCGAGTCCGCGAATGGCACGAGGCCGCGCGGCCAGTTCACACAACGCTCAAAGTGCCGCCGACGGCTTTCCGGAAACATGAACCGGTCGACCTTGCCGTGCGGTTTTGCGTGAAGCAGTGTGTCGTGTAACGAGTCCGTGCCGAGTGTGCCCATGAATTCGACGAAGTCTGGCCAATCGTCGGGCGGGGCGTCGTCGCCACGCCCGCTGAGCCCGGCGAATACGTAGTCGTCTTCGCGCGCGAGGATGATGCCCGTGCGGCTGCTTTCCGGCGCGTTCGGGAACGTGACCATCGTCTGGTAGCGCGGCTCCTTGCCCTTCGGAAACGTGACGAGCACCGACGCATAGTGCAAATCCACGCCAATCGTCGTTTCGTCCGGCGCGGCGCGGCCGGCCGCGCGCATCAGACCAAGCGTCGGTTCGCCACGACCCGACGCGTCGATGACGAGTTCGGCTTCGTGCGTTTCGTGCACGCCTTCACGCGTTTCGCAACGCACGGCTCGCACCGCGCTGCCGTCGGCCGTCGCGACGATTTCGGTGACACGGCGACCATCGAGAATCGCAATGTCCTTTTGCTGTTCGACGCGCTTGCGCACCACGGACTCGATCAGCGGACGCGAGCACTTGATCAGCGGAATGCCCAGCGCGCGCTCCGGCAATGGACCCTGCCCCGGAAAGTTGCAGCTGATCGACATGCCGAAGTCCGACTCTTTTGCGCCCGCCGCATGTAGATCGCCGGAGAAGCCGTCGAACAGCTGATTCAGTGCGGCGAGGCCGCCCGGCAACAGCACATGCGGGAGCCTGCCTTGCGGTACGCCCGGGCGCGCTTGCACGCGGGTCGGCAGGACATCCCGTTCGAGCACCACAATCTTTTCGAATTTGCCGACGAGCGCGTGCGCGGCTGTCAAACCACCCATGCCCGCGCCGATCACGACCGCATGCTTGCCAATAGACATAGCCCTTCTCCCGAAAGTTGGCAGAGTTACACTGAAATGGCGCGCGAAGATCGCGCCTCAAAGAACAGACGGTTCAAAGGCAATCCGCCATTCATCGCCACCACGCGGTCAGCACTCACATCAGCGCGTTCTCGTCAATTGCCAAAACGCTAAAGACCCAAACATCCGGACCGGAAAACAAGGCTCTATACCATTTCGGGCATTCGACCCGGTAGGTCTTCTTGAATCGCCGTCTCGATCAATATCGTCAGCAGGTCCGTTAGCTCAATGCCCGCCGCCTTCCAGATTCTTGGGTATTGCGACATGGGTGTAAAACCGGGCATGGTATTGACTTCGTTGACGACTGGAACCACGCGCCCCTGGTGTGGCTGGAGAAAGAAGTCGACCCTGAGTATTCCTTTGCACCCCAGTATGCGAAATACGTCCAGCGCAACTTTATGCAACTGAGCCACGATTTCAGCATCGAGATCGGCGGGAACTCTCAACTCAACTGATGCGTCAGTATATTTTGCGTCATAGTCAAAGAATTCCGTCGAATGGGGCAAGACAACCTCAAGTGGGGGCCCTGCCTCCACGGTGCCATCTGGACGTTGCAGCACGCCCACTTCGACTTCCCGACCGGACACGCCGCGCTCGACCAAAACCTTACTATCGCTGCGCCGCGCAAGTTCGATCGCCGAAGCGAGGTCGCTCCAGCGACTCACCCTGGTCACTCCAATGCTCGAGCCGCTCCGCGCGGGCTTCACAAATACCGGCAAGCCAAGGCGATCCTTTGTTGCCTCGTCGATCGTGACGTCGTTCCCGTCGAGCACAACTCCGTCCGCGACATTCAGGCCCTCTGCAACGAGCAGGCGCTTGGTCTGCTGCTTGTCCATCCCCGCTGCGCTCGCGAAGATGCCATTGCCGACATAAGGCACCCCAATCAGGTCCAGCAATGCCTGAATCGTGCCATCCTCACCGTACCCCCCGTGCATGACAGGAAAGACCACATCAGTGTCCTCCAGGGCCGCCGCCGCAGCGGCGACGTTTGTCCCGTTTCGATGCTTTGGCTCAAGCAACTCGTCGCGCGTAAGATGCAGTAATTTCTCGACATCCATTGCGTGATAAGACCCGGCTTGGTCGGCTGCGATCCATGCACCGGTGCGTGTGACTCGAATCGGTTTCACTGTAAAGCGGTCGCGATCCAATGTACGCAATACGTTGGCTGCCGACTGGCATGAGACTTCATATTCGTGGCTTGGGCCACCGAACACGACAGCAACACGAGGTCTTATATTGGCCTTGGTAAACATTGATACCTTCCAGACTCTGGTTGTTCAGGATTAGGTTGTCATGGAGACGCGCTACGGTCGCCCCGAATGAATATCGGCTCTCGTCAGAGTCCGGAAGGTTCTTCACGGCGCTCCGGCGACGCAGGGTGCGTCTTCGTCACAGAGCCGACCGAACGAACGCTGACAATATCGTGGTATCGCTGAACGGACAGATCGTTCGACTGGATCGCCGGTTGCCTGCCCGAGATCAGATCCGCCAGCAACTGGCCGGAGCCGCACGACATCGTCCAGCCGAGCGTGCCGTGCCCGGTG
>NZ_CADIKH010000041.1 GCF_902859855.1 Paraburkholderia humisilvae
ATCGTCAACGATGACTGGACGGTCGTGCGCGCGGCGGAAGACGGCACGCTGCCGGCGGTGGACGCGTTGCCGGCCGGCAAGGTGCTGGTGCCGCTCGCGTTGTGGCAAAGCTCGCGCGACGCGCTGACGGTCGCGCGTGGCGCTGCCGGGATCGGCGTGTGGCTCGCGCCGGATAGCGAACCGGCCGAAATCGCCGGCGATTTCGACAAGCTCGCGCTAATCGCAGTCGATTTCCCGGTGTTCCGTGACGGCCGCGGCTACAGCATTGCGCGTCTGCTGCGTGAACGTTATGGCTACCAGGGCGAGATTCGCGCGATCGGCGATGTGCTGCGCGATCAGTTGCGCTTCTACGAGCGCTGCGGGTTCAACGCGTACGCGCTGCGCGCCGACAAGGACATTGACGACGCGCTGAAGGCGTTTACCGAGTTTACGGTGCAGTACCAGGGCGCGTTCGACGATCCGCGTCCGCTGTTCCGTCGCCGCGCAGCAGCGGCCGCGCAAAAGGTCTCGGCATGAGCGACCTGCAAAACGTGGCGCCGGAGCTGGCTGCGAAGATCGAGCGGCTCGATGCGCTGCTCGATTCGATCGCGGCACGTCATGCGGACGTCAAGTTTGCGAGCAGCCTTGCCGCGGAAGACATGCTGCTCACGCACGCGATTCTGTCGCGCGGCGTGAAGATCGGCGTCTTCACGCTGAATACGGGCCGCCTGCACGCGGAAACGCTCGGCATGCTCGATCGTGTGCGCGAACGCTACGGCTATGACATCGAACAGTTCCACCCGCAGCCGGCCGCGGTCGACGAATACGCCGCCGCGCACGGTCTGAACGCGTTCTACGAAAGCATCGACCTGCGCAAGCGCTGCTGCGAAATCCGCAAGGTCGAACCGCTGAACCGCGCACTCGCCGGCGTCAGTGCATGGGTGACGGGCCAGCGCCGCGAGCAGTCGGTGACGCGTGCGGAATTGCACGAGGAAGAGCACGACGCCGCGCGCGATATCGCCAAGTTCAATCCGCTCGCCGATTGGACGGAAGCCGACGTGTGGGCGTACCTCGACGCTTTCGACGTGCCGGTTAATCCACTGCACGCACGCGGCTACCCGAGCATCGGCTGCGAGCCCTGTACGCGCGCGATCCGGCCGGGCGAAGACAGCCGGGCTGGTCGCTGGTGGTGGGAGTCGCGCGATACGAAGGAATGTGGGCTGCACATCACCACCATTCCGATTGCGGTGAGTCCGGAAAGCGCATCTGCGTGATCACCCGCAAGCAGACCGCCCGTAAGCCCCAGCGCCAAGTCTTATCGATACCGCGAGCCGGTTGCACCGCTCGCCAGACGAATCAACGAAGGACCCGAACTATGAGCACGACGCTCGAACCGACTGTCACCGCCCCGCTCACGAATCCGGGCAACCGGATGGACCATCTCGACTGGCTCGAAGCCGAGTCGATCCACATCCTGCGTGAGCTCGTCGCCGAATGCAGCAAGCCCGCGCTGCTGTTCTCGGGCGGCAAGGACTCGGTGGTGGTGCTGCATCTCGCGCTGAAGGCGTTCGGCCTTGGCGCGAACCGCCGGACCTTGCTGCCGTTTCCGCTGGTGCATATCGACACAGGCCACAACTACGACGAAGTGATCGACTTCCGCGATCGCCGCGCGCAGGAAATCGGCGCGGAACTGGTGGTCGGCCATGTCGAAGATTCGATCAAACGCGGTACCGTGCGGCTGCGCCGCGAGACCGATTCGCGCAACGCGGCGCAGGCGGTCACGCTGCTCGAGACGATCGAGCAATACGGCTATACCGCGATGATCGGCGGCGCGCGCCGCGACGAAGAGAAGGCACGCGCGAAAGAGCGGATCTTCTCGTTTCGCGATGAGTTCGGCCAGTGGGACCCGAAGGCGCAGCGCCCTGAACTATGGAGCCTGTATAACGCGCGCCTGCATCAGGGTGAACACCTGCGTGTGTTCCCGATCTCGAACTGGACCGAACTCGACGTGTGGCAATACATCGCGCGCGAACAGCTCGAACTGCCGTCGATCTACTATGCGCACCGCCGCGAAATCGTGCGCCGCAACGGTCTGCTGGTGCCGGTTACGCCGCTTACGCCGATGCGCGAAGACGAAACCAGCGAACAGGCGCTGGTGCGTTTCCGCACGGTCGGCGACATCAGCTGCACGTGCCCGGTCGCGAGTGACGCGGATACCCTCGAGAAGATCATCGCCGAAACGGCGGTGACCGAGATCACCGAACGCGGCGCGACACGGATGGACGACCAGACGTCCGAGGCCGCGATGGAACAGCGCAAGAAGCAGGGTTATTTCTGAAGCACACGAGGTAAGACAGTCATGAGCATTCATCAACCGCAAGACCTCGGCGTGCTGCGTTTCATCACGGCGGGCAGTGTCGACGATGGCAAGAGCACGCTGATCGGCCGCCTGCTGTACGACAGCAAGGCGGTGCTGTCGGACCAGCTGTCCGCGCTGTCGCGTGCGAAGAACAAGCGCACGGTCGGCGATGAGATCGACCTGTCGCTGTTGACGGACGGTCTCGAAGCCGAACGCGAGCAGGGCATCACGATCGACGTCGCGTATCGTTACTTCGCGACGGCCAAGCGCAAGTTCATCATCGCCGATACGCCGGGACACGAGCAGTACACGCGCAATATGGTGACCGGCGCGTCGACCGCGCATGCGGCGATCATTCTGGTCGATGCGACGCGTGTCACGCTCGAAAACGGTATTGCGCAATTGCTGCCGCAAACGAAGCGCCATAGCGCGATCGTGAAGCTGCTCGGTCTGCAGCATGTGATCGTCGCGATCAACAAGATGGATTTGGTCGACTTTAGCGAAACCCGTTTCAACGAGATTCGTGACGCGTATGTCGAACTGGCGCGCCAGTTGGGTTTGACCCATGTGCGCTTTGTGCCGGTGTCGGCGCTCAAGGGCGACAACATCGTGACCGCCAGCGAGCGGATGCCGTGGTACGCCGGCGAGCCGCTGCTCGATGTGCTCGAAGCGTTGCCGGTTGCGACCGCGAGCCATGACACGCTGCGCTTCCCGGTGCAGTGGGTCGCGCGCCAGGACGGCAGCCAGGCCGACGACTTCCGCGGTTATATGGGCCGTGTCGAGTCCGGCGAGGTGAAGGTGGGCGACGCGATCGTCGTGCTGCCGGGCAATCGCGAAGCGAGCATCGCGGAAATCATTGCGCCGGTGCCGGGCGGCACCGCGCAAGTGGACCGCGCATTCGCCGGGCAGACCGTGACGATTCGCCTGGAGCAGGATGTCGATGTGTCGCGCGGCGACACATTCGTGCACGCCGGCGATACGCTGCAGCCGGCGAAAAAGCTCGAAGCGGACCTGTGCTGGTTCGACGAAACGCCGTTGTCGACGCAGCGCAAGTATCTGCTGAAGCAGACCACCAACACGGTGTTTGCGCGCGTCGGCGCGATCCAGCAGGTGCTCGACGTGCATACGCTGTCGCACGCGACCGACCGGCTGGACTTGACGATGAACGACATCGGCCGCGTGTCGCTGACCCTGCAAAAGCCGCTTGTCTGCGACGAGTATGATACGCATCCAGGCACTGGCGCATTCGTGCTGATCGACGAAGCGACGCATCACACGGTCGCCGCAGGCATGATTCGTGCGGTTTCCGCCTGACGGGCGCGAGCCGATGTCTATCGCGGTTTTCATGCAGGCCGGACCAACGGAGCGGGAGCAAATGGGTAAGGTGTATCTGATCGGTGCAGGGCCTGGTGCGGCGGACCTCATTACGGTGCGCGGCGCGCGTCTGCTGGGCATCGCCGATGTCGTGCTGCACGATGCGCTGATCGAGCCGGAGATGCTCGAGCACGCGCCGCGTGCGCGCAAGATCGCGGTCGGCAAGCGTTGTGGGCAGCGCTCGACCGCGCAGCACTTTATCAACAAGCAGATTGTCGATGCGGCACGCGAGCACGACGTCGTGGTGCGTCTGAAGGGCGGCGATCCGATGTTGTTCGGCCGCGCCGATGAAGAGATGCGCGCACTCGAGGCGGCCGGCATCGAATATGAAGTCGTGCCGGGTATCACCGCGGCGCTGGCGGGCGCGTCCGCCCTGCAGCGCTCGCTGACGCTGCGTGGCGTGGCGCGCAGCGTTGCGCTCGCGACGCATAGCCGCGCGGCCGACACCGAAGCGATTCGCGAGCAGGTCAATGCCGATTCGCTGGTGTTCTACATGGGACGCGACAGCGCACCTGAAATCGCGCAACAGCTGATCGATGCGGGGCGCGCGTCGTCCACGCCGGTGGCGATCGTCGAAGCTTGCAGCACGCCGCGCGAGCGGACGCTGACGCTGACGCTCGAAGAGCTTGCGGCCGGCGATGCGCAACCCTGGCTGGACCCGGCGCAGCCGAGCCTGCTGATGATCGGCGATGCGTTTGCAGAACGGCAGCGCGCGGAGCAGGTGGTCGACGAAGTTGACGCTACGGCTGAAGTGGCCCGGGACGAAAAAGGAATACGCAGAGTGGCGTAGGTTTCACTAATCGGATCGGCCGATTGCGGGACAATGAAGGCGCGAGCAATCGCGCCTTTTTTATTGCCGATGCTCGCGCACGATGCGCACGGAGATCCAATCGAATGACCCAACAGGCCCCCGAGGCCACGACGCTGGCTGCGTGGCTCGATGCATTCTCGCGCGCGATGAATGGCGCGAACACCGATGAAGTCGTCGCGCTGTTCGGCGCTACCTGTTTCTGGCGCGACCTGGTCGCGTTCACGTGGGACATCCGCACGATGGAAGGGCGCGATGCGATTCGCGCGATGCTCGATGCGACCCTTGCGTCGATCCGGCCACGCGGCTGGGCCGTTGCCGAACCTGTGCGGCAGGGCGCGACCGATGGGTTCATTTCATTCGAGACCGAACGCGGCCGCTGCGATGGCTATGTGCGTCTCGATGCGCACGGCCGGTGTCTGACGCTGCTGACGGCGCTGCGGGAGTTCAAGGGCTTTGAGGAACCGCTACGCAGCCGGCGTGCGACAGGTCATGAACCACGAGACCCGGGCCTTCGAATCCACGAGCAGCCGATGGCGCAAACGGCCGAAGCCGGTGCAGCGAAACAGCCCTACGTGCTGATCGTCGGTGGCGGACACTGCGGATTGAGTCTCGCCGCGCGGCTCAAATTGCTTGGCGTGCCGGCGCTGATCGTCGACCGCCATGCGCGTACGGGGGATAGCTGGCGTGCGCGATATGCGTCGCTGCATCTGCATGACCCGGTGTGGTCGAATCATCTGCCTTACCTGAATTTTCCGGACCATTGGCCCGTGTTCCCGGCGAAGGATCAGGTCGGCGACTGGCTGGCGTCGTATGCGCAGATCATGGAACTCGACATCTGGCATCACACCGCGTGCGTCGGCGCGCAATACGACGCGGCGAACGGCCGATGGCAGGCGCGTGTCGTGCAAGGCGGCCGTGAAACGACGCTGCGGGCGCAGCATCTCGTGTTGGCGACCGGCTTGAACGGCGAGCCTGATATTCCTGCGCTTCCCGGTGCGGAATCGTTCGCGGGTACGCAGCGTCACTCGAGTGCGCATCCGGGTGGCGCAGGGTTCAACGGTCGCAAGGTGGTCGTATTCGGTTCGAACAACTCCGCACACGATATTTGCGAAGACCTGTTTGATCATGGCGCCGATGTGACGATGGTCCAGCGCTCGTCGACGCACGTGATTCGCCAGGCGCGCGTGCTCGACATGATGCGCTCGCTGTATTCGGAAGAGGCGGTGGCCCGCGGACTCGATGTCGAACAGGCCGACCTGCAGCGCGCGGCATTGCCGATGCGTATGCTTCCGGTCGTGTTCCGGCCGATCATGGAAAAGATCGCCCGCGAGGACGACGCGTTCTATCAGCGGCTTGCGGCGGTGGGTTTCCGGCTGGACTTCGGCGACGATGGGGCGGGCATTGTCGGGAAATATTTGCGCAAAGGGTCGGGCTACTACATCGATACGGGTGCGTCGGAGCTGGTTGCAAATGGAAGCATCAAGCTGAAGTCCGGCGTTCAGCCGATACGTATCGAGCGTTCGTGCGTCGTGCTGAGCGACGGCTCGCGTGTCGATGCGGATGACATCATCTATGCGACCGGATATCGACCGATAAACGAGGTCATTGCAAAGCTCATTTCGCCTGACGTTGCGGCATCGGTCGGACGCGTATACGGGTACGGCTCGGGGCTCGATGGTGATCCGGGCCCGTGGAACGGCGAGCTGCGCAATATGTGGAAACCGACGCGGCAACCGGGGCTGTGGTTTCACGGCGGCAATTTCCAGATGGCGCGGTTTTATTCGAAGTTTCTCGCGCTGCAATTGAAGGCGCGGTACGAGGGATTGCAGGTTGAGGTATTTCAGCCGTAGGAGATCCGGCGCGGTTCAGGACGGGGTCGTCGATGCAGCCGTGAACTCTGCGTCAATATAAATTCCCGCATTAGCATCATTGAAGCGACGTTAGTAAAATTAGCTTCTCTTATCCGGCGAACGACATCAAACTGCACGATTTTAATCGTCCAGCTGATCCCCTTCGAAGCGAGGCCGCCATGACGCTTACTCCCTTTAAACTCGAACGTTACTTCGCGCAGCACGAGTTCACCGCTCAATATCTTTTGTGCAGTTCGGACCCCGAGTCGATGTCGGTGAGCGAATTGCTGGCCTATGAGCCGGGCTCGTCTGAAGGACTGGTACAAACATGGCTCGGCTACACCGAATACCCTGGCGCTCCGGCACTGCGCAACGAACTCGCGAAGCAGCTCTACACCGCGACGCACGCCGACCAGATCATTGTCCATACGGGCGCGCAGGAAGCGATCTACTCGTTCATGAACGCGATGTTCGCACCCGGCGACCATGTGATCGTGCATATGCCGGGCTATCAATCGCACTATTCGATCGCGCAAGATCGCGGGCTCGCGGTGACGCGATGGATGGCGCGCGAATCGTCGGGCTGGTCACTCGATGTCGACGAACTGGCCAATCTGATCCGCCCGGAAACCAAGGCGCTGGTGGTCTGCTTCCCGCACAACCCGACGGGCTATCTGCCAAGCGCCGACGAGTTCAACGCGATCGTCGAATTCGCGCGGCGCAACGGCTTGCTGCTTTTCAGCGACGAAGTGTATCGCGGCCTCGAACTCGATCCCGCACACCGGCTGCCTGCCGCATGTGACGTGTATGAACGGGCGGTGTCGCTGGGCGCGTTGGCGAAGTCGCACGGTCTCGCGGGATTGCGCATCGGCTGGATTGCGACGCGCGATCGCGAAGTGCTGCAGCGCATGAGTGTCTTCAAGGACTATCTGACAATCAGCAACAGCGCGCCGAGCGAATATCTCGCGACAATCGCGATCCGCCATACCGACGCATTGACCCGTCGGGCCACTGACATCACGCGCGCAAACCTGCAGTTACTGGATGCGTTTTTTGCACGGCATGACGGGACTTTCGAATGGCGCAGGCCGTCCGCTGGAACCATCGCGTTCCCGCGTTTGAAGAACCTGTCGGCGTATACATTCTGCGAAAGATTGATCGGGCAAACCGGCGTATTGCTACTGCCGAGCACGTTGCTCGACTACGGCGATGCGAACTTCCGGATCGGTTTTGGCCGCAAGAACATGTCGCAGATTCTGCCGATTTTTGAAGACTACCTCGTCAACCTGCGCGGCAACCGCTAAAAGAGCACGAAGCGAGTCGAAGCTAAATCTGTCGCAGACAATATCGCGCGATCGCTTCGATCACCGCGTCGTCTTCGCCGACGGGCGGCGCACAGCGAATCTCGACGTCGGGATGGGCAGCCCGGCAGCGGTCGACGATTACCGGCAGGTCCTGCCGGATGTGTCCGCCCTGGCCGAAGAACACCGGCACGATGGTGACGGCGCCACAGCCGTTCGCCACTTGCTGCGCGACGGCAGTGGGCAAATCCGGTTCCATCAGTTCGAGAAACGCGAGCGAAACGGGGTCACTGCGAAGACTGCGCAACATATTGGCGAGCCTTTCGAACGGCTCCGCCCAGCGCGCGTCGCGTGCGCCATGCGCAAACAGAACAATGCCTGCTGCCGCATGCGCCCATTTCACCGAATCAGTTGCCATCACACATTCCCCCGGCTGGCCGTTGCGCCGCCGCTAATGCCGGTCAACCCACTTCAGGCCAACCAGCCCCAGCACCAGGTACACCAGCCCCGGCGTCGCGGCGGTCAACGGCGCGGGCCAGGTGTTCAGGTTGCCGATGTGCGAGAACAGCGTGTTGAACAGCTGGAAGCTCATCCCGAGCATAATCCCGCCGAACACCTTCATGCCGACCACGCCCGCGCGCGTATGCAGATACGCGAACGGCAGCGATAGCACCAGCATCACGAACACCGCAAACGGATACAGCAGCTTACGCCACAGCGCGATCTCATAGCGCTGCGTGTCCTGATGGTTTTCGGTCAAGTGCTGGATATAGCGAAACAGATTGAACATCGACATTCTGTCTGGCGACACCAGCAGCACCGACAGAATCTGCGGTGTCAGTTCCGAACGCAGCGAGTACTCGGGCAGCGTGATCTGCTTCGCGCGATAGACCGGGTTCAGCGCATCCGTCGGCGTGACGCCGGGCGGCACCACATCGATCAGTTGCGTATCGGTGACGTCGGTCAACTTCCAGTGTCCCGGCGGCTGATACACGCCTGACTTCGCGATTCGCACATTCGACAGCCGGAACTTCGAGTCGAACTCGTAAATGCGCACATTGCTGATCGTCGCGTCGGGCCTCAGCTCGCCGACGTTGACAAAGCGCGTGACCTGCTCGCCGTCGGCGCGCGCGGTCAGCGTGTCTTTCACCCACACGCCCGATTCGAAGTTGCTCGACACCGCCGAGCCGAGCGCTTCGAGCCGCACGCGTTCGGACAACTGGTCCGTATACGGTCCGACCACTTCGCCGATCAGATAGGTCAACAGCACGAGCGGGATGCCGATCTTCAGCAGCGAACGCAGCGCCTGATTGGTCGCGAGACCGGATACGCGGAAAATCGTGTATTCGGAGTTCGCGGCCATCTGCGCGAAGACGTAGATCGCGCTGATCAGCGCCGCGACCGGAATGATTTCGTAGAAGCGCGACGGCGTTTGCAATGCAACGCGCAGCACCGCAAAGCTGAAGTTGTAGTGGCCGCGGCCAACGGAATTGAGTTCGTTGATCAGGTCGAAGAAGAAAAACAGGCCGGAAAACGCGAACAGAATGAAGATGAACGACAGATAGACCTGACGTGCGAAATACCGCTCATAGATCCGCATCGGTCAGACTCCTTGCGACTGCGATGATGAACCGCTCGCCGACCCGCGGCTAAACATCGCACGTGAGAATAGCGGACGGTTGCGTACGCGCAGCCAGAAAATAAACACGACGATGAGCGCAACCACGATATGCAATCCGACCAGTCCGACCGGGAACGACATTTTTCCTTGCTGGATCCATGACTGAACGACATTCAGCACGTTCGAATAGGTCAGATAGATCAGCACCGCCATCACGAGGTTGATCGTGCGGCTACGGCGCGGGTTCTGGTAGGCGAGCGGAATGGCGAGCAGCATCAGGTTGATCGCGATCAGCGGCAGCCCGACGCGCCATGCGAACTCGGCGAGGTTGTCGCGGGTCGGGTTGCGCAGCAGGTCGAGCGTCGGCGTGCCGGTGGTGGTGGGGGTGCTAACCACCGGCTGGCTCTGGATCTTGATGCCATAGCGCTCGAACTCCATGATGCGGAAATCCGGGTGGCCGGGTTCACCGTCATATCGCCGGCCGTTTTCGAGCACGACGAAGCGATCGCCATTCTTCTGCGTTTCGGTATGACCGAACTTCGAGACGACCACATTGACCTTGCCGTTCTCGGTGCTCGTCACGAACACGTTCTCGACGTGCGACTGGTCCGGCGACATCCTCTCGATGAAGAACACGCGATGGCTGACCGCCGATTCGCGGAACTGGCCCGGCGCGAGCAGCGACACCTCGTCGCGCTGCTGGAAGCGCGCGCGGATCAGCTTGTTCTGCGCATTCGACCACGGCCAGCCGACAAACACGAAGAACATGATCAGGATGATGATCGGCGTCGAGAACACGGCGATCGGCTTGATGAACTGCGTGAGGCTCACGCCCGACGACAGCCACACGACCATTTCGGAGTCGCGGTACCAGCGCGTGAGCACGAACAGGATCGACACGAACAGGGTCGCGACCAGCATGATCGCGAGGTAACCGATCACGGTCAGCCCGATCAGCACCAGCACATCGCGCGGATCGATCTCGCCGGACGCGGCGAAACCGACGATGCGGATCATCATCGTGGTCAGCACGAGCGTCAGCAGGACCATGAACACGGCACCAGCCGTGTATGCCAGTTCGCGCTGGAGGGAGCGTTCAAAGATCATTGTTGATGAAGGGAGGGCATGCTCTACGGGGCGCCGTATGCGTAGTACGCACCTCCGAAGCGACGGCCACGGGAAAAATAGCGGATAATTGCGGCTTTCATCCTAAGCCCAGATTTTATCCGAGGACAAGCGCGATGGACTTTAGCATAAAAGCCTGTGATTGGAGCAAAGGCTCGACCCAAGGGTTCCTGACCGGAAAATCCGATTGCATCGTGATCGGCGTCTTCGAGTCGCAAACGCTGTCCGGCGCCGCACTGGAAATCGACACGGCGACCAAGGGCCTGCTGACGCGCATCATCAAGGCGGGCGATATCGACGGCAAGAACGGCAGCACGCTGTTCCTGCACGAAGTGTCCGGCATCGGCGCATCGCGCGTGCTGCTGGTTGGCCTCGGCAAACAGGATGCGTTCACGCAGAAGGCCTACGGCGACGCGGTGCGCGCCGCCTGGCGCGCCATTCTCGGTACGAAGATCGTGCAGGTCACTTTCACGCTCGCGCAGGCGCCGATCAAGGAGCGCACGTCGGACTGGGCGGTGCGCGCGGCCATCCTCGCCTTGCGCGAGCTGACGTACCGGTTCACGCAGATGAAGAGCAAGCCGGATACGACCGCGCGTGCGCTCAAGCGCATCGTGCTGACGGTCGATCCTGCCGACGAGAAGCTCGCCAAGCTTGCCGCGAAGCAGGGCGCGGCGCTCGCGAACGGCATGGATCTCACGCGCGACCTGGGCAACCTGCCCGGTAACGTCTGCACGCCGACCTATCTGGCGAGCGCCGCGAAGAAGCTTGCGAAGGACTGGAAACTGAAAGTCGAAGTGCTTGGCCAGAAGCAACTGGAAGCGCTGAAGATGGGCTCTTTCCTGTCGGTCGCGAAAGGTTCGGTCGAGCCGCCGCAATTTATCGTGCTGCAGTACCACGGCGGCGCGGCGAAGGCGGCGCCGGTCGTGCTGGTCGGCAAGGGCATCACGTTCGACACCGGCGGCATTTCGCTGAAGCCGGGTGAAGCCATGGATGAAATGAAGTACGACATGTGCGGCGCGGGTTCCGTGCTCGGCACGCTGCGCGCAGTCGCTGAAATGGGGCTGAAGATCAACGTGGTCGGCATTATCCCGACCTGCGAGAACATGCCGTCGGGCAATGCGACCAAGCCGGGCGACATCGTCACCAGCATGTCGGGCACGACGATCGAAGTGCTGAATACGGATGCCGAAGGGCGGCTGATCCTTGCCGACGCGCTCACGTACGCGGAGCGTTTCAAGCCGGCCGCGGTGATCGATATCGCGACGCTGACGGGCGCCTGCATCATCGCGCTCGGCCATCACAATACCGGCCTGTTCGCGAAGGACGACGCGCTCGCCGGCGAACTGCTCGACGCTGCGAAGGAAGCGGCGGACCCCGCCTGGCGGCTGCCGCTCGACGACGAATACCAGGATCTGCTGAAGTCGAATTTCGCCGATGTCGCGAACATCGGCGGGCGTCCGGCCGGCAGCGTGACCGCCGCGTGCTTTCTGTCGCGCTTTACCGAAGCGTATCCGTGGGCGCACCTCGATATCGCCGGCACCGCATGGAAGAGCGGTGCGGCAAAGGGCGCGACCGGCCGGCCAGTGCCGCTGCTGTCGCAGTTCCTGATCGATCGCGCCGCACAATGACGCAGCGCGTGAGCGCGTCGAGCGTGCGACCTGCGTCGGCTCATGCGAGCGACGCGCGCCGGCCGAACCGGCGGGGGTAGGCATGACGCGCATCGACTTTCATTCGAACGTCGGCGACTCGCTGTTGTACGCGTGCCGCCTCGTGCGCAAGGCGTATCAGGCGGGCCAGCCGCTCGTCGTGCTGGCCGAGCCGCCGCGGCTGCGCGCGTTCGACGAGCAGTTGTGGACGTTCTCGCCGCTCGACTTCGTGCCGCACTGCATGGCGGGCAGCGCGCTTGCTGCCGACACGCCGGTGGTGCTGGCCGCGAATCTGGACGACGCGCCGCATCATCAGATCCTGCTGAACCTGGGCGTGACGGTTCCCGCGCAGTTTGCGCGCTTCGAGCGGCTGCTCGAAGTGGTCGGCAATGCGCCGGACGAACTCGCGGCGGGTCGCGATCGCTATCGCTTCTATCGCGATCGCGGCTATGCTCTGAATAACTACAAGCAGGGCGGCTAGCGCTCAGGTTCGCGAATTGCGGCTGCGAACTGCAGTCGCGCATTGCGGCGAATAACGAGCTTCCCCATCGGGCCTGGTTTTGGCTCATCGGTTCGTCCGACTTATTGACGGAGTGCACCCATGTCCCATCCGAACGATCCTTCTTCTCCCGAGGCTGCGATCCCCGTTCTGAGCGAGGTGATCGTGCAGGGCGATCCGGCGCAGGCGCGTGACTTGCCCGAACTCACTGACGTTTTGTCGGAGGAACCCGCGTTTGTCACGCCGCCGGCTTCGGCCCAGGCGCCGACACCCGCCGCGGCATCCGCACCTGCGCCCGCACCGGTCGCACCCGCGACGCCGGACTACGACGCCGATCTGATTGCCGAACGGCTGCGCGGCCGCTTCGCAAGCTACCTGACAGGAGAAGGGCGCACGCTGATCGAAGCGCGCTGTCGCGACGCGATCGAGGACCACACGACATGGCTTGTCAACCAGATCACGCGCGAAGTCGCACTCGCGCTGGAGACGGAGATGGCAGGCTGGATTCGCGAGGCGATTCGCGAAGAGTTGAAGCTGCGCGGCCAAGGCTGAACCGGGGCGCCCCACGCGCCGGGCCTGGCGCGTGCGCGGCGTCGAAGGTTACTTGAGCGTCAGAATCCAGCTGGCAAGCTGCTCGGCTTCGTCTGGCGTGACCTGCGTATTGGCCGGCATGGGCACGGCTCCCCAAACGCCCGTGCTGCCTTCGATAATCTTGTGCGCAAGGTACTGCGACGCATCGCTGCGCGCCGCATAGCGCGCGGCAATATCGTGCAGCGACGGCCCCATCACCCGCCGGGTGACTGAATGACAGCTCAGGCAGTTTTCCTGCTGCGCGAGCGTGAGGCCCGGAGACGTTTCGGCATGCGCGGCCGGTTCGATCAACGTCAGGGCCAACGCGCCTGCCAACCCCACTGCTGCATACCGCTTCGGTTTCATCGTGGTCTCCACCGGCAACGGTGCGGGGCGGATGGCGCCTGCGCAGGGTTGTGTTCGTTTTGCTCGTACCGGGTGCCCGCATTATAAAAGCAAAGGGGCACACGATTTGTCGTGTGCCCCTGTCGTGCGCTTCTGTGCCTTCAGGTCACGCATGGTTCGGCATTCGGACGGCGCGCATCGGTCCGTCGCACGTGCGGCGCGCCGGTCGCTTCAAAAGCCGGCACGCCCGTCGAAACTGCGCTTAACCGGTTACCGCGCCCTTGTTCGCCGGCAGCGCGAGCGCGGCGTACTTCGCGAGCACGCCGCGCGTATAACGCGGCTTCGGCTGCTTCCATGCGGCGCGGCGGCGCTGCAGTTCAGCATCGTCGATGTTCAGTTGCAGCAGCAGCTTGTGCGCGTCGATCGTGATCGAATCGCCTTCCTGCACCAGCGCAATCGCGCCGCCGACGAACGCTTCCGGCGCGACGTGGCCGACCACCATGCCCCACGTGCCGCCGGAGAAGCGGCCGTCGGTGATCAGGCCGACCGATTCACCCAGCCCCTTGCCGATGATCGCCGAGGTCGGCGCCAGCATTTCCGGCATACCGGGGCCGCCTTGCGGGCCGAGGTAGCGCAGCACCACCACGTCGCCCGCCTTGATGCGGTCGTTCAGAATCGCGTCCATCGCGCTTTGCTCGTCGTCGAACACGCGCGCCGGGCCGGTGATCACCGGGTTCTTCAGGCCGGTGATCTTCGCGACCGCGCCGTCTTCCGCGAGATTGCCCTTCAGGATCGCCAGGTGGCCTTGTTTGTACAGCGCCTGCTCGATCGGGAAAATCACATGCTGATCGGCACGCGGCTTGCCCGGTACGTCCTTCAGTTCTTCAGCGAGCGTGCGGCCGGTGATCGTCACGCAGTCGCCGTGCAGCAGGCCCGCGTCGAGCAGGATCCTCAGCACTTGCGGGATACCGCCCGCCTGGTGCAGGTCGGTCGCGACATACTTGCCCGACGGCTTCAGGTCGCAGATGACCGGCACACGCTGGCGGATGCGCTCGAAATCTTCGATTGTCCAGCCCACTTCCGCGGCGTGCGCGATCGCGAGATAGTGCAGCACCGCGTTGGTCGACCCGCCGGTTGCCATGATCAGCGAGACTGCGTTTTCGATCGACTGCTTCGTGATGATGTCGCGCGGCTTGATGTCCTTCTTCACCGCTTCGACCAGCACGCGCGCCGATTCGGCGGCCGAGTCGACCTTTTCCTGGTCCGGGTTCGCCATCGTCGACGAGTACATCAACGACATGCCGAGTGCCTCGAACGACGAGCTCATCGTGTTCGCCGTGTACATGCCGCCGCATGAACCGGTGGTCGGGCATGAGTTCTGTTCGATGCCCTTGAAGTCTTCTTCGGACATGCGGCCCGCGGTGAATTCGCCAACCGCCTCGAACGACGACACGATGGTCAGCGCCTTGCCCTTCCAGTTGCCCGGCTTGATCGTGCCGCCGTACACGTAAATACCCGGCACGTTCATCCGCGCGAGGCCGATCATGCCGCCCGGCATGTTCTTGTCGCAGCCGCCGATCACGACCACGCCGTCCATCCACTGGCCTTGCACGCAGGTCTCGATCGCGTCCGCGATCACTTCGCGCGACACGAGCGAGTATTTCATCCCTTCGGTGCCCATCGACATGCCGTCGGAAATCGTCGGCGTGCCGAAAATCTGCGGGTTCGCGTCGGCGCCCTTGACCGCGGCCACGGCCGCGTCGGCCAGACGCTGCAGGCCGGCGTTGCAAGGGGTGATGGTCGAATGGCCATTGGCGACGCCGATCATCGGCTTGTCGAAGTCATCCTTCTTGTAGCCGATGGCGTAATACATCGAACGATTCGGCGAACGGGCCACGCCTTGCGTGATGTTCTTCGAGCGGCGGTTGTACGACATGGGGCGCTCCATCCAGTTTGTTGTGATCGGTGCGCCGGCGCTTGCGCGTGCACGGGTCAGATGCAGTGTAGGCCGGTCGCGTCGCGGAAGAATGCAGTTTCCGCGAGAGAATGTCCAATATATTATTGAGGGTAGATTAGGTCGAGAAATGTATCAAAGGAGGGATTCGTGACCACCCCGACCATGCCCGATTTGCGCCAGCTGCGCTACTTCGTCGCGGTCGCTGAAGAGAAGCACTTCGGCCGCGCGGCGGTGCGCCTGTCGATGACGCAGCCGCCGCTGTCGCAGGCGATCCGCGCGCTCGAGGAAACGCTCGGTGTCGAGCTGTTCGCGCGCACGAAGCGCTCGGTCGAACTGACGCCGGTCGGCGTCGATCTGCTGCCCGAAGTGCGGCGTCTGCTGGCAAGCGCGGAGGCGCTGCGGCCGCTCGCGCAGAGTCTTGCACGTGGCGAATCGGGCGGCTTGTCGCTGTCGTTCGTGTCGACCGCCGATTACGGTGTGCTGCCGCCCTTGCTGCGCGATTTCGGCGTGCGACATCCGCGCGTGCGGCTGCAACTCACCGAGGCGACCAGCGACATCCAGCTCGAAGAGCTGGTCGCGGGCCATATCGATGCGGGTCTCGTGATCGGGCCGCTGCCGCCGCGGTACGCGGCGCAGCTATCATGGCTGCCGATTGCGCGCGAGCCGCTGGTGATTGCGATGTCCGCGCAGATGGCGGCGCGTGTCGAGGCCAATGAGGCGGCCACCAGCAAAGCCACTGGGCGAGCGGGCGTCGAACCAGGTGAAGCGCATCCCACGGCCGCTCCGGCCGAATGGCGCGATTCGCCGATCAGCCTGCGCGATGCCGCCGACGCACCGCTCGTCATCTTCCCGCGGCGTTTGGCGCCTGGCTTTTATGACATCATTATGGATTGCTACGGCGCCGCCGGTCTGACACCGCGCATCGGGCAGGAAGCGATCCAGATGCAGACGATCGTCAGCCTCGTGTCGGCGGGCATGGGCGTCGCGCTGGTGCCGCAATCGTTGCGTAATCTGCGGCGCACGGGCGTGGTGTACCGGCCGTTGAGCGAGGCGGTGCCGGCGATCGAAACGGGGCTCGTGTGGCGCACGCAGGCGGTCAGTCCGGTGCTTGCCGGCTTCATCGAGATTGCGCGCGCGCATGCGGTGGCTCCGCGTCGCGCCTGATTTGATCCGATTGAACGCCCGCGCGCGTCGCCGGCTCCAACCCCACATCCGACACCTTCGTCCTTCACCCGAGTCTCCCAGAACCGACCTCCAACAATCCACACGATGCTCATTCACCCGAATTTCGATCCCGTCGCCATCCATCTCGGGCCGCTCGCCGTGCGCTGGTACGGCCTGATGTATCTCGTTGCCTTTATCGCGGCGATCGTCGTCGGCCGGTTGCGGCTGCGGCTGCCGCACGTTGCCGCGCAGGGCTGGACCGCGAAGGATATCGACGACATGCTGTTCTACGGCGTGCTCGGCACGATACTCGGCGGCCGGCTCGGCTACGTGCTGTTCTACAAGGCGAGCTTTTATTTCGCGCATCCGCTCGAGATCTTCAAGGTGTGGGAAGGCGGCATGTCGTTTCACGGCGGCTTCCTCGGCGTGGTGATCGCGATGACCCTGTTCGCGTGGCAGCGCAATCGCACGTGGATGCAGGTCACCGACTTTGTCGCGCCGATGGTGCCGACCGGTCTGGCTGCCGGGCGGCTTGGCAACTTTATCAACGGCGAGTTGTGGGGGCGTGTGACCGATCCGTCAGCGCCATGGGCGATGCTGTTCCCGGGCGCCGCGAACGACGACGCCGCGTGGCTTGCCGCCCATCCGCAGCAGGCTGCGCAATGGCATCTGAACGAAGTGTTCGCGCAATATCATCTGCTGCCGCGCCATCCGTCCGAGCTCTATGAAATCGCGCTCGAAGGCGTCGTGCTGTTTTTCGTGCTGATCTTCTTCTCGCGCAAACCGCGGCCGGTCGGCGCGGTGTCGGCGGTGTTCCTGATCGGCTATGGCCTTGCGCGCTTCACGGTCGAGTTCGCGCGCGAGCCTGATGATTTTCTCGGATTGCTTGCGCTTGGGTTGTCGATGGGCCAGTGGCTGTCGCTGCCGATGATCATTGCGGGCATCGTGATGCTCGTATGGTCGTATCGGCGTGCGGGGCGACAGGTGCGGCAGCCGGTGAATGTGAGTGGCAGTCCCTGAGGCCGGACGGGGCGGTGGTGCGCGTGATTTGCCGCGAACGTGATGCGCCGCCACGATGAACAAACGCCACGGCATACCGTGGCGTTTTCG
Organism: Paraburkholderia humisilvae; assembly: GCF_902859855.1. Classification (GTDB taxonomy): domain Bacteria; phylum Pseudomonadota; class Gammaproteobacteria; order Burkholderiales; family Burkholderiaceae; genus Paraburkholderia; species Paraburkholderia humisilvae. The sequence goes on from NZ_CADIKH010000041.1 coordinate 17,712, forward strand.
TTTCAACCTGCGGTGACGCGCGCGTCACTTCATCTGCACCGAGCCCGACACATTGACGGTCACCGTCGATGTGCCGCCTTCGAGCGATACCGGCGCGATGGACTTCGCATCCGCGGACATCGCGCGCGCGCCCATCATCATCATCGGACGCGGCTGGATCAGGCCGCTCTGGCCGACGTTGACTTCGCGAATCGTATAGCTGCTGTAGCCGAACGCCTGCGCGGACGACGCCGCCTGCTGCCGGAACGACGCGATGGCCTCGCCGGTCAGCTTCTTCTCGGCGGCGCGCTGCGCTTCCGGCGACAACGAGAATTGCACGTTGCCGATCTGCATTCCCGGCGCCAACTGTCCGGCCAGCTTTGACGCAGCGGCAAAGTCGTGCGATTCGAGCAGGACCTCGGTGCGGCCGCGCCATGCGGAGATGCGCCCGTCACGATCGGTGGACGGGAAGATCGAGAACGAACCCGTGCGCGCGGTCACGCCGGCGACCCCTCTTGCCTTCTGTAAAGCGGCGTCCGCATGCTGATTCAGCGTGTTCGTCAAGGCCGAAGGGTCGCTCGCTTCCTGCTCGAAGAACAGCGTGATGTTGACGACGTCCTGCGGCACTTCGGTGCTCGCTTGCGCATTGAGCGACAGCACGCCCGACGGCTGAGCAGGCACGATGGTTTGCGCGCTTGCCTCGACAGGTGTGAGCGAAAGCAGCAGCGGCACGAGACAGGTTCCGGCGAGCGTCCATGCAAGCCTGGTTTTTTTGATCATGGATTTGACTCCTTGGTTAGGCGAGGGGTGCTCGCGGTTCGGGCGACGCGATGTGATGCATGCGAATGCGAGCTTGCAGGTCCCTTGCGATCCCGTTAGGCGGTAACCTTGACGATCAGGTTCCCGATCGACACCTGAATCGTTCCTCGACACTGAGCTTTGCGATGAGGCCGGGACACAAGCGTGAGGAACGGGGCGGCGACGGCTGCGCAATCATGCAGCGGGCTTCGCAAGCCGCTTCGTAATGAACTTCCATTCCGCGTCCGTGACCGGCGTGATGGACAAGCGGTTGCCCTTTGCGAGCACGCGCATGTCCGCGAGTTCGTCGTGCTCGCGCAGCGCGGCGAGCGGAATCAGTTGCAGCTTCTTCCTGAACACGACATCGACGAGCATCCAGCGCGGCGTTTCCTGCGACGACTTCGGGTCGTAGTACGGACTCTTCGGATCGAATTGAGTGGGGTCGGGATACGGCGTCGACGTCACTTCGGCGAGCCCCGCGATACCCGGTTCGGGGCAGCTCGAATGATAGAACAGCACGCCGTCGCCGGGCTTCATCCCGTCGCGCATGAAGTTGCGCGCCTGATAGTTGCGCACGCCGGTCCACGGCAAGGTGCGGTGAGGCGCGGCCTCGAGATCGTCGATGCTTGCTTCGTCCGGTTCGGACTTCATCAGCCAGTAGCGCATAAGTCAAATGGAACGTGACGTTAAGGACCTTGACGGGCGTTAAGGATGCTGCGGAACGGAAGCGCACCGAATCGATCGTTGAATGCGACAGCCCAATGAAAAACGGCACCGGACGTTTGTCCGATGCCGTTTGATATAGGTCCCCGCCATAGCCGCTAGGCCGGCATCCTGAACCTGAGGTTCAGAATTGGTCGCAGTTAGCAGCACTTCGGGTACATCAGACAGAGTGACGCGCACGCCCGTGCTACAAATTTCCGCAACCGTGCACATGGCATTGGTTCAAGGAATATATGACCTTGGCGAACCAGGCAGGGAAGCTAAAACAAGGTGAAGCTCAAACCGCTTCAGCAGGACCGCAACTCGAACGACCGACTCAACGACCGCCTACGATACGAACCCGCCTAAAGATGCTTTACTGAGCGCTGTATTGCTCGATCACTGCGTCGAGCTGCTTGTTCATTTGCGCCATTGTACGCCGGATTTCCTCGGCGGGAAATGATTCCCCATGGCGAACACTCGACTGCAACTGAAGCAGTTCCGATGCCAGCGAAAGGGCCGCCATCACCGCGATGCGGTCCTGGCCGCGCACGTTGCTGTTCGAGCGGATCTTCGTCATTTCGGCGTCGACGCGTGCGACCGCTTCCAGCAGCGCAGCCTCGGTTTCCGGCGAGCAGGCAAGACGATATGACTGGCCGAGAATCGACACTTCGATCTGCTTTGTGGTCATGCGTTTTCTCCGTGACGGGTCACGTCGCGATGCGCGCCTTCGTGCTCTTCTTCGTGATGGTCAGGGGCCAGCAGGTCGAGCTGATTGTCCGGCTCGGCATGCCCACGCGCACGCGGCAGCTTTTCGAGGATGGCGTTCAGGCGCACCTGTGCGTCGTCGATCTTGGCGGACAGCGTATCGCGTTCGGCCTGAAACGCATTGCGCTCTTCGCGAAGCTGCTCGAGTTCCGTGCGCGTGGCGTCGCATTCGGCGCGCGCTTGCGCGAGCTGCGCCTCGAGTGCGGCGCGCGCTTCCTGGTGCCGCTGGCTGATCTGGATCAGGCGGCCGATGTTCTTTGACAGGGTTTCGAGTTCGGTGAGCATGAGCTGCGTCCTCTAAAGACCCCGCATTTTAGCGCGGAATGCCCGACGTACGGGCATTTGTCTCGTTTCGAGACGTAACAGCAGCGCTTTGTGCGGCGGGATCGCGCGCGAGGCGTGGACGATGCTGTACGCGCGATGCGCAAAACACTCAACGTATACGCGTTTTTTGCAGACGGCAATGTGTGATCGAACAGAGGATTGCCTTTCGCGACGACCGGTCGACGAGCGGTGCCTGCGGCGTTCATAACGCGGACCACGTGCAAGCGAACCGGCAAGCCGCGGAGTGCGCGACGCGCAGGGCGCGGCCGATCCGTTCGGCGTGCCGACCTATCCAAAGCGAACCGTCGCGAACCATCGGCAGGGTCGCGCGCCGTTGGTTTGGCCGCTGGTTTGCCGGTTGATTTTCCCGTTCGCGAACGGCCGGCGAACCTCGCTGGCGCGCGCGTGCGCGCCGCGCGGGTATTCCGATGGTCGCGGGGCAAACAGTTACTATCTCGGCTACGGGCATCGCGTCAGCCGCGCGTGGAAGGCGACTGCAAGCGGGTCCGATCGGTCGCGGCACAAAACATAGAACTTCTTCGACAACGACGATGAACCTGCCTTCACGTATCGCACACGCTCGCGCAGCGCGCATCCGCTCGTGGGCCGGCAGCAACCGGGGGCTCGACTGCGGCCTTGACCGTGGCCCTGACCGTGGCCCTGACTGCGGCCAAAGCGGTGGCCAAAGCGGTGGCCAAAGCGGTGGCCAAAGCGGTGGCCAAAGCGGTGGCCCGGCCGCTTGCTCAAGCACTAGCCTGCCAGGCGCACGGAACCGCCGTGACTGAACTCGCGCGGATAAGCCACCCAGCGAAAGTTGCGCACGCGATGACCGCTCGCCGCGCGGCCGCGATCTGGGCAGTGCTCGGCGCGCTCGCCTGCGCGGTCTTCGTCGCATCGCTGGCACTGGGCAGTGTGTCGGTGGCGCCCGCGCGCGTGCTCGCCGCGCTGGTGCCGTCGTCACATGGCGCGCCGGGCGATCTCGCCGGCGAAATCGTCCGCTCGCTGCGGCTGCCGCGCGCGCTCGCCGGCTTTGCGTGCGGCGCGTTGCTTGCGCTTGCCGGCGCGCTGTTGCAGGTGTTGCTGCGCAATCCGCTTGCTGAACCGTACGTGCTCGGTGTATCGGGCGGCGCCGCGACCTTCGCGCTGTTCGCGATGATGGCCGGCTGCGCGTGGTGGGTCGTCGATGCGAGCGCTTGCGCGGGTGCGTTCGCATCGATCCTCGTCGTGCTTGGCCTCGCGCGCGGCGAACTGTGGCGCGGTGAACCGCAGGACACGTCGCCGCGTCTGTTGCTGACGGGCGCGGTGATTGCCGCGGGCTGGGGCGCGGTGATCACGCTGCTATTGACCGTCGCGCCCGAAAGCCGCCTGCGCGGGATGCTGTTCTGGCTGACCGGCGACCTGAGCGGCGGCACGCTGCCGTGGGCCGCGCTCGCGGCCGCCTTGCTCGCGCTGGCGGTCATCGTGCCCGTCGCGCCGCAACTGAACGTGCTGCTGCGCGGCGACGCCGCTGCGCGCGCGCTCGGTGTGCCGGTCGTGCGCTTGCGTCTGCGCGTGTACCTCGTTGCATCGCTGGCGACCGCCGCGGCGGTGACGACCGGCGGCACGATCGGCTTTGTCGGTCTGGTCGTGCCGCATATGCTGCGGCTCGCGTTCGGCAACGACCAGCGGATGCTGCTGCCCGCGGCCGCGCTCGGCGGCGGCGCGGCGGTGATGGGCGCGGACCTCGTCGCGCGCACCGTGATCGCGCCTGCCCAATTGCCGGTTGGCGTGATTACCGCGCTCGCGGGCGTGCCGGTGTTCCTGTGGATGCTGTTGCACAGGCGGCGCTGATGAACGCTCAAGCGTCCGCCGCTGTCGCCACGCTCCACGCGCAACATCTGACATTGCGCGCCGGTATGCGCACGCTTGTCGAAGACTTCACGCACACGTTTTATCCGGGCGAGATGTGGTGCATCGCCGGGCCGAACGGCGCCGGCAAAACCACGTTGATTGCAACGCTCGCGGGGCTGTTGCATCCGGCTGCGGGGCACGTCGAGATCGACGGTGTGCGCGCATCCGGCTGGCCGCCCGCGCGGCTGGCGCAACGGCGCGCGCTGATGCCGCAAAGTGCGCACGACGCGTTCAGTGCAAGCGTGCTCGACGTGGTGCTGCTGAACCGCTTTCCGCATCTAACCGGTTGGGGCTGGGAGCGCGCGGGCGATCGCGCGGCCGCGCATGCGGCGCTCGCGCTGCTCGGTCTCGCGGACTTCGCGCGGCGCGACGTGCTGTCTCTATCGGGCGGCGAACGCCAGCGTGTCGCGCTCGCCGCGGTACTGTGCCAGGACGCGCCGCTTTTGCTGCTCGACGAGCCGCTCGCGCATCTCGATCTGCATCATCAGATCGGTTGCCTCGAAGCGCTGGACGGTTGGACGCGCGACGGCACACGTCAGGCCGCGCGCACAATACTGTTTTCATGCCACGACCTGAATCTCGCGCGTCGCTTCGCGACGCATGCGCTGCTGCTGGACGGCTGCGGCGCGACCTGGACCGGGCCGGCGCGCGACGTGCTGACGCCCGAACTCGCGAGCCGCGCGTTCGGCTATCCGCTTGCCCTGATTCGCGACGGTGACCATGAAGCGTTGATTCCCGCGCTGCGGCCTTACCCGGGAGCCCGTTCGAATACGCCGCCGCTTCGCGATGGCGACACACCTGCTTCATCCTGTTGACGATCCTCACTCGAATCCACCCATGACTCTCGCGTACTCCCTGCCCGCCGTCGAACCCATCGATCAGACGATGCGTGCCGAACTGCAGCACCTCATCGATACGAAGACGAAGCCGCCCGGCAGCCTTGGCCAGCTCGAGACGCTCGCCCTGCAGATGGGCCTGATCCAGCGCACGACGCAGCCGCGCATCGAACGTCCGGTGATCATCGTGTTCGCCGCCGATCACGGCATCGCCGCGCAAGGCGTAAGCCCGTATCCGCAGGCGGTGACCGCGCAGATGGTGCTGAATTTTCTCGCCGGCGGCGCGGCGATCAACGCGTTCTCCAGCGTCGCCGGTGTGACGCTTGAAGTCGTGAACGCAGGCGTCGCGACGCCGCTGCGCGCCGCGGCCCAACTCGTCGATATTCCGGTCGCCCTGGGCACGCGCAATTTCGCGCACGAGCCGGCGATGACGCGCGCTCAGGCGCAAAGCGCGTTGCAATCGGGCGCGGCGCGCGTGCGCCATCACGCGGCGCTCGGGACGAACGTGATCGGCTTCGGCGAGATGGGTATCGCGAACACCTCCGCCGCCGCGTGCCTGATGAGCCGGCTATGCGCACTGCCGATCGATGTCTGCGTCGGGCGCGGCACGGGTCTCGACGATACGGGCCTCGCGAAAAAGCGCGACGTGCTTGCGGCGGCGCTCGAACGTCATACGAACGTGACTGAACCGCTCGACGTGCTCGCCACCTTCGGCGGCTTCGAAATCGCGATGATGGCGGGCGCTTACGTCGCGGCAGCCGAAGCACGCATGACGATTCTCGTCGACGGCTTTATCGCGACCGCTGCACTGCTGGTGGCGTTGGCATTGGCGCCGGCGGTGCGCGATTACTGTGCATTCGCGCATGCATCGAACGAAACTGGGCATCGTCGGATGCTCGAACATCTGCGGGCCGAACCGCTGCTGGCGCTCGATCTGCGCCTGGGTGAGGGCACCGGCGCGGCGCTCGCGGTGCCCCTGCTGCGCGCGGCCGTCGCGTTCGTCAACGAGATGGCGAGTTTCGAATCCGCAGGCGTGGCGGATCGCGATGCGTGAACCGTCAGACGCCGCCGGACCATCGCGCCGCGCGCGGACTCACCCCATGTCAAGTGAAGGTGCGCGACGATGAATCCGCTCGCCCAGTTGCGTTCGGAGTTGCGTTACTTCTTCACGGCGCTCAGTTATTTCACGCGCGTACCGGCGCCGCGCTGGGTTGGCTACGCGCCTCACTATCTGAATGGTGCGGCCCGCTACTTCCCGCTGGTCGGCGTGCTGGTCGGTGCGCTCGGCGCGCTCGTCTACCTCGCGGCGTTGCGCTTCTTTCCTGCGGGCATTGCGGTACTGCTGTCGATGGCGGCAACGCTTTTCGTCACCGGTGCCTTTCATGAGGACGGCCTTGCGGATTGTGCTGATGCGTTCGGTGGTGCCTATTCGCGCGAAGATGTATTGCGCATCATGCAAGACTCGCGGATCGGCGCTTTCGGCGCGATCGCACTGGTGATCGCGCTCGCGCTCAAATGGCAGACGCTCGCGGTGTTGCCGCCACTGCGCGCCGCGTGGCTGATGATTGCCGCGCACGCGGCAAGCCGTGCATGCGCGATCAGCTATCTCGTCACACTCGATTACGTGCGCGCGGAGGGCAAAGCAAAACCGGTCGCGCAGCGGATGACGCGCGGCGCGTTCGCCTGGGCAATGCTGTTGGGGGTGCCGTGGCTTTTCTGGCCCGACTGGCGCGAAGGTTGCTTGATTACAGGCGTACTGTTCGCACTGCGTATTGCACTGGGTCGCTACTTCGTGCGTCGCGTCGGTGGTTATACCGGCGATTGCCTTGGCCTCGCGCAGCAGATATTCGAATTGGCTATTTACCTGACGGGGGTCGCATGGATGTGGTCCTGATTCGTCATCCGGCGGTGAGCGTCGATGCCGGGGTTTGTTACGGTGACAGTGACGTGCCGCTCGTAACAGGGCCTGACGTGTCGGCCGAAGCGCTCGCGGTACGTTTGGCGACCTTGCAGGTGCCTGCGCCGCGTGTCGTGCTGACGAGTCCGCTTACGCGCTGCGCGACCGTCGCCGCCGCGCTTGCCGCCAACTTCGGCTGTACCGCGAGCAGCGACGACAGCCTGAAAGAGATGAACTTCGGCACATGGGAATTGCAGCGCTGGGACGATATCGATCGTGTGCTGCTCGATGCGTGGGCTGAAGATTTCGAAGGCGCGCGCGTGCATGGCGGCGAAAGCGTCGCGCAGTTTGTCTCGCGTGTGCGCACCTGGTTCGACGTGTTCGAGCAGACGCGCGAATTGAGTCCCGCGTATGTGGTCACGCATGCGGGCGTGATGCGGGTGATCGCGGCGCTGACGCTCGGTCTTGCGGTTGACGCGTGTCTGCAGTGGGCGCTCGATGCGGGGGCGGTGGTGTGGTTGCGGCGTAACGATGTGTCGATGAAGTGGGCGATCGTGCGGTGGAATGCGTGATCGCTTGCCGAACGACACGTGCACGGGCGTGCGTATCGGCGCGCGTCAGTGATTGATCTAAGGCTGCCGTGGCGCCGGCCTGCGCGAACGCGCGATGTCGAGGTCCGCGCACAATTGCGCAGCGCCTTGCGCAACACGCGGCGTGGGACGGCTGATCAGATCGCCATCGATGGCAAACAGGTTGTTGCGCGCGACCGCGGTGATCGCAGGCCATCGGCGCCAGGTGTCGAGCTGCGGCAGCGCGGCGTTCGGTGCGGTGGCGCCCGGCGCCGCGGTCACGATGGCCTCCGGGTTCGCGGCAAGCACCGCTTCGATCGATACGGTTGGCACAAGCGGCTCGAGCTGGGCGAATACATTGCGCCCGCCGCATAGCGCGATCACGTCGCTGATCAGATGCGAGCCATTCAACGTCATCAACGGACGGTCCCATACTTCGTAAAACACACTGACCGGTGACTTTGCCGCATACCGCGCGCGCAATTGCGCGATGCTTTGCCGGTATGCGCTCGCCGCGTTGTCCGCGACCGGCGATGTGCCGAGCAGTTCGCCCAGCTTCGTGAGCGTGGCCGCGATATCGTCGAGATGACGCGGCTCGCTGAAAAACAACGGCACATGCAGAGCGCGCAGGGGTTCGATCTGCAGCTGCGCATTGCCATGTCGCCACACGACGATCAGATCCGGCCGCAACGCGGCGATGCGCTCGAGATCGAGCGCCTTGTTGTCGCCGACGCGCGGCAACTGCTTCGCTTCAGGCGGATAGTCGCTATAGCTGACCGCGCCGACGATCTTCGTCCCGCCGCCTGCCGCGTAGAGCAGTTCGGTCGTGTGCGGCGCGAGGCTGATGATGCGTTGTGCGGGAGCGTTGAGCGTGACGGCGACGCCGGTGTCGTCGGTGACGGTGATGGGTGCCGCTGTCACGATCGACGGATGTGCGCTCGTGACAGCGATACACGCGATGCAGGCAAGCCGCGCAATGCGGGTGAAGGGGAAGGCAAGACGGCGTCGCACGTACATGACTCTAGCGTGCGCGACGCGCATCGATCACATGCACGCTTTCTGCGACCGCGCGTTCGAGCCGCGTCCAGTCGTCTGCCGATGCGGGTAGGCCGACGCGCACGCTTGCCGGCTGCGAGTGGGCAAATAGCCGCGTCCAGATGCCGCGCTCCGCAAGCGCGCGATGCAGCGCATGCGCGTGTGGATCGGCAGTCCAGCAAAAAAGCGGCGTCGCCTGCACGGTAAACCGTTGCGCGCGCAACAACGTCGCAAGCCGTTCGCCGGCCGCAGTGACACGCTCGCGCATCTGCTGTTGCCAGTGCGTATCGGCAAACGCCGCCGATACCGCGTGCCGCGCGGGACCGCTGACCGTCCATGCACCGAGCGCGTCGAGCAACGCGTCGAGCAAGTCGGGCTGGGCCAGCACAAAACCCGCGCGCACGCCGGCCAGCCCAAAGAATTTGCCCGGCGAACGCAGCACGATGAGCCCCGGCCGCGCGACGCATGAGGCGAGCGATGCCGAAGGCGCCGGCATTGCATCGGCGAATGCTTCGTCGACCAGCAACGTGCCGCCGCGCGCGGACAATTGCGCGTGCCAATCGAGCAGCATGTCCGCACCGGCGTAGTCGGCGGTCGGATTGTTCGGATTGACGATCACTGCATGGGTGATCGCGTCGGGCAACGTGGCACGCGTCGCGTCGAGCGGCGCAACCTGATGCCCGGCGCGTGCGAATGCCGGTGCGTATTCGCTGTAGGTGAGCGGCGCGATCGCGACCGTCGCGTGCGGCAGCAGCGCGGGCAGCGCGCGAATCGCCGCCTGGCTGCCCGCGACGGGCAGCACGTGCGACGCGTCCGGCGCGCCGTAGTAGCGCGCGGCGAGCGCGGCGAACCCATCGCCGTCGTCGGGCAGGCGGCGCCATGCAGCGGCGGGAACGGGCGGCACCGGATAGCCGTGCGGGTTGACGCCCGTCGACAGATCGAGCCACTGGTCGTAAGGAATGCGATACAGGCGCGCGGCTTCGTGCAGATTTCCGCCATGCTGGACGGGGTGAGCGGGGAGGTGGGCGGGGGTGTGGGTCATGGGCGGAGGGAAGCCATCATCGCGGGCCAGATCGGATGCGTGGAATGTCACGCCTGAAACGGTACGCTCAACAGCGCGAGCACGATCAGCACGGCGAGCCACAGAATCCCGGTGCGCTCGACCAGCGCGAGCGCCGCGTTCACATGCGCGGCGGTTGCCGGCTGCCCTGCGCCGAGCGTCGGCCGGCGCTCGATCTCGCCGTTGTAGACCGCGGGCCCGCCGATCAATACGTTCAGGCTGCCAGCCCCCGCGGCCATCACCGGCCCGGCGTTCGGGCTGTCCCAGCGTGCCGCCTGCTCGCGCCAGCAGCGCCACGCGGTGCGCGTGTCGCCGAGCAGCGCGTAGCTCGTCGCGGTAAGGCGCGCCGGCACCCAGTTGAGCACATCGTCGATGCGCGCGGCGGCCCAGCCGAAGCGCAGAAAGCGCGGCGTCCGGTAGCCCCACATCGCATCGAGCGTGTTGGCGAGCCGGAACGCCAGCGCGCCCGGACCGCCGAGCAGCGCAAACCAGAACAGCGCGCCGAACACCGCATCGTTGCCGTTCTCGAGCGTTGACTCGACCGCTGCGCGTGACAGTGCCGCTTCGTCCGCATGTCCGGTTTCGCGCGACACAATCCGCGACGTCAGTTCGCGCGCTGCGTCGATATCGCGCCGCGCGAGCGCCTGCGCGATCGGCGCGATATGTTCGCGCAGGCTGCGCGCGCCGAGCGCGAACCACAGTAGCGCAACGTGCAGCACGCAGGCGAGCGTGACCGGCAGGATCTCGACCAGCACCCAGCTCGCCGCGACTGGCGGAACCACGGCCAGCAGCCACGCGAACAGGCCCGCTGGCCGGCCGCGGCGGCCGGTATTGAAGTGCGCTTCGAGCCGCATCGCGACGCGGCCGAACGCTTCGAGCGGGTGATGGCGGCGCGGCTCGCCGAACCAGCGGTCGACGATCATTCCGGCGGTCGCGCAAGCCGCGATCAGGGGCATCGACAGCATGATCAGCGGCCGCTCGCGTCAGGCGCCGGCGCATTGAGCACCGCAGCTTTCAAGACGAGCGGCAGGCCCGCGACCATCAACGTCACCGCCGCGGCGCGCGCGGCGATGCGTTGATTGAGCCGGCCGAGTTCATCGACATACAGGCGTGTCGCGGCGCCGAGCGGCACGACGCCCAGGCCGATCTCGTTGCTGACGACGATCACTTTCGATTGCGCGGCGGCCAGCGCCGCATCGAATGCGTCGAAGTGCGTTTGATAGTCGCCGGTAGGTGTTGCATTGTCGGGCGGGCACAGCAGGTTCGCGAGCCACAGCGTCAGGCAGTCGATCAGAATGCAATGACCGGGCGCGTCCGCGGCCGCCAGCGTACCGGCCAGATCGACCGGCGCCTCGACGACGCGCCAGTGCGCCGGCCGTCGCGCGCGGTGCTGCGCGACCCGGGCGGCGAATTCGTCATCGGCGACGCGCGCGGTCGCGATGTAAGTGACGGGGCGTGCGCTGTCGCTCGCAAGCTGCTCGGCGTGCGCGCTCTTGCCGGAGCGCGCGCCGCCGACGATCAGGGTGACGTCGGGAGAAATCATCGCGTGATTGTACCGGCGCGATGGGATAATGCGGCCTTCGCTTCGCCTATAGCGCGACGTTTGCCGTTGCGCCCGTCGCTTCGTGACCGCATCCACTTCTTCTTCTCCCGTTCCACCTCAGGCCCAGTCCGCGGATCGGCCCGCGGATCATTCCGCTGGTCGACCCGCCGTTCGACCCGGCCAGCCCGCGGTGCCGCGCGGCACGCTGATGATCCAGGGCACCACGTCCGATGCGGGCAAGAGCACGCTCGTCGCGGGCCTGTGCCGGCTCGCGCGCCGCGCCGGCGTGCGGGTCGCACCGTTCAAGCCGCAGAACATGGCGCTCAATAGCGCGGTGACGGTCGACGGCGGCGAGATTGGCCGCGCGCAGGCGTTGCAGGCGATCGCCGCGGGCATCGACGCGCACACGGACCTGAATCCGGTGCTGCTCAAGCCCACCAGCGATCGCGGCGCGCAGGTGATCATCCACGGCAAGGCGCGCATGAATCTCGACGCGCGGGCGTATCACGACTACAAGCCGGTCGCGTTCGAAGCGGTGCTCGAGTCGTATGCACGCCTGCAAACGACGTACGACACGATTTTCGTCGAAGGTGCGGGGAGCCCGGCCGAAGTGAACCTGCGTGAGCGCGACATCGCGAATATGGGGTTCGCGGAGGCGGTCGACTGTCCGGTCGTGCTGGTCGCCGATATCGACCGCGGCGGTGTGTTCGCGCATCTGACAGGCACGCTCGCGTGCCTGTCGGCGAGCGAGCAGGCACGGGTGCGCGGTTTCATCATCAACCGGTTTCGCGGCGATCCGGGCCTGCTGAAACCGGGGCTCGACTGGCTCGAAGCGCGCACCGGCAAACCGGTGCTCGGCGTCGTGCCCTACCTGCACGGTCTGACGCTCGACGCGGAAGATATGCTGCCCCGCGAACTGCGCGCCGCGGCTGATGCGGACCACGCCGCTGGCATGGCGCCGGGCAACGTGTTGCGCGTGGTGGTGCCGGCGCTGCCGCACATCAGCAATCACACGGATTTCGACGCGCTGCGCGCCCACCCGCAGGTCGATTTCCACTATGTCAAAGCCGGCGCGCGTCCGCCCGCCGCCGATCTGATCATCCTGCCCGGCTCGAAGAACGTGCGGGACGACCTCGCGTTCCTGCGCGCGCAGGGTTGGGACGCGGTGCTGCAGCGGCATCTGCGCTATGGCGGCCGCGTGATCGGCGTGTGCGGCGGAATGCAGATGCTCGGCCGCGAGGTCGCGGACCCGCACGGCGTCGAAGGCGCACCCGGCAGCATGGCGGGCCTTGGCTGGCTCGATTTTTCGACGACGCTGACGCGCGAGAAAACGTTGGAAATCGTGACCGGCCGACTCGCGCTGTCAGGCGCGCCCGCGCTAGCGGGCTACGAAATTCATATGGGCGAGACGGACGGTCCGGCGCTGGCGTCGCCGGCGGTGCAGCTCGACACGGCCGACGGTCGCGAGCGCCCGGACGGCGCCATGTCCGCGGATGGGCAGATTCTGGCGACCTACGTGCACGGTTTGTTCGACACGCCGGCGGCTTGTGCGGCGCTGCTGGAATGGGCGGGGCTGGCCGCCGCGCCGCCGCTCGACTATCCGGCGCTGCGTGAAGCGTCGCTTGACCGGCTGGCGGATACGCTCGCCGCGCATCTCGACCTGCGGCGGCTGTTCGGCGCGATCGGCTGAGCGAACGTCAATGCCGATGCTGGCCGCCCTCCGCTGCCGGCGGCGCGGGCTCGATTCATTCCTGATCGGAAATAATCTAAGCGTCTGACACGATTTTTCGCGCAAATCGGTTCGAATACAGTCGGTTCCCAGCGATGACGCAGCGTGCGTCGTCCGTCCTTCACTTCGGAAAAGGAACCGCCATGAACCGTCCATCCGTCGCCGCTCAGACGGCCAATGCCGATTTCGCCGCGTTGCTGCTGCGTATCGCACTAGGCGTGCTGTATCTCGCGCACAGCCTGCAGAAGATATTCGTTTTCACGCTTCCTGGCGCCGCGCAGTTCTTTGTGTCAGTCGGTTTTCCGGGTTGGCTCGCCTACGTGACGACGTTTGTCGAACTGTTCGGCGGCATCGCGCTGCTGCTGGGCGTTCAGGTGCGCTGGATTGTGCTGGTGCTGCTGCCGTTCATGCTGGGCGCGCTGTCGGTGCATTTCCACAATGGCTGGGGGTTCGCATCGCCGAACGGCGGGTGGGAGTATCCGGCGTTCTGGGCGGCCGCGCTGGCGGTGCAGTCGCTACTGGGCAACGGCGCATTCGCGCTCGGTCGCGCGCCCGCGCAGCGGCTGGTCAAGCTGTAACCGCGCTGGCGCTCGAGGTCAGTACAGCACCATCTGCGTACACCGGAACAGCGCGATCACCTTGCCGCCCGGCGCGTACACGGTCGCGTCCCACACCTGCGTGTTGCGGCCCAGATGCGCGCCCTGCGCGACCGCGCGGAGGGTCCCCTCGGTCGCGGTGCCGAGGAAATTGCTTTTCAGTTCGACTGTCGTAAAGCTTTGCGCGCTCGGCGGCAGATGGGCGAGGCATGCGTAGCCGCACGCGGTATCGGCAAGGCCGATGACCGTCGCCGCGTGCAGATAGCCGTTCGGTGCGAGCAGCTCGGGCCGCACCGTCAACTCTCCGGTAAGCGTGCCTTCGTCGAGCGCGGTCGCCCGGAAGCCGATCAGATCCGGCAGCGTGCCGGGTTGCAGCGCGCGCAGCCATTCGAGGTCGCGCTCAGTACGCAGTTTGCTCATCGTACGGCTCCCGAAAAAGGGAAGGGGTTTATCCAAATCGGTGCCGGGGGCTTTTGAGCCGGCGCGGATTTGCCGATATTATCAACGCCTGTGCCGCCAAGGGAGGCGCCCAGTAGGGCCATCACGCCCCGGCGGCGGGGCCATTTGAGATAATTCGACAACTAGCAGGCCTTCTTCCCGGGAGAATTCATGACGGTCATCGTGGTGGCGAATCCGAAGGGCGGCGTGGGCAAAAGCACGCTCTCCACCAACCTGGCGGGCTATTTCGCGGCCGAGGGCGAGTGGGTCGCACTCGCCGATCTCGACCGGCAGCAGTCCGCGCACGCGTGGCTCGATCTGCGTCCGAGCGGCCTGCCCGCGATCGAAACGTGGCACGTCGACCCGGATTCGCCCGTGAAACCGCCGAAGGGCCTTGAGCGCGCCGTGATCGATACGCCGGCCGGATTGCACGGCAACCGGCTGAACATCGCGTTGGGTCTGGCCGACAAGGTGATCGTGCCGCTTCAGCCGTCCATTTTCGATATTCTCGCGACCCAGGAATTTCTCGAGCGCCTTGCGAAGGAAAAGGCCGTCAGGAAAGGCTCGATCGAAGTCGGCGTGGTGGGGATGCGCGTCGACGCGCGGACGAAATCCGCCGATCAGCTGCATCGTTTCGTCGAGGGGTTGAATCTGCCGGTGCTCGGTTTTCTGCGCGATACGCAGAATTACGTGCAGCTCGCCGCGCACGGCCTGACGCTGTGGGACGTGGCGAAAAGCCGTGTCGAGAAGGATCTGGACCAATGGGAACCGATCCTCAAGTGGACCAACGGCCGGGCCTGAGCAGCGATGCGGGAAGACCCGCGCCGCGTCGCCGGGTCATAGCCGGCGGCCGTACCGTGACGGGGTATTCGTTCAGTCAGTCAGGTCCAGCTTTGCGTCGGCACATGGTCGCGGCTGCCCTTGATGCGGTTCTGCTCGTCGACGAACACCAGATTCGGCTTCCAGCCTGCCTGCAATTCCGCTTCATCGATCATCGCGAAGGCCGCGATGATCACCAGGTCGCCGAGCTGCGCGCGCCGTGCGGCTGAGCCGTTCAGCGAAATCATCCCGCTGCCGCGCGCGCCCTTGATCGCATAAGTCGAAAAGCGCTCGCCGTTGTTGATGTTCCAGATGTCGATCCGCTCGTTTTCGACGATATTCGCGGCTTCGAGCAGGTTCTCGTCGATCGCACACGATCCTTCGTAGTGCAATTCGCAGTGCGTGACCGCGGCGCGGTGGATCTTCGATTTCAGCATATGGCGTTGCATGGCAATTCCCTTGCGCGAGCCGAACTCGCCGGCGCGCGTCAGATTTCCAGATTGTCGATCAGGCGCGTCACGCCGAGCTTCGCGGCGGCTAGCACGACGAGCGGCGCCTCGGCTTCGTGTGCGGCGGGCGGCAGCAGGTTCGCGCGCTTGCGGATCGCGATGTAGTCCGGCTTCCAGCCGCGCGTGGCAAGTTGCGCCATCGCTTCGCGCTCGAGCGCCGCGAAATCGCGCCGGCCCGCGTGCACCGCATCGCGAACGCCATTGAGCGTGGCCGCGAGGTGCGGCGCCTCGGCGCGCTCGGCCGCTTCCAGATAGCGGTTGCGCGAACTGAGCGCGAGCCCGTCGGGGTCGCGCACGGTTTCCGCGGCGATGATATCGGTCGGCAGCGCGAACTGTTCGCACATCGCACGCACGATCATCAATTGCTGGTAGTCCTTCTTGCCGAACACCGCGACGCGTGGCTGCACGCACGACATCAGCTTCATCACGACCGTGCACACGCCGGTGAAAAAGCCGGGCCGGAACTCGCCTTCGAGAATGTCGCCGAGGTCATGCGGCGGATGGACGCGGTATTCCTGTGGCTGCGGGTACATATCGCGCTCGGTCGGCGCGAACAGCACGTACACGTTTTCCTTCTGCAGCTTGTCGATATCGGATTCGAGCGTGCGCGGGTATTGGTCGAAGTCTTCGTTCGGTCCGAACTGCAGACGGTTCACAAAAATGCTCGCGACCACCGGATCGCCGTGCTGGCGCGCAAGCCGCATCAGCGACAGGTGGCCTTCGTGCAGGTTGCCCATGGTCGGCACGAACGCGGTGCGGTTCTGGCCGCGCAACTGGTCGCGCAATTCCTGGATCGAACTGATGACTTTCATGATCGGATGGTTGTCCTCACGCGGGCCGGTGCCGCTGGGCCAGGCGACAAAAATAAGCGACGGCGGTAAGCGTCGTGCGTGCTACGGTCGCAGCCCGGAAGCGGTGCCTGACAGACTGCACAGCGGGGCTGCAAAGCCGCGAAGCGGGGTCCAAAGCGCGGGATTGTAGAGGATTTGCGAGCGCCGCGCACCATGTTGAGGCGCGCCCCGTGCTGTAAGACTACGCCGGCAGATAGGCAAGCCGCACGTAGATGGGGGCGAACGGTTCGGCCTGCGTGATTTCGATCAGCGACTCGCGCGATAGCTCGAGCATCGCGATGAAGTTCACGACCACCACCGGCACCCCGCGCGACACATCGAACAGTTCTGAAAACTCCATGAAGCGTGCATTTTGCAGCCGGCGCAGGATCACGCTCATATGTTCGCGTACCGACAGTTCCTCGCGGGAAATGCGGTGATGCTGCACCAGTTTTGCGCGCTTGATCACATCGGCCCATGCGGCGCGCAGATCGTCGGTATTGACGTCCGGAAAGCGCGGCGTGATGCTCTGCTCGATGTACACCTCGGCGCGCAGGAAGTCGCGGCCCAGTTGCGGCAGATGATCAAGCTGCTGCGCGGCGAGTTTCATCTGCTCGTACTCGAGCAGCCGCCGTACGAGTTCCGCGCGCGGGTCTTCCGCTTCTTCACCGGTGTCGGCTTTCTTCACCGGCAGCAGCATCCGCGATTTGATCTCGATCAGCATCGCCGCCATCAGCAGATATTCCGCCGCGAGTTCGAGGTTTGTTTTGCGCAGCTGTTCGACGTAGCCGAGGTACTGCGCGGTCACGTCGGCCATCGGAATGTCGAGCACATTGAAGTTCTGCTTGCGGATCAGGTACAACAGCAGATCCAGCGGGCCTTCGAAGGTCTCGAGAAAGACTTCAAGCGCGTCCGGCGGGATGTACAGGTCCTGCGGGAGCTTGAAGAGCGGTTCGCCGTACAGGCGCGCGAAAGCGATGCCGTCCACAGTGTCGGGCGTGGAGTCTTTCGTGGGCGCGGTGAGCGCGGCGTTCGCGGGCGCTTTATCAGGTCCGTGCGCGGGCCCATGCGCAGGGGTATGCGCGGAACCTTGCGCAGCCGGAACCAGCGCGGCGCGGGCCTCGTCGGCGGAAGACACGTTCAGAAGTTCTGGTAGTAGACGTACGGCGTTTGCTGGACGCGCGACGATTGTTGCTCCGCGCGTTCTTCGAGGTCGATGGGCTGCTTGTCCCACAACAGCGAGCGGCCGCGGCGCTGTTCTTCTTCGAGTTGCGGCTTTTGCGTTTTCAGCTGATTCAGGAACTGCGTGATGTCCGACTGATACATGGCTCGATGTCCGTGAAAGGAGAACGCGCCGCGAGGGCGGCCGTTCGGGTCGGACGTAATTTTAGCGCATGCGAGGGCACCGCAAGCGAATCTGTGGGGAAAGGACCGGTGCAAGGCCGTCAAGCGACGGCTGGCGCCGATTAATTCGGGATGCGTGGGCGCTCCGATGTGGTCAAATAACAGCCTTCAGTCCTGCCGCGGACTGGCCTAACCTGAGAAACAGTCAACAATCGCCGGAGGTCGCGTTTGGCGGGGTGGTCAATCGAACCGTCGCAATCGCGGCACGGGCGGCGCAACGCCGTTCCGAAGCCGCACCGCGCGTCGGGGCCGCTGCCCGCAGCGCGGCTTTGGCGCGCTTGGCTCGTATTGACAATGGTCGCCGTGCTGTTTCTGGCGGCGGCGGGCGCACCCTCGGCGTATGCGGCACGAAAGCGTGCGTCGTACGACGTCACCATCGATGCGACGCCGCGTTCGCTGCGCAAACTGCTCCAGGACCACCTCGATATCGCCCGCTTCGCCACGCGCGACGACATCAGCAGCGAACAATTCGACTTTCTTGTCACCGCGACACCGCAACAGGTGCGCGACCTTGCGGCGACGCAAGGTTACTTCACGCCGGTCGTGCGCACCGACGCGCGCACGATCGACGGCCGGCGCCTGGTCACCGTGCATGTCGACCCCGGTCCGCAAACCATCATCTCGTCGATCACACTGTCGTTTCGCGGTGCGGTCGAGACGGAGGACCCCGCGCAGGAAAACGCGACCCGTTTTGCGTTCTCGCTGCACGAGGGGGACCCGTTTACGCAGTCCGGCTGGGACGACGCGAAGAACGCATCGCTCAGGGCGCTGCAGGCGCGCCGCTACGTGGCCGCGAAGATTTCCCTCTCCGAGGCGCGCATCGATCCGCAAACGCATAGCGCGACGCTCTCGGTCACCTACGACAGCGGTCCGACCTTCACCTTCGGCAATCTCGACATATCTGGCACGCAGCGTTATCCGGAAAGCATCATCCATAACGTCAATCCGATTACGCCTGGCCAGATCTACGACGTGCAGCGCGTGACCGAACTGCAGCGCCAGCTACAGAACACGCCGTACTTCGCGAGCGTCGCGATCGACATCGACAACGATCCCACGAGGCCGCTCGAAACGCCGATGCACGTGAAAGTGAGCGAATTTCCGTTTAACAGCGTGCGCGGCGGCGTCGGCTATGCGACCGACACCGGCGCGCACGTACAAGGTTCGTACACGTATCTCAACACGTTCGGCGTCGCATGGCCGTTCACGGTGTCGGGCCGGATCGACCAGATCCAGCAGTTCGGGCAGATCCAGTTGTCGATGCAGCCCGGCAACCGCGGCTGGACCAACAGCGCGCTCGCGTCGTACACGACCACCGATGTGTCCGATACGCGCATCTACAGCCTGCGTGCGGGCGTGCAGCGCACACGCACGTCGCAGTATCTCGATTACTCGTATTCGCTGCTGTATTACCAGGACCGGTTGGACCAGAACAGCGCCCCGCCGACCACGGCCCGCGCGCTCGTGCCCGGATGGGCATGGACCCGCCGCAATACCGACGACCCGCTGTTTCCGCGCTCCGGCAACCTGATTCGCGCGGAAGCCAGCTTCGCGGTGAAAGGCGCGGCCGATCAGACGTTTATTCGCGGCTATGCGCGCGGGCAGCAATACGTGCCGGTCGGCCAGAGCGATCTCGTGCTGTTTCGCGCGGAGCTCGGCGCCGTGCTCACGAGCGGGCCGTCGAGCGGCGTGCCGGCGTCGCTGCTGTTCCGCGCGGGCGGCTCGAACTCGGTGCGCGGCTATAGCTTTGACGGCATCGGCAACAACGTCGGCGGCTCGGTACTGCCGACCAAGTACCTCGTGACGGGGAGTTCCGAATATCAGCACTGGTTCAGTCACGACTGGGGTGCGGCGGTGTTTTTCGATATCGGTACCGCGACCGATAACTGGCACGAGAAGGAGTTCTTCCCTGGCGTCGGCTTTGGTGCGCGCTGGCGCAGTCCGGTCGGGCCGGTGAACCTCGATCTCGCCTATGGGATTCGCGATCGTAGCGTGCGTCCGTACCTGACGCTCGGCATTGCCTTCTGATCAACCTTGTATCCGACTGCACGCGAAGCATGACCACAGACCGTATCGCCAACCTGTCATCGTCGGAACGCCCGGGTGAAGTGCCGCCCAGCGATGCCGATGGCGCGGGCGGCGCCGGTCGCGGGCCGGGCGGAGCCGATACGCCACCGCCGCCGCCGAAGCGCCGCCGGCGGCGTTTGTGGCGCGCGCTGGTCTGGGCGATCATCGCGCCCGTGCTGATCGTCGCGCTGCTGGCGGGTGCGCTGTATGGCGTCGTCGCGACCGAACGGGGCACCGCGTACGCGTGGCAGGCGGCGGTGAAGCTGCTGGGCGGCCGGCTGGGCGGCAGGTTCGAAGGCGGCACACTCGCGACTGGCGTGCGTCTGGCCAACGTGCAGTGGCGCAGCCTCGATGGCAGCGGCACCGAGATTCGCGTCGACCGTGCGTCGGGCAACTGGGCGCTATCTGGCCGGCCGTGGAAGTTCGTTGTCAATTATTTGCATGTCGGCACTATCGAAGCGCGGCTCGCGCCGTCGACCGAGCCGTCGAGCCCGCTCACGCTGCCACAGGATTTGCAATTGCCGATGCAGCTCGACGTGCGCGACTTGCGGGTCGACAAGCTGTTGCTGCACGAGGGCGGGTCGACCAGCGAATACGCGCGGCTGCTATTTCACGGCCGCAGCGACGGGCGGCACCACGAGGCATCGGTCGACCGGCTCGATACGCCGTTCGGCGCGGTCACCGCGTCGGCGAAGCTCGACGGTGTGCGGCCGTTTCCATTGACTGGCGAGGCCGGTTATGCGGGCAAGGTCAACGACGAGGCGGTGCAGGTGCGTGGGCACGTGTCCGGCACGCTCGAGACGCTGATCGCGGAACTCGACGCGAGTGGCATGAAGCTCGACGGCCATGCGCGCGTCGAGGCGACGCCGTTCGCCGATGTGCCGCTGCAGCGCGCGATGCTGACTTTCGATCACGTGAACCCGCAGGCGTTCGCGCCTGGCGCGCCGGCGGCGGACCTCACGGTGCGGGCGGATCTGCGGCCGGCGGGGGAGCGCGCGGCCGAGGCCGGACACAGCGCGAGCGGGACGGCGGCCAGTGGCGCGGCGACGGGTGCGGCCGGGGCCGGGTCTGCGGTTGCGTCCGCGGTTGGGTCCGCGTTTGGGTCAACCGCGACCGGCGCGTCAAACGCCGCTAGCGCATCGAGACCGGCAAGCGGAACCGGCGCGCAGCGCATGGCGGGGGCATCCACCGCCGCCAGCGCGATCAGCTCGGCCAGCCATGGCAGTACCGCCGGCGCGGCAGCCGCGGCCAGCGTCCCCGCTCCCGTCAACCCCGCGACGCGCCCGCGCGGCTTCACGGTGACCGGTTCGGTTTCGATCGTCAACGCCAAACCCGGCTCGATCGACCAGCACCTGCTGCCGCTGATCGACGCTCACGCCGATGTGCGACTCGACGCGCAAGCGCAGCATATTTCGAAGCTGGCCGTGCGCCTCGTCAGGAACGCGACGGTGACCGGCGACGGCGAACTTGCCGGCAAGCGCGGCCGCTTCGATCTGAAAGTGGCGCGGCTGGACCTGAACGCGCTTGAGGCAAGCATTCGGCCGACGCAGTTCGCCGGCCCGATCGCCACTCGCCTGAACGACGATATCCGCACCGTGACGCTCGATCTCGCCGACCCGCAGGCGGCGCTGCGTGTGCAGGGCAAGGTCACGCTCGACCCGGCGCGCACGAGCTTCAACGACGTGCGGCTGACTTCGGGCGGGGGACGCATCGATCTGTCCGGTGCGGTCAAGAACGACGCCAGTTCGACGTACAACCTGCGGGCGACGCTGACCGACTTCGATCCGCTGTCGCTGACCTCGATGATGACGCCCGCACCCACGTCGACCACGCCAGCGCGTTCCGCCGCGACAAGCGGCAGGCGCACACCCGTGCCGTCACGCACGTCTGCCGCCGCCGCACCCGCCAAACCGGCGCGCAAGATCGAAGCGCGCGTGAACGGCACGCTGAGCGCGTCCGGCCTGCTTGCCCCGACCTTCACGACCAAGGCGGAATTCAGGCTTGGCGAGAGCGTGTACGACAACCTGCCGATGACCGGCAGCGGCACGATCCAGCTGGCCGGCTCGCGCATTTTGCCGAGTCACGCGAACCTGTCGGTGGCGGGCAATCAGGTGGATCTGCAGGGCAGCTTCGGTGGCCGCGGCGATCGTCTGCGTTTTCGCGTCGATGCGCCGCAGCTCGATCGGCTCGGCTTCGGCGTCGCGGGCCTCGTCGAAGCGGACGGCGATCTCACCGGCACGTTCGCGCATCCGAACGTGACGCTCGACTACAAGGCGGACAGCGTCGTGTTCGGCGCGAACCGCCTCGGTCATGCGGCAGGCCACGCGGAGCTGCGCGACGGCGCGAATGGCGCGATGGTATTCACGACCGACGCGCGCAACCTGAGTACCGCGGGCGTCGAATTGAAGACGCTGACTGCGCGGCTGAACGGCACGCGCGCGAACCACACGATCGAGGCGGCCGCCACGGGCTCCCTGCGCGACCGGCCGCTCGATCTGTCGCTTGCCGCGAACGGGCGTCTGACCGATGCACGCGATGGCACGCATTGGGACGGCACGCTCACGCACCTGCAAAACCGCGGCACGCCCGCGCTGAACATGGAGAGCCCGCTTACGGTGAGCGCGGGCCCGCAGCGTCTCACGCTTGGCGCGACGCGCATCACGCTCGAAGGCGCGCTGCTCGATCTGAAGTCGCTGTCCTACGACCACGGGCGGGTCCATTCCGCGGGCACGCTGACCAGCGTCTCGGTGACGCGCCTGCAGCAGCTGCGCCAGGAGTTCACCGGCACCCCGCCGGCGACGAAGACCGACCTCGTGTTCGACGGCGACTGGGACTTCACGCTGGGCGACACATCGAGCGGCCATATTCAGCTCAAGCGCCGCAGCGGCGACGTGACGGTCGAAGTCGGGCGCGCCTTCGCGTCGCTCGGCGTCACCGATATCTCGGCGCGCGTGGACTTCGCCGCCGGTAATCATGCGAACGCGATCCTGCACGCGCAGGCAACCCGCGTCGGCGTGATCGATGCCAACGCGCACACCGCGCTCGCGATGCGCGACGGCGCGCTGACGCTCGACGAAGACGCGCCGCTCACCGGCACGATCAACGCGGATGTGCCGTCGCTGAAAACGACCGGCGGCCTGCTCGGCCCAAGCTATGTGCTCGACGGACATATGGCGCTGCGCCTCGCGTTAAGCGGCACCGTTGCGAAGCCGAAGCTGTCCGGGTCGCTGGTCGGCGACGGCCTGTCCGCGACGGCCGTCGACCTCGGCGTGCGCTTGACGGACGGCGTGGTGCGTATCGCGCTGTCGGAGAATCTCGTCGACTTCCAGCAGGTCGAGTTCCACGGCGGCGCGGGCACGCTGCGCGCGAGCGGCCGCGTGCGCCTCGACAATGCGGAGCCGGATCTGACCGCGAGCATCGTCGCGAATCAGCTCGAACTGTTCGCGTCGCCGGACCGGCAATTGACGCTGTCAGGCAGCGCGACTGTCGCGAACGCCGGCCAGCCGGGCGGGATCGCGATCAACGGCAAGTTCAATATCGAGCATGCGCGCTTCGACATGCCCGAGCAGGCGGCGCCACGCCTCGGAGACGACGTCGTGATCGTGCGGCCGGACGGCACGCTGTCGGGCGGCCGGCCGCGCGAGCCCGGCGACGCGAACAGGCCGGTCAGCCCATTTGCCCCGCGCGCGAATATCGAAATCGACCTCGGCAACGACTTCCGCTTCCGTGGCCAGGGCGCCGACGTCGGGCTGCGCGGCACGATTACCGCGCTGTCCACGCCGGACGTGCCGCTGCGCGCGGTCGGCAATGTCCGCGTGACGGAAGGGTCGAGCTATACCGCGTTCGGCCGCAAGCTCGCGATCGAGAATGGCTTCTTCACGTTTAATGGGCCCGTCGCGAATCCGGGCATCAATATCCTGGCGATGCGCCGCAATCAGGAAGTGGAGGCGGGCGTGCAGGTGACCGGCACAATCCAGGCGCCGGTCGCGAAGCTTGTCTCCGAGCCCAACGTGCCGGACAACGAAAAGCTGTCGTGGCTGCTGTTCGGTCACGGTACCGATCAGGGCAACAACCTTGGCCAGCAGAGCACGATGACGGCCGCGCTCGCGTTGCTTGGCAGCGCGGGCGGCAAGCGGATCGCGCAGACCTTCGGGTTCGATGAATTTTCGATCGGCCGCAGCGAGGTGGGTCTGACCGACCCGCAGGTGGTGATGGTGTCGAAGGCGATCAACGAGCGGCTCGTGATCGGCTATGAGCAGGGGCTGCAGTCGGCGAGCAATGCGGTCAAGGCGACGCTGAACCTGACGCGCTACTGGTCGGTTGCCGCATACGGCGGCACGTTCCAGGGGATGGATCTGCTCTATACGCGGCGCTTCGATCGCTGGCCGTGGTTTTCGCGCTAACCGCGCCGACGCGCGGCAGGCCGATCAAGAAAAAAGCACGCCGGCTGGCGTGCTTTTTCGTCGAGTGTGCGGTGCGGCGCGTCACTTCACCCGCATGCCCGGTTTCGCGCCGCTATTCGGCTCCAGCACGTAAATGCCCGGCTCCGCCTTTTCATCGGCCGCCGATGCCGCCAGCACCATCCCTTCGGACAGCCCGAACTTCATCTTGCGCGGCGCGAGGTTCGCGACCATCACCGTCAGCTTGCCGACCAGCTGCTCCGGCTGATACGCGGACTTGATGCCGGAAAACACATTGCGCGTCTTCTCTTCGCCGACATCGAGCGTGAGCTGCAGCAGCTTGTCCGATCCCTCGACGGCCTTGCAGTCGACGATCCTGGCGATGCGCAGATCGATCTTCGCGAAGTCGTCGATCGAGATGATCGGCGCTTCCTCTTCCTTGCCGTTCGCGCCGTTTTTCCCATTCGCGATGGCTTTGCCCGGCGCCTCGGTTGCTTTCGACGTTGCACCGGTTTGCGCCGCAGGCGTTGCCTGCAGCGACGAGCGATTCGCTTCGAGCAGCGCGTCGATCTGTTTCGGATCGACGCGCGTCATCAGATGCTTGTACGCGTTGACCGGACGACTCGACGAAAGGGGTCGCTCGGCATCGGCCCAGACGAGCGGCTCGATGCCGAGGAAGGCTTCAGCCGCTTGCGCAACCTGGGGCAGCACGGGCTTGAGCGCCAGCGACAGCAGCCGGAACGCCTCGAGGCTGACGCTGCACGTCTCGTGAAGCGCGACCGCGTTGGCCGGGTCTTTCGCCTGATCCCACGGCTTCGCGGTATCGACATAGCTGTTCACGGCGTCGGCGAGTTCCATCGTCTGGCGCAGCGCACGGCCGTAGTCGCGCGCTTCGTAGTGCGCGGCGATCTGCGGCAGCGCCGCGCGCAGCGTGCCGAGCAGCGGATGATGCAGCGCGCTGTCCTGCACGCGGCCGTCGAAACGTTTGATCAGAAAGCCCGCCGCGCGGCTCGCGATATTCACGTACTTGCCGACCAGATCGCTGTTGACGCGCGCCTGGAAGTCATCGAGGTTCAGGTCGATGTCTTCCATCGTGCCGTTGAGTTTCGCCGCGAAGTAGTAGCGCAGCCACTCGGGGTTCATGCCCGCTTCGATATAGCTGTTCGCGGTGATGAACGTGCCGCGCGACTTCGACATCTTCGCGCCGTCGACCGTCAGGAAGCCGTGCGCGAACACATTGGTCGGCGTGCGATGGCCGGAAAATTCGAGCATCGCGGGCCAGAACAGCGTATGGAAGTACAGGATGTCCTTGCCGATAAAGTGATACTGCTCGGCCGTCGAACCCTTGCGAATCCACGCGTCGAAGTCGATGCCGCGCTGCGCGCACAGGTTCCTGAAGCTCGCGTAGTAGCCGACCGGCGCGTCGAGCCACACGTAGAAATATTTGCCCGGCGCGTCCGGAATTTCGAAGCCGAAGTACGGCGCGTCGCGCGAGATATCCCAGTCGGCGAGTTTCGCATCGCCGCTCGCCCCCAGCCATTCGCGCATCTTGTTGGTCGCTTCCGGCTGCGCGAGACCGCCGACCCAGTCGCGCAGAAAGGCTTCGCAGCGCGGATCGGACAGGCGGAAGAAATAGTGCGTCGACTTCCTGCGCACCGGCGTCGCGCCTGACACGACCGAGTACGGGTTGATCAGGTCGGTCGGCGAGTAGGTCGAGCCGCACACCTCGCAACTGTCGCCATACTGGTCTTTCGCGCCGCACTTCGGGCACTCGCCCTTGATGAAGCGGTCCGGCAGGAACATTTCCTTGACGGGGTCGTACGCCTGCTCGATCTCGCGCGCGTCGATCAGCCCTGCATCGCGAAGCGCGACATAGATCGATTCGGACAGCACGCGGTTTTCTTCGGAATCGGTCGTGTAGTAGTTGTCGAACGAAATGCCGAAGTTTTTGAAGTCGCGCGTGTGCTCCTGCCACACACGATCGATCAGCTGTTTCGGCGTGACCCCTTCCTGCTCCGCTTTCAGCATGATCGGCGTGCCGTGCGTGTCGTCGGCGCCGACGTAGTAGACCTCGTGCCCATGCATGCGCAGCGCGCGGACCCAGATGTCCGTCTGGATGTATTCGACAAGGTGGCCGATATGAATCTGGCCGTTCGCGTACGGCAGCGCGGACGTGACGAGAATCTGGCGGCGGCCCGGCGGCGTGCCGGAGGCGTTGAGGTCGGAAGCGGATGCTGACATACGGATTTTTCTGGCCTGCGGGGAGGAGGGCGGCCGTCGCGCGTGGTATCGCGTCGCGCGGCAACTTGGCCCAGGAGCGCCGCGCGTGGGTGACCCGCGTGCGGCTCGCGTCTATGAACAAGGTTCTGTCGCGGACAGAACCGGCTTTGATTCAGTCGATTTTACCAGCGTGTCCCTCAACGCAGGACGGCTTGCCTGTCGCAATCGGACAAGCGCGGCGCGTAACGTGCGCAAGACCGCGTTATTCCATCCGCCGGATGGCTGTTCCGGCCAGTTCGTTAGCCAGCGCACAGAGCGGCGTGGACGCGCGACCTTACAGTCCTTACGCAATCAGCCGTAGTAGCCCCCCGCAGTCAATCGCAGCGCCTCGCTATCAGCCGCCGGAAGCCGCAGTCAGCCGGTCACCGCGCGTACCGCGTGCCGCGCGTGCGTGGCGTTGCTCCAATGAAGGAGTGAAGAATCATGGCCAACGAGGCGCTTGACCACGACATGCTGACGACCGTCGACATGACGGACGTGGACAACCTGTACGCGGCGATTAATCAGCAGGGCTTCGGTGTCCTGCACAATGTAGTGCCGGATGCGGTACTCACGCCGATGCGCGAATACATCACCGCCGAGCTCGACAAACGCGGCGGTCAGTATTTTGGCCTCGGCGGCCAGGACTGGATCGGACACAGCCCGCTCAATGCGATTTTCAGCGCGCACGGCTTCCGGATGGTGCTCGATGGCCTCTATCAGCGCGCGATGCGCGGCGAGCCGCCTAGCCCGCGGATCCTGCCGGTGCTGCGCGTGCTGGCCGGCACGCATGGCTTGCGCCACGCGAACCGCTTCCACTATGACTCGTACGTGGTCACCGCGCTTGTGCCGATCCTGATTCCGAACCGGCCGAACGAACCGCGCGGGAATCTGGTGATGTACCCGAACATGCGCAACGTGCGCGGCCCGGCGCTGCTGAATATTCTCGAGAAGGCGGTGGTCGAGAGCGGCACCGCCTGCCGGCTATGGCGTTCACCGACCGTGCAGCGCTGGCTCGGCGCGAAGCCGGTTCCACTCGAACCAGGCAACATCTATTTCTTCTGGGGCATGCGCTCGCTGCACGCAAACGAGGCGTGTTTGCCGACCAGCATACGCAGCACGGCGCTCTTTCACTACGGCGACCCGCACGAGAACAGCGTGCTCAAGCAGCTTAGCCAGGCGCGGGCGCGCGCAAGCCTCAGGCGGCTTGCGAAGTAATCGCGCAACGGGCTGTTGCCGTTCCATTGCTCACGCGCAACGTGCCAGAGCCGCTTTCATTCAGATTTCGTTTGCGTGGGGATTGTTGTCCCGATAATTGGACAAGCTCGCGTGGCGATGTGCCGCTGGTCCCGTGCCGCAGGGGGAATGCACCCAAAAACCGGGGCAAAAAAAACCGGGGCTATAGGCCCCGGAGCAACAACGACAAGAGGAGAATGGTGACGCGGCGGACGAACCGCACACGTACCGTAAATAAAGACAACGTACCCGCCAAAGAGTTCGAAATTTTTTTCGTTCGCCTTGGACGCAGCCTTCAGTCCCCATAGCGGGACACGCGCAAGGCCGGCGCGCGGCGCTTGCGTGGGTATCCCACGGCGCCGCTCAGTGCACCTGGCCAGGCTGCGCGGTCGCGCGCAGATAGATCTCGACCCTTCGATTTGCCGCGCGGCCCGCTTCCGTGTTGTTGTCGGCGACCGGCTGGCTCGCGCCCACGCCCGTTGCCGCGAGGCGCTGCGGTGCGACGCCTTGCGACGCGAGGTAGTTGGTGACGCTTTCTGCGCGGTTGACCGACAGCGTTTGATTAAACGCCGGCTGGCCGGTGCTATCGGTATGGCCGACCACCTGCGCGATCACTTCCGGGCTCTCGTTCAGCGTTTGCGCAACTTGTGCCAGCACAGGCTGGAACGACGGCTTGATCGCGTAGCTGTTCGTGTCGAACGTGACCGAACTCGGAATGTTCAGCTTGAGCGAGCCATCCGGTTGTTCGGTGATCTGCGTGCCGGTGCCTTTCGTCGCGCCGGACAGTTTGTTGTGGATCTTTTGCCAGTTGTAGCCGGTGATACCACCGACCGCTGCGCCGACGCCTGCGCCGATCGCCGCGCCCTTGCCGCCGCCGAAGATCGCGCCGAGCGCGGCGCCGGTGCCCGCGCCGACGCCGGTGCCGACCGCGGTGTTGGTGCCTTGCTGCGTCGCGCAGCCGGCGACGAGTGTGCCCGCGAGGGCGATTACCGAGAGGCGAGTCATGATTTTCGCGTTCATTTTCAGGTCCTATGTTTAAGTCAAACAAGCCGGCAACGAGAGACAGCTGGCAGGCGGCCGCGGTGGCGTGCTGAGCGCGCCGCCCGCAGCCGGAGCGACACTCAAAGAGGGTCTTCCGGCGTGGGCCGACACCAGCCACTACAATGACGATTGAAGCACCAGCGATTCGGCCCTATTGCTGGTCGCGCGGCAAGCGTGCCTGCGCGACCGGTTTTATGCAATCCTGGATAACAATTTCTTTCAAATTCCGGCCACTGGCGAAATTTCGATTCCGCCGCGCGCCATGTGTTCCCACGGAGTCTCAATGAGTATCGATCGGGCCCAGGTGGATGCCGCCCTCGCGGCCATTACCGATCCCAACACCGGCCGGCCGTTCGCCGCCGCGAAGAACCTCAGGAATGTCAACGTCGATGGTGCCACGATCAGCGTCGACGTGGTACTCGGCTATCCGGCCAAACGCCAGTTCGACGCGATCCGCGCGCTGGTCGCGGGCGCGCTTGCCGCGGTGCCGGGTGTCGCCGACGTGAAGGTGCAGGTGTCGCAGGACATCGCCGTGCACACGGTGCAGCGCGGTGTGAAGCTGCTGCCGAACGTGAAGAATATCGTCGCCGTTGCGTCGGGCAAAGGCGGGGTCGGCAAGAGCACGACCGCGGTGAATCTCGCGCTTGCGCTGGCAAGCGAAGGCGCTTCGGTCGGCATTCTCGATGCGGATATTTACGGGCCGTCGCTGCCGATGATGCTCGGCATCACCGGTCGCCCGGAGTCGCCCGACGGCCAGTCGATGCACCCGATGACCGGCTACGGGATGCAGGCGAATTCGATCGGTTTTCTGATCGAGCAGGATAACCCGATGGTGTGGCGCGGCCCGATGGCCACGTCGGCGCTCGAGCAACTGCTGCGGCAGACCAACTGGCGCGAGCTCGATTACCTGATCGTCGATATGCCGCCGGGCACCGGCGACATCCAGCTGACGCTATCGCAACGCGTGCCGGTGACGGGCGCGGTGATCGTGACGACGCCGCAGGACATCGCGCTGCTTGACGCGAAGAAGGGCCTCAAGATGTTCGAGAAAGTGGGCATTCCGATTCTCGGCATCGTGGAGAACATGGCGACACATATCTGCTCGAACTGCGGCCACGAAGAGCACATCTTCGGCTCCGGCGGCGGCGAGCGGATGGCGAAGGAGTACGGTGTCGACGTGCTGGGCAGCTTACCCCTCGATATCGCGATCCGCGAGCAGACCGACTCCGGCAAGCCGACCGTGGTTGCCGAACCGGACGGCCGCATCGCGGAGATTTATCGGACCATCGCGCGCAAGATGGCGGTTCATATCGCCGAGCGCGCGCGCGATATGTCGTCGAAGTTTCCGACGATCGTCGTGCAAAACACCTGAGCGGCCGGCGGTGCGCCGCGCGTGCGCCACTTCGGCGAGGGCTCGTGCAGTGCATGCCGGGCTCGCCGTGGTGGAGGCGTAGCACGGCATTGTGGCGGGCCGCTCGCGGTATCATGTCGACTTCATCAGGTCCGGCAAGGCGGCCGCAGGGGCGGCCGGCGCTCGACAAGAGGATCGCATGAGAAAACGAAACGACGGCCGTGCGATGCAAGCCTTCACAGCGCTTATCGTCACGGCTGCCCTTGGTGTGCCCGTCGCCGGCTGCACCTCCTTCCTGAGACCGCAGGAGAAGCGCGCGGTCGCGCAGATGGTGCCTTCGCTCGGTCATCAGGCACGCGGCACCGTCACATTCATCGAGCGCTCGGACGGGGTTCAGGTCACGTACAACCTCACCGGGCTGCCGCCGAGCAGCGACCACGCATTGCAGGTGCACGAGCGGGGCGACTGCAACGCGGCGGACGGCTCGAGCGCCGGCGCGGTATTCGCACCGGCCGCCGACCGTCTGAAGAACGGCGCGCGTGTCGAGGGCGATCTTGGCAATATCCACGCGGATAGCACCGGCGTCGCGGCGGGCTTTATCGTTGCGCCTGACGTGTCGCTCGACGGTGTGCGCTCGGTGCTGCAGCGCTCGGTATTGCTGCATCGCGATGCAACCGATCCTTACGCGTATCCGCAGCATGGTCCCGGTCCGGCGATCGCATGCGGGCTGATCCGCGCGCAGTGACGCTGCAAGCGGGCCGCACTGCGAAGTTGCCCGAAGTGCGCAACCTTAGTTCGCACCGAAGTGCGCGGGCAATCCATCGAAAGCCGGCTTGCCAAACCTGAGCGCCGTCACGCATGCTTTCCACGCTGTTGGAGCACCCCTGCGTCCTTCGCGTAAAATAAGCGCCTTTCGCCCGCCTACGACCGCCCGCAAGGGCGCCGGCGCAGCGTTCATTCCGAGTTTTCCCCGATTACACCGTCACGTCAGCAGCGTTCACCTATGAGCATCAAGTCCGACAAGTGGATCCGGCGCATGGCCGCCGAGACCAGGATGATCGAGCCGTTCGAGCCGGCGCAAGTCCGTGCGACCGAGGACGGCCGCAAGATCGTCAGTTACGGGACATCGAGCTACGGCTACGATATTCGCTGCGCAGACGAATTCAAGATTTTCACGAACATCAACTCGACGATCGTCGATCCGAAGAACTTCGACGAGAAGTCGTTTGTCGATTTCAAGGGTGACGTTTGCATCATCCCGCCGAATTCGTTCGCACTGGCGCGCACCGTCGAGTACTTCCGCATTCCGCGCAGCGTGCTGACCGTGTGCCTGGGCAAGTCCACTTATGCGCGCTGCGGGATCATCGTCAATGTGACGCCGTTCGAGCCGGAGTGGGAAGGGCATGTGACGCTCGAGTTCTCAAATACGACACCTTTGCCTGCCAAAATTTACGCGAACGAAGGCGTCGCGCAGGTGCTGTTCTTCGAAAGCGACGAAATTTGTGACGTGTCGTACGCGGATCGCGGCGGCAAATACCAGGGTCAGCATGGCGTGACGTTGCCGAAAACGTAACGCGCGTCGGACCTTGACTCACCGCAATACGGGGACCGCTACCGAGAGTAGCGGTCGTTCTTTTTGGAGAAGCGCCCCATGAAGTTTCGTTTTCCCGTCGTCATCATTGACGAAGATTTCCGCTCCGAGAACATTTCGGGTTCCGGCATCCGGGCGCTCGCTGAGGCGATCGAGAAAGAAGGCGCGGAAGTGCTCGGGCTGACGAGCTATGGCGATCTGACGTCGTTCGCGCAACAGTCGAGCCGTGCGTCGTGTTTCATCCTGTCGATCGACGACGACGAACTGCTGCCGTACGTCGAAAACACGACCGACAGCGGCGCGCCGGAGCTCGCGCGCGCGATTATCGACCTGCGCGCGTTCGTCGTCGCGGTGCGCAAGCGCAATGCGGATATCCCGATCTTCCTGTACGGCGAGACGCGCACGTCGCGCCACTTGCCGAACGATATCCTGCGCGAGCTGCATGGCTTTATCCACATGTTCGAGGACACGCCGGAATTCGTCGCGCGGCACATCATCCGCGAGGCGAAGGTGTATCTCGATTCGCTCGCGCCGCCGTTCTTCAAGGAACTCGTGCAGTATGCGGAAGAGGGGTCGTACTCGTGGCATTGCCCGGGGCATTCGGGCGGCGTCGCGTTCCTGAAGAACCCGCTTGGCCAGATGTTCCACCAGTTCTTCGGCGAGAACATGCTGCGTGCGGACGTCTGCAACGCGGTCGACGAGCTTGGCCAATTGCTCGATCACACCGGCCCGGTCGCTGCATCAGAGCGAAACGCGGCGCGCATCTTCAGCGCCGATCATCTGTTCTTCGTGACGAACGGCACGTCGACCTCGAACAAGATCGTCTGGCACGCGACGGTCGCGCCGGGCGACATCGTGCTGGTCGATCGCAACTGCCACAAGTCGATCCTGCACGCGATCACGATGACCGGTGCGATTCCGGTGTTTCTGACGCCGACGCGCAATCACTTCGGCATCATCGGCCCGATTCCACGCGACGAGTTCAAGCCGGAGAATATCCGCAAGAAGATCGAAGCGAACCCGTTCGCACGCGAGGCGCTCGCGAAGAACCCGAAGCTGAAGCCGCGCATTCTGACGATCACCCAAAGCACGTACGACGGCGTGATCTACAACGTCGAGATGATCAAGGACCTGCTTGGCGATCTGCTCGACACGCTGCATTTCGACGAAGCATGGCTGCCGCACGCGGAGTTCCACGAGTTCTACCAGGACATGCATGCGATTGGCGCGGGCCGGCCGCGCACCGGCGCGCTGGTGTTCGCGACACACTCGACGCACAAGCTGCTCGCCGGCATCTCGCAAGCGTCGCAAATTCTCGTGCAGGACTCGGAGAACAGCACGTTCGATCGTCATCGCTTCAACGAGGCGTATCTGATGCACACCTCGACGAGCCCGCAGTACGCGATCATCGCGTCGTGCGACGTCGCCGCCGCGATGATGGAACCGCCGGGCGGCACGGCGCTCGTCGAGGAGTCGATCGCGGAGGCGCTCGATTTCCGCCGCGCGATGCGCAAGGTCGATGACGAATTCGGCATCGACTGGTTCTTCAAGGTGTGGGGGCCCGTCGAACTGGCGGAAGAGGGTATCGGTTCGCGCGACGACTGGATGCTGCGTCCGAACGACCATTGGCATGGCTTCGGCGCGCTGGCCGAAGGCTTCAACATGCTCGATCCGATCAAGGCGACGATCATCACACCGGGGCTCGACGTCGACGGCGAGTTCGGCGAAACCGGCATTCCGGCCGCGATCGTCACGAAGTATCTGGCCGAGCACGGAATTATCGTCGAGAAGACCGGGCTGTACTCGTTCTTCATCATGTTCACGATCGGCATCACGAAGGGCCGCTGGAACTCGATGGTCACCGAGCTGCAGCAGTTCAAGGACGACTACGACAATAACCAGCCGCTGTGGCGCGTGCTGCCGGAATTCGTCGCACAGCATCCGGCGTATGAGCGGATCGGCTTGCGCGACTTGTGCGAGCAGATTCATAGCGTGTATCGCGCCAACGACATCGCACGGCTCACCACCGAGATGTACCTGTCGAACATGGAGCCCGCGATGAAGCCGTCCGACGCGTTCGCGCGGCTCGCCCACCGCGAGGTCGACCGTGTGCCGATCGACGAACTCGAAGGCCGCGTCACCTCGATCCTGCTGACGCCGTATCCGCCGGGTATTCCGTTGCTGATCCCGGGCGAGCGTTTCAACCGGACGATCGTTCGCTATCTGCAATTCGCGCGTGAGTTCAACGAGCGCTTCCCGGGCTTCCATACGGATATCCACGGGCTCGTGGGCGAAGTGATCAACGGCCGGATCGAGTACTTCGTCGATTGCGTGCGCGACTGACGATCGTAAGTGGATGGTGACGGGATGGTGAAGGTGTTGAAAGCAGCTGTGATTCGCCTGCTGGCGGGGGCATCGGTGGCGGCGGTATTGGCAGGCGCGTCGGCGGCGGTGCGCGCGGAAGTGGCCGCCGCGGATCCGATCGATACGGCGATGCGCACGTGTCTGGCGCGCGCCGATATGTCGTCGACGGCCGGGCAACTGCAATGCATGGACACCGCGCGGCTTGCGTGGGAAGCATCGAGCGACCAGTCATTTCAGCGGTTGCTTGCGAAAGTGCCGCCCGGCCGGCGCAGACGCTGGGAATTGAGCGAAACCCGCTGGAAGGCGTGGCGCGCGGTGGAGATGCAGATGCTGGCCGCGGTGACCGCAACCACGCATGGCACGCGCTACCAGCTGTCGGAAGGCGATTTGCGTCTGCAGCCGGTACGCGCTCGTGCACTCGCGCTGCGCAATGTCATCGCGACGCCGGACGGGATCGATACGCCACCACGGCTTCGCGCATGTTCCGCTGATCCGCAATGCGTGCACGCGACGGCGGATGTGAACCACTACTACCGGCAGCTCGTGAACAAGATGCCGCGGCATGCGCGGCCCGTGCTGTGGCGTGCGCAGCAAGCGTGGCGCGCGTATCTCGACGCGACCGTGCTGCTGGGCGATGAAGAGGCGCGCATCGATCTGATCGGCGCGCGCGTGGCGACGCTGAAGAAACTGTCGGAGATGGCGGGGAACAATTAGCGACGCGCGGGTGAGGGTGCCGCAAGCGCGGCGGTGAATCACCGGCTTGCGGCCTTTGCGCGATAGGCGTGCGTGGTTGCGTACGGTATTACTTCAATGCCGCGCGCGCGGCCTGCGCCGCGGCGCGCACCTGATCGGGCGCGGTGCCTCCCGGATGATTGCGGCTCGCCACCGAGCCTTCCAGCGTCAGATAATCGAATACGTCATCGCCGATCAGATGCGCGACGTTCGGCAGTTCGCCGCGCATTTCGTCGAGCGTGAGGTCCGCAAGATCGCAGTTGCGGTCCACGCAAATCCGCACCGCATGTGCGACCGCCTCATGCGCGTCGCGGAAGGGCAGTCCGCGCTTGACCAGATAGTCGGCGAGATCGGTCGCGGTCGAAAAGCCCTGTAGCGCCGCGGCGCGCATCGCCTGCGGTTTCACCGTGATGCCCGCGACCATTTCCGCGAAGATGCGCAGCGTGTCGGCTACCGTGTCGACCGTATCGAACAGCGGCTCCTTGTCTTCCTGATTGTCCTTGTTGTACGCGAGCGGCTGGCCTTTCATCAGCGTGAGCAAAGCCATCAGATGCCCGTTCACGCGGCCGGTCTTGCCGCGCGCGAGCTCCGGCACGTCGGGGTTCTTCTTCTGCGGCATGATCGATGAGCCGGTGCAGAAGCGGTCCGCCAGATCGATAAAGCCGACGCGCGGGCTCATCCACAGCACGAGCTCTTCGGAAAAGCGCGACACGTGCGTCATCACCAGCGCGGCGGCCGCGGTGAATTCGATCGCGAAATCGCGATCGGACACCGCGTCGAGCGAGTTCGCGCAGAGGCCGTCGAAGCCAAGCGTCTGCGCGACCGCATGGCGGTCGATCGGGTAGCTGGTGCCGGCGAGTGCTGCCGCACCGAGCGGCAGACGGTTCACGCGCGTGCGGCAGTCGCGCATGCGCTCGGCGTCGCGCGAAAACATCTCGACATACGCGAGCAGGTGATGCCCGAACGTGACCGGCTGCGCGACCTGCAGATGTGTGAAGCCCGGCATGATGGTTGCCGCGTTCTGCTCGGCAAGGTCGATCAGCGCGCCGCGCAAGTCCTTCAGCAAGCCGCCGATCCGGTCGATTTCCCCGCGCAGCCACAGGCGGATGTCCGTCGCGACCTGGTCGTTGCGCGAGCGGCCCGTATGCAGACGCTTGCCCGCATCGCCGATCAGCGCGGTCAGGCGCGCTTCGATGTTCAGGTGCACGTCTTCGAGATCGAGTTGCCATTCGAATTCGCCGCGCTCGATTTCACCTTTGATTTGCACCATCCCGCGCTGGATGGCGGCGAGATCGTCCGCGGCGATGATCTTCTGCGCGGCGAGCATCGATGCGTGCGCGAGCGAACCTTCGATGTCGACGAAGGCGAGACGCTTGTCGAAGAAGACCGACGACGTATAGCGCTTGACGAGCTCCGACATCGGTTCCGAGAAGCGAGCCGACCAGGCTTCGCCTTTTTTGTGCAGTTGGGACGTCATGGTGTAGGGACGCGAATGGTGATCAAAGCGGGTGAACGGAAAGCGGACGGCGGGGCCGCGGCGGGCGCTACACGCTGCGGCCAGGGCCAAGGCTCGCAAGCGAAGACGCCGATTTTAACACCCGGCGCAGGTGGCAACGGCCCGCCTGTCTAGCTTTCGCGCACCAGCACGACGAGCTTCAGGTCTTCGCGATGCGCGGGCTTGAACGTGATCTGGTCGTAAGCAATCCGCCCGTCGCGTGGATGCTCGAACTCCCGCCGCCCGCCTTCGCGCTCGCCGACATCCTGCGACGCCCAGAAGAGCGCGAACGCATTGCTTGCGGCAATCAGCGCGTCGATCAGCGCGCGCGTCGGCGCGTTGTTCAGATGCCGGATCGAATCCGCGCGGAATTCAGCCGCAAGACGCCGCGCGCGCGATTCCCAGTCGACGATCAGCGTGTGCCCGACGGGCGACAGAAACGTGTAGCGCAGCAGGTTGCGGTCGTGGTCGCCGTCGAGCCAGCCGACGAACAGGTCGGCGGCCTGCGCGTTCCACGCGATCGCGTTCCATTGGCGGTCGAGCACGTACGCGGGCGACTGCACCAGCTGCACGGTTTTCAGCAGCATCTCGGGCGTGTCGGCGCCGCCGGTGTCCGGCTCGGCCGGGTCGCGCTGTGCGGCGAGCTCGAACAGATACGCGCGCTCGGCGCGCGACAGCTGCAACGCGACCGCGATCCGCGCGAGCGCATCGGGCGACGCGGACACCGGGCGGCCTTGCTCGATCCACGTGTACCAGGTCGGGCTGACACCACACAACTGCGCGACTTCCTCGCGGCGCAGCCCGGGCGTACGGCGCCGCGGGCCGGGCGGCAAGCCCACCGCGAGCGGTGTGAGCCGCTCGCGATGCGCGCGGATAAATTCGCCCAGCGCACGGGCGGGTGTCGTATCGAGCGGGGGTGGCGTGTCAGGCGTGGCGTCGTGGGACGGCGAAGTCATGGTGGCAGACGGGTGTTGTTGATACCAGAATAGTTGCTTGCCTTGTACTGGTACAGGCAGCGCTCTATTGTAGCGATTCGGGCCACCGATGCGAATCGCCGCGCGGCGTCGCCCGCGCCATCGAATCTATTCAGACCACCTTACGAGGACCTCGGGCCAAGGAGCGAACCATGAGACATCAGGAACAGGTCACCGACGCATTCGGCCAGACCGCCGCTAACTATCTGACGAGCCACGTGCACGCAACCGGCAAGGACCTGCAGACGCTTGCGAAGTGCGTCGCCCGGACGCCGCACGCGGTCGTGCTCGATATGGGCTGCGGCGCGGGCCACGCGAGCTTCGCGGTCGCGCCGCACGCGGCGTCGGTGGTGGCGTACGATCTGGCGCGCCCGATGCTGGCGACCGTCGCGAGCGCGGCGATCGATCGCGGTTTCGGCAACATCGTGACGAAGCAGGGCGCCGCGGAAAGCCTGCCGTTCGACGATGGTTCGTTCGACTGGGTGATCAGCCGGCTGTCCGCGCATCACTGGCACGATGTGCCGCAGGCGCTCGCCGAAGCGCGCCGCGTGCTGAAGCCCGGCGGCCATGCACTCTTTATCGACATCGCGGGCGCCGATCACCCGCTGCTCGATACGCATTTGCAGGCGGTGGAGGTGTTGCGCGACGGGTCGCATATCCGCGACTATCGCGCCGACGAATGGCTTGCGTTGTTCGAGCGAGCGGGTTTCGCGGCGAAGGTGCGCGAGCGGTGGCGCATGCCGCTCGAATTCGACGCATGGGTGACGCGGATGCGTACGCCGGCGCTGCGCGTCAGCGCGATCCGCTCGCTGTGGGAAAACGCACCGGACGAGGTGCGGCAGTATTTCGCGGTGCAGCCGGATGGGTCGTTCGAGCTTGATGCGTTGATGATCGAAGCGCGCTGAGAGCGCCATTGCGCACGCCACCGGATACGCGAGACGACGCGTCAGAAGAAAAAGAAAAGGGCACGCGGTGCGATCCCGCCACCGCGTGCCCTTGCGGCACATTGAAGACGCAATTGCCGCGCCGACGCGGCCCTTAGCCGGTGTTGCGCAAGCCGGCCGCGATACCGTTGATCGTCAAATGAATCCCGCGGCGCAAGCGCGTATTCTTGTCGCCCGAACGATGCCGTTTCAGCAATTCGACCTGCAAATGGTTCAGCGGATCGAGATACGGGAAACGGTTCTTGATCGAACGCGCGAGCAGCGGGTTATCAGCGAGCCGTTCCTTCCTGCCGGTGATCTCCGACAGCACGTTCGACGTGCGCTCCCATTCCGCGACGATCCGCTCGAACACATGCTTGCGCACCTTCTTGTCTTCGACGAGCTGCGCGTAGCGCGATGCGACCGCGAGGTCGGTCTTCGCGAGCACCATGTCCATGTTCGATAGCAGGTTCGAAAAGAACGGCCACGTCTTGTGCATCTGGCGCAGCAGCTGGACGCGGCGCGTGCGCTCCGTGTCGTTCGCGGATGCATCGAGCCAGTTGCCGATCGCGCTGCCGAAGCCATACCAGCCGGTCAGCAGCAGACGGCATTGGCCCCACGAAAAGCCCCACGGAATCGCGCGCAGGTCTTCGATCTTGCGGTTCTTCGGGTCCTGCAGCTTGCGCGACGCGGGCCGGCTGCCGATATTGAGCTCCGCGATCTCGGTGATCGGCGTCGACGAAAAGAAGTATTCGACAAAGCCGGGCGTCTCGTAGACTAGCGCGCGGTACGCCTGCATCGCCGCATCCGACAGGTTCTGCATGGTCTCTTCGAACACGGGCAGTTGCGCGGGCAACGGGCCAGGCAACTGCACACGCCCATGACCGTGCGGCGCCAGCGACGCTTCGAGCGTCGCGGCGATCACCGTTTCCAGATTGCGCCGGCCGATCTCCGGATTGCCGAACTTGCTCGCGATCACTTCGCCTTGCTCGGTCAACCGGATCTGTCCGTCGACGGTGCCGGGCGGCTGCGACAGGATCGCCTGATAGGTTGGGCCGCCGCCGCGCCCGACCGTGCCGCCGCGGCCGTGGAAGAGCCGCAGCGTCACGCCGCGCTGGTTGAACAGCGACACGAGCGCGAGCTCCGCGCGGTACAGCTCCCAGTTCGACGTGAGAAAGCCGCCGTCCTTGTTGCTGTCCGAGTAGCCGAGCATCACTTCCTGTTCATTGCCCTGATGCTCGATGATCGCTTCGATGCCCGGCAACGCCATCAGGTCGCGCATGATGTGCGACGCGTTGCGCAAGTCGGGAATCGTCTCGAACAGCGGAATCACCATCAGGCCCGCGCGCGCCGGATAGTGCGCGGTGCCGAGCAGCCCTTGCAGCAGTCCGGTTTCCTTCTGCAGCAGCATGACCTCGACGAGGTCGCTGACCGTCTCGGTATGCGAAATGATGTAGTTGCGCACCGCGCGCACGCCGAATTTCTCGCGCGTGACGCGCGCCGCTTCAAGCACGCCGAGTTCGCTTTTTACCAGATCCGAATACGCGATGTACGGCGAGCGCAACAGGCGTGGCTGGGCGAGTTCCGCGAGCAGCACCTGCAGCTTGTCCGCTTCGGGCAGCGCCGCGTAGTCGTCGACGACGCCGGCGCGCTGCAATAGTTCGGCGATTACCGCTTCGTGCACGTCGGAACTCTGACGCAGGTCGATCGACGCGAGATGGAAGCCGAATACTTCGGCCGCGCGCACGAGCGGCGACAGGCGCGGCGTCGCGAGCGACTCGCCGTGGTGCTGTGCGAGCGATTCGGTCAGCACGTCGAGGTCGCGCACGAATTCCTCAGCGTCCGCATACGGTTGCGCGTCGCGGCTCGCTGGGCGCGTCGCGACGACGCCTTCGCCCACCCGCTCGCGCGCGGTGGCCGCC
The DNA here is from genome assembly GCF_902859855.1 of Paraburkholderia humisilvae. GTDB lineage: Bacteria > Pseudomonadota > Gammaproteobacteria > Burkholderiales > Burkholderiaceae > Paraburkholderia > Paraburkholderia humisilvae. The sequence continues at coordinate 57,793 of NZ_CADIKH010000041.1, forward strand.
ATGCGTGCATACACGCCGATCAGCGCGCGCCGGTACGGTTCATCGACGCGATGCGGCGAGCGGTCCGGCGACGCGTCGGCGAGCGCCTTGAGCGCATCGCTGCTGCCGGCGAGCAAATACGACACCGCGAGTTCGGCGCCGAGCTCGTGTATCTCGCTCAGGTAGTGCTCGAAGATGACCGTCGCCTGGCGCGCGATCGCGAGTTCGAGCGTGTCGGCGGTCACGTTCGGATTGCCGTCGCGGTCGCCGCCGATCCAGCTCCCCATCTGGAAGAACGGCGGCAGGCGCGACGCGAGACCGTGCTCGGCAAGCGCCGCTTCGATATCCGAATAGAGCGCGGGAATCTCCGCGAGGAACGTCGCGCGGTAGTACGACAGCGCGTTTTCGATTTCATCGGCGACGGTGAGCCGCGAGTCGCGCAGCATCCGCGTCTGCCAGAGCGAGGTGACGCGTGCGCGCAGCAGCGCGTCGTTGGTCGCGTGTTCGCGCGCCGTCAGCGGCTGATCGCGCTCGGCAAGCAGCCGCGCAATGTCGCGCTGCGCGTCGAGAATGCTCTTGCGCTGCACTTCGGTCGGGTGCGCGGTGAGCACCGGCGCGATCAGCGCGTCGTCGAAAAACTGCTGCAGCACCGGCGTCGGCGCGGCGCCCGCCTTGTCGAGGCGCTCGAGCGCATGCGCGACCGTGCCCGGCTGCGACGACGAGCCGGCCAGCTCGTGGATCCGGCGCCGCCGGTTGTGATGGCGGTCTTCCGCGATGTTCGCAAGATGCGAGAAATAGCTGAACGCGCGCACGACGGCGACCGTCTGCGCGGGGTTCAGCGCGCGCAGCTTCTTGTCGAGGGCCTGCGCGGCGACGCTATCGTCCTCGCGGCGAAAACGCACCGCGGTCTGACGGATGGTCTCGACGACGTCGAATACCTCATCGCCTTCCTGCTCGCGCAGCACGTCGCCAAGCAGGCGGCCGAGATAGCGGATGTCTTCGAACAGCGGCTGGTCTTTGTCTTCGCGCGTGCGGCCGTCTTTCGGCCCGGTCTTCGCACGGGCGGCCGGCTCGGTGTCGAGCGCGCTTGCGCGCGCGGCCTGGCGCGCTTTGACCGGGTCTTGATCGGCGGGCGCTGCCGCCGGGCCGACGCTGCCGTTCGCGGCGACCTTGGCGCGCTTTCCTTTATGGGCCTTTTCCGCATCGGTCTGGGCCGCGCGGGTTTTGCCCGCTTTATCGGCCTTGGCGGACTTGAGGGGCTTGGTGGCCTTGTCCGCCCTCTCGACACGGGCGGCTCGGGTGGTCCGTTGCGCGGGGACGGCGGTTGCACCGTTGCCAGCCGTGCGTGCGGCGGTCAGCGACCCGGCGGCCGGCGCTGCGGCGGACTTCGACGGCGCCAACGCGTGCGCGGCGACATCCACGGCGCTTTCAGGCGATGCAGTATTGCGGCGCGCGGAGCGCGCCGATCCGGAAGACGTCACGATGGGTTTCCTCGGAAAGCCAGGGTCTATAGAGAGAAGGACTGCGACTGCGTGTCTTGCATGGGCCTCGGGCGCGGTCGGAGCCGCCCGTGAGCGATGGCTTGGCAGCTTGCCGTGATGCGCGCCCCACACTGCATCGCATCATCGCGCAGGCCGCGTATCGACGCGCGAACGACCGTGCACGAGTATTGCGTGAACCATGGTGATCGATGCGTTCGCCGGCCAGGGCGCCAGCGCGCTGTCTCCTCCGTGTCTGCGTTAGCCGGCAAGGCTGTACGGCCCGGACGGCGGACCGTGAAGCGCGTGCTAACATTGTTTGTTGTTGATCCCGTCATTCAATATCTGCCTGAAGCAATGAACTCCGAGACGCTCTCAGCGACACCACCCAGCACGCTTGTGATCGCTTCGCGTGAAAGCCGGCTGGCGATGTGGCAGGCCGAACATGTGCGGTGTGCGTTGCACAAATTATATCCATCCTGCGACGTCAAAATTCTCGGCATGACCACACGCGGCGATCAGATTCTCGATCGCACGCTGTCGAAGGTCGGCGGCAAGGGGCTGTTCGTGAAGGAGCTCGAAACGGCGCTCGCGGACGGCCGCGCGGATCTCGCTGTGCATTCGCTGAAAGATGTGCCGATGGAATTGCCGCCGGGTTTTGCGTTGAGCACGATCCTCGAGCGCGAGGACGCGCGCGATGCACTCGTCTCGAATACCTACGACATGCTATCCGCGCTGCCGCCCGGCAGCGTGGTCGGCACATCGAGCCTGCGGCGCGAAGCCTGTTTGCGCTCGCGCTATCCCGAGCTGGTCGTGAAACCGCTGCGCGGCAATCTCGATACGCGGCTCGCGAAGCTCGATCGCGGTGACTATGCCGCCATCATTCTTGCGGCAGCGGGCTTGAAGCGGCTGGGTCTTGCTGAGCGTATCCGCGCGCTGCTCGATCCGATGGACAGTCTGCCGGCGGCCGGGCAAGGCGCGCTCGGCATCGAGATTCGGGCGGATCGCGCCGAGCTCGCCACGTGGCTTGCGCCGCTGCATCACGAACATACGGCGGCGGCGGTCGAAGCGGAGCGGGCCGTGTCGCGGGCATTGGGCGGCAGCTGCGAAGTGCCGCTTGCCGCGCATGCGGTCTGGCATGACGGCGCGCTGCATCTGCGCGCGATCGTCGCGACACCGGACGGCCAGCGTGTGCTGCGCGCGCAGGGTTCATCGCCCGCGCCGAGCGTCGAGCGCGCGATCGAGCTGGGCCGCGAAGTGGCGAGCGACCTCGCCGACCAGGGAGCACTCGATATCGTGCGTTCATTAAGCAGCGCGGACGGTTCCGCGGCCGGCGCGTAATGGCGGCCGGCGCGCAAGACAACCGGCAGACCGCATCGTCCGCGGACGCTGCGAGCGACGCGCATCGCGACGCGGGCGGCGGTGTGGGCCGTGCGGCCGAGGACCAGACGCATGGCACGCGCCCGAGCCGTTTGACCGTGGTCCTCACGCGGCCGGCCGGTCAGTCCGGCCAATTGGCCGCGCAGCTCGCGCAAGAGGGTGTGGCGACCGTCGATTTCCCGCTGATCGACATCGCGCCGGCCGCGGACGAAGGACCGCTGAACGCCGCGCTTGCCGCGCTCGAGCACTATGCGCTGGTGGTCTTCGTGTCGCCGAATGCGATCGACGCCGCGTTCGCGCGTTTCAATGCGATCTGGCCGCACGCGCTGCCGATCGGTGTCGTCGGTCCGGGCAGCGTCGCGACGCTCGCGCGGCACGGCGTCGCGGCGCCGGCGTACCGGGTGATCAGCCCATCGACGCATGTCGACGACGATAAAAATGGCAACGACGGCGCGCGCTTCGATTCCGAAGGGCTCTATGCGGCGCTCGAAGCCGCGCTCGGCGCCAACGCGTTCGACGGCAAGCGCGTGCTGATCGTGCGCGGCGACGGTGGCCGCGAATGGCTCGCGGACCGGTTACGCGAAGCCGGCGCCGAAGTCGAGGCGGTGGCCGCCTACCGGCGCATCGTGCCGGAGCCGTCGGTGCGCGTCTGGGAGCGGATTCACGCACTGCTCGCGGGCGAGCCGCACGTCTGGCTCGTGACGAGCTCCGAAGGCGTGCGCAATCTGCACGAACTCGCGCGCGATCATCTGACCGCCGTCGAGCAGGCTCAATTGAGGCGCGCGCCGTTCGTCGCGCCCCATCCGCGCATCGCGGAAACCGCGCGGGCATTGGGTTTTGATAGCATTACGGTGTCCGGCGCGGGCGACCAACGTATCGTCCGCGCCTTGCTGTCCGCCGTCACGCCTTCCGAAGTTCAACCGGTTCAGACCAACCCGGCTTACGCACGCATGACTGATTCGACCGCATCCACGAACCCTTCCTCGCCGCCGGCGGCCGCCCGCTCGTTGCCGCCGAACCAGCCGTTTACGCCGTTTGAGGCGCAGCAGCCCCGCCGCCGCGGCGGGACCGGGCTGCTGTGGCTGGTGATCGTCGTCGTGCTGTGCGCGGCAGTGGCGGGCGGACTCGCGCTGAACCGCAAGCTGATCCGTCTCGATCAGGAGTTGACGAAGCGTCAGCAGATCAACGACGCGCAAACCGCCGAACTGCGCGTGAAGACCGAGCAGGCCCTTGCGACCGTGCGCGGCGTCGATACGCAGATGGCGCAGCTCGAAGGCAAGCTCGCCGACGCGCAGAACGCGCAACAGGCGCTGCAGCAGCAATATGCGGATCTCGCGCGCAACCGCGACGACTGGACCATGGCCGAAGTCGGGCAGATGCTGTCGAGCGCGAGCGAGCAGCTGCAACTGACCGGCAACACGCAACTCGCGCTGTTCGCGCTGCAAAGCGCCGATACGCGCCTTGCCGCGTCGGACAGTCCGCAGGCGCTCACGGTGCGCAAAGCGATCGGTGAGGACATCGACAAGCTGAAGGCCGCGCCGTCCACCGATCTGACCGGCCTCGCGATCAAGCTCGATAACGCGATCGAAATGGTCGACGCGCTGCCGCTCGCCGGCGAAGCGCCGATCGCTCACGCGACCCCTCACGCGACGGCCCCCGCCAACACGGACAAGGTCGCCGCCGCAACCGGCGAGCCGCACTGGAAGGTGTGGTGGCACGGCTTTGTGTCCGGCATCGGCGAACAACTGGTGAGCCTCGTGCAGGTGCGCCGCATCGACAATGCCGAGGCGATGATGGTCGCGCCGGACCAGGGCTACTTTCTGCGCGAGAACCTGAAGCTGCGGCTGTTGTCCGCGCGTCTCGCGCTGCTCTCGCGCAACGAGACGACGCTGCGTTCGGACCTGCACGCGGCCGACGCGACGCTCGCGCGTTACTTCGATGCATCGTCGAAGAATACACAGACCGTGCGGGAGCTCGTGAAGGAGGTCGACGACGCAGCCGGCGCCGTCCAGGTGCCGAACCTCGACACGAGCCTGCAGGCGGTTCATCAATACCGTAGCCGGAGTTGACGATGGCCCTTCGAGGACTCCTGTGGCTCGCCTTCCTGTTCGTGATCGCGGTGGTGTTCGCACTCGCGGGGCGCTTCGATACCGGGCAGGTGCTGCTCGTGTATCCGCCGTATCGCGTCGATATTTCGTTGAATCTGTTTATCGTCGCGCTGGTCATCGTGTTTATCGTGATGTACGCGGTTATGCGCATCGTCCGCAATATCTGGCGCATGCCGCAGCGCGTCGCGGCGTATCGTGCACGCACGCGGATCGCGAAGGCGCAAGCGGCGCTGCGCGACGCGATCGGCAATCTGTATGCGGGGCGTTTCTCGCGTGCGGAAAAAGCGGCTCGCGACTCGCTGGCGCATGACGCGAACAAGGGCGCGGCCGGGCTGATCGCGGCGAATGCCGCGCACCGGATGCATGAGTACGCGCGCCGCGACGAGTGGCTCGCGAAGATCGAGGCGGATGACTGGCAGGACGCGCGCCTGATGGCGACCGCCGATATGCGCGCGGACGGCCGCGACGCGGACGGTGCGCTCGCCGCGCTGCTCGAGATGCAGTCGCAGGGCGGGCGGCGGATTCACGCGCAGCAGATCGCATTGCGCGCGCAGCAACAGCTGAAGAACTGGAGCGAAGTGCTGAAGCTCGTGAAGTCGCTGGAGAAGCGCGAAGCGATTCATCCGGCGGTCGCGGTGCGGCTGCGGCAGCTGGCTGCCGAGAACCTGTTGCGCGACCGGCGCCACAACGCCGACGCGCTGCTCGAGCTGTGGAATTCGCTGTCGCCGACCGAGCGGCATTCGCCGCGTCTCGCGGATCTCGCCGCGGAACTGCTGATTGCGCTGAACCGGCCGCAGGATGCGCGCAAGATCGTCGAAGAAGCGCTCGCGCAGAATTGGGATGCGCGGCTGTTGCGCCGCTATCCGGATACGGCGGGCGGCGATGCGCTGCCGCTTATTCAGAAGGCCGAAGGATGGCAGAAGGAACGGCCCGACGACGCTGATCTGTTGTTCGCGCTCGGCCGGTTATGCCTGCATCAGCAATTGTGGGGCAAGGCGCAGTCGTTCCTCGAAGCGGCGCTGAAGCTGGCCGACAACGAGACGTTGAAAATCCGTTCACATCGCGCGCTCGCGCGCTTGCATGAGCAACTGGGCGATTCGGCGAAGGCCAGCGAACATTATCGCGAGAGCGCGCTCGCGATGAATGTGGTTTGAGCGATGCCGCGGGCGGCGCCGCCGCCCGATTCCCACGATTTTGTCGATCTTCCGGCGGTCTATTTGTTCACCAGACGCGCCGGCACGCTGACCGCCAGCAAGCCGCCAAGCAGCATGAACACGGCGAGCAGATACATCCCCGCGGCATTGGCCGCGGTCGCCTGCTTGAGCCAGCCGACCGCGTAAGGGCCGAGAAACCCCGCGAGATTGCCGATCGAATTGATCATCGCAATGCCGGCCGCCGCGCCAGTACCCGCGAGAAACGCGGTCGGCAGGCTCCAGAATAGCGGCAGCGTGGTCAGGATGCCCATCGTCGCGAGCGTGAGCGAGGCCATCGCGAGCAGCGTGCTATGCGCCCAGACCACCGACAGCACGAGGCCGAGCGCGCCCGCGAAGGCCGGTATCGCG
>NZ_CADIKH010000042.1 GCF_902859855.1 Paraburkholderia humisilvae
CGTCGCTCGCAACAAGCTCAAAAGCGCTCAGCACCGACCTTCGATCATCGCCGCGTGCTGGATTCAGGCAACCTTGTGGTGACGTCATGATTTATGGAAAGGTCAATAGTAGGTACAGAGACGGCGAGTCAACGTTACGTTTAGTACGGACTGTCATTCCAGATTCGTGAAGAGTGCCTGCAACCCAGGTGTGCTTTGGGTTTGAGGTCAGGTAATACCGCCATTCACAGCTGCTATGAAACGGAATTCATCGTTGCGAACATCAGATGTGCGGCGGGCAAGGCGGATAGCGTATCAATGCGTAAATCGCGTCCGGGTCCGCACACGTGGGTAACCGATAAAAGCGAATTTATAAAGACTGAAGAAACCGTGGATCAAACACCCAACTCCGAATGACGCGTTGCACCGTTGGGTAAATGCGCCGCACGTTATTGCCAATGTGCTGGCGGAATATTTGCCTTGCCTGCGTCGTTATGGAAGCGACGATGCCTGATTTTATTCGGCCATCCCAACGATCGCTGCGCATACTGGGAACTCTGAAGCAGTCCATCGATTTATTTTGCTATCGAATACATGCACAACACCATTCTTGCCCCTGCGGTCTTGCTGGCCGCATGGACGTCCGTTTTGTTGTGGGGCCCTAGCCTGTTTGCCCTGATAGTGATCGTCCTGACAGGGACAGCGCGTTCGCAGTACGAAGGGCGCCCACCGTCGATCGAGTCGGGCGTTCGAAAGACGGGCACGTGGATTCGTTACGACACGGCACGACTGCTCGATGCGCCGGTGATCTTTTATGTGTTGTCTTTCGCGCTGGCAATGACCCATCGCGCAAGCGACTTTGATAGTTACGTGGCGTGGTGTTACGCGTTGCTGCGAATCGCCTATAGCCTCAGCTGGATCACGCGCGCCACGGACCCGATACGGATTGTTTTATTTTTCACTTCGGCAGGCCTCCAGCAAGTCCTGATGATTCGTTGCCTGCTGGATGTGCTCGCGATGTAGGGGCGATCGTCGTTATTCGCCCGCGGCGTATTTTTGGCGGGCACGAAAGTTCGCGACCTTGTGACGATTGCCGCACATGGCCATGCTGCACCAGCGGCGCCGATGTGCTTTGGTGCGATCGTAGAACCACAAGATGCAGTCCTCCGACTCGCATTTCCTGACGAGTTCGAAGTCTCCGGTCGCGAGAAGCTCGGCGGCGGCCTGTGCAACGGGCGCAAGCAGCTGTTCCGGCGACGCTCGGTCATAGTTGTGGACCACATCCAGTTGCCCATGCGCTCTGCGGACCAGATTCACGTGATACCGCGCATGGTCGAGAAACGAATTGAGCGCCGCGACATCCAGGCGCTTTCCGTCTTTCTTCTGAATAACCAGCTTTCTGATAGTATCCCGCAAGCTTCGCGCTGCATTTAAGAGTGCGCCCTTTCTGAATGAAGGCTGTTCCTTCGCATCCAGAAACTCCATGGCCTGCAACCACGCGATGACATCGCTGTCGGTTTCCAGATACTCGTATAGACCGCTTTCATTGCGCGCGACCGTATTGAGGAAATCAAGCGCCGGGTCGTCGGCGATCTGTAAAAACGCCTGAGCAGGGGCAAGCATCAGTCTTCTCCGGTAGCTGGGGAGGCGATTGTAACCGCTAAAACGTAGGTTGACAAGTTACGCCAAGAAGTTTCCTGAAAGTTACATCCTGCGCCGGCGCTTGCGGTTTCGGTTTCGGTTTCGGTAACCTGTATTCGCAATATACCGGAGTCTGAGCGGTCGCGCGTACCTCGCACGCCTGTTCGATTGACGGTCTATCGGTGCGAGCGGTGTGAGGCGTGCGGAGGTTGCCAGCTGTTACTGGAATATGCGCTTGAGAAGCAGCTGCCGTTCATTTCTGGCATAAGTGAATGTCAGCGCAAGAGGGATGTCAAGTGCGAACCGCGTAACGCAGAACAATCACGCGGAGCAAATCGCGCAGTGCAATCACACGACGCGGGGTTCAGACATCGATAGCGCGAGCAGCCTTACAGAAGCTGACATCGTTTGACGGCGTCCTGATCCCAGACAATCCCGTTGCCAGCGCGGTCGGAGAGCATAGCGTTGCCATCGCTGATGCGAAGCGGTTCTTCGAGCAAGAGGTTCGCCCAGTCGACGTATTCGAGCCAATGCCTGGTGGGAGTCGCGGCTAACAGATGCGCGCTGATCTCGGGGAACAGGTGCGACGAAACCGGCCGGCCGGCGGCGGCCGCAACACCGCTCGCCAGACGCCAGCCCGACACGCCGCCGATACGATCCACGTCGAACATCAGATAGTCGGACGCATCCACCTTTAGCGAATCGAACACGGGCGGCAGGCCCACCAGATTTTCGCCGAGTTGCAGCGGCGTCTTCGTCGCTGATGCGATCATCGCGAGATGTTCGAAGTCGTCATGTCTGATCGGTTCTTCGATCCAATACACGCCTTCGCCGTCAAGTTGCGGGCAGTACTCCATCGCGGCGGCAAAGCTCAGCGCCTGATTGAAGTCGACCATGATTGCAATATCGTCTGCAAGACGCTTTCGTACCGCGCGAAGCGCGATGAGATCGTCAGCAAAGCGGGTGCGGCCCAGACGCATTTTGACTGCGGAAAATCCGGCCGACACCAGTTCTTCCGCCTGGTCGGCGGCTTGGTCGGCGGGCATCAGACCGAGGCCGTTGCTGTTATATGCCCGAATCGGCCGAATCGAGCCGCCAAGGTACACCGCGAGCGGGACCCCGGCGCACACGGATAGCGCGTCCCACGCGGCGCCGTCAATCGCGGACGCGACCATGCGAAGCGGACCATAGAGGCCCGTTAGCTTGAAATATCGCGCGACGGATTCCGACAGCTCGACCGGCGCGAGCTCATGTCCAGCGAGAAAGTCGCTCAGATCGCGCACGATGACCTCTAGCGACCGCGCGACGGACTCGAGATAGCAGAATGCGTAGGACCGGCCGCAAATTCCATCATCCGTCTGAAGTGTCAGGAGCAGCAATGAAGCGCTGCGGATCGATTGCGCGCTGGTGCCCAAAGGGCGATTCATTGGCACCGAGACCGCTACGGCGTCGATCGATCGTATCTTGAGAGGATGCGTTGTCATGCGTTCTTTCCGTCCGCGTATAGCGCGAGGATGTCTGAAATCGCGCTGTTTTTCGGCGTCGGGACATTGAGCTGCGAGCCGAATGTGCAAACCGCGCCGCTTAGCCACGGCAATTCCAGGCGGTTGCCGCGTCCGAGATCGTGATGCATTGACGACGTCATCGTCGCGGGCAGGGTGTCGCAAAAGGCGAGCCGGTCGTCTGCGAAATTCGCGGGCAGGTTCACGCCTTTGGCTCGCCCGACGGCCACGACTTCGCTCATCACTTGCAGCAGGAAGGCTCGCGTGCGCGGATCCTCGCGAATCGGACCGATCGGCTGGCGGATCGATGACGTCGTTCCCGACAGACCAACCAGAAATACGAACTTTTCCCAGATGAGACGTTGAATGTCGTCACTGATTTCCGCGGTAATGCCTGCTTTCTGACACGCGTCATAAAAGGCTGTCACCCTCGCCGAGCGGTTTGCGTCATATTCACCGAATGCAAGCTTTTGCAGCGTTCCGCTGTGCACGATTAACCCAGGTTCGCCGATCGTTGCGGCGATATAGCAGACGCCGCCGATAATCGAACGCTTAGGCAAATAGCGAGCGAGGATCTCGTCCTTCTGCACGCCATTCTGAAAGGAGATGACCGCTGCGCCTTTTTCGGCAAGCGGTTTGAGCGACTCGGCAACCGATTCCGTGCCCCACAACTTCACGGCGACAAGCACAAGATCAGCCGATTTGACGACGCTTAGGTCTTCCACCACGTTCGGGCTGCTGATGACGAGGTCACCCAGCGGACTCGTCACCCGCAGACCGTTTCCACGGATCGCCGCGAGGTGCCTGCCGCGCGCGATAAAGGTCACATCGTATCCCGCAGTTGCCAGACGGGCGCCGAAATATCCGCCGACGCCTCCTGATCCCAACACCACAATTTTCATCGGTAATCTCGCTCAATCAAAAAGATGCCTCAGCGTGTCTCCCGCACAAACTCCGCCAGCATCTTGCCCAGTAACGCGGGTTCGTCTTCGGGCAAAAAATGTCCGGCGGTATCCACAACTTCGAGTCTTGCGTTGTGCAACGCGTCGACCAGTCTCTGACCATATTTCAGCGGTTGAAAGCGATCTTGAGCACCCCAAACCAGCAACACCGGAATCCGCAGTGCCTCGATATCGGCGATCCGCGCTTCGAGGTCTTCGCTGCGAAGTGCACGTGCGGCACGCAAATAGGCTTCGCGCCCGGCCACGCCTGCAAACGGGCGCTCATATTCGGCGACGAGCTCAGGCGTCACGCGTTCGATCTTGACTAAACCTTGGCGGAGGCCTTTCGCGAACCCCCGTTTCAGATCGAAGTCTTCCGCGCCCAGTATCGCGTCCCAAACGGGATCTTTTAGCCGGGCAATGCCAGGTTCTGGAAATGAGTCATAAGCTACGCTGTCGACCAACGCCATGCGGCCGACCGACAGCGACGCATCGAGCGCAAGCAGTTGCGCGACTCCGCCTCCAATATCGTGACCGACGACGGTTCCGCCTTGCCATCCGGTTTGACGTAGCGCTTCGGCGATAAAAGCGGCCTGCGCACGCACGCCGATGTCGATGGACTCCGGCTTCGACGACTCACCGTATCCGACCAGATCGAAAGCAATCCACCCGCATTGTTGTGCTGACAGTTCCGGCGTGACCGCACGCCACAGGTGCCGGTTCGTCGGAATGCCATGCAGTAACACGACCGTCGGTGTTTCAGCAGTGCGTGTAAAAGCGATGTGCTGTCCGTTAGCGCTGACGGAACCTTCGATGGTTGCTTGCATGGCGGATACCTCTGAATGGTCACATGCACTGCCTAAGCAGACCGCGAGTCGCCGTGTTCCACGATCGCGAGATCAAGACAGCCGAGTAGTGCTGCGCGCGCGTCATTGGCGCGGGACCGCTTCATTGCGCGACTGACGGCGAAACTGCCTTGAACGACCATTACGATGGTCAGCGCGATGTGCGCGGCCGGCAGGGCCAACCTGATCGACCCCGCCGCCTGCTCCTGGTTGAGGATGTCTTGTAGCCGCGTCTCGAGGTGGTCGAAATAGTGCGACAAAGGCCGCCGCAATTCGTCATCCTGAATCGCTGAATCCCAAACGAGGCGACCGACGCGACAACCCGACAACGGCCTTCTGTTTTGTTCCAGAAACCTGAGCAGCCGATCTTTAAAGCGCCCGTTGCGCGACATCGCCTCTTCGAAATCGGCTATGCGCTCTTCTACGACCTCGACGATCGCTTCGCGCACGAGCGCCTGTTTGCTGGGGAAATGGTGATAAAAACTGCCTTGACCGGCATGGCTCTTTGCCTGGATGTCACGCGGGCTCGTGGCTTCATAGCCCTTCTCCCAGAGCAGATCTTTCGTTGCCTCGATGATGTCTTCGCGCCGGCCCATCGCCACGTCACTCCCGCTGATGAATACGTCGTCTGTGATGTACATACTATGAGGTACAGCAGGAGGGGTCAAGGCGAATCCCATTCGAGCTTGCCACGCGGGCCAAGTTGAAACCTGTATAACGGGATATATTGGTTACAATGTGATTTTGCTTCTGAAAGGTGGCAATCGTATGCCGATGACAAGGTCGATCGAAGCCGAATTCCGCTTCAACGCTGCGGCAGCCGTGCGAAGGTTCATGTGTTCAAGCAAAAGAATCAGGGTCGCGTGCATACGCATTGAACTGCGCGCCGACCCATGACCGCGCGTGTCGGTATGCTCAACTACCACCGAAGTAGATATTGCAGAAGCTGACTGGCCCGTTACAGCCTTTGACGATGGGCTTTGTCGGCCCGGTGTTGAATCCCGACGGGTAATCGGACGGGGCACCGCTGTCGCGTCGCTTATCCGCGTGCGTGACAGTTGTGCCAGACATTTGTGCTTGAGCAACCGTGTTGTCGGGCGGCGAAGTTTCCTGCGCTTGAGCAAACGAAATTCCGCTTACCACCAAAGACACGGCGGCGATTACCTTAACGATGTGCATCTAAAAATCTCCGATACGTTAGCGATGTGCTTCGACGGCACAACTATAGGTTTCAGAGATTCGCGGATACAGAAGCCTGGATGGAAGAAACCGTTCTATAACTTGACGCTAATGTCAGACGGACACGCGATTAGAGACGGAAATGTGTTTTCACTGTTTCATTTTATGCAGGCTGTCTCCTGCATGATCCGCTGACCTACCCGTCAAACGTCTTGCGCGGCGGGTGTCGAGGTGCATCGCGCCAACCCGGAGCGTTTGGGGACAAAGCCGAAGCCTTTGCCGCGATGTGGCGATCACGCCAACTGGAATAGTGCTGGGCGCCCATCCGGATGCCCGCGAAGCGCTCACCCAATTGAAAGATTTGAATATCAGAATTTCTGTTCTGTCGAATGGAACGCCCCCGATGGTGAAGGCCGCGCTGGAGGCGGGTGGATTGCTGGAATTTATCGATGATGTTCTGTCGGTTGATGATCGAAAAATCCACAAGCACGATCCGCGTGTGTCGCGCGGATCAATCGGGCGAATGTGGTACGTGAGTACGAATTTGCGCAGTCACATAGCGAACATCGGTCGCTTCGCGAGCTGACGACGTTGATCAGGTAAGCAAAGCGTGCGCTTTACGAACCCCGGGAGAGGATTGTGGTGGAGATGCTTCACAACGTGCGTATTTTTGTGCGCGTAGTCGAAACCGGCTCCTTCACGGCCGTCGCGAACGAGCTGAACACGACGACCGGGAAAATTTCACGCACGGTAACGGCGCTCGAGGAGCATTTGAGCGCCGCTTTGATCCACCGTACGACCCGGCATCTTTCGATGACGGACACGGGTGATCGGTACTACCGGCGTATGAAGGCGATTCTCGCGGACATCGACCACGCGAACGCGGAAGCGCGCAACGCAACCACCATTCCTCACGGGCGCATCCGCATCCATTCGATGCCGGGACTCGCGGAAAGTCACATGACAGCGGCGATTGTCGCTTTTCAGGCCGCCAACCCGGACGTATCAGTTGAATTGAGGGTGGAGCAGCGCATGCCCAATCTGGTGGAGGAAGGATACGACGTATCGTTCATCGCCGCACCAAAATTACCCGATTCCGGTTACGTGTCCAGTTTGTTCGGGAAATCGTACGGGATACTGGTTGCGTCGGGAGATTATCTGGCTCGACGCGGGGTTCCGAAGGACATTGCGGACCTGAAGAAGCACACGCTACTCAGGCTTGAAAGTCCGGTAGGGCCGACTGACGAGTGGATACTGGAAGGGCCCGACGGCGAGGTTAGCGTTCCGGTGGCGGTTTCACCGTTCCAGGCGAATTCGGCAAGAGCACTCACCTACTCGCTGCTGTCAGGCGCGGGAATCGGCACACTTGCAAGCTATACGGTCGTGAGCGATTTGCGTAGCGGCGCGTTGGTTCGGGTGCTGCCGCAATATCGGCTTCATGCATTCAACATCGTTGCACTCTATCCCGCTCGCCGATACCTGGATGCCAAGGTCGCGCAGCTTATCGACTATCTGAAAGACCATATATCGCCGGCGCTGGACGAACTGCACCGCACCATTGAGGCGATCGGTGGCGAGCCCGCCGGGTCGGGCGCACACGGCGCGACGGTCCTGCGGCATGTAACACCTGGCGCGGCGTAGTCGCACATCGGGCGATTTGGACATGCATATCGGGTGCTTTGCAATAGATTCTATTGAATAGGATACCGACGGGAATTGTGCTGATCGCCGGTCTTCTCACGATCTTCAGGTAACTGATAAAAGTAACTTTGAAAAGTTACATAAACGGATTACGATAAGGCGTTTGAAGAGGGCCGTCGGCCCGTCGAGCAACTGTTCATGGAGGTCTCAATGTCGAAAGCTCATGCTGTTCCAGCGGTTTCCGTTAAGCGTATCGACGCAGATGGGGTCAACGTCTTCTATCGCGAGGCGGGTGCCGCCGCCGCGCCTGTCGTATTGCTGCTGCACGGCTTCCCGTCTTCGTCGCATATGTATCGCGAGCTGATTCCACGTCTGGCAGACCGATATCGTGTGATTGCTCCGGATCTTCCAGGCTTCGGATTCACTCAGGTTCCCGACGCGCGCGGTTACCAATACTCGTTCGACGCGCTCGCGGAGACGGCCGCGGCGTTTGTCGACAAGCTCGGATTGAAGCGTTATGCCGTGTACGTGTTTGATTACGGCGCACCCGTGGGCCTCAGGCTGGCGGTCAAATACCCCGAGCGTGTGAGCGCTCTCATTTCGCAAAACGGAAATGCGTACGAGGAGGGGCTCGGTGACGCGTGGGATCCAATCCGCAAATACTGGGCAGAGCCCACCGCAGCGCACCGGAAAACGGTCCATGACGCGATCCTCAACTACGAAGGCACCCGCTTTCAATATTTGCACGGTGTTTCGGACCCCGATTCGGTCGCGCCGGAGTCGTATACGCTCGATGCCGCGCTGCTAGAACGAGCTGGGCAGAAAGATATTCAACTCGATCTGTTCCTTGACTACCAGTCGAACCTGAAGCTGTATCCGACATTCCAGAAATTCTTCCGTGACCACCAGCCCCCGACACTGGCGATCTGGGGAAAGAACGATCCTTTCTTCATTCCGCCCGGCGCTGAAGCTTATCGTCGTGACAACCCGAAAGCGATCGTCAGAATGCTCGATACCGGACACTTTGCGCTGGAAACGCACGTCGAGGAGATCGCGGGCGCGATGCGTGACTTTCTTGCGGAAAGTGTGAAGGCCTGAGGCTATCCAATAGCAGCGAGTTGCCTGCATCGACAGTGATCAGGCAACTTGAGTAACCTAGAAATACATTGTTAATAAGTTACGATAAGTGACGCAACTTTGTTTATACAAGGCGGCCCGCGAGGCAGTACGCATGCGTCAATATGGGCAATCGTGTGCGACGCGGCAGCCGGCGCATTGGCTCGTGACGCGCGATGCAGCGGTAAAAAGGCGACGACAAGACCCCCGTGCCGACCACGTCAACATGGACGCAGGATTCGCCATTCAATTGCCCGGAAATACCATGAAAGCCAACGTTGACTATCAGGCCAGACTTTTCATAGAGATCGCGGCGCACAAGTCGCTTTCCGCAGCAGCGGAAGCACTATCGCTTACCCAATCAGGATTGAGTCGTCACCTGGCAAGCCTCGAAGAGTTCGTCGGGCAAGCGCTATTCGTGCGTCACGGGCGCGGCGTTGAACTGACCGAGGCGGGGAAAAAATTGCTCGAGATAGCCAGTGCCGCATATCAGCTCGTCGACAACGCGGTGCTTCAGTTGCGTAATGAGCACGGCGTGACTGACGGCAGCATCCATGTCGCGACGATCCATACGCTGAGCTACTACTTTATGGCGGAGGTCGCGGCCAGGTTCATGGCGCAGCGGCCCAGCGCAAGCGTCGCGCTGCTCGGACGCAGCTCGCCGGGCGTGGTTGAACTGGTGGAGAGCGGGAGAGCGGAAATCGGTTTTGCGTACGACTCGGCGGTAGCGTCGGATCAACTGGATATCACGCCGCTATTCGAAGACGATATGTGCCTCGTTGTGCACGAGAACTCGCGCTTTGCTTCGCGCTCCGGCGTCGACCTGCGTGAAGAATCGCCCCCGCTGGTGGCGTTTCCAGCTGGCTATGCGTTGCGGAAAATGCTGCATACGAAGGAATTCAACGCGACGGTGACGGCGGAGGTTGAAACCGTCGACGCGATGCTGAAACTGGTGTCGATCACCAATGGCCAGTGCATTTTGCCGCTTCTGATCCCGGAAAAAATACTTCAGGAATATCAGCTCGTGCGCGTGAAGATCGAGCAGCCGTTGATGCGCCGCTTGATTGTCGGCCTGACTCGTCGCGGCCGTCCGCTGTCGGCCATGACGTCGCTGATGCTGGACATTGCCCGTGAAAGTGCGCCTAAGGTCGCGCTTCATTCATAGCAGCTATGAACCCGGGATCATGGCACTCGTGAGGCGATTCGCAGATACTGGATCAAACGACAAGACCCGCTGAGAGGTGTCGATTACAGGTTGTAATGAAGCGGTTCGCAAGCCACTAATAGTAAGGCATACGAATTATATTTGAAATCTATCAGTACGGGAACAACCGGCCAGACTCGTGGAGGTAGTTTGAAATGGAAAAGAAAGTTGCAATTGTGACAGGTGCTAGCCGCGGCATTGGACGGGCAACGGCGATTCGCCTTGCGCAGAATTTTGGCGCGGTGATCGTTGTCGCGCGCAACGCGGATCTTCTGAAGTCGACCGCACAAGACGTGAAAGCGGCTGGAGCGCAGGCGCTGGACATCGACGCTGATTTGCGCGAGCCGGCTGCCGCCGGTTTAGTCGTGCAGAAGACGCTGGACAAGTTCGGGCGGATCGATGCAGTGGTTAATATCGCCGGCGCTGTTCCGCAGGTCGATGTGCTTCAGATGACCGATGAACAGTGGGACGACGGCTTTGCGCTGAAATTGCACGGTGCAAGAAGGCTTGCGATTCACGCATGGGATGCGCTGAAGGCAACGCGCGGTTCGGTGATCTTTACATCGGGAAACTCGGCTCAGGCGCCGAAGTCGGGCTTTGCCGCGGTGGCAACGGTCAACGCCGCGATCGTCGCAATGGCGAAGGCGTTTGCGGATCGAGGCATCGGCGACGGGGTTCGCGTGAATAGCGTGTTACCGGGTCCCGTGATGACCGATCGGCGCCGCTCGTATATGGAGAAGTATGCGGCAGCACACGCGATGACCGTTGACGAGGCGCTTGAGAAGTTCCCCGATCAGGCCGGCATCACCCGGTACGGCAAACCGGAGGATATCGCCGAATTGATGGCTTTTATCCTGTCGCCCGCAGGCGAATGGTTGATCGGTGCAGCGCTGCGGATGGATGGCGGCGAGGTGAAAGGCTTATGAGCGGTCGATCGTCCAACTGAAGAAGCGGCGTTGGAGATCGCAAAGGGAAAGGAGCGCGAACGTGTTGACGATCACGTGCGCGCATCGAATGAACTGCTATCGGAATACCCGTATGAAACGCATTGAGACAGTCGCCAGGACATTCCTGCTATTGATGGCTGCATCGGCGGTGGCGCTTGGCGGCAATGCGCGCGCAGCGCAAGAGGGGTTGCCGACCCCGCACCATGTGTCGATTGCGGACCACTCGGCAACGACGAAGGCGGTCGAGCGTGCCGCACTGCGATATGCGGCTTTCTGGAACACCGGCGACGACGCCTACGCGAAAGCGGCACTAGCGAGCGACTTCGTCGACCGGACGTTGCCGGCTGGCCGCGCGCCGGGTCTGCAAGGCGTGCTGCAAGCGTCGAAAAACTTTCGGTCGGCGGTTCCCGACCTGACATCCGATGTCGACGACATGACGGTGGTCGGCGATCGCGTGATGCTTCATCTTCATTTCAAGGGGCACTTCACCGGGAAGTTCAAGGACATTCAGGGAAACGGGCAGCCAATCGATTTCCAGGCATTCGATCTTTACCGTGTAAAAGACGGACTGATCGTCGAGAACTGGCACCTCGAAGACAATTTGACGCTATCGAAACAGCTCGGCGCCATCAGGTAGTAACAGGCGCGATAGGGAAGAATCCATTTCGGAGATGATGCGTATGAGTTCGCTTGCAAGTGGCGTAACGGTGGTGCTGGTGCATGGTGCGTGGGCTGACGGTTCCAGCTGGAGCAAGGTGATTGTCCCGCTTCGGAATGCGGGGTTAAACGTAGTATGTGCGCCCATTCCACTGACAGGTTTGACCGACGACATCGACGTGGTCGCGTCGATGGTCGACAAGACGGCGGGACCGGTCGTTCTGGTCGGTCATGCGTACGCCGGCGCGGTCATTGGCGGCGTAAAACGCGACAAGGTGAAAGCGTTGGTGTTTGTTGCGGCGCTAGCACCGGACGCAGGTGAGACGGTGGCGGACGTCCTTTATCGCGGCGACAGCCATCCGGACGCGCCGGAGCTGGGACCGGATGAACGAGGCGACATCTGGATGCCCGATGTCGGGTTCGACAAAGCATTCGCCCAGAACGCGACTGCCGTGGAGAAGGCGATCAGCGCTGCCGTACAGCGGCCGATATCCGTTAAGTGCATCAAGCAGGCCGTTGTGGAACCGGCATGGAAGTCGACTCGAAGCTGGTATCTGCTGGCGGAAGATGATCGGATGATCAACCCGCAGACCCAGCGATTCATGGCAGACCGCATGAAAGCGTCAGTGCGCACACACAAGGTTGATCACACGCCTTCACTAACCGCACCAGAAACGGTAATCGATATCATCGTCGAGGCGGTACACGCTGTGGCAGCTTGATAAACGGAAAAGAACCCGCGTTACGCAGGATCGCATGCCGTTTGCCGCGCAGCTGATAAGCACTGCAAGCGCGGCATGCGAGTGATGCATGAATGGCATACGGTAGCTGGATATATCCGCATGTCTTGATGCGTCGCGGTCTGATCACACTTTATTCTCGTGATCAGATATGAGCGTGCGCTCATACCTCAAAGCTGATCTGCCTCCAGCCAGTTGTGACGCACTGTCCACTGTGTTGAGAAATCGTGCGAGTGACGGCCTATTCATTCGATGCGTAACTTGTCAATGAAGGTGTTAACAGTTACAGTCACGGTTCACTTTTGTGGAGGATTCAATGGCTTCGCCATTGGCATCAGTGCGTGCCCAGGACAGCGTGCTTGAATTTCTGAATACGGTTGTGCCGCACAACGGGCAGTGGGTGGATCTGTTTCAGCGCGATGAGGACGTGATGGCGTGGCTTGAGCGTGCAGGGCTGCGGGATCTGGTCGTCATGCGGGAGGATGGACGCTTTGAGGGGCTCGCCACGGAGGCGCGGCAGTTGCGAGAGAATCTGCGTCGGTTGATTGTGCAACGAAAGTCGGACGAACCTGTAGACACAGAGCTTCTGCGGCCGGTGCTAATGGAGGGCAGCTATCAGATGCAGCTGGTCGAGGACCACGACGGCAATTTGAAGGCGGTGTGTCAATTTTCCGCGCAATCGTCAGTGCAGGTACTCGCGCCGCTCGCCATAGCGGCGGCGGAGCTGCTGGCGCGAGGCGATTTCGCGCTGATTCGCCAATGTGAGTCGACAGGTTGCCCGCTATGGTTTTATGACAGAACAAAGTCCCATCGGCGCCGCTGGTGCAACATGTCCGTATGCGGGAATCGTCAGAAGGCTGCGCGCTTTCGTACGCGTCCGCATGTTGACGAGTTGACGGAGCAGTGAACACATACGCATACCCGCTATGACGAGTGCGTAAGCGGAGCTTCTGGTGGTCAACGGCGAGCGTACGCAATGTACGCCCCGTCAATCTTTCGAAGCGACTTACGCCTTGCGACGCGCGCGGTAGTTCGCGACCTTCAGACGGTTCCCACAGCGCGTCATGCTGCACCAGCGGCGCCGGTGAGCCTTGGTCCGATCATGGAACCACAATGAGCAGGCCTCCGACGCGCATTTCCGGATCAGGTTGAAGTCGCCGGTCGCTAGTAACTCGGCGGCGGCATTGGCTATCTGTGCGAGAAACTGCTCGGGTGTCGCGTAATCGTATTCATGCGTGACATGCAGTCGGCCGTTTGCGTGTCGAGCCAGCGTCACACGATATTGGCCCAAATTCAGGAACGCGTTGAGCGGTTCGATATTGACTCTTTTCCCCACTTTTCTCTGGAACATCGCATGACGAATCGCGTCCCTCAGCGTGCGCGCAGCGTGGACCAGTTGCCCTTCTTCGAACATCGGCAGCACGGCGGTGCTCGCGAACTGGTGCGCTTTCATCCAGTCGACGACGTGTCCGTCGGTTGCAAGGTACTCGTATGAACCCATCTCATCGGTTGCCGCAGTGTTGATAAAGTCGAGCACCGAGTGATCGGACAACGTTAGAAATTGAACGGACATGGGGATGTTCTCCGGTAGCTTCCTACCGGAAATGGTAACTTCTAAATTGTTATTTGAGAAGTTACAAAGATTCGATGCGCGGACCCGCGAGCGCATCGCGGCGCAACGCCCATGAACACAGTGAAAAAACCGCAAGCGCGACCACAAACAGCGCGCACGATACCCACGGCAAGTTCGCGGTCGCGACGCCATGGCGGATCAGCAGCGCACTGGCTGCGGATCCGATTGCGCCACCGAGGTACATCGCCGAGTTGTTCAACGCGAGCACAAGCGGTCCGTGCCGAGGCGCAAGCGAAAGGAGCCGGCTTTGCTGCGAGGGGAATATAAACCACAGGTTCATGCCGAAAATTGCAACGGCGAACGCGTTTGCAACCAGCGACGAGCCGGTCACGCCCAGCCATGCGAGGTCGGCGATTTGAATAACCAGCGCAACGGCAATCACGCGCTGCGATCCGAACCGGTCGCTCAGTGACCCACCGAGGTGATTGCCGATCAGGGCACCCACGCCAAACGCGGCATACATCGCGCTAAGTCCTTCCTTCGTCATGCCTCGTTCGGTGAGCGACGCGCCGAGATAGGTGTACAGCGAAAACATCGCCACATACCAGACCAGTGACGGCACCATGCCCAGCAGTACCGTACGATCGGCGAGCGGTGCAAAGCGCGCGGAGAAAGCGGTGGCGGCCGACCTGGCGGTGGGCGATCCGGTCTGTTCGTCGTGCTGCAGGCGCAGCGCGAGCCCCACGGCGCCGATCAGTGCGAGCGCCGTGACAAACCAGAAGCTCCCTTGCCAGCCAAACCGGTTGCCGATGTATGCGCCAATGGGCACGCCGACGACGAGCGAAGCGGTGATGCCCGACAGTGCCGCGGAAAGTGCGGCGCCCTTGCGGCTGGATGTGGCGAGCGACGCGGCCAGTCCGTAAGCGGCGGGTGCGAAGATACTGGCGGAAAAGGCGGCGACGATGCGGGTTCCGATCAGGAATGCGAAGGTCGGCGCCAACGCGGACGCCGCATTAGCCAGTGCGAATCCGGTGAGCGACCAGACAATCAACGGTTTGCGGCGCACGCTTGCGGTCAGCGCGGCGAGCACCGGTGCGCAGATCGCATAGAAGAATGCATACGAGGTGACCACCTGGCCGGCGGCCGGCACGCTCACATTGAGGCTTTGCGCAAGAGAGGGCAGGATGCCCGATACGACATTGAAATCTGTGCCGATTGCAAAAAAGGCGATTGCCACCAGCCATACCCGACGATCGAGCGCCGGCGCTTTCAGGGTTTGAGCCATGCTGTTCCCAGGACCGAACGGAGCAGGGTCGACGGACGGACCGTGCTCCAGTTAACACGAGAACGACAAGCTAAACGGCGGAACGAGGGCAGATGCAAGACCCGGCGGAAATCCGTCATCCTGATCGGCGCACTCGAACGTCGTTGGCTTGCTCGTTTATGTAAACGCGGAACAGGCGAAGGACGTGGTCTATTCCCTGGCTGGATCAGAATGTTGTTTTGCGACCCATTGTATTGCCGGTCGCAATCGAACGGTAAGCCTGGGCGCCACTTTTGTTTTTTTGTACGACCTTTTGTTTTGCATGCCTTTATAGGTCGATAGGCCGCGCGCTCGTTGCCGGTCACTGCGCGTCATGGAAAATCAGCCCGACGGTGTGCCGCTGTCCTGAACGCAACCGGCTTACGCCATGACGCAAGTTCACCCGGTAGACGCCGCGTGTGCCTTGCACCGGGCGGCTATTCACCGTAAAGGCCACCGCATCGCCTTTGCGCAACGGCACCACCTCGGCACGCGATTGCATGCGCGGGCGTTGCTCTGTCATCACAAATTCGCCACCGGTGAAGTCTTTTCCCGGCTCCGACAGCAGAATGGCAACCTGGATCGGGAAAACATGCTCGCCATACAGGTCCTGGTGAAGGCAGTTATAGTCACCTGCTTCGTACTGCAGGATGAGCGGCGTCGGTCTTGTCTGTCCGGCTTCGTGGCAGCGCCTGAGAAAGTCCCGATGCTGCGATGGGTAGCGGACGTCGATGCGCATCGCCTCGTTCCAGCGATTCGCGACCGCGACGAGGTAAGGGTAGAGCGCGGTACGCAGGCCTTCGATGATGTCCGGCAGCGGATAGGCGAAATATTTGTATTCGCCGCGTCCGAAGCCGTGCCGTGCCATCACAACGCGGGAGCGGAAGATGTCTTCGCGGGTGTAGAGGCTCGCGAGCCGATCACACTCGTCTGGCGCAATGAGCATCGCCGCCGTTGCACAGCCGAAGCTGTCGAGTTCGTTTTCGATGCGCGGCCAGTCGAGTGCTGCGACGCGCCCGGCCAATGGGCTTGCCGATAAAAGAGCGGCGCGAGGCGCCGTCTGCGTTGCGATGTCCATGCTGTCCCTTCCCGGATCGTGATCGGAGTCTTTCCTGTTGAAAGCCAGTTTGCCGATCCGGGCGGGGGCCTACACTCCGGGTCTTGCGGTGTCATTCGATGGGACTAGTCGATATAACGCAAACCCAGCGCCTTAAGCGGCTCGCGCATCTGATACATGTCGAGACCGAGCACACCGGATGCCAGTTTGGCGCGCTTCGCGGTCTCGTTCGCTTCCCTCGCGGTCGCCTTTTCCAGTGTTTCCAGCGCCTTGGCAGATGGGACAACCGTCACACCGTCCTGATCCGCAACGATGACATCGCCCGGCGTAACCAGTGCGCCGGCGCAGACAACCGGAATGTTGACCGAGCCGAGCGTCGCCTTGATCGTGCCTTTTGCGGAAATCGCCTTGCTCCAGACCGGAAAGCCCATTTCGGTCAGCACGCGAACGTCGCGCACGCCGGCGTCGATAATCAGACCACGCGCACCGCGCGCCTTGAAGCTGGTCGCAAGCAGATCGCCGAAATAGCCGTCGGTGCAGTCGGCGGTGACCGCGGCCACCACCATGTCACCCGGTTGAATCTGTTCCGCGACCACGTGCAGCATCCAGTTGTCGCCGGGATGCAGCAGCACCGTCACGGCGGGACCCCATGCGTGCGCGCCGGTATAGATGGGCCGTATATACGGTTTCATCAGGCCGGTGCGGCCCATTGCCTCGTGCACGGTTGCGCTGCCAAGCACACCGAGACCATCCGAGACGCGCTCGTCGGCGCGCGCGATGTTTCGATAAACGACTCCGAGTTCGTACATGTTCATCGTCCTTGTGCAAGTAGGGCGGCGTTCAGACGCGGGTACACGCGCCGTGCGTTGCCTTCGTAGATCTTGTACCGCTGTTCGGCATTCATGTCCGCCGCTTCGACGTAGCGCTTCGTATCGTCGAAATAGTGACCCGTTTGCGGATCGACGCCGCGCACCGCGCCAATCATCTCGCTTGCGAACAGAATGTTATCGACCGGAATCACGCGCGTCAGCAGATCGATGCCGGGCTGATGATAGACGCAGGTGTCGAAGAAGATATTGTTCAGCAGGTGTTCCTGCAACGGCGGCTTTTTCATTTCCTGTGCAAGCCCGCGGAAGCGTCCCCAGTGATACGGCACCGCGCCGCCGCCGTGCGGAATCACGAAGCGCAGTGTCGGGAAATCGCGGAACAGGTCCGACGTCAGGCATTGCATGAACGCCGTTGTATCCGCATTCAGATAGTGCGCGCCGGTCGTGTGGAAGCATGCGTTGCAACTCGTGCTCACATGAACCATGGCCGGAATGTCGTACTCGACCATCTTCTCGTAGATCGGATACCAGTAGCGGTCCGACAGCGGCGGGCTGGTCCAGTGGCCGCCTGACGGATCGGGATTCAGGTTGATCGCGACGTTGCCGTACTGCTCGACGCATTTCACGAGTTCCGGAATGCACGTCGCGATGTCGACACCGGGGCTCTGCGGCAGCATCGCCGCCGCGATGAAATGCTCGGGAAAGAGCTGGCTGACGCGGAAGCACAGTTCGTTGCAGATCGACGCCCACATGCTCGACACCGAAAAGTCGCCGATGTGATGCGCCATGAAACTCGCGCGCGGACTGAACACGGTGAGGTCGAGGCCGCGTTCGCGCATCAGGCGCAACTGGTTCGTCTCGATCGACTCGCGTAGTTCGTCGTCGCTGATGCGCAGTTCGGACGGTTTCGGCATGTCGGCGGCGTGGCCGATGGCGGCAATCTGGCGGTTGCGCCACGCTTCGAGCGATTTGGGGGCAGTCGTGTAATGACCGTGGATATCAATGATCATGTATTTACGCTTGAATGGAAAACCCTTTGTTGCGCTCGCGGTTATTGGCGCGACACTGCGTTGTCCGCATGGGCGGTCCGGTTCGTGTGGCCGGTTTCCGGAGTCGTGGCATCGGCCACCTGCGTGAGATCGCGGCCTCGCGTTTCGGGCAGCATCAGCGCAGCGGTCACGACGAGCAGATACGACACGCACGCGCACAGGCCCATTGCCGCGCCCAGTTCGAGCTTCGCACTCAACACGCCGACCATGGTCGGCATGATCGCGCCGATGGCGCGGCCCGCGTTGCCGCAAAGCCCCTGCGCCGAAGCGCGGATGCGCGTCGGGAACAGTTCGGCGATATAGGCGCCGGTGCCCGCAGCCGTGCCGGATTGCAGCGTGCCGAGCACGAAACCAAGCACGAGCGTGACGGGTAACGTAATCGGCGTGAGCGTGTAGGTCGCGACGGCGATGGCCTGCAGGCACGCAATCACGATAAAGGTGCGGCGGCGGCCGAAACGGTCGGCCATCCAGCCGTTGAGGAATGCGCCGGCAAACGAGCCCAGAATATTGATCGCCAGATAGCCGCCGACGTTGGTGATCGACAGATGCAGGACGAGCTTCAGATAGGCCGGCAGCCAGGTGATCATCACGTAGTTGCCGCCGTAGATGCCGAACGTCAACAGGATTGCCTTGAGCGTGGTCGCGCGCGTCGGACCTTCGAACACGGCCCAGATGCTCGGGCGATCGGTCGTGCGTTCGCGACGGTTCTGCGCGAATACCGGCGCTTCCTCGATATGGCGGCGAATCCACAGCACGAGCAGTGTAGGCAGAATGCCGACCGCGAACAGCACGCGCCACGCGAGCGAAGGTGCGAGCGAACTGAAGAGCACCGTCGAGACCAGTACCGCGACGCCATAGCCGATCGCCCAGCCCGCCTGTAGCGAGCCGACCGCGCGACCGCGCACCTGCGGGCGAATCGTTTCGCTGATCAGTACCGCGCCGACGGCCCATTCGCCGCCAAAGCCGAGCCCTTGCAGCCCGCGCGTGATCATCAGTTGCTCGAATGAATTCGTGAACGCGGACAACAGCGTAAAGACCGAGAACCACAAGATCGTGATTTGCAGCACGCGCACACGGCCGTAGCGGTCCGCGAGAATGCCGGCGATCCAGCCGCCCAGCGACGCCATGATCAGTACCGTCGTGCCAAGCAGTCCCGCCTCGCCGCGCGTCATACTCCATAGCGCGATCAGCGTGGGGATGGCGAGCGCATACATTTGCGTGTCCATCGCGTCGAGTCCCCAACCGCTGAAGCACGCCCAGTAGGTGCGCTTCTCGGACTTTGTCAGCTCGCTGTACCAATTAAACATGCTCGTTCTCCTCCGGCGTTCCCGTTTGTGTGGATTGCCTGTCTTTTGATGAAGCGCGCGTGCGCGTCTTGCGTGCGTGAGCGCCTGCGCGCGGCGCCGCAGCTGGAAGGGCGGCTGCGGCAAGCAAAGGGGCGGGGTCGCCGCCAAGCGCGGCGCTTGCGCGGGCCGCGAATTGCAGCAGGTGCGGACGATAGCGCTCCATTTCATCGATACCCATGCGCGCAGCCGGTCCGACGATGCCGAGCGACCCTACCAGTCTCTGTCCGACGCGAAACACGGGCGCGGAGATGCCTGCGGTCTCCGGGTCGCGCTCACCGACCGATACATACACATAGCGGGAACGCACATCGTCATACGGTGCGCCTGGCTCGCCCGAAAAGGCGAGCAAGATGCGCCCTCCGGCGCCGCGATCGAGCGACTGCACGTCGCCCGGATGAACCTCCGCGCGCACCGAGTGGCGTGATGCGATCCGATAGAGGCATACGCGGTGGTCTTGCTCACGGACATGAAACGACACCGCTTCGCCCGTCTCCACGCTCAGCTCTTTCATGATCGGCAGCAGGATGTCGCGCAGATCGAAGCCCGCCTCGTAGATGGCGCTCAGATGCATCACCGACGAACCGACCCAGTACCGGCCGTCGTCGAGCCGGATCAGCAGATGGTGGTGACAGAGCGCCTGCGCGAGCCGCGACAGCGTGCTTTTGTAGAGCCCGGTGCGCTCCGATAACTGGGTGAGCGTGAGGGGTTCGTCGTCGCGCCGGAACGCGAAAAGGATCGACGCCGCGCGGTCAAGCACATCGATGCCGCTGGCCGTTACGCCTTGCGGCGTGCGCGCGTTCTCGCTGGTACGGGGCATGGCAGTCTCCGCGGTGCTCGATCTCGTTGTTCTATCTGGTAGAACTAGAATTCATTGGATAGAACAATGCTAAACCACGTGCTTTATCGGTGTCAACGCGAGCGGTTCTGCAGTGATGTGACGCAGACGAGCGCGTCGGGTAGTCGATGCGCGTCTTTGACGGCGAACGTTATAGGAGAACGAAATTGCAGAGAGACACACGGCCGACGGAGACGCGCTGGCTATCGGGCAACGAAAGAGACCTGAAAGTTGGCCGCGCCGTCAATGACGCTGGCGGCATTTTTAGACCTTGAACATTGGATAACAAAGCAAACAGAAATATGACGTAACAATGTCATTTTCGAGGCTAGCTCATAAAGATTGGTTCTTTCTCATAGCTTTCAAATGTATTTAATTAGCTGACTTTTTGTCAGAATAAAGACGTCACAGCGAAAACGGCCAAAGACGATCTTCTCCTGTCCGTATCCTTCGCTGTCATCGCCAAAATCGCGTTATAAAAATATCGAATCGGGCTGAATCGCCTGTCAGACAGGGCTGAGCCGCCCCGGCGCCTGAACCCCAAAAAATATTCCAGCGTTACTCGGGTTACCGAATAACTCACGCGAGTTACTGCATAACCTGGGCCTTTAAACCTTGCATTGCGAAGAATACTTCGCTTTTTGGTTCTTCTCTTCGTGTTAAGTACTTTACGCCGTAATGAACCCCCGATCATAGCCGCCGGAAATAGCGCACACGTTTGCGCGTCCGGTTACATCAATGATCGCTTTCGGTGAGCTTTGCCGAATGCGACGAAAGAAAGCCATGCGTAGTAAAACCAGAAGAAGGGAATTCGCGATGCGCAACCGCATTGGGCATTTATCGGGACTACTAGTACTTCTTTGGCTAATGCTGGCATTCGCGACTACGCAGGCGGTCGCGAGCGTCGTGGCGCCGGCATCCAATCGTATCGATATCAATCTCGGGGAAACCCCTTGGCAGTTCAACAAGGATTCAGACAACCCGAACTACTCAACGCCGGGTTTTGACGACTCGGGCTGGACGCCGAAGGGCGTGCCGCAGTCGCCGTCCGACAATGACACGTTCATCAACGAGAAATCGGGTGGCGGCGAGGGCGAACTCACCGGCAACATCACCTGGTATCGCAAGCACTTCAAGATCGACCCGTCCTACTCGAACCGCAAGGTGCTGATCGAGTTCCAGGGCGCGCACGTCGGCTCGCAGGTGTACATCAACGGCACGTTCATTCCGGGCAATAGCGCGCTTAATCCGAAAGCGACGCACGTGATGGGCTTCATCCCGTTTGAAGTCGACGCCACGCCCTACCTGAAGTTCGACGGGTCGGACAACGTGATCGCCGTGAAGGTTGCGCGCAACGATGCATTCTTCGAGGCGCCCGGCTTTGGCGGTGCGTTCCGCTTCGGCCAGAGCGATTCGGGTCTGTTCCGCGAAGTCTGGATGCACATCGTGGACCGCGTGTACATTCCCGAAAACGTCTACGCAGTGCGCGAACTCTGGGGTAACTACATCGCGACGACAGCGGCGGACCCGTCGCTGGCATCGGTGCAGGTCCAGACGAACGTGATGAACGAATACTCGACCGACCAGCAGGTGACGTTGACGACGCAGCTCGTCGATGCGACCGGCCAGGTGGTCACGCAAAAGCAGGATACTCAGAACGCCCCTGCGAATGCGCTGCCGGGTCTGCATCCGACCTTGTTCACGCAGACCTTGACGGTGAACCAGCCGAATCTCTGGTATCCGAACAACGACCCGAACGGCAAGCCGTACCTGTACCAGGTGGTTCAGACGGTGGCCATCAACGGCGCCGTGGTGGATTCGAAGGTCACGCCGTTCGGTATCCGCACGCTCACGTGGGACAAGAATTTCCCGATCTTCAACAAGCATGCACGGTATCTGCACGGTGCGTCGGGCCGCTATGACTTTGTCGCGCTCGGCTCTGCCGTTCCGACGGAACTTCAGTATTACGACCTGATGCTGCTCGCGAATGCGGGCGGCGCATTGTATCGGCCGGGTCACTCGGCGCAAGGCCCTGGCTTCCTCGACGCGGCCGACGCCTACGGCATCATGGTGATGCAGCCGAGCGGCGACGGTGAAGGTGGCTTCGGCAAGCTCTGTCCGACCGAGGACGTGGTCGATGGGTGTCTGATGAGGCCCAGCGACGTCGTGCTGAAGAAGGAATTGCATCGTGACATGATCATTCACGACCGTAACCACCCGTCGGTGCTCGCATGGGAATCGAACAACGGCGGGATGGAAACGTCCCTGTCACAAGAGGTCAAGGCCATCTCGCAGCAATGGGATCCGATCTTCACGCGCGCACAGGCTGACCGCACGCCGGATCCGGCGCACGGCGACCTGCTGGGTTGCAGCGGCGACGGCTGCGATATCGGCGTGAAACGGCAATTTCCGAATTCGCCGACGGTCGGTTCCGAGTACTGGGGCAAGGGTGCGGGTCGTTGGCACTACGACTACGAACTCGCGTTTGCCGCGGAGTACGTCAACAACCTGGTGCACAGCGTAGGTATCCAGTCGATGGGGATTGTGCACTGGTATCTCGCGGATACGCCGGGTGAGATTTATGACCAGGTTGACGGCTTTCTGGACGAACAGGTGCGCGGCAATGGCGCATCGATGATGGACTGGAACCGCATTCCGCGTCTGCTCTACTACATCTACCAGGCGTACTGGACGGACTTCAGCATGAAGCCGGTGGTCAAGCTCGCGCATACGTGGACCAACCGCGCGGATACCGTGACCGTCAACGCGTTCAGCAACTGCCCGCAGGTCAGGCTGATGCTCAACGGCCAGCAGGTCGGCTCGCCGCAGACGCCGAACCCGACGTCGTCGGATTCGAGCAGCGATCTGACCCAGAACACCATCTTGCTGCCGCGGCAAGTGCACTGGAGCGGCGTGAAGTTTGTGCCGGGCACGCTCGAGGCCCAGTGCCTGGATGAGCGGGAAACGGTGGTCGCGCAGGACGATCTGGTCACGGCAGGTCCGGCTGACCACATCGTGCTGTCGGTCATCGATCAGGTGACGAAGCCGGATGGCACGAAATTTGTGCTCAAAGCCAACGGTACCGACGCCGCGCTCATCAGGGCGATGGTCGTGGACAAGGCCGGTGTGATGGTTCCCGATGCCGCGCAGGAAATCACGTTCAAGGTCAGTGGCGCAGCGGGCGAGTACCGCGGCGGTGCCGACCACTACGTGGATGCCGGCCAGCCGCTCCATTACCACTCGCCTGGCGATCCGAATCTTTTCGTGGAAGGCGGCGAGACACAGGTTGCCGTACGGACCACCTTCGTTCCGGGTACGGTCCAGGTGACGGCGACGGCGCCTGGACTCGGCGGCGGCTCGACGAGCTTTGAAGTCGCACCGACCGGCAGCGCGCAAACGTTTGATGGCAAGGATCTGATCATCGGGGCGCAGCAGGCGAGCGGGGTGCAGATCATCACGCAGCCGCAGCCCACGACGGCCACCATCGGCCAGACCGCGAGCTTCAACGTGCTCGCGGCGAGCGGCTCGCCGGTGAAGTTCCAGTGGACGAAGAACGGCGCGCCGATCACGGGTGCGACGAGCTTTGCCTATACGACGCCGGCTCTGCAGGCGAGCGACGACCAGGCGGCCTATGCAGCGATCGTGAGCAATGCCACGGATAGCGTGACGTCGACCCCGGCGATTCTGACCGTGGTGGCGCCGTCGGTGCCGCAGATCATCACGCAGCCCGCGCCGACCGCCGTGACGGCCGGTAACACCGCACAGTTCGTAGTGGGCGCGAAGGGCTCGCCGCAGCTCAAGTATCAATGGGCGAAGAATGGTGCAGCGATCCAGGGCGCGGACCAACCCGTCTACACGACACCGGCCACGACACTCGCGGACAACGGTTCACTGTTCAGCGTGACCGTGACGAACAGCGCCGGCACGGTGACGTCGGGCGGCGCATTGCTGACGGTGGGCAGCGCCACGTTCCCGGACATCCTGATTCCGCCGCGCAGCCAGTCGGTGACGCTCGGCCAGAATGTGAGCTTCACGGTGAGCGCGAGCGGCTCGGACCCGCTGCACTATCAGTGGAAGCGCAACGACACCGTCGTCGGCACGGACAGCAGCATGCTGACGATCGCATCGGCGACCGATACCGACAACGGTACGTACATCGTGACGGTCAGCAACGCGGCCGGCAGTGTGACGAGCCCGCCGGCCACGCTCACCGTGAGCGGTGGCGGCGCGACCAACCTCGCGCTGGGTGCGACCGCCACGTCAAGCAGCGTGGAAAACGACGGCCTTGGGCCGCAACTGGCGGTCGACGGCAATCTCACGACGCGCTGGGGATCGGCTATTGGTGTCGATCCGCAGTGGCTCCAGCTTGACCTGGGCGCGGTGCGTACGTTCGACCAGGTTACGTTTGTGTGGGAAAACGCGTATGCCGAGCAGTACGAGGTCCAGGTTTCGAACGACCTCGGCGCGGACAAGCAATGGACGACTATCTTCACCCAGTCGCAGGGAACGGGTGGCACGGAGACGATTCCGCTGCGTAGCGTGTCGGCTCGCTTTATCCGGATGTTCGGCACCAAGCGTCACACGGAGTATGGGTATTCGCTGTACGAGTTCGGCGTCTACGACGTGCCGCAATGCGACGCGACGAGCGCTAGCGAGCGATTCACGCCGGTTCCTGCCAAGCCGGGTATGTATAACTCGCCGATTCCTGGCATTCCGTCGGGCCCGTTCGTGCCGACGGTGCGCGACAACGCGAGCCATCTCGAGTGGCAGCAGTTTCCGACGACGTTCCAGGGCGAAGGTGCGCAGTTCACCCAGACGATTGCACAGCAATACTGTCAGTCGGTTGGCATGCGCCTCGCTACACGGGATGAGGCGCTGACGATCGCGCGTGCCAACTATGCGGCCTGTGCGTTCCCGCTGCCGTGGACAACATGGACGACTACGCCGGTGCCGACCAATCCGGGCTTCGCGTACATCATGAACTCGACAGGCGGCGAGACGCTCGGCAAAACGGACAACACGCCTGGCGCAGCGCTGTGCGTGTCGGGTCCGACGGCCGCGCCGCCGGTTATCACCGTGCAGCCGGTTAGTCAGACGGTGAACGCGGGCCAGTCCGCGAGGTTCACGGTGGGCGTGGACGCGAACAGCGCCGGACCACTGACCTACACGTGGATCGTGAACGGCAATGTGACGAGCCCGGCGGCTATTACGACGGTTCCGGTGTTCATCACGGTGCCGACGGATATCACGCAAAACGGCGTGGCGATCACGGTCAACATCTCGAACGGCGGCGGTACTGTCACCAGCAATCCCGCGACGCTGACGGTCGTGGCCGGCGGTAACCCGGGCAATGGCGGCGGTGGCGATCCGGGCAACGGCGGTGGCGGTGGCGACGGCGGCAATGGTGGTAACGGCGGCAATGGCGGTAACGGTGGCAACGGCGGCGGTGGCAATGGCGGTAATCCGGTGCCGAGCGCCAACCTGGCGCTGGGCCACACGGCGACCTCCAGCAGCGTGGAGAACGATGGCTACCTGCCGTCGCAGGCGGTGGATGGCAGCGACAACTCGCGTTGGTCGTCGGCCTTCTCCGACCCGCAGTGGCTGCAAGTCGACCTCGGTTCGCCGCAGACCATCGATCGCGCGGTGTTGCGCTGGCAGGACTCGTACGCGGTCGACTACCAGATCCAGGTGTCGAACGACGATGGTGACACGAAGAACTGGACGACCGTGTATGCGGAAACCGGCGGCAAGGGCGGCACGGAAGACGTGCGCTTTACGGCGGCAACCGCACGTTACGTGCGGATGCTCGGCACGAAGCGCTTCACGCAGTTCGGCTACTCGCTGTACGAGTTCGGTCTGTACAACACGGCCAATACGCCGCAGTACGCGATCACCGCGACGGCCACCGGCAGCGGCACGATCACGCCGGGTGGTACGACGCAGGTGTATCAGGGTGGTCCGCAGAGCTTCACGTTCACGCCGGCCGATGGTTTCGCGGTGACGGATGTGAAGATCGATGGCCAGAGCATCAGCCTTGCCAACAGCTACAAGTTCGACGACGTGCTCGCTACGCATACGGTCGATGTGAGCTTCGGTCCGTCCGCGACCGCGGTGAACCTCGCGCTGGGTGCTACGGCGACCGCCAGCGGGCTGGAAGGCGACGGGTATCCGGCGTCGGCCGCGGTGGATGGCAAGCTGGACACGCGCTGGTCGTCGGCCTTCGTCGATCCGTCGTGGATTCAGCTCGACTTCGGCAAGCAGGTCACGTTCAACCGCATGATGCTGTTCTGGCAGGATGCGCATGCGATCGCGTACCAGATGCAGACGTCGAATGACGGCGAAAATTGGACGACCGTGTACGAGCAGGACCAAAGCAAGGGCGGCACCGAGGACATCACGCTGCCGTCGAGCGTCACCGCTCGCTACCTGCGGATGTTCGGTACGCAGCGCAGTAGCGGCTACGGCTACTCGCTGTTCGAGATCGAGGTGTTCAACACGTCGTCGACGGGTGGCGGCACGGGCGGTAACACCGGTGGCAACACGGGCGGCAACACCGGTGGCGGTACGACCGACCCGGGCACCGGCACGGGCAACAATGGCGGCACGGGTGGTGGCAACACCGGTGGCAACACCGGCGGCGACAACAACACCAACCCGACGCAGCCGTCCCAGCCGGCGCAACCGGTCAGCGCGAATCTGGCGCTGGGCAAGCTCGCGACGTCGAGCGGCACGCAGGGCGACGGTTACCCTGCGTCCGCAGCGGTCGATGGCGATCTGAATTCGCGCTGGTCGTCGGATTTCAACGACGGCGCGTGGATGACGGTCGACCTCGGTCAGCCGCAGCTGTTCGACCATCTCGTGCTGGCCTGGGAGAACGCGTACGGCAAGGCTTATCAGATTCGTACATCGAACGATAACCAGAACTGGACGACGATCTACACGCAGAGCGCGGGCAAGGGCGGCACGGAGGACATCACCGTGCCGGCCACGACCGCGCGCTACGTGCGCATGCAAGGGGTGTCGCGCGCCACGCCGTATGGCTACTCGCTGTTCGAGTTCGAAGTGTTTAACAGTGCTTTAACGCCGAAGCTCGCGATCACCGCGAGCGGCGACGCGAACGGCACAATGAGCCCGGCAGGTGCGGTCAACGTCGACCAGGGCGGCACGCAGACGTTCACGGCGGTGCCGGCCCAGGGCTTCGGTGTCGGCGCGATGTTCGTGGATGGCCAGGAGGTCGGTGTGCAGTCGACGTACACGTTCACGAACGTGACGAAGGCGCACACGATCAGCGTCAATTTCGTGCCGCTCGCCGCTAGCGTGAATCTCGCGCTGAAGAAACCGGCGACCACCAGCGGCGTCGAGAATGACGGCCTGCCGGCGTCGGCGGCCGTGGACGGCGATCCGAACACGCGCTGGTCGTCGGCCTTCTCCGACCCGCAGTGGCTCGAAGTCGATCTGGGTACGCCGCAAACCGTGAGTCGCGCTGTGCTCACGTGGCAGAACGCACACGCGACCGCGTATCAGATCCAGGTGTCGAACGACAACCAGAACTGGACGACGGTCTACACGAAGAACGACAGCCAGGGTGGTCTGGAAGATGTGACGTTCCCGGCGGCGACCGGCCGCTACGTGCGGCTGTATGCGACGCAGCGTTCGTCGCAGTATGGCGACTCGCTGTTCGAGTTCCAGCTGTACAACAGCGGTGCGGCGGCGGGCACGCCGGCGCCGGTGGCAGCCTTCATCGAGCAGCCGGCCGATCAGGCTGTGCCGCAGGGGCAGAAGGGCCACTTCGCGGTGCTGCCGCAGGGCAACGGTCCGTTCACGTACGTGTGGCAGCGCAACGGCAAGGCCATTGCCGGTGCGACGAGCCGCACGTATGACACGCCGGCCACCGCGGCCGGCGACAACAACGCGGTGTTCAACGTCGTCGTGACCGGCCCGAACGGTCCGGTGACGTCGAACAACGCGACGTTGACGGTCGATAGCACGTTCCCGAACTACACCGTGAAGCCGGGTTTCGTCGGTATCGATCTGGCGAACAACACGAACGGCGCGTACACGGACGACAAGGTGTACGTGCTCGTTATCGCGCGCGATCCGGCCACGAATCAGTTCGCGTGGCTGAAGCCGGACGGCACGATCGTCCCGGCTTCGGCGGCGGACAACGACGCGCCGGGTCACCTGACCGGACCCGATGGACAGAACTACGCGAACTTCGCGTTCTCGCTCGCACAGAGCAAGACGCTGCAACTGCCGCAGCTGTCGTCGGGCCGCATTTATGTGTCGGTCGGCTCGCCCGTGTTTATCAAGATTCTGAACGACGCGAACGGCAACGTCGGTTTCGCCGGTCCGAACCCGCAGAACCCGACCGATGCGAACCTGAACGTCAACTTCGACTGGTTTGAGTTCACGTACGGCTCGAACGGCCTGTGGGTGAACACGACCCAGGTCGACGAGGCCTCGCGTCTCGCGCTGACCGAAGACGTCTACGGCTCGAACCATACGTTCCACCAGCGCACCGGCATCGCGCAGCGGACCTCGGACCTGTTCGCCGCCTACGCGAATGAAGTATCGGCCGCGTTCCAGCCGTCGACGGCCTCGCCGTTGCGGATCCTGGCGCCGGCCAAGGGCAGCTTCGGGGTGGGCCAGCCGAACGGCAACTACTTCGACGCGTACGTGAACCAGGTATGGCAGCAGTACGCGACGACGCCGCTCGTGCTGAACATGTTCGGCAACAGCCGTCAGTTCTCCGGCAAGGTGCAGGGCGACCAGCTGGTGTTCACGGAAGTGAATCTGAACAACGGCGCGTTTGTCGGCGGCACGTACGTCGTCAACAAGCCGACCACGCAGGACATCCTGCAGGGCAGCGGCGCGCTCGCGACCGGCAACTCGACGGAACTCGCGATCGAGGCGCAGCTCTGCGCGGCGTTCAACCGTCACGTAGCGCACGACGTCAACGCATGGGCGACGCCACAGGCATGGTATGCGGCCGAGCCGTCGAACCAGTACGCACGCTTTTTCCACGACCACAGCATCAGCGGTCTCGCGTACGGTTTCGCGTATGACGACGTGTCGGATGCGAGCTCGACGATCGTCGCGCCGCAACCGGAACACATGGTGCTCGGCGTCGGCATGTAAGCAGTGCGCCGTGGTGCAAGCTTGACAGCAGTTTGCAGTGGTTCTGGCAATGAGAGAAATGGCGCCCGCTCGACGGGCGCCTCGAGGAGAGCTTCGATGTGGCGGTATGGCAGGAGTGGCCCGGTGGGAAACGAAGCGCGAGCACGGGTCGTGCGGCGGGGCAGGCAGCGCGGCTTCACGCTGCTCGAACTGCTGGTGGTGCTGGTGATCATCGGCATGCTGGCGGCGCTCGTCGGTCCGCGCTACTTCGCGCAGCTCGGCAAGTCGCAGATAACGGTCGCGCGCGCGCAGATCGATGTCTTCACGAAGGCAGTCGACAATTTCCGGCTCGACGTGGGCCGCTACCCGACCGCGCAGGAAGGACTCAATGCGCTCTTCGTCAAACCGGCCAACGCGGACCGATGGGCGGGGCCGTACCTGAAGAAGGAAGTGCCGCTCGATCCGTGGGGGCATCCGTACATCTACAAGATTCCCGGCACGAAGAGCGACTACGCGATTATTTCCAATGGACCTGACAACCAGTCCGGGTCGAACGGAGAAAGCGCGCAGATCACAAGTGAATAGTTATCCGGACTAAACAGAAAACCACTACAAAATAGAGGTAAAACGATGCCGGTGCACCCAGGTTGTGCTCCGGCATCTTGCTCGTAAACAGCTGTAAGTTGTATTTAAGATTGGCGAAACAACATGCAATACGAGGTCAGAGCGCTGGCGCCGGACAATCAGATCGTCGCGCTCATCATCGACGCGCACGACGAGAACGACGCGCGGCGTCAGGTCGAGGCACGCGGACTGCACGCGACGCGTCTCGTTGCGCGGCGTTCGCTGCGCCGTCCGGCGTCATCGCGCGGCAGCCTGTCGCTCGTGCTGTTCAGCCAGGAACTGCTTGCGTTGCTGACGGCCGGTCTGTCGATTGTCGAAGGGCTCGAGGCGCTGCTCGAGCGCGAGGGCAGCGGCCGGCTGCGCGGTGTGCTCGAACGGCTGCTCAACGGTTTGCGTGAAGGCAAGCGCTTTTCGCGGCTGCTTGCCGAGCAGCCGGATGTGTTTCCGCCGCTCTACGTCGGCATTGTGCGCGCCGCCGAGGGGACGAGCGACCTGCCGCGCTCATTGCAACGCTACGTCGACTATCAGTCGCGCATCGATATTGTGCGCAACAAGCTCGTGAGCGCCGCGATCTATCCGTGCATTCTGCTGGTTGTCGGCGGCGGCGTGGCGACGTTTCTGATCGCTTATGTGGTGCCGCGCTTCGCCACCATCTACGAAGGCACCGGCCGCTCGCTGCCGTGGATGTCGCAAGTGCTGCTCGACTGGGGCAAGTTCGCGGCGGCGCACGGCCTCACGCTGCTGGCCGCCGTGGCCGCGCTGGTTTTCATGGGCGGCGGGGTGTTGCGCGCGGCGATCGCGAAGGCTGGTCTCCCGACCCTGCTCGCGCGCGTGCCGGTGATCGGACCGCATCTGCGCATTTACCAGCTGTCGCGGCTCTATCTGACGCTCGGCATGCTGCTCGAAGGCGGCATTCCGATCGTCCCGGCGATGGAGACCGCGGGCGGCACGATTTCACCGGCGCTGCGCGAACGCCTGCTGCACGCGCGCGCCGCCGTGCAGTCCGGCACGAATCTGTCCAGCGCGTTCGATGCGCAAGGACTGACCACGCCGATCTCGCTGCGTATGCTGCGGGTCGGCGAGCGCTCAGGAGAACTGGGCAATATGCTGACCAAGTCCGCGCAATTCTACGACGGCGAGATCAGCCGCTGGATCGACCGCTTCACGCGTCTGTTCGAACCGCTGCTGATGTCGGCGATCGGTCTGGTCGTCGGCACGATCGTGATCCTGCTGTATCTGCCGATTTTCGATCTCGCGGAGAGTCTCTCATGAGCGTACCGGCGACCGTATTGCCGCTCACGTCCGACCTGTCCGCCGAACGGGCCGCGCCCGCCGGGCCTGCGGTGGCGCCGCTGGCGGAACTGGATGCGGAGCTGCTCGCGCGCGCCCGCGCGGCCGCGTCCGCCACGCAACGCCACCTGATCGTCGAACTCGAAGCGTTGACCGGTAGCGAGCCGCGCGAACTGCTGCGTTCGCTCGCGCGTCAACTCGCGATGCGCGTGATCGAAACACCTGCGATGCTCGCGCTGCAACCGGTGTTCGACCGTGTGCCGCTGTCGCGCGCGATGCAGCGCCGCTGCGCGTTACTGCGGGATGACGCCGCCGGCGGTGCGCTGATCGGTGTCGTCACGAACCCGTTCGATCTCGATCTGCAGACGTGGCTGGCGGCGCAGGCAGGCGGCGCGCTCGATATGCGCGTCACGTTGCCGTCGGATTTGCAGGCCTACCACACGCGGATGGAAGAGTCCGCGCGCGCGGTCGACAGCCTCGTGTCCGATGGCAGCGATACGCGGGCCGACGGGCGCACCGCGCAAGTGCTGTCTTTCGAGACTGTCAACGAGGCCGCGAGCCCGGCCGTCAAGCTCGTCAATTCGACGCTGTACGACGCGCTGAAAGCGGGGGCATCCGATATCCATATGGAAAGCACATCGAGCGGCCTCGCGTTGAAGTATCGCGTGGACGGCGTGCTCGATGCAGCGGCGACGATCAACGGCGTCGAAACCGCGGAGCAGGTGATCTCGCGTCTGAAGGTGCTCGCGGAACTCGATATTGCCGAACGGCGCGTGCCGCAGGATGGCAGTTTTCGCGTCGCGGCCGGCGGACGCGACATCGACTTGCGCGTGTCGATCATGCCGAGCATTCACGGCGAAGACGCGGTGATCCGGATTCTCGACAAGCGCGCGATGATCGAGGCGTACGGGTCGCTGACGCTCGAAGCGCTCGGTTATGACGGCGAGTCGCTTGCCGCGCTGCGCCGCCTCGCGGAGGAGCCGTACGGCATGCTGCTCGTCACGGGCCCGACCGGCTCGGGCAAGACCACGACGCTGTATGCGGCGCTCACCGAAATCCACAATGGGCGCGACAAGATCATCACGATCGAGGACCCGGTCGAATATCAGCTGCCGGGCATCCTGCAGATTCCAGTCAACGAGAAGAAAGGCCTGACCTTCGCGCGCGGTCTGCGCTCGATCCTGCGGCACGACCCGGACAAGATCATGGTCGGCGAGATCCGCGACCGCGAGACCGCCGAGATCGCGGTGCAGTCGGCGCTGACGGGCCACCTTGTGCTGACGACGGTGCACGCGAACAACGTGTTCGACGTGTTTGGCCGCTTCAGTCACATGGGCATCGATCCGTACGCGTTCGTGTCGGCGCTGAACGGCATCTGGGCGCAGCGGCTGTTGCGCGTGACCTGCACTCACTGTGCGAGGCCCTATACGCCGAGCGATGCCGAACTCGCGCGGCTTAACCTCTCGCGTGCGGATGTCGCCGATTTCGATTTTCGCCTGGGCGCGGGCTGCGGCGATTGCCGCGGCACCGGATACCGCGGCCGGCGCGCGATCGCCGAGATCCTGATTCTCGACGACGAGATTCGCGACATGGTGGTCGAGAAACAGCCGATCCGGCTGATCAAGGAAGTGGCGCGCCGCAACGGTACGCGCCATCTGCGCGAAGTCGCGCTTGCGCAGGTGCAGCGCGGCGAGACGACGCTCGAGGAAGTGAAGCGGGTGACCCTCAATGCGTGACGGCTGGATGCGTCGGATGATGCCGCGGGGTGTGCCGCGAAGTGTGCCGGTCTTGCAGCGCGGACAGTACCGGCTCGGCCTGTCGCGCGGCGGCGTCGCGGTACTGCGGGCGGACGGTGTGCGCGGCCCGCGCGCGGGCCGCGGGGCAAGTCTTGGCGCGGGCCTCGCGGGCTTAGGCGCCGGCGGTGCGCGGCGGATTGGCAAGCGTGCCGGCGCGAGCGTGGCATTGCCTGCGGCCGAGGCCGCCGTTGAAGCCGTGCTGCGCGAGCCAGCGCCGGCATTTATCGAACGCACATTGCCCGATATCCTGTCCGGCACGGCGCCGGATGTACTCGCCGCGCTGATCGGCGACGCGCTCGACGAAGCGGGCGGCGGCACGCTGCCTATCCATGCGACGTTGGGCGACGAACTCGTGCGCTACTTCATTGTGACGCCGCCGGCCAATGGCACACGTATGCAGGACCTGCACACCGCCGCCACGGTCCGCTTCCAGATGCTTTACGGCGAACCGGCGAGCGCATGGCAACTGGTGGCGGACTGGCAGGCCGCCGCGCCGTTCCTCGCCTGCGCGGTGCCGCAACGGTTGCATCAAGCGTTGCATCTCGCGGCGCGGGCGCGGCGCAACTGTCTCGTGTCGACGGTGCCGAACTTCGTCGGCGCATGGAACCGCTGGCACCGACGCGTCGCGGCCGATGCGTGGCTCGCGACGCTGCACGACGGCGCGTTGACGCTTGGCATCGTCGACGGCCGGGCGCGGCGTCCGCGCCTCGCCGCCGTGCGCACGCTGACGCTGCCCGACGATGCTCCGCCGCTCGCATGGCTGCACGAGCAACTCGCGCGTGCCGCGCTGCTCGATAACGTGCCGGCGCCGCACGTGCTGCACGTGCATGGCTCGTTGCCCAATGGGTGGCAAGCGCACCAACCCGGGTCGGATAAACGGACAGACAGGCGCGCGGCAAAACGCACGGGCAAGCGCGCGAACGACAGCTTGAATGACGGCGTGAACGACGGCGCGCAGCCGCACGGCATCGAGGTTCGCGCATGCGTCACCCGCGTCGCGTCCTGCACCGCGTCAAGCGGCGCGACGCTGTCGCCCGCGGCACAACTCGCATGGGGCGGTCTCGCGCGATGAAACGCCTGCACATCGACCTTGCGCCGGCGAGCGCGCGGCGTCACCTGTACCGCAGTCATCCGCTTGCGCGCTGTCTTGCGCTGGCGGCAGCGGTGCTCTGCGTGGTGGCCGGCATGCGTGCGCACGGATTATTCAACCGGCTCGATGCGCTCGCACAGGAACAGGAGCACATCGCATCGCGAGCAGCGCAGACCGCGCGGTCGCGCGCCAACGTCGCGCGCGCGCCGGTCGACGCAAAGCAGGGCGCGGCCGTGAACGCCGCGGTCGCGCGCCTGAACCTGCCGTGGGACGACATTCTCAATGCGGTCGAAGCGGCGACGCCCGCCAAGGTTGCGCTCCTGTCGATCACGCCGGACGCGAGCCGCGCGCTGCTGCGCATCGAGGCGGAAGCAAGCAGCAGCGGCGTGATGATCGACTATCTGAAGGCGCTCGAACAGCAGCCGCTGTTCGTACGCGTCGATCTGGTGCGGCACGAGCTCGCGAAGGACCACACGGATGGGGTGATCCGCTTCCAGATCGAAGCGCAGTGGCAGAGGGCCGTATCGTGAGAATGACGCATTTCACGCGAGCGGTGTTGTGGGCCCAGCTCGCGTTGCGCCGCACGAACACCGATGTGCTCGTCGCCGGTGTGTTGATTACGAGTGCCGCGGCGCTGTGGTTCGGGCTGCTGCCTGGTTTGACCGCCCGCATCGCCGACGAAGCGCGCGCGGTCAAACGGGCGCGCCTCGCGCCGCCGCCCGCGCCGGTGCTCTCGCCGCAGGCGCTTGCCGCCGAACGGCTTGCCGCGTTCTACGCGGCGCTCGGCGATGCGGGGCACACCGAACAGGTCGTGATGCGTCTGTTCGACGCCGCCAGCGACACGGGCGTGACGCTCGACAAGACCGAGTACAAGCCTGCGCGCGACGCGGCCGGACGCTTTGAGACTTATACGATCGTGCTGCCTGTCAAGGGTGACTACGCGCGCCTGCGGCGCTTCTGCGAAAAAGTGCTGCTGACCGTACCGTATGCGGCGCTTGAAGACATGCGCTTCAAGCGCAATTCCGCGAATGACCAGATGGTCGAGGCGAGCCTGCGCTTTACGGTGTTCCTGCGTCCGGCGAGCGCGGGCACGACGCTCGCCGCGGCCAGCGAGGCGCGCCGATGAAACCGCTGCACGTGGGGTTCGCGATCGTCTTCGTCGTGTGCGGCGGGCTGCTGATTTTCGGCGGCAATCGCGCGCCGGACCCGGTCGTCGAAGCGGCGCCGCGCGCGAGCAGGGACGACGCGACGCCGGCCACGGCGAGCACGGATGGCGTGCCGCTCGTCAGCATCGCCGCCTTGCGTTCGCGCAAGGAACTGTTCGGCAACGCCGGCAGCGGCCCGCACGACCTGTTTGGCAGCCAGTCATGGATGCCACCGCTGCCGTCGGTCGCACCCGCGAGCGCGCAGATACCGCCGCTGCCACCGTTGCCGATGACGCCGTCCGTGCCGTTCACCTATATCGGCAAAAAGGCGGCGAACGGCATGTGGGAGGTGTATCTCGCGCGCGGGGACGAAACGGTGATCGTGCACGACAACTCGATGATCGACGCGAATTACCGCGTCGATTCGATCAGGCCTCCGACCCTCACGCTCATGTATTTGCCGCTCAGGCAGGTTCAGACCATCGATATCGGGGACGCCGATTAACCAGGCGACAAGAGAAAGCCTTCATAGGAAGCCAGTCGTTGCGTACGCAATTTTCAAAACAGAACGGACTTCGGGGTCCGCGCGGCGCGGTGCCGCGCAAAGCGGGGTGGCGGCATCGGCTGCTTGCGCCGCTCGGACTGGTCGTCGCAGTGCCAATGCTGTTCGCGGGCTGCGCGGGCCAGAAGACCTATCAGGCGGGCGAAGATTTGATCGCCCAGGGCAAAGTGGACGAGGGATTGGCGAAGCTGCAGGAAGCGTCCGAACAGAATCCGCAAGATGCGCAATATCGGGCGCGCTGGCTGGCCGTGCGTGAAAACATACTGACGCATGACGACACGCAGGGCGACCGGCTTGCCGCCAACGGCGCGCGGGACGCCGCACGCAAGGCCTACCAGCATGCGTTGAAGATCGACCCGGACGACGAACGCGCGCTCGCGGGACTCGCCGCGCTCGAACAGGGCACGCGGCTCGACGCGCTGGTCGATCAGGCGCAAGCGATGGCCAACAAGCAGGACCTCGACGGCGCGCGCCGGGTGCTCGCCCAGGTGTTGACCGAAGTACCGACGCACGTGCGCGCGCTCGCACTGCAGCGGCGCATTACGCTCGACCCCGGCGCGACGCGGGTCGAGGCGGCGCTCGCGAGCGCGTACCGCAAGCCGATTCATATCGACTTCAGGGACGCGACACTCAAGCAGGTATTCGAAGTGATCTCGCGCAGCGCGGGCATGAATTTCCTGTTCGACAAGGACGTGCGCACGGACCAGCGGACCTCGATCTTCCTGCGCAACAGTACGATCGAAGCGGCCGTGCGCTATGTGCTCGCGACCAATCAGCTCGCGCAGCAGGTGCTCGACGAGAACACGGTGCTGATCTATCCGAACACGCCCGCCAAGCTGAAGGACTACCAGGAACTGGCGGTGCGTACGTTCTTCCTGTCGAATGCGGACGCGAAGACGGTGGCCAACACGCTGAAGACGATCCTCAAGGCGCATGATGTCGTGATCGACGAAAAGCTCAATATGGTGATCGTGCGCGACACGCCCGATGTGATCCGTATGGCCGAACGGCTCGTCACGCTCGAAGATGTGCCGGAGCCGGAGGTGATGCTCGAAGTCGAAGTGCTCGAAGTGCAGCGCAACAGTACGCAGAACCTCGGCATCCAATGGCCGGGCAACGTGACGCTCACGCCGCTGCCGGTGGGCAGCGTGATCAATTCGGGTAACGGCCAGAACGGCTCGACGGGCGGGTCAGTCAACCCGCTCGACCCGTTCGGCAGCGGCGGCGGCTTCGGCGTATCGTCGCCCACCAATGGTTCGTCACCGTCGCTGTCGCTCAACGACCTGTTCCATCAGACCTCGAAGACCATTGGCGTGTCCCAGATCCAGGCGACGGTCAACGCGAACCTGATGGATTCGAACGCGAAGCTGCTGACCAATCCTCGCATTCGCGTGCGCAATCACGAAAAGGCGAAGATCCTGATCGGCGAGCGCGTGCCGAACGTCACATCGACCGCAACGTCGACGGGCTTTGTCTCGCAGTCGGTCAACTATATCGACGTCGGTCTGACGCTGAACGTCGAGCCATCGATCTATCTCGACAACAGCGTCGGCATCAAGGT
Source organism: Paraburkholderia humisilvae (assembly GCF_902859855.1). GTDB lineage: Bacteria > Pseudomonadota > Gammaproteobacteria > Burkholderiales > Burkholderiaceae > Paraburkholderia > Paraburkholderia humisilvae. The sequence continues at coordinate 37,568 of NZ_CADIKH010000042.1, forward strand.
CGCGCTCGAAGTGAGCAGCCTGCTCAATCAGATCACCGGGTCGTCCGGCACGACCGCGTATGAGATCGGCACGCGCACGGCCAGTACCTTGCTGCAGTTGAAAAACGGTGAAACCGATGTGCTGGCGGGCCTTATCGACAGCGAGGAGCGCACCTCCGGCAACAAGATTCCCGGCTTCGGCCAGTTGCCGGTGCTCGGCCGCCTGTTCGGCGCGACCACCGACGATGCGAAGAACACGGAAATCGTGCTCGCGATCACGCCGCACCTGATTCGCAACATCCAGCGCCCGGATGCCGCCTCCGCGTACTTCTCGGCCGGCACGGAGACCAATTCGCAAAGCATGGTGCAGTCGAACGGCTTCAGCACGTCGTCGTTCTCGTCGAGCGGCGCTTCGTCGACGTCGGGCGCGTCCTCGAAATCGTCCGGCACGGGCGCATCGGGTGCCGGAACATCGAATAACGGAACATCCGGCGCGAGTGGGCCCGCGGGTCTTGGCGCGAACTATTCACAAGGCTCCGGCAGCCTCGGGAGCAGTGGCATGTCGGGCGCCGGCTTTGGCGGCGGCGAGAACGATCCGGTCGTCGCGGGGGGCGCGCCGAGCACGGGCACCGCGCGGATGACAATCGATGGGCCGGCCCAGGTGAAGGTGGGCGATACGGTCTCGGTGACCGTGCTGATGCAGTCGGACCAGCCGGTGACGATCGTGCCCGCGAACGTGACCTACGACAGCACGAAGCTGCAGTTCACCGGCGCGACCGAAGGCGATTTTCTGAAGCAGGGCGGTGCGCCGACCAGCTTTTCGAGCCGGGCGGGACAAAGCGGCCAGATCAGCCTGTCGGATTCGGTCTCGAACGGCGGCGGCGGCTTTGCGCCGGCCACGTATGCGGTCCTGACGTTCCGCGCGCTGGCGACGGCTTCGCAAACCACGGTTCAGGTGCAGCCGGGCTTGATGCTCGGTGCGACCGGCTTGCCCGTCACGACTGTGCCGGCGTCTCCCTACACATTGACGGTGAACCCAAGATGAAACCGGGCGGCGCGCCAGGCAGGGCGACGGATCGCTGGCACGATGCCGGGCGTGGCCGCGCGCGCGGTTTCACGCTGATCGAACTGCTCGTCACGCTCGCGATACTCGGCCTGCTCGCGAGCATGACCGTGCCCGTCGCTCAGGTGATACGCCAGCGCGAACGCGAACAGGAACTCAGAGCGGCGCTGCACGAAATTCGCGACGCAATCGACGCGTACCACAGCGCGAGCAAGGACGGGCGTATCCAGAAAGATGCGGGCGCGAGCGACTATCCGCCGAACCTCGATCTGCTGGTGCAGGGGGTGCCGGACCAGACCGACCCGAAGGAACACAAGATGTTTTTTCTGCGGCGCGTGCCGCGCGATCCGATGAATAACGATCCCCAACTCGGCAATGCGGCAACCTGGGGCAAGCGCGCGTACGCAAGCGAGGCGGACGACCCGGAGGACGGCGACGATGTGTACGACGTCTACTCGATGTCGAGCGGCATCGGACTCAATGGCATTCCTTACCGAAAGTGGTGAGAACGATGAGAAGGCGCTCCAACCGAAGCGCGGGCTTCACGCTGATCGAACTGCTGATCGTGCTGGCGATTATCGCGCTGTTGATGACGCTGGCATTGCCCGAATATTTTCATTCGATCGACGCATCGAAAGAGAAGGTGCTGGCGCAGAACCTGCACGTGACGCGCATCGCGATCGACCAGTTCTATGGCGACCTGGGGCGGTATCCGGATTCCCTGCAGGAACTGGTCGACAAGCATTATTTGCGCGCGTTGCCGCTCGACCCGATCACCGATAGCACCGGGACCTGGCAGATCGTCCCGCCCGAGGAGCCGTTCCCGGGCAACATCTACGACATCAAGAGCGGCGCTGAAGGTACGGATGCCGACGGCAAGTCGTACGGGGCGATGTGACGATGCGACAGGCTCGGCGGCGGCGTGGCGCGCAACGCGGGTATACGTATCTCGCGCTGATGATCCTGATCTCCATTATCGGCATCACGGCTGCCGCGTCGGCGGAACTGGGCGCGATTTATCAGCGGCGCATGGCGGAGAAGGAGTTGCTGAAAGTCGGCGAAACATTCCAGCGCGCGCTGCAGAGCTACGCGTCGGCCACGCCGCTCGGCCAGCCGACGCAGCCGCGCACGCTCGACGAGTTGTTGCGCGATCCACGCTACCCGAACGTGGTGCGCCACCTGCGCAGGATCTATGACGACCCGATGACGGGCAAAGCGGATTGGGTGCTGGTCAAAGCGCCGGACGGTCAGACGATCGTTGGCATTCATAGCGCGTCGCAAGGGCGTCCGATCCAGATCAAGCAGTTTCCTCCCGCGTTTCAGGGATTCGATAACAGGAAGAGCTACACGGACTGGGTGTTTATCGCGCGCTATCCGGCGCTCACGCAGGGGCAGAGGCCGGGGGACAACACCTTGAACAATGGCGATTCCGCAGGCAATACGAGCGGCAGCAACTTGCCGTCGAATGGTCCGCAGCCGAGTGGCAGTCCGTCTGGTTCTCCGTTTGGTTCTTCGCCTGGTTCTCCGTCGGGTTCCCAGCCTGGCTCGCCGTTCGGTACTTCGTTCGGTTCTCCGTTCGGTTCTTCGTTCGGCGGAAACTCGCCGGGCGGTTCAGCGCCCAATGGCTCGCTATTCAATAGCTCGCCATCGAATGGATCATCGCCTGGAAATGGGCCGTCGAACAGTTCGCCTTCGGGCCAGTTTCCGTGAATGGACCGTCCGTCCGTTAGAAACAGACAAGCACGCGCAGCTAGTTCGATTTCTTTTTTACAGGCGCGGCCAGCGCGTTGCGCAGGTTCCCGGCAGTGCTCTGTCGAATCCACTCACCATAGGCCTCGTCTTCGATACGATAGTGACCGCGGTCAAGTCGGGCCACCACGTTAGCGTCCTGAAGCCGATGCAGTGCGTGTCCGGCTGTATTGCGCGTCGCGGGCTTGCCGAGAAGCGCGCCCAGGCGCGCGAGGCCTGCTGCTGAATGGAGGTCCGAGTCGCCGCTCGCGACCAGCGTCAGCACCGCCTGGTCTGCCGGACTGGCTGAGCGCCACTGTTGGAGAAAATGCGTGTCGGAGAACACCGTCTCTTTCGTTTGCTCGAGTGCGGATGCAACGCCCTGCGTCTGATAAAGCATGAATCTCTCGACAAAGCGCTTGAAGAATTCGGGCGTCCGGTGCAGCGTTTCAAACGCCTTCCTGCCCTCTTCGAGGGTCATCGTGTGCCGTGCGAGGCTGTTCATCAGGTCGATGGTGAAGGCCACGAACTCGTCGCCGAGCAGTGGAAACGGTTCGAGCGGAGCCCAGTTGTAGAACGGTTCCGACGACCGGGCAAACATGTCGCGCAGGGTCGTCTCCGAACTACCGGCGAACACCACCTTGATGCGGTCCTTGCGGATATCTAGCGCTGCGCGCAGCGCATGCGTGAACGTGCTGTGCTCCGCTCGGGCGAGTACCTGGGCCTCGTCGATGACGAGCAGCAGCGGCCTCTTCCGCTGGTCCAACTGGCGGAGCGCTGCTCGCAGCGTCGTGGCGCTATCCACGTCGAGCTGCGCCAGTTCCGCCTCGACTGAGCCTTCGGCTCCGCCGGGCAGCTTTGCGCTCGCCTTCAGCTTCCTGACCGGTTTTCCGAGTGCGGTCAGAACCGCGCGCAAGCCGCGTGGCTCGAGCGCTTCCACCAGTGCCGAAACAATGGCGATGTCGGGCGTTGTGGTATCCCATAGGTTGGTGTACGCGACAAGATAGTTCTGCTCGGCGGCCGCGGGTAACAGGTCCTTGCAGAGAAACTCGGTTTTTCCCATCCGGCGGCGCGCAAACAGTCCTCGCGCGGACGTCAGACCCAGCGCGAACGCGCTGAGATAAGCCTGCGCCAGTTCGGGGCGGGCAAAGTGCCAGAGGTCAATGCCATCTTTCTCCTGTTTTCTCATAGATTTTGAGAATTATCAAATGTGCTGAGAAGCCATGATACAAACTCTTTTTCGATCTGAAAAGTGACGTTTACCTGAGCCGAACCGACCGGCAACCAACCTGCACGGCTTTTACCGAAACGCACGCTGCGTGAGTTGTCCCTACTTGCCAATCAAGTTTGGCATTGAGTAGACTTTGCCTGACAACTCTGCCAGAACGTTACAACTTCGCTCCCCCGCGCACCATGAATGAACGCCAGTCCCCCGGCATGCCCGGCCGGATTTACACCGATATCCTGAATCGCATCATCGAGGGCGAGTATCGCGAAGGCGACCGGTTACCGACCGAGCACGCGCTGGCCGAGCGCTTCGCCACCTCGCGGCCGACCGTGCGCGAGGCGCTCGCGCAGTTGCGCGCGGACGGCATCATCGCGACCCGCCACGGTTCCGGCACGACGGTCAGGCGTCGCCCGGACCCGGACTTGCGCCGCTTCGCGCCGCTCGAAAGCTTGTCCGACATCCGGCGCTGCTACGAATTTCGCGTTGTCACCGAGTCCGGTGGCGCCGCGCTTGCCGCGCAGAAGGCTGACGACGCCGATCTCGAAGCGATCCAGCGCCAATGGGACAACCTCCAGCAGGTGATCCAGACCGAAGGCATCGGCGCAAGGGACGACTTCGCGTTTCATCTGGCGGTCGCGCGCGCGTCGAAAAATCAGTTCTTCATCACGTCGTTGTCGTTCATTCACGAACAGGTCGAGTTCAGCATGAACCTGTCGCGCAATCTGTCGCTGGTGAAGTCGCTCGAGCGGCAGCAGCTTGTGCAGCAGGAGCATCTGGCGGTGCTCGAAGCGATCCGCCGCCGCGACGCGAGCGGCGCCGGGCAGGCGATGCGGCAGCACCTCGAAAACGCGATGGTGCGCATGTTCGGCGCCTGATTTATCGCTGTTGCCCGTGGCGGCCCGCGCCTGCGCGGACCGTGTCGCTTTCGATGCGCCGCGGCGCAGTTGTCAAGCCAAGGCGCGCACGATTTGACCAGTACGGCACTAATACGCGATGTTGTTTGACAACATCAAATAGCCGGTGATATCGTTCCGCTCGTCAGAAGAATCAATCCGCTTACGAGACTCCATGAACGTATCCCCGATTACCGAGAGCGAATTCGCCTCGACCGTGATGGCGGTGCCTCCGCTTGCTCGCCATGCCGATCTGTCGCTCGACATTGCCGAGAACCAGCGGCTGATCCGCCATATCGAAGCCGGCGGTATGCGCACGCTGCTGTACGGCGGTAACGCGAACTTCTATCACGTTGCAATCAGCGAGTATCGCGAGTTGCTTGACATGCTGGCCGACCATACCGCGCCGACCACGCGCGTGATTCCGGCTGTCGGTCCGGACTTCGGCAAGATGCTCGACCAGGCGCGCATCCTCGCGCAGACCAGTTACCGCACCGCGATGGTGTTGCCGCTCACCGGCTTTACGACGCCCGAAGGCGTCGAAGCGGGTCTTACGCGCATCGTCGACACCGCGGGCATTCCGCTCACGCTGTACATCAAGAACGAAAACTACGTCGACGTCGATACGCTCGCGCGACTGGTCGATCGCGGCACGCTGATCGCGGTGAAGTACGCGATCGTGCGCGAGAACCCCGCTGACGATCCGTATCTGCGGCGCCTGCTGCAAAGCGTGAATCCCGCGCGGGTCGTGTCGGGCATGGGCGAGCGGCCCGCGCTGACGCACGTGCGCGATTTCGGTCTGGCCGCATGGACGACCGGCTCCGGCTGTATCGCACCGCGCTCGGTTAGCACGCTGCTGCAAGCTGCACGCGATCCGTCACGCGCCGCCGAGGCGCAACGCATCTACGACGCGTGCATGCCGCTTGAAACGCTGCGCGACCAGCTTTCGCTGATCTGCGTGCTGCACGACGCGGTGACGATGACGGGCCTCGCGGACATGGGCACGATCCTGCCGCTCCTGAGCAGCACCGCGCAGACGCATCACGCGGATATCGCCGCGGCGGCGCAGGCGCTGCTCGCATTCGAGCGCGAACTGTCCGCGCAGGCCTGACGCACGACATTTCCGCGAATTTTCTGGAGCAGTGCGAAGTGAGCATCAAGAAGAAAACGCCCGAGGAATTGCGCAGCCATCGCTGGTACGGCGTGCACGACCTGCGTTCGTTCGGCCATCGCTCGCGCACCGCGCAGATGGGCTATGGGCGCGAAGAGTACGCGGGCAAACCGGTGATCGCGATCCTCAATACGTGGAGCGAAATCAATCCGTGCCATACGCACTTCAAACAGCGCGTCGAGGAAGTGAAGCGCGGCATCTGGCAGGCGGGCGGCTTTCCGGTTGAACTTCCGGTGCAGACGCTTTCCGAGCCGTTCCAGAAGCCGACCACGATGCTTTACCGCAACTTCCTCGCGATGGAAGTCGAGGAGACGCTGCGCTCGTACCCGGCCGACGGCGTGGTGCTGATGGGCGGTTGCGACAAGACGACGCCGGCGCTGCTGATGGGCGCGATCTCGATGGACCTGCCGGCGATCTTCCTGCCCGCGGGCCCGATGCTCAATGGCAACTGGAACGGCCGCACGCTCGGCTCCGGCTCCGATACGTGGAAGTACTGGGCGGACCTGCGCGCGGGCAAGATCACGGAAGACGACTGGCGCGGCGTGGAAGGCGGCATTGCGCGCTCGCCGGGACACTGCATGACGATGGGCACCGCGTCGACGATGACGAGCGCCGCCGAAGCGCTCGGCTTCACGCTGCCGGGCTTCGCGTCGATACCGGCGGCCGATTCGCGCCATGCGGTGTTCGCCGCGAAAACGGGCATGCGCATCGTCGACATGGTGTGGGAGGACCTGAAGCCGTCCGACCTGCTGAGCGCCGCGTCGATCGACAACGCGGTCACCACGTGCCTCGCGCTGTCGGGTTCGACCAACGCGATCGTGCATATGATCGCGCTCGCGCGGCGCGCGGGCATCGAGCTCACGCTCGAACGCTATGACGATCTCGCGCGGCGCACGCCGGTGCTCGCGAATATCCGTCCGACGGGCCAGTACCTGATGGAGGATTTCTACTACGCGGGCGGCCTGCGCGCGATGCTGAAGGAACTGGGCGATCTGATCGACGGCTCGCAGAAGACGGTCAATGGCAGGACGCTTGCGGAGAACATCGGCGACGCGGAGATCTTCAACGATGAAGTGATCCGCCGCCGCGCGACGCCGCTGATGCCCGATACGGGGCTCGCGGTGCTGCGCGGCAATCTCGCGCCGGACGGCGCGGTGATCAAGCCCGGCGCGGCGGAACCGGCGCTGCACGTGCATACGGGCCGCGCGGTGGTGTTCAGGGACTACAACGACATGGCCGCGCGCATCGACGACGATGCGCTCGAGATCGACGAAACCTGCGTGATCGTGCTGCAGCATGCGGGCCCGGTGGGCGCGCCCGGCATGCCGGAATGGGGGCAGCTGCCGATTCCGAAGAAGCTGCTGGAGCGGGGCGTGCGCGACATGGTGCGTATCTCCGATGCCCGCATGAGCGGCACCAGCTACGGCGCGTGCGTGCTGCACGTCGCGCCGGAATCGTTTATCGGCGGCCCGCTCGCGCTGGTGCGCGACGGCGATCTGATCGAGCTCGATGTGCCGCAACGCAAACTGAACGTGCTGATCACGGATGAAGAACTCGCGCGCCGCAAGGCGGCGTGGGTGGCGCCCGCGCCGCGCTTCACGCGCGGCTACGGCGCGATGCATCAGATTCACGTGACGCAGGCCGACAAGGGATGCGACTTCGATTTCCTGCAACGCGACGGCGGCAAACCTGACGCGAAGGATGCCAGCGGCGGCGAGCCGGAGATTCATTGAGGTGACAACCACGCGGCGGTGCGTGCACGCGCGCCCCTGAGCCGCCGTGCCGGAGGGGTTCCGGCAACGGCGTGACGAGGTCGGCAGGGCAGCGCGAGGAGACCGGGCCGCCGCACGCGAGAGACAACCCGCATATCGTGCCGGGCGCATCGACGCCGGCCGGGGGATATGCGGCAACGAGGCGATGACTGGCTGCCGGGAGGCGGCCAGAGCACTTCGTGCGGCGCGAACGGCCGCGAATACTCCAATGAAAAAAGGGACAATTAGATGAGACATTACAAAGAAGCTCGAATCGCACTCACCGGTGTCGCGGCGATGTTGGCCTCGGCCGGCGTGTTCGCTCAGAGCAGCGTGACCCTCTACGGCGTGGTGGATACGGGTCTCGCGTACCTCAGCAATCAGGCGCCGTCGACCGGCGCGACCTCCGGCGGTCACTCGGTGGTCAAGATGATCGAAGGCGTGTGGGGCGGCGAGCGCTTCGGCCTGAAGGGCTCCGAGGATCTCGGCGGCGGCAACAAGGCGATCTTCCAGCTCGAGCAGGGTTTCAACGCCACCAACGGCACCGCATCGAAGAGCGGCCTGATGTTCAGCCGCGCATCGTGGGTCGGTCTGGCGAATCAGCAGTACGGGGTGCTCACGCTGGGCCGCCAGTACACGCCCTACTACAATATGACCGCGCAGTACGGCCCGACGCCGTGGCTCACCGGCGCGTTCGGCGCACACCCGGGCGATCTCGACGCACTCGATACCGACTTCCGCATCAACAACGCGGTGGTCTATACGACGCCGTCGTTCTACGGCTTCAAGATGAGCGGCATGTACGCGCTCGGCGGCATCGCGGGCAGCTTCAACGCGGGTTCGACGTGGAGCGTGGGTGCGCAGTACCTCGCGGGTCCGGCGGGCATTGGTGTCGGCTTCGCGCGCTTTAACAACGCAAACGTCAACGGCGGCCCGTGGAGTTCGAGCTCGACCGCATACTCGGGCACCGGCGAGCAGGGCGTGAGCGCGATCACGAACGGCTACCAGAACGCGGCGGCACAGCAGCGTTTCGCGGTGACGGGCGGTTACCAGTTCAGCAGCCAATGGGATGTGTCGGCGTCGTATACGAACGTGCAATACATTCCGGGCATTGCGTCCGGCTTTAAGGATACCGCGATCTTCAATACCGGCGGCGCCGTGCTGCACTTCCACCCGGCCGACCCGTGGGATCTGGCCGTGGGCTACGCGTACACCTGGGCAACCAAAGCGAACGGCATTCAGGACGCCGCGACCTATAGCCAGATCAACCTGACGCAGCTGTATAGCCTGTCGAAGCGCACGCGCGTCTATCTGCTCGAAGCGTATCAGCGCGCGAACGGCCAGACGCTGAACAACGGCAAGGTGATCAACGCCACCGCCAACATTGCTGAGCAGTCGCCTGCCGCGACGCGCAGCCAGTTCGGCGTAACGCTCGGCATCAATCATCAGTTCTGATGTCGGCCCGACCGGCGGGCGGACGGTGCGCGTGACCGGCCGCCGCCGGGGCAGCGGTTCATCAGGGTTTGTACCGGGGCGGCAACCGGTGAAGATGTTTATAGAATTGCGCCTTGTCTTACAACACTGGGCCAAGTTGTCCTGACATCAGGGCAGGAGGCCAAGGCTGACGCATCGAGCCAGACAGCCATGACGGTGGCGCCCGATGCCGCGCAAGCAGTCAGTCAATGTCATATCAGAGGAGATCGCAACATGAAACAGAAGCTCGCCCTGTCCGGCCTGTCGGCCCTGGTCGCGGCCTCGTTCCTGACTTTCGGTGCCAGCACGGCTGAAGCGCGCGTGTTTCGCGTCGCCGACGTCCACAGCGACACCTTCCCGACCGTGATGGCGCTCAAGTTCATGGGCGACGAAATCAGCAAGGACACCGGCGGCAAGGATAGCGTGAAGGTGTTCGGCAATAGCGCGCTGGGTTCGGAAAACGACACCATCCAGCAGGTGCGCATCGGCGCGATCGACATGGTGCGTGCGAACGGTTCCGCGTTCAACGACATCGTGCCCGAGTCGATGATTCCGTCGCTGCCGTTCCTGTTCCGCGATATGGATCACTTCCATAAGGCGATGTACGGCGCGCCGGGCAAGAAGATTCTCGATGCGTTCGCGGCGAAGGGCATGATCGCGCTGACCTTCTACGAAAGCGGCGCGCGCTCGATCTACGCAACCAAGCCGGTCCTGACGCCGGCCGACATGAAGGGCGTCAAGGTGCGCGTGCAGCCGTCGAACCTGATGGTCGACGAAATCAAGGCGATGGGCGGCACGCCGACGCCGATGCCGTTCGCCGAGGTTTACACGGGCCTGAAGACGGGTCTCGTCGATGCGGCGGAGAACAACATCCCGTCGTACGTCGAAACCAAACACTATGAAGTGGCCAAGGTGTTTTCCGAGACCGAGCATTCGATGACGCCGGAAGTGCTGGTGTTTTCGAAGAAGATCTGGGACACGCTGACGCCGCAGGAGCAGGCCGCGATCCGCAAGGCGGCGGACGACTCGGTGCCTTACTACGAGAAGCTGTGGAGCGCGAAGGAAGCCGAAGGCATGCAGACCGTGGAGAAGGCCGGCGTGACCGTGGTGCCGGCCGCGAAGGTCGACCGTGCGGCGTTCCAGAAGGCGATGCAGCCGGTCTGGGCCAAGTATGAAACGACGCCCGAGATGAAGCAGATCGTCGACCAGATCGAGGCGATCAAGTAAGCGCATTGTCCGCGAGATATCGACCGGGCGATCAGGGAGCGATCGGGTAGCAAAGCCGGGCAGCAAAGCGGGGCAGGCCGTGGCGTCGCACACGGCCTGCCCTCTGTGCAAGGAGAATGGATGAAGATCGTCACGTGTTTCAACCGCATCGTCGCGCGTGTGATGACGGTGCTGGCGGCGATGTGCCTCGCCATGCTGGTCGCGCTGGTGATGTACAGCGTGGTGATGCGCTACGTGTTCAACGACGCGCAAGACTACATTGAGCCGATCGGTCTGCTGCTCGTGCTGTTCATTGCCTTTATGGGGGCGGCGCTCAAGCTGCGCGACGGTGGCCATATCGGCCTTGATTCGCTGGTGAAAGCGATGCCGCCGAAAGTGCAGATGGCGATGATCGCGTTCCAGCACGTGTGTCTCGCGGTGTTCGCGATCGCGGTCTGCTTTGGTTCGTGGGAAATGGCGATGACCACGTTCGACGATCAGATCCCGATTCTGAACCTGCCCGAAGCGATCCGTTATCTGATTCCCTTCGCCGCCAGCATCTGCATCATTCTTTTCTCCCTCGAACATCTGCTGACGCTCAACAAGCGCGAGCAGCAGTCCTGATCCCCTATGGAACTTGCGATTCTCACCGGCTGTTTTCTGGTGCTCCTCGTGCTCGGGGTGCCTGTTTCGTTCGCGCTGGGCCTCGCCTGCGTGGTCACTTATCTGCACGAAGGCCTGCCGCTGGCGACTGCGATGCAGTCGATGGTGTCGGGTATCAATGCGTTTTCGTTTCTCGCGGTGCCGTTCTTTATCCTGTCCGGCGAACTGATGCTGCACGGCGGCATTGCTGACCGCATTCTGCGCTTTGCACAGGCGACGGTCGGCCACTTTCGCGGTGGCCTGGGCATGGCGAACGTCGTTGCGTGCACGCTGTTCGGCGGTGTGTCGGGTTCGCCGACCGCCGATACGTCGGCGATGGGCGGCGTGGTGATCCCGCTGATGAAGCGCGAAGGCTATAGCGCCGCGTATGCGGTCAATGTCACCACGCACGCGTCGCTGGCCGGCGCGCTGATGCCGACGTCGACCAACATGATCATCTATGCGCTCGCCGCGCAGGGCATTACCGGGGTCGTCGCGGGGCAGGCGATCAGCGGCGTGTCGATCGGCGACCTGCTGTTTTCGGGCCTGATTCCGGTGCTGTGGGTGATGGGCTTCGTGCTGGTTGCCGCGTACTGGCAGGCGGTGCGCTACGGCTATCCGCGCCGCGCTGATGGCTCGACCGCGCTGCCGAGGTTTCCGGGCTGGTGGGCGGTGGCGCGCACCTTCGTCGGTGCGCTGCCGGGGCTGATGGTGATCGCGATCATCCTGTTCTGCGTCGCGAGGGGCATTGCGACCGCGACCGAGGCCGCGGCGATCGCGGTGACGTACTCGCTGGTGCTCACCTTCGTCGCATACCGGACGATGACGTGGAGAAAGCTGTCGATCGCGCTGGCTCGCGCGACCCGCACGACCGGCGTGGTGCTGCTGCTGATCGGCGTATCGAACATGCTGCGTTTCCAGATGGCCTACCTCGAAATTCCGGAGACGATCCAGCAACTGCTTGAACACGCAACGACAATTCCTTGGCTGATGCTGCTGTACATCAACATCATCCAGGTGTTTCTCGGCACGTTCGTCGATATGGCCGCGCACATCCTGATCACGACGCCGCTGTTTCTGCCGATGGCGATGCACTTCGGCGTCGGGCCGGTGCAGTTCGGCATCATGATCCTGCTGAACTGCTCGCTGGGGCTCGTGCATCCGCCGATCGGCTCGGTGCAGTTTATCGGCTGCGCGATCGGCGATGTGTCGATTGGCGAAACGTCGAAGACTGCGTGGCCGTATTACCTTGCGATCTTTAGCGCGATCAATATCGTGACGTACTTTCCGTCATTTTCGACATGGCTGCCGAGTTTGATTGCGGGACATCCGGTGTATTGAGCGACGTAAGCACGGGGTGGTGGACAAAGCAAAAGGGGCCGGCATGAAAACCGGCCCCTTTCGCGTCTCGTGCTTCGGATTGCGCTGCCATCTTCTGATGGGTGCGCCGATGGGTGCGGCCGCAACGCACGGCCGCGCGGCATGCATCGTTATCCTTACCCGCCCGACTTGTACCGCGCCACAAGCTGATCCGCCCCGCGCGTCAGAATGCCGACGTCCGATCCAACCGCGGTAAACGTGCTGCCCAGCTCAATACAGCGGCGCGCGAGCGTTTCGTCGCTGGCGAGAATACCAGCGGGTTTGCCGGTCGCGACGATGCGCGCGAGCGTCTTCTCAATCGCGTCGACCACCTCCGGATGCTTCAGATTGCCGATATGGCCGAGCGCCGCGGACAGATCGCCCGGGCCGATAAACACGCCATCGACACCGTCGACCGCCGCGATGCGTTCGACGTTCTCGAGGCCGAGCCGGCTCTCGACCTGCACCAGCACGCACAGTTCGCTCGCGCAGTGCTTCACGTAGTCCGGGATGCGCCCGAAGCCCGACGCGCGCGCCGCCGACGCGTAGCCGCGCACGCCGTCCGGCGGATAGCGCGTATAGGCGACCGCGTTGCGCGCGTCTTCCTCGGTCTCGACATACGGAATCAGCAGCGTCTGCGCGCCGACATCGAGCAGACGCTTGATCGTCACCATATCGTTCCACGGCGGCCGCACGACCGGCTGCGCGGACGAGCCGAGCATCGCCTGCAACTGGCCGTGTACCATCTGCAGCTCGTTGGGCGCGTGCTCCATGTCGAGCACCAGCCAGTCGAAGCCGGCGCCCGCCAGCAGTTCAACCGAGCCGTGATGGGCCAGACTCGACCACAGGCCGATCTGTTGCTGGCGCGCGGCAATCGCGCGTTTGAATCGATTTTCGGCGAGCTGCATGGGGTTCTCCGCAATGAGGGAAGGGCGCCGTCAGCGCTTCGACTTGCGTTGCTCCGGCGGCGAGAAATCGAAGCTGGCGAAGCTGCCGCCCTGGTGGCGCTGTGCGACGGCATCGAGCGGGTTCGGCCGCGCCAGAATCTCGGCCGCATAGTCTTCGGCATTCTGCCGCGGCCGGTAACCGAGGCGCGCGGCGCCCGCATTGTCCCAGTAACTGCGCGTATTGGCGGACACGCCCCAGACCACCTGATAGCCGAGGTCAGGTACCTCGATCGATTGCTCGATCAGATGCAGCAGATCGTCGAAGCCCAGCCACGTGCTCAGATGCCGGAACTCGGTGGGCTTTTCGATGCAGCTGCCGATCCGCACACAGACGCTCTCGATGCCGTGCTTGTCCCAGTACAGGCGCGCGATGCCTTCGCCCCACATCTTGCTCAAGCCATAGAAGCCGTCGGGGCGGAATTCGCAGTCTAGCGCAAGCTTGTCCTCGACCGGATGCATGCCGATCGAGTGATTCGAACTGGCGAAGATAATGCGGCGCACGCCGTGGCGGCGCGCGCCTTCATACACTTCGACGAGGCCGCGCAAATTGTTCTCGATGATTTCCGGCAGCGGGCGTTCGACGCTGGTGCCCGCCATATGGATCAGCGTGTCAACGCCTTCGAGCAGGCGGTCGACCACGGCCGGATTGCGCAGGTCGCCATGCATCACGTCTTCGCCGGGCACGAGCGGCTCCAGCGGTTTCGAGCCGGCCGCCGAGCGCAGGTTCACGCCGCGCTCGAGCAGGGCCTTGCGCAAAACGCGACCCAACTGGCCGGCCGCGCCACTCAATGCGATTTTCTTCTTCACGTAGTTCGTCCTTGTCGGGAAGAGGTGGGAAATGAGTGTTGGTCATGATCGGGCAGGGTCCGCAAAGTTGTCAAGCAAATTGGGCTGGGAAATCTCCTTTTCACGGCCTCCACGGGATCGTGAAATGGCCGGGTCGTTCGGGCGTTCTGGTCATATTTTGGCGGCCAAACGGTGTATGCGGCGATTTGTTCGAACCATCAAGTCGGTTTGCCACTCTGCTTGACAAGTTTTCCCTTGTATAACGACAATTCTGCGATTTGACGGCGGACTTCAGCGGAGAAGTCCGCTTCGCTGAAGGAGGAGCAATGCAGATCAACACAAGAAAGGAGTCGCAACGATGAGCACCGTGAACCCCTTGCACGCGCAGCGCGTGACCGCTGCCGGCGATGTGCCGGCCCTCGTCGGCGAGAGTCCGGTCTGGCATGCGAGCGAAGGCGCGCTTTACTGGGTCGATATCGTGCGCCAGACGATTCAGCGTCTGCATCTGGCAACGGGTGAGCGCGCGGCTTGGGCGTTGCCGGAGCGCGTCGCCTGCCTCGCGTTCGGGCAAGCCGGCGGCCTGCTCGCCGGGATGGAAAGCGGGCTTTTCTCGGTCACGTTATCGGCGCCCGCTACATCGCGCGGGTCCGGCGAATCGGGCACAGCGCAGGTACGCCGGCTCGTGGCGCCGGCCTTCGCATTGCCCAACATGCGCTTCAACGATGGTCGATGCGACCGCCAGGGACGCTTCTGGGCCGGCACCATGGACCAGGACATGGCCGCTGCGCGCCCGGTCGGTGCGTTGTTCCGTTTTGACACGGCGGGCCGGCTGTCCGCGCCGGTCGTCGACGATCTGATTGTGCAGAACGGGCTCGCGTGGTCGCCCGATGGCCGCACGATGTATCTGTCGGACTCGCATCCGTCGCGACGCATCGTCTGGACATTCGATTACGACCCGCAAACCGGCGAGCCGCGCAACCGCCGCGTGTTTGCGGACCTGCATCATTACGTGGGGCGTCCGGACGGCGCCGCGATGGATGTCGACGGCGGCTACTGGATCTGCGCGAATGATGCCGGCCGCGTGCTGCGCTTTACGCCCGCAGGCAAACTCGACCGACAGATCGAACTGCCCGCCGCGAAGCCTGCGATGTGCGCATTCGGCGGCCCCAGCCTCGATACGCTATTCATCACGACCATCCGTCCGGATGCCGGCGCGACCGAACATGATGGACATGTTTTCGCGGTGCGACCCGGCGTAACGGGGTGTGCGGAGGCAGCATACGGCGGGGTGCTTTGACGAACCGCCGCGCGTAGCGGCGACTTGGTTCCTGTCCTGCGCTGCGGCGGCGGCCTTCGCCCCTTTTTAACGCTTACTTGACACTATTGTCAAGAATATATATAGTGACACTCGGAAAGGGTCACGTGCATGGCTGTCCTGAGGAAAGGTGTGCGGCTAACAAGGAACGCGGCTGTAAGGTGATGTGCCGTCTTATGCGTCTGGACCCTTGGTGAACGAATGAGCCACCGTTGAGGCTCGTGAACCAATGGAGAGGTATGCATGAATGATGTCACCCACCCGTCGCCGTTCACGATGGAACTGCGCGATCACCGCATCGTGTTCGGTGCGCCGGTTGCCGAAGTATTGTCGGACGAACTGGAAGCACTGAATATCAAGCGCTTTCTGCTGGTGAGTTCGCCGAGGCTTGCGCAGCAATTCGATCAGCAGGCGGGCGATGCGGCGACGCGCAGGCAAGCCGCGCAGTTTACCGGCGTCGCGGCTCACGTACCCGAAGCCACGGTGTCGCAAGCCGTCGCTGCTGCGCGCGAGTGCGGCGCGGATGGTCTGGTTGCATTCGGCGGCGGCACGGCGCTTGACACCGCGAAAGGCGTCGCCCATCTGCTCGGTTTGCCGATTCTCGCGATTCCTACGAATTTCTCCGGCTCCGAGGTCACCTGGGTTTTCGGCTTGACCTTCGATGGCGCCAAACATCCGACGTACAACCGCAACGTATTGCCGCGCACGGTTATCTACGATCCGGCGCTGCTGCTGACGTTGCCCAAAGAGATCGTGATCTGCAGCGGAATGAATGCCATCGCGCATGCGATCGAGGCGCTCTATTCACCGCAAATCAACCCGTTGACGCAGGCGCTGGCTGAGTCGGGTATCCGCAGGATGATGGGCGGCTTACGTGCATTTTTCGGCGCTGACGGGCCGAGCCACCACGCGGCTTTCGAGTGCCTGGCCGGCGCATGGCTGTGCGGCGAAGCGCTTTCGCAGGTCGGCATGGGCATTCATCACCGGGTTAGCCATTTATTGGGCGGTACGTTCGGATTGCCGCACGCTCATGCGCATACGGTGCTGTTGCCGTATTCGATTGCATTGAACTACGACCATGTGCCCGCATTGTCGGGGCTCGCGGACCTGTTTCCGGATCGACCGTTCGCGCTCGGGCTCGCGGAGTTTTCCCACCAGCATGGCGCGCCGCGCACGCTTGAAGCGATCGGCCTGTCGGCGAACCATATTGCCGATGCGGCGTCGCTCGCGCTCAGCAGTCCGATTGCAAATCCGCGCACGATTACGGTCGGCGATATCGAGGCGATGCTCGAGCACGCGCATGCCGGGAATATCGCCGGATGGTGCGGCGTCACGTCGGTGCAAACCCACACGCGATAGGCTCAAACTCAGAGGCTCAGGCGGTCGTCAGCCCGGCGTTCGCAAGGCTCGCGACGTTGACTTCAAACTGCCCGGTCCATCGTTTGACGGTTCCCGTGTCGATGTCGAACAGGTCGAGCACGCGCCCGAGCGTGTGATCGATCATCGATGCGAGACTATCCGGGCGCGCGTAAAACGCTGGCACCGGCGGATAAACGATCGCGCCGATTTCCGTCACGGCCGTCATATTGCGCAGGTGGCCGAGATGAAGCGGCGTCTCGCGCACCATCAGCACGACACGCCGGCGTTCCTTCAGCATCACATCGGCCGCGCGGGACAGCAGCGAACCGGTATTGCCGGTCGCGATCTCCGCGAGTGTTTTCATCGAGCACGGCGCAACGATCATCCCATCGACGGGAAACGAACCGCTCGAAATCGCCGCACCGATATCCGCGTTCGGGTAGTGCTTGTGAGCCAGCGCCTGAACGTCGGCTGGGCGCCAATCGGATTCGTACGCGAGCGTCATGTGCGCTGAGCGCGTCATCACCAGATGCGACTCGATGTCCAGTTCGCGCAGCATTTCCAGCAGCCGGACGCCATAGATCACACCCGAGGCGCCGCTGACTCCCACCACGATACGTTTGCGTCGATTCATGTCGATGGTTCTGTTATTGGCCGGTTGAGTTGACCCGTTGAGTTGACCTGAGTGGGTCGGCAGTCAGATGAAGGTTGCATGACGGATAGCGTCCGGCTCAAACGAAATCTGTTCATGCGTGGCATGAGAGCGATTCATCGTGACGCGGCGCGCTCGGCACATGGACGCAACACGCGCCGACACGATGCGCCAATGCAGCCACCGCGGATGAAATCCTTTCATGCCGCATATGAGAAATCACCGTTTGCGAGGGGTCCGGTTCTGCCTCAGTCTGCACCGACAGCCTGTGCGAACTGTCGCGTGCGTCGGTGCGCCAGCCGGTCGCGCGAGATCAGCCAGGCAGTGACGATCTGTCTCGCGTCGCACCTGTCGGTGTACTACGCAATGCCATCATCCCGTTCAATAACCGGACCACCCATGAAGAATTCCCCTTCGTTCCAGACACATTTGCAGGCTTTGGAGGAAAAGGGCCTCGTTGTGCACGTGCACCGTGAGATCAACAAGGATACCGAGTTGCATCCGCTGGTGCGCTGGCAATTGCGCGGCGGCATTCCGGAAGCGGACCGCAAAGCCTTCGTGTTCCACAACGTCGTCGACAGCAAAGGTCGTCGCTACGAATTGCCTGTGGTGGTGGGTGCGCTGTCGATCAATCGCGAGGTGTACGCGATCGGCATGGGCGTGCCAGTCGATCAGATCGGCCAGAAATGGCAGCACGCGAAGGGCAACCCGATCAAGCCCATCGTTGTCGACGATGCGCCCTGCCAGCAGGTCTGCTTTATCGGTGACGATCTCGACGCCGACGGTCAGGGGCTTGAGCATCTGCCGATTCCGATCTCGACGCCGGGTTTCGACAATGCGCCGTATACGACGTGCTCGCAGTACATCTCCGTCGATCCGGAGAACGGCATTCAGAATATGGGCACCTACCGCGGGCAGATCAAAGGCAAGCGCCGCGTCGGCTGCAATCCGTCGATCGAAATGGGGCAGGGCATCTATCAGCACTGGCTCAAGTACAAGGCGATGGGCAAACCAATGCCGGCCGCGCTCGTGATCGGCGGCCACCCGGCCGTATCGTTCTGTTCGGTGCAGAAGCTGCCGATCGATGTCGATGAACTGGGTGTGGCGGGCGCCATTCTCGGCGAGCCGCTGCGCGTCGTGAAGTGCAAGACACACGACCTGCTCGTGCCGGCGGATGCGGAAATCGTGATCGAAGGCTTCGTGCCGACCGATTCGCTCGAACCGGAAGGGCCGTTCGGCGAATCGCATGGTCACGTCAATTTGCAGGAGTTCAATCCGTACATGGATGTGACCGCGATCACGCGGCGCAAGAATGCGCATCTCGTGTCGATCATCAGTCAGGTCACGCCAAGCGAGAGCTCGCTCGTCAAGAAGGTCGCATTCGAGCCGCTGTTTCTCGATCATCTGAAGAACGCGCTGCGCATCGCGAGCGTCGAGAAAGTCGTGATGCACGAGCCGCTGACCAATCTGCGCAAGCTCGTGATCGTCGTCTTCAACGACAAGGCCACCGAGACGGAAATCTGGCGCGCGCTGATGGGCGCCGCGTCGTTGCAGCCGGCGGTCGGCAAGCTGGTGGTGGCGGTCAGCAACGATATCAACCCGGAAAACAGCGACGCGATTTTCTGGTCGATGAGTTACCGGATGAATGCCATCAAGGATGTGCAGATCCTGCACGGCCGCGACACCGGACACGGGCCGCGCACGTCGGGCGCGCAACGCGGCGACGACGCGGTCGACGGTGTGATTCTGATGAATGCGACGCGCAAGGAGAAGCTGCCGCCGATGTCGCTGCCGACCCGGCCGTATATGGAGAACGCGAAGGCGATCTGGGAGGAACTGGGCTTGCCGACGCTGCGCCCCGAATGGCCGTGGTATGGCGTATCGATGGGCGACTGGGACGAGCGTAACGAAGCGATGGCGCAGCGTGCGGTCAAAAGCGAGTACTTCGCGACCGGCGAAGAGCAGACGCGTCAGCGCGTAGGTCCCGAGTGGATCAACAAGGACTCGGCCTGGTTCTTCGAGAAAAAGGAAAACATGTAACCGCTGCCTGATACGCGACAGGCTGCAGGAAGAACGCGTCCCGCGCGTGAGTCGAAGCGCTGCCGATTGGAGACAGCAACGCTTCGAACGGCCGGCCGCACCGGGCGCTCATCCCCACCCGACCTCGCTCGCGTATCCCCCACTGCACGTCCGGCCTCACGAATAGAACGACATTAACCGGTGAGATAGAGATGCATAAGGAAGGAGGAGCGGTCGGCGCCGCGCGCGTCGCGATGCTGACGCGGTCGCTTGCGGCCGTGACATTGATGGGCGTGGGCAGTGCGGCTTATGCGCAAAGCAGCGTCACGTTATACGGTTCGCTGGATGGTGGATTGCGCAACCTTGTGAACGGCACGAAGGCGGGCGGCGCCGCGCTGTCGATGGCATCGAACGGCACGTACAACTCGAACCGCTGGGGCTTTCTCGGCAAGGAAGACCTAGGCGGCGGGTATTATGCGCGCTTCAATCTCGAAGCGGGTTACGTGCTGTCGACAGGGCAGAACAACAACACGAACAATCAGCTTTTCCAGCGGACGTCGACGGTGGGTTTTGGCGGCCCGTTCGGGCAGGTCGACATCGGTCACCAGTTTACGCTGCAGCACCACCTGATCAAGGACTTCGAGCCGTTCGACTTTCACTACCTCAGCATTACCGAAGCGACCGCGGTGTCGGGCGGATCGACGGGCCGCGACGACAACGACATCAACTATCACGGCTTTTTCGGGCCGTGGGTGATTCGCGCGGAGTATGCGCTGGGCGGCGTACCGGGCAGTGTCGCGAGTGGGTCGGTGCTGGGGGGCGGTGTGAACTATCGGTCGGAAACCGTGAGCCTCGGCGCAGGTTATACGCATCGCTCCAATGCGCTTTCGGCGACCTCGGAGCAGTTCTTCAATAGCGACCAGTACACGGCCGGCGGTGCGCTGACGGTGGGACCGGTCGATCTGATGGCGGGCTATTCGCTCGTTTTGCAGGACGTGCCGGCCAACGTGGAAGGCAAGACGCGTAACCAGTACCTATGGGGCGGCGTGCGCTATCAGGTCACGCGGTTTTTCAATGTGACGGCGGCGTATTACGACAACAGGAACACCACGGCTGGTGTGGACGGCAGGAAGGGTGTCGCCATTCTAGGCCTGGTGTATCTGCTGTCGAAGCGCACGGAGCTGTATGCGGATGTGGACTATACGCGTTTCACGGGTGGCTATGTGACGAATGCGACGCTTAATCCGTCGAGGCACCCGACGCAGACGGGGGTTTCGTTTGGTGTGAATCACTGGTTCTAGGCTGGCGCACGACCCGCAATTCGTAGCGGGTACGCAGTCTATCAGAAAGATAATTCAGAGTGCGAAATAAATGTATCTTGAAAATACGCTTTGTGGAAGGTGAGGTTGGAAAATACATGGAGCATAAAAATCACATGCATTCGCCCACGTTTTTGGTATCCATCGCTATTTTCTATTGATCAAAATGTTAGGTATACGTAATACTGGATTGTTGTGAAAATGACGTTCTGTTTTTGTTTAAGTCGATCATTTAGTTAGGTATCCGATATGAAAGAGAAAGCGGGTCGGTCAGCCCGTCTGGTTGGCACCATCCTGTTGTTGACGTCTGCCGCGGCGGCGTTTCCGGCAAGCAACGCCAGTTACACCTACGACGCACTAGGGCGGCTGACAAAGGCCGTCTATAGCGATGGGACGAAAACGTCCACCGTCACATATAGCTATGACGCGGCGGGCAACCGCACGAGTGTCGTGAGCACGTCCCCTTCCTGAACGCCAGCGTCGCAACGGCTCGCACGCGACGCGCACTGGAATGCACGATCGCGACCAAGTAGGCCTTTAGCACGCTGATAGAGGCGCGTGGGCCTGCTGGTTGACGTCCTCGTGTTTCCTTTCTCCAGAGTCCCGCAACTATCCGGTCCACTGACGGAGGGGCGGTGTTGCGCGCAAAAAGCGGCATTCACGATACAGAACACCCAGAACCCGATCCTGAGGAATTCGATGTCCGTAGTTACGCCACAAGGTATGGAAGCAACCTGTTGCAGCACGGTTCACAAGCGCAGATCGGCGCGGCCGGTTCTGCTTGCGGCACTCGTCGGCCTGCTGGTCGCCTCTGTCGACCTGGCCTGCGCGGGCAACGTGCAGTTCTCGGGCGCCACCGCGGCTGTTGTGGACAGTAACGCGATGGCCAACGCACAGCCGACGCAGCAAACGCAGCCGACAGTACGCCGGGGCCGCGAGAAGCAGCTATTGCGTGCCGCACCGGTTCAGACGGGTGAGCAATTCGCGCCGCAGCCGGGCAGCGTGCGGGCGATCATGCCGCCGGTGAGCGGCGAACAGGCCGCGGCGCACGATGCGCAGGCGGCGCGCGAGATGCCGCCGGAGATCAACCTCAACGGCACGATCAGGACGCTCGCGAAGCTGGAAGGCAAACGTCCGGCGGGTGCGGCCAGCGACGTTCACCTGCAGAACTTCGCGCAGCCGAAACAGGGCTTGCTCAAAGGCAGCGGCGTGTCGGGCGCGAGTGGCATCGTCACGAACGATGCGCCACCGGGGCCTGCCTCGATCGACGAACTCGCCCGTGCGTTGCGCTATCACCCGGACCTGATCTACCAGTTCGTGCGCAACAACATCGAAATCGACCCGGTGCGCGGCATTCACAAAGGCGCGCTCGGCGCGGTGCTCGACAATCAGGGCAGTGCCTTCGATCAGGCGCAACTGATGGTGTCGCTGCTGCGCACGTCGGGTTACGACGCCCGCTTCGTGCGCGGGGTCATCAGGCTCAGCGCGCAGCAGTTCACCGACTGGTATGGCCTGCCGGCCAATAACGTGTGTGCCGTGCTGAACCTGATGGGCCAGACGCAGGTTCCCGTCTACAGCATCAGCGCGACCCAGGCCGGCAGTTGTCCCGGCCTGAACGCGGCGATGACCGAGATCTCGATCGAACACCTGTGGGTCAAGGCCAATATCGGCGGCACGTGGTACACGTTCGATCCGGCCTACAAGCCGCATACGATCAAGTCCGGCGTCGATCTCGGCGTGGCAGCCGGCTACAACGCGCAGTCTTTCCAGACCACCGCAAAGGGTGGCGGGTACGTCGGGGACTACGTGGTCAACAATCTGGATCGCAACGGCATCCGCTCGAGCCTGCAGACGTATGCGGGCAACCTTGCGACCTGGATCAGGAAAAACAGACCGACCGCCACATTGAGCGACATCGTGGGCGGCAAGGCGATCGTACCGTTCTATGGCGGACCGGTCCGTCAGACGCAGAATCCGCTGCTCGACGCGCGCTGGACGCCCGAGGAATGGAGCGACATTCCCGCGAACCTCAAGCCGACGGTGCGGGTGCGCTATCAGGGCATTGACCAGACCTTCACGTCGGATGCGATCTACGGCAAACGCCTGACGATCACGTTCAACGCCTCGAACCAGCCGCTGCTCAGGCTCGACGGGGTGCAGGTGGGGGCGCCCGGCAGCGCGGTCGCGCCCGGCGCGGACAGCGTCGCCAGCTTCGTCGTCTGGCATAACGCCTATTCGATCACGGAGGCGGATCACGCGTTCGACCAGCATATCAGGGGCGGCGGGACCTACCTCATCGTCAATGGCTGGGGGCCGACGGGACGCGGACTGTCGCAAAGCTACCTGAAGTATCTGGAGAACACGCGCGCGGCGGGCAATGCCGACACCAGTGAGCCGGTGCTGGGGGCGAGCCTCGGCGTGCTGGGTGCGCAGTGGGTGTCGCAGACCACGCAGAGCGCGTCGATTACCGACCGTCTGGCGAATGCGTACACGGTGCAGCATCACCAGGTGGGCCTGGCCGGGTTCGACAGGGCGCCCTACGTCGATCTGCCCAGCAATATCAGTTCGACCGTCAGCATGGCGGCGGACCCGATGCTGGAAAAAGCGGTGTTCGACAGCAATGCGATGCACCAGTCGATTCTCGAGTCCGCCGCGGTCAGCCAGACCTCGGGTGTGTCGGCCGTCTCGACGGTCAGACTGCTCGATCTGGCGATGAGCCAGGGCAAGGACATCTACGACGCGAACGCGGGCAACTTCAATACCATCCGGCCGAAGCTGCCGGCCAACTGTCAGCCGCACCTGGCCAACTTCCAGAACGATGTGAACCAGGGCTACCGGCTGCTGATTCCGTCGACCTGCCAGCTGACCGAAGACACGTGGAGCGGCGCGGGGTATTTCGTGCTGGGCTCGGGCAATGTTCGGCTGCTCGGCTCGATCATCGCGGGCGGGCTGTCGGGCGGATTCCCGACGAAACCCGTTGCGGCGATCACCTATAACACGGTGGCGATTGCCAATACGAAGACGCCGCAGAGCCAGCAGCAGATCAACGGCGCGTTTGGGGGCGACCCGATCGACATGGTGCTCGGCAACTTCGTGTATGAGCACGAGGACGTGAAGACCGGCTATGGCGATGCGCCGGCTGCACTGGCTTTCCAGCGGCTCTACAGCAGTGGCCTGAAAAACCAGACCGGGGCGCTGGGCAAGGGGTGGACGCACAACTTCGACGTGCGCATGCGGTCGTCTTCCGACGGGTTTCTCGGCATGGGCAGCCGGCTGGCGCTCGATGCGGTGGCGACCATCGTGGAGCACAAGGCGTCGCTGGACCTGCTGGGCGACCCGGCGGGTCCCGCGTACCGATACCTCGCCGCGGTGGCCGCGCAGCGCTGGTTCGGCGAGCAGATCGTGGACAACACGAAGGTGGCGACGTTCGGCCTGAACAGCGACGTGTTCGTGCGTCTGCCGGACGGCACGTACAGTGCGCCGCCGGGCAAGGCGGTGCGGCTGGATGTGACGGGCAACGCGGGGACCGGCATCGTGGCGTATTACCGGACGCTGACCGGCGGCATCTGGCAGTTCGACGGGGACACGGGCAAGGCGGGCAGCTATATCCAGTCCGATGGCGTGAGGCTTGTGCTGACCTGGAGCGGGGACCTGCTGACGCGGGTGGAGAACAGCATCGGCCGCAGCCTGGCGCTGAGCTATGCGAACGGACGCCTGCAGAGCGTATCGGGCCCGCAGCAGAGCGTGCGTTACACCTACGACGGCAGTGACAACCTGGCGACGGTCACCGATGCGAACGGCTACGCGACGCGCTTCGAATATGACCAGCCGGGGCGGATGACGAAGTTCTACCAGCCGGGCTTCCCGGGCGCGCCGGTGGTGAGCAACGTGTACGACACGCTGGGCCGCATGAAAACGCAGACGAGCGCGGCCGGCAACCTGTTCAGCTACTACTTCGCGGGTTACCGCAGCGAGGAGGAGGGACCGGGCGGATCGAGCCGCACGCACTACATCGATGGCGAAAGCAACCTCGTGCAGGTGGGCGACCCGATGGGCCGCTGGACGCTCAGGGACTATGACGGACAGAACCGGCTGGTGCGCGAGACGCGTCCGGAGGGCAACCGCATCGAGTACACGTATGACGATGCGACGTGCGCGACGGCCGCCGGCTATGTGAAAGGTTGCACGCACAACGTGCTGACGGTGTCGCGCACGCCGCGTCCGGGCACGACCGAGCCCGTG
>NZ_CADIKH010000043.1 GCF_902859855.1 Paraburkholderia humisilvae
ACGGCCTGTATGTCTTCGGTGTTGCGTGCGAAGACGACCGCATCGGGCAATTGCGGATCGAAAGGCGATTCGTCACGTCCGTGGTTGGTGCGGACCGCCTCGGCGGTCGACGCGCGCTCGCCAAATGTGGCCTTCAGTGCGCTGAGCAGTTCAGCGGGAAAAGGGCGGCGCACGGAAGCGGGCGGCGCAGGATGGTTCACGCGGGTCTCCTGAAAGGCATATTCGTTGTGCTGTCGCGGGTTGGAATCATTTTACGCCGATCGTTCGCCCGCAGACACAGCGTAGCGACGAGCGAGGCGGCTGCCCGCGAAATCTATAATGGCTTTGATTGATGCGTGCGTACGCGCGCGGCGGCAGCGGGCCGAATCAGATGCGGGATGCGCAAATGATTGCCGCGCGAATGAATGCAGCGCATGGCAACGACATAGGGACGACATCATGGGTAACCGTTTGAGCAAGATTACGACGCGTACTGGCGACGATGGCACGACCGGCCTCGGCGACGGCCGTCGTGTCACCAAGGATGACGCTCGCATCGTCGCAATCGGCGAAATCGACGAGCTCAACTCGCACATCGGCGTGCTGTTGTGCGAGAGCGTACCCGATGACGTACGCGTCGCGCTGACATTGATTCAGCACGACCTGTTCGATCTGGGCGGCGAGCTGAGCGTACCGGGCCACACGATGATGACTGACGTTCATCTGCGTCGGCTCGACGGGTGGCTGACCCAATACAACGCGACGTTGCCGCCATTGAAGGAGTTCATCTTGCCGGCCGGATCACGCGCGGCCTCGCATGCGCACGTGTGCCGAACGGTGTGTCGGCGTGCCGAGCGCGCGATCGTTACGCTCGGCACCCTGGACGATGTGAGTGCGGCGTTGCGCGGTTACGTCAATCGCCTGTCGGACCTGCTATTCGTACTCGCGCGTGTGTTGAACAGGGTGAATGGCGGCAGCGATGTGTTGTGGCAGCATGACCGCACGGCAAAGCAATGAGGAGTAGGGGAAGCGACCACCGCGCAGATCGGGGAAACGTGCGCGGTGCATGCGATGGCGCTCGCTTGGCCGGTCGGCCTGGCGCGCCCGCTTAGCCGATAGCGAGCCTGACCGGCTTGCCAATGCGGCTCATCATTTCGACTAGCGTATCGATCGTGAACTTGGCCGTTTTCTTGTTAACGACATCGGACACACGCGGCCGCGACACCATCAGGATTTCAGCTGCTTCCGCCTGCTTCAGATGATGCTGCTCGATCCAGCTCGAAAGCTCGGTCATCAACTGCTCCTTCAGGAGCCGCGTGTCATTGATCTGCTTTTGCGACGCGGCGTGCAGACGCTTCGCTTCTTCAATAGAGAAGCCGAGTTCGAGGAACAGGTTTGCACCCGGCTTGGTGACGTGACGGATTCTCGTATCGATCATCATTGCTCTGCCTTCCTGATATTAGCCACGGCGCGATAGCGCGCCTCGGCAACTTCTCTGTCTTGCCTGCTTGTGGCCTGCGTTTGCTTCTGGAAACAATGCAGAACATAAATGGCTTCGACAAATTTTGCGACATACATCACGCGAAACACACCTTGAGCTTCCTTGATGCGAATTTCGCGCGTACCCGTACCGACACCATCGAAGGGTTTCCAGTTGTCCGGGTCGAGGCCGGCTTGCACTTTGGCAAGCTGAAAGCCGGCTTGCCGACGCGGTTCGTCTGGAAACGCCAGAAGGTCGTCGTAGCTGGAGCCAACCCAGCGAATCTCCTTTTCCTGATTCATAGACTCCCTTCATGTACAAAATTTTGTACCAATTGTTTCTTCAAGTCAAGCTTTTTCGACATGCTTGCGAAGAACGCTTACGGTACCGGGGTCGCACATGGAAGACTATTCGTCCGGATGGCTAACAATAAAAAGCCCGGCTCAAGTGACCGGGCTTTTCATGGTTTGAATCTGACTTATCGCATGATCAGTTGCCGCTGCCGCGAGCGAGGCGGCGTTGTCTGACCGCGTCAGCGAGTCCTTCGAGTACAGCCACGCTTTCGTCCCAACCGATGCATCCATCGGTGATGCTCTGGCCGTAGGTCAGCACGCAACCTTCCTGAAGATCCTGGCGGCCAGCGACCAGATGCGACTCGACCATCACGCCGACGATCCGTTCATCGCCACCCGCAATCTGGCGGCCAATATCCGCGCAAACCGGAATCTGGTTTTCATGCTTCTTCGAACTGTTCGCGTGGCTCGCATCGATCATCAGCCGTGCGGCGAGCCCCGCCTTGCCGATGTCCGCGCACGCGACATTGACGCTGTCCGCATCATAGTTCGGCGTTTTGCCACCGCGCAGAATGATGTGGCAATCCTCGTTGCCGGCCGTCGATACGATCGCCGAATGGCCGCCCTTGGTCACCGACAGGAAATGGTGCGGTTGCGATGCCGCCTTGATCGCGTCGACCGCGATTTTCACGTTCCCGTCCGTTCCGTTCTTGAAGCCGACCGGACACGACAGCCCGGAAGCCAGTTCGCGATGCACTTGTGACTCGGTCGTACGCGCGCCGATCGCACCCCACGAAATCAGATCGGCGATGTATTGCGGGCTGATCATGTCGAGGTATTCGGTGCCTGCGGGCAGGCCGAGTTCGTTGATGTGCAGTAGCAACTCGCGCGCAGTGCGCAGGCCGTCGTTGATCTTGAAGCTGTTGTCGAGATACGGGTCGTTGATGAGCCCCTTCCAGCCGACCGTCGTGCGCGGCTTTTCGAAATACACGCGCATGACGATCTCGAGTTCGCCCGCAAGCCGCTTGCGCTGTTCGATCAGACGCCCCGCATACTCGAGCGCCGCTTTCGGATCGTGGATCGAGCACGGACCGATGATGACGATCAGGCGGTCGTCCATGCCGTGCAGGATTCGATGCATGGCCTGCCGCGCGTTGAAGATCAGGTCCGATTCTTTTTCGCCGCACGGGAATTCGCGGATCAGGTGGGCGGGTGGGGTAAGTTCCTTGAGTTCGCGGATGCGGACGTCGTCGGTATTGTGTGGGGGCATGTTGGTTCTCCTGATGCGATTCGTAGCGTGTCGGTTCGTTGCGTGCGGGTGGGCGCCGGTACGGGTTGAAAGAGCCCAAAACAGGGGCAAAAAAAAACCGCCAGACTCGCTGACGGTTTTTCGGGAATTTCGGGTTTGCCTTTTATGCGCTACCACCCCTCTCGATCCGCCAGCGGCCTGAGATGCCAAAAGAAATAAAAATAAAACCGGGCGGACATGGCGAAAGAAGCGAGTAATGGGTTCTGCAAAAAGGGTGAGTGGCTTTATACCGCGGGTAGGCGGAATTGACAAGCCGCAACGGGTAAAAATGCGGAAAATCCGCACGCTTTGCACGTTCGATGCGCAAAGCGTGTGAAACGGCGTGCCTTCAGACCGTACCGCCGACTGTCATCCGGTCGATGCGCAGCGTCGGCTGGCCCACGCCCACCGGGACGCTCTGGCCTTCCTTGCCGCACACGCCGACACCGGTGTCCAGCGACATGTCGTTGCCGATCATGCTCACATACTTGAGCGACTCCGGTCCGCTGCCGATTAATGTCGCGCCTTTGACCGGATAGGTGACCTTGCCGTTTTCGATCATGTACGCCTCGGATGCCGAGAACACGAACTTGCCGTTCGTGATGTCGACCTGGCCGCCACCGAAATTCACCGCATAAAGGCCCTTCTTCACCGACGCGATGATCTCCTGCGGATCCTTGTCGCCGTTCAGCATATAAGTGTTGGTCATACGGGGCATGGGCAGCGCGGCATACGATTCACGGCGTGCGTTGCCGGTGACCGGCATCTTCATCAGGCGCGCGTTCAGCGTGTCCTGGATATAGCCCTTCAGGATGCCGTCTTCGATCAGCGTCGTGCACTGCGTCGCGTTGCCTTCGTCGTCGATGTTGAGCGACCCGCGGCGGTTCGGCAGCGTGCCGTCGTCGACCACGGTCACGCCCTTTGCCGCGACCCGCTCACCGATGCGGCCTGCAAATGCGGACGAGCCCTTGCGGTTGAAGTCGCCTTCGAGCCCGTGGCCGATCGCCTCGTGCAGCAGCACACCAGGCCAGCCCGGCCCGAGCACCACGGTCATCGCGCCAGCCGGCGCCGGACGCGCGTCCAGATTGACGAGCGCCGCATGCACTGCGTCGTCGACATAGCGCGACAGCACGTCGTCCGTGAAATAGCCGTAGTCGAAGCGGCCACCACCGCCGCCCGAGCCGATCTCGCGGCGGCCGTTCTGTTCGGCGATCACCGTTACCGACACGCGCACGAGCGGTCGGATGTCCGCGGCAAGCGCGCCGTCGCTGCGCGCGACGAGCACGACGTCGTATTCGCCGGCGAGGCCCGCCATCACCTGCGTGATGCGCGGGTCGCGGCCTCGCGCCATCTGTTCAATCCGCTCAAGCAGCTTGACTTTTGCGGTTGCGTCGAGCGAATGCAGCGGATCGGACGGCAGGTACAGGTCGCGACCGGCGACGCCCGTCAGCGACGCAGCCGACTTGATCTTCTGCTTGCCGCCACCGGCCTTCGCGATTGCGCGCGTCGCGATCGCCGCCTGGCGAATCGCGTCGGGCGACAGGTCGTCGGAGTACGCGAACGCGGTGCGGTCGCCGGACACGGCGCGCACACCGACGCCCTGGTCGATGCTGAAACTGCCGGATTTGACGATGCCTTCCTCGAGGCTCCACGCTTCGCTGCGCGTCGCCTGGAAATAAAGGTCTGCGTAATCGACGCGATGCGTGAAGATGTCGGCGAGCGTGCGGGTCAGGACGGCTTCGTCGAGGCCGTAGGGCGTGAGGAGCACGTCCTTGGCTGTCGCAAGATTACGGATGCTGGGTTCGATGATGTTCATGCGAAGTAGGTTCAGCTCGATTCAAGGGATTCGGACGGCGCGCATTGCGTACCCATATGGGTGACGGTCAATGCGCTTTCAATGTGGACGTTCTCGTTTGGATGCCTGCGATTACGTGGGACTGCCTGAATTTGCATCAATTGAGTGTGCATCAAGATTGTGAACGGCGGCGGCGCTAACTGAGCACGCGGTGTCGCCAGGCGGGCAGGCTTTGCCGCACCTCGTCAATGCGAGACCGCTCGATCGTGCCGGCGACGACGCCCGCGCCTTCGTCGCGAACATCGAGAACTTCGCCCCAAGGGTCGATCAACATGCTGTGTCCCCACGTGCGGCGGCCATTTTCGTGCTTACCGCCCTGCGCGGCGGCGAGTACGTAGCACTGGTTCTCGACGGCGCGCGCGCGCAGCAGCGTTTCCCAATGCGCGCGGCCGGTCGTATACGTAAACGCGGACGGCACGACGATCAGCGCGCAGTCGCCCATCTGCCGGTACAGCTCCGGGAAGCGCAGATCGTAGCAGACCGACAGGCCGACGCGCCCGAACGGCGCATCGAAGGTGCGCACCGCGTCGCCGGGACGGATCGTGCGTGCTTCATCGAACGATTCGTCACCTTTTTCGAAATTGAACAGATGGATCTTGTCGTACCGGGCGGCCTCGCGGCCTTGCGGATCGAATACCAGCGTCGTGTTCAGCACGCGCGATGGTTCCGGCGCGATGAGCGGCAGCGTGCCACCGATCACCCATACGTGGTGTCGGCGCGCAGTATCGGACAGGAAACGCTGGATCGGGCCGTCGCGGTACGGCTCGCGCACGGTGAGCTTGTCGGTGTCCTTGAAGCCCATGAAGCAGAAGTATTCGGGCAGGAGGACGAGCTGAGCGCCGTCGGCCGCGGCTTGCGCGATCAGCTTTTCGGCGTCGGCAAGGTTTCGGTCGCGCTCCGGCGTGCTGACCATCTGCAGCGCGGCGACGCGATACGTGGCGGCCGGTCTTTCCGATGCTGCGCCGGCCGGAGATTGCGCGTGTGGATCGCTCATGAGCGTATCGATAGACTCCCTTCGGGACGGCGCTGACCGCGAAGCGCGCCGCCGGACGTGGACGAAAACTGCGCGACGGAAGTGCTGACCGGCGGTGAAATGGCGGCGAAATTGCCGCCGAAATTGCCGCAACACGGAAGGCGATGAGCATGCCGTACAGCGGCAGCATCAGCCGCGCAATCCGTGGCACCTGCCGCGATGCCCGCCGTGCGGCGCCTGCTGCCCCGTTCAGTGCAGCACGGCCGCCTCCGCCGCCGGTACGCCATTCATCTTACCGCGATCGTCGTGGACCCGCTCGACGTGAGGTTTCGCCCATGATCCGGTGATCGCATAGTCGAATACGAACGCGTGCTCGAGCGACTGCGACAACGCGATGTCCGCAGCCAGCGCGCCGAGTCCGAACAGCGGATTGACGATCGTCGCCGCGACCACGCCCGCGCCCGCGCTGACGGTTGGAATCACGCGCACGTTCAGGTCCTGCGTTTCATGCGCAAGGTCGACGGTGCCGCGCATTTCCGCGCGAGCCGGCGCGGTGACCAGCCTGAAATTGTCGGTGCGGCCGACGCCGTCGTTGATTTCGCCGGTCCCGGTAATGCTCGAAAACGGCAATCCCTCGCCGAACACGTCGCGGAAACTGAGCGTCGCAACGCGTTGGAGGCTTTGCAGGCTCAGCACGCCGAGCAGCCTTGCGACCCCGGGATCCACCTTCAGGATTTGGCCGTGGTGCAGGTCGACCGACAGATTGCCGTTGAGCGACGGAAGGTCGATGCGGGTCGGCCCGCCGCGCCATCCGACTTTGCCCGACAGTGTGCCTTCGCCGTTTTTCAGCGTGCGCGGCAGGCCGGCGCGCTCGAGCAGCGCGCCCGCATCCTTCACATCGAGCTTGAAATCGACCACCGTGCGGCGTGGCGTGTTTTCGTCGGTGACCGCACCGAATTCGCGCAACGTGCGCCAGTTCGCGGTCGCGGTGAACGTCGCGGCCGGATTGCTGATGTCGAGCTTGTCCAACTGCCAGACCGGCTCGCCATCTTCTTCGAAGTTGTGCGCATCGACTTCGAGCCGGCCGACGCTGCGGCCGTGCACGATCATATCGTTGACGACGAGGTCGATGGTCGGCATGTTCTGCGCGGGCTGCTGCATGGCCGGTCCGAGCAGGTCGTTTTCGGTGGCCGACGGGATCACGAGGCGCGCAAGCCGCGCCTGCAGCGTGCCGGGCGAATCGCGCGTCGCGCCCGGCAGCCATGATACGTAGCCCGATACCTGGCTCGACGCGATGTTCGCTTGCCACTTCCTGTCGATGTGTGATGCGCCGACCACCACGCTTTCCCAGTGACGCTTGAGCAGCGTGAGCGTGCCGATATGCAGCGCGAAGCGATTCGGCACGAACTGGGCAACGGTCTCGCTCGGTGGCACCGGCGCGACGCCCTGATTCGCATTGCGCATCTGAACGAACAGCGCGCGCCATGCGTCGGCGTCGAGCGTGTCGAGGTCGACCGCGGCGGTGACGCCTTCGGAAGGGAGGTCGGCCGGCCGGTTCACACCGATCGCACCGCGCACAACCTTCGGCATCTTCTGCGGTTCGCCGCGCAGCAGATAGGTCGCGGCGATCGGCCCCAAGGTCACGTCGGCGCGCTGCATGGCGCTGCTGTCGCCGTTTGCTGGCGGCTGGTACGACAGGCTGAGCGGCATCGGTGTGCCGGCCGGCTTGTTGAACGGCGCGGGAAAGTCGAGCGCAAGGCCGGTCAGATCGGAACGGGCGGAAACGTCCGGCAGGCGCCCTTTCGCGCCGCGCACGCTGAGTTGGTACGGCGCGCCGCCCTGCATATGGCTCAGCACCTGCGGCGCGAGTCCGTGCAGATCGAGTTCGCGCGCTGCCTCGAGCGCGATGTGGCCATTCAGGTCGAGCGCGTAGGTGCCGTTTTGCCTCAGCGCGCCGTTCGCATGAATGTCACCACCGAAAAATTGACCGGCGAGGTTGTCCACCTCGGCGGTGTGTTCGGTAAAGTGCACTTTGCCGGTCAGCTGCGACAGCGTTGGCACCTTTTCCATCGCGATGCGATTGCTCTCGAAGGTGACCGACCCGGCGAGGCTCGGATGCGGCCGCGGCGCGTTCGGGTCGAGCGGCGCGCGCGGCAAGGTCAGCTTCAACGCGACCGCGGCGGGGCCGTCCGCCCTCAGTTTCCGTGTGAAGTGCTTCGACATGATGCCAAGCGAGCTGTCGTCGACATAGTCGAGCATGTCCGCAAGCGGGCCGTGCGCACCACCGGTAATCACAAGGCTCGACGCACGATTGCCGAGATCGTCGATCTTGCCCGTCACTTTGCCGATTGCAATCCGCTTGTAATGTGCATGGTTGACATCGAAGCGCAGCAGGTTTTCTTTCAGCTGGAACTCGCCGTCGATGCCGTCAAAACCCGGCCAGATATTCGGCGTGCCGTTTTTGAACGTGCGAGGCGGATACGGCGTCGGATCGAAGCGGCCATCGGTGAACGGCGCGACGATGCGGAACACGCCCGCGGTCGGATCGAGCGCATACGGAAACTTGTCGAGATTGCCATGTATCTCGATCGTCCCGCCACGCGACACGCCGGCTTCCAGGCTGTGGCCCAGATACACGCGCACCTTTTCGGCGATGCCTGTCGGCAGATATCGTGCGATGCGCGATACCTGCGCACGCTCGAATTTCGCACTCAGATCGAGCGAGCCGCGTCCATGTCCAACGTTCGAATAACTGGCGCTCGCGCTGGCGGCGGTGTCCTCGTTCGCGACCGTCAGCTCTGACACGTCGACCTTGAACGCCTTGTGCTTGTCGCCGGGCGCGATGGTGGTGGCGACCGTCCAGCTGCCTTTGCCCTTCAGCCTGTCGAAGGTGAGGCGCGGGTTGTCGAAGACGCCCGGCATGGTGATCGCCGCGTTGGCGGTGTCGAGCGTGATCGACCCTTGCTTTTCATTCGCGTCAACCGAGCCCCACAGATTCTCGAAGCCCGGAATGCCGGCGCGCGGATGGCCGCGCGCGGTCAGTCCTGGCGGTGGCTCCTGCGCGGCAACGCTGATGCCTTGCAGATCAGCCTTGAACGTGTAATGCGCAATCGGCGCGGCGCTCAGTTCACTGCGCTCGTTTGCTGCTGCTTCGCCGGATTCCGGTTTTTCACGCTCGACTTCGATCGTGTAGTTCGACACGATGCCGCGCGGATTGAAGCGCACGAGGCTGTTCAGCAGTC
Source organism: Paraburkholderia humisilvae (assembly GCF_902859855.1). Taxonomy (GTDB): domain Bacteria; phylum Pseudomonadota; class Gammaproteobacteria; order Burkholderiales; family Burkholderiaceae; genus Paraburkholderia; species Paraburkholderia humisilvae. The sequence goes on from NZ_CADIKH010000043.1 coordinate 9,111, forward strand.
GGCGCGGCAACGGCAGCGCGCGGGTGAATTCGGCGAGGATACCGAGGTCGACACGATCGCCCGCGACGCTGACCAGCTGGCCATGCTGGACGCTCTGCCTGCGAAGCCGGCCGTTCAGCGTGGACAGCGCGAGTGTGCGCGTCACCGGCGTACCGTCGGGCATCGGCGGTTGGCCGAGCTCCGCGACGAGGTTATGCAATTGCAGCGTGTATTCGTCGGCTTCGTGCGCGAAGGTCCACGAAAAGCGGGCGTCCGGCAGATCGAGTTTCGGCTGGGTAGGCCGCACCCGCAGCGCGATGTTGTTGCCGGATAACTCGCCGGTTGCCGACAGGATCCGCCCTTGCGCGAACTCGACCCAGATTGCGTTGTCGATGCGGCCGGCGTAGGTGGCGATCGGAAAGTCGATATAACGCGCGAGCATCGGCAGATCGACGGGCCCTGTCGATAAGTACGCGCTGCCGCTCCAGTTGATCGGCTTGCCCATTGCCCCGGTGCGTGCGTTCTTGAAATGGACGCGAACGTCGAGCGGGCCAAACAGCACTTTGCCGTCCGCGGGCGCCTGCAGCGCGAAGCGGTGCTCGTTGCCATCATTGAGGATTGCGAGCCGGATGTTCTGCAATGCAACCTCCGGCACGTCGTGCAGCGCGTCGCGCCAGCGCAGCGTGCCGCCGCGCAGCACCATCGCCTGCTGGCGCAGCAGCCAGGTGGAAAACGTGTCATTGCCGCTGTGACCGGATGGCAATTGCACGCCGGCGACCGACAGCGTGCCGTCATCATTGCGCTCGACGAGCAGATCGGGCTGGTCGACGACGAGGCTCGACAGAATTGGCTTGAGCTTCCACAGCGAGCTCCATGACACAGTTGCGCTCGCATGCGGGATGGACAACGCGGGATGACCGTCATGGCTGCGGATGGTCAGGTCGGTGACTTCGACGCCAGGCTGGAAGCTGACCCAGTGCGGCGTGAGCTTACCGATCGACACCTGCGCATGGATCTTTTCGGAAATGATTGCTTCGATGCGCGGACGGAAAGACTCGACCTGCGGCAGCACCACATAGCGCAGCCCAAGCACGAGCAACAACGCGAGGAAGTAGGTGACGAGCGCGACGCCCAGCACCACGTGCAGTGTGTGCCGCAGCACTACATGATCGCCTCCGCCGTGTTGCCGGACGCGTCCTGCATCGTGCCGGTCGGCGGGTAGGTTTCGCTCGGACATGCTGAGGCAAGTTGGGCGTATGGTAGTTTTGCGGACTAGCGATGAAATGTATCACACGAGCCGCCAACTGGGACTTCCGGCAAACCCTGTGCCGGCGTGGCTTGGCGGCGAGCGTGCCAGACTTTTTGCAACGCGTCGGACCGGTGCCGGCGCATCTGCCGGACCAAGCAACGAGCGAGCCAGATTTTCATGACCTATACGAAGTTGTTGAGTTCCCGCTATTCGCATTACGCGTCTCGTGCGTATACGGCGCGCCCCGAGCTTGCGCAGCGCGTGGCGGCGCTGGCGGCGGCGCCTGTCACACGCGAGCGGATCGATGCGCGCCTTGACGAACTGTGCGATGCGCTGCGTGGGGCCGACGGTGCGCCGCTCAGCGAAGATGCACTGAAACGGGCACTGCGGCAGTTGCGCATTGAAGTGTTCTGCGCCGCGATGGAGCGCGACCTGGCGGGCAGCGCGGAAGTCGCCGAAGTGACCGGGACGATGACCGATCTCGCCGAAGCGACAATCCAGCGCTCGCTCGCCGTGCTATCCGCTGAACTCGAAGCGATGTACGGCGAGCCGCGTGGTCCGGACGGCGAACGGATCACGCTCGGCGTCGTGGGCATGGGTAAGCTCGGCGGGCGCGAACTGAACGTCTCGTCGGACATCGATCTGATCTTTGTCTACGAGGACGACGGCGAGACGGCCGGCGGCCAGCGTCCCGCGATTGCGACCCAGGACTACTTCACGCGGCTCGGCAAGCGCCTGATCGGCGCGCTCGCCGAGGTGACAAGCGACGGCTACGTGTTTCGCGTCGACATGCGGCTGCGGCCGAACGGCGATTCGGGGCCGCTTGTCTGCAGCCTTGGGATGCTCGAAGAGTATTTCTATGTGCAGGGGCGCGAGTGGGAGCGCTACGCGTGGATCAAAGGACGGGTCGTGTCCGAGCACGGCAGCGCCGAGGCGCGGCGCCTTGCGAACCTGCTCGAGGCGATCGTCAAACCGTTCATCTATCGCCGCTATCTTGACTTCGGCGCGATCGGCGCGATTCGCGCACTGCATCTGCAGATTCGTCAGGAAGCGCAGCGGCGCGCGACGATGCGGCCGGACAAGGCAGACGACATCAAACTCGGGCGCGGCGGGATACGCGAGATCGAGTTCAGCGCGCAGGTATTCCAGCTGGTCCGTGGCGGCCAGGACGCGGGCTTCCGGATCAGACCCACGCTCGCGGTGCTGCGCCACGCGACGGCGCGCGGCCTGATCGCGCCGTCCGTCTGCGGGGCGCTCACCGATGCATACCGCTTTCTGCGCAAGCTCGAGCACCGGCTGCAATACCGCAACGATGCACAGACGCATGCGATGCCGGTCGATGAACACGAACGCGCGAGTCTCGCGCAGTCGATGGGATTTGCCGACTACGCCGCGTTAATGGCGACACTCGATGCGCACCGCGAGCAGGTCGAGCAGCAGTTCGATCAGATCTTTGCCGACAAGGTGAACGGCGAAGGCGGTTGCGCGGCGCCCGACGATGGCGCGGCCGCATGGGTGTGGAGCAGCGCGCTGGCAGACGACAGCGCCGTCGACACCCTCGCCGCCCGGCTGGTCGAACTGGGCATTGCGGAGCCATCCGACCTGCTGGACCGGCTACGCGCCGTCTGGCAATCGGCGCGCTATGCAGGGTTGCCTGAGCGTAGCCGGGAGCGTTTCGATATCGTCGCGCAACGCGCGCTGGAAGCGGCGCGCACGCTCGAGCCGCCGCAGCGGCGCGGCGACACGATCGCACGTATGTTTGATCTGCTCGAGGCGGTGAGCCGGCGTGGCGCGTACCTGGCGCTTTTGACCGAATATCCGCATGCGCTGCGCCGGGTGCTGTCGGTGCTCGGCGCGTCGCGCTGGGCGGCCGGGTATCTGATCCGCCATCCGCAACTGCTCGACGAACTGCTCGACGACGAAGCGATGGCAAGCCCGTTCGACTGGCCTGAATTCAAGCGCACGCTGCGTCTGCGGCTCGCGGCGGCGGACGGCGTCGAACAGCAGATGGACCTGCTGCGCCATGCGCATCAGGCCGAGGTGTTCCGGATTCTCCTGATCGACCTGGCCGGCAAGCTGAGCGTCGAGCATGTGAGCGACCGTTTGTCGGAGCTCGCCGACGCGGTCCTCGACGTGGCAATCGAAGCCGTCTGGAATCAGCTCCCGAAGCGCCACCGTGACGTGCCGCGCTTTGCGATCATCGCGTACGGCAAGCTCGGCGGCAAAGAACTCGGCTACGCGTCAGATCTCGATCTGATCTTTTTGTACGACGATCCCGCCGACGTTGCGCCCGACGTGTATGCGACCTTCACGCGCCGCCTGATCTCGTGGCTGACGACCGCGACCGGCGCGGGCACACTGTTCGACATCGATTTGCGTTTGCGGCCAAACGGTGAGTCCGGCTTGCTCGTGACGGATCTCGATGCGTTTCGCCGCTATCAGCTGCGCGAAGGCGATGCGGCGAATACCGCGTGGGTCTGGGAGCATCAGGCATTGACGCGCGCGCGGTACTGCGCTGGCGACACGCAGATCGGCGCGCGGTTCGAGGCGATTCGCGAGCAGGTGCTGACGACGCCGCGCGAAGCGGCGCCGCTTGCGAAGGAAATCATCGAGATGCGGGAGCGCGTCGAGGCAGGACACCCGAATCGCACGCCGCTCTTCGATCTGAAGCACGACCGCGGCGGGATGGTCGACATCGAGTTCACCGTGCAGTACTGGGTGCTGTTGCACGCGGCGCGCGATCCGGAGCTGATCCGCAACACCGGCAATATCGCGTTGTTGCGCGAAGTGTCGCGCTTCGGGTTAATGAGCGGCGACGAAGCGGAAACGGTCGGTGCGGCATACCGGCGGTATCGCAAGCTGCAGCACAAATTGCGCCTCGACGGGATGGAGAAGGCGCGGGTCGAATCGGACACGGTGAGTGCGGAGCGCGACGCGGTGTTGCGGCTTTGGGAGCGGGTGTTCGGATAGTTAAGTGAGGCCGCCGCCCGCGCCCGTGACGCGCGCCGGCTTCGATGCATCGCGCGCGTTATGCAGTCAGCATTTCTTTCGCGTGTTTGCGCGTGGTCGCGGTGATCTCGAGCCCGCCCAGCATCCGCGCGACTTCCTCAATCCGGCTCGCCTTGTCGAGCGACGTTACGGTGCTGAGCGTACCGCTCTTGCCGTTCGTGCTCTTCGCCACCTGGAAATGATGGTCGCCGCGTGCGGCGACTTGCGGCAAGTGCGTGACGCACAGCACCTGGCGGTCGCGGCCGAGCTGATGCAGCAGCCTTCCGACGACTTCCGCGACGCCGCCGCCGATGCCGGTGTCGACTTCGTCGAAGATCAGCGTCGGGGTTGGGCTCGCGGCGCTGGCGATCACGGCGAGCGCCAGACTGATACGCGCGAGTTCGCCGCCCGACGCGACTTTCGCGAGCGGCCTCAGCGGCACGCCCGCATGGCCGGCCACCCGGAATTCGACCTGCTCGAGCCCATGCGCGCCGCCTTCAGGTAGCGCGACGAGCGCCACGTCGAAACTGCCGCCCGCCATCGATAGTTCCTGCATACCGGTCGTTACCGCGGAGCCAAGCGCCTTTGCCGCCTTCGCGCGTGCCTTCGACAATTGCTTCGCGTCGGTGAGGTAAGCGTCCTTCGCCTTGCTCTCGGCGGCGCGCAGGCTGTCGAGGTCGGCCGCGGCATCGAGCGCGTCCAGTTGCGCGCGGCGCGCCCGATGTTCTTCGGGCAAGGTTTCCGGCTTCAGCCGGAACTTGCGTGCAGCCGAATGCAACGCATCGAGGCGCTTTTCCACTTGCGCGAGCCGGTCGGGATCGAGCTCGAGACGCTGTGCATAGTGGGACAGCGAGTAGGCCGCTTCCTGCAACTGGATTTCCGCTGGTTCGAGGGCGGCGAGTGCGTCATTCAACTCAGGGTCGATTTCCGCGAGATCGCGCAGCTTCGAGATGATTGCGCCGAGATGCGTGATCATCGCTTCGTCCGATTCGGACAGCGCGCCCAGCGCGCTCTGCACGCCATCGATCAGATTCGCGGAATGCGAAAGACGGCGGTGTTCGGTATTCACCTCTTCCCATTCGCCCGGCTGCGGCGCGAGCTTATCCAGTTCAGCGAGCTGCCACGCGAGCCGCTCGCGTTCGAGCTGGATTTCGCGGTCGCGCGTCTGCGCGTGCTCGACCGCCTGCGCCGCGTCACGCCAGCCGCGCCATGCGCGCGAGATTGCCGTGGCCGCCTCAATAAGCCCCGCGTGAGTATCGAACAGATCGCGCTGTGCATCAGGACGCATCAACAATTGATGCGCATGCTGGCCGTGAATGTCGACCAGCATTTCGCCGACCTCGCGCAATTGCGCAAGCGTCGCAACGGTGCCATTGACGAACGCTCGCGAGCGGCCGTTCGCGTCGATCACGCGGCGCAGCAGGACGGTGCCTTCATGCGTTTCGGGGTCGACGGACTGGGTGGCGAACGCCTGGGCTTCGAGCCACTCGTCCACTTGCGCGTGCGTATCGAATTCAGCGGTAATGTCCGCGCGCGCTTCCCCGGCGCGCACGACGGACGCATCGGCGCGCGCGCCGAGCGCGAGCGCGAGGGCGTCGATCAGGATCGACTTGCCGGCGCCGGTTTCGCCGGAAAAAACCGTGAAGCCGCTGTCGAATTCGAGGTCGAGCGCGGCGACGATGACGAAATCGCGAATCGATAGGTGGCGAAGCATGGAGTCGGCGGGTAGTTGGTGTGTCCGGCAGCGTGCGGTTCAGTGTTCGGGTGAATGTTCGGAACGTTTGGTTGGTCCGGTTGGCGGGTCAGGTCACTTTGCCCGATCAGTCTTCATCCGGTTCGTCGTCGTCGTGCGACGGGTATTCGTTCCAGTGCAGCTTCTTGCGCAGCGTCGCGTAATGGCTGTGGCCGACCGGATGCAGGAACGGCACCATGTGCTGCGAGCGGCGCACTTCGATCGTGTCGTTCAGTTCCAGCGACGTGAACGACTGCATGTCGAAATTCACGTTGACGTCACGACCCGAAATGATCTGTATGCTGACATTCGAATGGTCCGGCAGCACGATGGGCCGGTTCGACAGCGCATGCGGCGCGATCGGCACGAGCACGATGCCCTCGAGTTGCGGATGCAGGATCGGCCCGTTCGACGACAACGCGTAGGCGGTCGAACCGGTGGGTGTCGCGACGATCAACCCGTCCGAGCGCTGGTTGTACATGAAGCGGCCGTCCACCGACACGCGCAGTTCCGCCATGCCGGACACGCCGCTGCGGTTTACCACGACGTCGTTGAACGCGAGCGCATGATAGATCGGCTCGCCCGCGCGCATAATGCGCGCTTCGAGCAGCATGCGTTCCTCGCGTTCGAAGCTGCCGCTGAGCATCTGCGGCACGATCTTCTGCATGTCCGAGATCGGGATGTCGGTGATGAAGCCCAGCCGGCCATGGTTGATGCCGATGAGCGGCGTTTTGTACGGCGCGAGCTGACGGCCGATGCCGAGCATGGTTCCATCGCCACCGAGCACGACCGCGACGTCGGCGCGCGCGCCGATCTCCGCGGGCCGTAGAGTCGGATAGCTGGTCACGCCGATCTCCTGCGCGATGTGCGCTTCGAATACGACGTCGAAGCCGCGCTTTGCGATGCACGAGGCGAGTTGCATCAGCGGCTCGCCGATGCCGGGCGTCTGGGTGCGCCCGACGAGCGCAACGGTCTTGAACTGGCTGGTAACTTGCATGCCGGCATTACACCATAGCTGCGTGCCGAAAAGAACCGTCGCCGCGTGCGGTACTGCGCGGCGACGGGCGTTGGCGCGGGTGGGCAGCGCCGTCCAGCCTGTGGCCGATTATCGTTAGAATGGTGAAGCGGTGATGACAGCGGGCGGCGGGCGCGTGGGTGAGCGCACCGGCGCTCACGTCTGCATGACCGCTGTGCTTTGCATCTGGCATGGGCGCAAAACTTCGGCGAGCCGGTCTGGTCGGTGCGGTTAACGCTCGCGGCAGCCGCGTCATTGAGCTAAAATTTTTCGCCATGTTAGATCCTCGCGCACAAACCCTCCTCAAAACGCTGATCGAGCGGTATATCGCCGAAGGTCAGCCGGTCGGCTCGCGCACGTTATCGCGGTTCTCCGGGCTCGAATTGAGCCCTGCCACGATCCGCAACGTGATGTCCGACCTTGAGGAGCTCGGTCTCGTCATCAGTCCGCATACGTCGGCTGGGCGTATTCCGACGCCGCGCGGATACCGGCTCTTTGTCGACACGATGTTGACTGTCGAATCGGTCGCCGACGAAGACGCCGTCACCCGGGCTGTCAAAAAGACATTGCAGGCCGACACGCTGCAGGCTGGCGAGCCGCAGAAGATTGTCGCGGCTGCCGCGAGCGTGTTGTCCAATCTGTCGCAATTCGCGGGCGTCGTGCTGACGCCGCGGCGCAGCCACGTGTTCAAGCAGATCGAATTCATGCGTTTGTCCGACAAGCGCATCCTGCTCATCATCGTGACGCCCGAAGGCGATGTGCAGAACCGCATGATGGCGACCCAGCGCGACTATTCGCCGACAGAACTCATCGAAGCGTCGAATTACATCAACGCGCATTTTGCCGGGCTGTCGTTCGACGAAGTGCGGCGCAGGCTGCGCGAGGAGATCGATGAGCTGCGCGGCGATATGACGACGCTGATGCATGCCGCGGTCACGGCGAGCACTGATGAGACCGATACCGGCGAAACGGTATTGATTTCGGGTGAACGCAAGCTGCTCGAAGTGGCCGACCTTTCGTCGGACATGGCGCGGCTGCGCAAGCTTTTCGATGTATTCGATCAAAAGACCAGCCTCCTTCAGTTGCTCGACGTGTCGAGCCACGCGCAGGGCGTGCAGATTTTCATCGGCGGCGAGTCCAATCTCGTGCCGATCGAGGAAATGAGCGTCGTGACCGCGCCGTACGAAGTGAACGGCAAGATTGTCGGTACGCTCGGTGTAATCGGACCGACACGGATGGCTTATAGCCGTGTGATACCGATTGTCGATATCACCGCGCGCCTTCTTTCGATGACGCTGAGCCAGCAATAGCGGGTTCGCCCTGGCCGTCATCGTGCGACGGCGCGTCTGCGCTGCCAATCTGCCGAATGGCCAGCTTACGGCCACAGACCGCACCGCTATAATGGCCCTCACCTGAAGCGTTGCCGCGTTCGGCGGTTCTTGTGCTTCGCCCACCTGTTCTTGCCCGTTGCCCATGCACTTTGATCTCGAGCGGCCACTGCAGTCTGCTGTTGCACACCGCGTCGCGGTCCTGCTCATCAACCTCGGTACGCCCGACGCACCTACGGCGGGCGCGGTGCGGCGCTATCTCGCGGAGTTCCTGTCCGACCCGCGGGTGGTGGAGATTCCGGCGGCGCTTTGGCAAATCATTCTGCGCACGACAATTTTGCCGTTTCGTGGCCCGGCATCGGCAAAGAAGTATGCAGCAGTGTGGATGCCTGAAGGGTCGCCGCTCAGGGTGTATACGGAAAAGCAGGTGGAGAGTCTGCGCCAACTGCTGCACGCGAACGACTACGCGGTGATCGTCGACTATGCGATGCGCTACGGCACGCCCAACATTCCGTCCATGCTGAATCAGTTGAAGCTGGCGGGCGCGGAGCGTGTGCTACTGATGCCGATGTACCCACAGTATTCGGCATCGACCACCGCGACCGCATTCGACGCGGCGTTCGGCGCGCTCAAACGGATGCGCAACCAGTTCGAGATTCGCACGGTGCGCCACTATGCGGATCATCCCGCCTATATCGCTGCGCTGGCGGCGCAGGTGCATCATCACTGGCACCTGCACGGGCGTCCCGATTTTGCCGCTGGAGACAAGCTGGTGTTGAGTTTCCACGGTGTGCCCAAACGTACGCTGGACCTCGGCGACCCGTACCATGAGCAGTGCCAGCAAACGGCGGCGCTGCTGATTCATGCGCTTGAACTGACGCCGGTCGAGTGCCGGGTCACGTTCCAGTCGCGCTTCGGGAAAGCCGAATGGCTGCAGCCCTATACGGCGCCGACGGTAAAAGAGCTGGGTGCCGCGGGTGTGCGCCGTGTCGACGTGTTTTGCCCGGGCTTCACGGCGGACTGCCTCGAGACGATCGAGGAGATCGGCATGGAGGTTCGAGACGAATTCGTACACGCGGGCGGCAAGGAGTTCCACGCGATCCCATGCCTGAACGCGTCGCATGCGTGGATCGCCGCGCTTGGCGAAATTGTCGCGCAGCATCTGCAGGGGTGGCCGGTTCAGGCGAGCGCCCCGCAAGCGGCGGTTGCGTCGTGAAGCCGCGCGCAGAGTGCGGGAGGGACGGCGCCCCGTCGGTGTCGACAAGGAACCGATGCGCTGGCGCCAACCAGAAGCGGAAGCGAAGCGGGAACGGCATCTGCGTCGGTTATCCGGTAACTTGCTTCGTGTATCTCCGCGCGTTGCGGCGTACAACACGTTTGAATGCCAGATTGACGGATAGATGAACCACAGGATTTCGACTGAACCCGGCGCGCGGCTGCGCATCGACAAGTGGTTGTGGGCCGCCCGTTTTTTCAAAACGAGGTCGCTTGCGGCAGACGCGGTCGACAAGGGACGGGTGCGCATCGGCGGGACGCCGGTCAAGCCCGCGAAGGACGTGCGCGTTGGCGACCTCGTTGAGATCGAAATCGAGCGGGTCGTCTGGCAGGTGCAAGTGCTGGGCGTGTGCGACGTGCGTGGCCCGGCCTCGGTGGCGCAAACGCTCTATGTGGAAACGGACGAAAGCCGCGTGAAGCGGCAGGCCGAACTGGAACGCCGCAAGCATTTTCACGAGCCGGCGGCCGCGCTGCACGGCCGGCCGACCAAACGCGACCGGCGCGTTATCGACAAACTTTCAGGTGGGGATTGAACAGCTTTTCCATCGTCGCGTGCACACCTCCATACTCGGTGGTGTGGTCGTTGACGGCGCCGGACATGCAGATGGTCGTGGTTCCCGCGATGAGCACCAAGGCGACCACCGATATTGCGAAGGTCAGTTTCACGGTACTCCCCTTGGAGATGCAAAACGGGAAACAGGCGGTTCGGTGGTAAGCGATACGTCAGATTAGGGTAAACATGCCTTTTCTGACGCTCACGTTGAGTTTAGGTCACTCGCGAATCGCGCTCAATCTCAATATGATGGCGGGCGAGTAATGGTTGTAACGGCGAATTTCCCCCGTCATCTTTTGCCCCGTTGCGGTGCGAAAAGAGCTGACGTACGGCTTGAAACCGTGTGCAAGCATCCCTATTTGCACTGCTGTTGAGCAGCCTGCATGTTGTGAATTTACAACGTGCGATGTGGTGGTTGAACCGGCCGGTTGGAGCGGGCGGTCAGACCTGAGTATCGGGCAGTACGCAGGCTGCCTGGATGGTTTTAATTCTTTATCGACTTTCAGCGACATGGAAAACACGCAAGAGAAACCGACGAGCCAGAATCCCACGCCCGCCGACGATGCCGCGCGCGCGGCTGCCGCTCAGGCGGCGCAGCAGCAGGCTGGCGCTGCAGACGCGCAGGCGCAGCCGTCGAGCGCAGAAGCCGCACTCGCCGAAGCTCAGGCGAAGATCACCGAGCTGCAGGAGAGCTTCCTGCGCGCGAAGGCCGAAACCGAAAACGTGCGCCGCCGCGCGCAAGAAGACATCGCGAAGGCGCATAAATTCGCGATCGAGAGCTTTGCCGAGCATCTGCTGCCGGTGATCGACAGTCTGGAAGCTGCCGTTGCCCACTCGTCCGATGACCTCGTGAAAGTACGCGAAGGCGTCGAATTGACGTTGCGCCAACTGAACGGTGCACTCGAAAAAGGGCGCGTCGTCGCGTTGAATCCGGTCGGCGAGAAGTTCGACCCGCATCGCCATCAGGCCATCTCGATGGTGCCGGCCGAGCAGGAGGCGAATACCGTCGTCTCGGTGCTTCAGAAGGGCTATGTGATTAACGATCGGGTGCTGCGCCCGGCGCTGGTTACGGTCGCGCAGCCGAAGTAAGGGCCGCGCGCGTCCGGTTCGTCATTCAATGGAAGCCAGGTTTTTCGCAATAGCGCTTTATGGCCAGTATCCCTGTTGATCCATCGGCTTTCGCGACTTTCGATATGCAGGAATTGAGCGCTGATTTGTTCGACGCCGGTCTGGAATCTGCCGGTGACGAGCTGGCGGTGGTGTTTTTCTGGGGCTTTGACTGCTTCAACTGCGAAATCGCGAAAAAGGCGATGCTGGCCCGGCCGGATGCGATCCGTGCGCTCGGCTTGCGGTGGTTTCACAGCAATGTCTACGAACATCGCGAGCTGGGTCGCCGCTTTTTGCTGCATGGCGTGCCGACATGGTTTTTCTTCCATCGGGGCAAGCGCCTCGGCCGCGCGACCGGCTGGCATGGGCTCGCTCAGTTCGAGGCCGCGGTGGCCGCCGCCCGTGAGAAGATCCGCGCGGCCAGCGGGCGCGATGCGGTCCAGGCCGTCAGGTCCATGCGAGACGCAAGCGAAAGCGAAACCCGGGGTCACGCGACCGGGCCGGCGATAGGAAAAAATTAAAGACCGCATCGTGTTAAAGGTCTTGAAAACACGGCCGATGCACTTACTTTGAGTGCAGGTATGAATTGAGGGGCGGGACGCCGGCAGATGAACGACGTTTTCCGCAGCGATCAAAGTCAGGAGATTAGTAAAAATGGGCAAAATCATCGGTATCGACCTCGGCACCACGAACTCGTGCGTGGCGCTGATGGAAGGCAATCAGGTCAAAGTGATCGAAAACTCGGAAGGCGCCCGAACGACGCCGTCGATCATCGCGTACATGGACGACAACGAAGTGCTCGTCGGCGCGCCTGCCAAACGCCAATCGGTTACCAATCCGAAGAACACGTTGTTCGCGGTCAAGCGCCTGATCGGTCGCCGCTTCGAAGAGAAGGAAGTCCAGAAGGACATCGGCCTGATGCCGTACAAGATCGTCAAGGCTGAAAACGGCGACGCATGGGTTGAAGCGCACGGCCAGAAGCTCGCGCCGCCGCAAATCTCGGCGGAAGTGCTGCGCAAGATGAAGAAGACCGCCGAAGACTACCTCGGCGAGCCGGTGACCGAAGCCGTGATCACCGTTCCGGCGTATTTCAACGACAGCCAGCGTCAGGCGACCAAGGACGCGGGCCGCATCGCCGGCCTCGAAGTGAAGCGGATCATCAACGAGCCGACGGCCGCCGCGCTTGCGTTTGGTCTGGACAAGGCCGAAAAGGGCGACCGCAAGATCGCCGTGTTCGACCTGGGCGGTGGCACGTTCGACATCTCGATCATCGAGATCGCGGATGTCGACGGCGAAATGCAGTTCGAAGTGCTGTCGACGAACGGCGATACGTTCCTCGGCGGTGAAGACTTCGACCAGCGCATCATCGATTACATCATCGGCGAGTTCAAGAAGGAGCAGGGCGTCGATCTGTCGAAGGACGTGCTCGCGCTGCAGCGCCTGAAGGAAGCGGCCGAAAAGGCGAAGATCGAGCTGTCGTCGTCGCAACAGACCGAAATCAACCTGCCGTACATCACCGCGGACGCATCAGGTCCGAAGCACCTGAATCTGAAGATCACGCGTGCGAAGCTCGAAGCGCTGGTTGAAGATCTGATCGAGCGCACGATGGAGCCGTGCCGTACCGCAATCAAGGATGCGGGCGTGAAGGTCGGCGAAATCGACGACGTGATCCTCGTCGGCGGTCAAACGCGTATGCCGAAGGTCCAGGACAAGGTGAAGGAGTTCTTCGGCAAGGAACCGCGTCGCGACGTGAACCCGGATGAGGCGGTGGCGGTCGGTGCCGCGATCCAGGGCCAGGTGCTGTCGGGTGACCGCAAGGACGTGCTGCTGCTTGACGTGACCCCGTTGTCGCTGGGCATCGAGACGCTCGGCGGCGTGATGACGAAGATGATCAACAAGAACACCACGATCCCGACGAAGCACGCGCAGGTGTATTCGACGGCCGACGACAACCAGTCGGCGGTGACGATCAAGGTGTTTCAGGGCGAACGCGAGATGGCGGCGGGCAACAAGCTGCTGGGCGAGTTCAACCTCGAGGGCATCCCGCCGGCACCGCGCGGCGTGCCGCAGATTGAAGTGAGCTTCGATATCGACGCGAACGGCATCCTGCACGTCGGCGCGAAGGACAAGGCGACGGGCAAGGAAAACCGGATCACGATCAAGGCGAACTCGGGCCTGTCCGAAGCCGAGATCGAGAAAATGGTGAAGGACGCGGAAGCGAACGCCGAAGAAGATCACAAGCTGCGCGAACTGGCCGATGCCCGCAACCAGGGCGATGCGCTGGTGCACAGCACGAAGAAGGCGCTCACCGAATACGGCGACAAGCTCGACGCCAGTGAAAAGGAAAAGATCGAAACGGCGTTGAAGGATCTCGAAGCGACGCTGAAGAGCAACTCCGCTGACAAGGCGGCGATCGAGGCGAAGATCGAGACGGTTGCAACCGCGTCGCAAAAGCTCGGCGAGAAGATGTACGCCGACATGCAGGCCGCGCAGGGTGCGGCCGGCGCGGCGGCGGGTGCAGCGGCCGCTGAGCATGCGTCGACGGGCGAGAAGGCCGACGATGTTGTCGATGCGGACTTCAAGGAAGTGAAGAAGGACTAAGCCGAGGTGCTGTCTGACCAAGGCCGCGCGTGTCGAGTCACGCGCGGCCCGGCTGCAAGACCTGCGGTTAACCCGGTGGGGACCGTACGGAAAACGCGCCTGGTGAGCCTTCGCGGCTCTCCGGGCACATTTGTTTTATGGCGGGCATGGCCTTGCGCTGGCACACAGCCACGCGAGGCCGGCTCCGGACGAGTCGCTAGACTCCAGCATTCATGAGGAGCCGCCGCGTGGCAGTGCGCGGAGGGCGTTGAATCGATATGGCGAAACGGGATTACTACGAGGTTCTGGGCGTCGCGAAGAACGCGAGCGACGACGAGATCAAGAAGTCTTATCGCAAGCTCGCGATGAAGTATCACCCCGACCGTAATCCGGGCAACAAGGATGCGGAAGAGCATTTCAAGGAAGCCAAAGAAGCTTATGAAATGTTGTCGGATTCGCAGAAGCGGGCCGCGTACGACCAGTACGGCCATGCGGGCGTCGATCCGAACATGGGGGCAGCGGGCGCGCAGGGCTTCGGCGGATTTGCCGACGCGTTCGGCGATATTTTCGGCGACATCTTCGGCCAGGCGGCCGGGGGCGCACGCGCTGGCCGTGCCGGTCCGCAGGTATATCGCGGCGCCGATCTGCGCTACAGCATGGAAATCACGCTGGAACAGGCCGCGCACGGTTACGACACGCAAATCCGCGTGCCAAGCTGGGTCTCGTGCGAGGTCTGCCACGGCTCGGGCGCGAAGCCCGGCACGAAGCCGGAAACCTGTCCGACCTGTAGCGGTAGCGGCACCGTGCGGATGTCGCAAGGCTTTTTCAGCATCCAGCAGACGTGCCCGAAGTGTCATGGCACCGGCACCTACATTCCCGAACCTTGCACGCATTGCCATGGGGCCGGCAAGACCAAGGAAACCAAGACACTCGAAGTGAAGATTCCCGCCGGGATCGACGACGGCATGCGCATCCGCTCGGCCGGCAACGGCGAGCCGGGCATCAACGGTGGTCCGTCGGGCGATCTGTACGTCGAGATCCATATCAAGCCGCACTCGGTCTTCGAGCGCGACGGCGACGACCTGCATTGCCAGATGCCGATCCCGTTCACGACGGCGGCGCTGGGTGGCGAGATCGAGGTACCGACGCTGGCAGGCCGTGCAAGCTTCACGGTGCCGGAAGGCACGCAGTCGGGCAAGACATTCCGTCTGCGCGGCAAGGGCATCAAGGGCCTGCGTTCCAGCATTGCTGGCGATCTCTACGTCCATGTGCAGGTCGAAACACCGGTCAAGCTTACCGAGCCTCAGCGCGAGCTGTTGCAGCAGTTTGAGAAGTCGCTCGTCGAAGGCGGTGCGCGCCATAGCCCGCAAAGCAAGAGCTGGTTTGACCGGGTCAAGAGCTTTTTCGATTAAATTTCGAACTAGTGCAACTTGATGTCGGCGGGACTCATGGCGGTCGATGACACGAATGCCGGATTCGCACTGCTCGACGATTGCAACTCGACCGCGGCTCGCCGCTCGAGTCGTCTCTACACGGGTTTTCGTCACGAGCGTGTCTGCACGGACGGTGCGCAGCTCGACGCGGTATGCGAAGCGGCCGCCGACGATACACGCCGCGGCCTGCATGCGGTCGTGCTAGCGGACTACGAGTTCGGCCGCAACCTCGCGCCGAACAAAGCGACGCACACACAGCGCGCCCAACCGACATCGGGCGCGCTGCGTTTTTTATTGTTCGACCACTGCGTGAAGCTCTCGCGCGACGAAGTGGACGCGTGGCTCGTGCAGCGCGATAGCGGTGCAGTCGAGCCGACCATCGCGGGCACGGGCGGCGTGCGGGCGAGCGTGGATTTCCCGGAGTTCGAGCGGGCCATCGGCTCGATTCACGATGCGCTACGTGCTGGCGACTCGTACCAGATCAACTACACGTATCGGCTCGCCTTCGAGGTATTCGGGCCACCGGCCGCGCTGTTCAGGCGGCTGCGCGCGCGACAGACGGTCCAGTACGGCGCGTTGATCGCGCTGCCGGACGGGCGCTGGGTGTTGTCATGCTCGCCCGAGCTTTTTGTCGAAAAGAAGAGCGGCGCGCTGCGCGCACGCCCAATGAAGGGCACCGCGCCGCGCTCGCGCGACGCGGACCAGGACCGCGCGGCTGCGGACTTTCTGGCTCACGATCCGAAGAACCGCGCCGAGAATGTGATGATCGTCGACCTGCTGCGCAACGATCTGTCGCGGGTCGCGCAGACGGGTTCGGTGAAGGTGCCGGCATTATTTTCGGTCGAGCCATACGAATCGGTCTGGCAGATGACGTCGACGGTCACCGCGCTGCTGCGGCCGCGCACGTCGTTTGCCGATATCCTGCGGGCGCTCTTTCCGTGCGGTTCGATTACCGGCGCGCCGAAGCATAAGACGATGCAACTGATCGACGTGCTCGAAAGCACGCCGCGCGGGCTCTATACCGGCGCGATCGGCTGGCTGGACGCGCCCGCGCAGCCGATGGCGCCGGCCACGCAGCGCTGCGGCGATTTTTGCCTGTCGGTTGCGATCCGTACGCTGACGCTTGAACCGGCGGGGCCGGCAAGCCCGGCTCCAGACGCGCCATCGTCCACTCGCGCCAACTCGCCCGGGCCTGTCGGCGCGTACCACGGCACGTTAGGCATCGGCGCGGGTATCGTGCTCGACAGCGTGGCGGTCGACGAATATGCGGAGTGTCGATTGAAAGCGCGTTTCCTGACGGAAGCCGATCCCGGCTTCCAGGTTTTCGAAACGATGTACGCAAGCCACGAAGCGGGCGTGCGACATCTCGACCGTCATCTCGCGCGTCTGGTCGCGAGTGCGGGCTGGCTCGGTTTCCGGCTCGACGAAGCCGAGATTCGCGCGCGGCTCGCCGCGCAGTGCGATGCGCTGCGGACCGGCCAGGCGCACCGGATGAGACTCGTGCTCGACAAGGCCGGCACGGTTGAACTGACCGTGGCGCCGCTCGTGCCGCTTGCCGACGAAACCGTCGGCGTGCTGCTCGGCCCCGAGCATGGTTTTGCGAGTGTGCGCTCGGACGACCCGTTGCTGCGCCACAAGACGACGCGCCGCGCCGAATTCGACCGCGGCTGGCGAGAAGCCGAGGCCACGGATGCGTTCGATACCCTCTTTTTCAACGAGCGAGGCGAGCTGACTGAAGGCGGCCGGTCGAATGTCTTCGTGAAGGTCGACGGGCAGTGGTGGACGCCGCCGCTCGCGTGCGGGGTGTTGCCAGGCGTGATGCGCGCCGTGCTGCTCGACGACGCGAAGCTGGGCGCCGCGGAACGTGTGCTGACCCGCGACGACGTGCTTAACGCGGACGCGCTACTGATCTGCAATGCGTTGCGCGGCGCATTGCCGGCGCGGATTGTGGGCTGAGGCGCGGTTCGCCTTGCCCGCCCGAAGCGACCGGCTAAGCGTGCGCGCGCACATGCACGAGACGCGCGATCCATGCGGTAAAGTGCGCATGCCACTGTGTTTCGTGCACGTCATGCGGGGCGGTCTCGTGATTGCGAATGCTTGCGACGTCGATCAGGCAGAACGGGCTCATGTTTGTCTCCTTGCGGATTCGCGGCAAGGCCGCGGCAAAAGGAGAACGAAGATAGACCGGCGCATTTGCAGCGAGTATCAGAGCGATCTTATTTCGCCGACTTCACGTCATTTCTCCAATACACGAACGTAACGAACGCGGGCCCGTGCCGCCGTCGGATTCAGAACGTATGCTCCGCGGCCGGGAATGACCCGTCCTTCACCTCGCGCACGTACGCTTCCACCGCGGCGAGAATGCTCGACTGCCCCTGCATGAAATCCTTCACGAAGCGCGGCCGTTTGCCGGGAAAGATTCCAAGCATGTCGTGCAGCACGAGCACCTGCCCCGAGCAGTCCACGCCCGCGCCGATGCCGATCGTCGGAATCTTCAACTGTTTGGTGACTTCCGCGGCCAGCCGGGACGGAATCGCTTCCATGACGATCAGTTGCGCGCCCGCGTCCTGCACCGCGCGCGAATCGCGCAGCAACTGGCTCGCGGCCGCTTCGGTCTTGCCTTGTACCTTGAAGCCGCCGAACGCGTGCACCGATTGCGGCGTCAGCCCGACGTGCGCGCACACCGGCACCGCACGCTCGACCAGAAACCTCACCGTGTCCGCGGCCCATTCGCCACCTTCCAGCTTCACCATCTGCGCGCCTGCGCGCATCAGCTTGACCGCGCTCGCAAACGCGTCTGCGGGCGTGCCGTACGTGCCGAATGGCAGGTCCGCGACGATCAGCGCCGACGGACGCGCGCGCGCGACGCAGGCGGTGTGGTACGCGATATCGTCGAGCGTGACGGGTAGCGTGGTCGTCTGGCCTTGCAGCACGTTGCCGAGCGAATCGCCGATCAGGAGCGAATCGACCCCTGCACGATCGAGCAGCGACGCGAAGCTCGCGTCATAGCAGGTCAGCATCGCGATTTTTTCCCCGGCCTCGCGCATCGCCTGAAGCTTCGGGACGGTGATCGCGCTGCGGCTCGTTTCCTGCAAATAGGTCATGGAGCAATCCGTTGAAAAAAGCAAAGGCCCGTGCGGTGGTCTACAGCGACGTGCCCTTAACGAAGAATTCCTTGCGGCCGCGCATCGTCTCAATGCGTTCGACCAGCAGCGCAAGGTCGTCGTTCGATTCGAGCGGGTTCAGATATTCAGCGTTGACCGTCAGCACCGGCGTGCGGTCATAGTGATAGAAAAACTGGTTGTACGCGTCGCATAGCGCACGCAGATAGGCATCGGAGATTTGCAGCTCCATCGGCACCGCGCGTTTCTGGATACGCGCAAACAGCACCTCGGGGCTCGCTTGCAGGTACACGACCAGATCCGGCGCCGGCCCGCTGGCTTTGAGCCGTGCGGAAAGCGCGCGGTACAACTGCCACTCGTCGTCCTTGAGCGTGAGGCGCGCGAAGATATCGTTCTTCTGCGTGATGAAGTCGGTAATGAGCGAAGTGCCAGCCGCGTGCAGCGCGGCGATCTCCTGCACCTGCTGCGTGCGCTGCAGCGCAAAGCTCAACTGTGCGGGAAGCGCATAGCGCGCGGTGTCGCGATAGAAGCGTTCGAGAAACGGGTTGTCTTGCGGCCGTTCGAAAAGCGTCTGCATCGACCACCGCTCGGCAAGCCGTGTGGCGAGCGATGTTTTGCCGACGCCAATCGGCCCCTCGATCGCAAGATACGCATATGGCGGACGCATGGCCGGCGCGGTCACGGTCAGTGGGGCGAGCGGCGATGCGGTCATGAACAGCTGCCTTTACCTGAACCTGTGCCCGACACGGCGCCGGGCTTGCCATGGGCGACGGCGCCTGTGTCCTGATTGCCGCCCTGGTGGCCACTGAGCGTGCCCAACGACGGGCATAGGCATGCGGCCTTCACCTTCTCGATACGCTGTGACGCGACTGCCTCGAGAAAGTCTTGCGCGCGGCCGTGCCGTGGAATGACCAGGGACGGTTCGATTTCGACAAGCGGCACCAGCGCAAACGCGCGCCCGGTGAGGCGCGGGTGTGGCACGGTCAGATCCGGTTCGTCGATGCAATGCTCGCCATAAAGCAGGATATCGATGTCCAGTGTGCGCGGTGCATTGCGGTAGGGTCGTTCGCGCCCGAAGTGGTGTTCGAGCTTGTGGCAAAGCGCGAGCAGATGCCGCACCGGCAACGCCGTCTCGAGCTTCACGACGAGGTTGAAAAAATCATCGCCGCCCGCGTCGATGGGGGCAGTGCGATACAGGCTGGACTTCGCGACCACGGTGATCGCGTGCTGCTGTGCGAGGCACACCACCGCGTCTTTCAGAGTCTGGCGCGCATCCCCGAGGTTTGCGCCAAGGCCCAGATAGGCAACCGTCATGGCTTCACTTCCTACGACTTGCGTTCGACGGCTTCCACCGGAATCGCGTCAGTCTTCGTGTGTGCCGTTCGGGCTCACATCCTTGACTTCGCGGTTTCCTGCGGACGTACCGCCCTCCATTCCGTCACCCGCCTTGCGGTTTCTGGCGCCACCTCCGCGCCGCCGTCGTTTTTTGGGCGTCCGGTCCTTCCCACCTTGCGCGAGCAATGTTTCGCGCGCGGCAGCGTCTCCGTCAATGAATTCTGTCCACCACGCCGCCACCGATTCGTCCAGTTCACCGGATTCGCAGCGCAGCAGGAGGAAATCATACCCCGCTCTAAATCTTTGGTGTTCGATCAGCTTCAGCGCGCTGCGCCCGGTGCGCCGTTCAAGGCGCAGTTGCAGCCCCCAGATTTCGCGCATGTCGGCTGAGAAGCGCTTGTGGATCGCAAGCTTTTCCGTCTGCATCTCGAGCACGTCGTCCATCGCGTGATGTAGGGCCGGCACCGGATACTCGCCGTTCGCTTCGTATTGCTGCCAGCGCTGCTGCACGTCGTGCCACAGCAGCGTGGCGAACAGGAAGCCCGGAGACACCGGCTTGCCGGCCACGACGCGCGCATCGGTTCTGCCCAGCGCGAGCGTGATAAAGCGCTCACCATGCGGCTGTTCGAGCACGACGTCGAGCAGCGGCAAGAGCCCGTGATGCAGGCCTTCCTTGCGCAGCCGCTGCAGGCATGCCAGCGCGTGGCCGGATAGCAGCAGCTTGAGCATCTCGTCGAACAGACGTGCAGCCGGCACATTGTTGACCAGATCCGCAAGCGATGTGATCGGCGCGCGCGTCGCTTCGTCGATTTCGAAGTCGAGTTTTGCCGCGAAGCGCACGACGCGCAGCATCCGCACCGGGTCTTCGCGGAAGCGTGTCGCCGGATCGCCGATCATCCGCAACAGCCGCGCACGCACATCGGCCATTCCGTTGTGGTAATCGAGCACCGTCTGTGTCGCGGGGTCGTAATACATCGCGTTGATCGTGAAATCGCGCCGCGTCGCGTCTTCGTGCTGTTCACCCCACACATTGTCGCGCAACACGCGTCCGCTTGCGTCGACCGCATGGGTGCGGCGATCGAGTTCGTCGCGCTTCAGGCGCCGCGGCGGCGCGCTATCGGCGCTGGCCTCGGCGGGCGGCGGATCGACCAGTGCACGGAAGGTCGACGTCTCGATGATTTCCTGGCCAAATTGCACATGGACGATCTGAAAGCGCCGGCCGATGATGCGCGCGCGGCGAAAGAGCCGTTGCACCTGCTCCGGCGTCGCATCGGTGGCGACGTCGAAGTCTTTCGGCGCGATGCCGAGCAGCAGGTCGCGCACCGCGCCGCCGACGATGAATGCGCGAAAGCCCGCTTGCTGCAGCCCTTCGGTAACGCGAATCGCATTTCGGGAAATGAGCGTGGGATCAATGCCGTGAATATCGGATGGAATGATCACCGGAACATCGGGGTCTCGCGCGTCTTCTTTGTTCGCGGCACGTGCGGGCTTGCGACGCGAGCGGGCGGTGGCGGAAGCCGGGGCTGCGGTGGGAGCGGCGGGCGTGCCGCGCGATGGCGTATCTTTGACGCGTGCGGCCGTTGCGGCGTTTTCCTGCGCGTCCCCGGCCGGGTCGTCTGCGGCATCCCGGTCCTGACCGAACAGCTTGCGAATGAGTTTTTTGATCACGTCGTCTGGAATAGTTCGAGGATGCGCCAGCCGTGCGTTTGCGCGTACGCGCGCAAGGTGTCGTCCGGGTTGGTCGCGATCGGGTCGGTGACCTTTTCGAGCAGCGGAATATCGTTATGCGAATCGCTGTAGAAGTAGCTGCGCTCGAAATCCGACCATGTCTTGCCGAGCGAAGCGAGCCACGCTTCGGTGCGCACGATCTTGCCTTCGCGGTAGCTCGGCGTGCCGGCCGGGCGGCCGGTGAACGCCGACGCCGGATGGCCGTCGATGGTTTCCACTTCGCACGCGATCAGCTTGTCGATGCCGAACGCTTCGGCGATCGGCGCGGTAATGAATTCGTTGGTGGCGGTAACCATACAGCAGAGGTCGCCCGCATCGCGATGCTGACGCACCAGCTCCATCGCGGCCGGCACGATCGCCGGCCTGATCACCTCATGCATGTACTGGTCGTGCCACGCCTTCAGCTGTTCGCGCGAGTGCTTCGCGAGCGGCGTCAGCATCGCGACCAGATACGCGTGAATGTCGAGCTTGCCGGCCTTGTAGTCGGCATAGAAGCGATCGTTTTCACGCGCGAAGTTTTCAGCATTGACGATGCCGAGTTTCACCATGAAGCGACCCCATTCGTGGTCGCTGTCGGTGGGAATGAGCGTGTGATCGAGATCGAACAGTGCAAGATTAGCCATGGGGGCCTATTTTACTTGAAGCAGCCTGACCGGATGGGGGAAGCGGGGCGCCGGAGTCCTGCGGGGTGGTCGCGCCGCTCTGCCTGCCGCTATCGGCACTGGATGGCGACGCGAGCATCGTGCGTAACAGCGGCAGCGTCACCGCGCGCTTCTGCTCGAGCGAGAAACGGTCGAGTGCGTCGAGCAGCGCCATCAGGCTCGGCATGTCGCGGCGAAAGTGCGTGAGCAGGTACGCGGGCACATCGTCGGCGAGCGCGATGCCGCGCTCGTGCGCTGCCTGCTTCAGCACCGCGGCCTTGCCTTCATCGGAAAGCGGCGCGAGATGGAATATGAGGCCCCAGCCGAGGCGCGTGCGCAGGTCTTCGCGTACCGCGAGGCCGAGCGGCGCCGTATTGCCTGTCGCGACGAGCGCGCTTGCCGGATAGGCGCGCACTTCGTTGAACAGATTGAAGAGCGCGATTTGCTGCGCGGCGGACAGCGCGTCGCAATCGTCGATCGCGTAGAGCGTGACGCGCGGATCGAATGCGAACGCATCGAGGCTGCTATGCGGCCCCGCGTAGCGTACCTGGCGCGGCGCCGTCTCGTGCGCGAGCGCCTGCAGCAGATGCGTGCGGCCGCTGCCGGCTTCGCCCCACACGTAGAACGTGCGGTCCGCAACCGGGCCGGCCGCGAGCGCGGCATCGAGCCCGCGCAGGCGCGCGACCAGTTCGGCGTTCGCGCCGGCGAAGAAGTTATCGAAAGTCGATGGCGGTGGAGTGCCGAGATCGAGCGTAAGTTGGCGCAGCACAGTAGTCGAAAATAAGAGGCCCATCAGTCACAGCGGGCCAGACCATCACGATGCACGCCACCGATGCAACAGCGGGCGCCACAGCGCGATTGGGCTGAGGTTAGTTTTTGTAAAGCGTGCTCGTCAGATAGCTTTGCCGCAATTCCCGCCACGCGACGGACAGAACGGCGCTGACCGGCAGCGCGAGCAGCACACCGAAAAAGCCGAACAGCTGGCCGAACGCAAGCAGCGCGAAGATCACCCCGAGCGGATGCAAACCGATGCGTTCGCCAACCAGGCGTGGCGTCAGAATAAAACTCTCGAGAATCTGCCCGACGCCGTACACGATCGCGACCGCGCCGAACCCGTACCAGCTGCCGAACTGCAGCAGCGCGGCGAGCAGCGCAAGGATCAGGCCGGTCGCAAATCCGACATACGGAATGAATACCGCGAGCCCGGTAAAAATGCCGACCGGCAGCGCGATCTCGAACCCGGCCGCCCACAGCGCGATCGAATAGTAGACCGCGAGCACGCCCATCACGAGTAGTTGGCCGCGCAGGTACTGCGACAGCATCTGGTCCATGTCGTGCGACAACTGGATCGTCTTGACGAGCCAGCGGCGCGGAATGAAGTGCTTGATGCGGCGGATCATCGCGTTCCAGTCGTACAGCAGATAGAACAGCACGAGCGGCACCATCACGAGGTTGCCGACGACGTCGAGCATCAGGTTGCTGCTCGTGCGAATCGACGTCCACGCGTAGACCACGACGGTTTGCGCGCTGCCTTCCAACTGGTTCGTGATCAGATCGCGAATGCTCGCGAAGTCGAGCGAATTGGCGAGGCCGAGCATCGCGAGCTTCGGCTGCAGCCAGCCGTTCACGTGTGAAATCAGCCCGGGCACCTGCTGCCGCAACTGCGGCACTTCCTTTTGTACGACAACCAGAACGAGCAATACGAGCGCGGTCACCAGCAGCGTGAAGAACAGCATCATCAGCAACGCGGCGAGGCCCTTCGGCACGCGCCGGCGTGTGAGCCAGCCGACGCCCGGATGCAGGATGTAAGCGAGGATCGCACCGAGCAGAAACGGCGTCAGCACCGGGCTCAACAGCCACACGAGAATGCCGACGACCAGCGCGATCGCGAACCACGTCAGCACGCGGCGCTGGTATGGCGTAAATATCGGAGCGTTATGCTGCAAGATAAGCTTTTCCTCGTCTTTCCCTGTGTTCTGTTCGGTCCGGTGTTCTGCCTGCGTCATGCCTCGTTCCCCTCCGGTCGCCATGCTCGTTCCCCTGTTGACACCGGGGATGAATTCCAGCCAGCGGGTCGGCATCAGGTAAAATCGCATTTTACCGACCTTCTCGCACTTCCCTTATGAATCAACCGAAATCCGCTCCTGACGCTCAAGGTTTGTCGTATCGTGACGCCGGCGTGGACATCGAAGCGGGCGACGCCCTCGTCGATGCGATCAAGCCCTTTGCCAAAAAGACGCTGCGTGACGGCGTGCTGGCTGGCATCGGCGGATTCGGTGCGCTCTTCGAGGTGCCGAAGAAGTATCGCGAGCCGGTGCTCGTGTCGGGCACCGACGGCGTCGGCACGAAGCTCAAGCTCGCGTTTCACCTGAACCGGCACGACACGGTCGGCCAGGATCTGGTCGCGATGAGCGTGAACGATATCCTCGTGCAAGGCGCGGAGCCGCTCTTCTTCCTCGACTATTTCGCGTGCGGCAAGCTCGAAGTCGGCACGGCCGCAACGGTCGTCAAAGGCGTCGCGTATGGCTGCGAACTCGCGGGTTGCGCGCTGATCGGCGGCGAAACCGCCGAGATGCCGGGCATGTATCCGGACGGCGAATACGACCTCGCGGGTTTCGCGGTCGGCGCGGTCGAAAAAGCCAACATTATCGACGGCAGCAAGATCGCTCCGGGCGATATCGTGCTGGGCCTCGCGTCGAGCGGCATCCATTCGAACGGTTATTCGCTCGTGCGCAAGATTATCGAGCGCGCGCAGCCGGACCTCACCGCCGACTTCGACGGCCGTCCGCTCGCCGATGCACTGATGGCGCCCACGCGCATCTACGTGAAGTCGATGCTCGCGCTGATGGAAAAGATCACCGTAAAGGGCATGGCGCACATCACTGGCGGCGGGCTGGTCGAGAACATTCCGCGCGTGTTGCAAGCGGGGTTGACCGCCGAGCTCGATCATCGCGCGTGGCCGCTGCCGCCGCTTTTCTCGTGGCTGCAGAAGCATGGTGGCGTCGCGGATGCCGAAATGCACCGCGTGTTCAACTGCGGGATCGGCATGGCCGTGATCGTCGCCGCGCAGGATGTGCAGCAGGCAATCGGCACGCTGTCCGCGGCGGGTGAGCAGGTGTGGCAGATCGGCACAGTCCGCCAAAGCAAGGCGGGCGAGGCGCAGACCGTGGTGATCTGAGCGTCGAGCGCACATGCAATGAAAGACGGTACGCCAGCGCGCTAGCCGTTCGGTTAAAGAGTTGCTAGTTGCAGTGGTTGTCCTACGCCTCAGTTCATCAACTGAGGCGTTTTTGTTTTAGGTGAGCTTCCCCTGTTGCCACGATTATCGCGTCAGGCGGGCGACATGCCTTCGAGCGCCCGGGCGGCACCCAGCAGCCCGCCTAGCACCTTGTCGGCCACCCGCTGCGAAAAGCCTGGCGGCAGCTCAGCCTGCACTTGCGCCACGACCTCCGGTGTGCGCTTCACCAGTTCCTGAAGCAACGGCTCGGCGTTTTCTCCATAGCCGACCTTTTTGGCCGTGCTGTTGAAGTGCCGGCGCTGAATGTTGTGCATGAGGTAGTGCCGGTTCTTGCCCAGCAGCGCCATGGCTAGCTTAAGGTCCTGCGCGGCCCACTGGTTCGGCCCGTCGCCGATCACCGGATACGCGGACATCACGTCATACATCGGCGTGAGCCGGAACCGTCCGGCGGTCCCTGCCTGCAACCGGATGCTGAAGTTCTTCGCATGACCATCCGGCGCGCGCAGCATCCAGAACAGGAGTTGCGAGGCCATGAGGGCACGCAGATCGCGCCCGGCATCCAGCGACTGCTGCACGAGGGTGAACAGTTGCTTAAGGCCAGGCCCGCCTTCGTTCTCATACTTTACGAGTGGCGAGGTGCCGGTGGCCTGACAGAAGTCTTCCTGTATGAGCCGGAACAGCCTCGTGCCGTCTGACGACATCAGGCGGTCGAAGCGCTCGACGACCAGTACCCGCTGCTTGCCGAACGTGGCGATGCGAGCTTCCGCCGTGGGTAGCCCGTACGCCTTGAACAGGCGAAGACACAGCCACTCGTTGTCCACCGAGGTACTGAAGTCGGCCTGCCGTCCGCCGATCAGGCCAAGCGGCAGCTTGAAGATGTGCGTGGTGGGCGTCGAACCGCGCGGCTTCATCCACTTGCCATCCCACCACAGGAAAGCGTCCTTCTCCTGAGCGCCGGCTAGCGAAATCCGGAAGTCGTCGTCAGGGTCCCTGGCGCCCGCGAAGCGGTCCGGAGTCACGACTTCAAGCAGGTGGCGTTCGATGGCTTCGTCGTCCACGACCACGCCGTCGATGCGGTCGACACCAGAAGGTGCCTCGCCTTCTGGCAGGAGTTGCAGTGCGCCCACGCAATCGCGCCCGATGGCGCCCAGCAAGTCGAAGGCTTCGGTGGACCCAGTCTTGAAGCGGGCCGCAACGCGCCTGCGGATGGCGTCGCTGTCAGGCAGCAGGCCTTCGAAATAGTGGGCGACGTTATCGCCTTTCAGTGGTTCGTTGTTGAAGTGGAAAGGCAGCGACAAGGATATGGGTCGTCCACGCGCGGAGGCGAGCCAGCCGCTATCGTATTGCAACTCCATGTCGCCGCGGGCCGTGATGGTCCAGCGGCCCACGTATTCTCCGTTGGCCCAGAGCGTCAGGGTTTGACTGTGTGAGCGCCGCCCCATTTCACCATCCCGTCTTGCTGGCCGATTCAGGACTTTCGCGCTCGCCCAGCCACAGTTCCAGCCCGACGGTTGTGCACCAGCCCAGCAACTGCCTGAAACTCAGTTCGTCAGCGTGCTGCTCCAGGTAGGAGATGCGGTTCTGGCTCAAGCCCAATCTGGCCGCCACCTCTGCTTGAGTGAGCTTGCGGCGCTTGCGGGCAGCCTTCAGCAATTGCCCGAGCTGCAAGGCCGTCACGAGCGGTTGGGATGGCAGGTTGTGGGACATAGCAGATATCCGTAATTCGGCTATCCGTATTTTAGCTGAAATCAAGATATTATCAAAATATCCGAAAAACAGATATTTTGATAATATCTGCAATGCGGATAAATGGCGCACCGTGGACAGGCGATCGGAAATGACGCAAACGCACGGCGACGGATTGCGGCGGGCGAACCGCTACAGAGCGTGCCGTGCGCCCCAACCGTGGCCGCAAAGCCGGGTGTGGCCGTGCTGAAAGGCATTCGCAACCTACTCGTCGCTTACACCAGAAACCGTGCGAATTTGAAATTGCAGTGCGCGGCGGGAAGCGTGTTGTTTCGCGACGGAACAGACTTGCGAGACCCATCGGGCTCGACACGCCTGGCGGTGGGATTCGGACAATCAAAAACGACTCGCTCGACTCCATGACCAACCCGTCCGTGCGCGACTGGCTGTTTTCGGCCAAGACCTTTCTGGCCGCGATGATCGCGCTGTACATCGCGCTAGCCGTGCCGCTGGAGCGGCCGTCGTGGGCCATGGCATCGGTCTATATCGTGTCGAACCCGTTTGTCGGCGCGACGCGCTCGAAGGCGCTGTTTCGCGCGATCGGCACGGCGATGGGCGCGGCGGCCTCGATACTGATCGTGCCGCCGTTCGTCGAATCGCCTTATCTGTTCAGTGTGCTGGTCGCGCTGTGGACCGGCGCGATGGTTTACATGTCGTTGGCGGACCGCACTGCGCGCTCCTATGTGTTTCTGCTCGCGGGCCTGACGTTGCCGCTCGTCGCGTTGCCGACGGTCACCGACCCGACCACGATCTTCGACGTCGCGATCGCGCGTACCGAGGAAATCCTGCTCGGCATCATCTGCGCGAGCGTGGTTGGTTCGCTGGTCTTGCCAAGCCGGCTTGGACCGACGCTTATCGGCCGCACCGACGCATGGTTCGCGGACGCCCAGCAGTTTGCGCACGAAGCGCTCGCGGCGCGCGGCGGCGCCGTCGTACAGTTGCCGCGCCAGCAGCGGCTGGCGGCAACCGTCAAGGCACTTGACGTGCTGTTGGGCCAGCTGTCTTACGACCACGCAAGCCCGGAAGTTGTCGCGCGTGCGTTCGCGCTGCGCGAACGCATGCAACTGTTCCTGCCGGTGCTGTCGGCACTGACGGACCCGATGGCCGCGCTGCGGAGTTCGGCAGCGATCGCGCACGTGCCACTGTTCGAACCGCTGATGGCCGACGTCTGTAAATGGATCGATGCATCGCTGCGCCGCGTGAGCAGCACGCCAATCACCGACGGCGACACGGAAGCGACGCACTTGCGCGCGCGTATCGCCGCGTTGCGCGTCGCTGTGCCGCGCGGACTCGCGCCGTGGGACCGCGCGTTGCTGTCGAACACGCTGTGGCGCGTGCAGCTGGCGATCGACATCTGGGAGGACTGCCTTGGATTGCGCGCACTGATCGATCAGCATCATGGCAGCTGGGAACCGCGCTTTCGCCATTGGCGCGTGAACGCCGAGGAGGTCTTCGTGGACCATGGCTTCATGCTGTTCTCCGCGATCTCGACCATCTGCTTTATCGTGGTCGCGTGCAGCCTGTGGATTGCCTCCGGATGGCATGACGGCGCGAACGCGGTGTTTATCGCGGCGGTCGCATGCTGCTTCTTCGGCGGCCTCGATGAACCCGCGCCGGCGATCTTCCGGTTTTTTCTATCGTGCTTCGTGGCCGTAATCGCATCGGGAATCTATCTTTTCGTCGTGTTGCCCGAGGTGCATAACTTCGAAACGCTGGTGTTGGTATTTGCCGTGCCGTTTCTCATCATCGGGACGCTGATCGCGAATCCGAAATTTAACCAGGTAGCGGCGGTCATTTCGTTGTTTACCGCGACGTTCATGAGTCTCGCAGGCTCGTACGATGCGAACTTCATGGTCTTCATCAATACGAGCAGCGCTTCGCTGGCCGGCCTCGTATTCGCGTTCGTCTGGACGCGCGTGACCCGGCCGTTCGGCGCCGAGTACTTCGCGCAACGGTTGATTCGCGCGACCTGGGCCGACGTCGTGCGGGCCGTGTCGGGGCCGCCGATTTCCGATGAGCGCACCTTCTTCTCACGAATGCTCGATCGTCTGATGCAAGTGCTGCCGCGTCTGGCCACCTCGGGCCCGCATCATCATCCATCGGTCGAAACCTTTCGCGACCTGCGTGTCGCGACGAACTCGCTTGATCTGCGCCATTACCGTGATAGTGTCGTCGCCGAGATGAGCGAGCAGATCGACCGGGTGCTGACGAACGTGCGCACCTATTACGAACTGTGCGTCGCGCGGCGCAGGCGTCAGCCGGTGCCGCGCGGGCTGATCGAAGCGATCGACGCCGCGCTCGCGCGCATCGCGCAGCCGGGCGCCGGCGGCGCGCCGCCCACGTTTTCAACCGAGATCCGGCTACGCGATGCGGTGCACGCACTCGTTGGTCTGCGCCTGTCGCTCGCGCCGTTGGCGCCGGGCGCGCCGGCCGTGCCGGCGATGCCCGGTCCGGCGCCCGCCGTCTGAGCGGCGCCGTTATTTATCTTGATCGCAAGAAGCAGTCACGAGGCAGCCATGATCGGGGAAGTCAATTTCGTCGGGGTTTTCATACCGGCAGTGCTGGTGCTGATGCTGATCGCGTATCTGATCAAGCGTGGCGTCGTGATGCTGCTCGCCGCGCTTGGGGTGTATCGCTTCATCTGGCATAGGGCGGCGTTCGATTTTTGTCTCTACGTGTTTATCTTCGGTGCCATGGTCGTTCTAACGAAGCGGTTTGGCGCGTGAAACAGATCTCCGTGTTCTCCGTCGTGCTGACCCTGGTCTCGACCCTCGTCGCTGCGGTCGTGCTGTGGAAAGTGATCGACTACTACATGTTCTCGCCGTGGACACGCGATGGCCGCGTGCGCGCCGACATCGTGCAGGTCGCGCCGGACATCTCCGGGTGGATTACCGACATCCGCATCATCGACAACCAGCCGGTGAAAAGAGGCCAGGTGCTGTTCGTGATCGACGAGGCGCGTTATCAGCTCGCGTACCGCGAGGCGGTCGCGACCCTCGCGCAGCGCCGTGCGACGTACGACGAAGCGCGCCGCGAAGATGTGCGTAACGGGCAATTGGGCAATCTCGTCGCGCTCGAGGTGGCGCAGCAGAGCCACGCGCGCGTGGAGGAAGCACGCGCGCAAATGGATCTCGCCAAGGTCGCGGTCGATACCGCGCAGCTGAATTTGCATCGCACGGCGATCGTGAGCCCGGTCGACGGCTATGTGAACGACCGCGCACCGCGTCTGAACGAATATGCGACGGCGGGCAGGGCGGTGCTGTCGATCGTCGATGCGCATTCGTTCCGCGTCGATGGTTACTTCGAAGAAACGAAGATGCGCCATATCCGGGTTGGCCAGCAGGTCGACATCGTCGTGATGGGCGAACCCAAACTGCTGCGCGGCCATGTGGTCAGCATCGTTGCCGGGATCGAGGACCGCGACCGTACGATCAGCCCGCAGAACCTGCTGCCGAATGTCGACCCGGCATTCAGCTGGGTGCGGCTTGCGCAGCGCATTCCGGTACGCGTCGCGCTCGATGAAGTGCCGCCGGATTTCCAGATGATCTCCGGGCGGACCGCGACCGTGCTGATCCGCGGTCCAGAGCTGGGTCCGTTCGGGAATCTGGGCGCGTCAGCGCCGCAGGCGGCATCGACACCGCAAACGCGTTTCGGTCTATGGCTCGAACGGTTGATCGGAGCGCTGAGATGAACACGCGCCGCGCGAACCGGCACGCGCGGCCCGGCCGCGCGCTCGCACGCGCGCGGATTTTCGCGCTACGCGCGACGTGTGCCGTGCTGTGTGTCGCGCCGTTCGCCGGCTGCACGGTCGGCCCCAACTATGCGCTGCCGCAGGACGCACTCGTGAACGCGAAGTTCGCGAACGCGCCGATCGACGGCGCGAGCGACCCGCTTGTCACGCAGCAGCCGGTGCCGCCGAACTGGTGGCGGCTCTACGACGACCCGGTGCTCAACGGGCTGGTCGAAGATGCGCTCGCCGAAAATCGCGATCTGAAAGTCGCGGTTGCGAATCTTGCGGCGTCGCGCGCGGAAGTGCAGTTCGCGCGCGAGCAGGACGGCTTTTCCGGAGATGCAGCGGCGGCCGTGCAGTACACGCAGCTGTCGCCGCAAGCCTTTCTGACGGACAAGATTCCGCCCTCGATGCTGGCGGACGTCGGCTTTAACGTGTCGTACGAGCTCGATCTGTTCGGCAAGCTGCGACGCGGCGTCGAAGCGGCAAAGGCCGACGACGACGCGGTCGAAGCCGCGCTCGACCTTGTGCGTGTCACGGTGGTCGCGGAGGTCGTCCGTTCATACGTCGAAAACTGCGCGGCCGCGGAGGAGCTGGCGATCGCGCAGCGTTCGCTTGCGCTCGAACGGGAGCGGGTCGACGTGTCGCGCCAGCTGTTGCAGGCGGGCCGCGGCAACCTGCCGGATGTCACGCGCGGGCTGACGCAGCAGGACACGATCGCCGCGGAGATTCCGCGCTTTCAGTTGCGCCAGCGCGTCGCGCAATACCAGCTCGCGATGCTGCTCGCGCGCGCGCCGGACGATTTGCCGCCCGACGCGAAAAATTGCACGAAGCTGCCGCAGATCGGCCAGCCGGTGCCGGTCGGCGACGGCGCCGCGTTGCTCAAGCGCAGGCCCGACGTCCGCGAGGCAGAGCGCAAGCTGGCCGCATCGACGGCGCGTATCGGCGTCGCGACGGCGGCGCTGTATCCGACCATCAGCATTGGTGCGAGCGCGGGCTTCACCGGGTTCCCGAAAGATCTGGGGACTGCGCAGACCGCGCGCTACGCAATCGGACCGCTGATCAGCTGGGTGTTCCCGGTGAACGGCCAGCGCGCGAGGGTGCACGAGGCCGAGGCATCGACGGCCGCGTCGCTTGCGCAATTCGACTCGGTCGTGTTGAACGCGTTGCGCGAAACGCAGTCGGCGCTCGCGACATACAGCGAAGACACGGCGCGCTGGCAGGCGTTGCAGACCGCTGCGCAGTCCGCGCAGAAGTCGGCCGATGAGACGCACCAGTTGTATGTGAGCGGGCGCGAGTCGTTTATCTCCGATCTCGACGCGACGCGTACGCTGACTTCGGTCGATGCGCAGGTGGCGGCTGCGCGGTCGATCGTGGCGGTTGATCGGGTCAATCTGTTCCTCGCGTTGGGCGGCGGGTGGGAAGAAGCGGCGCCCGACGGTGCCAAAGAAGGTTCGAACGAAGCTTCGCCGCAGAGCCCGCAGGGCGGCGTGCAGCAGACTGCGCTGAAGAGTGGGCAGCAACGCGTGCATCAGACCGCGCAGAAGAGTGGTCAGGACGATGCGCCGCCACGCGCACGCGAGTGAGCGACGCGTGGTTCCGGCCTCGTACGCGAAACACACCCGCTCCACGCAGTACCGCGCGACGTGACGCGTGCACGCAAGGTCACGCCCGCCCTTCCACGATCCGTTCCAGTACATGCAGCGCCTGCTCCGTCGCGTCCTCTGCGCAGCAGTCGATCACCGTACGCTCGGGCATCGCGCGCAGCCACGTCAACTGCCGCTTGCAGAGCTGCCGCGTCGCAAACACGCCTTGGTCGCGCATCGTCGCATGGTCGATCGCGCCGTCGAGATATGCCCACGCCTGCCGGTAACCGACACAGCGCATCGACGGCAGGCCCGCATGCAGATCGCCACGCGCACGCAGCCGTTCGACTTCCTCGATAAAGCCAGCGGCCAGCATCGCGTCGAACCGTCGCGCGATACGCGCATGCAACACGCTACGGTCCGACGGTTCCAGGGCGACCGGCGCGAAGCGATAGCGCGCCGCGGCATTATCGTCGCGGGCGGGCGCCGCGAGCAGTGCGGACATCGGCTGGCTGGTGAGCATGAACACTTCCAGCGCGCGCTGGATGCGCTGTGAGTCGTTCGGCGCGAGCCGCGCCGCCGTCAGCGGATCGACCGCCGCAAGACGCGCGTGCAGCGCGGGCCAGCCGTCGCGCATGGCGTCGGCTTCGAGACTCGCGCGCAGCGCGGCATCGGCGCCTGGCAGATCGTTGAGTCCCTGCGTGAGCGCCCTGTAGTACAGCATCGTGCCGCCGACCAGCAACGGCACGTGGCCTCGTTCGACGATCGCGCCGATCGCGCGCAGCGCATCGGCGCGGAAATCGGAAGCGGAATAGGCGTCGGCCGGATCGACGATGTCGATCAGATGATGCGGCGCGCGCGAACGTTCTTCCGCAGTGGGCTTCGCGGTGCCGATATCCATGCCGCGATAGACAAGGGCTGAATCGACGCTGACGATTTCAACCGGCCGACGCGCGGCGAACGCGAGCGCCGCCGCCGTCTTGCCCGATGCGGTCGGGCCGAGCAGACAGGCAACCGTTGCGCGCGCATCGATCCTCGCCGCGTTCATTGTCCGCGCAGGAACAGCCGGTCGAGATCGGACAGCGTGAGCTGATACCACGTCGGCCGTCCGTGATTGCATTGATCCGCGCGTTCGGTCGCTTCCATCTGCCGCAATAGCGCGTTCATTTCGTCGAGCGTCAGCCGCCGGTTCGCGCGTACCGCGTGATGACACGCGAGCGTACCGAGCAACTCATGCTGGCGTTCGGTCAGCACGCGCGAACCGCCGTATGCATGCAAATCCGCGAGCACCGCGCGCGCCAGCGCGGGCAAGTCGGCGTCCTTCAGCAGCGCGGGCACCGCACGGATCGCGAGCGTCGTCGGCGACAGCACGGCGAGGTCGAAGCCGAGCGCATCGAGCGTCTCGCGCTCTTCGTCGACAATGCCGATCTCGACTGGATCGGCCGGCATCGATTGCGGAATCAGCAGCGGCTGCACCGCGATGGTCCGCTCGGCGAGTGCGTTCTTGAACTGCTCGTACAGGATGCGCTCGTGCGCCGCGTGCATATCGACGATCACCAGCCCGCGCGCGTTTTGCGCGAGCACGTAGATGCCGTGAATCTGACCCAGCGCGAAACCGAGCGGCTGCTCGTCGGCCACGTCGAACGCGGCATGCGGCGCTAGCGTGGCGAATGGCGATGGCGCGCCGGCGCTGACATCGCGCGCTTCGGGCGTATGCAGCGTCGTCGCTCCGTGCGGCGTGCCGGCGCCCGTGTCCTTGCGGCCGAACAGTGCGTCGTACAGCGCAAGGGGTTGCGCGACCGGCAACGTGCCTTGTCGCATGCGCGCATCGCGCATCCAGGTCGCACCGGACGATGGCGCGCCGTTTCCGAAGCGGCGCTCGCCGTCCAGCGCGAATGCGCCGTTATTCAAACCACCCAGCGGCGTCGAGCCGAACGAAGCCGGCCCCGCGAGCGGTTCGACATGCGCGGCGTGGCCACCCGCGGTCGTCTCCGGCGATGCGCCCGCGTGGCGTGCAAGCGCGCGCTGCACCGCGTGAAACACGAACTGGTGAATCGAGCGCGAATCGCGGAAGCGAACTTCAATTTTCGATGGGTGCACGTTCACGTCGACCGCTTCCGGCGGCAGATCGAGAAACAGCACGTACGACGGGTAACGGTCGCCGTGCAACACGTCTTCGTACGCGGCACGCACCGCGTGCGTGAGCAGCTTGTCGCGCACGAAGCGGCCGTTCACGAAAAAGTACTGCTGGTCGGCCCGGCCGCGGCTCGCCGTCGGCAAGCCCGCGCAGCCGTACACCGCGAGCGGGCCGGCCACCTCGTCGAGCGGCAGATGCGCGGTCGCGAACGTGTCGCCAAGAATTTTCGCGACGCGCGCGGCCGGATCGCTTGCGTTCCAGTGCTCGACCGCTCGGCCGTTGTGCAGCACCGAGATGGCGACGTCGGGCCGGGCGAGCGCCGCGCGGCGGACCATCTCGAGGCAATGGCCGAGTTCGGTCTGCTCACTCTTCAAAAACTTGCGGCGTGCCGGCGTATTGAAATACAGCTCGCGCACTTCGATGGTCGTGCCTTGCGTGCCGGCGGCGGGTGTGAGCGCACCGGTCTGCGCGTCGATGCGGGTGGCGTGCGGGGCGTCGCCGGTGCGGCTCGTGATGAGCATCTCCGACACCGATGCGATCGATGCCAGCGCTTCGCCGCGAAACCCCAGCGTCGCGACCGCTTCGAGCTCCGCAAGCGAGCGGATTTTGCTGGTCGCATGACGGGTGAGCGCAAGCGCGAGTTCCCCAGCGGGGATGCCGCAGCCGTCGTCGGTGATCGAGATGCGCTTCACGCCGCCTTCGTCGAGCAGAACGCGCAGCGTGGCCGCGCCCGCGTCGAGCGCGTTTTCGAGCAGTTCCTTGACCACCGACGCGGGCCGCTCGACGACCTCGCCGGCGGCGATCTGGCTAATCAACTGATCGGGCAATGGCTGGATCGAGCGCGGCGCACGCGCGGCACGTGGCGTGCGTGCGGGACGGGCGACGGCGGCGGGTTCCGTGGGCGCGGCGGATGCGCCCGCAGCCGTGCCATCTGACGGTTCGCGGTATTCGGACATGGCGGAATTATAGCGATTCGCCGCGCGGCGCCTGTAAGCGGGGCACGCGCTTTGGACGCGACGTTCTTCGCCGGCCCCCCGGGATGGACGACACTCACGCGTGCTACGAGCGCGCGCACGGTGCCGGGATCATATTTTCTTAATATTGCGGCTGGTACTTTGGGTATCATGGCGCGGTCGCTTTTTCCGGTTTGGGCGCGTTTCGCCGGTTTGTGCTGCGTGTCGCACGCCGCGCCCAACTGGCCCGACTGGCGAATGTCGTCGCCACCGCATTTCGTCGGATCAGAACCGACCGTCGCGCGCCGCGTAGCCTTGGCCCCGCAATTCGCGCTATTGAGAGGATGTCTTTTTGGATACGCTCCTGCATTTCGTCAACCTTGTCCTGCACATCGACGCATTTCTCGGTGACTTCATACGCCAGTACGGCGCATGGGTCTATGCGGTGCTGTTCCTGATCGTGTTTTGCGAGACCGGGCTTGTCGTGCTGCCGTTTCTGCCCGGCGATTCGCTGCTGTTCATCGGCGGCGCGTTTTGCGCGAGCGGTGCGATGAACCTCGGCGCGCTGATCCTGTTGCTGGTCGTTGCCGCCGTGACCGGCAACACGGTTAACTACCTGATCGGCCGGGCGATCGGCGCGAAGGTGTTCGATTCGCACATCCCGGTGCTCGAACGGTTCCTTGATCGCGAGGCGCTGCGCAAGACCCACAACTTTTATGAAAAGCACGGCGGCAAGACCATCGTGCTCGCGCGTTTCATTCCGGTCGTGCGGACTTTCGCCCCGTTCGTCGCGGGCGCGTCGCAGATGAGCGTGCGGCGCTTCCAGCTGTTCAACGTTACCGGTGCGCTGTTCTGGGTGCTGCTGCTCGTGCTGCTCGGCTACTTCTTCGGCAACATTCCGTTTATCCGCCAGTACCTGAACGTGATAGTGCTGGTCGGCATTGGCGCGGCCGTCGTGCCGGTCGCATTGGGTGCGCTGTGGAAAATGGTGCGCCGACGAGCGCCGGAGGGCTCGGCGCCCAAAAGCGGCGGGCAATGAAGGCGGTGAGCGCCTCGTCGGTCTGACGGGCACACACCGCGCGGTGGACCGCGCATCAGACAAAAGGGCATCGCGTCGATCGCGATGCCCTTTTTGCTGGTCCTGCCGGAACGCACGCGTTACGTGCGCCGCCGCTGCGCGGTCTAGCTGGCCGCCGTGCGTCGCACGAACGGCGTTTCCGGCGTCGGATAGCCGGCTTCCCGGAACGTCTCGACAATCGCGCGATTCGTGTCGAAATAGACCTGCCAGTAATGATCGGTGTGCGTATAAGGCCGCACACACAGCATCGGTCCTTCTGGCGTAAACGACAACACTTCGATATCAGGCGCCGGATTCTCCGCGACATTGGGAATGCGCGTCACCGCCGCGCGCAGACGGTTCGCCGCATCAATCGGGTCGACGCCGTTCGCAATCTTCGCGGTCAGTTCGACGCGGCGTACCGGCAGCGCGCTGTAGTTCGAGATCGTGTCGGAGAAGATCTTGTTGTTGCCGATGATGGTCGTCACGTTGTCCGGCGTGACGACTGTCGTGCCGAACAGCCCGAGCTCGCGGACCGTGCCGGTCACGCCGCCGACGGTGACGAAATCGCCGACCTTGAACGGACGCAGCACCTGCATGAACACACCGGCTGCGAAGTGCGCGAGCAGGCCACCCCACGCGGTGCCGATTGCAAGACCCAGGCCGGCGAGCAGCGCGGCGAACGACGTGGTCTGCACGCCGAACACCTGCAGGATCGCGAGAATCAGCATCAGATTCAGCAGCGCGCCGAGAATCGAGCCAAGGTAATGCGCGAGCGTCGGATCGACACGGCCATTGCGCTCGAGCACCGCGCGCAGCAAGCGCGTGATCAGCCCGATCACCCACCGCCCGATAATCCACAGGACAATGGCGGCAAGTACTTTGGTTCCGAAGTCGATGCCTCGGGTCATCAGGAATACGCGTACGGTTTCAAGGTCCACGATGTCCTCGCTCGATCGATGGTGTTGTGCTTCGTTGGATCGACTGCAGCCTATGCCGCGCATGCGCGGTGCTGCGTGATGTTACGGTGATGTTTCGGTTGTGCTAAGTCTGTGCTACCGCGAAAGGCTTTGACAGGAAGGGCGATACGACGTGATGGCGGGCGTGGCCGGTCGCCCGCGGCCTTCGGAAGTTATAGCCGACCGCGTGCGCGTTAGCAAGTCGTATTCCCGCTTCTAGTCCTGCTCCCAGGGCCGCCTCCCGCCGCACGCATGCGCGATGACTGAAGCGGCGCGAATACCGCCGCCGGCGGTGGTCGCCGCGCGCTTTGCGTCGGCACGCATGCCACCGTGCTGCGAAGCAAACGCCAGCGCTCCGGTGAATCCATCAGCGCAGCCGAACTCGACGTCACACCGAACACGCTTCGGAATGCAAAAAGGCTCATCGGTTTCCCGATGAACCTTTGTCGTTTCAACCTGCTTCGGCCGATGTTTCTGATCGGGTCAATGTCGCATCGCAGCCGTTGCGATCGTCGCGTCCGTTGCGAAATCTTCCGCGTCGACGTCATAGCCAGACGGTTCCCAACGAATCGCGAGCAGCGCGATCAGTCCGCACAACGGCGCGGCCGCGATGATCCAGAACACACGCGTGCCGAGCGCGGCGGCGAGCACCGGAAACAGGAACAGCGACACGGTCGAGCTTGCACGCATCAGCGTCTGGTTAAAGCCGACCCCGACGCCGCGCAGCGAGGTCGGATAGCTAAGCGACGCGAACGTCATGGTGTGCGAGCCGGGACCGAAACCCTGGCCGAGCAGGAAGGCGCCGAGCAGTGCGACCGCGAGGGCGACCTGGACGCCGCCCGCCGGCTTGCCGACCATCGCAAGGCCGACCAGCGCAGCCAGCTGGAACATATAACCGAGCACCGTCGGCTTCCATGCACCGGTCTTCGGCACCGTGCGCACCGCGATCAGGCCGCCGACGAAGGCGAACGCAAGATTGAGCACGAGCGACGCGAGGATGGTCGTCAGCATCGACTGGGCGAGGAAACTCGAGATGATCACCGGTAGGCCGAATGCGACCGCGTTATACGCGAACGACGACGCGACGGCGAGCACGGTCGCGAGCACCGTGCGCTTCAGATACACACCGCGCAGCAGCGTGCCGTAGTTTGCCCACGATGCGCGGCGCGGCGCGCGTTGCGCAGCAGTGGCCCGCGATGCATCCGGCGCGACCGCCGCGTCGATGCCATACGAGCGTTTCAGGATTTTCGCGGCGCCGGCAAGGTCGCCCTGATTCGCGGCCCATACCGGCGACTCGCTGATATAGCGGCTGCGGATCGCGATAATGACCAATGCCGGCACGGCGCCGAAGCCGAGAATCAGACGCCACAGCAGCGGTTGATGGCTCGCCGGCAGCATCGCGTAGAACGCCAGCACGAGCAGATATGACACGCTGATCGCCGCATACCAGACCGGACACCACATCGCGACGCGTGCCGCCTTGTTGCCGCGCCCGCGTAATCGCGAAAACTCGGCGAGAAAGGCCATCGCGACCGGCAGATCGATGCCGACGCCAAGCCCCATGACGAAGCGCGCGCCGCCGAGCACCCACGCGTTCGGCGCAAATGCGCACGCGAGCGCGGCGATCACGAAGAAGAACATATCGGCCATAAAGACGCGGTAACGGCCGATACGGTCAGTCAGGAAGCCGCCAAGGCATGCGCCGACGATCGCGCCGAACGTGATCGCGGACGCGACGAAGCCGATGCCGGCGGGCGTCAATGAGAACTCGCGCGCGATGTCTTTGACGCCGAACGCGAGCGCACCGAGGTCATACGCGTCGAGAAACACGCCGCCGAGTGCGATGGCAACGACGATGCGCGCGTCGCTGCCCGCCGCGGCGCCCTGGTTGACGAGTTGAGAGACGTCCGCAGCCGAGCGGATCAGGGCTCGCGCGGGTGCGGTCGATTGTGCCGGCGCGGCTTGGAGTTCGGGAGCGAAGGGGATGGACATACGGCGGGCGCGCAAAATATGCGCAAAAACGTGAAAAGTCGTGATCCTACCGGCGCCTTTCAGCGTGCAGCAAGGTTATTTTCGTTATTAGCTCATGCGCGGTGCGGTTTGCGCGAACGGCACGCCCGGAGTGCGTCGTTGGCGCCTTTTAGCGCCGCGCGATCACCGCGGTGGACTCGACCCACTCCTCGACCCAGCCATTGCGCGCATGCGTATCGAGCAACGTCTTCAGGCGGTTCAGCAATTCGTCGAGCCGCTCGCCGAGATGGCTGCGCGACAGGCTCGACATCGACTGCGGCCGCACCATCAACGCATCGATCGACACCCGGCGCCGCTCGACGATCGACACCCGCTCAAGCGACGCAAACGGCGATTGCATCAGCACCGCTTCATGGCCGACCCAATCGTCGGATTTGCGGCGCGCGCGGGCCGGATCGCTTTGCGCATACTGATCGAGCAGGCTCCGATATTCCGCCATCCACGGTTCCGACGCGCCATCAGGCTGCGACGTGGCGAAGAGCGCAACCGCGCCGCCCGGTTCGATCAGCGTATCGAGGCGGCGCAGCGTATCGGGCCGGTCCATCCAATGGAATGCGCGGCCGATTACCGCGAGCCGGAATGTGCCCATATCGGCGGACAGATCGTACGAACTGCCGAGGCGGAACTCGATATTCGGCGCGATGCCGGCCCCGAGTTCCGACGCGATGCGCAGCATTTCGGGCTCCGGATCGAGCGCGACGCCGCTTGCGACCCACGACGCGAACGCGATCGACAACTGACCCGGCCCGCAGCCGATATCGAGCAGACGCTCAGTGCCGTCAAGCCCGCAGGTTTCGCCGACGCGCCGGATCAAACGGGGAGAGTAGGCCGCGCGGCCGCTCAGATAATGAGCGGCGGCATGCCTGAAACGGTCGGGCACGAACGGAATCGGATCGGTCACGGTGCGCATCCATGAAAGCGGCGCGTGGTGTCGCGCACTGACTGCACCGTGCGCGACCGCGCGCGTCATCTGAAAGCCGGAGGAAGGGTTCGTCCGGCGGCGACACCGATGTTAACCGATGCGTCTTTCAGCTCGCAGTTCGGCTCTCGGTGCGATTTCCGACCGGCTTGCCGCCTAGACCGCGTCTCTCATCCGCTCGGCCACACCGCC
This sequence comes from Paraburkholderia humisilvae, assembly GCF_902859855.1. Lineage (GTDB taxonomy): Bacteria > Pseudomonadota > Gammaproteobacteria > Burkholderiales > Burkholderiaceae > Paraburkholderia > Paraburkholderia humisilvae. The sequence continues at coordinate 49,724 of NZ_CADIKH010000043.1, forward strand.
GCGACGGTACAGCGCGAGCGTCGCCCCCAGCCCGCATAGGGCCGCAAAACTCAGCCAGTAGCCCGGCGCGGCCTTGTCGTGCAGCACCTCGATCAGGAACGTCGACACGGCCGGCGTAAAGCCGCCGAACAGCGCGGTCGCGAGGCTGAATGCCAGCGAGAAGCCCGCGACTCGTACCTCGACCGGCATCACCTCGGTCAACGCGGCGACCATCGCGCCGTTGTACACGCCGAAGAAGAACGAGAACCACATCAGCACGATAAACATCCGGCCGAAGCTTGGCGCCGACGCGAGCCACGACAGCGCCGGATACGCGGTGAAGATCGCCAGCAGCGAGATGGTCAGCAGCAGCGGCTTGCGGCCGATGCGGTCGGACAGCGCGCCGCCGATCGGCAGCCAGATGAAGTTGCCGATGCCGACGCACAGTGTGACGATCAGGCTATCCGACGTCGACAGCTTCAGCACGGACTTGCCGAAGGTCGGGGTATAGACGGTGATCAGATAGAACGTGGTGGTGGTCATCGCGGTGAGCAGCATGCCGGCGATCACCGTGGTCCAGTTCGCGAGCATCGAGCGGAAAACCTCGCGCGCGCTCGGATGATGCTTGCGCGACTGGAACGCTTCGGTTTCCTGCAGCGAGCGGCGCAGCAGAAACAGGAACGGCACGATCATGCAGCCGATGAAGAACGGGATGCGCCAGCCCCATGCGTGCAGCGCGTCCGCGGGGAGCCACGCGTTCAGCCCAAAGCCGAGCAGCGCCGCGACGATGATGGACACCTGCTGGCTTGCCGACTGCCAGCTCGTATAGAAGCCCTTGTTGCCGGGCGTCGCCATTTCGGCCAGGTACACCGACACGCCGCCTAGTTCCGCACCCGCCGAGAAGCCTTGCAGCAGGCGCCCGATCAGCACGAGCAACGGCGCGAGCACACCGATCGTCTCGTAGCCCGGCACGCACGCGATCAGGATCGTGCCGCTTGCCATCAGCGTCAGTGTGACGATCAGACCTTTGCGGCGGCCCACCTGGTCGATATACGCGCCGAGCACGATCGCGCCGAGCGGCCGCATCAGGAAGCCGGCGCCGAATACCGCGAAGGTCAGCATCAGCGACGCGAAGTCGCTGCCGGCCGGAAAGAATACCTTCGAGATATACGTGGCGTAGAAGCCGAACAGGAAGAAGTCGAACTGCTCGAGGAAATTGCCGCTGGTGACCCGCAGCACGGCGGCCACTTTCGACCGAGGTGGCTGCGCCGCAACGGACGTGACGGTCGATGGGGGCACGATCTTTGTCTCCATGGTGTTTCCGTAATGCGTAGTTTGAACCTTTGTTGCTCTGGTTTTCTTTCGAAATGAAAGGATAGAGGGCGCGAGCGAGCGCGCCCCGTACGCTAACTCATTCCGAACCGAGCTTCAAACTATTCGCTTGTCTTTTCTCGATCGACGACTTCAGTAGCGCGGCGCTGCGATAGATGCCGTGTGCGAATTTTCCGTAAGGCAGTGTCGCGAACAGCGCGAGCACGACGCCGAGGTGCACGGCGAGCAGCCACGCGAGCGCCGCGGTGTCGCGCCATGCGAGCAGCGCGAGACCGGTTGCACTGGTGAGCAGCAGCAGCGCGATAAAGCCGCGGTCCATCGGCTTCTGTGCCGCGTCGCCGCGTGCGGGATCGCGTTTGAGATTCAGCCACAACAGCCCGGCGGGGCCGATCAGCAGCCCGATGCCGCCTAGCGTGCCCAGCAGCACGGGTACGCTCACGAATGGATACGGCGCGTGCTGGTCGAGGGCATAGTGATAAAGCGTGGCCACCACAGTCGACGCGAAACACAGCATGAAGCCGTAGAACGTGAAGTGATGAAAGCGCCGTCGTGCGAGTGTGAAACGGTCGTCGGCCTCGTTGCAGCCGTCGCCGTGACCGCCGTCGAGATACTTCAGCGTGAGCGCGTTTCGGGTTGCTTCCGCAACGGCCGCCCCCCCGGCCGCACCTACGGCGGTGCCTGCCGACACGTCCTTCCAGAAGCGCGTGACGCCGGTGCCGAGCGACATGATGGCGAGTACGAAGACCACGCCGAACAGCAGCGCGAGCAGGTTGTGCGGGAAGATCGCGTAGAAGTTGCCCGCGAGCGGCGTACCGAAGAGCGGCGCCTTCATCGCGACGCCAAGCACGAGGAAGAGCGCGAGGCCGAACGCGAGCGCGAGCGACAGCGTCAGGCCATTACGTTTGTACAGCGCGCCCATGAACGACGGCACCGCATATTCGCTGTACGTCTCCATGCGCACCTTCGCCATGGCCTGCGGCACGTTGACCGCGAACTCATGCGGCGGGGCGTACTGGCACGCGTGGTAGCACGCGCCGCAGTTATGGCACAGGTTAGCGAGGTAGTTCACGTCGGCCTTGCCGAACTCGAGACGACGCGTCATCGCGGGAAAGACGGCGCAAAAGCCTTCGCAATAGCGGCACGCATTGCAGATCTGCATTTGCCGTGCGACTTCGGTTTCGTTCTCCGTTAGCGGGAGCACGCGGATGGTGCGATGCCTGTGTCCGCCGGTGGACCCACCGTTGGCCGCATCAAGTCCCGACGCCAGTTGCTGCGCGTCGCGCGCAAGTGCTTCAAGCTTCTGCACGGTGAGCTCCAGTTGATTCGCTTGCGGCATGCGCCGATGTATTCGCCATCGCGGCGCGCGCCGCCTGCGTCCCCGCGATGCGGCCGAATGCGGTGCCGATCGACATGCCGACGCCCGCGGTATAGCCCTTGCCGAGCACGTTGCCAGCCATCATTTCACCGGCCACAAACAGGTTGTCGCTTGGCTCGCCGCCGAAATGCACCTGCGCGCGGTCGTTCACCTTCAACCCGAGGTACGTGAACGTGATACCCGGACGCAGCGCATAACCATAGAACGGCGGTTTGTCGAGCGGCAGCGCCCAGTGTGTCTTCGGTGGCGCGAGACCTTCGGTGCGGCAATCGTCGAGCTTCGTATGATCGAACGTGCCCGGCCGGCACGCCGCGTTATACGCATTGACAGTGCGCATGAACGCGTCGACCGGCAATCCGAGCTGGCGCGCAAGGTCCGGCAGCGTGTCGGCCCGGGTGCCGGGAAATACCGGTGGCATAAAGCGGCCGATCGCTTTCGAGTCGATGATCGAGTAGCCGATCTGCCCGGCCTGCTGGGCGACAAGACGGCCCCAGATCGCATAGCGCTTCGGCCAGAAGTCCTCGCCCTCGTCGTAGAAGCGTTCGGCGTCGCGGTTCACCACCACGCCGAGCGATACGCAGTCGATCCGCGTGCAGATGCCGCCGTCGTACAGCGGCGCACGCGCGTCGATCGCGACGCAGTGCGATTGCGACGGATCGCCGATCGGATCGGCGCCCGCATCGATCATGAACTTGAGCAGCACGCCCTTGTTAAAGCGCGTGCCGCGAATCAGGAAGTTATCGGCCGGCCATTCGCCGCGCTCGTTTTGCCCCCACGCTTCGCGCAGCCACTCGCGGTTCGATTCGAAGCCGCCAGCGGCGAGCACACACGCGCGCGCCTCAAAGCGCTGGTTGCCGCTTTTCGCGGCGACGAAGCGGCCGTTATCGAGTTCGATCGAATCGACGGGGGTTTCGTAGCGCACCTGTACGCCGAGCGCTTCGGCGCTGCGGTAGTACGCGTTGACGAGCGCCTTGCCGCCGCCCATGAAGAATGCGTTGGTGCGCGCGACATGCAGCGCGCCTGACAGCGGCGGCTGAAAACGCACGCCGTGTTTCTGCATCCACGGCCTGCACGTTGACGACGCGCGAATCGTCAGGCGTGCGAGAGGTTCGTTCGTGATGCCGCCGGTGACCTTGAGCAGGTCCTGCCAGTATTCTTCTTCCGGGTACGCATCGACCAGCACGTCTTGCGGTGCGTCATGCATGCAGCGCAGATTGCGCGTGTGCTGGGAGTTGCCGCCGCGCCATTCGCGGGGGGCGGATTCGAGAAGCAGCACTGACGCGCCGGCTTCGCGCGCCATCAGCGCGGCGCACAACGCAGCATTGCCGCCCCCGATCACGAGTACATCGACCATGGTGGGGAGTCTCCTAGTATGGTCGAAATGTAGTCGGCGCGACGCGTTGCCGCAACCAGCCGGCGCGCAACGGGTCTTCAGTTTTCGTGAAGACCTTCGTTGAACACCGGCCAAACATCGCTAGCGCAGGCGGGCGCCGAGCCAGCGTCCCTGGCTCACCAGCTCGCGCGCCGTATCGGCGAGCACCACGCGCGCGGCGAGTCCCGCGGGCGACAGTTCGTCGTCCGACACGCTGACGAGCAGGTTCGGCCGCACCGCATCAGCGTCCGAAATCTGCACGCTGGCGAGCGCCGCGTTCTCGGCCCGCGCCAACGCCGCGCCGGGCTGGATCGTCGCGCCGAGGCCGCCGCGCACCGCATCCATCAGCATCGCAAGGCCGTCCACCTCGGCGACGATGCGCGGCTCGTATTTCGCACGTTTGAACGATGTGGCGAGCGTCGTGCGCAGGCCGTGCGGGCCGCTCGGCAGAATCAGCGGCAGCGTGCCGAGCTTCGCAAGTCGCACGCGTTTTGTTGTTGGCATGCCGGGCAGGTCGGGCGCGCCGATCACGAATAAACGTTCGTCGAGCAGCGGCATCACGCTCCAGCGCTGCGCGGGTTCTTCGTGAAAGAGAATTGCAAGGTCGATCTGCCGCGCGCCGAGCATCGACGCGAGGTAGCCTGACAATGTCTCGACGATCCGCAGCCGCACGTCGGGGTAGCGTTCGCGCATCGCACGCATGAACGCAAGCCCCAGCACGCCGCTCGTGCTGGTGGCGAGGCCGACGGTGACATGGCCCGACAGACGCGCCTGCCGCGCGGCGTGCGCGGCATCGTCGACGTGGCGCAGCGCGAGCTGCGCCTGGCGCCAGAACGCGAGCCCCGCATCGGTCGGCACCACACCGCTGGACGTACGCTGCAACAGCCGTGTCGCGAGCTCGCTTTCGAGGCGGCTGATCTGCTGACTTAACGCGGACGTGACGACGCCCAGCTCGAGCGCTGCTTTGCCCATGCTGCCGTGTTCGACCACGCTGACGAAATATCGCAACTGACGCAATTCCATTCGGGTTCCCCGCTCGGTGCCGTGAGCGGCATTGTCCGGAGTGGGGTCGGAAAACGCAAATGCGGGGGATCTCAGCAAATGAGCTCAGCCAATGAGGGTGAGACTGTTCGCGGATGATCTTCTTGACGGATTGTATGACAGGAATATAATAATCTCGAAAACGGATCATCGATCTCGTGAGCGGGAATGATCCGGAAAACGCGGTTGCCGCGCATGCCATGCAGTGGCCGCAACGAAAGCCGTGAACGAGCGGCCCGTCCATAGCAGAGCGGAGACACTCAGCATGCGCGATTCATCCACGATCGGCCTACGTCTGGACGGGCTTCCACTGTCCGGATTCCATTGGCGTCTGCTCGGCCTGATCGCAGCCGGCATGTACTTCGATTCGTTCGATATCTATATTGCTGGCACCGTGCTCGCCGCACTGATTCATAGCGGCGAATCGACGCTGAAGCTGAACGCGACCTTCGTATCCGTCACCTTTATCGGCATGATGGTCGGAGCATGGCTGTCCGGCGTGCTCGGCGACCGCTTTGGCCGGCGCTTTTCCTATCAGATCAATCTCGGCATCTATGGTTTCGCGTCGATTGCCGCCGCACTCGCGCCGTCCATCTACTGGCTGATTTTCTTCCGGCTGGTGATGGGGCTCGGCATGGGCGCGGAAATCGTGGTTGGCTACGCGACGCTGAGCGAGTTCATTCCGGCTGCGTGGCGCGGCCGTTTCGGCACGATCCTGAATCTGATCATCAATACTTCGCTGTTCCTGTCGACTTTCCTTGGCTGGTTGATCGTGCCGCATTACGGCTGGCGCTGGATGTTCGTGATCGCCGGGTGCGGCGCGCTCGTCGTCTGGATCCTGCGCAAGTCGATGCTCGAATCGCCGCGCTGGCTCGCGGCGCGCGGGCGCACCGACGAAGCGGAGCAAATCGTCGCCCGCATCGAGACCGCGTGCGGCGTCGATCCGGCCGTGGCGCGAGAAGCGGCGCGGAGTGCAGCACGGCAGGCGACCCGCGACGCGGCCCAGACCGTCGCACCGGCCGCAGCACGCATGAGCGAACTGTTCTCGCGGCGCCTGTTGACCCGCACGATCACCGCCATCACCGTGCTGGTCGCGCTTTTTATCGTGAACTACGCATTCGTTAGCTGGATTCCGACTTTTCTCGTCAAACAGGGGCACAGCATGTCGAACTCGCTCGGCCTCACCGCGCTGATGTTCGCGGGCGGCCCGGTTGGCTCGCTGATCGCGTTTGCACTTGCCGAACGGGTCGGTCGTAAATGGGGCATCGTCGCTTTTTCGCTGGTTTGCGTTGCGTTCGGTGTGGCGTACCCGTTCGCGCAATCGGCGGCGATGATTACGCTGCTCGGCTTTGCGATCACTGCGTGCATTTATGTGCTGTCGTCGTTTAGCGTCGCGAGCTATGTGCCTGAGCTCTTTCCGACTGAATTGCGTCTGCGCGGCTCGGGCCTTGCTAACACGATCGGCCGCGCGGTCAGCATCGTCGTGCCCTATGCGGTTGCGGCGGCGTTCGCCGGCTTCGGCATTTCGGGTGTGATCGCGTTGATTGTCGCGACGCTGTTGTTGCAGGCGTTGATTGTCGGCGTGCTCGGCGCGGAGACCAAGCACCGCTCGCTCGAGGCGATTGCCGCCGAAACCGGCGATGCGACGCGCGGCGACGCGGGCGAACGGGCCGCGGCCGCGGTCAGCCGGTGATCCATCACGACCCAAGCAAGGAGCGATAGCCGATGCAACCCCGCACGACCTCCGCTGACGAACCTGTCACTGCGACGCGGCAACTCGCGCAATTCGTCGAGCGCACGCGCTGGAGCGATATCCCCGAAGCGGTGCGGCATGAGGCGAAGCGCGCGCTTGTCAATTACTTCGCGGTGGGGTTCGCCGGTTGCGCGGACCCGTCGATCGGCAAAGCGGTGCAGGTGTACCGGCGTTTGCGCGCCGGCTACGAAGCGAGCCTGATCGGGCGCGCGGAGCGCACCGACATGCTGAACGCGGCCGCGCTCAATGCGATGACCGCGAACGTGCACGATTTCGACGACACTCATCTGCCGACCATCATTCATCCGACCGCACCAGTCGCTGCGCCGCTGTTCGCATTCAGCGAAAGCAAAAGCATGACCGGCGAGGCGCTGCTGCTCGCGTTCGTGGTGGGCGTTGAAATTGAATGTCGGATCGGCAACGCGGTCTCGCCTTCGCACTATCAGCGCGGCTGGCACATTACGTCGACCTGCGGCGTATTCGGTGCGGCGGCAGCCGCGGCGAAAATCATCAAGCTGGATAACAGCCAGATTGCCGCTGCGTTCGGCCACGCATCCGCGCAGGCGGGAGGACTCGTCGAAACGCTCGGCACGATGGCGAAGAGCGTGAGTGTCGGCAATGCGGCGAAACACGGCATGCTGTCCGCGTGGCTCGCCGCGGATGGCCTGAGCGGCCCTGCGCGACCCATTGAAGGCGAGCGCGGCTTTCTGCGCGTCACCGCCGACAAACCGGATTTCAATGCGCTTACCGCCGGGCTCGGCAGTGTCTGGGCATTGCAGGCGAATACCTACAAGCCGTACCCATGCGGTGTCGTGCTGAACCCGGTGATCGAAGCGTGCCTCGATCTGGCACGCGACAGGCACTGGTCGCTGGCCGATATCGAACGGGTCGAACTGGTCGGCCATCCGCTGCTGCGCGAGCGAACCGATCGGCTCGACATTCGCAGCGGCCGCGAGGCACAGGTGAGCGCGCAGCATAGCGTCGCCGTCGTGCTCGCGACGGGCCGCGCGGGTCTCGCCGAGTTCAGCGACAGCAGCGCCGCGGACCCGGCGTTGCGCGCATTCGCGGGCCGCGTTGCCTTTGTCGACGACAGCCGCTTTCCGGTCGAAGCGGCGCGCGTCACGGTGCTGCTGCGTTCGGGCGAGAGCGTGTCGCGCACAGTGAGCGCCGCGCGCGGCAGCCTTGCGGTGCCGCTTTCGGATGCGGAGCTCGACAGCAAGTTGAAAGAGCTCGCCGCATACGGCGCACCGCATATTGCCACGCAACGCTTGCTCGATACATTGTGGACACTCGATACTGCCGGCGACGCCGCGATGCCGATGCACATCGCGCGTGTCGAGACCGGTTAGAAAAAAGCGCGACTCATGAACACGCGTGGCTTCGCCACCATCGCTTCAGCTTCGCATTTTTGTTGAACATCAATATGGAGAACTTTTAATGATCGTTGAGATGCGCATTTATCACTGCGCGCCGGGACGCTTGCCGGCGTTGCAGGACCGTTTCGTCAATATCACGCTGGGCTTTTTCGAGAAGTACGGGATCAAGCAGATTGGCTTCTGGACCACGCTGGTCGGCCCGAGCAATCACGCGCTTACGTACATGATCAAGTGGGAAAGCCTCGCTGAGCGCGAAACCAAATGGAATGCGTTCCAGTCGGATCAGGAGTGGATCACGAAGCGCGCGGCGACCGAAGCGGAAAAGCCGATCGTCGAGCGCATCGAGAACCACTTTCTGACGCCGACCGCTTTTTCGGCGCTTCGGTAGAACCGCACGAAGCGCTGCCTGCTAGCCGGTGGCGCCCCGGCTGGCTGGCACGCCGATGGCCTCGCAGGCTTTCGAGCGACCGTAGCCGGTGACTTCTTAACCTGGAGCCTGGAATGTCTCGCGTTGGACAGTTTTACATCGATGGAAAATGGGTCGCGCCACTCGCGCCGGTCTGGTTCGATCTGATCGATCCGGCAACCGAGTCGCGCTTCGATCAGCTGGCACTCGGCAATGCGGCGGACGTCGATCGCGCAGTCGCAGCGGCGCGCCGTGCGTTCCCGTCGTATTCGGCGAGCACGGTTGCCGATCGCGTCGCGCTATTAAAGCGCATCGTGCAGATCTACGAACGCCGCGTCGACGAATTCGCCGAAGCGATGCGTGCCGAAATGGGCGCGCCGATTGCTTTCGCGCGCAACAATCAGGCGGCGCGCGGGCCGTCACATCTGAATGCGCTGATCGATGTGCTCGATCACTTCGCATTTGAAACGCAGCGCGGCGCGACGCGTCTGCGGCATGAGGCGATTGGCGTGTGCGGGCTGATCACGCCATGGAACTGGCCGATCAACCAGATCGTCGTGAAGATCGCTCCTGCGCTCGCGGCCGGTTGCACGATGGTGCTCAAGCCGAGCGAATATTCGGCGCTCAGCGCGCTGCTATTTGCCGAAGTGCTCGACGAAGCAGGCGTGCCGCCGGGCGTGTTCAATCTGGTGAATGGCGACGGGCCGGGTGTCGGCGCGGCGATCGCCGCGCATCCGGACATCGATATGGTCTCGTTCACCGGGTCGACGCGAGCGGGTATCCAGGTCGCGAAGCTGGCGGCCGATACCGTGAAGCGCGTGGCACAGGAACTCGGCGGCAAGTCCGCCAATATCCTGCTCGATGACGTGAACCTGAACGATGCGGTGACGCGTGGTGTGAACGCGTGCTTTGCGAATTCGGGTCAATCGTGTTCGAGCCCCACGCGCATGCTGGTGCCGCGGCGTTTGATGGATGAAGCCGCGCAGATCGCGGGCCGGGCGGCGCAGGCGTTCAGGGTCGGCGCGACCGACAAGGTGACGACACAGCTGGGCCCGGTCGTGAACCGCAACCAGTTTGTGCGCGTGCAATCGCTGATTCAATCGGGCATAGATGAAGGCGCGCGGCTCGTGACAGGCGGCATTGGCTTGCCGGAAGGCCTGTCGAAGGGCTGGTTCGTGAAACCGACCGTGTTCGCCGACGTGAAACCCGATATGGCAATCTCGCGCGAAGAAATTTTCGGCCCGGTGCTGTCGATGATTCCCTACGACAGCGATGAAGAGGCGATCCAGATCGCGAACGATACCGTCTACGGGCTGGCCGCCTATGTGCAGTCCGGGAGTCTCGAGCGCGCGCGTACCGTGGCCCGCACGTTACGCGCGGGCGGTGTGCACCTGAACTATCCGACGCCCGATTTCAACGCGCCGTTCGGCGGCTACAAGCGCTCGGGCAACGGGCGCGAATGGGGCGAGGCGGGCCTGCGCGAGTATCTGGAGGTCAAGGCGATGGTGGGCTACGGCGAAGCGTGAGGCGAGACGCCGGCAGCGCGCAGAACCGCGGACCGAAGCGCACGGAGAGGCGCATACCCCGCAAAAAATTTTTGCCTTATTGGTTTGTATGACAATCGGACGGTAAGATAATCAGTGCAGATATCGACGATGCCGAAGTGGCATCGCAAACAACCGAGGGTAATGCAGATGGGAAACAACGACGGATTTGAAAAGGGCTTCGCGAACCGCAAGGAAGTACTCGGCGCGGGGCATGTTGAAAAATCATGGGCGAACGCGGACGATTTCAACCGGCCGATGCAGAAGCTCGTCACCGAGTATTGCTGGGGCGAAATCTGGGGCGACCCGACGCTGCCGTTCAAGACGCGCAGCATGCTGAACATCGCGATGCTGACCGCGATGAGCCAGCACCACGAGCTGGCGGTGCACGTGAAAGGGGCGTTGAAGAATGGTGTGACCAAGGACGAGATCCGCTCGGTGCTGATGCAGGCCGCGATTTACTGCGGCGTGCCGCTCGCGCTTGCGGCGTTTCGCGTCGCGACCGACGCGATCAAGGCGTATGAAGCGGAACCGAAGTCGTAGGCGAGCGGTGACGACACAACAATGACGGCGCCCCGCCGGAAGATTTTTTTGCGCATGTGTGTAACGCCGTACTTGCCGCGCCGCGCGCCGCCACATTGCGTGGCGGTGCCGAAATAACGATACCGGAGACACGGATGAAAGCGCTTACAGCAGAGCACCTCTCACAGACCGCCGAAGAACGGTCGATCGACGCAAAGAGAAAGAGCGCCATTATTGAGTTTCCCATAAAACATGACAACCGATTCGATGCTGGCGCGTTATATCTCTAACGGATTGAATGGAGATACGCGCCATGGCAAAGAAGCCGTTGGACGAGGCAA
>NZ_CADIKH010000044.1 GCF_902859855.1 Paraburkholderia humisilvae
CGCGAAAACATGGGGCTTCTACGATGTGCTGTTCAAGGGCAATGAATTCAGGTTCCAGCGTCCGTACGGCTCGTACGTGATGGAGAACGTGCTGTTCAAGATCTCGTTTCCCGCCGAATTCCATTCGCAGACCGCGGTGGAGGCGGCCATGACGCTGCACCGGCAGCTCGCCGCGCAGGGCAGGAAAGTCGAGGACATCGCGAAGATCACGATCCGCACGCATGAGGCAGCCATTCGCATCATCGACAAGAAGGGGCCGCTGAACAATCCGGCCGATCGCGACCACTGCATCCAGTACATGGTCGCGGTGCCGCTGATCTTCGGGCGCCTGACCGCGGCCGACTACGAGGACGCGATCGCGCAGGACCCGCGCATCGACGCGTTGCGCGCGAAGATCGAATGCGTCGAGGACCCGCAGTACACGAAGGATTATCACGACCCCGAGAAGCGCTCGATCGCCAACGCGCTGACCATTGAATTCAGCGACGGCACGAAGCTCGACGAGGTGGCGGTCGAGTACCCGATCGGCCACAAGCGCCGCCGTGCCGATGGCATTCCGCTGCTGGTCGAGAAATTCCGCACGAACCTCGCGCGGCGTTTCCCGGTGAAACAGCAACAGGCAATTCTCGATGTGTCGCTCGATCAGGCCACGCTCGAAGCCATGCCTGTCAATGAATACGTCGATCTGTACGTTATCTGAGCGACGTAAGCACAACGCGGTGTCGGCGCCACTCGCAATAAAGTGGCGCCGACACGTTCAATGCCGCGACAGCGCGGTGCACCGCGCCAAACCGTGCACCAACGCCATCACACCTTCACCCTCCACGAATAAACTCGGGCAACGGGCGTGAGTCTGGAGTTGGCATTCCGCGCGCGTCAGTCGGCAGACGCTGAGTCTGGAACGCGGTGAAAACGGCAGCAAATCCGTCATCCCGCTGAGCAATCACTGCGCCATCCTGAAAGGCGCCATTTTCCTTGTCATGCTTGCCGCGCGGGTTGCCCTGGTTCATATGCGTCTCGTGAAGGCCATCCTTCTTCGGCAAGAACAGAAAGCCAAATCCGAATACCACGACGTTCTGTGCCGTTGGAACCCAGAAGTCGCGATCATGCAGTTCGCCGCTGCCATTGTCATAAGGGAATGACTGCGACGGTTGACCTTCGTCGATGGTCAAGATCTCGTCGATGATGTCGTTGACGTCCGCGCGATTGCCATTTTCATCTTCGTAGGGAATCGGGCGCATGCGGTGGAGATCGAGCAGGCTGCGGTCTTGCCAGTAGTCGAGCCGAGGAAACCCGCTGGTGTACAGGCCGAAATCAAGCGCCGTCAACTTGGCTGTTAGAGGATCGTCAAAATTCAGATCGGCATAAAAATAGACATCGTCATTGCCGTCCTCACCCGGTTCGGTTGAAGCTGAATTCACGACGACATTGAATGGCGTGTTGTCATTGCCGGTCACTGTAATGACGTAATGCGGGCTGCCTGGATAGGAATCCTTGAAAGGCGCAGCGCGCAGCAGCTTGCCCTTAAACATGCAGTATTCGTTCATGAACTCAGCGGACCTCATTGAAGATTACCGGAACGAAAGGCAGTGATGCCCAATCGGTTACGAATGCAACACCTGCCAGCGCGTCATGCCAGGCGCCGCCGCCTGCCGCTGCCCGGTGCCGATCGCGGCCAGTCCGGCCTGCACCGAATGTGACAGATAAGCGCCTCCAATCAACGCAAGCGCGCAGACGAGCGTTGTCGGACCCGGCACATCAATATGCAGCAGCACCGGCATCAGGAAAAATACCCAGAAAATCAGCATCAGCGCAGGGATCGCTCTGAAAAACCCAATCACCGCAGCCCGTGCCAGACGCACGCCGCCGCCGGTCACCGTCAGCGTAACACCGCCTGTGAGTCCAAGCACCGCCGACAGGACCGTCGAAACAAAAGACATGAAATGTTTCCTGTGTCATGAGTGTGCGATAACGAAATGTTTCATAGGGTCATCACATTCACCCACTCAATCGAGAATACCGTCATCGGTTCATGTTCTGCATGACGAAGCTCTTTCCAGAGGAATTCGGCGTTCGTTATACCGCACCCGGCGATAAAACTTTCTACTCCCGTTCATTTCGACGGGAATCTGAATCGCGCTCTGACCCTCTCCGAAATTTCATATAGCTGATTATATTGACCGTCAAACTGCTAATTAATCGGGCGGAATTGAATTCACTTTTCGAGTAACTCAAAAGATGGATGGCTTTGCAGCTTTCCAGGCGCAACGAACGCAGATCGAGCAGGTAGGGGGCAGTCTCGTTGTGGATCGCTATTGACCATCGCTTAACACGCACCGGCTCCATGTCAGCAACCCTTTCGAGGGCATTTCTATTCAATACATCGGGTTCCGGACGGGAACCGATTCATCATCTTCGCAGTCCATTTGAGATCCTGTCAGGTCTCTCTGATCACATGGCGATGAATCTTCCATCCGAAAGAACGTAACGCGAAAGTGATCGGCGGAAAGCGAAGTTATTTCCGGTAAGGTCGTCAACCATCCCTTAGGATTGGAAACTCAGACATCAATGTCAATGATTGAAGAATCGCGAGTGCCATCAACGTCCGCCCTCATTACAACGCGATTTCCTCATCACTTATTTATCGGATATCTAATGATCGACTCGCGTTTCATATCTTTCTCACAAAGGTGCAGCCACCATGCGTAATCTCGACGAGCACACAATCACGGATGCCGTACTTGCACGGCACGAACGTGCAGGCAGTGCGAGGTTGAAGGAGATCGCCGGAAGCCTGATCCGCCACTTGCACGAATTCGCACGTGAAGTGAATCTCACTGAAGGCGAATGGGAACAGGGTATTCGGTTTCTGACGGAGGTCGGTCACGCGACCAACGACAAGCGCCAGGAATTTATCCTGCTGTCGGACACGCTCGGGCTCTCGATGCTTGTGGTCGCGATGGCGAACCGCAAGCCTGCGGGTTGCACTGAGGCAACGGTGTTCGGTCCATTCTTCGTCGAGGACGCACCTGAGTCTGGAAACGGCGCAGATTTAGCGAACGGCGCGTCGGGTGTGCCGTGTTTCGTGTCCGGGAACATCAAGGGCCCAGGTGGCGAGCCGGTGCATCATGCGCGCATCGACGTCTGGCAGGCGGACGGTGAAGGCCGATATGATGTTCAATACTCCGATGACGGCGAGCACCGCGCTCGTGGCACACTTTATAGCCGCTCGGATGGCAGCCACAACTTCCGATCAATTGTCGGCGAGCCTTATACGATTCCCTATGACGGGCCGGTCGGTCGCATGCTCGATGCGCTAGGCCGTCATGCGTGGCGACCTGCGCATCTGCATTTCATGATTACCGCGCCCGGATATGAACGACTCATCACTCAAGTGTTTCGTGAAGGTGACCCTTATCTTGACTCGGACGCGGTGTTCGGCGTGCGTTCGTCGCTAATCGCACCGTGGGTGCCGCACGACGCGGGCGTTGCACCGGATGGTTCCAGAATCAATACACCGTTTTGTACTCTCAACTTCGACTTTGTGCTTAACCGTGCGTCGTGACAGATGCAAGCGTTGCGGATTGATCCCGCGCGACTCCACCAGTTCGAGCACGCCCCCCGTGCCCGCTCGGTCGCGGCGACGGCGCCGGTTGCCTATCGCGCGGCAAGGGTCGACTACTCAGTCACGCCGCTGCCGGACGCGTTAGGCGACCCATTGGAGGACAGTCGGTTCGGCTTGACCAAGATTCAGAAGACGTATCAACTGTCGGCACTTTGCGAGCAAGCCAAGGTTCAGGGTGAATCCGCCCGAAAGCACCGAAAGCTTTCTACAGCCCCAATCCACTTAGGAACACATCGATCTGTTGTTCAAAACTGGGGCGGTCGTATTCCACCAATGCCATGCGCCATAGGCCTTGCAAGTACGTCGTTATGATAGACGCAACGATCGACGGATCCAGCGACGATGGCAGAATGCCTTCGTCCCGATCACGGACCAGGCGCTCTCGCAGCAAGGCACGGACGTCTTCCAGACCTTTCTTCGCGCGCTTTCGAAGGTCGGGTTCGGACAGTACTTCTTTCGACGCCATCGCGGCGATCATGCAAAGGCGCGACGGTATGTTCGGGTGATCCAGACGATCGAGAACACGCAAGAAAAACGCGCGAATTCCGAGAGCCGCGGTGGGCGCTGACGCCAGCGCGTGCATGCGTGCATGAATTTCTTTTTCTTCATAGCGCTGCAGGCACATCAGATAAAGATTTTTCTTGCTCTTCAGCGTGTTATAGAAAGAGCCCTCGCCGATATCCATCACTTTCAGCAAGTCGCGCAGCCCGGTTCCCGCGTAGCCGGTCTTCCAGAACAGCGACGTTGCCTTGTCCAGCGCCCGGTCATAGTTGAATGCAATTTTGCGTCCCATGGTCACCAGTATACGCCAATTGTAGCGACTGTTAAATAAACCGCTTGACGAAATGGAGGCGGTTGCGTCACAGTTGTAGCAACCGCTACAACTATTTCGATCATCATTGCTCTAACGGCCGTTGCCGGGTCTGCAAGAGCACCTTATGGAGTTGATACATGTCCGCTTCTCACCATGTCCGCTATCCCCGCTTCGATGGTCGACAAGCGCTGGTACTAGCACCCGCCACCGAAAGTCTTGCGCCGTTCGCGGTCCACGTCCCCGAAGCTGCCCTTGACGACTTGCGTATGCGGCTGGAACTCGTCAGATGGCCCGAGCGCGAAACAGTGAACGACTGGTCGCAAGGCGTCCCGCTCGCATGCGCGCAGGCGTTGATCGATTACTGGGCTCGAGACTACGACTGGCGAAAACTCGAGTCGCGCATCAACCGCTTTCCGCAATTCCGTACGCGCATCGATGACGTCGGCATTCATTTCATTCATGCAACCTCGCCTCATCCTCAGGCGCTCCCAATCATCCTCACGCATGGATGGCCCGGCTCGATTGTCGAATTTCTCGATGTAATCGACCGGTTGACTGACCCAACGAAGTTCGGCGGACGGGCCGAAGATGCGTTTCATGTCGTTGTGCCCTCGATACCAGGCTTTGGCTTCTCGGATAAACCTCGCGAGCAAGGTTGGAATACGCAGCGCATTGCCCGAGCCTGGACGGTGCTGATGCGGGATCGGCTCGGATATAAACGCTGGGTTGCCCAAGGGGGCGATTGGGGCTCCGCCATCACGCACGCGCTGGCCAGCCAGCGCCCGGACGGTCTCGTGGCCGCACACGTCAACCTGCCTCTTGTCGCACCTGAAGTACGTCCGAAGCGCCCAAGCGAGGAAGAGCAGCGGGCGTTGCAATCGATCGATCTGTTCCTCGACCACAAGGCCGGATACGCGGACGAGATGAACACGCGACCGCAGACAATCGGCTATGCGCTGAATGATTCCCCGCTGGCATTGGCGATGTGGATATACGAGAAGTTCGGCGAATGGACGGACAACGAAGGCCGCCCCGAAGATGCGCTGACTCGCGATCAGATGCTCGACGATATTTCTCTTTACTGGTTTACCGGAACCGGGGCCACCAGCGCCCGCCTTTACTGGGAAAGTTGCTCCGGCAAAACAATTCGGGAACACACGTTCTTCTCCTCCGCCCGCGCATCGTCTGAGCGGATCGAGCTTCCTATGGCCGCCAGCATCTCCCCTCGTGAAAATTACATCGCGCCACGTGCCTGGGCCGAGGCGGCATGGCCGAACCTCTTCTATTGGCACGAGCTCGACAGAGGCGGGCACTTCGCCGCGTTCGAGCAGCCGGAACTCTTTGCAACTGAACTATCGCAAGCGTTCAGGGCATTCCGGGGCAAGCCGGCTGCACAATGAACTGAATTGGCGGTCAGGCCGAGACGGTCACGGCAGTCTTTGGCGTCGCGTGTGAAGTCGTGCCCGTCCCTCCTGACTGATTGAAGCGATTCCCGTCACCAGGTAGGTTGTGGTTGTGCAACGTGTCAGAGTCCGGTAGCCAAAGGGGGCGGACGGCCCGCTACCCCACGAGGACCGGTGCGCCTTGACGACTTCTCACTTCGTCGCGTCATCACTACGTCGGACCGTAACCGGTCTATTACGAACTACGACGCTTCAGGGCGTCGCGTTGCATGCGTGAAGTTTCGACCGCTCAGATACGCCGCCGCCACCATTGCGTTTTGCTGCTCAGGTGCTCAGGTGCTCAGGTGCTGCCGTCTGAGCCCGGGAACGCCCCGGCCAGGATACTCATGTCCGAAATTGGCTACATCCGAAAGCCCTCGTCCTCTAGAGTCGCCACATGCGTCTCGACCCTGAAACCTGCTACGAAATCCTGCTTTCCAACGACCGCCGCTTCGATGGCTGGTTTTTTGTTGGCGTCTCGTCGACCGGTGTCTATTGCCGTTCGGTATGTCCCGTCCGTACTCCAAAGCGACAAAACTGCCATTTTTTCCCGACCACGGTCGCGGCTGAAAAGGCCGGTTTTCGACCATGTATGCGCTGCCGGCCGGAGCTTGCTCCGGGAAATGGCCTGCTGGATATCTCCGGAAATCTGGCAAGAGCGGCGGCGACACTCATTGAGGAAGGATTTCTAAACGGCAAGACCGTTACGAAGTTGGCGCAACGAATCGGGGTAACCGAGCGCCATTTGCGCCGTATTTTCGTAACAGAGTTTGGCGTGTCGATCATCGAATTTGTGCAGACACATCGTCTGCTAATGGCCAAACGTCTGCTTACCGATACATCGATGCCCATTTCGACGGTCGCATCTGTCGCTGGTTTTGGAAGTGTGCGTCGCTTCAATGATCTGTTCTCAAGGCGCTACGGATTCAACCCGCTAAGACTGCGCAAAGGAAAAGAAAGCGCCTCCGCTACCGATGGAGATATGATCTTCATGCTTTCCTACCGCCCTCCCTTTGCCTGGTCGAGTCTTCTTAATTTTCTGTCTGAGCGTCAAATCAACGGTGTTGAGTACGTGGACGAGCAGATCTATGCACGCGTCGTAGAAATACCAAGACAGAAGGACAACCTGACAGGCTGGATCACCGTCCGGAATCTGCCTCGACGCTATGCGGTAGAGGTCACCGTCGCTCCGTCGCTTATCCGCGTTATTGCGCAGGTGCTCGCATGCGTCAAACGGCTCTTCGATCTCGGTAGCCGTCCCGATCTTATCGACGCGCATCTCGACGAATTTGCATCCGGCCTGCCAGGTATACGTGTGCCAGGCTCGTTCGATGGTATAGAGATCGCCGTCCGTGCAGTCGTCGGTCAGAAGGCTACTCCAGACCAAACGCGCAACATCCTGTCGCGCATCGCTGCCCGCTTTGGCAGCGTTGTTAAAGCGGCGCCATTTGGATTGGTTAATACGTTCCCCTCCGCGCGTACCCTGTCGAGCCTGCATCCAGCGATGCTTGTGGAAATGGGCTTAACCAGAAGGCAAGCCGAAACGATCGGCTATTTGGCCAACGCCGTTGCGAGCGGCGACATCGTGCTTGAACCGATGACGTCGCTTGAGGAGACCCTTGCATTCCTCCGGGCAGTTCCTGGCATCAGCGAATGGGCAGTCCAATACATCGCAATGCGCGCCATGGCCTGGCCCAACGCGTATCCTGAAAGCGACGACGTTGTAATGAAATACCTTTGCGCCGATAGCCCAACCGCCTCCGGGCGACTTGCATCACAGTGGGAACCGTGGCGCGCATACGCAACGATGCATCTATGGCGGCTGCACGAAGTACAGTCGCAAGGTTGAAACGCACAAAATGGGTTACCTATACCGCGACGGTTGTCCGCATGAGAGGGTTAGGCTCCAGGGCGGGGTCCTCCGGACGCAATGATCCCGATTCGCTTCACAAGCCATAAAACACTCCCGCATGCTGCGACACGATTTCATTCACATTCATCTTTGGAGTTTCCAATAAAAGGCAAACCATGTACATACGCACATTTATCCGTAATAAAAATTATCCATTGAAATGGGCAAATACGGGTTTCTTCGTGTTTGCGCGAGCGCTGTGGAGGCGTCTGACATGCCAGACGGAGATTGTGTCCAATACTGTGCCCGGTCGGCAGCTGTCACGAGGGGCCGAATACTCACTGCGCCTTGGACCGCGTCGTCACGTGCGCGTATACGGACAAAAAATCTATTCGGTGCATCATCAAGGTAATACTGAGACGCTAGAAGTCCGATATACCGACGGTGGCCTCAGCCTGTATTCAAGGGTGCCCGTTGTCGTCTACGAGGCAATTATTCAAAAAGAAAACCCCGATGAGACCTTCGATCGGGAAGTATGTTGTCGACGATAGCTACGCGTGCATGAAACTGTCAAATGGCAATACGAACAACTGAATGGATACCCAAGCATGAAGAAAAGTTAACTCGATTGAAAACGGCCTGACATCCGGTGCGGCGTAGTTTGGAGGGCAGTCAGCGACAGGAACCCGTGGCTGGCTGGACCACACACTATGGAGGAAGACACCCATGAAAGCAGCAATCGTGCGCCTGATGCCGCTCGCGTTGATGGCGGCAAGTTCGTTTGCCTTTGCATCCACGCACCTCACCCCACAGGAGTGCAACAGTTATCCGTTCAAACCAGCGAATGGTGCCCCGACGAAGGCGGACGTCAATCGCGAACTGGCGGAACTGGAATCGCTCGGCTATCGTCCCGCGCTCGACAATTATTCGCCCGACATCAGCAATGCCCGAAACCGGTTGAACGCCGAGTACGCGAAAGACTGCCTGCCGGCACGAACGAGCGCAAGCAACCCATCAACGACCGGCTAGGTCTTGCGCGATCAGATGAATGCCGGCCTTTGCGCGGACCGTTGCTCAACGCCGCAATATCCATAGCAGCGCGGATACCACGATCGAAATCACGATGCACGTGACGATCGGGAAATGGAAGCTGAATCCTTCACGGACAATATGAATATCGCCCGGCAGCCGGCCGAATGGGATGCGCGCAAACCAGCGCCATCCCAGGCCAACGAGCACGCAAAGAATGCCAACCACAACCAGGAAACGGTTCATCAACGAAAACTCATCCACGAGAATGACGCCGGTGGATCACACGCAACAGGGGCTTTTATCGACTGCATCGATCTGCCGTTGAACGCGTGACACGTGTGTCATTCTAGCCCGTGTCCCATGGTCTCATCGTCAGTCCTTCAGCACCGCCACCGCGGAGGCCCAGGTCGGCATCAGATCGACCGTGGAGACTGCCTCGTCGCATGCATCGCGAAACGATTCGGAAATCGTGCACCCGTGCCAGAAGTACGATCGATAAAAGCGTGCGAAATATTCCGCGCACAGATCGTCGTCCACATTCCAGCGAAAGCCGACCACCGCTCCTATGCCACCTTTCATCGTCTCCATCGCAGTCACCGCCGACGCGCCCTCGCAGGAGGACAGCACCATCAGATGACAGCCGCCTTCGCTCAGCCATCGGGCAACGGAAGCCATCTTGACGGCAAGCGCTTCGCCAGGCGCCCCAGGCAGGATCAGATAGGTGCCGCCATGCGCGCCGGTGTTCATCGAGTGCCCCGCGAAATGGACGACGTCGAATTCGCCTTCGACGATCGTGTCGCGGAGCCTGTCGCGCAGCGCGAGACCGGATAGCGGTGGATTTTCGTCGCCGATCACGGTCAGCGCCTGTACGCGACGCTTGCCTTCCGGGGTCATGTAATGCGTTAGCGTGTCGAGTTCGCGGTCCACGTTCTCCAGTTTCGAAAATTCCATTCCGCGAATTCTGTTTCCGGCTTCGTCCTTGACCACGTTGGTTTTCGATACCTTGCTCTTCACGAACAGCACCTGGCAGCTGTCCGCGAGCGGCCGCACCGTTTTATCGGTCGAAAGGTCACCCGTCAGCGTGAAGCGGATGTTGCGCGCCGTCGGCACACGTGAACAGAGAAAGCTCCGGTTGTAGTTGACGAGTTCCAGAGGCAGGTTGAATAGCTTTTCGCGTTCAGGCACGCGCAGATCGATCTCAAAGCGAAGATCGACTTCGGTGCGCGGTTCCTCAGCGGCAACCGGCATCATGCGTAACCGTTCGACCAGATGCGTGCCGACCGTATCCTTGATAAGCAGGTTGAAAAGATGTTTTCCCCATGAGCGTAACAGGCTCTGGTTCGCCCTCACATCAAAAGGCGCCCGCTGCTGCTCGATTCCCTCCAGAATTTCGTCGATCGCCGAGTCGTCGTTATAAGCGATCTCACTCGACGAAATCACCTGATACCGGTCGTTGAACACACGATAACGCGCGGAATTCAGGCCGACGTCGATCGTATAGCGCCGGCGCTTCGTGGCGCCGGACAGCGCGAGACCGGCAAGCGCTTCGGCGAAGGCCATCACGTCGCCCTGACCTGACGCCTTGCGCTCCCCGATGCACAGAAGCGACGTGTTGCGCCGGCCGAGCACCCTGCGCTGAATAACTTCGCCGGGTTCCGGCGCGACCACGAGAACGGGTACATCGGGCAGCGTTGTGTCGAGCCACAGGAGAAAATCGATCGCCGGCTTGTCATCGAGCTGAGGGCCCTGGTCCCGGTATTCGCGCACCTGCGCATCGAGAATGATCAGCACGGGACGAATCGCCGCGGCCAGTGACGGGTTCAATGCGTCACGGGCCCTGTCCGCGTACGACTTGCGCGTGATCTTCGCCCCTGAGAACTGAAGCGCTTCCGGAAAATCATCCTTGACGGCGTCGTCGAGTAGCTCCACGTGGCCGATGAACAGTGCTTCCTTTTCATCGTCTTCGGAAACCAGGAGGATGGTCTTTCGGCCACTGTCAGTTGGAGTCATCGCCGGCTCCTGTCAACGGCTCGGGAAACCACATCTTGAACGCCGTCACATTGCCCGATGGATCGCGGTGTGGCGAAGCGGTTTCAAGCCGGCCCGCATGGGCCTGGATCACCCGCCGGATGGCCGCAAGACTGAGGCTGGCATCCTTGCGTGCTTCATCATAGGCGGCCTGCAGCGGGTCCGGCCGACCCGGTTGCGTCGACTCAATGGAGGCATGCGGCTCCGTATGCGCAAACATCAAGTCGAGCCGCACCCGCGGTCCGGTGTACCTGCCCGCGGCGACCGCGCTCAAAGCAATGCGAACCCTGGCGTCTTCGTCCGGCCGCGTCCGGATCAGATAGCCGACGATGGACCGGACGACAAAAGCAAGGCGTCCGTCGTCTCCCATTACGATCGCCGGCCGTTCTCCCAGATCCTTTTCGACGTGGCCGCGATCGCGCTCGGGCAGCGAGTCGATCACGTGTTCGACACACGCGCGTAGATCGACGGGGACCCGCTTACGCATCGGCGCCTGGCGGATCGACAGCGCATCGGCAAGGCGCTCGAACGTGATGTCGGCCTTGCCTATCTCGAGCGCGATACGCTGGAACGCTTCCACAGCGCGATTGGACGAGACCTCGTCTACGCTCCCTACCTCTGCGCTCAAGCGCTTCTGCAACTGATAGGCGATCGACGACGCAAGAGAGAGCGGTGTGCGGGTCTGCCGGGCGACCTCCGACACCGTTTCCCGCAGAAAGCGCAAGTCCCGGACCCATGCTATCGAGCGCACATCCGTAAAGAACCAGAGCACCGCATCGAAGCTCTCGTCGAGTTCCTGACACGTCGCCAGTACGATGCAGCGTTCGTCATGGTCGCCCTTCAGTTCGATACGCCGGTTCGACGTCTTGACCTCGCGATCGAGCACCGACCGTGCGTGCTCGTTGAACGCGTAACGGCTCAGCCTGAAGGGCTCGTCGATCTGCTCGTTCTCGCGCCCCAACATCCGCGCAGCGACCTTGTTCATTTCGAGTACGTCGCCATCCATGCCCGCCAGCAGCACGCCGCGTTCGCTCTCGACCATCAGGCACTCCTTGATCTCGACCAGCATGCGCTGCTCGAGGCCCTCTTCGATCAGCCGGATCAGATCAGTGAGCGTGTCCTTGTCGGGTCCGCGAAATCCGTTCGCATCCCTGGACTCCACGTGAAAAATCCACCGCACACGATTATTCAGCCGGACCGGAATGGTCATGACCGACTTGGTGCCTCGGTTCGGCCGCAAATAACCATAGTGCTCGGTGTTCTTCGCATCCACGTTGTCGATAACGCGCACGACCCCGTGACGCAACGTGTCACCGAGCATCCCTATGTCGATGTTCTGTACGAAATGGGTATCCGCGTCTTCCCGGAACCTCGGGTCCGACACCGACTGGTGGACGAGCTGGAACTGATTCAGGTGACGATCCACGCGAAACAGTGCCGCGAAGTCCCATTTAAGCTTCTCCCGGATCTTGTCGACGATCTGCAAGGCCGCTTCGGTCAGACATTCGGTGGTGGCGACCTGTTGCTTGACTTCTTCGGCGAACGCCCGCTGCTCCTGCTTCATCTGCTCCTCGCAGCGAAGCAGCACGGCTTCGACGCCGAGATCGCGCAACGTCTCGTGGTCTGCGTCGTGGAACTTACGAGGCGCTTTGGAGCATAGCGTAAAGGCGGACGTAGGCCCTTCCGGTCCTCTCACGATCAGCGTGACGGATGATTTGATTTCCGCCGCGAGATAGGCCGCGACAACTTCGCTTTCACGCAACGCTTTGTGTTTCTCTACGTACTCTTCCAGATTGTCGATGCAAAAATTGCCGCTATCGATAAAGGCTTGCACGAGGCCATCAGGTAGCTTCATCCAGCGTTCCGGCCATTTGATGCTGTCTTCCTCGTAGATGGCGGCCGCACGGAACAACGTCATGTCCTCCGCGTAAATGCCGAATATCGCGTGATCGAATTCGATAATCTGCCGGATCTTCGCCACCACCAATCTAAGCCGTTCGCGCCAGTTGCTGTTTTCCGGATTCAATGCGATCTTCGCGATCTCATCCCTGACGCGCTCGTTCGCGGTCGATTCGATCACGACCAGCACGCCGTACGGTCTTCCCTGTGGCGCCATATCCGGCGTGAAGATCAGCTTCGACGGTTCATCAGGGCACCCACCCAGCTTCGGAATGGTCACAAACAGGCTCTTCGATTCCAGCGTGTCCATGCATTGCTCAAGGCATTCCGTGATATTTAAGGCATCGGAACTACTAAACAGCGATGTCAATGGACGGCCGAGCAACGCCTCCTGCGTCACGGCCAGTACCTTCATCGTTTCCGCATTGGCAAAACGGACCGCACCGTCCTCGCTCACGCGCATCACGGTGTAGGGCGTCGATTCGAAGCGCCGGGATTCCATCAGACGGAATCGCGCGCAGTCCGTGACGACCAGAAGCATGCCGGGTGCGGGATAGCCCGCGGCGAGCGACTGTACGATCGCCGGCATTAGCTCGCCGGCAAGCGTCCGATAGCTGCTGTCGACCGGTCCACACGAAGTGCGCAGGGTGACGAGCATCGATGCATCGAGCTCCAGCACCTCCGGCAAAGCACGTCCGACGACATCCGGCAAAAGGGTCTTTAGCGACGCGCTCGCGTCAGTCACGATGTCGTGTGCGTCGACGAGCGCGCAAGGAAGGGGCGAGTTGATCAGTTCGTGCTCGGGATTCGCGTCGTAGCGCTTCGCGTCATCCGCGATGGCTAGTGTTTCGTGCTGCGTGATCGACATGACTGGCCTCCCGACTTCACCCAACCGCCTGTCACCATTCAGGACATTTGCGCCATCGCGGGACAGGCCCTGTGTACGCGCATCACGTCAGATCGCGGCCTGGATCGCGCGCTTCACTTCGATACGCGCGAACGGATGACCCCAGACCGAATAGGCGAGCCAGCTCGGATCGCCTGCGGCTTTGGCGGTCCGCCTTGCGTGCCGCACAGCGCAGACGAGTGTCGCGCCGCCCGCCAGTTTTTCGTAGAAATTCCGTGCAAATAGCGAAGCGGTCTGGTCGCGTACGGACCACATCGGCGCCACCAGAATGCTCGCCTTGCAGGTTTCCAGAAACGCCTGCCCGAGGCCGGCCGCCCCCGTCATACCGTCGTCCTGCATTCCGACCTGGCATGCATTCAGGAAAACGAACGGACGGCTGCCATTTGCAACGCCCTGCAGATAATGCGGACGAAGATAGTCAGGACCACCGGTCGGACCTTGCACCTCGAGCAGCAGCCCGGATTCCCACGGGCGGCCACGCCGGGCCTCGCCATGGCATCCGGCATGAAACAGATCGAATCGCTCGGAGTCGAAAAGCTTCGACATGCGCCGCTTGGTCGCTTGCAGTTCCGTTGCCTGAAAGAGCTGCTTGAGCAGCGCGCGGTCTTGAGTCGTGCTCGGCAACGTGTACGGCGCCGGGTAGTCCGGGATCAGATAAAACGCGCGCGCCGGGTCGATGCTGATACGCGGCGGCGGATAACCCAATGCCGCATTCCAGCGCAGCAGCCCGAGATCCGCCAGAAAACAGCCTTGAGACGGGGGCAAAATTTTGTCCGGATCGCGCAAATAGAGCATCTCCCACGGAATGGAAGGCTCTTTGGTCAATACGCGGACGGCCCCGACACGGTTCTGGATATAGGCGTCCCACAGTGCCTTGCGCACCTTGACGGGGATCAACTGCTCGCACAGCGCCATCCCCTTTAGTCGTAACTCCTCCTGGAAATCCTCCATGATCGCGACGACTCTTTCGGGATTGCTCCTGCTCGCGCGCGCCGCGGTCAACCAATACCGCTCGATGTCGGCATAAATGCCCGCGATATAGTCGAGACGCCGCTGACCATCCAGTTTGACCGACTCCTCTTCGACCATCACGGTCAGTTCGTCCGAACTCAAATCGTACTGGAGCTGCACGTCGCTCTCGTTGCCGGCGGACGTATCGCGAATGCGCAAGTCGATAAGCGCACCTTCGTCCCCATCGAGCGACGCGGTCGCCTGCACCACAAGCTGCTCGGTCTCCGCGATAAAGCTCGGGCACAGAGGAATCGTCACGAGTCTGCGCCCTGCCTGCGTGGCGCTGACCCAGAGTTCCGCTTCGCCCTCGGCGATGCCGCGCACGACGAAGGTCAACGTGCGCGGCACGCCGGCCTCGGGCGGCGCCACAGTCGCTTGCGCCTCGCCGGCGATCGCACAGTTGTGGATCGCCCTTACCGTGACGACAATCGGGTCCACCTCGGCGACGGGTGCAACCGCACTGCCATGCGTCGCCCCCGTCTCGATCGTGCGTATCTCGCGCGAAATATGCACGAGGACGCTTGCCGGTGTCACAAGCCGCGGCCGTGAGCGCATCTCCGCTTCAAACTGGCAGTCGAAGGTCGCAGGTGGCGGCACGATGGGGACGGACGCAACCGACTCCTGCCGAGGCAACGCGGGCACGGGTGCGCCCGCTCGCGGGTCGACCCCCTCGAAAACGACGCCGTGTAGCGAGCCGGTGTCAGACCAGGCGAAGTCAGGCATCGGTATCGCGTTGAAATCATCCGGAGAACCCGCAGCACCCGCGGCGCCCGCCACCGCGCCCCTCACGCCACCGAACGTATCAGTCCGCTTCTTGAGTTCAAGCGCCCACACGGCATCGGGCACCACACCGACGACCGTCCCATTCACGAGAACGACTCTGCGCGAGTCGTCATGCGCGCCACGTTGCGGGCGCGACTCCGCCGGGTTGCCGAGCGTCCAGACGTCGTCGAGCTGCTTCAATTCCCGTTCGTCGCTCTCGACGAACGTCTCGAAGACATCGTGCTTGCGTATCGCCTCGGTCACGCTCATGTCCACTGCCTGCGGCGTGTCGAGTAGGGTCGCGAGCTCCTCCACACGCGTCAGGTGGTAGAAGACTTCGCTCTGTCGCCGCTCCAGCACGACCACCGGCGCCAGCAGATCGGGACTGAGGCTTCGCGCCGCCTCTGGCGCGCTCGTATCACCATCGATCACCTGCACGCCGGTGTGCACCCGCGAATACAGCGCTGGCGTGTCCAGCAGCCATTCGCCGAGCAGATCGCATAGCTCGGCGGATGTGAAGTAAATCGTGTGGTAGATACGCTCTTCCGAGGACAGCGGGTGCGACGCCTGCTGGACCAACGACGCATGACAGCCGAACTCGCTCATCATCGCGCAGTCCACGACGAGATCGTTGGCGTCGTTGAACAGCCGGTTGGCGACGTGATACATCAAGTAGTCGCGCACGCCGTCAGCGAAACCGGGCGCGGGACCTTGATCGATCTGAAACGCTGCGCCTGTCCGGTAGTAGCGCGTCGTCGCCAGCGTGCCGGGGTGAATCGGCGATTCATTGAGATCGCGCACATATTCGCTGTCCGGCTGCATCGCCGCTATGCCGGGTACGCGCACTTCGTCGGCCGCGGCGGCCGCGATGTCCTGAACGAACTCGCTGATGCTTTTCACCGTTTCGCTTGCAATGGCCGCGCCAGTGCCGAAGCCAGGAATCCAGCCCGCCGCGTGGGTGCCAGCGAGGACCAGATTCGTGTAGATGTCGAGCATGCGCTTCCAGTTCTCCGGCCGCGCAAGGTTCGTTCCGCCATTCGTGCACCCGACGAACACGAGCCGCCGAATGATCAGCGGGAACTGCCGCTGCGGCAAAACGCGTTCCGTCAGATAACGCAGCACGAGGCCGCCGCGGCTGAACGCGATGGCATCGAGTTCGGCGTCGTCGGCGAGATTCAGCGACAGCAGCGCCTGCGCAAGTTTTTCGGCATTCTGAAGCGGGTTTTCAGTTAGCGTACGGTGATCGAAACCGATCACGAGATCGTACTTCGCGAGTACGGCTGCAAGAATGCCGAGGCCGGTGCCTTGTTCACCACACAGTGCGCCGAAGCTGCCCCTCGTGTTCGAAAAAGTGCCGTGCACAAGAAGCAGCACCTTGCGAGGTCGCCCGTCGATAGGCGGCGCATCGCCATGTACCCAGTGCGCGGGATCGTAACCGGTGATGCGGACGATCCCCTCCGATACGTCGCGCTCGAGCCATGGCGTGAGGGTCTCGACCGCGCTGCGCGCGGCGAAGCGCAGCACATACACGCGGATCTGACTCGCCAGCCAATCGGCAATGATGTCGTGAATCCATCCGCGCGTATCGGCATCGCCGTCGTCGGGCTCAGGCGACGGATCGAGCCTGAAGCGCAGCGTGCCCGTTGTGCCGCGCACATGCACCGCGCCGGACTCGCCGGGGGTGTCGTCTTCGGGGTAACGCCACGATAGCGCACCGTCACGCTCGACCAGCACGACCGCATGCCGGTCCGGTTCGATGGGCACATTCATCTCGACCGGCTCGACCGCAATGGCCGTGGCGCCAGGCGCGAGCGTCAACTGAATCGCGTCATCGCGCTCGAAACCGGCAACATCGAAAAGGTCCGACAGATCATCCGAATGAAGCGGCCCACGAACTCCGATGCCACCTGCCAACGAAGCGTCCGGGAGTTCTTCCAGGTCGATGCCGTCGGGGAAGGTCACTTCGATTCCGGATGCGGTACGGTGACTCGCCATGGCTCCCCCCACGCGGATTGGCCGTGCGAGTCAGGCACTCCCAGGCAATCCGAATTGACTCAGGTCGAAATTGAACTCTAGTCAATGCAGGGGAGGCCGAGAAGGCGAATGTCGCCGTTATGAGCGAAAACAGACACATGCTTTTCGCGTGACCGTGCAAGCGCATCGTTTAACGAGCGTTGCACGAGTCGTTGTGTCGTTCGACCTGAAACGTTAGCGATCCTCTATGTATGCGCGATGGATCGACGGTCCGCCATCAGCCCGCAAGTGCGGCGAGCACATCGCCGGATTGACGCAC
Organism: Paraburkholderia humisilvae; assembly: GCF_902859855.1. GTDB lineage: Bacteria > Pseudomonadota > Gammaproteobacteria > Burkholderiales > Burkholderiaceae > Paraburkholderia > Paraburkholderia humisilvae. The sequence continues at coordinate 17,666 of NZ_CADIKH010000044.1, forward strand.
GAGGCCAAGCCTCGGGAAGATGAAATTCAACGACGCGTGATGATGCTCCGGTGCGGAACAGCTCATCGCGTCCTCGACCAGCACCAGCGAGTAACCGTGCTCGTACGCGGCGCGGGCCGTCGACTCGACGCCGATGTTCGTCGAAATGCCGCCGAGCACGATGGTCTTAACGCCGCGACGCCGCAACTGCAAGTCGAGCTCGGTGCCATGAAAAGCGCCCCATTGGCGCTTCGTGATCTGGATGTCGCGTTCGCTCACCGCCAGCTCGGCGGGGAAGTCCCACCAGTTCGACGGCAAGCCGCCATGCGCCGCGGGCTGATCGACCGGCTGTTTCAGTGCATCGGCAAAGTCGGCGCCCCAGCCCACCCGCACCAGCACGACCGGCGCATTCACTTCCCGAAAGCGCTTTGCAAGCGTAGCCGAAGTGGTCACCACGGATTCGCCCGGGCGCGGTGCTTGCCCGTACGGAAGGATGCCCTGCTGGAGATCGATTAGAACGAGCGCGGTAGTGTTGGGGTCGAGTTTCTGCAACATGATGGTCTTCCGTTAAAAGTGCCAGGCCGCCTCATTAATGTGAGGCGATACTCAGAACGAGTATATGAGGACAGGCTCACAAACGTCAACGCCGGACCCGGGCTTCGATTCATGCTGTGGCGCGCAGTCGGAGCGCGATAACAATCGCGACCACCAGCAACGAACCCGTCATCCACGTGACGCCGGACCATCCGCCGGCACTCCAGAACACGCCGCCGAGCGAGCCCACGACGCTGGAACCGGCGTAGTACGCGAACAGATACATCGACGATGCCTGCGCCTTGCCGACCGGCGCACGCGCCCCCACCCATGCGCTCGCAACAGAATGGGAGCCGAAGAAACCGACAGTCAACACCGCGATGCCGACAATGATGACCGGCAACGAACTGGCTCGCGTGAGCACGGTGCCGAGCAGCATCAACCCGAGCGTCGCAGGCAGCAGCTTTTGCCGGCCGAGCCATCCCGACAGACTTCCGATCCACGCCGAGCTGAAGATTCCACATAAATAGACCGCAAAAATCAGGCCGATTTTCGTCTGGCTCAGCGAAAACGGCGGCGCGACGAGTCGATAGCCGACGTAGTTGTACACGGTGACGAACGCGCCCATCAACAGAAAACCCTCCGCGAACAGCCACGGCAGCATGCGGTCGCGCAACTGGACCGCATACGTTCTTGCAAGCGGCGCGAAATGCGGCGGGCGTCGCACGAAGTGCCGCGACGCGGGCAAGCAGCGCGACAGAACAACGGCGGACAGCGCCGCCAGCACGGCCATCGTCATCACGGCCGCGCGCCATCCCCACAGGTCGGTCATCACGCCGGTCAGCAAACGCCCAGCCATGCCGCCGAGACCGGTGCCGCCGACATACAGCCCCATCGCGGTGCCGAGCGAGCGCGCATCCATCTCTTCGCCGACATACGCCATCGCGACGGCGGGCAAGCCGCTCAGCGCGATACCCATCACCGCGCGCGTCATGAGAAATGTGTGCCAGTGTGGCAACACCGCGCTTAGCGCCGTCAACGCGGCGGACAGGAACAGCGCCGCGACCATCATCGGTTTGCGGCCCCATGTTTCGGACAGCACGCCGGCCACCAGCAACGAGACGGCCAGCAGGCCCGTGGTCAACGAAAGCGCGAGGCTCGCACCCGCCGCATTGACGTGAAAGGTTTCCGAAAACAGCGGCATCAGGGGCTGCACGCAGTAGAGCAACGCGAACGTCGCAAAGCCGGCTGCAAAGAGCGCGCAATTGGTGCGCACGAACGCCGCCGTTCCAACTTCGATTTTCCGGCTCGCCGTCGCGGATGCCGACTGTGCCGGCGGCACAGATTCGGCCGCCCTTTCCTGTTCCACTGTGTCGCTGTGTTGTCCGGTCATGTTCAACCGCTCATAGGCAAAAAGGTTTGCGTCGATGTGCAATGATCGGGCTAACACTGGATATCTGTCCAATATTGATTTCGCTGGAATTGATACACTACCGATATCATGGATCTACGCCGAATCCGCTACTTCGCCGTGCTCGCCGAAACGCTGCATTTCGGCCGCGCGGCATCGCGCCTGAACATTGCGCAGCCGCCGCTCAGTCAGCAGATTCGCGTACTTGAAAACGAGCTGGGCGCACAGCTGTTTGAACGCGGCAACCGGCGCGTCGAGCTGACCCCGGCAGGCAAGGCGCTGCTGCCCGAGGCGCGCGCACTGCTGGCGCAGGCCGACCGGGTGGCGGCGGTGGCGGCCCGCGCGCAACGCGGCGAAATCGGCGAATTACGCGTCGGGTTGACCGGTTCCGCCGCGTTCACCGAGTTGATTCCGCGTCTGATCCTCGCGTATCGCCAGCGCTTTCCCGATGTGTATCTGCGAATCGACGAGCTGACCACACAAGCGCAACTCACCGCGCTGCTCGAACGGCAACTGGATGTGGCCATCGTGCGCGGCATTGCGGCTCCCGATCTGCCGTCGACCTTGCGTGCAACCCGCCTGTTCGAAGACTCGCTGGTCGTCGCACTACCGCCTCAGCATCGACTCGCAGGCGACCCGAAGCCGCTGTCGATCGGCGCACTGGCGGACGAAGCGTTCGTGATGTATCCACGCGAAAGCGGAACCGGAGTGTACGACCAGATCATCTCGCTTTGCCGGCAGGCGGGTTTCGCGCCACGCATCGGGCAGGAAGCGCGCGCGGCGGCGACGATTGTCGGACTGGTCGCGGCAGGACTCGGCGTCTCGCTGGTACCGGAGTCGCTGCGCAGCATTCACGCGAACGGCGTGGTGTATCGGCCGGTGAAGGACAAAGGCGCGCGCTCGGCGATGTGGCTCGTATGGCCGACTCATCAGCCCTCTGCACAACAGGCCGCATTTGCCGCGATCGCGAAGTCGGTGGGCGCGCACGGGCGCGAAACGCCGCTGCCGTAACAACGGTTCACAGAAGCGAACAGGAGTAGGCGCCGCCAACGAACTCTATCGCGACGTCACCGTTTCGAGATCGCTGCCCGCCCATTGATCGACCAGGTAGTCGACGAACGTCCGGACCTTCGGCGACGACCGGCGCGCATGATCAAACACCGCGTAGACGGGTGTCGGGGGTGGCCTGTACGCATCGAGCAGCGTCCGCAGACGTCCAGCCGCAATTTCGTGTGCGACCTGCCACGACGGCACGCGGACAATGCCCCCGCCTTCGATCGCTGCTGCCACCACCGCATAGAGGCTATTCGCCCAGATGCGGCCTGTTACGCGGACCGACACCTGCGTACTCGACGAGCGAAAACGCCATTCAATCGCCCCTGCTGTATCGGAAAAAGTCAGGCAGTCGTGATCGCGGAGGTCGCCCGGTGATTTCGGCGTGCCGCGACGCTTCAGATAGACGGGCGCCGCACAGGTGAGCATATGGACTTCGGCGAGCTTGCGTGCGACAAGGCTCGAGTCAGGTTGTCGCCCCAGGCGCACCGCCAGGTGAATATTCTCCTCGACCAGATCGACCGTGCGGTCGACCAGCACAAGGTCGACATCGACGGACGGATAACGCGCAAGGAAGCGCGGCAATAGAGGCGCGATGCGATATCTGCCGATCAACCCGGGCGCGGCCACCCGAAGCCGCCCTGACGGCTCGTCACGACCCGCCGAAAGCGCGCCCTCCAGTTCTTCCATCTCGCCGAGAATCGCCTTGGCCCGCTCATAGAAGAGTCGGCCCTCGTCGGTCAGCGCGAGATGCCGTGTCGTCCGGCGCAGCAGCTGTGTGCCGAGCCGCTCTTCGAGCGCCGCAATGTGCCGGCTCACCGACGTTAGCGATTGAGGACCGACGCGCGCAGCCGCGGAGAGACTGCCTGCCTCGACGACCCGCACAAAGACGGTCATTGCGTCAAAGCGATCCATGTTTCTGATCCTTCCGTCAACCGCAAGGGTGATTGCCGATTTGAATGGATACCGCCTGTTTCCGGAATAGTCTACTGTGAGTGCAGTAGATCGTCAGAGAGAGGCCATCATGCGGGGGAATACATCCACACCAATGGTGAGTCGCACGTCGCAAAGTACGCGTGCGCGCCAATCCCAACCCAATAGAGGAGAGACAGCGGCGGAAATGGCAGTCGTCGCGGGATGGAGCGTCATCGGCGCCACGCTCGGATTCATCGAGATCGCGGGGCCACCTGGCATCGCGGCAGCCGTTGCGGAAATGGTCGCCATATTCTGCGGCGTGTGTGTCGTCGCATTGGCCGCCATTGTTGCCGAAGATCTGCGGGATCAGCGATAGCTTGAGGCGTGGAAAAAAACGGAGAACGCTATCGATCAACGAAACAACGAATACGCGAGCACGAAAGAAAATGTCGCCAATACGACCGACGCACATTGCTGCACGCGCTCCGGCTTGATCTTCACGAACATCGGCCGATTGCTGCCCAGCGCGGAGCCGAATGCGACCCATCCCATGCCGACTGGAATCAGTACGGTCGCGAAAATCGCCATCGTTGCGAAGTATGCGGACAGACTCTGAAACGCTGCGGCAGGGAAGATAGTGCCCGCAAACAGAATCGCTTTCGGATTGAGCAACGTCGTGAAAAACATCGTGCGCATGCCGATCGTCCACCTCGTCGACGATGGAAGGTCGACTGCGCTGCGCCACATTCGAACCGCAAGATACGCGATGTAAAGACAGCAGCCGACGCGCACGAGCTTCGGTAAAACTGCCGATATATGAGCGGCCTGCGCGAGAGTAACCCCCCACAACGTAATCGACACGAGATAACCGGCAAGCTCCGCGCCCGTTAGCCGCACGGCGGGCTTGAACCCGAGCCTAAGCCCCGCGGCGGCCAGCAGCGTGTTGGTCGGACCTGGCATGATCAGCACAAGGAGCGTGCCCGTCAGAAACAGTACGGCATTTGAATGTGGAACCATTGCTTGGTGTGGACTGGTGTGAACCTATCGGATATCGGCAATCTGGCAGTAAGTTTGAGCACGATGCCGCATAAAATGCGTCTACCTGTCAGAACCCGGCGTCGATCGTGATTTTCGAACCGTCGCTAAAGCGGCTCAGGCGAAACGCACGCGGGTCGACAAGCGGGTCCCATGATGAGGTTGTCGTTGTGCCCGTTGTGATGTGAATCGTGATGTGAGTTGCGCTGCAATCCATCTGGACTCCCCCCGGAAACCGGCACCCAACAAGGGTATGATGAAGCGGTCGAGGTGCGTTGCGCGCCCCTCTCATCCGAAGGAGCGACAACCGTGCTGAACGAGACGGCGGGATCTCGCATTCATCAGGTCACGGAACGCATTGGGCTTGCGTCCAGTTTCGGCGGCGGACTGAGAAAAAAATGGAACATCTTGAAGATGTCCCCCAACCAGGCAGTGATCCTCGCCGCCGCGCTCACGGTACTCACTTTCGTCCTCGACTGCCATTTGCCCGTTTCGCTCAACGTTGCGAAATTGTATCTGTTCGTTGTCATCGTGCTGGCCTGGACCCGGTCTACCCGATGGCTGTGGAGTGGTGCCGCGGTAGTCGCAACGCTAGCGGTCGTTGTTCTGATCATTAAAACGGGACCCGCAGGTCACCGAACGATCGCCGCGATCGACTGGACCAATCGCTTTTTCACCGCCGGCATGGTGCTGCTGGTGGCGGGCCTGGTCCATGCCGGAATGACGATACTCGCTGCCCGCGCACGGGCCGAGGAAGCGCTTCGACGGGCAGAAGCCGACTTCGCACACGCCGCGCGTATCTCGATGCTAGGCGAGCTGGCGGCGTCCATTGCGCATGAACTGAAGCAGCCGCTCGCGGCCATCTCGATCAATGGGCAGGCCGAGTTGCGCTGGCTCGACGGCCCGTCGCCCAACATTGTGGAGGCGCGCGAAGCCACCACACGTGTGATGGCCGAAGCGCGCCGTGCGCTGGAAATCATTGACCGCATTCGTGGGATGGCGATCCGGAAAACACCGGAGCAAACGCTGGTGTCGCTCGACGAGCTCATCGAGGAGGCACTGGTATTTCTCGCTCCCGAACTTCAGTCGCGCGGCGTGAGCGTGTTTCACCTGTTCGATCGGGAAGCGCCGAAGGTACGTGCTGACCGCGTTCAGGTCCAACAGGTCATCGTCAACCTCGCCGTCAACGCAATACAGGCGATGGAACAGGCAGGTAGCCCGGAGCGCAAAATCACGATCTCAACCGCGATGCCGAATACCACGACAGTACGCTGCACGGTCGAGGATAGCGGCCCGGGTGTTGCCCCCGCGCACATCGAGCGCCTGTTCGAACGCTTCTTCACGACAAAGGAAAGCGGCATGGGTATGGGTTTGTCCATTTGCCGCTCGATCATCGAAGCCCACGGTGGACACATCGCGGCGGATGCGGGATCCGCTCATGGTGGTGCCCGCTTCTATTTCACGCTTCCGGCTGCCTCGGCCGTTGCCCATCGGTAACGGTCGCAGCCGCACGGTGGTCCAAAAGACGACGAGGTCGACATGGCTCCACATCACGTCCTCCGTGGCGAACCATGTACGCGTAGCGCGATGATCGAATGCCCCCGATCCGCATGGAAGTGAGCGCCGCCGCATCCTCGCACCCGTCGTATCGCGGTACAAGGTATGTGCGATACCGCACATACTTATGGACACAGCGGAGTTGAATCTTGACGCGATCGAGATCAGCCTGTGTGGTCGAATCGAGCGCAGCGCCTCCCGAGCGATCTCATGCAAACGGAATGGGAGGCACTGTGCTACACAAGGTCAAGTTAATAAAAGTATTCATAGGCGGCCCCACCGATGCGCGAAGCGACCAGAAACGTCTTTACAGTCTGTTCGCACCCAAAGGGCCGCTGCTCAACCAGTTTCATGGCGAGTGCCATATCGAAGCTCAATACTGGGACTCACCCGATGGCAAAGTCCCTCCCGACTCGTCGGGAAACATACAGCCCGGTATTGAATCGCAACCCGTCAATCCCGGCAACTGTGATGTGTTGCTGATGTACTTCAAGATCAAACGCGGCACAAGAATGCTGCAGCAAGACTTTGCCTCGTCTTCATTTCGCGAGATAGAGATGGCGTTTGAACGGCCGACACCACCTCCGAAAGCGTTTTTTATATGGGAAAAGTTTGATGACTACAGTCTGGAGGACTGCACACCTGAGACCCGCCGCCGACTGGAAAAAGAACAAAAGGTCGTGGAGCAAGCGCACAAAAAGCTTCAAAGCTTTCTCAAGTCTCTGGGTGAAAAGAACGGGAAAACGCTCGGCATAACGCGGGTCGATCGCAAGCAGGCAGACAATCTGCAAAACACCGTTTATGCGTGGCTCTTCAAAACTTTCAACGAACTGCTCGAAGACAGCCCACCACCGCCGCCGCCTCCCCTGCCGCCCGACCCCATGGCCGAATTCGAAGGCTATCCTTACCCTGGCCTTCGGGAACTCACTGTCACAGAGGGCAGCCTGTTTTTCGGGCATACCAAACAACGCGACGCGATGCTCGATAGTCTGCGTGCCGACGATGAACTGCGGCTCATCTATATCCATGGTCCGTCGGGCGTGGGTAAGTCTTCGCTTCTGCAGGCCGGCATGCTCCACCATATTCTTCGCAAGCGTGCTCTTGAGGACCGGCCGCTATGGGCATGGGCCCTTTTCAAACCTAGCGAGAACCGGGCCGATCCCTTCACCGGGTTGGTCGAGTCATGCCTTACGCATGCCAATGCACGGCTGTTAGTCAATCGTGACGCACTGGCCGATACCTTGCGCAATGCGAGCATCCAGGGCATCGAGCAGGCGCGCGACGCATTGACGGAACATCTGCTGAACCGGTTACCCAAGGGAGGCAGCGGGCTGATTATTGCCGTCAACCAGTTCGAGGAAATCTGGTCGACCGCATCGGCGTGGCGCGAGCCGTTCCTGAATCTGATCGCGGCGGCAGAGTCGACGCCACGGGTGATCGTACTGGCCACCCTGCGCTCCGACCTTCTCGGGGCATTCACGACGGCCCCACAAATCACGCCGATTCTGCAGAAACGCAAACCTTTTGGATTTGCGCTCGGCGCACCGAGCCGGGACGATCTCATCGAAATGATCACCGAGCCCGCCAGGATAGCCAACATCAAACTCGATCCCACTCTGGCTGGAACCATCGCTCAGCAGGCACAGGAATTCAAGGACGCCGCGCTGCCGATTGTTGCCGCGATGATGCAGAAGCTCAGGTTGCCGGACGATGGGTCAACACCGCGCATGGAAATCGGCTACAGGGAATTTGATGCGGCCGGTCCGCTATCCGGGATCATCGCCAAGCTCGTCGAACGCGTCTCCGCCACGTATAACCAGTCACTCTTGCATCGTTTGTTCGGTCAGCTCACCGGGTTCCGTGACGGTCGCTTTGTTTCGGTAGCCGTACCACGAAGCGCACTGGTCGGAAACGACTGCGAGATGGACGGGCTTATCGCACATCTTTCGAGTGAAGCGCGCGTACTGCACGTGAGCGGCATTGAAGACGCGGTCGTCCGGCTCGCGCATGACACGCTATTCGATCTCTGGCCGGCTTTGAAGACCTGGCAGACCAATAACCTTGCCGACTACGCGGTACGTGATGACCTGCTGCGAGAAGCGCAAATGTGGTCTGACCGTGGACGCATCGACCGGGAAATCAGACTTCGTCCCGAAAGGCTCCAGGAAATTGAGGACTTGCGCGCAGAGCGGCCTGACCTGTTTCGACGGCAGTTGGATAGGGAACAGCTGATACTGCTAAACGAATATATTTCCGCCTGCGACGAGGTCGGCCAACAGGAACGTCTGGTCCAGGCGATTCGAGGCGGGCAACTGAAGGAAATATACTTTTGCCTGAAGAGGCTCAAAAAACTTCGTTCTATTAAAGGTTCAATTCTTGACCAGCGCTACCGCGGAAATGAAAACGGTACCGATCCCGACCAGCTCACTCCCGCATTTTGGGCCGCGGTGACGGGCGATAGCAATGACCTTTCCGGTGAACATGGACCCCGCTACATCAATCAGACCGTCTCGCGGCTGGTCACGCCGCTCTTCGTCGCGGCGATCGGAGGCCACCCGCAGCTTGTCAGGACACTGGTCGAGATGGGCGCGAACCCGCTTGGCCGCGACGAAGACCAATGCACCGTCGTTCATGCAGCGGCGCTCGGCGGCAACCTGGAAGTCGCGAGGTTTCTGATCGAAGAATGTCACGCCGACCCCGTCGCTGTGAATTGGCAAGGTACGCCTGCGCTTGTCTGGGCAATTCAGCAGAATCATGCCGACATCATCGAATACCTCAATCGCTGGCAGCCCATCGATTTCGAGCTTCCCGAGGGATGGAACACGTTGACCGAAGCCGCGCGCGCCGGAAACTGCACGCTTGTGATCAAGTTGATCAAGGAGCGGGGCATTCCTGTCAACCACCGCACCAAAGACGGTTATACGGCGCTGCAGATTGCATGTGGGTCCGAGGACGTGGACACGGACGAAGTGGTGAGATGTCTGCTGGACAATGGTGCGCTGGCCTCGCCAGCCACTCATGCCGGAGAGACGGCGTTGCACTTTGCAGCACTGGTAGGCAAAGTCGACGCGATCTCACTTCTGGCGGCCTCGGTCGCCGACCCCGTGGGTCGTCAGGCGCTTCTGGATGCGCAAGATCAAAAAGGACGAGTGGCGCTTCATTGGGCGTGCTATTCGCGGCGGGCTCGTGTTGTTCGAAAATTGCTTGAACTGGGCGCGAGTCCGGACCTTCTCGATCGATTTGGTCTGGCGCCAATCGACTACGCGGTTCTAAACAGCGACTGGCGTTCCGCAAAAGCGTTAGTCGAAGAAGGCGCGCATGTCGATTTGTCCGCGGACGGCACATCATCCGCGCTGCACCGTGCCGTCGGGAGGGGCGATTCGCGAATGGTGGAGCTGCTCCTGAATGAACCGGCAACCAACCTTGTCAATCGCGAGGCGCGTGACGGTGTTACGCCATTGGGCATTGCTGCGGAATACGGATACGCAAAAATTGTTCTGCTGTTACTGAAGGCCGGTGCAGATCTGGAAATGGAGTCCGCGGGCGCAGACGTTCTGGAACTCGCGATGCTTCATGAAAACAAGTATGTGCAGGACGTGCTAAAGGCGTGGATCGACGAGCATCCCAGCCTGGCGAAGTTGAAGACTCGCCAGAAGGAGCTCGAACGCAAGTATTCCATGCGGGCGCTGGCCAGGTTGCTCTCGCTGCGCGGTGACAGCGTCGGCCGCGCTCCCGATGTACGGCATCCCATTCCGGATGCACCGTTGCTCTCTCCGCCAACAGTCGATGAAGTTCGAACACAATTCGCCAAAGGAGTTGATGAAAAGGAGGCGACACTGTGCCTGAAGGCTGCGACGTTCGGAGGCCGGCCAGAGATCGTTGCTGAAATTCTGAATCAGGCGAAGGGGCTTCTGCGTCCCGCCGACCTGAGCGAGGGCGCCGAACTCGCCGTTCGTCACGGCCACGGCCCAGTGGCAACATGTCTGGTTGACGCGGGCGCTGAGCTCCCGTGGTGGTGGCGCCGGGTGAAACTCTCCGAGCGGGCTCAATTTCTCAGTTTCTCGGCAGCTGGAGCACCCGATCTGAAGCTGGTTGCCGATGCATTCCGCACGGCGCCCGATGGTAGCTTTGCAGGCAACCCGAGTGGTTGGACGGTGCGCAGCGCATCGCTCAGCTTTTTACCCGGACATCGACTGTTAGCGATCGAATGCCTCGACTCGCGCGGGCAAAACGAGCAGTTTATGGTCGTCGGACCCGACGGCGCGTCCGTCTTGCTCGATTGGACGTCAAACGCAATTGCCACCGCTCTTGCCAGGCTCGCCGACACGGAGAGCGCATTGGAATCGTATATTCGCTTCTTCCTGCATTTCTGCATTCGTGGCGATGCCGGCCGTTTCCAGATTGTCACGTCCGTCGACCAGATTCCCTGGCGATCCGATGTCACCGAAGACGAAAAGCTCAGGGCCGCGCGACACCTCAAGCCTGTTCTGATACGTCGTCGCCATCCCGACTATGCGCATGCGTACTGTTCATTGCTTTACGAGGACACGCTGTACATCACGTTGATACGAATCGCGATCAAGGTGGCGCCTGTGTCCGACGGCACGACGAATGCCGCCCCCGAGCCAGTCTATGTCGGACAAACGCAGATGATCTCAACGAGACCCGTCCTTAGTGAAATGCATGTGGAAGTGGACGGCGCAGTCGGAATCTTCGGATGATGGAAAATCTTGAGCACATCGTTGTGCCCACAATCTTCGGCGGCTGTACGGCGTTCTTCGTCTGCTGCATTGCCGGACTGTCTTCCATGCGCATCCGTGGAGCGAGTTTTCGCCGCGTTCGCAAACTATCGAAGCCGACGGGCGAGGTCAGTGGCAGTGGCACCCTTGCGTCGGTGCGCGGTGGAAAGAACACAAGCGCCGACGCAGCCCTCTACCACCTTGTCCAGGCCGAGCATCAGGAAGCGAAACGTCTTCAGGATTATTGCATCGCGTACCTGGTCAGTGCCTCTGCAACGCTATTCGCCGCGTTTGTTGGCACCGCAATGGCGGCGACTTTTATGGCAGGGTCGGAGTTCTTTCACGTCTACTCGGCCTCACTCGACATCTTCGCCTTGCTCCTCGTCGCGATTGCCTTTCGGCGGTCGGGGCGTTATCGGGTTGACTGGATCAGGCAGCGCGCAAAGACAGAATTTTTGCGGCAGTGGGCGCAAACGGAATTCATCCTGATCGGGGATGCGAAGCAGGTATCCGCACAGTTCGACGAATTTCACGCCCATGCGAACGAAGCATTGGCCCCTGCTCGCGGCGACCTGCTGGACGCAGTGGTTGCTTTTGCCGACCAAAGGATCGAAGAGATTCATGCGCGGCTGAAATCGGCTGTGACTATCCGGCCCGAGGCGCTCACTCTGTATCTCAATCGCCGGCCTGTGCGACAGAAAAGCTGGTTTACCACGTCCGTGGAAAGAATTTCACATGACCGCGATAGACGAGAAGTCTATATGGTGGGCCTCTTCTTTCTCGCGTCGCTGGCCGCGCTGGTGAAGTTCGGCTCGCTGGTGGGTCTCGGTGATGACTCGATCGCGACCCGCCTCGCCGTGTTCGCGTTGCTGATTTTTATCGGACTCGCCGGAGCCTCGACCAGTGCATATCTTGGGCAAAATCAGCGGAGTATCCGGCATCGCTATCGGGCGCAAATACGCGAGATTGACGATTGGTTCGTTACGCACCGGCATATCGTGGAGTTAGGATCGGCGGGGCATGCGCCGCAGGCCGAAGACTTAGGCGCGCTAGCCGAGGCCGTCACTGACTTCGAGCAACTGATGAACGCCGAGCTATTCGACTGGATCGCGATTTCCACGGATGACGCGATGGAACTCGGGCCTGTCTGACGTTCATCGTGTCACGAAGTACATCACCTTATGCCGCAAGGTCGAGCGGGGTCATATCCGCATGGCATCGCCGGCAAAAAAGCGAACCCTTCGTACCGCCCGGGCGACACGCTCACGTACGTCGCACTACCGGACGCCCACGTAACCCGCCCGCAATGCGCTTGGCTGCGCATCGTCCGTCACTGCACGACGCAGCCCGTCAGATCGATAAACAAAGCTTCCCGAAATGCTTGCCCGCTGCCTGGTGAGCGAATGCATCGGCGATTTCATCGAGCGGGAACGTGCGGTCGATCACCGGCTTGATGCCCATCGCTTCAAGCGCACGTACCATGTCACGCTGCTGGCTGCGGCTGCCGACGATTAACCCCTGCAACGTCTGCTGGCGTCGCATCAGCTCGACCGTCGGCACCGGTCCAGCAATGCCAGCCAGCACGCCAATCAGCGCGATATGACCACCCGTGCGGCACGAACGGATGGATTGCGCCAGCGTGTCGGCACCGCCGACCTCGATCACCTGATCGACACCACGGCCATTCGTGCAGTCGAGCACCTTGGCGGCCCAGTCCGCGTCGCGCCGGTAGTTGATCGTGTGATCGGCGCCTAGCGCACGAACACGCTCAAGCTTTTCGTCAGACGACGACGTCGCGATCACCGTCGCGCCCATCCGTTTCGCGAACTGCAGCGCGAAGATCGATACGCCGCCGGTGCCGAGCACGAGCACCGTATCGCCCGCTTTCAACCGCGCATCGACGACGAGCGCACGCCACGCGGTCAGTCCCGCGGTCGTCAGCGTCGCCGCCTCGTGGTGGCTGTAGCCGCGCGGCGCATGGGTGAACCAGTGTGCGGGCCGAATGACCCGCTCGCGCGCGTAGCCATCGACGCCGTCACCGGGCACAGTCGCGAAGTTCGACAGCGTGGGGCCGCCGTCCAGCCAGGTGGGGAAGAAGGTCGACACGACCGCGTCGCCGACCGCGAATTCGCCGACGCCATCACCAACCGCTTCGACCACGCCGGCGCCGTCGGACATCGGGATGCGGCCGTCGACGTTGCGGTGCCGCCCCGTGACCACACCGAGATCATGGAAATTCAGCGAGCTCGCGTGGATGCGCACGCGGATTTCGCCGGGGCCGGGTTCGCCGGGCTCCGCGAGCTCGACCCGTTGAAGTTGATCCAGTCCGGCTGGTTGGCGCAGGGTGATCGCTTTCATCGAAACAGTTCCTTGGTCAGAGGGGAGGAGCGCCGCGAACCGTGCGCGGCGATGCTGCGATGGAGCGATTGTCGAAGCGAACGTCGTTTACCGCAAGAACGTACAATCGGCACCGGTACTATCAATTTTGTAGGTACGATCCGATGCGTATCAAACGTCTGGACGGCAAGAGCGGCTGCGCGGTTGAAATCACGCTGTCCGTCATTGGCGGCCTGTGGAAACCCCTTATCCTGTTTCATCTGCTGCACGGGAAGAAACGCTTCATGGAACTCACGCGGCTGATGCCGAACACGACACAGCGCATGCTGACTCTGCAACTTCGCGAGCTGGAGGCGGACGGTGTCATCGAACGGCACATGTTTCCGCAGGTTCCGCCGAAGGTCGAATACACGCTGACGCCGCTTGGGAAATCGCTCGCGCCGGTGTTGATCAGTCTGCGCGACTGGGGTCAGTCATATCGGGAACGCGAGCTATCGAACCAGCAGTCCGAGGTCATCGATGCATAGCTGAATCGACGACCCGACCGCGCGCGTCGCGACGCCCGTTTATGGCGCATCTGCCGGCTTGGCAAGCGGTGGTGCCGAATCGCTGTCGGCTGCCTTTCGACGGACTTTGAATTTCTTCGCATACAGCGCGGTCAACAGCGGCGTGAGCAGCGACGTGACAATCGTCGATGCGGCAATCTGAGGCGTCGCAACAGCAATCAGCGACGCGAGATGCGGATCGACAGCCGCGATGGCGGTCGGTGTCGCGACCGCGTTACCGGCAGTCGTCGACACGGCGGCGCCGCCGACGCCAGTACCGCCGGTAAGCCGCGACGCAGCGATATTCACGATGCTGCCGACGACGAGCGTCACCAGCCCAAGCAGAATGCCCGGCACGCCAGCAGCGAGAATCGCATGCAGGTTGATCTGCGCGCCGAGGCCGAATGCGAAAAACGGGATCAACAGGTCCCCGCCGGATTTGAGAAACATGCGCATGTTGCGATCGAGATTGCCGAGCGCCATGCCAATCAGGATGGGCAGGATCGTCGCAAGCAACTCGATGAACGGGATTTTCGCAAGCCCGGACATGCCAAGCGCAACCATCGTGACGAATGGACCCTCGAGAATCGACAGTACCGCAAGCGCGCCACGGTCCACCTCATCACCGAACTGTTTGGTAAGCGCCGCGTAAAGGCCCATGTTCGCATTGGTCGTGGCCGCGATAATCGCCATGCCGGACAATCCGAATATCGGTTTCCCCTTGAACACGTAGCTCACGAGCAAGCCAAGCGCTACGCCGCTCGCGAGCTTCGAAAGCGTGATCGCCGCGCCGTTTTTCAATGCGCGCGGCGCGGTTTTCAGCTGGATTTCAGCGCCCATGCAGACAAAGAACACCGCAAGAATCGGCAACGCGCCATGCGCGAGTGACGTCGAAAAGCTGCCGATCGAAAGTACGTGCGGGAAGTATGTGTTGAGCAGGCTGCCCCACAGCAAGGGGATCACCATCATGCCACCGGGAAATTTCTCGATGGCTTCCTTGATCTTCATGTCGAATTGTCTCCGTCGAACCGCGCATCCGGATTTGCCGGCCGGGGGCGCTACTGTCAATGCCCGCATAGGGTGGTTGCGCGACGGGGACGGCGCAAATTGGTCAGGCCACCTGGATTGGGTGGCCACTTTGCGCGCGCTGTTGTGCGGATGACGATTGCCGTGATGGGCCGCGGCGACAGCAGCTCGACCGCGAGAGCGGATTCCTCTAGAACTCGCTCCGGTAGGCAAACAATCCGGGCAGTCCGCCTGTCATGATGAACAGAATGTTTTCTCCGGCCGCGTACTTCCCGGAAGTGACATCCTTGACGAGACCCGCAAATGCCTTGCCGCCATACACCGGATCGAGCAGAAGACCTTCGGTCGATGCCAGCAGACGAACCGCCTCGCGCATGCCGTCGGTCGGAATGCCGTAACCCGGCCCGAGTTGCTCTCCGTCAATCGAAATAGCGTCGGCTTCAACATGCAGATTCTCGTTGATGAGCCGGACCGTCTGATTGGCTTTATCAAGCGTAATGGAGCGTGCGCGCTCAGCATCGCCAAGCACGGTGTACGCGGCAATGACTGGCGTTTTCACGCCGAGCGCGGCAAATCCCGCAAGCAGTCCCGCTTGCATGCCACCGCTTCCATTGGGCACGACGATGCGATCAAAAGACAAACCCGCTTGCGTCGACTGTGCCAGTATTTCGGCCGCACAATCCGCATAGCCCAAACAGCCGACAGCACTCGAACCGCCGAGCGGGCACACGTAGACCTTGCGTCCCTGCGCGCGCAGTTCGCTCGCGCGATCTTCGGCAAATTGCAGCGCATTGGCCGAGCCCGACAGATCATGCACGCGCACGTCAAACAATGCATCGAGCAGAATATTTCCATTCTCCAGATAGTCGCTGTCGAATCGAGGCACCGTCCTTGTCAGCACCAGTTCGCATTTGAGACCCATGCGCGCGGCTGCGGCGGCCGTGAGCCGGGCGTGATTCGACTGCCGCGCACCCACTGTAATGATGGTATCCGCGCCTGTAGCCAATGCTTCCCCGATCAGAAATTCAAGCTTCCTTAGCTTGTTGCCGCCACCGCCCAATCCATTCAGATCGTCTCTTTTGACATAAATGCTCGCGCCGCCTAGACGAGCGCTCAAGCGAGACAGCGGCTGAATGGGAGTCGGGCCTTCGAGAAGGGCATGACGCGGGAACGTGGAGAGATTGAGCCTAGGTAAGGTTGTAGCGTTCATTGCGGGGTGGAAGGTTGAATAGGCGACGAGGGTGATCACTCATTACCCTATATATCACGTACGAGTGACCATCGCCGATGGACGATATGATCCTCAGGTGCACTACGACACTCTCCAACTCAACGACTATCGGTTCGGAACGCTGAATGACCCAGCGTCGTCCGATGGCGAACGGTCACGATAGGCCACCGCTCCCCAGACGCGCGCGTTGTCCAACGAGTGTGGACGCGACCACGGACCGAACGATTACGCCTATGGCACACCCGCGCGTTTTCGCCAATAATGCGCTACGTACAACACTGGATGGGGGCACCCATGCAGTACAGTCCTGACGCGATCCGCACCGTCGCCCTTATCGGACATGCCGGATGCGGTAAAACATCGCTTATCGAAGCGCTGCTGCACCGGGGCGGAGCGGTACATTCGCCCGGCAGCGTCGAGCGCGGCACGACAGTCTGCGATTTCGACCCGCTCGAACGAAAATATCATCACTCGCTGAACTCCGCCGTCGTCCATCTGCATTACCGGGACACCCGCATCTATATGCTGGATACGCCGGGATATCCGGACTTTTCCGGCCTGTCGATCAGCGCCCTGCCCGCGGTGGAGACGGCCGCCATCGTTATCAACGCACAAACCGGCATCGAAATGACCACCCGGCACATGATGACGTGGGCCGAGGAGCGCAAGCTTTGCAGAATGATCATCGTGAATGGCATCGATCGCGAAAAGATCGACCTGGCAGGGCTTCTCACGCAAATCCAGACCGCTTTCGGCAAGCGATGCCTGCCGATCAACCTGCCGGCGCAAGGCGGCCGCCACGTGGTGGATTGCTTTTTCAACCCGGCCGGTGACGCTGATTTCCTCTCCATTGCGGCGGCGCACAATACACTGGTCGATCAGGTGATCGAGATCGACCCCGCGTTGATGGAGCTTTATCTGGAACAAGGCGAAGCGATCAGCCCGGAGCAGTTGCACGAACCGTTCGAGCGGGCGCTGCGCGAAGGTCACCTGGTGCCGATCTGTTTCACATCAGCGGCCAACGGCGCCGGCATCGCGGAATTGCTCGACGTGTTCGTCCGACTGCTACCCGCGCCCGTGGAAGGTAACCCACCGCTCTTCTATCGCGACGATGGCGGCCGCAAGGAAGTCGTGCGCGCCGAACCGGTCGCGAACAGGCATGTATTGGCCCACGCATTCAAAATCGTCATGGACCCTTACATCGGAAAATTGGCCGTGTTTCGCATCCATCAGGGCACAATCCGGCGCGACAGCCAGCTTTATATCGGTGACCGGCGCCAGCCGTTCAGGGTCGCCCATCTGATGTTGCTGCAAGGCAAAGAGCACGTGGACATCACACAAGCCGGGCCGGGGGATATCTGCGCCACAGCCAAGGTCGACGAGATCGGCTTCGATACGGTGCTGCACGACGCCCCCGAGGACGGCAACATCCATCTGACTCCGCTCCATTTCCCGACGCCCATCTATGGTCTGGCGATCGAGCCCGCGCGGCGCGGCAACGAACAGCGACTCTGGGAAATTCTGCAAAAGCTGAGTGCGGAAGACCCGTGTCTGCGAATCGAACACCCGGCCGGCACCAACGAGACAGTGATACGGGGCCTCGGCGAATTGCACCTGCGCCTGATGCTCGAGCGGCTGTCCGACCAGTACAAGCTCGACGTCGTCACGCATCCACCGACGATCGCGTACCGGGAAACCATCGGCACCAAGGCCGAGGGACATTGCCGCCATAAGAAACAAACCGGGGGCGCCGGGCAATTCGGCGAAGTGATGCTACGCATCGAGCCGCTGCCGCGCGGGACGGGCTTCGAGTTCGTCGATGTGGTCAAGGGTGGTGCGATCCCGGGCCAGTTCATTCCCGCCGTGGAAAAGGGCATCCAGCAGGTGATCGATAGCGGGCCGCTTGGCGGCTTCCCGATGCAAGACGTGCGCGTCACCGTGTTTGACGGCAAGAGCCACCCGGTTGATTCCAAGGAAGTGGCATTCGTCTGCGCAGGGCGCAAGGCCTTTATCGATGCGGTGCTGAAAGCGCAGCCCGTGCTGCTTGAGCCGATCGTGGACATCGAGGTGATGACGCCGGAAGCCACGATGGGCGACATCATCGGCGATCTGTCCGCGCGACGTGGACAGGTGCACGGCACACGCACCGCCACGGGCAACGCCGTGGTGGTGGTTGGACAGGTTCCGTTGTCCGAACTCAACGACTATCAATCGCGTCTGAACGCCATTGCTGGCGGACACGGCAACTACAGCATCCAGCTTAGCCACTATGATCCGGTGCTGCCCGCGCAGCAGGAGCGGATCGTGTCGAAACATAGAAAGCAGGGCGATGACGGAACTGCATAGACGTCATCCTGATCGCATCGCAAAGTGAAAGCACTTTCAGCAAGCGTACTGCCACGATGGGTGGCTGTATCGAGGCAGCGCCGGCGCGCAGCGGAACGCCCGCAAGCGCCTCAACGGTGCTTTGAATGCGCGGCGAACAACGCCGTGTGCTGCGCTTCCGTTTCGTCATCGGCAGGGAACATGCATTCCAGGCGCAGTTCCTGCGCCGCAACGGTTTGCGGCGCACCAACGGTGGTGACCATCGAGAAATAGCGAAGCACGACTCCGTCGCTGATAAAGCCCATCGGAATGACCGGCATATTCGCTGCAGACGGCCCACGATACGTCTTCCAGTCGCGCGGAACGTCTGGATAGGCAAGCAGTTCATCGAGCAGATGCCGGGTCTTGTCGTCCAGCACGTGGCCGACCGATTCACGATGCACCCGTTGCAGCAAGCTTCGTGCAACATTCTCCCAATCCGCCACATACGGACGCATTCCATGCGGATCGAGAATCAGACGCAGCATGTTACGCGGGCTTTCTCGTGAGCCCAGGTCGATAAAGTGATTGAAAAAACGAGGCGCCGCGTCGTTGGTCATCAGCACGTTCCAGTGGCGGTCCATCACGATCGCCGGAAACGGCTCATGCTGGCGAACGACACGTTCCAGCGCGCGGATCACACTATGCATTTCCTGTGCGTTCCACGGCGCCTCCGAATACACGGGTGCGTAGCCAGCCGCGAGCAGCAGTGCATTGCGCTCGCGCATCGGCACATCCAGCGTTTGCGCGAGGGTCAGCAGCGTGTCCCTCCCCGGCACGCTGCGCCCGCTTTCGATAAAGCTGATCTGCCTTTGCGAGACACCGGCCTCGAGCGACAGATCGAGCTGACTCATGCCACGCACGTCGCGCCAATAGCGCAACAAATTCCCAAGTTCTCCCTGCGGCATATTCGGATGGGGACGAGCAGTGCTCATCGCATTTCGCTAATAGAGAGGAGAATCAATATAACGCAACGGACTCAGGATGCTGACGCATGCCACGCAAATTCCTCGAACGGCGCCTCGAGGGCCGGCTCGGTCACGCTGCTGGTGTAGTTCGTGATAGTCGATGCGGCAACGACCGCGATAACTTCCAGCATCTGTTCGGCGCTGAAGCCCGCTTCGAAGAAGCGACGCTGATCCGAATCGGCGAGACGGCCGCGTTTTTCGATCAGCGTGCGCGCGAGCAGGGACAACGCGGCCAGTTCGACGTCAGCGGGTAAGCCGCCATCGCGGATCGCCTCGACATCCTCGGCACGTACACCTTGTTTCAATGCAAGCGCCGTATGAAACGCAACGGGCCATTCGCTGGCGTTGGTGACCGCGTTGGTCAGCAGCAGTGTCTGGATCTGCGGCTCCGTGAGGCTGCTCGAATGCACACGCTCGAACAGGCCGATAAAACCGTTGATCAGCACCGGTGAAGCGGCCATTTTGGCCGCGATGTTCGGAATCAGGCCGAACGCCTGGTGCAGTTGCTCGAGGACCGGCTTCGAGTGCGCGGGGGCGGATTCGATCGTGTAAGTGGGATAGCGGGACATGACGGTTCCTTGGTAGTGAGCGCAGCCGGATTGGCGGCGCGACAGCCAAAGAGTAGACGGGACCGTTGCGCGTGCCAATTACATCGCATGTAATCGCCGCGCGTCCAGCGAAGCTTGCGATTGCGCGCCCGCCGCCCCCCGTTAGAAGTGGAGCCGTAGCCCCGCGATGCCCGCCACCTGGGTACCGGTGGAAGAGGCGTCGCCCGAGTTGTAGATAAACGCCGCCGGCATCCGTCATCCTGACTATTCACCTATTACCAGGATATCCATACTAATTGCGAAACATAACTCAAGACTATTTTGAATGTAACGCCTGTAATTCATCAATCGGATGATTACCGGTTAATTCTATCGGGCGTATTGCACCGCAAACGCAGCCACTCAGGTAGGCGTCCAGCCGCCGTGAGTCGATTGAGCAATTTCTTGCGTCGCATTGGCATTACCGAACGTGTCGACGGCTCTTACAGTTCCAGGTGCCGCGAACAACGGCCAAACGACGCAGGACACACGGCGATTCGTGTGATCCCCGATTCACTCACTCAAGGAAATGACCACATGGCACGCATTCCAGCTCTTTCAGTTAGTCAAGCCCCGACGTCCACTCAGCAGCAACTTCAAGCGCTTGAAAAAGCGACCGGTTCCGTGCCAAACATATTTGGCACGCTAGCGAACTCGCAAGCAGCGTTTGGCGCGTTCTTTCAAATGCAACAGCCGCTGGGCAAGGGCAATTTAAGCGTGGCCGAGAAGGAAAGCATCGCCTTGGCGGTCTCGCAGGTCGGCGGCTGCGAATATTGCCTTGCCGCGCATACCGTATTGGCCGGAAACGCTGGGCTCACGGGCGAAGCAATTCGAGCGGCGCGCAACGGCGAAGGAGGTGCGGTTGCCGCGCTTGCCAGAGCAATTGCACAACAGCGCGGACACGTGAGCGACACAGACCTCGCAAAGGCACGTGAAGCAGGCTTATCCGACAGCACCATGATTGAGATTGTCGCGAATGTCGCGCTGGTGGTATTCACCAACTATCTGAACAGCTTTGCGGCCCACGGACCTGGACTTTCCGCCGGTTTAGGCTTGATCGGACCAAAGTTTGATTGCCGATTCTCACGTACGAGTGACATTCGGCAATCAACTGTCCGCGCGTTCGCGTCTCTTCAATTTAATGAATCAATTCGTCAAACAATGCCTTTCTTCGCAACGCTCCTAAGAAAACACGGCATACCTCGCTAACGGTAGTCAACGTTTCAATTTGAGCAATTTCTAATTGCGGAACGTGCATTTCCCAATCATCAAGTCGCCTCGTACACTCGCTACCTGTAATCACCCAGAGTCTAGCTGTTTTGCAGACTCTGACATGGAGACAAGAGAGTAATGAAGAAGAGAATCGTTGTAGCGTGCTCCGCGCTGTGCGCGGCACCGATTGCCCATGCACAAAGCTCCGTAACGCTATACGGAATACTGGACGCGGGTCTGCAATACACGAATAACGCGGGTAGCGGATCGCTGCTGCGCCAGACAAGCGGAAATATCAATGGCAGCCGCTTCGGCCTGCGCGGCAGCGAAGATCTGGGCAGCGGCCTGCACGCGATCTTCGTACTCGAGGGCGGCTTTAACATCAACAACGGCAAGTCCGGGCAGGATGGACGGCTATTCGGCCGCCAGGCATACGTCGGATTGAGCAGCGACCATTACGGCGCGGTCTCGTTCGGCCGTCAGTACGACGCGTTTACCGACACACTGATTCCACTCTCGGCCACGGCCCTGGCCTTCGGCGATACCGCATTCGCCCATCCGTTTGACAACGACGACATGATTCACTCGTTCCGTCTAAGCAACACGGCCAAGTATGTCAGCCCGGTGTACCACGGCCTGAAGTTCGAGGCGCAATACGCGTTCTCCAATAGCACCGACTTTGCGCTAAACCGCGCGTATAGCGCCGGCCTCGGCTACAGTGGCGGACCGTTGAGTGCGGGCGTGGCCTACTACCAGATCAACGGCTCGAAGAACACGACGATTAACAGCGCCGGCGCGCTCGACGTGAACGAGTCGCAGGCGAACAACACCGCCGGGTTCGTACTTGGCGCCGACGTGCAACGCATCGTCGGCGCGGGCGTGAACTACGACTTTGGCAAGGCGAAGGTCGGCTTCGTGTACACCCACACCCAGTTTGAGGGCTCGACGTCGTTCGGCTCGAACAATGGCTCGGTGCGCTTTGATAACTACGAGGTCAACGCGAAGTACTTCGTATTGCCGCAGCTCTCGCTGGGCGTTGAATATGTGTTCACCGATGGTCACGTGACCAACACATCGACCTTCGGCTCATCGCCCAAGTGGAACCAGCTTGGGCTGCAAACGGTGTACAGCCTTTCCAAGCGTACCGATGTTTATCTTGAGAGTGTCTACCAGCACGTGAGTGGCCACAACTACACGGCGTTCGTCTACAACTCGGGCGGTGCTTCGTCGACCGGCAATCAGATCGTCGGCATCGCAGGCATGCGCGTTCACTTCTGATTGAGCCCTGCGTGCGCGTCTCATCGCGCACGCACGCGGTCTGGTCCGATCAGACAGGCGGGCGATCGCACCCGTCGCTCAACTGCCGCTGCCGTGGCGCGTTCGCACCGTCAATCTGTTCGATACCGACCTGACGCCGCGCACTGACCGCGCTACGCTGCCGGCCCGCTCGACCTGTGATCGCTGCGGCACCCACCCCGTCAACGTGACGATGCCCTGCCGGGCGGTGACATGAATGCCCGTGGAATTTACTCCCGATGAGCGCGAGAGGGCCCGGCGAACGTCGCGAACCAACGCACTATCCGAACTGTTTCGATGCGCAGGCGGGCCGGCTGGCGGCCTTTGCGCGGACACGTCGGCAGGCGGGCTCACGCTGGTTTGTGCGGCCGCATAGGTCGCGCAAGTCGCGATGGCCACGGCTAACGTTGCGCCGATTATTTTGCTTATGCCGTTTGTATTCACGCTTCCTCCTTTTCCCATTGTTGCGACGCCAGCCGAGGAGTGCGCTGACGAAAGCTAACGTCTGGACCACAGCGAAAACACATACAAAGAATCGCGTCGACAGCGATGCCCGGTCAGCCGAGTATGCCGTTAAATAACGAAAATCGCCTCACTAAAATTGTCCAGACAAATTGACTTGAATCCCCCCATGCGACATCGCTGAAAATCGCTTTTTCCAGGCGGACGATCAACGCGTCATCTCACACGTTGCACAATTGTGCACGTTTACTTTCTTGTTCATGCACGTTAACATGCGGGCATGAATGACGAACTCCCCCTCGCCCGACGCGACGAGATCGCGAATCGGCTCGCACAAGGCCAGCCCGTCGTAGCGGCCGCGCTCGCTGTCGAATTCAATCTCTCCGAAGACGCGATCCGGCGCGACCTCCGCGCACTGGCGGCCGAAGGGCGTTGCCGCCGGGTCTACGGCGGCGCATTGCCAATCACCCCTGCGTCGGCCCCCATGGCGAACCGGATGGACGTTGCGCGCGAGCGCAAGTCCGCGTTGGCCCGCTCGGCCGTGCCCCTCATTCAACCGGGCGAACTCCTGTTCCTTGATAGCGGCAGCACCAATCTCGCGCTCGTCGACCTGTTGCCTGAGGAATGCGAACTCACCGTGGCAACCAATTCCATCGACATCGCCGCTGCCGTGCTTCGTCGAGCCGATCTGCATCTCATCATGATCGGCGGCTCGGTCGATCCGGCAGTGGGCGGATGCGTCGATGCGAGTGCCGTGCAGAACGTCGAGCAATTGAATATCGATCGATGCTTCATCGGCTCGTGTGCGATATCGCCAAAAGGCGGCATCAGCGCATTCGGTCTTGCCGATGCGACGTTCAAACGCGCGGTCCTCGCGGCCAGCCAGCACAGCGTGGTGCTTGCAATCACCGACAAGTTCAACACCCGCGCGCCTCACCGGGTCGCGGCAATCAAGGCGATCGGCTGCGTGATCGTCGAACACGACCTGCCGCGCGCGGAGCAGGTGGCCTTGTCGAAAGCGGGCCTGTCCGTACTGAAGGCCGAGCCGCCGGCAAGCCTCTAAATGTGTGGCCCCTACCGCATGGAGCCTGATGCAATGACTTCCCGCCAACCGTCCGCCCGATTCGCCACCCGCCTCGCGTTCCTGGTGGCTGGCTTCGGTGTCGCGTGCTGGGCGCCGCTCGTGCCGTACGCCAAGCAGCGTCTGGGCGTCGGTGACGGCGTGCTCGGCATGCTGCTGCTTTGTATCGGCCTCGGGTCGGTTATCGCGATGGTGATCACGGGCGCGCTCAGCGCGCGATACGGCAGCAAGCCGATCATCGCCGCCGGAGGATTAGGACTGGCTGTGATCCTGCCGTTGCTGACCGTTGCCGACACACCGTTCACCCTCGGTATCGCTTTGCTCGCTTTTGGCGCGTCGCTCGGCTCACTGGATGTCGCGATGAATATCCATGCAGTCGAAGTCGAGCGTGCCGAGGGCCGGCCTTTGATGTCCGGGTTTCATGCGCTGTTCAGCGTCGGGGGATTTGCCGGCTCCATGTCGATGACCTTTTTACTGTCGATGCACATCGGAACGCTTGCGAGCACCTTGCCGTGTGCCGCACTGATGCTCGCGGCGGTCGCCATCGCACGGCCACGTCTGATCGAAACGGCCCGCGCGCATGACGGTCCGTTGTTCGTTGTGCCGCGCGGCATCGTGCTGTTGCTTGCCGCGCTCACAGGGATCACGTTTCTCGTCGAAGGCGCACTGCTTGACTGGAGCGCACTGCTTATCACCGGTGCGGGACTGGTCGCCGCGACCCAGGGAGGATTGGGTTACGTGCTGTTCTCCATTGCGATGACTGCAGGCCGGCTAGGCGGCGACGCCCTGACCGCACGCGTCGGCGACCGGTCCATGATGTTCTGGGGAGGTCTGCTCGCGACTGCTGGCTTTGTCGTCCTGCTGACTGCGCCGATCGCCGTGATTGCGATGACCGGCTTTGTCCTGATCGGCCTCGGCGCATCGAATGTCGTGCCGGTGCTGTTTCGCCGCGCGGGCTCGCAACGCGCGATGCCCTCCGCGCTCGCGGTCGCGGCGATCACCACGACCGGTTATGCGGGAATTCTGGTCGGCCCGGCAGGCGTGGGCTTCGTCGCCAGTGGAGTGGGATTGTCAGGCGCATTCTGGCTATTGGCTGGCCTGCTCTGTCTCGTCCCGTGCTGCGCCAGCCTGGTCACCGCAAACCGGCCGCAGGAAGTTCGAACGTGAACGGTTCACAGGTCGCCTTGCCGACGCTTGAGCTAGACGCCCCTGAGATCGAGCACACCTTGCCATTGCGGCCGCCCACGCCGGCCGCGGCAAGCGCGGTACGCAGATCGGCAAGCGGATAGATCGACGCGACCTCGGTCTTCAGATTGCCGTCGCGCCGCGCTCGCGCAAGAAGCGGCTTGATGCAGTGAACGCCGTATTGCCGGCCTGGTATAAAACGGCAAAATAGCTTGCGCTCGAGCGGCATCGGCTGTCGATGACTCATCCGGTCGCCCAACGTAAATGGGTATATGGGCGACCGTTCCCACATGCCGTCTGCTGCGACGGATAGCGCTATTTCATTTGTCGTCGAATCGGGCCTTGAATTTCCGCTTGATCTCGGCTTCAGCTTCATTGCCAAAACCCTCCACGCCAGCCATGTATCGGCTTGCTCCGGCTTTGGTGTTGGGCGACATCGGCTCCATAAAGGATTTCGGACCTGTGTCGCCTGCGCGTGCATCCCTAAGTGGCGGGATGCCCCCTACGTAACTCACCGAGTCGTTGTTGCCTTTGAGGGTCTTGTTGTAGTCGCTATCCGGCACGAAGTGCGCCGGATCCCCAATGACATGAACATAGCGCGACCGTGACTCTATCCCAGCCCCAAAATGTTGTCGCATGACGTTAGGTCCACCCACGAATACGTCAGTGCTGTTATTGGTTGACTCGTAATCGGGAGTGAACTTGACCCCTCTCTGATTTTTGGTCAGCAATCCTTTCTGCCTGACTTCCGCTTCCCCTTTTCGAGTCAGGGCATGCAGATATACCTGCGTTTGCGCACCTTTCTGACTGATTGCTTCCTGCGCCCATTCGCGGCGAAGCTGGTGGATGTCCAGCCCGGTTTGTCGCTGATGGTCCGCCTCATTGTGAAATGCATTGCTCCTCGCGCGGCGCGTTCGGGGCGGAGCTTCCTCCTGTTGACGCAATGCGAGCGTCAGTAGACTGACGGGTTTTCCGCTTCCACGTGGACTATGGTCATCATCTTTCATCTTCACCTCCTTCGTCGGTCAGGTTTGACAACAATTAAAGCGGCACAAGCGCTAGACCGGCGAGTCGATCGACTCGCAAAGCCCGGTCAACTGTTCGATGAAATCGCCGATGCTCGCGCCGCGATCCACCAGCGACGCATGGAAATAGCTCACGCGGTCATCGGCCGCCTCCACAACGAGCGGCTCGAACCCGACGCGAACCAGCGCGCGCGACGAGCGAATGTTGTCGACAAACGTCGACGTGAACATATCGGTCACGCCCGCCGCCTCAGCCTGCGCGAGGAGCAAACGCGCTGCGCGCGAACCGAGCCCGGCGCCCTGCACGCCAGCGCCGACCCAGAAATAGAAGTACGCAGCCGACGCGACTCGCCGGTAACTCACGACGCCGATCGGCCCTTGATCCGCCTGCACGACTGCATAACTGCAGCGTCCTGCTTCGTGCGATTCGCCGTCCAGCCACTCGAGCACCTGCTGGCGGTTCGTCATGTCGGGCAGGTTCGCCATCAACGCGATATGAGGATCACTGAGCAAGTGGTCGAGCAATGCATCAACATGTCCGCTGCAAAGCGGCTCGATGCACAGGTCGCGATCGCGGGCAAGCGAAGACTGATACGCCCGCAATGATCGCCAGCTTGCGTCACGCCGGCGCAGCAAACGGCATAGCGCAACGCATGCACGATGGGTCGGGTCGAGCGCTAGCGCCGTGGCAGCGTGCGTGATTGCATCGTTGAGATATCCGGTGACTACAAGGCAACGCGCGAGGTAGTAGTGCGCGGCGACGTCGTCGGCGTTGTGCATGAGACCGGTGCGAAATATCTCGCTAGCGAGTCCCCAGTTTCCGACGCGCATCGCCAGCAGGCCCAGTTGGCGGTCCAGCATCGGGTCCAGGACACCAGGCGCATGACGCTGCCAGACGCTGAAGACCGCGGCACGCCACGCGTGAAGCTCGCTGTCCGTCAGACACAGTGGCCTGTCGCCATAGCCGGAAATCAGCCGCCCTAGCACTCGGGCATCATGGCGAGACAAGCGCAGCAACGCGAGCAGCGCCTCAGGCGGAGCGACTTCCGCGAGTGCTTCCGCCGAAGCCGCAAGATGTGCGCTGTCATCCGGGTGATGCGCATCGAGGCACGTACGCAGCGTAGCCATGCATCGCTCGGGCGGCGGTTCGCTCGGACGCCACCACGCCGCGTAGGCCACCAGACCGTGGTCCGCGAGCTGGCGCGCGTAGACGGCGGCACCCTTCGTCTGGTGGTACATCGCGAGCGCGTGAAAATTCACCGGCTGTGGCGCGTCCTGATGCAGCCGTGCCGAGCTCGGCCACAACGCGTTGGTGCGCAGTTGCCGCTCGGTGCATACGCCATGTGCCGTTGCTAGCAGCAGATAGCCGGCACGTCCGCAGAACCGGCTGAGTGCATCGAGCATCGCAAACGTCACAGCGGGCAGAAGCACCGCCGCGCTCGGCAGATGGGCAATGTAATGCACGGCCAGCGGCTCGCACGATGCATCCATCGCGCCGGTGCGCATCTCGTGCCACTCGCAGCTCAGCGCATCGTCCAATTGCTCACCCGACGAGCTTGCACCGGGCTCGCGCGTGTAACACCCTTGCATCCACTTGCCCCGATGCGCGGCAAAGAGCCTCGACGGCTGCCGCTCAAACAAACCGGGAGCGAGCAGCACGACGGGGTTAGCAGCGCTGGAGATCGCCAGTTCGGTGTCCGCGATCAGCAACGCGGAACCGACTGTGCCGCGCCATCGCGCGAATGTGAATCGGCGCTTCGCCGCAAGCCGCGTCCATGCGCCATGCACTTTTCGATGCGCTTTTCGATGCGCGTTTTCTTGCGTTTTTTCCTCCATCGCGTCGCCCTCCTCGTCTTCACAGGCGACATAGCGGAAGTCGAGCATCGCGGCCGCACTGCCCGGCAGCCGTTCCTCCAGTGCCTGCAGCATCAGCCATGCAAGACGACCATAGGCCGGCGCGAGATCGAGCAGGTAGATGGGCCGGTCAGTGCGAATACGACCGTCCGCCAGTTCGCCCTCCCAGTAACACACGATGGCATCCGCCCATGCCGTGGCGAGTGCCGGCGTCGCCATCGCATCGGCGAGCGCGTCGACTGTCTGCGCGCTTGCTGCGAACTGGTCGAACGACTGCGGCAACTCATGGGCTCGCGAATCCGTCATGCCTGCGACGAATACGGTTTCAGCTTCGCGCTGCGCATAAGTCTGCAATGCGGACATTGCCTCTCTCCCCGTACAGTTAGCGACCGGTGCGGCGATACCACGAGTCGCGCTTGCCTATCTTCCCGACAGGTCGCACAATCCAGCGGCCTGTCCACAACGGCTTTCATACGCTTATGCTCAAGACTCTGTTTCTGCTACTGCTTCTGGCGTTCGGAGCGGCGATGTTCGCAGCCGGCGTCCTTGCGCCGCCATCGGTCAAGGCGCCGCTCGAATCGTTCTCCGCCCGCGCGCGGGCGCTGGTGCACGATACGAGCGCGACGCCTCCACTCGCGGCGAAGCCCGGCGCCACATATGCGGATGCGCCGGCGCAAGCCGCGAACGCCGCATCGACGCCCATCGCGAGCCTG
Organism: Paraburkholderia humisilvae; assembly: GCF_902859855.1. GTDB lineage: Bacteria > Pseudomonadota > Gammaproteobacteria > Burkholderiales > Burkholderiaceae > Paraburkholderia > Paraburkholderia humisilvae. The sequence continues at coordinate 46,775 of NZ_CADIKH010000044.1, forward strand.
CTGGTGCCCGTGCCGCCGCCTGCGGCTGGCCACTATGCGCTGCAAGCCGCGACCTTCGCATCGCAGGAAGCGGCTGCGATATTCGCCGCGGCAGCGGCCAAACTGGACTACAAAACGACCATCGTGCCCATTAGCGATGCGGGCCAGCCGTTCATCGTCGCAGTCGGCGATTACCGGTCTGTCGATGCCGCCGATGCCGATCAGTTCGTCGTGCAACGCCAGTTGCAGACGACCGTGCTGCCTCCAGTCATCCTGCTACCTGCTGTATCCGTATCCGCTTCCACTAGCGCGCCTGTAGCAAAAGCAAATGCAAACGCATCGGTCACCGCTGCGGCTCCCACGCAAGGCAATCCATAACGCGCGCGTTGCTTTGGGCCGCAAGCGCTCGCCATGGCACACGCCCCCCCGCGTCACCCAAGACGCCCCTTCATCCGATGTTCACGGCGCCAGCCAACCTCACCGCGCGCGTCGACAAAGCAAACCTTCAACTGAGCCAACCCTTCGTCGCAGAAGTACGCGATAGCGGTCGCGTCGTGACGATTGCGCGTAATGAACCACAACGTATCGCCGTGAGCCATGCCCCAGCTGTCGACGCGGCAGGCGAGCAGGTCCGCGCGGCCGCGATCGCGTACGAGCGCGATGCGTACCTGCGCTTCGCCGAGCGTCGCCGCCTGGTAGATCCGTGCCATCAGTGACTCCTTGTGCCCAGCCGCATGCGGCCGGTTTGCATGAACCGACGAGCGCTGCGCGGGCTTGCGTGGCGACATTGCGGCGGCGATACTCGCGCTAGTCCTGCCAACCGAGTACCCCGATGACCGATCGCTCTTCCCCTCGCCGCACGGAGCCCACCGACGAGACCGTGTTACAGCTGCCCGATGGCACACCGGTCACGCTGGTCCAACCCAATGGCACAACACGCCCGGTACTCGGCACACGCGAGCCCGCCGGTGACAACGCGCCAGCCCGGCGCGCGCGCGTCCTTGCCGCGTGGGGCATCGCACCGCGCGGCCCGCGCCAGCCCATCGCCGACGCGATCGAAGAGCCGCTGCCGCTGCGCACGCGCACTGCGCTCGCATACGAACTGCCACCCGATGTCGCGGCAAAACTCAAGGCCCGCGGCTGACGCGTCGCGTACCTGCAGTTGCAGTTCGTCATGCGTTTTCCGTGCGTTCGACGGTGAGCCCCACGAGCTCGAAAATGTTGAGTTGGCCCTGGCGCTTGATGAACACCTCCTCATACAGCTGCGTGGTGTTCAATTGCCCCCATTCGATCGCGCGCTGGATCAGATAAGGCACGGGGCTGTGTGGCTCCAGCCGCACCAGTTCGGCCGCGGCGGCGGCGAGTTGCGCATAGGCGCGCGCCCGGCTGAGCGGCGCGCCGCCCGCCAGCCGCGCGTCAGCGTATGACTGACCGTATTGCCCGCCCGCGTCGTCCGCATCATCGCGCGCATTGCCGTAATCAACGCGATGCGCGGAGCCGCTTTCGTAACCGATCGCCGCTGTATCCGCGGCCGTTTCGTCTGCCTGTATCGTCACACCTCGCTGACGCAGTTCAGCCGCAACAAACGCCTCGATCTGCTCGATCTGGTTGCGCAGTGCGCCCACACCCGGCGCGTCGTCACCGAACAACCTGTCCAGTGTCACCCCCAGATCGAGCAACGCCTCGCCCGCCTGTTCGAGGTCCGCATGCAGGCACTGCCACGCGTCGTCGGGCGTCGCACGTACCGCGCGCATGAAGCCCGCCGCATCGCGATCGTCGTCCGGGTCGCCGTCCGAGCCTCGCTCACGCTCGTTCTGCGAACCGGCAGCGACCCGTTCCCGAAGACGCGTGCGCTCGCAATCCGCCCATGAATACGCGCGGCCTTCGCCGTCCGGCGCGGTGATCGGCACCAGCTTCGCGGGAACGACCAGCTTGTCGTTAAGCCAACGGAACAGGTTCGCGCGATGCTCGACATCGTTGCCAGCCGGCTGTGGATACGCGAGGTCCCAATAGCGCGCGGTCAATGCGTCGAGTACCGCGACGCCGGCGGCGAGCCCTGCGAAGCCGTGCTCATGCAGCAATGCTTCGACCAGCCATATCGCGAGTTGCAGGTCCTTGCTGCGGTTCGCGAGCGCATCGAGCGTCGCGGCCGCCACCTGATCCCATGCGGCATGCTTCAGGTCGCGCACCCACGCGCCGAGCGGCAGCGTCGAGTCGTCGCATTCACGCGCGCGCCGGATCGCAAGCCATTCGGGCGTGCCGCGCAGCAGACGCCCCGCCGGCTCATCGGGTTCGATCGGCGCAAACAGGGCGGCGCCGTCAAGGCCGTAACGCGTCGCGAAGAAATCTTTGGCGAAGTCTAGAGGGGTCGACATCCTGGTCCTTTCAGTCATGGCTTCAGTCTTTTGCAGGCGCCGCCGGGCCTTCCCCCGCGTCCTGCGGCAACGCAGGCAGCGTCGGCAACGGCGGAACGTCCTGGAGCTGCGCGGTCGGGTTCGCCAGTGGCGCGGCCAACGTCGGCGCGCGCAACGGGAACGTAGGCATCCTGAGCGGTAGCGCGGTCCGGCTGGTCGGATCGGTGCCCTGCATTTGCAGATTGACCAGCAGCCGCGCGACCCGGATCGCCGCAACCGGCTGCGGCGATGACGCCGCCACTGCCCCCGATGCGGCGCTTGCCCTGGTGGCGACCGGCACGTCGTAGCGCAACGTCACGCCGTCCGCTGGCGTCGCGCCGTTATCCATGACGTGCTGCTGCACCATGCGCATCAAGGCCCATGTGCCCGTGGTCGCGAACGTCGCGGTCGGTCCATCTATCTCAGGAGCATCGGCTCGCGCCGGGTCGGCGTGCGGCGTCCATACCGACAGGTCCGCCCACGTCAGGTCGAGCGCGAGCGGCTGGCTCGCCACCCAGTCCAGGCCGCTCGGCCGGTTCGGATAGCCGGCCGCATGGTCACCGGACGTCAGCGTCCAGCTGATCACCTGATCCGCGCCGCGCTCCGTGCCCGGCCGTGCATTGAACGTCGCGTTCAGATGGACCGCCAGCGTGCCGTCGGCGCGCAATGTCGCATCGAAGAAGGCCTGCGCGGCATCGAGCTGATCAAGAAACCGCGTGACCACTTTGCGCTGCGCTTTCGGCAATGCGGCGGCCTGCGTGCGCAGCGCGTTGCGCTGCAGTGCGTACGACGCGAAAAATTCGCGCACCGCGGCAGGCGACGCATCAGGCGCGTCGAGTGAAGCGAACGGGAAGCGCCCGGCCAGTGCCGCATCGAAGCTCATGAACAGCTGCCCGAACGCGTCCGCATCCGCGCCCGCGCAACGCAGGTTCGTATCGGCGACCAGCGTGCGGCGCAGCGACGCGAACAGATTGTTCGCGTCCTGGTCGGCACTCGCGTAGCTCTGCATGCGCGCATGGCAATTCGCCGCGTTCATGCCGTTGAGCCGATCGACGAACAGCGACGCCAGCTGGCCCAGTTGTCCCGACGGATCGTTGGCCGGCACGTACCGGTTGATCTCCGCGATCGAATTGCTCCAGTACGCGACGGTCTGCACGTTCGGCTGCGCGTTGGCGCCGCTGCCGGCGTTTTGCGCGAGCGCCGCGAATGGCGACGCATATCCGGCCAGCACCTGCGCGCGCGCCACCTGACGCGCGAGATAGTCGCGCGTGACGGCAACCGTGCCGAGCTCGTAGAAGTCCGATCCCGCCGGGTTCGCCTGCGGCATGAAAAGACGACTCTGCAACGCAAGCCCGGTGATGTCCGAAAGATGATTCGACGCGATCTGCTGCAGGCAGCTCGAGATCGCCGCATAGCTGCCCGTAAATCCGAACTCCGCGTAGCTACGCTCCACGGCGACGAGCGAGCCCAGCATCTGCGCGAGATCGCGGCTTGATTGCGCGAGCGTCTGCTCGTCGAATGAAACCGGCGTCAGTCCCGCACCACCGGCAGACGCAAGGTCCGGGTCTGTCGCGGAAGGGCCGGCGGACTGCGGCGTGCGCTGCGCGTCGTTGAGCGCATGGTTCATCGCGTTCTCGAGTTGCTTGAGCGCGATGCGGGCGTACAGCGGCCGCGTTCCGGGCGCGCTGGCGGCGCCCAACCGAAACCGTTGCGCGAACGCGCGATATTCGTTCACATAGTTGAGCGCGTTGCCGATCGCTGCGGCGCTCCAGACCGGCGAGCCCGCACCGTCCGCGTGACAGACGAAGGGCTCGGCGTGCCGGGTAGTCTGCATATAGTGCAGACGCGCGAGCTCGGTCAGCCCATCGAATTCCGCCGCAAATGCCGTAACGAAGCTTCGCTCGCCTTGCTTCGTTTCGATCAGCGGATCATACGGCGGCACCTTCAGCGAATCGAGCGCCGCATAGACCGCCGCATCGCACTGCTCCGGCGAGAAGATGCGCGCGGTGATATCAGGCAGATCGCCGTACGCGAGCGCCGACTTGCCGGTCGACACCGGCGCGCCCTCGGCGGTGACGGAGCCGGCCTGAACCAGTGCGCGCGTCTGTGCGAGCAGATCCTCGCGAATCTGCTCGCACAGATTGCGACCTCTACCGGGACCCGCGGTGCCGAGCCAGTTGTCTCGCGTCCAGTCAAGCCACCAGACCAGGTAGCGCGCATGCGCCGCCGCATCGCCTTCGTTGGTATTGAGCTGCGCGAGCAGGTGCTTGCCGACGGATGCTTGCAAGACGAGTTCGTCGCGCAGCGCCTGCTCGTCCTGCACGATGTCGGCTGAATAGATTTGCGGCAACCGGTCGGGCAAGTTTGGCTGATAGTCGGTGGAGCCCCACCAGACCGCACGTGCCAACACACTGTCGTCACTATTCTGTGTGACGAGCGAAACCGGCAGAGCGTACGCGAAATTGACCAGCTGCCCGAAGCTTTCGAGCCCAGCGCGAGTCGCCGCGCCGGACAGCGGCCGCACGATATCCCGATACGTCGCGAGTGCATGCTCGAGGTCGATCACCGAGCGCAAATGCGTGGTCAGCCCATCGCGTGCATGTTGCAGCCGCAGCTGTCCCTCCATCGCGACCGGCCCGGCATTTTCGCCGTGGGCGATCAGCTCGCGCGCACGCGCGGTCAACTGGCAACCCAGTCCGGGCAGGATGACGCCGTTGAAAGCATGCGCGGCCGCCACACGAATCGCGCCATCGCGCAAAGGATGCGAAGGCCACGGCCAGGTCCACGACCACGGATTCGCGAGGTCGAACGAGCGCGTATCGAGATCGTGCAGCGCCATCAGCAGCGTCGATATTTCGGCGGCGCTCGGACAGACCCCGCCCTCGTAGGGCGGCAGGCTCTGCAATTGCGTGAGCGACCGGTCGAGCCGCTCGACTGTCGAATACAGCCGGTAACCGGCAAACGACAGCGCGATCGCACACGCCGCCGCGCACATCACCGCGCCAAGCTGGAAGCTGCGCAGAAAGCGGTTGCGCGACCACACCGAGGAGCGCATTGCGCGTGCGCCACCCCATTCGGTGAACATCTTGTCGTCGATCAGATGGTCGACGAACGACACATCGCTGCGCGTTACACCGCTCGAGACAACGCCGTTGCCATCGATGTCGCCGGTGAAATAGATCCCGCGGCACAGGTGGCCGGGACGGTCGACGGTCGCGCGAAAGGCGAGCGCGAGCCAGCGCGACAAGCTGCCATGCACCGCATGCAGACGCGACGGAAACAGCACGGCCCCTTCGCGCTCGGCCATCTCGAGATCGGCGCGCGAATGCGCGGCTGCTTCGAGCTGAATGGTGCGCAACTGGTCGACGACTGCGGCAAGCGCGGATTCGCCCCATTCCGCGGGCGTATCGTTCGACGCATTGAGCGGCGCGGACCAGCCGAACATCTGCTTGCGGTATTCGTCGGGCTGCTGACGCCAGAACGCACCGAAGCCATTGATCGCATCGCACTGCGTGACGACGACGTACACGGGCAACACGAACTGGAATGCATCCTGCACGTCGCATAACTGGCGGTACGCGTCGGCGCCGGCGCGCGCGGCGACCTGCGGGTCGGTATCGAGCAGCGTGCGCGCGGAGACGCTGAGCACGATCGCGTCGACCGGCCGCTCCGGACGCAGATCGACGAGCGCCGACAGCAGCGTGCTCCAGCGTGACGCCGGCTTCGGCGCGGCCGGGTTCGGTGCGCCCGCCCCTTTGGCCGCGCCATTGGACGGCGCGGCGCTGGCCGCGCCATCGATATCGATCAGCACGCCGCGATTCATCACCGCCCAGCTGGCGCCCGCCGCGCGCAGCGCCGCATAGCGCCGATCCGGATGCGGCTGCTCGAGGTTCGGCCCGGAACGCGAGAAGCTGGATTTGCCCGCCATGCGCTCGCCGAGCAGCAGCAGCCACGGCAGCCGATAGCGCCACGCACGCCGGGTGCGCGCATAGTCGATCGCTTCGAATACGGTCGAGACCCAACCGCCTGGACCGCGCGCCGGCGCGTCGGTCGCCTCCAGTTGCGCAGGCGCGGGCGCGGCGGAGCGCGCCCGCCAGATCAGCACGGCGGCAAGCAGCCCGAGCAGCACGCCGATGACCAGCAGAATCTGAAAAGTGACTGTCACAGCGCGCCTCCCTTCTTCTGCTTCTCGATCGCGCCGCGCTGCACGTGATCAGTCGCGGCGGCCGCCGCGCCGTCCGTCGCGCCACCGCTCATACCACCGCTGATGCCGGACTTGCCGGCCGCATGCACCGCGTCGAACGCGCCCGAGCCGACTCCGCTCAAGCCCGCCTGCTGCGCGGCTGCATCGTTTGCGATCAGCTGATTGAACGGCCGCAGCGCGGTAAACCAGATCACGCCGGACACGACGAGATACGCGGCCAGCGCGAGGCGCGCACCGTAGTACCACGGCGATAACGGCGCCAGCCGGCCACTGGACGTCTCCGGGCTCGGCAGCCGCACCGTATGCTCATACGCCTGTTCGAAGGCGCGGCCGCTCGCCCGATGACCGCGCACCGTGCGCACGAACGCGGCCAGTTCGAGCCGCCGCCGCGCGAGCGTCTGCGCCTCGCGATCGCCGCGCAGCGCGCCGCGAAAGCCGAGCTCGAGCACCGCCAGCAACACGAGACCGAGTTCCGCATGCATCCGGGTCGGCGCCTGCGTCGCAAGCAACCGGTCGATGACCCGGTAGAAGCCGACGCCCGCGACATGCGTGTCGAACAGCGCGACCTCGAGCATCAGGTCGAGCCATTCGGCGCGGCCACTCCAGCGCACCTCGAGCAATAGCTGCTCGTCGGCGAGCACCGCCATCGCATATTGGGCATCGCGATACAGCGCGCACTCGTCCGGCGCGCTGTCGTGTTCGACCGCGCTTTGTTGCGCGCGCAACTTCTCGAGCAGCCGTTCGTGCGCGCGACGCGCGGGCGATTCCCCCGTGCGCCACACGGCATCGTCCTGGCCGCGTGCACGCAGCAGCATCGGCTTCACGTCCACGAGCGTTTCGTAGAAGTCGCAGAAGTACGCATAGAGCGGCAGCCGATGACGCGGCCCAGCCGCTTCAATGGTCGAGCGCACCATCGCTGTGCTCCGCTCCATCCGGTTTGACTGGCGGCTGTGCCGCGTCGAGCCCGCGCTCCTCGCGAACCGCTCCCTGTGCGCGCGCTGTGCTTGCCGGTTCGGCCGCGTGGCCTGCACCGCCCGCGCGCGGCGTCGGCGCAGTGCGATTCGGCGCGCGATACAGCACGATGGCCGCCGGCGCGTGCGCACCGGCGAAGCGGCCGCCGCCCCGGATCGTGAGCGGCTGCCCCGGCACGAACATCGACTGCATCGCGCCATCGAACTCGAACGCGCCGTTGCGGATCTCGTAGTAGAGCGCCGCCGGATTGAGGCCCTCGTGCCGACCGACCGCCGGCACCGGTGCCGCTGTCGCACCCGGGATGCGACGCTGCTCGAGTTGCGCGAGCAGCGCCGGCTGCGCGATCGTGCAGTTCTCGAACCAGTGCTCGAGATCGGTGCGGCTTTGCGCAACCGCCGGCATCACTTCGATCAGCAGCGTGCCGTCCGCATCGGCCGGCAGCACGCGCGAAAATTCACCTGCGCCGACCTGTTCGAACGGCAGACGTTCGTACATCGGGCGAATCGCCGCAAGGCGCATTTCGATAAACGTCAGCGCGGCATCGAAGCCCGGCTGGCAATCGAGATGATCGTACGGCGGCAGCATCGGCGGATCGGGCGGCGTGTCCAGCGACGCCAGCGCGCCCACCGTCTGCGCAAGCGCCAGGTACAGCTGACGCGGCGCGACATCCGTGCCCAGCGCGAGCACGTCGAGCGCCGGCAACACGGTCGACATGCGCCGCGCGGCAAGCGTCAGGAAGCTGTCGCCATCGGCGCCGCGCGTCGATGCATTGGCGGCCGATTGCGCGATCTGCCGCAGCTTCATGTGCAGCGCGTCGCGCATCGCTTCGACACGCGTGTTGAGCGCCTTGTCTTTCATGAACCCGGACACGGCGATCGACGTGAGCGGCGGATGATAAGGCGTGCGCCGGAACGTGCCGAGCGCGGTCCGTTCGAGTTCGAAGAGCGGGCAGCCGCACAGCAGGTTCGCACCTGGCACCCAGCCCGTCGCGAGCCGGTAGGCGGGCCGCAGCCGCGCGATCGGCACCGGATTCGCGCCAGTGTTCTCGTCGACCGCGGAGCCGCCCGCCACCGATTCAAAGCGCCGGTTCATCGTGCCCGGCGCCGCGGCGGCGTCGCCGCGCGTCGGCAACACCAGTGCGATGCGCCTGCGGCTGCCGGCGTCCTGCATGTCGGTGGCCACGTCGAGCTCGAGCGCCGCGTCCGTGAGGCGATCGAGCACGACCGGCGTGCCGTCATCGAGCACGCAGGCAATCGAGCGGACCACCACGCGGCCGCGCTCGAGCTGGCCTTCGTCCACCTCGAGCGAATGCACGCCCCAGTAGTCCGGGTTTGCCCGCGTGATCAGGTAACGCATATGCGCCTGCCAGAACCGTTCGTTCTGCTGCAGGTGCTGCGGCGACAGCATCAGGCCTTCCGACCACTGGATGCCGTACGGAACCTCGGGAAAGCCGTTAAACCGGTTCATTTGATCCTCTTCACTGCATGTTGGGCGGGCGACGCATCGCGGTCTTCACCGCGTCCCGTCGTAAGCAACGCTGTCAGGGGTCAGTGTGATGCGCATCCGCTTGTACGGCGTCAGGTCCGCCACGCCCTGACCGGCAGGCGCCACATAGTTCACGAAGCAATAGACGGCGAGCGCATCTTTCTCATGCGAACTCAACCGCAGCGGTCCGAGCGTCTGATTCGGCGGCAGTTGCACCGAGCGGATCGAGATCTTCGGGCCCAGTGCGGTCGCGAGCTCCGCCCTGCGCTGGAACCAGTCGGGCCCCGTGCGTGGCAGCGCGGCAAGCGTGGGCGCGTCGTAGACGAACACCAGGTCGAGCGCCGTCGCGCTGGCACGGTTCGCGTCGGTGCCCGCAACGATCGTCAACTCGCGCAGCTTCGCCGTCGGCGGCCCGAACCAGCCGCAGCCGGTAAACGACACCGAAATCAGCACCAGCAGCGCGGTGCCGGTCCGGCTCAATGCCGAACCGTTAGCCTTTAGCGCACAGGAGATAGTCGGTTTCATCGTCGCGCCTCAGCCGAGCGTCAGCACACGAAACTGCGCCGGTGTCAGCGACAGCCCGACCGCGTTCGGCGGCATGCCGTTCTGCATCGTCAACGACGTCAGACGGGTTGCGAACATCACGCCGACCATCACCTTGAAACTGCCGAGCACCGGGCGGTCGGGACCCATCTCGATCTGCGAGACCACGCCTCCAGCGGAGATATCGCCGAGACTCACCGTCCCCTGGGTCATCAGATTCTCCGCGAGACCGCCACCGAAAATCACGTTGAATACCGACGGAATATGCGTAAAGGACAACGCGAAGTTCGGGAACGGAAACGGCAGCGGGACCGGCAACAGCTTGCAGACGTCCGGAAACGCAAGATTGAGCACGCCTAGATTGGTATTCGCGAACATGGTGTCAGCCCATCGAAATGCGGTCGGCGTCGACCTTGACGTCTTTCTCCGCGGTAACCATCACCTGTGCGCCGTGTTGCCGCAGCAGTTGTTCGACATCGAGCAGATAGTTTTCCGCGTGGCCGACGTAGTGCTGCATCGTGTCAACGACCGTTTGCAGCACAGTGCGATACAGATCGTTGGCGCTGACCGTCAACGTGCCGGCCGCCGCGACGATCTCGACATGCTTCAGCGAGCGCAGCGCCGCGCACTCGGCGGCGACGAGTTCAAGCGAGCGTTGCTTGATCGACAGACGCTCGACCCCGGGCGCGCTGAGCGTCGCATCGGCATGCCCGGCGCCAGCTGGGCGCGCTAGCACGTGGACCACGTAGCACGATGCGTCCGCACAGGTCGCGACCAGCACGCGATCGCCGACACGCGGCTCGATCAGACAGGTGAGCGCCGTGTGCGCGATGCGCCCGTCGTCGAGCAGAAAGCGGTGTTCGCCGATCTCCACCGCGAGCTTCGATTCGTGCCACTGCGGGCTCGCCGTCGACGCTTCGCGTCGCGTTGCCGATTGACGATTCATCTCAAGTTCTCCGTATCCAGTGAGCGACGTTGCGCGGCCAGCAGCTTCGCGTCAGTCGATTTCGTCCGATACCGGCGCGCGCGGGCAAATGACGAATCGCTAAATTGCGCGTCGTGCAGACTGACGCGTTCGAGTTGCGCGTGCTCGAACGACACGCGCTCGCCGCGCGCGTGATCGAACTGCGCATAGCTGAGCGCCGTGTGTGCGAACGACACGTCGGTCAGGTGGCTGTGGTGCCAGATAGTCAGATCGGCTTGGGCGCGATCGAAACACACGCGCGCAAGGCGCGCGTGGGCGAAAAGCGCGCCGGTCAGCGTCGTGCCCGACAGGTCCAGGTCCGTCAGTTGTGCGTCGAGCAGCAAGGTTCGCTCGGCGCGCAGTCCGTTCACCTTCGCGCGCGCGATCGTCGCGCCGCGGCAGTTGGCTTCGGTCAGCACCGCATCGCTCAGATCGGTGTCGCTGAAGTCGCACTGCTGCAGCGTGCAGCGCGGCAAGCGGATGCCGGCGAGCCGCAGGCCGGCGAAATTGCATTCCATGAACACGGAGGTGCTCGCCTCGAGCCCGCTCAGGTTCGCGCGGCGCAGATCGGTCCCGCTCAGCGCGGCCTGATCGAAGCGTGCATGCGCGAAGTCCGCTTGCGCGACGTCGCAGCCGAACAGCACGCTGCGCGACAGCGAAGCCGCGCCGAATTGCGCTGCGGACAGCACACAGTGCGTCAGCGTCGACAGATGCAGCGCGGCACCGCGCCAGTTCGACCCGGACGCATCGCATTGCATCAGCGACAAATACGTCGCCTGCGATGACGACAAATCGGCGCGCGGCAGCCGGCATTCGATCCACGCCGAGCGCGACAGCGCCGCACCGCGCAGGTCCGCGCCGGATAGATCGCACTTCACGAAGCGTGCGCCGCTCAAATCGGCTGCAACGAATTGCGCTCCGGCGAACTTCGAGTCCTTGAACACCGCCCCCGCCCAGTTCAACCCGGCAAGTCGCGCACCGGACAAATCAATGCCTGTGATCGGGCGGCCAAGGCCGATCTGTTTGACAATATGCGCGAGCGTGCCGGCAATGTTCGCCGACGGCCCCTGTCCCGACGCCTGACTGAACGGATTGAATGTCGAATTCATGCGACCGCCTTTCGTCCGGCTTCGATCACCACGCCGCTCAGGTCCGCGCCGGAGAACTGCGCATCGCTTGTATCGGCCTGATACAGGCTCGCGCGGCACAGCACCGCATCGGTGAAGTCGGCCGAGCGGCATACCGCGCGAAACAGGTCGGTGCGTTCGGCGCGCACGCCATTCAGCCTGGCTGCCGTCAGCAGGCAACCGGCGAATGCCGCGTCGTCCAGTACCGCGTGAGCAAAGTCCGCGCGCCCGAAGTCGCACTGCGCGGCCGACGCGCCGCGCCAGTCGGATGCGGCGAGCTGCGCCTGATGCCAGCTGCAATGTTGCGCACGCATCCCGGTGAGCACCGCGTGCGACCAGTCGGCAAGCTTGCCGCCCGCCGCGACATCCGCCAGCCTCGCATCGGCAAAGCGGCTGTTCGCGAGCGCGGCGTCCATCAGCACGACCTTGCGCAGCGACGCCGCACCAAAGTCGGCGCCGGTCAGCTGCGCACGCAGCAACACGGTGGACTCGAGGCTCGCGCCGCGCCAGTTGCTGCCGGGAGCGCGCACATTGAGCAGCAAGGCGCGCGCCGCCGCGACCCGTTCGAGGCACGCGCCGGCCAGCTCGATATCGGGCGCGACGCAATCGTCAAGCCGCGCGTCGGCGAGGTCCGCTTCCGGCCAGCTCGCATTGAACGCGGACGCGCGGGTCAGGTCGACGCCCGTCAGGCGAATGCCGCGGCCGCTGCTGTGGCTCAGATTCGCTGCCACAAGGCTCGCGCCGCAGAGGTCCGCGCCGTCGAGCCGCGCGCCCGTCAATACCGCGCGATCGAGCTGCGCGCCGGCGAGCCGCGTGTCGCGCAAGTCGGCATTCTCGAGTTGCACTTCGCGCAGGTCCGCACCCGACAGATCGAAGCCGGACAGATCGATGCCGGCGAGATCGCGACCCGCAAGCAGCACGCCTGCGCGATGCCATTGTTCGACCTGCGCGCCGAGCCAGCGCGCGGCGGCGCGCGGCAGTGGGCCGTCGGGGTCGGTGTAACGCATCCGCGCGCGCCTGGCGGCACGCAATTGGGACGCTTGTCCCGCGAACGCAGCGGCCGCTTTGGCGCGCGGCACATCTTGCTCTGGCGCTGCCGCGGCCGGCTCGCGCGGCGCCGGCGCCGGCGCAAGATCGTCGGCCGTCGCGGCGG
>NZ_CADIKH010000045.1 GCF_902859855.1 Paraburkholderia humisilvae
CCGACGGCCAGCAGATTGTTTGTTGGTATCACCGCCGGGTACATTTGCCAGAAAATGTTGAATGTACGATCAGTTGATCCACCTGTTCAAGGTGTAGCCACCATCCCAAACCTTCACCATATCCAGGCTGTGGTCAATACACCTGCCTCGCTCCGGGAATCTGGCGGGTATTTTGTTAGCAAAGCGGCGCGCGGAGCCTGTCTGAACGGCCGCTTTGAGCACAGGCCACGGTCCCTCGTGGGTCGGGTATCGCCCATCGGCTGAGGCGCAGACTGATTCTCCTTTCCCTTGAAAGGAGAATCATCATGGAAACGATTGCGGGCAACCGCGTGCCCTGCGTGCCGTGGAACAAGGGCAAGCTAACCGGGCAGCAGCCGCCGCTGAAGCTCAGGGAAATCTGGGCAATCCGAATTCGCCTGCAACTGGGGGCGAAAACTCGCGATCTTGCGATGTTTAATCTCGCGATCGACAGCAAGCTGCGCGCTTGTGACCTGACGAAATTGCGGGTGCGCGACGTGTGCCTTGGCTCACGTGTAGTGCCCCGAGCGACGGTCATGCAGCAGAAGACGCAGCGGCCGGTGCAGTTCGAGATCACAGAGCAGACGCGGGATAGCGTGGAAACCTGGATCAAGGCAGCGGCGCTGACATCGGCCGACTTCCTGTTTCCGGGGCGGATCCATGCGTCGCCGCATCTCTCGACGCGTCAGTACGCGCGACTCGTGCATGGCTGGGTCCGTTCGATCGGACTTGACGACACCGCGTATGGAACGCACACGATGCGCCGGACCAAAGCATCACTGATCTACCGCCGGACGAAGAACCTCCGTTCGGTACAACTACTGCTCGGTCATACCAAGCTTGAAAGACCGTCCGGTACCTCGGCATCGAGGTCGACGACGCGCTCGAGATGGCTGAGCAGACCGAGGTCTGAGCGGCAAATGGCCGGACCGTAATCGGACGTTGTCCGGCCACGAGCGGCCACTCGACACCACCGGGTACATTGTCGACAATCCGAAGGCTGCATCCTATGCTGCATATCCTCTCTGAATGAGAAATTCCACGCTGCTCTGCCTTCAGTGCTTGCTGGCCCATTGAGCTTGAACTGTCGTTGAAGGAACTCATGACAAAGCGGCCGACAGCTATGCTCATCGGTTTGTTGTCGAACCGGAAAGCGGTTACTTGTAACGACACCACTCCAATCAGTCGTTGCATGTCAATTCGATGACAAATATATGCCTCGAAGATTGCTTAATAGATTTTCACTCAGACAATTACCCAAAACGCATCCATTTTCCTTCGTTTTAAAGAAGCCTAAAGTTATTCGACAGATCGCCGTAATATTGGCATTGCCCGACGACAGGAGTGGGAGATGGCTTTATCGATTGATCCAACGAACGCCGCAGTCTTGACGGCTACACAACCCGGTCTTGGTTCAGCTTCGAGGATGCAAGCGTTTGCCGAAGATTCAGCATCGGCCGTACCTGCCACACTTGCGGCCGATGATCCGAAAGCAGATGCAGCAAAGCTCGCAAATGCGTTGAAGGCACTTTCACTTAATCTGAAACTTGGCTCAGACGCAGAACACGTTGCTTCGGCGCTTGTCTCTTCGATGCAGGAGTTGATTGCACAACGTCCGGATCTTGCGAACGCTCAATTCGATTTTCAGGCTGACAATGGGTCCATCAAGGTAACATCCAATTCTCTTCGTGATAGCGACAGAAAATGGCTGCAGGACATGCTAAATAGCAATGGCGCACTTGTTCAGGCAGTCAATACTTTCCATGACGACGCCGTCGCAAGCTACTCGACCGCAGCGGATTCATCGGGTTCGTCACTCACGAATGATCAATTGGACTCAGTGAGCAAGCAGGCAGACAATCTGGTGGGCTTCATGGAGTTGTTCAAGCGATTCGGCACCGACGCCACAAGAAATTTGAATTCGCAGGATTCATTTTACGACTCGGATGGTGCCAAGATTGATTTAACACAGAACCCGGAAACTGCCACCGGTTTCTTGAGCTTTATGCATGGGGCCCAAGCACTAGCTAACGGCACGGCTGCGGATGTTAGCCCTTCGGGGCGAGTGTTCTATGGAACCAAGATTAACGTTTTTGACAATTGGGATGCCCTGCCGCAGTTTTACCCTTCGGATATGACGTCGCTTGGTGTGCACGTTATTGTTTGACCCCTTTTTGTGTTACGGATGATAATGGCCCGCGACAGCGGGCCATTCATTTTTAATAACGTCCAAGGTATCTTTCAGAGCAGATATGCACGAAGCGGCTTAGACCTGCAAATGGCGGAGTGATCTGCTGTGGCGGGTTGTTAGCCAGATACGCCAAAGCAAATGAATTCGGGTTATAGGTGATGTCGTAGTGATCAGCCGGTACGGCCGTCGTCTGAAATTGCCCCTCCGCGGTTCCTCCTCCCTGGCAATTGCCGATGTTCAACGTGGCAAACAGATTACCGCCAGGATCGCCCGTATAGCCGTCCGTACTGCTCAATAAAACAGGCGATGCGCCAAGGTTGGTGTCATACACTTGGATAACAACGTGTTCTCCTGGCGGAAGTCGGAGATTGCCCGTATGGTCCCAAGCTGCGACACCCGCGACGATTGTGCGTGCAACGTTCTCACCGCCGGGAGCCAGATGCGAAATATTCTCGGTATCCAAGAACTGGAAAAAGCCCGCTGTACCAGCCGCGTCGGAGACGCGCAGGGAATATGTCGATGCTGTCGCCGCCTTCGCTGTTCCTTGCGAGCCGACTACGCCAGAAGTTGACGCGCCAGTTGTTCCATTATCGTACACGCGCATCATGAGGGTCGCGCCAGCCGACGAAGTCACGGTGTACATGACGCCGGGCGTGAGCGTGGCCCAAGTGTTCGGTGCCGTCTCAAGTTGCGCAGTTTGCGTATTCGTGGTCGCAGTGAACGCGACCAGATTCGCCGTTTGATTCTGGTTGGTCGTGACCGCGTAGTAGTCGACATCCGAAGGAGAATCGAGATTCCCGTTAATCAACTGAAAACCCGTTAATTGTGTGGGATGCAGTATCGAGTCGTTGGGCTCATATGAGTCGTAGCCTGTTGTTCCAAGCACTTGAAAGAGGAACGACGCACCACCGGCGCCCGACTGCGAATCAACTAGCAGCAAGAGTCTAACCGGGCCGCCGGGGATGGCTTGAACGATCTTGTTCTGAGACGTGTCGCGCTCGTCATCAAGATACGTGAGTGAGCCATCCGAATTGACTTGCACTAGATGAGCGTCATGCTCTTCGTTGAATGGCAGGTTGGCGACGTATCCCACGTACTTGGTGGCATCTGCCGTGACAAATTCAAAGCAGTCGGTGAAGCCGACCGCTGCCGTGGTTGCGCTGTATACCGATCCGACTTGAATATCTGCGCAACCCGCTACGGGTGGCGCGACATCCTGCGCATTGAACTCAGTTTGGCGAGTTGTTCGAAGCGACTGAAACCGCTTTGCTGAAACAGCTGTTGGTGGGACCTTGACCGCCTTCGAAGCTGACGCTTTGAGATTGGAGAAGGGCGGGGTTATGTCGGGCGCACTCATTCCCGAAACGTGGGATTGCGCATCTATGGTTTCTGCTGAAGCCGGAATAGCGCTAAAAAAAGCGCTAGTCGCGGCGATCAAACCCAATAAGACGGCCTTGATTTTCATGATCTTAAATAAGGATACCGTGGTGGATAGGATAACCAAACGGCACCCGAAACATTAGATGAATTCAATGAGATCGTCGACGAATTTATTTTTGCTAGTTAAAAAGAGTCTAATATAATGCGTCGTGGATTGAATAATATGCGAAGCGCAATTTTCCCGAAAACAGCAATTCGCATTATCCAATGCGGCCGGCCAAAGTGATTTGTCTTGTAGGCCTGTTGATTTGCGTGGAATCATGGTCCAGCCTCACGGATTCACTCCAATTTGCATCGAATATTGACTCACATAGAACACCGTGGTAAGTGAACAAGTGATCGATCTGGCGATATTGAGCATCATCCGATGCTGGTACTTTCGCGATACGGTTCAGCTAATGCAATGAGTGAATGGTGAAAAAGTCCTATTCGTCGCAAGTCTTCCAGACGTTTGGCCTCGAACTACGCGCGATGAGTGTTAATGAGCTTTTTCGACGAAGATCACATGTTCAAACAACTGACCCACCTCCGTCGTCAATGTGGGCTTCGAGCCACACTCACGGCAGTTTGTCACCCAGTCGAACGGCCGCTTACGCAGGACCTGAATGCCCCTTGTGGGTCGATTTCCGCCGCCCGCCAAGCCAATTCCAGACCTTGACCCGGCGAATTCATACCGGCGACAATCCTGGTCCCGCACGCCTATCAAATGGAGCCTCATGAGCATCATCCAAATACATCGCGTGATGCGCACCGACGCCGCCGAGTTGATCGCCGGGAACCTGGCAAGTCAGGATTACCACTCACCTTGGGTCACATCATTTACCGATCAAACGGGATTCAATAATTGGTTTGCACGCAGCCTCACCGGACCGAACGTCGGTCTCGTTGCGCGTGAAGCAGCATCAAATAAAGTTGTCGGCGTAGTAAACATTAACGAGATAGTCGCAGGCGCTTTTCAGAGTGCATATCTCGGGTATTACGGGATGTTGAACTTCGCCCGGACCGGATTGATGACGGAGGCACTACGAGCGGCTATCGGCTTTGCGTTCAGCGAACTTGGATTGCATCGACTGGAGGCAAACATTCAACCTGGGAATACTGCATCGATTGCACTTGTGCGTCGGTTGGGTTTCAGACAGGAAGGCCTTTCACCACGCTATCTCCGCATAAATGGCGAATGGCGAGACCATGAGAGATGGGCGTTGCTCGCCGACATGTTCAGCTAGGCTGAGCGTCCGCTTTGCATCGATCCGAGCGGCTGTAGTGGAGCGGCTGTAGTGGGATCGTATGCCACCAATCGTTCCCGTACAGAGCCTCACGATCTTAAGCGAAAGGCATGAGCCAGCATGCCGGCCACATCTGATCACTCGCCTCCTATTTGCCGCATCGTCGCTGGCAAATACTGTTAGCAAACGCTCCCGAACGACCGGCCCCTTTCCGAACTTCGACCCGATTGATAAGCCCATTCTCATGCCGCGCGCCGGAGCCCGGCCCATCGCGAGCAAGTCGGCGATTGACCTGACAGAGCCTTCTTCCGTTGCAGCACGCGAATGTTGGCATTCGCGGCTCTGGACCAGCACGCCCCCGGCCACCATCAGGCATACTCCCCTTGCATAAATCCATATTTGGACTAATATAGCATCAGAGTTCATTTAAGGACTTCCCACCATGCCCTCAGCCGCACCCATTGCCGGCGCCGCCCGACCATCGCGGCGCAACCAACCCGAACCGTCGCTCGCCAGCATGTCAGCCGCCGGCCTGCGCGCGTTCTTCAAAATCGCCCACGACTGGGACCTAAGCACCGACGAACAGATCGTCCTGCTCGGCTCGCCGGGCCGCTCGACGTTTTTCAAATGGAAGGCGGAGCCGCAAACCGCGCGGCTCGCGCGCGACACGCTTGAAAGGTTGTCGCTGCTGCTCGGCATCTACAAGGCACTGCAAATTCTGCTGCCCCAACCGGCCGCCGCGGATGCATGGATCAAGCGCCCGAACAGCGCGCCGCCCTTCGGCGGCGGCCGCGCGCTGGACCGGCTGCTGGCCGGCAACATCAGCGATCTGATCGCGGTGCGCCAGTATCTCGACGCAATGCGAGGCGGCTGGGCGTGACGGAATCGCAATGGCAGGAACATTGGCCCACGTCGCCGCTCGCGTGGCTGCCCGCGTATCGCGTCGTGCCGACGCGCTTTCCGGCGGTCAATCTGTTCGATCGCGTCGCGTCGCCCGACGATTTCGACGCGCTGTACGCGCTCGAAGCAATGACCAACGACCGGCTGCGCACCGAGGTCGGCGAACTCGATCTCGTGCCACGCGACGAACGCCGCTTCGGTCCCGGCTGGGGGCCGATCATGGCGGCATTCACCCATCTGAATCCGCTTGGCAGCCGTTTTTCGGATGGCACCTACGGCGTGTTCTACTGCGCGGCGTCGCGTGCGACAGCGATCGCGGAAACGCGCTATCACTCGGCGTTATTTCTGGCGGCCACGCAGCAGCCGCCGCTGCGTCAGCAGATGCGGCTCTACACCGTGCTGGCGGAAGGCGATGCAGTCGATTTGCGCAGCGGCGCAGGCGGTGCGACGAATCCCGCCACCCGTACCGGCGCGCAGGATGTGGAAATCAAGCAAGACACCCTCGCACGCTTCGATCCGGCCGTGCTGTCGCCGACCGACTACACCGCCGGGCAAGCGCTCGGCCGGGCGGTACGGGCAGCAGGTGCGCCCGGCGTTGTGTATCCATCGGTGCGCGACGCAGGCGGCGAATGTCTCGCCGCGTTTCGGACAACGCTACTACGCGACTGTCATCACGCCGCGTACCTCGAGTACAACTGGAATGGCAGCAAGATCGACGTGGTGTTCGAACTGAATCAGATCGGTTGACGGCGCAACGAACGTGGGCGAAGCCGGTGCGCAAATCATGGGAATGAAGCTGCGAACCGCGCTACAAACCACAGGCTACAAACCGGGCGCCTGAACCTGCTTCGCCACTCAAGGCAACGCAAACGCCGACGCCCCTTCCGCACGCGCCATATCGACGCTCACCGACCAGCGCTGCGCCGTGCGCGCTTCAACGACAGTCAGCTTGCCGCCCGGCCCGAATGCACCGGTATCGATAAAAGTCTGTGCCCCGACTTGCACCACGTCGCGTACCGGCGTGTGTCCGCAATAAGTGGTCGACAATCCGCGCACGCGGGCCGGATCGTAGTTGCCCAAAGCGAGGTCGCGTCCCCATAAAAGCCGCTGACGCGTCGCGTTCGAAAAGTCGCCGCGATCGAGTTCGGCGTCGGTGCCGAAAAACTCGGCATGCAGTATATTGAAGCGCTCGCTACCGCTGCCGACGACGCGCACGATCGGCAACAAACGCAGACGTTGCGCGTAGTCGCGCAACCTTTCGTCGGACAAGCTTTCGCCCCACTGTCCGCCGATGTCATACCACCACTTGCGCCGCAGACGCCCTTCCGCTACGCCGCACAGCGTATCTTCATGATTGCCGAGCACGGCGTAGAACCACGGCTTGTCGAGCAACGCGAGCGCTGCTTCGGACTGCATTCCGCGATCGACCAGATCGCCGACTGAAAACAGGCGGTCACGCGCGGGGTCGAACACGATCTCGCGCAGCAGATAGCGCAACGCGTCGACGCAACCGTGCAGATCGCCGACGACAAAGTCCCGGCCGACCCGATTCACCGGGTGATGTTGAACGGTAGTGACCAGAGTGGGCTCCATCTCTCGATGATAGTGCGATGACACGCCGGCTGTATGAGTGTTGTCGATCGTTCGATCGCACTTTTGACTCTACATCGTATCGTCGAGTTGCACATTGAACGGTCGCGCAACGGCAAATCGTGCCGGCAATTTATGAACGGGTTGTTAAGCCGGTTACTGTGGCTGCTTGCGCAGTTGCGCGACCTGCGTCGCGCTGACCGACGAGCGAGGATAACCGAATTGCGCCGTGACGTAATTGCTAAGCGCGACAATCTGATCGTCAGTCAATTGATTGCCGAATGACGGCATCCATACCTCCGCTTGCTGTGTCTTACGGCTGACACCATGCAGGATCACCATCACCAGGTTGGCCGGATCGGCAGCGCCGGTCACGCTGTTGTGAATCAATGACGGGTAAGCACCCGGCGCGCTCGCGCCCACGCCTTCACCCGTCCAGCGGTGACAGCTCGCACAGTTCGCAATGAAAAGCTGTGCGCCATTGACACCATTGGCACCGCTGAGCACAGCGCCGCGCAACGCAGTCACGGCGGTGGCCGGCGTGCCAAGCGTGTCGCGCGGCTGCTTTTCCGCACCGCGCACCGGCGGCAGCGCGCGCAGATAAACCGCGATCGAGCGCAGGTCTTCGCCGGACAGGTACTGCGTGCTGTCCTCGATGATTTTCGCCATCGGCCCCGCCGCATAGGCACGCCCTGGTGCGACCCCGTTCGACAGATAAGCGACGACGTCGGCGGTGTTCCAGTTGCCGATGCCGCTAACCTTGTCCGGCGTAATGTTGAACGCGTGCCAGCCGGCCTGCACCGCCCCGGAGAAGCGTGCGCGCGACGCCAAACCTTGTATGAAGTTACGCGGCGTGTGGCACTCGCCGCAATGCGCGAGTCCGTCCACCAGATACGCTCCGCGATTCCATTCGGCGCTCTGTTTCGGATCGGGCACAAAGCGCCCCTCGTCGAAGTTGAACAGATTCCAGAAGAGCATCAGCCAGCGTTGATTGAACGGAAACCTCAACTCGTTCGCAGGCGGCGTGTTGTGAACCGGCACGATCGTGTTCAGATACGCGCGAATCGCGAACACATCGCGCTCCGTCACCTTCGTGTATGACGGATACGGAAACGCCGGATAGAGCCGCTCGCCTGTCTTGCCGATCCCTTCGTGCATCGCACGCAAAAATTCCGCGTCGCTCCATTGGCCGATACCGGTGTCGGGGTCCGGCGTGATATTCGGCGTATAGATCGTGCCGAACGGCGTGCCCATCGCGACCCCGCCGGCGAATGGCCGGGTTTTGTCGGATGTGTGACAGGTCATGCAGTTGCCCGCGCGCGCGAGGTACTCGCCGCGTTTCACGAGCCCGGCACGGTCCACACCATCAGCCTGCTCGGGCCCCCGCGCGATCGCGACGGCCATCGGCAATTCATCGCTGCGGACCGTCCCTGCGCCGTACACTTCGAGCCACGCTATATAGAGCGCGAACAACGAGAACGCGGCAGCCAGCGTCGCCATATTGACCGCTCGATGCCGATGCAAACGCCGCTGCTGCGCGACCCGCTGTTCGCGCAACGCGTCGCCCGCACCAGCCAACCGCACGCGAGACGTTGGATGTGTCATCGTCGCTCCGTGGGCTGGATCAGATTTCGCGCTTCAGCTTGTCGGCAAGCTTCAGCGCAAGTGCGGCGATCGTCAGCGTGCAGTTCACCGAGCCGGCGGTCGGCATCACACTGCTGCCCGCAATAAAAAGATTCGGATGATCGTGCGTGCGGCAGTCCGCATCGACAACGGAATCGGCAACATTGCTGCCCATGATCGTTGTACCCATGATGTGATTGTTCGGTGCAAAGTTATCGTCGAAAGCGACCTCAGTGCCGCCGAAGAGCGCGGCGATCCGCGCGTACTGCTCGTGTGTATCTGCCGCGCTCTTTTTCACGTAGTCGCCGATCGAGTAATAGATCTCCGGACGTGCGATACCCAGTGCGTCCTTGTGTTCCGCCGACGGCACAATCCGGTTTTGCGGATCGGGCAGCGGCTCGTGAAAACTGTCGATTGTCACGAAACGCGCCGCGCGGTTGCGAATCTGCCGATCCAGCTCCGCGCCCGTCAAGCCGCTCGCCAGCAGCGACGAGGTAATCGCCAGCGTCGGCGTCACATTCGACACATGCAGCTTCTTCGCCGCGTAATCCGAACGGAACGCGCCGTCGCGGAAATTCACCACCGACGTCATTTCCATCGGCCCGCGCCCCGGCCACAACGATTCATTCGCGAGAAACGAAACCCGCGTGCCCAGATGGTCCATCAGGTTGCGGCCGACCTGATCGGAGCGGTTGCCGATGCCGTGCGCAAACGCGTCGGACGTCGACATCAGCATCAGCTTTGGCGTTTCGATGCCGTTC
The DNA here is from genome assembly GCF_902859855.1 of Paraburkholderia humisilvae. GTDB lineage: Bacteria > Pseudomonadota > Gammaproteobacteria > Burkholderiales > Burkholderiaceae > Paraburkholderia > Paraburkholderia humisilvae. Next base: position 9,750 of record NZ_CADIKH010000045.1, read on the forward strand.
GCGGCGAGCACGAACAGCTTGCCGGTGACCCGCGTGCTTTTGCCGGCCGGGTCCTTGTAATGCACCGCGGTCACAAGCCCTTTGCTATCGGCTTCGACGCGGTACACAACCGCTTGCGCGTGCAACGTCGCGCCCGCCTCCTGCGCTTTCTCGACATGCACGATGCCGTTGTACATCGCGCCGATCGGGCAGATCGGCATGCAGTTGTTATTGCCGCAGCAGGTCGGTCTCTGATCGTAGGGACGGCTGTTGCGCGCAACCGGTTCGGGCACGACCTGAAAGCCGTTCGCGTTGAGCACCGCGGTGAAGCGCTGGTCCAGATACGAAAGCGGCAACGCGGGCATCGGATACGCTTGCGAGCGCGGCGAACCGAGATCGACCGACGCATCCGGGCCCGATACGCCGAGCGCGACTTCCGCGGCGCTATACCACGGCTCGAGCACTGCATAGGGGTACGGCCAGTCACGCCCGACGCCGTAGCGCGTCTTCAATTGGAAGTCCTGCGGCAGCAATCGCCACGCGGAGGCCGCCCAATTCCAGGTGGTGCCGCCGACCACGCGCAGATACTGCGCGTGGTACGGATAGTCGCCCTTCTGGATCAGATAGTCGTTCGCCGGTGTGTACTGCGGATGCGGTGCATACGGCGCCGATGGGTAAGGCGTCGCAAGATCGGCTTTCGCCGGCGAATTGCGAAAATTTTCGACGATCTGCCAGCGCGGCACGCGCGGCCCCGCCTCGATCATCAGCACGGAAGCACCGGCCAGCGCAAGCTGATGGGCGACAAGGCTGCCTGCGACGCCGGAACCGACGACCACGATGTCGGCGGACTCACGCATTCGTCGGCTTCTGCGACCAATAGAACGGAATGTCGCGGCAATAGGACGGTACGGTCAGCACGTCATTCACCGGATCGAACATCAGCGCGCTTTCGTAGGCGATGACCTGCACATGCGGCGGATCGCCGACGAGGCCCAGATACCACGCGCGTACGACCGCCGTCACCGTTCTGGCGAGCACCGGCGTATCGGCCTGCAACGCCGCAATGACCGTATCGGACGGCACACCGCCGTGGCTCAGCAGCCAGCTGTTGAGCGTCGCGATGTTCTGCGTGAACTGGTTGTCCGCCTTCGACAGCGCGTCATACGCGCGCTTGCCGAGCACGCTGTCGAAGCGGGTGCGGCCGGTGAGCTTCTGCGAGAGCGCGATAAATGCGTCGAAGCCGCCACCGGCTGGGGGACGCGTGTCCGCCCATGCGGCTGCGATGCGGCCCGCGACGCCTGCCGCAAGCGCGGCAGCGCAGGCACAGGCGCCGGCGAGCCACGCCCGGCGGCTCGCGGAATGCGCCGCCTGCGGCGAGCGCACGCGCGCGTTGCGCATTTCAGCATCTGTCATAGGGGCTCCAGATCGTGTTCGTATTCCGGCCCGCGAAGCGCATCAACGAAGCGCGCCGTTCACGGGCGGTCTGCCCCAATACCTGCTATGCGTGGTCTCTGCGCCGCTTGAAGCGGTCTCTCGTCGACGCCGTTGCGTGGATACTTCGCTTGAAAGCCTCCCGCAAGCGGACTGCGTAAAACTGTGCCGGGGAAATATAACGTCCGCGCGAGCGTTCGACAATCGGCCTGCGAATAGCCCTGCACCGCGCGGTAGAATCGGCCCTTCCAATCAAAGATCCTAATGAACCTGTACCCGCAAGCCCTCCGTAACCGGCCACGCATGGTGATTGGCGCCGTCGCCGGCCTGCTGGTCGCGCTGCTGCTACTGCCGTCGCCGGTCAAGCCGACCGCGCGCGCACTGATCGGCTGGGATGCGGCCGTGTGGCTCTACCTCGTGCTGATCTGGGCTCACATGGCCCGCGCGGATCACGATCAGGTCCGCGACCTCGCGGTGCGCGAGGACGAAAGCGCGGGCTTCGTGCTCGCCATCGTGTCGATCGCGTCGATCGCGAGCATCGCCGCGATCGTGCTTGAACTCGCCACCGTGAAAGGCGGCGGCCAGAGCGTCGCGCCCGGGGTGTCGCACTATGTGCTGACCGCGCTGACGCTCATCGGCGCGTGGTTCCTGATTCCGACGATCTTCACGCTGCACTATGCGCGTCTTTACTTCAGCGGCATGACGAAGGAAACCGCGCTGCTCTTTCCGGATCACAAGCTCGATCCGAACTACTGGGACTTCCTGTACTTCTCGTTCACGATCGCCGTTGCTTCGCAGACGTCCGACGTCGTATTGAGATCGCGGCAGATTCGCCGCGTGGCGCTCGCGCAATCGATTCTGTCGTTCTATTTCAACGTCGCGATTCTCGGTCTGTGCATCAACATCGCGGCTGGTCTGCTCGGATCGTAACCCCCGCTCGGGTCCCGGCGCGGCCGCGCCGGCCGCACATGTAAGAGACGGCGGTCGATTCTCCCGATTTACACACCGCCGGCGGTGCGCCCGCCGTCGCGCGACGGCGCGCCCGCTCCGCGAGTCAGCGGGGCGCCGCGCCGGCCGCACTTTCCGTCCCGGCGGCAGGTTGCGCGCCTGCCGATTGGCATAACGCTTGCTCCCCAAAGGCCTGTGCCCTTGTCACGGGTCCGGTGCGCCCGGTGCCACATGCCTGGGTCCGGCAGCGCCTGCGGAACGGTCGCATCGTGCTCGGCTGCAAGCGGCGTTGCGAATCAGCCAGGCGTCCTGTCGCTCCATGCACTAAATTGTGACGAGTGGTCAGTCGGACCTTCTACAACGGAAACAGGCAGCACTCGCAATGCCCCCATGCGCCGTCGCTCGAGCACCGGCGCGGCATCCGGCTCTGAAAGCCCAATAAGCGGTTGTGATCGCACAAACGGTGCATCCACGCCGCGGCAGGACGAATCTGGAAACGATCGATGGAAGCTCCCCACGCCTATGCGCCGCGGATCTACTTTGTTCACTCCCTGCTTGTCGGCCCGATCGACGTGTGGTCTGCTCAATTCGAGCACGCAGCCGCACTCGGCTTCGACCATGTGCTGGCTGGTGCGCTGTTTAAGCCTGGCGCCGCCGGGCACACGCAGATCGTCAGCGACCATGCGCAATTGCATCCGGTGTTCGGCAGCAGCCAGCCCGCCGCCGAACTGTTGCAGCGCCTCACCGAATCCGCGCGTCAGTGTGGCCTCACGCTGCTAGCCGATCTGGTGATCGACCGCGTCGCCGCCGACGGCGCGCTGTTCAACGCGCATCGCGACTGGTTTCATCCTTTCGAACCTGAGGAAGCACGGCTCGATCCGCGCCACGCGCGACACGAAGACAACGTCGCCTACGCGAACTATCACGGCGATGCGGCCGCGCAACTGATCGACTGGTGGACTCAGGTGATGCGTGCGCTCGCCGAAGCCGGCATCGGCGGGTTTCGCTTCGATTCGCCGCATCGCGTGCCGTCGTCCGTGTGGCGGCGGCTGTGCGACGGCGTGCGCGCGCAGCATCCGTCGGCGCGTTTCCTCGCGGCCACGCCGGGCCTCACGCGCGCCGAGGTGTTGAGCCTCGAAGGCGCCGGCTTCGATAGCGTGTTTTCGTCGGCGCGCTGGTGGGACTTCCGCGCGCCATGGATGCTCGACGAACATCAGGCGCTATTGCGTGTCGGCGCACCGATTGCATTCCCAGAGGCACCGTACGGCACGCGTCTCGTGCACGATGTCGTCGACACGCACGACGCGACCATTGTCGAACGTGTGTATCGGCGCGCGCTCGCCGCGGCGACCACGATCGGCACCGGCTGGCTGATGCCGATGGGCTTCGAATACGGTGTCGCTGAACCCATGTCGTATCTGCATGGCGATCCGCGCGCGTTCGCCGGGCAATGCAATGCGCGGCGCTTCGACCTGAGCACGTCCGTCAAGCACACGAACGCGTTGCAGCGTGATACCTGGACCTTGCAGACCGCCGGCGAACTGCGCGTGCTCAGTGCGCCCGATGCGCCGCTCGCCGTGCTGCTGCGCGGCGACCAGCGCGATCTGCGCCACGCGAACGAAGCTTTGCTGGCCGTATTCAATCCCGAACTGAGCGTACCGGTGCACGGCGACCCTGCGCGCTTCCTCGACGGCGTGCCCGGCGGCTTCACGCGCTTCGTGCCGCTCAACAGCGATGCCCGCTTGCCGCCCGCGCCGCTCAAGCCCTTCGCCGTCGCGCCCGCCGGCTTCCGGCTGCTGAGCGCGGTGCCGGACAAGCCGGTGGTGCTCGCGCCGCCCGCCGACAAGCGCACCAGCAAGACCTCCGCGCACAAGACCGTGCTCGACGCGATCGCGGCCCCGCGCGTCGCGATCGAAAGCGTCACGCCGTCGGTCCACTACGGGCGCTTTCCGGCCAAGCGTGTGGTCGGCGAACGCATCCCGGTCAGCGCCGCGATCTTCGCCGAAGGACACGACAAGATCGCCGCCGCGGTAATCTGGCGCGCCGCCGATGAAACCGCGTGGCATGAAGCGCCGATGACGCCCGTGCAACCCGCGGGCAACGACTTGTGGGAAGCGCGCATTCCGCTCGAGCGGGTCGGCCGTCACGAGTTCACGGTGATCGCGTGGCGCGACGACTTCGCGTCGCTGGTCGACCATATGCAGAAGAAGCTGAACGCCGACCAGCCCGTCGATCTCGAACTCGAAGAAGCGAAACATCTGTTCGCACTCGTGCTTGCCGAAATCGAAACGGCCGGTGATGGCGGGGCGGACCCGAAGCCGCTCGAAGCGGTGGTCAAGGCGTTCACCAAGGCCGACACCGCGAACCGCCTGCAGATCGTGCTCGCGCCGGCGACCGCGCAAGCGGTCGCGGCCGCGCGCCACCGGCCTTCGCTGTCGCGCGACGGCGCAGTCTACAAGATCGACGCCGAACGCTCGGCCGCGCGTTTTGCGAGCTGGTACGAGATCTTTCCGCGCTCGATGAGCGACGACGAGCACCGCCACGGCACCTTCGACGATGTGATCAGTAAGCTGCCGCGCATCCGCGACATGGGCTTCGACGTGCTGTACTTCCCGCCGATTCACCCGATCGGCAAGGCCAACCGCAAAGGCCGCAACAACACGCTGACGGCCGGCCCGGACGACGTCGGCAGTCCGTATGCGATCGGCGGCGAAGCGGGCGGCCATACGGCCGTGCATCCGCAACTCGGCACGCTCGATGATTTCCGCCGCATGCTCGCCGCCGCGCACGACCATGGCCTCGAAATCGCGCTCGACTTCGCGATTCAATGCTCGCCCGACCACCCATGGCTGAAGGACCACCCGACGTGGTTCGCGTGGCGCCCCGACGGCACGCTGCGCTACGCGGAAAACCCGCCGAAGAAGTATCAGGACATCGTGAACCCGGACTTCTATGCGCGCGATGCGAAGCCCGACCTGTGGATCGCGCTGCGCGATGTAATCCTGTTCTGGGTCGATGCCGGCGTGCGCGCGTTCCGCGTCGACAATCCGCACACGAAGCCGCTGCCGTTCTGGGAATGGATGATTGCCGATGTGCGCGCGCGCCACCCGGATGTGATCTTTCTGTCGGAAGCGTTCACGCGGCCGCGCGTGATGGCGCGCCTCGCGAAGGTCGGCTTCTCGCAGTCATACACGTACTTCACGTGGCGCGAGTCGAAGCGCGACTTCACCGAGTATCTGACCGAACTCACGCAGACCAGCCTGCGCGACTACTTCCGGCCGAATTTCTTCGTCAACACGCCGGACATCAACCCGCGGCATCTGCAAGGCTCGGGCCGCGCGGGCTTCGTGATCCGCGCGGCGCTGGCGGCCACCCTGTCCGGGCTGTGGGGTGTCTATAGCGGCTTCGAGCTGTGCGAAGCGGCTGCGTTGCCGAACAGCGAGGAATACCTCGACTCGGAAAAGTATCAATTGCGTGCATGGGACTGGAACCGGCCGGGCAATATCGTCGGCGAAATCACCGCGTTGAATCGCATTCGCCGCACGAACCCCGCGCTGCATACGCATCTGGGCCTCTCGTTCCTGCCCGCGCACAACGACCACATCCTGTTGTTCGAGAAAGCGACCGATGCGCGCGATAACGTGATCGTCGTCGCGATCAATCTCGATCCGTTCCACGAACAGGGCGCGGACATCGAACTCTCGTGGGCGACGTTCAATCGCTGGTACTTGCACGATCACGCCACACTCGACGTGGTCGACCAGATGAGCGGCGAACGCTTCCAGTGGCAGGGCCGCTGGCAGCACGTGCAACTCGATCCGAACACCCGGCCTTTCGCGATCTGGCGCATCGAGCCCGCAGGCGGTCTGCCGCGCGAAACGATCCCGGAAGCCGAATATGCGGCCGCCGCCGGCGGTTCAGCAGACCCCCTCTCAGAATGAAGGTGCGACATGAAGCGTGACGATCCTTCTGAAAGCGCAGTACAGGCGACCATTGCCGATCCGACCGTCGAAGAGCCGGTCGAGGAGCGGCCCGGGCGACGCCGTAAAATTTCGATGTTGTCCGACGATCCGCTCTGGTACAAGGACGCGATCATCTACCAGATACACGTGAAGTCGTTCTTCGACGCGAACAACGATGGCGTGGGCGACTTCGCCGGCCTGCTCGCGAAGCTCGACTACATCGCGGAACTCGGCGTCACCGCGGTCTGGCTGCTGCCGTTCTATCCGTCGCCGCGCCGGGACGACGGCTACGACATTGCCGACTATCGCAATGTGCATCCGGACTACGGCACGATCAGCGACGTCAAGCGCTTTATCCAGGCCGCGCACGCGCGCGGCATTCGCGTGATCACTGAACTCGTTATCAATCACACGTCGGACCAGCACCCGTGGTTCCAGCGCGCGCGTCGTGCGAAGCCCGGCTCGAACCATCGCAACTACTACGTGTGGTCCGATACCGACCAGAAATATACCGGCACGCGCATTATCTTTATCGACACCGAGCCGTCGAACTGGTCACACGACCCGGTCGCGGGCGCGTACTACTGGCATCGCTTCTACTCGCACCAGCCGGACCTGAACTTCGACAACCCCGCGGTGATGCGCGAAGTGCTGCAGGTGATGCGCTTCTGGCTCGATATGGGCATCGACGGGCTGCGCCTTGACGCGGTGCCCTACCTCGTCGAACGCGAAGGCACGAACAATGAAAACCTGCCGGAAACGCACGCGATATTAAAGAAGATCCGCGCGACGATCGATGCCGAGTATCCGAACCGGATGCTGCTCGCCGAAGCGAACCAGTGGCCGGAGGATGTGCAGGAATATTTCGGCGACGAAGACGAATGCCATATGGCCTTCCACTTCCCGCTGATGCCGCGCATCTATATGGCGATTGCCAGCGAAGACCGCTTTCCGATCACCGACATCATGAAGCAGACGCCGGATCTTGCCGGCAGTTGCCAGTGGGCGATCTTCCTGCGCAATCACGACGAACTCACGCTCGAGATGGTCACCGATTCCGAGCGCGACTACCTGTGGAACACGTATGCAAGCGATCGCCGCGCGCGGCTGAACCTCGGCATTCGCCGGCGTCTCGCACCGCTGATGGAACGCGACCGCCGCCGCATCGAGCTGATCAACTCGCTGCTGCTGTCGATGCCGGGCACCCCGGTGATCTACTACGGCGACGAGCTCGGCATGGGCGACAACATTCACCTCGGCGACCGCGACGGCGTGCGCACGCCGATGCAATGGTCGTCGGACCGCAATGGCGGTTTCTCGCGCGCGGACCCTGAGCAGCTGGTGCTGCCGCCGGTGATGGGGTCGCTGTACGGCTTCGATGCGGTGAACGTCGAAGCGCAAGGCCGCGACCCGCATTCGCTGCTGAACTGGACGCGCCGGATGCTCGCGACGCGCCGCTCGAAGCACACGTTCGGGCGTGGCACGATCCGCTTCCTGAAGCCGAGCAACCGCAAGATTCTCGCGTATCTGCGCGAGATGCCCGGCGAACCGGCCATTCTGTGCGTCGCGAATCTGTCGCGCGCGCCGCAGGCAGTCGAACTCGACCTGTCCGAATTCGCGGGGACCGTGCCGGTTGAGATGACGTCGGACTCGGTGTTCCCCGCGATCGGCCAGCTCAGCTATCTGCTGACCTTTCCGCCGTACGGCTTTCTGTGGTTCCTGCTGTGCTCGAGCAATCAGCGGCCAACCTGGAGCCAGGCGCCGTCCGAAGCGCTGCCCGATTTCGTGACGATCGTGATCCGCGAAGGGCAGGCGGGCCCGACACCCGAGAACGTGCGGCTGCTCGAATCGGAGGTGCTGCCGTCGTGGCTTGTGCGGCGCCGCTGGTTCGCATCGAAGGACCAGAAGCTGAACACGGTGCGCCTCGCCGCGCTAACGACGATTCCGGAGGCCGGCTTTGCCTTCACCGAAATCGAAGCGGAGGTCGGCGACCACACCGAACGCTATGTGTTGCCGCTCGCGATCACCTGGGGCGCCGACACGACGACGCCGCTCTTCATGCAGCTCGCGCTTGCGCGCGTGCGGCGTGCGCGCAATATCGGCCACCTGACTGATGCCTTCGCGCTGCCGCAATTCGCCTACGGCATTCTGCGCAAGCTGCGCCAGCGCGCCGCGGTGCCGACCGTGCAGAAGAGCGAAATCCGCTTTATCCCGACCGATCGCTTCGACGAACTCGACCTCGGCGACGCGCCCGAGGTCCGCTGGCTCGCGGCCGAGCAAAGCAACAGCTCGCTCGTGATCGCCGACACGATCGTGCTGAAGCTGGTGCGGCGCCTGATGAGCGGCGTCAATCCGGAAGCGGAGATGACCCGCTACCTGACGCAGCACGGCTATGCGAACACGGGGCCGCTGTACGGCGAAGTGGTGCGCGTCGATCCGCAGAACGTTCCGCACACGCTGTCGATCCTGCAAGGCTTTATCGACAACCAGGGCGATGCATGGAACTGGGCGCTCGACTATCTGCGCCGCACGATCGACGAGCTGGCGCTCGCGGGCGACGGCGAGCCGACGCAAGACCGCATCAACGAAGACGAAGCATTCGACGGCTACGCGTCGTTTATCGGCGTGATCGGCAAACGGCTCGGCGAGCTGCACGTGATCCTCGCAGCGCCGTCCGACGACCCCGCCTTCGCGCCCGAGCCCGCGACGCCCGAACAGGTGCGCGCGTGGATCGACGGCACGCAGTCCATGCTCGCGGCGGCGCTCGATCTGCTCGACAGGAGCGTCGATCATATGTCCGACGACACGCTGCTGCTCGCGCGCAGCGTGCTCGACCGGCGTGCCTTGCTGGTCGAAGCGGTTGAAAACCTCGTGAAGGCGGACGCGAGCGCGTTGCGCACGCGCATTCACGGCGACTTCCATCTGGGTCAGGTGCTGGTCTCACAGGGCGACGCCTACCTGATCGACTTCGAAGGGGAACCGGCACGCAAGCTCGAGGAACGCCGTGCGAAATCGAGCCCGTTGCGCGACGTCGCGGGGTTGCTGCGCTCGCTATCGTATGCCAGCGCCGCCGCGCAATCGACCACCGAGGCCGCGCCACAACCGACCGCCGACCGCAAGCGCGCCCTGTTCGACCGCTTCCGCACGCATGCGGCCGAGGCCTTCCTCGCCGAATACCGCACGGCGACCGAGGAGTCTCCACAGCCGCTGGTGGCGGCCGCCGACGAGCAGGCGTTGCTCGACCTGTTCCTGATCGAAAAGGCCGCGTACGAAATCCGCTACGAGGCGGCCAACCGGCCATCGTGGCTCGGCCTGCCGGTACGCGGACTCGCCGCGCTCACGAGCCGCCTGCTCGGCGACACGGGCACGCCGCCTGGCGGCATGCCGGCACCGCATCCACCGGGCGGCACGCAGCCGCCGAACCCCGCTGAGGGCGACTATGAGTGAGCAAAGCCATGTTCATCACGCCACGGAAAGTACGAGGGCGGGATTGCATCCGCTCGATATCAATGCACTCGTCGATGCACGCCATCCGGACCCGTTCTCGCAGCTCGGCATGCATGAGACCGACGCCGGGCCGGTCGTGCGCGTGATGCTGCCGAACGCGGCGCACGTGAGTGTCGTCGCGCGCGACGACGGACGTCTGCTTGGCGAACTGCAACCGATCCATGCTGGCGGACTCTTCGCCGGAACGGTCAGCGACGCCGTGCCCTACCGGCTGCGTATCGACTGGCACGGGCCGGTGCAGGAAATCGAGGATACCTACTCGTTTGGCCCGGTACTCGGCGACGAGCCGCTACAGCGCGTCGCATGGGGCGATCCGTATGCGGTGCTCGAATGCCTCGGTTCGCGGCCCATCGTGTTCGACGGCGTGCCCGGCGTGCGCTTCGCGGTATGGGCGCCGAATGCGCGCAGAGTCTCCGTGGTCGGCGACTTCAACGCGTGGGACGGCCGGCGCCATCCGATGCGGCTGCGCCATCAGGCGGGTGTCTGGGAACTGTTCGTGCCGCAGATCGGCGCGGGCACGCGCTACAAGTACGAGATGCTGACGCGCGACGGTCATCCGCTGCCGCTGAAAGCGGACCCGTGCGCGATGCAGACGGAAAAGCCGCCGGCCACCGCGTCAGTCGTCGCGCACGTCGACAAGATCGAACAGTTCGCGTGGACCGATCGCGAATGGATGGAGTCGCGCGGCCACCAGCAAACGCCGCGCTCACCGGTTTCGTTCTACGAAGTGCATGCGGAATCGTGGCTGCGCATCGCGGAAGAGGGGCATCGCGGCCTCGACTGGTCCGAGCTCGCCGACCGGCTGATCCCCTATGCGAAGGAGATGGGCTTCACGCATATCGAGTTCATGCCGATCGCCGAACATCCGTTCGGTGGTTCATGGGGCTATCAACCGCTTGCGCAGTTCGCGCCGTCGGCCCGCTTCGGCGCGCCCGAGCAGTTCGCCGGCTTCGTGAACCGTGCGCATGAAGCGGGACTGGGCGTGATTCTCGACTGGGTGCCCGCGCACTTTCCGAACGACGCGCACGGTCTCGTGCAATTCGACGGCACGCCGCTCTACGAGCATTCGGACCCGCGTGAAGGCTATCACCAGGACTGGAACACGATGATCTACAACCTCGGCCGCAATGAGGTCAGCGCGTTCCTGGTCGCGTCGGCGCTCGCCTGGCTGATGCGTTATCACGTCGATGGCTTGCGCGTCGATGCGGTCGCGTCGATGCTGTATCGCGATTACTCGCGCGCAGCCGGCGAGTGGGTGCCGAACATTTACGGCGGCCGCGAGAATCTCGAGGCCATCGCGTTCCTGAAGCGGCTGAATCACGAAGTGCAGCATATGCCCGGCGTGCATGGCGCGATCACCATCGCCGAGGAATCGACTGCGTGGCCCGGCGTGACCGCGCCAGTCGACAACGGCGGTCTCGGCTTCCAGTTCAAATGGAATATGGGCTGGATGCACGACACGCTGCATTACATGCACGAAGACTCGGTGCATCGCCGCTGGCATCACCACAACATGACGTTCGGCATGGTGTACGCGTATTCGGAGCGCTTCGTGCTGCCGCTGTCGCACGACGAGGTCGTGCATGGCAAAGGGTCGCTGCTCGGCAAAATGCCGGGCGACCGCTGGCAGCGTTTCGCGAACCTGCGTGCGTACTTCGGCTTTATGTGGACGCACCCGGGCAAGAAGCTCATGTTCATGGGCGGCGAGTTCGGGCAGATGGCCGAGTTCGATCACGATGGCTCGCCGCACTGGCATCTGCTCGACGACGACATGCATCACGGCGTGCAAAAGCTCGTGCGCGACCTGAACCGGATGTATCGCGACGAGCCCGCGCTGTATCAGATGGATAGCGAGCCCGGCGGCTTCGAATGGATCATCGGCGACGATGCGGGCAACAGCGTGTACGCGTACCGGCGGATGGACGGCGCAGGCCGGGAGATCGTCGCGATCTGCAATTTCACGCCGGTGCCGCGCCACCATTATCGGATCGGGATGTCGCGTCATGGCCGCTGGAGCGAGATACTGAATACCGACGCCGCGGTGTATGGCGGATCGAATCTCGGCAATGGCGGTTTGATCGTGACCGACGACGTGCCGAGTCACGGCCGGCCGCATTCGGCGTCGCTGATCCTGCCGCCGCTTGCGACGATCGTGCTGCGCGCGGACTGACGGTTGTGCACGCGCAGTGAGCGGCGCAATGAGCGATGCTTCCGCACGGAACACTCCGCGCGGGTTACGCCCCGAAAACGCACAGGCGCGCATGAGCAGGCACAAGCAGGCACAGGCGCGCACTAGCCGAAACAAGGAACGGGAACCATGTCGCACGTATTGCCCGACCGGCTGCTGCCGGGCTCGCCCTATCCGCTCGGGGCGCGCTGGGACGGACTGGGCGTGAACTTCGCGGTGTTTTCCGCGAACGCGCACAGCATCGAGTTGTGCCTGTTCGAACCGGGTGGCCGCAAGGAGCTGAAGCGCTATGCGCTGCCCGAGTGCACCGACGAGGTCTGGCACGGCTATCTGCCGCATGCGCATCCGGGCACCGTGTACGCGTTTCGCGCGCACGGTCCCTATCAGCCGCAGCACGGTCACCGCTTCAATCAGCACAAGCTGCTGCTCGACCCGTACGCGCGCAAACTGATCGGCCAGTTTCGCTGGTCGGACGCCCTGTTCAGCTATCGCGCGCATTCGAACAAGGTCGACCTGTCGATCGACCGGCGCGACTCGGCGCCGGCAATGCCGAAATGCGTGGTGGTCGACGAAGCATGCGACTGGTCGCACGACCGGCGGCCCGACGTGCCGTGGGGCGACACGGTGATCTACGAGACGCACGTGCGCGGTACGTCGATGATGCGCAACGATTTGCGCCCGCCTGAGCGCGGCACGTTTTCCGCACTCGCGTCGCCGGCGTTTATCGATCATCTGTTGAAACTCGGCGTGACCGCCGTCGAACTGCTGCCGGTGCACGCGTTCCTGAACGACCGTTTTCTCATCGAACGTGGTTTGCGCAACTACTGGGGCTACAACACCGCGGCGTTCTTCGCGCCGGAACCGTCGTATCTGGCTTCCCACCGGCTCGACGAAATGCGCATCGCGGTACGCCAACTGCATGCGGCCGGCATCGAGGTCATCCTCGACGTGGTCTACAACCATACCTGCGAAGGCAACGAAACCGGCCCGACCGTGTCGTGGCGCGGCCTCGATAACGCAAGCTATTACCGCCTCGTGCCCGGCGACGAGCGCCATCACATCAACGACACCGGCTGCGGCAATACGCTGAACACCACGCACCCGCGGGTACTGCAAATGGTGATGGACTCGCTGCGCTACTGGTCGACCGCATTCAACGTCGACGGCTTCCGTTTCGACCTCGGTGTGACGCTCGGGCGCGAAGCCTCGGGCTTCGATCCGGGCTCGGGCCTGTTCGACGCGATCCGCCAGGACCCGGTGCTGTCGCAGCGCAAACTGATCTCCGAGCCGTGGGATATCGGGCCGGGCGGCTATCAGCTGGGCAATCATCCGCCCGGCTTCGCCGAATGGAACGACCGCTTTCGCGACTGCGTGCGCCGCTTCTGGCGCGGCGACGCGGGTCTGCGTCCCGACCTCGCCGCGCGCCTGACGGGTTCGTCGGACCTGTTCAATCGGCGCTTTCGCAAACCGACCGCGTCGGTCAATTACGTCGCATCGCACGACGGTTTCACGCTTGCGGACCTGGTGTCGTACGAGCACAAGCACAACGAAATCAACGGCGAACACAACAACGACGGCCATAACGAAAACTACAGCTCGAACTGGGGCATCGAAGGTCCGGCCGGCGCGCCGGCGTACGACGAGCAGGCCGACCGGACAAACGGCGAGCCGCCTTCTGGCGAACCGCTCACCGGCGAACAGATCACGGCCGAGCGCGCGACCGTCGACACGGCCGCCGCGGCGGCGATCGAAACCACCCGCGCGCGCGTCGCGCGTTCGATGATCGGCACGTTGTTCATCGCGCTCGGCACGCCGATGCTGCTCGCCGGCGACGAGGCGTGCCGCACGCAGCGAGGCAACAACAATGCGTACTGCCAGGACAACAAGATGTCGTGGATTGACTGGGAACTAGCCGCGTCGCCGCGAGGCCGGCAGATGACGGCGTTCGTCGCGCGGATGATCGCGTTGCGCAAACACCATCCGTTGTTGCGCGAGACACGCTTTCTGGTCGGCGACCGTGAAGTGCTGCCGGGGCTCTACGACGTCGGCTGGTTCGACGAGCGCGGCGAATCGCTGTCGATCGAAGCATGGCAGGACCCTGAAGGCCGCGCATTTACGCTGCGGCGCGCGGGTCCAGGACTCACCGGCGAAACGGAAGTATTGTTGATGATGTTGAACGCGTCGGCCAGCACACTGCGCTTCACTCCGCCGCCGCCGCATCTGGAATGGCACGTGCTAGTCGACTCGGCGGAGCCCGACGCGCCGCCGCGCCCACTCGCGGCGCCCGATCTGGACGTGCTCACGCACGCGCTGGTGGTGCTCGCGGCGCGGCCTTCCGGCGGCGGGGATGGGCAAGCCGACCGGATGACGGGCGACGGGAAGACTGGCGATATCTGACTGCGCGGCCGCGCGGGCCCGGCGCGCGACCGGCAGGTCCGATCGCGCGGCACACGGGGCGGCACATGGGACGAGACACGGGACGACACACGGAGCGGCCCAGCGAAGCAGATTTCGGCGATAGGGTTGAAACGCGCGGTGGAACAGGCGGGCCGGCACAGGTGAAGCGGCGGAAGCGGTCAACCGCCGCATGACGAAAGGTGACGATCATGCATGACAAGGCGATTGATCCCCACGCGCATCAACACGCGCACTGTCTGCCGTTCGGCGCGCAGGTGCTCGGTGCGCGCGGCGAGCGGCCGCGCACGCGCTTCAGGCTGTGGGCGCCATCGTGCCGCAAGGTCGAACTGGTGATCGAAGGCGGCGCATGCGACGGCGTGCACGACATGTCCGAATCCGGCGGCGGCTGGTTCGATCTCGAAACCGAGTGTGGCCCCGGCACGCTGTACCGCTTCCGGCTCGACGGCAAGCTGACGGTGCCCGACCCTGCATCGCGCTTTCAACCACAGGACGTGCACGGGCCAAGCGAAGTGATCGACCCGCGCGCGTATCACTGGCAGCACACGCAGTGGCACGGCAGGCCGTGGGAAGAAGCGGTGCTGTACGAATTGCACGTCGGCGCACTCGGCGGCTATGCGGGTGTGATGAAACGGCTGCCGGCGCTCGTCGAGCTGGGCGTGACGGCGATCGAACTGATGCCGCTCAACGATTTCTCCGGCAAACGCAACTGGGGCTATGACGGCGTGCTGCCGTTCGCGCCGGATTCGTCATACGGCCGCCCGGACGAGCTGAAAGCCTTGATCGATAGCGCGCACGGCCTCGGCCTGATGGTGCTGCTCGACGTCGTCTATAACCATTTCGGGCCGGACGGCAACTATCTGCATCAGTACGCCAAGCCGTTTTTCCGCGAGGACAGGCCGACACCGTGGGGCCCGGCGATCGATTTCGAGCGGATGGAAGTGCGCGAGTTCTTCTGCGACAACACGCTGTACTGGCTCAACGAATACCGGTTCGACGGGCTGCGTTTCGATGCGGTCCATGCGATCCGCAACGACGAGTGGCTGCGCGAAGTCGCCGATCATATTCACGCGAAGGTGCAGCACGGGCGACACGTGCATCTGGTGCTCGAGAACGAGCGCAACACCGCGAACCTGCTCGACACGCACTTCACCGCGCAATGGAACGACGATGCCCACAACGCGCTGCACGTGCTGTTGACCGGCGAAACCGAAGGCTACTACCGCGCGTACGCGCAACAGCCGATCCGTCTGCTTGCGCGCGTCCTGTCGAGCGGTTTTGCATATCAGGGCGAGCCGTCGCCGATTCACGACGACGAACCACGCGGCGAAGCGAGCGGCCATCTGCCGCCCACGTCGTTCGTGATGTTTCTGCAGAACCACGATCAGGTCGGCAATCGCGCGATGGGCGAAAGGCTGCGCTCGCTGTGTCCAGATGATGCATTGCGCGCCGCGCTCGGCCTCGTGCTGCTGTCGCCGCACATTCCGCTGCTGTTCATGGACGAAGAGTACGGCTCGGAGCAACCGTTCCTGTTTTTCACCGACTTCACCGGCGAGCTCGCCAACGCGGTGCGTGAAGGGCGCCGCCGCGAGTTCGCGCGTTTCTCCGCGTACGCCGACGAAAAGCGCCGCGCACAGATTCCCGATCCGAACGATCCACGCACGCTCGCGACATCGTCGCCGCGCGGCGCCGACGACGCGTCGCCCGAGCGCCTTGAATGGATGCATTTCTACAAGTCCGCGCTGGCGGTGCGCGCGAAACTGATCATGCCGCGCCTCAAGTATGCGAAGCCGCTCGGCGCAACGGTGCTCACCGCGCAGGACGGCAGCGACGCGAACGCGCTCGGCGCGCGCTGGACGCTCACGGATGGAGAGACGCTGTCCGTCGTTCTGAACCTCGCGGACCACGCGGTGCCGCTGAAGGATCGGCCGCCCGGCAAAGTGATCTTCGAAACGCCGCCGCGCGTGCGCGATCGCGTCGATGCGGGCGAGTTGCCGGCGCAGTCGTTTGTCGCGTGGCTGACCGGCGACGTCAGCGAATATGCCGCCTGCCACGATGCGCGCCAACGCGCGCATCAGGAGTGACGCGCGTGAATCCTGCCCGCCGCCCCAGCGAATCGATTGCGAGTCTTGCGACGCGCGCCGGTTTCGAGATCGAATGGCAAGACGCGCATCAGGTGGTTCGGCGCGTCCCCGACACGACGCTCTTCGCGCTACTCGAGCAGATGGGCCTGCCGTGTGAAAGCACGACACAGATCCGCCAGAGTGCCGCCGCGCTCGACGCGGAACTGTCGGGCCGCAAGCTGCCGCCGCTGATGACCGCCGAATGCGGCCGCGGCATTGCGCTGTCCGCCGCGGCGATCAAGTCGGGCAGCCGCTATCGGATCGAGCTCGAAAGCGGCTCGCTGATCGACGGCCGCTTCACCGCGCCGAAAGGCGAAGCCGCGCTGCTCACGCCGATCGATGAAGCGGGCTATCACACGCTCGTCATCAACGAACATCGGATGACGCTCGCGGTCGCGCCGTCGCGCTGCTACACGGTCGGCGACGCGTGGCGCGCGCTGCACGCGAGCGACACCCTTCAGGCCGGCGCGGCGAACCGCAAGCCGATGCCGCCGCTATGGGGCATCGCCGCGCAAATCTACGGGTTGCGCCGCATCGGCGATGGCGGGATCGGCGACTATACGGCGCTCGCGACACTCGCGGTTCAAAGCGCGAAGCGCGGCGCGCATGCGCTCGCGGTGAGTCCGACGCATGCGATGTTCAGCGCGCTGCCGCAGCGTTTTAGTCCGTATGCGCCGTCGTCGCGCTTGTGGCTGAATGTCGCGCATATCGACCCGGCTGCCGTGTTCGGCGTCGAGGCTGCGCGTCATGCGATCGAAACCGCGCAGGCCGGCAACGCATGGCAGCAGCTCGAAGCGCTGCCGCTGATCGACTGGCCGTCGGCGGCCCCGCTCAAGCTCAAGGTACTGCGTGTGTTGTTCGAGCACTTCTGCGCGCACGATCGCGCGCAAGACCTGCCGCGCGCGCTCGAATTCCATGGGTTCTGCACGCGCGGCGGGCGCGCGCTCGAAGATCACGCGCGCTTCGAAGCGTTGCACGCGTATCGGCTAGCCCAGCCGGACGGCGAAGGTTACTGGCGCAAATGGCCCGAGCCGTTGCGCGATCCACGCAGCGCCGAAGTCGAAGCGTTCGCGAACGAGCATCGGCATGAAGTGGAGTTTCACCTGTTCCTGCAATGGCTCGCGGCGAAGGGGCTATCGCATGCGCAGCACGCGGCGCGCGACGCAGGGATGGCAGTCGGTCTGATCGCGGACCTCGCGGTCGGCTGCGACAGCGCAGGCAGTCACGCGTGGTCGTATCGCGACGATATGCTGCACGGCGTATCGGTCGGTGCGCCGCCGGATCTGTTCAATCAGGCGGGCCAGGCGTGGGGACTCACCACGTTCTCACCGCGCGCGATGCGCAACCAGGGTTTCTCGGCCTTTATCGACATGCTGCGCACCGTGTTCGCCCATTCAGGCGGCGTGCGCATCGATCACATCCTCGGCTTGCGCCGACTGTGGCTCGTACCCGAAGGCGAGCGCGCGAAAAACGGCGCCTATCTGCGCTATCCGCTCGACGATATGTTGCGGCTGATCGCACTCGAATCGTGGCGGCATCGCGCGATCGTGATCGGTGAGGATCTCGGCACCGTGCCACCCGGGTTCCGCGAGCGGCTGGCCGATCATGGCCTGGCCGGCATCCGTGTGCTGTGGTTCGAGCGCACGCCGGCGGACGACGGTTTCCTGCCGCCGTCCGAGTGGGACCGTAACGCGGCCGCGACCACGACCACGCACGATCTGCCGACTGTCACCGGCTGGTGGCGCGGCGAAGACATCGTATGGCGCAACCGGATCGGCCAGACGATGCCGCGCAGCGACGGCCGCGACCCCGTCGAAATCGCACAGGCCGAACGCGCGGCGGACCGCGCGGCGCTATGGCGCGCGTTCCAGCAGGCGGGCGTCGCCGCCAGCGGCGTCGCTGCGCCGCCGCCCGAGCAGGCGCCGGTCGACGAAGCGCTGGCGTTCGTGGCCGCGACACCGTCGCCGCTCGCGACCTATCCGCTCGAAGATCTGCTCGGCCTCGAAGCGCAGCCGAACCTGCCCGGTTCGATCGACGAGCATCCGAACTGGCGCCGGCGTGTGATGCAACCGGTCGACGCACTGTTTGCGGACGCAACGTTCTGCGACCGTCTGCGCGCGGTCGACCGTGCACGCACGGCCGCTTCGGCAGGCACACCGGATGCGTCAGGTAAGACGGGTTCATCCGCTTCCTCCGGTTCCACCGCTTCTTCGCCGCCGAACACGCCATGACCGTCCCGCGTTCCACGCTTCGGCTCCAGTTCCATCGGGGCTTCACGTTCGACGATGCGCTCAGGCACGTCGAATACTTCGCCGCGCTCGGCGTCAGTCACCTTTACACATCGCCGGTGACGACCGCCGTGCCGGGCTCGATGCACGGCTACGATACCGTCGACTACGCGCAGGTCAGCGCCGAATGCGGCGGCGAGGCGGCGCTCAGGCGTCTCGCGGACAAGCTGCGCGAGCGTGGCATGGGGTTGATCGTCGATGTGGTGCCAAACCATATGGGCATTGCGGGCTCCGGCGCGCACAACGCGTGGTGGCGCGACATTCTCGAGTGGGGCCGGCATAGCGCGTATGCGCGGCATTTCGACGTCGACTGGCACTCGCCGGACCCGGCGCTGCGCGGCAAGGTGTTGCTGCCGATTCTCGGTGCGCCGTATGGCGACGAGCTGGCCGAGGGCCGCATCGCGTTGCGCTTTGACGCAGGCACCGGGCGCTTCACGATCGCGTATGGCGATCATCTGTGCGCGGTGTGCCCGGTCGATTACGCCGCGCTGCTGCAAGCCGCCGAGCGCGCGGAACTCAGTGCGCTTGCCGAGCGCTTTCACGGCCTCACGACCCAGCCCGCCGATCAGCCGCGCGCCGCGCAGGCGCGTGACGCGCTACGCGAATACGTCGCGCAGCACGGTCTGTCGTCGATCGAATGCGTGCTGCACGCGTATGCGCCCGACGACCCGGTCACACGCGATCATCTTCATCGGCTGCTCGAGCGTCAGCACTTTCGGCTCGCCTGGTGGCGCACCGCGGCCGACGAAGTGAACTGGCGGCGCTTCTTCGATATCTCCACGCTCGCCGCGGTCCGCGTCGAACGGCCGGACGTGTTCGACGCCGTGCACGCGCTGGTGTTTCGTCTGTATGCGGACGGGGTCATCGACGGTGTGCGGATCGATCATATCGACGGACTCGCCGAGCCGCGTGAATACTGCCAGCGCTTGCGGCAGCGGCTTTCGGAGTTGCGCGAAGGGGCGCCGTATATCGTCGTCGAGAAAATTCTGGCGCGCGGCGAACCGTTGCGCGACGACTGGCCGGTCGACGGCACGACCGGCTACGACTTTATGAACGACGTCGGCGCGCTGCTGCATGATCCGCGCGGCGCAGCACCGCTTGCGACGGCATGGGCCGAACTCAGCGGACGCAGCGCGTCGTTCGCCGATGAAGCGGTGCTTGCGCGCCGCAAGATACTGACCGAGAACCTCGCAGCGGAACTGGATCGCGCCGCGCGCGGCTTGCATCGGATCGCGCGCGACAACATCGCGACGCGCGATTTCACTTTCACGTCGATCCGGCGCGTGATCGGCGAGCTTGCCGCGCAGTTCCCCGTCTATCGGATCTATCCGCAAAACGGCCTGCGCAGCGCCACTGACAACGTGTTCTTCGACAAGGCGCTCAATGCCGCGCGGCACATGCTGTCGCGCGCGGACCACGCGGTGCTCGAGCGCGTCGATGCATGGCTTGGCAGCGGCGCCGACGAACTGGCCAACCCGCGTGAAGCGACGAACCTGCGCACGTCGGCGTTGCAAGGCGCGGCGGCCGGCGCGTTCAATCACGCGGCGGCCGCGCGGCGCACCGTGCAAACGTTGTTTTCACAACTCACCGCGCCGGTGGCGGCCAAGGCGATCGAAGACACTGCGTGCTATCGCTATGGCCGGCTGTTATCGCGCAACGAAGTGGGCGCCGACCCGGGCGAGTTCGCGCTGTCGGTCGAGCAGTTTCATGCAAACAACCTCGAACGTGCGCGGCGTTTTCCGCATGCGATGCTGGTCACCGCGACGCACGATCACAAGCGCGGTGAAGATGTGCGCGCGCGGCTCGCGGTGCTCAGCGAGATCGCCGACGAATGGAGCGCGACGCTGCATGCGTGGTCGACCCTGAATATGCCGCAGCGACGCGCGCCGGAGGGCGGTGAGCCCGCTGACGACACACTCGTCGATGCGCTGACCGAAGACTGGGCGCCGGGCCCCGCCGCCGAAGCGATGCTGTACCAGACACTGGTCGGCTGCTGGCCGCCGGATCTCTCCGTCGACGATGAGGCCGGCATCGCGGCGCTCGCCGAGCGCGTCGCGCAATGGCAATTGAAGGCGCTGCGTGAAGCGAAGCTGCGCACCACCTGGCTCGCGCCTGACGAACCGTACGAGAACGCGTGCCGTGCGTTTCTGTTCGACCTTCTCGCGCCGCAGCGCCGCGACGGTTTTCTGCGCGAACTGCACGCGTTTGTCGCGCACATCCAGTGCGCGGGCGTGATCGATAGCCTGCAACAGACGATTCTGCGGCTCGCGTCGCCGGGTGTGCCGGATCAGTATCGAGGCGCCGAGCTATGGGACTTCAGCCTGGTCGATCCCGATAACCGGCAGCCAGTCGACTTCGAAAATCGCGCGGCGCTGCTTGCGGAAAAGCCACCTTCCGCGTTTCTTGCGACGTGGCGCGACGGAAATGTGAAGCTCGCGATCGTGCAACGCATGCTCGCGCTGCGCGCGCATTTGCCCGAGCTGCTAGGTCAAGGCGCATATCTACCGCTTGCGGTGCAGGGCGTGCATGCGCGCAGCGTGATTGCGTTTGCCCGGCGACAGGGCAATGCGTGGGCGGTGGTGATCGCGACGCGCCTCGCGATGCCGCTGCTTGCAGGCGATGCGAAGGCCGATGCTAACGCCGGTGTTAATGCCGATGCGAATGCCGGCGATCGGCCGCCATGCGACATACCGCTCGTCGAGCCCTCGCGTTGGCAGGACACCGCCGTGCGAATGCCCGAGGAACTGGTTGCGCGCGCCATGTTCGACTGGTTGAGCCCGGCCGCGCCGAAGGTCGACGATAACGGTCTGCTGTACCTGCGCGATGCGCTGACGTCGATGCCGGTCGCGGTACTTGTCGAGGACGGCGTGCCGCGCGCATGACTGCGAACGAAAGGCACTGCACGGCCCGCGCCATGCGTCGTGGCGTTCGCCGTTGACGGTCAAGCGCTGCCGGTCAACCGCCCTCGTCGTCGAACGCCTTCGGATAAACGCGCACGAGTACGATGCGCGGCCCGGTCATCTTCTTCACGACGATATCGAAGCGGTCGAACTCCACCCGCTGGCCTTCGGTCGGCAACTCGCGCAATGCCTGGATGACCAGGCCGCCGACCGACTCCGCGCGGCCTTCGTCGATATCGATGCCCAGCGCGCGCTCGAGCGACACCACCGGCAAGCTGCCCTTGCCCATCAACGTGCCGTCGTCAAGGCGCGTCCAGTCCTGGTCGCCCTGGCGGAACTCATCGTGAATCTGCCCGACCAGTGCGCCGAGCAGATTGTCGAGCGTCAGAAAACCGATCGGCTTCGCGTGCTTGTGGCCCACCAGCGCCAGATGCGGCGCGCCCTTGCGGAAGCGGCGGAACAGTTCGAGCGCGGGCATGTCGGGCTTCACGTATTGCACCGGGCGGACGTATTGCGCCAGGTCGTCCAGTGAGCGGCCCGCCTGCCGCGCCAGCAACAGGTCCTTCAAATGAATCGTGCCGGCGACGTGTTCGCCCGACGCGTCTTCATAGAGCGGGTAGCGGCTGAAACGGTGCCGCGCGACGATCTGCATATTGTCGCGCCACGACAGGTCGCGCCGCAGGCTGACCAGCTCGTACGCGGGCCGCATCAGGTCGGAGACGGTCATCCGCGAGAAATCCAGCGAGTGTGCGATCGTATTCCACTCGTCCGGGCTATAGGTGCGGCCCGGCTGTTCCATTTCGTCGGTGACGCTCGTGCGGCGCGCGCGCAGAATCAGCTTGAGCTCTTCCGTCGAATAGTGCGTGTCGCCGCCGTGATCCGCCGACAGACCCGTGATACGCAGCACGGCATTCGCGCTGGTGTTGAGCACCCAGATCGCCGGATACATCAGCCAATAGAACGCGTAGAGCGGCAGCGCGACCCACAATGAGATCCGCTCGGCCTGGCGGATCGCGAGCGACTTCGGCGCAAGTTCGCCGACCACGATGTGCAGAAACGAGATGCACGAGAACGCAAAGAACAGCGAGATGCCGTGGATCATCCGTGCGGACTCGACGCCGAGCACCCGGAATAGCGGCGTCAGTAAATCCGCGAACGCCGGTTCGCCGATCCAGCCCAGTCCGAGCGACGCAAGCGTGATGCCGAGCTGACACGCGGAGAGATACGCGTCCAGCCGTTGATGAACCGTTGCAAGCAGTTTGCCGCGCACGCCGTGCTTTTGCGCGAGCGTCTGCACGCGCGTCTGCCGCAGCTTCACGAGACCGAATTCGGCTGCAACGAAAAAACCGTTGAGCGCAACAAGCAGCAATGCACCGATAAGGGCGACAACCTGGATCAAAGCGACGGGCTCCGGCGACAAAAGTCGTCAGTATAGAGTGTGAAAGGACAACGAAAGCAGTGCGCGCGGTGAGCCAGGTGTCGGATTGCGCAAGACGCGATTGACGTACGCAGGGGCTCGCTGTTCATCCCACGTTGAGCGGGATGCGCAACGAGAGTCTGGTCGGCTGCCCTTCGGCAAACTCGCCTTGTTCGAATGCGCCTTCATGCGCTTCGGCAACCCGTTTGCACAGCGCGAGCACCCATGCAACGCGTCCCGCTTCACGCGGTTCGCCAGCCTGCCTGCGCGCGAACGCTTCGAGCAGGTGCGGCAAGGCCGCGTCATCGAGCGCATCGGGCGCGGCGGTGAACGTCGCGACCGCATGCCACATCGATGCGTCCGCGTGAGTTTCGAGCGTGACCGTCGAGCCCTGCGCGCTCGCTTCGGTCGCGAACGTCAGCATCAGCCACAGCGCTGCGGCAAGGCGTTCGCGATCGCCATCCAGTTGCTCGGCGGCAAGCGACGTGTCGAGGATGAGTCTGACGCCGCGTGGCTGCGCGAGCATGTCGCGCACATCGACCACGGTCGCATCGACGAACGGCCGCAAGTCGAAACATTCACGATTGAGCGCGACTGTTTTTGTTTCGGCGCGGGTCGTATCGACGATCGTTTCGAGCAATTGGACCTGTTGCTCGACACCGCTGCGTATACCGGCGAGCGCGCGCTGCGCGGTCGCGTCCGCGCCGTCGACCTTGCGTTCCAGCACATAGGCCCAGCTATGGATCGCGTTTAGCGGGCTGCGCAGATCATGAGAAACAAGCGACAGCACATGATCGCGCATGAACAGCGCGGTCTGCGCGCACAGTCGGGCAGCGCGTTCCGACGCGGCAGTACCGGGTACACCCGGTTCATGGCTGTGGCTCGCTGGGGAAGGCATGGTCACAATCGACATCCTCGTTAGCAGTTCGTGATTCGAATGATCAGCCAACATTATAGGCAAGGCCTTTGCACGAAATGGCGCAACAGCGGCCCGGTCGCTGCGCCCGCGCAACGCGCCTACAATAGCGGTTTTCATCGTTTTCAAAATGGAGCAACTTATGCCGACCGTCACCACCGAATCCGGCCTGAAATACGAAGATCTGACCGAAGGCACTGGCGCCGAAGCGCGGTCGGGGCAGACCGTCAGCGTTCATTACACAGGCTGGCTCACCGACGGCCAGAAATTCGACTCGAGCAAGGATCGTAACGATCCGTTCGCGTTCGTGCTGGGCGGCGGCATGGTGATCAAGGGCTGGGATGAAGGTGTGCAAGGGATGAAGGTCGGCGGCGTGCGGCGTCTGACGATTCCGCCGCAACTCGGCTACGGCGTGCGCGGCGCGGGCGGCGTGATTCCGCCGAATGCGACGCTCGTGTTCGAAGTCGAACTGCTCGAAGCCTGAGCGGGAAGGACGCACCGTTCATGGCCGGCAGTCTTGTCACCGTCGCGTCGCCGAGCGTCACGCTGCGACGTTTCAGCGAAACCGAAGCGTCGGACCTGCACGATTTTCATCAGATCGTGCTCGGCCTCGACGGCTCGATGGTGATGGCGGTCAACGGCGTCGAACGGCAGATCGACCGCCGGTCGGCGTGGCTCGTACCGGCCGGGTCGCGCCACGACTACGCAGGTATCGGGGAAAACCGGCAGCTGGTGCTTGATGTACCCGCGGCGTCGCTCGCGATACCCGAACGGCTGTTCGATCGTGCGCGAACCGTCGATATCGACGCCGGGTTGATCCGTCTGGTCGGCCAGATTGCCGCATCCACAACCGGTAACGGCCACACGGACGATCATGCGGCGACGCTGCGCCGCTTCAACTGGAGCGCGGCCGCGCAACTGTGCGCGGCACTCGTGCAGGATGCCGGTCGCGCGTCAGCGGGCATCGAGGATGCGCGGGCGGCCGCGGGCCTCGACTTTGCGCGCATCGACCATTGGTTGCGCGCGCATCTGGCCGAGCCGCTGCGTATCGCCGATCTCGCTGCGCATTGCGGCTTCGGATTGCGGCGATTTCATCAGCTTTTCATTGAAGCGTTCGGCGAGACGCCGCATCGCTATCTGCAGCGGCTGCGACTCGATACGTCGATCACGCTACTCGCCGATCCGCGCCGCTCGCTCACCGACGTCGCACTCGACGTCGGCTTTGGCGACCAGAGCGCGTATACGCATGCGTTCACGCGCCGTTTCGGCATTGCACCGGGGCAGTGGCGCACGCCGCGGCACTGAAGCGCGACGCAGGTTTTCATCGCTTCGCATCGCGTGGCGCGGCTTCTGGCTTTCCGCTCGGGCGCCGTTCAGATTCCGTTCCGCCACCGCTCACTTACCGCTCAGCCACCGTTCAAACCGCGCTCCAGATCCGCGCGGATATCGGATGCGTCTTCCAGCCCCACCGCCAGGCGAATCAACCCCTCGGTAATGCCCGCTGCCGCGCGCGCTTCGGGCGTGATGCGTCCGTGCGTTGTGGTGGCCGGATGTGTGATGGTCGTGCGCGTATCGCCGAGGTTGCCGGTGATCGAACAGATCTTCGTGCTGTCGATGACGCGCCACGCGTTTTCGCGCTGTGCTTCCGGTGTGTCGCCGTTCAGCTCGAACGACAGAATCGCGCCGCCCGATTTCTGCTGACGCTTCGCGATCGCGTATTGCGGATGCGATTCGAGGCCCGGGTAGAACACGCGTTTCACCGCCGGATGCGTTTCCAGCCAGCGCGCGATCTCGAGTGCATGGGCCGATTGACGGTCGACGCGTAGCGACAGCGTTTCCATCCCCTTCAGCAGCACCCACGCGTTGAACGCCGACAGCGTCGGGCCCGCGGTGCGCACAAACGGAAACACCTTTTCCATGATGAACTGCTTCGAGCCGACCAGCGCGCCGCCCAGCACGCGGCCCTGGCCGTCGAGAAACTTCGTCGCCGAATGCATCACGACGTCCGCGCCCAGCTTCAGCGGCTGCTGCAGTGCGGGACTGCAAAAACAGTTGTCGACGACGAACAGCGCATTCGCCGCCTTCGCGATCTTGCCGATCGCTTCGATATCGGCGATTTCGGTCAGCGGGTTCGACGGCGTTTCGAGGAAGAACATCTTCGTTTCGGGCCGCACCGCGTTGTTCCATGCGTCAAGATCGGTCGGATCGACGAACGTCGTCGTAATGCCGAACTTGCTGAAGATCTGCGAGAACATGCCGAGCGTCGAGCCGAACAGGCTCTGCGAGCTGACCAGATGGTCGCCCGACTGCATTGCGGACATCACCACCGACAGAATCGCGCTCATCCCCGACGCGGTCGCCATGCATGCTTCGCCGCCTTCGAGCGCTGCGAGCCTGTCCTGAAACATCGTGACAGTCGGGTTCGTGAAGCGCGAGTACGTGTAATAGTCTTCCGATTTCTTGAAGCGCTCGGCCGCTTCAGCCGCATTCGCGAACACGAAGCTCGAGGTCAGAAATAGCGCTTCCGAATGCTCGCCGAATTCACTGCGCAGCGTGCCCGAACGGACCGCGAGCGTGTCGAAGTTGAAGGTGTTGTCCATGTTCGTTGTGTTTCCGTTGTTTATGTCAGATGACAATAAAAAAGCCCGCTTTGCGTCGGCATAAGCGGGCTTTGTGTGCGGAAAGCTTTGAGCGTAACGGGCACGCGTTCGCGGCCACCGTTCACTTTAGCTGTTTCGGGCGGCCCTTTTGAGGGTTGCCCCGCGTCCGCAAGATGAACTCAAATCGACGCAAGACCTGATTCTAACACCGCTGACACCGGGTCATTCGACCGATAGCTGCAAATGCAACTGCGATCTCGAACCGCCCCCGTCCATCGCTTCGCTGGCCGCATCGCGGTCCGATTGCGCGGACGGCGCGAGGCGCGCGAGTTCGACGCCGTCGAGGTATTCGGTCGTCACGTCGCCCGTGATGTAGTTGCCGTCGAAGCACGATGCCTCGAACTCCTTCAGCGCCGGATTGATGTCGCGCACCGCACGCTTGAGCGCATCGACATCCTGGTACACCAGATAGTCCGCGCCGATCATGCGCGCGACTTCGTCGTCGGAGCGGCCATGCGCGACCAGTTCGCCGCGCGTCGGCATATCGATGCCGTACACGTTCGGGAATTTCACCGGCGGCGCCGCCGATGCGAAGATCACCTTGTTCGCGCCCGCATCGCGCGCCATCTGCACGATTTCGTGCGATGTGGTGCCGCGCACGATCGAATCGTCGACGATCAGCACGTTCTTGCCCTTGAACTCGATACCCATCGCGTTGAGCTTCTGGCGCACCGACTTCTTGCGCACCGCCTGGCCCGGCATGATAAACGTGCGGCCGACATAACGGTTCTTGAAGAAGCCTTCGCGATATTCGACGCCGAGCTTCGCGGCGACCTGCATCGCAGCCGGACGCGACGAATCGGGAATGGGCATCACGACATCGATCTTCAGGTCCGCCGGCAATACGCGCATGATCTTTTCGGCCAGATAGTCGCCCATGCGCAGACGCGCGTTGTAGACCGGCACGCCGTCGAGCACCGAGTCCGGCCGCGCGAGATACACGAGCTCGAAGATGCACGGGTTCAGGCTCGGATTCGTCGCGCACTGCTGCGCGTAGAAATTGCCTTCGAGGTCGATAAATATCGCCTCACCCGGCTGCACGTCGCGCACGAATTCGAAGCCGATGCCTTCCAGCGCGACCGATTCCGACGCGAGCATCCATTCGGTGCCATGCGCGGTTTCGAGCTTGCCGATGCACAGCGGGCGAATGCCGAACGGGTCGCGGAAGCCGACGAGGCCGTAGCCCGCGATCAGCGACACGATCGCATACGAACCGTGCACGCGCCGATGCACGCCCGACACCGCCTTGAACACCGCGGCCGGATCGAGCTGAAGCCCGGAACTCGAGAGCTGCAATTCGTGCGCGAACACGTTGAGCAGCACTTCAGTATCGGAGTTCGTATTGATGTGGCGGCGGTCGACGCGGAACATCTCTTCTTTCAGCTGCGGCCAGTTGGTCAGGTTGCCGTTGTGCGCGAGGATGATGCCAAACGGCGCGTTCACGTAGAACGGCTGCGCTTCCTCTTCGCTCGACGCGGACCCCGCGGTCGGGTAACGCACCTGGCCGATGCCGACATTGCCGGGCAGACTGCGCATGTTGCGCGTGCGGAACACGTCGCGCACCATGCCGTTCGCCTTGTGCATGTGGAAGTTGCTGCCGTTCGCCGTCGCGATGCCCGCGGCGTCCTGACCGCGGTGCTGCAACAGCAGCAGACTGTCATAGATCAGCTGGTTGACCGGGGATTGGGAAACTACGCCTACGATGCCGCACATGGCATGTCCTTCAAAGGTACGAAATTCGTTAGGGCGGCCGGCCCGTGCCGGCATCTGTCGTGCGTCGCGAACCCTGCTGGCGGTTCGCCCGCCACCGTCGCGGTCACCGCGTGGTTCGCGTCTTCGGCCGCATTGACCCTGGCGCTCACACGCTACACGTGCACATATGCGGCGATTGCGTCGGGAAGCAACGGCTTCAACTCTCGCACGCCCTGCTCCGCGTATGGCCGAAGCAGCGCATTGCGCCAGAATTCGTGCTGGGGCAGTTCGGTCAAGCCGGCGAAGGCGACCAGAATCAGCACCAGAATGACCCCGCGTACGAGGCCGAACATCAATCCGAGCGAACGGTCGACGCCGCTTAGTCCCGACACTTGCACCAGCCGGCTGAGCAACGCATTGGCCACGCTCGCGACCAGCACCACGACGATCACGATGACCGCAAACGCGAGCAGCCATTGGGTCAACTCGCCGCCGGGCCAGTGCTCCGGCATGTACGGCACCACGTGCCCAACAAACCGGCAGGCGATCAGAAACGCCGCGATCCAGCCGATCAGCCCGAATATCTCGGACAGAAAGCCGCGCCACGTGCCGCGCAGCGCCGACAGCGCGATCACCGCCATAACAGCGTAGTCGAACGCGGTGAACATCGCCGGCTTATTGCGCCGAACCGTTGTTCGCGCCCGACGTCAAGCCGGCTTCGCGAACTTTCGCAATCGCCGCCGACGCCGCCGCACGGTCCGCG
Source organism: Paraburkholderia humisilvae (assembly GCF_902859855.1). Lineage (GTDB taxonomy): Bacteria > Pseudomonadota > Gammaproteobacteria > Burkholderiales > Burkholderiaceae > Paraburkholderia > Paraburkholderia humisilvae. The sequence goes on from NZ_CADIKH010000045.1 coordinate 38,939, forward strand.
AACGGCCCCGCGCGTAACAGCGTACGCACTGAGCCGTCGGCCTGCTTCCGCTTTTCGATATATGCGGGTACACCCGCCGCTTTCAACTTGTTGACCCAGTTGCGCGCGCTTGCATCGTCGGAAAACGAACCCAGTTGCACCGCGAAGCGGCTGCCCGGCGGCGCCGCCGGCGTGCCGGAATCGGCTTGTGCCGCCGTCGCGCCTTGCGTGGTGTTGGTTGCCGCCTCAGCGGACTGGGTGGCGGCGGGTGACGATTTCGCTGGCGCGGTGGTGTTCGCTGTGGCCGTTTGAGCCGGTTTGGCCGCGGCCGGCGCCGTGTTGGTGGCCGTGACGGCGCCTTGCTGCGATTTGCCTGCGGATTGCGCCGGCTGTGCCGACGCGGCGCCCTTTGGCGCTGCATCGCGGCTCAGCGACCCCGTCGCGGCGGTCGCCGTCGGTGCGGGAGACACACCCGACGCGCTTTGCGTGCCTTCGGCAGCACCGGGCGCAGCATCCGGCGCGGCCGGATTGTCAGGGGCTACGCCTGCCTGGGTGTCCTGCGGATCCTGAGTTCGCGCCCGGGACACCGGGCGGCTTGGAATATCAATCGAAATATCGTCGGTAACGGGTTTCGGGTGCGAATCGAGCACCATCGGCAGAATCACGACGGCCGCGACCACCAGTGCGATCGCGCCGACGAGGCGCCGCCTCGCCCGTTGCTTCTCCGGTAACGTGGGGTCGAGCAGCATCGCGTCCGCGTCGCCGGCCCGTTCAGCCCGCCGGCTTCGCCGTTCCACACGCTCGCTACGATCGCCCCCGTTTGAGCCCCGTTTAGAACTGGAATTTGCGCCGCGCCGATTGGACGCGTCGTCTTTTTTGCCGAACGAGAAAATTCCCATGGATGCCTTGGTTCGAGGCTGCCCGCGTTCAGTGTTGCTGCGATTTCCGATAGGCCATCACACCCGCAACAGTAAAGAAGCTACCGAAGACCACAATTCTATCATTGTCAGACGCCCGATTAAGCGCATCCTGGAATGCTTCTGAAGGCGACGCGAAGCGGCTGATGCTACTGTCCGGCCCGTCGACGACATCCGCGTCGCGCAACGCCGCCTCCAGTTCCGCCGCTGATGCCGCGCGCGGCGTCGGTAAATCGGTCACACACCAGTGATCGATTTCGCCCTTCAGATGAGCCAGCACGCCCGCGATGTCCTTGTCGCGCATCGAACCGAACACCGCGTAAGTGTACGGAAAATAGCCCATATTGCCGAGATTTTGCGCGAGCACCGCCGCCGCATGCGGGTTGTGGCCGACATCGAGCACAATCGACGGCTTGCCCGGCAAGACCTGGAAGCGCCCCGGCAGTTCAACGTTCGCGAGACCGAGTCGAATGTCCTGGGCGGATACCGGCAACCGATCGCGCAGTGCTTCGAGCCCGGCCAGTGCCGCCGACGTATTGATCAACTGATTGGCGCCCCGCAGCGCCGGATACGCGAGCGCCGAGCGACGCAGCGTGCGGCCGACGTAGCTCCACTGCTGGCGTTCGCTGCCCGCCTGCCCTTCGTAGCGGAAATCCCGGCCGAACAACCATAGATCCGCGCCGATTTTGTTCGCATGGTCGATCAACGTCTGCGGCGGCAGCGGGTCGGCGCAAATGGCCGGCTTCCCCGCGCGGAAAATGCCGGCCTTTTCGAACGCGATTTTGTCGCGGGTATCGCCGAGATACTCGGTGTGATCGATATCGATGCTGGTGATGATCGCGCAATCGGCATCGAGAATATTGACTGCGTCGAGACGGCCGCCGAGGCCCACTTCCATGATCACCGCGTCGAGGCCGCGCGACGCGTACAGATGCATGATGGCGAGCGTCGTGAACTCGAAATAGGTCAGCGACGGCGGCTCCGCAAGACTCGTGCGGGCCTTTTCGACGGCTTCGAAGTGCGGCAGAAGATCGGCATCGGTCGCGCTCTCGCCATTCACGCGCGCGCGTTCATTGAACGACAGCAAATGCGGCGACGTATGGCAACCGACCGTGTAGCCGGCACGCAGCAGGATCGACTCGAGAATTGCGCAGGTCGACCCCTTGCCGTTGGTGCCGCCGACGATAATTACCGGGCACGTGAACGACAGCTGCAACGCATCGCGGACCCGGCTGATTCGCGCAAGGCCCATATCGATACCGACAGGATGCGCGGTTTCGAGGTGCGTGAGCCAAGCGTCGAGGGTGGGAAATGAGGTCATCGGATGAAACGGGAGTGCGGGTCGCAATTATCCCGGAAACGACAACGCGCCGCTTGGTCGTCATCAGCGGCGCGTTGCCTGTTTTTGCGGCGCGGCTCCGTGGCTGTGAACCCGGGCCGCCGCTGCCTTTTACTGCCTTATACTGCCGGGCGCGGCGGCCCGCGGTTTTGTCATCGTCAGGCCACAGCGTCCGCCGGCTGGCGCGTCAGCAGCGCCATCAGTCGCGCGATCTCTTCACGCAGCTTGCGACGGTCAACGATCATGTCGATCGCCCCCTTCTGCAGCAGAAACTCGGCCCGCTGAAACCCTTCCGGCAGCTTTTCGCGCACCGTCTGCTCGATCACGCGCGGGCCGGCAAAGCCGATCAGCGCCTTCGGCTCCGCGATAACCACGTCGCCGAGGAAGGCGAAGCTCGCCGACACGCCGCCCATGGTCGGATCGGTCAGCACCGAGATAAACGGCAGTTTGGCTTCGGCAAGGCGCGTCAGCATCGCGGTGGTCTTCGCCATCTGCATCAGCGACAGCAGGCTTTCCTGCATCCGCGCGCCACCCGACGCGGTGAAGCAGATAAACGGCACCTGCTGCTCGAGCGCGTTCTGCGCGCCACGCGCAAAGCGCTCGCCGACCACCGAGCCCATCGAGCCACCCATAAACGCAAACTCGAAGCACGCGACCACCACGGGCAGCGTGTGAATCGCGCCACCCATGACGACCATCGCGTCGGTCTCGTCGGTTTCGTCGATTGCCTCTTTCAGACGGTCCGGGTACTTGCGGCTGTCCTTGAACTTCAGCGCGTCGACCGGCAGGATTTCCTGGCCGATCTCATAACGGCCTTCCGCATCGAGCAGGCTGTCGAGCCGCTCGCGTGCGCCGATCCGCATATGGTGGTCGCACTTCGGACAGACGTGCAGATTCGCCTCCACGTCGCTGCGGTACAGCACGGCTTCGCACGATGGGCATTTGATCCACAGCCCCTCCGGAATGCCTTTGCGGCTTTTCGGATCGGTTTGCTTGATTTTCGGCGGCAGCAGTTTGTCGAGCCAGCTCATTTTGCTTTTCTCCAGGTCTTCGGTACGCGTGTCGCGCGACACGCGCATCGCGCGTACCAGTGACCGATTTCTGATGGTGGTCGATTGGCGTGATCAGCCGCCTGTGCGGGCGCCTGCGCCAATCGCGTCGATTGCGTGACGGATTTCCCTGATAAAGCGGGTCAGCGTGTCGGCCGCGGCTTCCGGGGCCGCTTCCTCAAGCAGATTGACGATCCGGCTGCCGATGACCACCGCATCGGAGATTTCCGCCACTGCACGCGCCGACTGCGCATCGCGGATGCCGAATCCGACCCCGATTGGCAGCGGAACCCGCGACTTGATGGCCGGGATTTTACCTGCAATATCAAGAACGTCCAGATGCGTCGCACCGGTGACACCCTTCAGCGACACGTAGTACACGTAACCGCTCGCGATCCGGCCGACCGCTGCGATGCGTTCATCGGTCGACGTCGGCGCCAGCAGGAAGATCGGGTCGATGCCCGCGGCCTTCATCTTTTCGGCGAACGGCCCGCACTCTTCCGGCGGATAGTCGACCACCAGCACACCGTCCACGCCCGCTTCGTTCGCCGCCTTCGCGAACGCATCGGCACCGATCCGCTCGATCGGATTCGCGTAGCCCATCAGCACGATCGGTGTCTTGTCGTCGCGTTCGCGAAAACGCTTCACGTCGGCCAGCACGCCGCGCAGCGTCACGCCCTTCGCGAGCGCACGCTCCGACGAACGCTGGATGACCGGACCATCCGCCATCGGGTCGGAAAACGGCACGCCCAGTTCGATCACGTCCGCACCGCCCTCGACGAGCGCGTGCATGAATTCGACGGTCCGTGCCGGGTCGGGATCGCCCGCGGTGATGAACGGGATGAGCCCTTTGCGCTTCTGTGCGGCCAGTGCCGCAAATTTCTGATTGATTCGGGACATTTGAATTTTCTCGAAGTCGATTGACTGTGCGTTGCGCGTGCCGCTTTAGCGGATATCGGGCGTTCAGGCTGTCGCCACGGGTGCAACCGAAGCTGCCGCCAAACTGACACGTTCTCGCGCTATCGCACAGTAACTTTCATTGATCTCATAGCCGACGAATTGGCGCTGCTGACGCGCGCAAGCAACTGCGGTGGTGCCGCTGCCCATGAACGGATCCAGCACGCGGCCGCCGGGCGGACAACTCGCGAGCACCATGCGCTCGACGATTTCCAGCGGCTTTTGCGTCGGGTGCGCGACCCGTTCCGCATGTTGCCGATGCAGGCGCGACACGGACCAGACGTCCTTGGGGTTGTAGCCCATCTCCAGCCACTTGCTGCCTTCGAACAACTTGCGCGAACGCGCCTTCTTCGTGACGGCATCGTACGGGATACGGACGGGATCGAGATCGAAGTAGTAATCCTTCGATACGGCGAACAGACCGATGTTGTCGTGCACCGACGTGAAACGCCGCGTCGTGCCGCCCATGCTCGGCACGCGCCGGTCCCAGATGATCTCGTTGACCATCGTGAGTTTCGTCTTCAGAAAGCAGAAGATTTCCGGCGCGTACTGCCACGTGCAAAAGACATACAGCGAACCGGACGGCTTGAGCTTCGGAATGGCCAGTTCCAGCCACTCGCGCGTCCATGCGAGAAAAGCGTCGCCCGAACGCATGTCCGAATCGTTGCCGTAGTCCTTGCCGAGCCCGTACGGCGGATCGGCAAGGATCAGGTCGATCGACTGGTCCGGCAGATTCGCCGCATCGGTCAGAAAGTCGCGGTTCCGAAGTTCGATTCCAGCCGGCGTCGGCAGCAGCAGCGGCGCAGAGGCGATGGCCTGTGCAACCGGTTGTTCCGCTACGGGTTGCGGTTGCGGCTGTGCCACTTCCGTGGCCGTCGCCGCTTGACTCGCGTCCGCCGCGGCGGTGTCGAGCGTTGGCTGCGGTTCGTCGAACTCGTCGCGCATCACCGCGGCGCTCAGAACTTGATACCCGATCGCTCGGCGACCGTGTGCATGTCCTTGTCGCCACGGCCCGACAGGTTGACCAGCAGGACCTTGTCCTTCGGCAGCGTCGGCGCGAGCTTCGTCGCATACGCAAGCGCGTGGCTCGATTCGAGCGCCGGGATGATCCCTTCGATGCGGCAGCACTCATGGAACGCCTTGAGCGCTTCTTCGTCGGTGATGCTGACGTATTGCGCGCGCCCACTGTCCTTGAGCCATGCGTGCTCGGGACCGACACCCGGATAGTCGAGGCCGGCGGAGATCGAATGCGTCTCGATGATCTGGCCGTTTTCGTCCTGCAGCAGGTACGTGCGATTGCCGTGCAGCACGCCCGGCGTGCCGCCTGTCAGCGACGCCGCGTGCCGGCCCGTGTCAAGGCCGTCGCCGGCTGCTTCAACGCCGATCAGTTGCACTGCTTTGTCGTCGATATACGGGTAAAAGATGCCCATCGCGTTCGAACCGCCGCCGATGCATGCAATGACCGCATCCGGCTGGCGCCCCGTGAGCTCCGGCATCTGCACCTTGCACTCGTCACCGATCACGCGCTGGAAGTCGCGCACCATCATCGGGTACGGATGCGGGCCGGCCACCGTGCCGATGATGTAGAACGTGCTTTCGACGTTGGTCACCCAGTCGCGCATCGCTTCGTTGAGCGCGTCCTTCAGCGTCCGCGAGCCGGATTCGACCGGCACGACGGTCGCGCCGAGCAGCTTCATCCGGTACACGTTCGCGGCCTGGCGATGCACGTCCTCGACGCCCATATAGACCACGCATTCCATCCCGAAGCGCGCCGCGATCGTCGCGGTAGCAACGCCATGCTGGCCTGCGCCGGTTTCCGCGATCACGCGCGGCTTGCCCATGCGCTTCGCGAGCAGCGCCTGGCCGATCACGTTGTTGACCTTGTGCGCGCCGGTATGGTTGAGGTCCTCGCGCTTCAGATAAATCTGCGCACCGCCGAGCAGTTCGCTCCAGCGCTGCGCGTGGTAGACAGGCGAAGGACGGCCGACGAAGTGCTTCAGTTCGCGCTGGTATTCCGCGATGAAGTCCGGGTCTTTCTGGGATTTTTCGTAAGCGACGCGCAGTTCATCCAGCGCGTGCATCAGCGTTTCGGCAACGAACACGCCGCCATATTGGCCGAAGTGGCCTCGTTCATCAGGTAAGTTGTACATTTCGTCACTCGTTTCAGTATGCCGGGCCGGCGTTTCAATGAACGCTTGCCCAGCCTGAATCATCCAGCGTCCGCTTCTCGCACTGCGCGTACGAACGCCGCCATCCGGGCGTGGTCCTTGACGCCCTTGGCGCCCGCCACTTCGATGCCGCTCGAGACATCGACCGCGTACGGGCGCACGCGACGAATCGCTTCACCGACGTTTTGCGCGTTCAACCCACCACTCAAAACGGCCCGACGCGCGAGCTCTGCTGGAATAAGTGACCAATCGAAAACCTTCCCGCCGCCGCCATAGCCTTCGACATGGGTATCGAACAAAAGGCCGCTGGCTGCCGAATAGTTAAGCGCCGATTTTACCAAATCGACCGGTTGAGTATCAGGTCCAATACGTAATGCGCGCAACCATGGCAAACCCGCGACGTTCGCGAGTGCTTCGCATTCGGCGGGCGTTTCGTCGCCATGAAACTGCAGCAACGAGAGCGGCACATTGGAGACGACCTCGCGAAGCCAGTCTTGTGTCGCATTGACGAAGAGCCCCACCACCGACAGAAATGGCGGCACGTCGCGCGTCAGTTCGACCGCCTGCGCGACGCTCAATGCGCGCGGGCTGGGCGGATAAAACACAAGGCCGATCGCATCCGCGCCCAGTTCAACTGCGCATGCGACGTCCGATGGCTTCGACAGCCCGCACAGCTTGATCCGCGTGCGGTGCGGCACGGCACTGGCGGCGCTGGCCGCGGAGGTGGAATCCGCCGCGGTCGCGGCGGCAAGGCCGGCTTGCGCCGGCTGGCTTGAGGTGGTGGTGTTCATGATTGCGTTTGGTTGTTCCAGACATGGCTCCACGGCACACTGCCGACCGGCGCGGCGGGTATCGCAAACTCGTCCGGGTAGCCGACCTGCGCCAGATAAAGGCCGTCGGGCATGAAAGTCGGCGCCGCGTAATTGCGGTCGCGGCTTTGCAGCACGTCAGCGAGCCAGTCGACAGGATAACGCCCTCGGCCGATCGCAATGAGGCAGCCCATCAGGTTACGCACCATGTGATGCAGAAACGCGTTTGCGCGAAAGCGGAAATGGATGAAATCGCCGTCGCGGCGCACGTCGATCTGGTACAGATGCTTGACCGGCGTCTTCGCCTGGCATTCGGACGAGCGGAAGGCCGAAAAATCGTGTTCGCCGATCAGGTATGCGGCCGCCGCGCGCATCGCATCGACCTCGAGCGGCGTGTGAATCCAGCCGACACGGCCCGAGAGCATCGGCGAGCGCACCGGGTGCACGTAAAGCGCGTAGTAGTAGGTTCGCTCGAATGCCGAAAAACGCGCGTGGAACGTGTCCGGCATCGGCTTCGCCCACTGCACGGCGACCGTCGACGGCAAGAACGCGTTCGTACCCCGTACCCACGAGAATTCGGCGCGTTCGAGGTCCGTATCGAGATGGACCACTTGCCCGAGTCCGTGCACGCCGGTGTCGGTGCGGCCGGCGACCACGGTCTGCAAAGGCGTCTGCGCGAATTCACGCAGCGCGCGCTCCAGTTCGTCCTGCACGGTTTTGCCGTGCGGCTGCGACTGCCAGCCGCAAAATGCCGCGCCGTCGTACTGAACGCCTAGTGCAATGCGCATCACGACAACGGCGCGAGCGTCGACAGCATCGCGCGGGCTTCGTTGCGCGTCGCGGCGTCGTTGGACTCGATGACTTCGTTGATCAGCGTCCTTGCGCCGGCGACGTCGCCGAGCTCGATGTATTCCGCGGCCAGTTCGAGCTTGTTGCGCGCAATGCGCGCGAGTTCTTCCGGCGTGAACGTCGGCAACGGCTGCGCGGGACCCGGCGGCAACTCGAGATCGAAATCGAGCGCGAGCGGGCCGTACCTGGCGGCGCCCATGCCGGCAATCGCGCCATGGCCGGCCGTGCCGGCTTCGATCTGCGCACCGACGCGCGGCGCTTCGGGCTCATGCGGCGGTACGGCCTGCCGCGCGGTGATTTCGGGCTCGACGACCGGTTGCGTGGGCGGCGTGGCCAGCGGCACAGCCGGCGCGTCAGGTTCGGCGGCGCGCGGTGGCAACGACATGTCGAGGCTGCCGAGCGCGTCGAGCGCCGCACGTGGAAATTGCGGCAAGGTCGCGCGGTTTTCATCGGGTTCGTGCCCCGACAACTCGTGATCCTGCTGCTGGGCGGGCTCGTGCGGTTCTGCGTGAGCTTGCGCCGCATCGGTGGCAGCGACGGCCGGTTCGTCGGACGCTGGCTGGGTAGCCGGTTCGCTATCGGAGCGGTCCGTCAACTCCGGTTCGGTCGTCTCGGTCGTCTCGGTCGTCTCGGTCGTCTCGGTCGTCTCGGTCGTCTCGGTCGTCTCGGCAGGCGTGGCGACGTCCGGCGGCAGTTCCGGCGCCGTAGTGGCGGGCTCGCTTGCCAGCGCGTGGGCTTCTTCCGCGGGACTGGCGGGTGGCGCCTCAGGTTCGGTGCGTGCGGCCAGCGCTTCGCTCGTGGACGCGTGTGCGCTGGGGGGTTCGTGCGAATCGGGAGCTTGCGCCTCGCGCGTCAGTTCGGATTGCTCTTCGCGTGCCGCCGCCGCGGGTTCGGCTGCGACAGCAGCGGTGTCACCCGTCACGGTTGGCTCGCCAGCCGTGGTTTTCAGCGGTTGATCCGGCGTGTCGTGCAGTTGGGGGATAGCGGCATCGGCGGCCGGCGGCACACGCTCGGTCAGCGACGGCACCGTATCGTCGTCGTCATGCACCGTCTCGTGCGATGCGGCGGCATCACTGCTTCTCGCCATCGCAACGTATGCACCTGCCGCGTTGCGCACCGTGTCCTCGGGTGCGGCAGCGTCGGGACCCGCTGGCGCAACTTCGGCAGTCGCCTGCCCGGACGCGGACGCATCGGCGCGCCTGCGTCGCCGCATCGCCAGCCCGGCGACCAGCGCAGCCAGCGCTGCGCCGATCAGCGCAGCGGCGCCAACGTACCCCTGTTTCGAGATCTCCGTCGGCGCAGTGGTCGGCTGAGGTGATACCGGCGCAACGGGCGGATGGGCGCCCGGTGTAGCCGCGCCCGCCGCCGCCGATGCGCCAGAGCCCGCACCGGCCAGCGCAGACGGTTGATTATTCGCGGCCGCGACGCCGCTTGCCCCCTGCGGCGTTCCCGCCGGCTTGCCGATACCGTGCTTCTGAAGCTCCATCAGCACGCGATTTTTCAGCGCCAGCAGTTGCTGAAGACTTGAAACCTGTGGGCGCGCCTGCGAAGCCGCGAGCGGCGCGCCGGCGGATGCCGCCTGCGTGCCGCTTGCGCCTGCGGCCGGCTGACTCGGTGCAGACTGGATCGAGCCCGACCATACGTTTCCGCTGCTTGCCGCGGCGGACTGCGGGGCGCTCGCGCCGGCCGCCTGCGCAACTGGCGCGGATGCGGGTGCGGATGCCTGCGCGGCAGGTGCAGATACCGGCGCCGCCGCATTTGCGGCAGCCGACGCGGCAGTTGCAGTGGACTCGCTTGCAGCCTGCGCGCTCACCGCAGCTGCGGACGCTGCTGCAGCCGTTGCCCCTGCGGCACTCGCAGCCGGCTGCTGATGCGCTTCCTGTGCAACCGCACTCGCACCAACCGCCGGCGCCGCCGAAACCGCCGCAGCGGGCGCACTCGCCGCGCTGCCCACCATCTCAGCCGCGCTTGCCGCACCGGTTGGCGCTGAGGCCGCGGCCGTCGGCGCTGCCGAAACAGCAGCGGCAGCCGATGCGGCCGCCCCCGTGGCATCCAGCACTGGCACGTTCAGCAAGGCGCCGATCTTCATCCTGCTGGGGTCGTTCTTCATGAACGCGCCCGGATTCGCGTCGAAGATCGCATGCGCGGCACGCGCCAGCACCGCGCGATCATGCGACTGGGTAATCGCGATCGCGACGTCGTTGAGCGATTGTCCGGCTTGCACCGTCACCTGACTCGCTGCCGTGGGCGCACTGGCAACAACAGCTGCACTCGCGGCTCCCGTGCCGCTAGCGGCCGTCCCTTGCGCAGCACACGTTTGCGCGGCCATCAGCAAAACAGCCGCCGTCACCGCGGCACGGCACCCGATGCGGTCCAGCGTTGCCACCGCCGCATGCCGAAATTGAAATGGAGCAATCATCGGGGCCTTGTGCGCGAGGTCGCGAGGTTCGGATTGACGAAGCCTGGTTGCGCTGTTTTCGATGAACAAAGACAAGATGTAGAAATCGCCCAATGAAAAAAGCGCCGCGAGAATCGCGACGCTTTTATTGTTGCTGTAAGTGTTGTACGCGTCTGCCGCGCGTAGTTTACTTTACTTGTCGAGCAGAATGCGAAGCATCCGACGCAGCGGTTCAGCGGCACCCCACAACAGCTGGTCGCCGACCGTAAACGCGGACAGATACTCGCCGCCCATCGCCAGCTTGCGCAGACGGCCGACCGGCACCGTCATCGTACCGGTGACGACCGCCGGCGACAGGTCGCGAATCGACGCTTCACGCTCGTTCGGCACAACCTTCACCCAGTCGTTGGCCGACGCCAGAATGCTGTTCACGTCGTCGAGCGGTACGTCCTTCTTCAGCTTGATCGTGAGCGCCTGCGAATGGCAGCGCATCGCGCCGATCCGCACGCACAGACCGTCGACCGGAACCGAGCCCGGCTCACCCATCGCCGGCTTGCCGAGAATCTTGTTCGCCTCTGCGCCACCCTTCCATTCTTCTTTCGACATGCCGTTGCCGAGATCCTTGTCGATCCACGGGATCAGCGAGCCGGCGAGCGGCACGCCGAAATGCTCGGTTGGCATGCTGTCGCCGTGCATGGCCGACAACACACGGCGGTCGATATCGAGGATCGCCGACGCCGGGTTGGCCAGATCTTCCTTCGCCGCGCCGTACAGCGTGCCCATCTGCGCGAGCAGTTCACGCATGTTCTGCGCGCCGGCGCCCGATGCGGCCTGATACGTCATCGCGGTCATCCATTCGATCAGGTTCTCGCGGAACAGGCCGCCAAGCGCCATCAACATCAGGCTGACCGTGCAGTTGCCACCGATGAAGTTCTTCTGCCCTTTGACGAGCGCGTTCTTGATGACGTCCAGGTTGACGGGGTCGAGCACGATCACCGCGTCGTCCTTCATGCGCAGTGTGGATGCCGCGTCGATCCAGTAGCCGTTCCAGCCGGCGGCGCGCAGCTTCGGGAATACGTCGCTCGTATAATCGCCGCCCTGGCAGGAGATGATCGCATCGCACTTCTTCAGATCGTCGATGCTGTTTGCGTCTTTGAGCTGGGTCTCGTTTTTGGCGAACGACGGCGCCTTGCCGCCCGCATTGCTGGTGCTGAAAAACACCGGTTCGATCAGATCGAAGTCGCGCTCCTGCTGCATACGTTGCATCAGGACGCTGCCGACCATGCCGCGCCAACCTACGAGACCTACGTTCATGACTTCATACCCTTCGAGTGGAGCTTCCCCGCAATTTGGCCCGGCGTGTCCGCGCGGGGAAGACGGGCGGGCACGACGGACGATCAGCGTTTCGTGATCGTTTTCGGGGTAATAACTTTAATGAGCGCTTGGGTGGTAATGGCGAGTTCAGTCGCACGGGCCGTTTTGCCGTGCTTGCTCGAGATCGAGGTGATGTGAGGAATCTGCGCCATTGCGTGAGTCTACACGAAAACCACTGATTCGGCGGCTTACGGGCCCGTTCCAGGCACAAACGATGCTAAAAGGCCGGCGAACCGGCCTCATCCCACCCTTCAATTACAGCGCGGCAACCACCGCGTCGCCCATCGCCGCGGTACCGACCTGCTGGCAGCCCGGCGTCAGAATGTCGCCCGTGCGGTAGCCCTGCTCGAGCACCTTCTTTACCGCGTTTTCGATACGGTCGGCCTGCTCCGCTTTATTCAGCGAATAACGCAGCATCATCGCGGCAGACAGAATGGTCGCGAGCGGATTCGCCACGCCCTTGCCGGCGATGTCCGGCGCCGAACCGTGCGACGGCTCGTACAGCCCCTTGTTGCTCTTGTCGAGCGACGCGGACGGCAGCATGCCGATCGAGCCGGTCAGCATCGCCGCTTCGTCGGACAGGATATCGCCGAACATATTGCCGGTGACGATCACGTCGAACGACTTCGGCGCCTTTACAAGCTGCATTGCCGCGTTATCGACATACATGTGCGACAGTTCGACGTCCGCATAGTCCTTCGCGACGTCGATCACCGTGTCCTTCCACAGTTGCGACGTTTCGAGCACGTTCGCCTTGTCGACCGAGGTCAGCTTCTTGCCGCGCTTTTGCGCCGCCTGAAACGCGACATGCGCAATGCGGCGCACTTCGGGCTCCGAATAGCGCATCGTATCGAAGCCTTCCTTCGCGCCGGCGAACGGGCCGTCCGGCGCCTCACGCACACCACGCGGCGAACCGAAGTAGATATCGCCGTTCAGTTCGCGCACGATCAGGATGTCGAGCCCGGATACGATCTCCGGTTTCAGCGACGACGCACCCGTCAACTGCGCGTAGCAGATGGCCGGACGGAAGTTCGCGAACAGTTGCAGATGCTTGCGCAAGCCCAGGATGGCCTGCTCGGGGCGCAGCGCGCGCTCGAGCTTGTCGTACTTCCAGTCGCCGACCGCGCCGAACAGGATCGCGTCGGCTTCTTTCGCCAGCTTGAGCGTCGCGTCGGGTAGCGGATGACCGGCCGCTTCGTAGCCAGCGCCGCCAACCGGCGCCTCTTCGAGCTCGAACTTTTCGCCGAGCATGTTCAGCACCTTCACGGCTTCCTTGACGATTTCCGGACCAATGCCGTCGCCGGGCAATACAGCAATCTTCATGCGTGTTTCCTTATTCGTGTGTGGCGAGACGTATCGCGCGCGCCGTCGCGCACGCAAACAGCGGCCAGCCGGCGCTGCCTGTCAGGCTGGCCGCGCGGCTGGGCTGCGCTGTTAGCCGACGATCCGGTGACCGAGCCACGGCTGCTTCGTGAGCCGCTCCGCTTCGTACTGGCGAATCTTGTCCGCCTGGCGCAACGTCAGTCCGATATCGTCGAAACCGTTCAGCAGGCAGTACTTACGGAATGCATCGACGTCGAACGGGTACTCGGCGCTGCCGTTGGTCGTGCGCACGACTTGCGCGTCGAGGTCGACGGTCAGCTGGAAACCAGTGAACGCATGGGTTTCGTTGAACAGATGATCGACCTGCTGCTCGGTCAGCACGATCGGCAACAGGCCGTTCTTGAAGCAATTGTTATAGAAGATATCGGCAAAGCTCGGCGCGATCAGCGCGCGAAAACCGTATTGCTGCAATGCCCACGGCGCGTGCTCGCGCGAGCTGCCGCAACCGAAGTTCTGGCGCGCGAGCAAAATCGACGCGCCCTGGTAGCGCGACTGATTCAGCACGAAGTCCGGGTTCAACGGACGCTTCGAGTTGTCCATGCCGGGTTCGCCATGGTCGAGATATCGCCACTCGTCGAATGCGTTCGGGCCGAAGCCGGTGCGCTTGATCGACTTCAGGAACTGCTTCGGGATGATCGCGTCCGTATCGACGTTCTCGCGGTCGAGCGGTGCGACGAGGCCAGTGTGTACGGTGAATTTGTCCATGACGCTTATACCTGTTCAAAGCCGCGGACGCTGGTACGCAAGCGAAGCCTGCGCGCCGCGTTGCCGGCGTTCAAGTGTTCAACCCAGCTTGCGAATATCGATGAAATGTCCCTCGATCGCAGCCGCGGCGGCCATTGCGGGGCTCACGAGGTGCGTACGCCCGCCCGCCCCCTGGCGGCCTTCGAAATTGCGATTCGAGGTCGAGGCACAACGCTCGCCCGGCTCGAGCCGGTCCGCGTTCATCGCGAGGCACATCGAGCAGCCCGGCTCACGCCATTCGAACCCGGCATCGGTGAACACCTTGTCGAGGCCCTCGCGTTCCGCTTGTGCCTTCACGAGCCCGGAGCCCGGCACCACCATCGCGAGACGGATGCTCGGCGCGACGCGGCGGCCGAGCTTCTTCACGACCCAAGCGGCCGCGCGCAGGTCTTCGATGCGCGCGTTCGTGCACGAGCCGATGAAGATCTTGTCCGGCTTGATCGATTCGATCGGCGCATTCGGCTCGAGCGCCATGTACTTCAGCGCGCGCTCCATCGCATCGCGCTTGACCGGGTCCTTCTCGCGTTCCGGGTCCGGCACGCGGCTATCGACCGACGTGACCATTTCCGGCGACGTGCCCCACGTGACTTGCGGCACGATCTCCGCGGCATTCAGTTCGACGACGCGATCAAAGTGCGCGTCCGGATCGGACTTGAACTGCTTCCAGTACGTGACGGCCTGCTCCCATTCCGCGCCCGTCGGCGTGAACGGCCGGCCTTTCAGGTATTCGACGGTCGTATCGTCGACCGCCACCATGCCGGCGCGCGCGCCCGCTTCGATTGCCATGTTGCAGACCGTCATGCGGCCTTCCATCGACAGCGCGCGAATCGTCGAGCCGCCGAATTCGATCGCGTAGCCGGTGCCGCCCGCGGTACCGATCTTGCCGATAATCGCCAGCACGACGTCCTTCGCGGTGCAGCCGCGCGGCAGCGTGCCTTCGACCTTCACGAGCATGTTCTTGCTCTTCTTCTGCAACAGCGTTTGCGTGGCGAGCACGTGTTCGACTTCCGACGTGCCGATACCGTGCGCGAGCGCGCCGAACGCGCCGTGCGTCGACGTGTGCGAATCGCCGCAAACGATCGTCATGCCCGGCAGCGTCGCGCCCTGCTCGGGCCCGATGATGTGCACGATGCCCTGGCGCATATCGTTCATCTTGAACTGCGTGATACCGAACGCATCGCAGTTCGCATCGAGCGTATCGACCTGCAGCTTCGATACCGGGTCCGCAATACCGTGACTGCGATCGGTGGTGGGCACGTTGTGATCGGACACCGCGAGATTCGCGCTGATGCGCCACACAGGACGCTGCGCGATTCTCAGGCCTTCGAACGCCTGCGGGCTCGTCACTTCATGCAGCAGGTGACGGTCGATATAGAGAAGCGTCGTGCCGTCGTCTTCGGTGTGGACCACGTGGCTGTTCCACAATTTGTCGTAGAGAGTCTGTGCCATGGTATGCGGGGTGGTTGTGGCTACATTGCAAAGCGGTCGGGTCATTATGCCACGCAGCGCGCATCGGCTGCGCACGAAATCCTGAAAAAACCGATAAAAAACAGTAGCTTGGCTGGTAGTGTCGATACCTGTATCGCGGTTACCCGGCAGCACGAGCGATGCGTTCAGCGCACGCTCAATCGAAGCCCAGTTGCGCCCGGCCGAGTGCCGTCAGATCGCCGGCATTCGCGCGCCCCTCGAAATCCGTCTCGAAGTGATCGGCGGGAAAATCAGGCGGGCTTTCACCGCGCAGAAAGCTCGGCAACTGACGCTTCAAGTAGGCGTCGTTCTTCACGCACCAGGGCGCCGACGCGATATACATCACGTTGCTGTAGCCGCTGCCGCGATGCGCGTCTTCGACCGAATGCACAACGTCGCAATGCCAGAACACCGCATCGCCCGGCTGCATGTGCGGGATCGGCGTCACCGCTTCGAGCAGCAATGCATGCCATTGCGGCGCGATCGATAGTGCACGGGCGGGCTGCGCGCCGCACAGTGCGTCGTCCGGCACATCGTCCTGCAGCGCACGCAGGATGATGTACGCCATCGCATTCGCGATCGGGATCAGTTGCAATGTGCCGTCGCCAGGGCCTTGCGCGGTCAGCGCGGTCCAACCCTGAAAGGTGCGGAACATCGAGCACACCGCCGGCGATGGAATCTCTTCGACATCGGGCCGGAACGCGGCATCGAACGGATCGTACGCGCGCCAGTTGCCGGACAGCAGATGCCGATAGACCTGCCGGAAATTCGGGTCGAGCCAACGCTCGACCGAGCCGCCGTCGACGTGCGGCGACAGGCCAAGCGACGCGGAGCCGGGCGGCCTGCGCCGGATCCGATCCGCGTAGACGGGCACGCGGTCCGGATCGAAGTGCTGTTTGCCATCGCTCGCCGTACGCCATAAGCGGTTCAGAAACACGCGCGTGCGCGTGAGCTCGTCGGATTGCCGCGCAGCCACTTGCGGTTTCGACCAGTAGACGCCGTAAATTTGCGGCTTGCTCGAAGACAGCGTGCCGAAGTATTTGTCTTCCGCGCGATGCGCGAGTTTTTCATCGAGCCCGTTGCGCTCGACATACGCACCGATTTCGTCGTTCCAGTCGCTCGCCTGCCGCGGATCGAATACGCGGCGAACCACGCACGCGCCGCGCGCTTTGATTCGCTCGACCGTTTGCGCATCGACGTCGCCCGCTGCCATTGACGCGTAGTCAAACACCGGGATTGCGTCGTCGCCACGGTCGCGTTCGCGGCGAATCGCGTCGACCTGCCGTGCGATGTCGCCTTCCAATTCTCTGAACACCTGCGCACGGTTCGGCAACGCGGTACGAAACGCGTGTTTTGTGCTGCGAATGGCACCCGGTACGTCGTCGATGATGAGCGGCATTGCCCTGTCTCCCATTTCGTTGGACATGTAACGGGTAGCTTAGACGCGTTCGTTCGATCCCCCAAATGCAAAACGCCTCAACGGTAAACGAACCATTGAGGCGTGATGCATTCCAGTGCGAACGCGGCTTTTGCAGCCGCACTGCACCGAAGCGTCGCAGGCTTAACGCTTCGCGAGCGGCTTCGCCTCGCGCGGCGTCTCGCCGACGAAGAGCTGACGCGGACGGCCAATCTTCTGTTCCGGATCGGCAATCATCTCGTTCCACTGCGCAATCCAGCCCACC
>NZ_CADIKH010000046.1 GCF_902859855.1 Paraburkholderia humisilvae
GGTGGTGTCGCCCTTCGGGAAGAAGGCCGGCGCGAAGTACAGCGCGCAGAACGAGTAGACGTAGAAATCGAACCACTCGACGAGATTGCCCGACGATGCGCCGACGATGGCGAAGATGCGCCGGCGCGTGTCGTGAGCGGATGAAGTGAATACAGTCTGGTCGACCATGATGCGTGTCTGTCCTGATTGGAATGGATTGAGCGGTCATGTTGCCGCTTTCAGTTTCTCGATTGCGCCCGCACATCGTTCATCTAAATGAAAGATTGTGCAGGGTCCGTATGTTAGCGGATATCGATGTGAAAAGTGGCGAAATGACGCGACTGACGTGACAAACGGCCAACCGCGCAGCGGTTGCGCCGCAGCATCGGACCACCGCTTTGGGCCGCCATGCGGGCGCACGCGGACATGAAGCGTTTCCGGGGACAATAAAAAAAGCCAGCCTCGATGAGGCTGGCCAGGTCAAACCTTTTACCGAATGGCTATAAAAATACGGTAAGTATCGTAATGAGATTAAATTCTCACCGTCGGTGCAACGTAACGGCATTCATAGCGTTTGCGCACCGTCCCGTTCTCATCGACGCTCTCGAGAAACACGTCGAATTGCCACAGTCGCGCCATATGCTTCAACACTTCGTCGCTGTCGTTCGACAGGTGCCGGTTGTCGCTCATGAAGTGCCGCAGCGTGAGACTCCGGTCGCCGCGCGTGTTGACCGACCATACCTGGATGTTCGGTTCGCGATGATGCATGTCGTACTGCCGCGACAGTGCCTGCCGCACGTACTGATAGCCGCTGTCGTCGTGAATTGCGGAGACTTCGAGCGCGTCGCGCATATCGTCGTCGAGCACCGAGAAAAGGCGCATTTCGCGGATCAGATGCGGCGACAGATACTGCGCGATGAAACTCTCGTCCTTGAAGTTGCGCATCGCGTAGTGCAATGCCGGCAGCCACGGACTGCCCGCGAGTTCCGGAAACCAGCGACGATCTTCCTCGGTCGGGTTCTCGCAGATGCGACGAATATCGCTCATCATCGAAAAGCCGAGCGCATACGGATTAATACCGCTGTAGTACGGCTTCGTCACCGGCGGCTGATAGACGACGTTGCTGTGCGAATGCAGAAACTCCATCATGAAGCCGTCTTCGAGCTTGCCCTCGTTGTACAGCGTGTTGAGCAGCGTGTAATGCCAGAATGTCGCCCAGCCTTCGTTCATCACCTGCGTCTGGCGTTGTGGATAGAAGTACTGGCCGATCTTGCGCACGATGCGGATCACTTCGCGTTCCCACGGCTCGAGCAGCGGCGCGTTCTTCTCCGCGAAATACAGCAGGTTTTCCTGCGGTTCCGGCGGATAGCGCTCTTCCACTTCCTCGGGCAGCGGCACATGTTTGTTCGGCAACGTGCGCCACAATTCATTCACCTGTGACTGCAGGTACGCTTCGCGTTCGCGGCGCGCTTCGAGCTCTTTATGCAACGACAGCTTCTGCGGCCGCTTGTAGCGGTCGACACCGTAGTTCATCAGCGCATGGCACGAATCCAGCAGTTCTTCAACCCGATCGAGTCCATAGCGCTCTTCGCATTCGGCAATGTAGTTTTTCGCGTAGACGAGGTAATCGATGATCGCGTGCGCATCGGTCCACAAGCGGAACAGGTAGTTGCCCTTGAAGAACGAATTGTGACCGTACGCCGCGTGCGCGATGACGAGCGCTTGCATCGTCATCGTGTTCTCTTCCATCAGGTACGCGATACACGGGTTCGAGTTGATGACGATCTCGTACGCGAGACCCATTTGCCCACGCCGGTAGCTCTTCTCGGTCGACAGAAAATGCTTGCCGAACGACCAGTGACGGTAGTTGACCGGCATGCCGACCGATGCATACGCGTCCATCATCTGCTCTGAACTGATCAGTTCGAGCTGGATCGGATACACGTCGAGTTCATATTGCTCCGCAACATGCGAGATGTGCGTGTCGTATTCTTCGATCAGCTCGAAGGTCCAGTCGGACGGGCACGGCAATGGCCGTCTGTCGGCAACGTTCATACGGACTTCCCTTTGCCCATCGGTGGGCGCCCCGGTTTGTCCCTGTGCATGAGTGGCTTCGCGCGGCCCGCCTTTTCCGGCGTCGGGCTCGTACACCTTGTGTACGCCGGTGTCGGCATGCTCCGCCTTGCTGCCCGTCTGCACGCCTTTCTTTCGCTGCGGCTCGTAGCCGCGCGCTTCGTTATGCAAATGTCGCGTCGTCATACTTCAACATGCTTCTCGAACAGTTCACGGAACACCGGATAGATATCCGCAGCTGTTTCGACCTTCTTCATCGCCAGATGGGGCACCGTTTGCGCGAGTTGCGCATATTCGAGCCACAGATTCTGCTCTTCGGGTGTCACCTGAATATATGCAAAATACCGCACCTTCTCGAGTATGTCATCTGCAAGAATCTTGCGGCACTTTGGCGAATCGTCGGTCCAATTGTCGCCGTCCGACGCTTGCGCGCCGTAAATATTCCATTCAGTGGGGGAATAGCGCTCGTCGAGGATTTTCTGCATCAACTCGAGCGCACTCGATACGACCGTGCCGCCGCTTTCGGTCGAATGAAAGAACGTGTCTTCGTCGACTTCCTCGGCACGCGTGTGATGGCGGATAAATACGACCTCGATACGCTCATAATTCCGCTTCAGGAACAGATACAGCAGAATAAAGAAGCGCTTCGCAAGGTCCTTGCGCTGCTCGTCCATCGAGCCCGACACATCCATTAGACAAAACATCACCGCCTGGCTCGACGGCTGCGGCTGCTTCACGCGGTTCACGTAGCGCAGGTCGAACGGATCGATGAACGGGATGCGCCAGATCCGACCGCGCAAATGGTGAATCTCGTCTTCGAGCAGCTTGATTTCCTTGCGGCGATCGGCCGGGTCGGCCTTCAACTCGTCGAGCTGCTGCTCGAGTTCATGCAATTCATTGACGAGCGGCGCACCCAGCGCAATGCGCCGGCCCAGCGCGCTGCGCAGCGACCGTACCACGTCGATGTTATTCGGCGTGCCTTCCGCGGCCCAGCCCGCGCGAATGCTCTTCCATGTGGGCACCGCGAGCAGATGGGTTTTGACCAGCCGCGGCAGTTCGAGGTCGTCGAAGAAATACTGCATGAATTCTTCGCGCGAGAGTTCGAACACGAAATCGTCCTGCCCCTCGCCTTCGTTGCTCGCGTTGCCACCCCCACCGCTGCCGCCGCCGCCCTGCGGACGCGGGATCTTGTCGCCGCGGGTGTAATCGGAGTTGCCTGGATGAACCAGTTCGCGCCGGCCGCCCGGGCCATGCCGGAACGACGGTTCAGCGATGTCCTTGCGCGGAATCGTAATGCTTTGCGTGCTTTGAATGTCTTTGATGCTGCGGTCGCGCACCGCGTCGGACACGGCGCGCCGAATGTAACTCTTCACGCGACGCAAAAAGCGTTCGCGATTTGCGATGCTCTTGTTCTTGCCAGCCAGCCTGCGGTCGATGATTTGATGAAGCACACCCGGTCTCCCGCTTCGATGTCGAACACGCAAGACGCAAGTTGTGCATGCAACCTCAGGTCCATGCCGCTTGCGACTTGCAAGGAGCCCGCGCGGCGCAATTCGATAAACCCGCGCCGCGCGGGCCGTGCGTGCCGCGTGTCATGACGACTTGCGCACGCGCAGATACCAGTCACACAAGAGCCGTACCTGCTTCGGCGTATAGCCTTTCGTGACCATCCGGTTGACGAAGTCCTCGTGCTTGCGCTGTTCCTCCGCCGACCCTTTCGCATTGAACGAAATAACCGGCAAAAGTTCTTCCGTGTTCGAGAACATCTTCTTTTCAATAACGACGCGCAGTTTCTCGTAGCTGATCCACGCGGGATTCTTGCCTCCGTTCGCCGCACGCGCGCGTAATACGAAGTTGACGATCTCGTTGCGGAAATCTTTGGGATTGCTGATGCCCGCGGGCTTCTCGATCTTCTCCAGTTCCGCGTTCAGCGCGGCACGGTCGAAGCTCTCGCCGGTGTCATGATCGCGGAATTCCTGGTCCTGAATCCAGAAATCCGCATACGTGACATAGCGGTCAAAAATGTTTTGCCCGTACTCGGAATACGACTCCAGATACGCGGTCTGAATTTCCTTGCCGATGAACTCCGCGTAGCGCGACGCGAGCACATCCTTGATGAACGACAGATACTTCTGTTCGGTTTCCGGCGGAAACTGCTCGCGCTCGATCTGCTGTTCGAGCACGTACATCAGATGCACCGGATTGGCCGCGACTTCCGTCGTATCGAAGTTGAACACACGTGACAAGATCTTGAACGCGAAACGCGTCGAGACGCCGGTCATCCCTTCATCAACACCTGCGAAGTCGCGATATTCCTGATATGACTTCGCTTTCGGGTCCGTGTCCTTCAGATTCTCGCCGTCATAGACCTGCATCTTCGAGAAGAGACTCGAGTTCTCGGGCTCCTGCAAACGCGTCAACACCGACATCTGCGCCATCATCTTCAGCGTGCCGGGCGCACACACCGCATTCGCGAGCGACGAGTTACGCAGCAACTTCTCATAAATTTTCATTTCTTCCGAGTAGCGCAGGCAGTACGGCACCTTCACCACGAAGATCCGGTCGAGCAGCGCCTCGTTGTTGCGGTTGTTACGGAATGCCTTCCACTCGGACTCGTTCGAGTGCGCGAGGATCACGCCGTCAAACGGAATCGCACCGAACCCTTCCGTACCCTTGAAGTTACCCTCCTGGGTCGCGGTCAGCAGCGGGTGCAGCACCTTGATCGGCGCCTTGAACATTTCGACAAATTCGAGCAAGCCCTGATTCGCGAGACACAGGCCGCCGGAATAGCTATATGCGTCCGCATCGTCCTGCGCATATTGCTCGAGCTTGCGGATATCGACCTTGCCGACCAGCGATGAAATGTCCTGGTTGTTTTCATCGCCGGGCTCGGTCTTCGCAATGCCGATCTGCCGCAGAATGGACGGATAGCGGCGTACCACGCGGAACTTGCGGATATCGCCGTTGTACTCGTGCAGGCGCTTGACCGCCCACGGGCTCAGGATGCTCTTCAGGTAACGACGCGGAATACCGTATTGCTCTTCGAGAATCGGCCCGTCTTCGTCGTAGTCGAACAGACCGAGCGGTGATTCATTGACGGGTGACCCCTTGATCGAATAGAACGGCACGCGTTCCATCAACTGCTTGAGACGCTCCGCAATCGATGACTTGCCCCCGCCCACCGGCCCCAACAGATAGAGAATCTGTTTCTTTTCTTCGAGCCCCTGAGCGGCATGCCTGAAGTAGGCGACGACCTGCTCGATCACATCTTCCATTCCGTAGAACTCACGGAACGCGGGGTAAACCTTGATGACCTTGTTCGCGAAGATCCGCGACAGCCGCGGGTCGTTACGCGTATCGATCTGTTCAGGCTCGCCGATTGCCGTCAACATGCGCTCGCCAGCAGTGGCGTACGCGGCGGGGTTGTCTTTGCAGAGCGCGAGGTACTCTTCGAGTGAAAATTCCTCCTCTCTCGTTTTCTCGAAGCGGGTCGCGAAACTGCTATAGATATCCATGCTACCTCCTCGCCGAAGTCTGGAACGATGCCGTGCGCGGCGCGCCATCAGGAAGCGTCATCGTTCGAATTCATCCTAAACCCTTTTAAATTTTTTTTCACGAACTACGTTAAGAAATCGCCTCACAGCGAATGCGGGCAAGCTTCACTTGAAGACGCCGTTTCGGTCACCTACAATCTCCGGCCGCTCGCGACGATCAAAGCGCGAATCAATGCGGCAACGCCTTCCTTGCCCTCTGCAAAAAACCTCGGGAAACAAGCTCGCAACCGGATTCACCCGGCTGCGCATCCCGCTTCCGTTCACCGCGCGATTGATTGCGGCGTTGCATGCAACGTACCTCAAACCGCGCTTGCGTGCGCGATGGCGCGCAGCAAGTGCTTCCATCATCCGTTTGCGCGCGGCACACTTCGCTGCGTCGACAACCGGTTGATGCAACCTCTGTCGCATCGTCGTTTCCGGCACCTTCGCAAACTCATTCAGGACGTGCGGTGTGGTGCCACACATTGCGCCGCACCGTAAGCATGCAGTGCGGCTCGCAATGTGGCCTGGCGCTCCCACCCGCTCGCGCCGCTCCTTACGTTAACGTGCGCGACGCACCAATCGACGACATCGGAAAGCGCTGTTACACGTTTGCGCGTACCCGACTATTCGTCCCCGCATACCTGATTTCGTTCAACATTGACTGACAACGTTCCCCCTACCACGTGCACGAACACCGCGTGCGCGACACGCACGGATAACCGCGTCGTCCGCATGGTCGGCATGGTCGGCGCACGAGGTTCGCGACATCATGCAGGGGTGCGCCTCTTTGCACGCCGACCGATGCGAGCCCAACGAAACCGTCCATGGAGTCCGGTTTCAGCGGGTCTCTGGCTGTATGACGGTTCGTCGAACCCGCATCTGAATCAGTAGATACACGGTATGCGCGGCCATTGCGATGAATCGGCGTAACCGGCATGTCGCTGTGGCGCGGTGGCCGCACGTGGCACCCGATGCGCGGCGCACGACGTGCGCGTGCTCGACAGCAGGAGGCTGCGGGCGCTTCAGACGAGTTCGAGTTCGACTTCGCCCAGACCGTCGATATGACCACGCACGGTGCCCGGCCCGCCGATCATGTGCGCGCCGACATATGAACCGGTCGTAATGGTCCACGCCGGCTCGATCGTGATGCCCATCGCCGCGCAATGATTCACGAACCAGACAAGCAGTTCGCGTGGATCGCCCGCCGGATTACCCGGCGCTTCAGGCACGAGCGATGCGCCATCGAACGCCAGTTCCAGTTCGGGGGAGACGAAGTCGAAACTGCGCGCAAGGCTCGCATAGCTGACCGGATGGCCGGTCACGAGCGCACCGTTGTTCTGCGCGTCGGCAAGCTGCGCGAGCGGTGTGATGTTCGGCCATTCGGCGAAGCGGCTATCGACGATTTCGATCGTCGGCAGCACGGTGCCGACGAGCGTCAGCACTTCGTCGCGCGCGTAAGATTGCCCGCGCGGCGCAACCGGTTCGGCGAAACGGAACGCGATTTCGAGTTCGATCAGCACACGAAAGAACGACTGGCGTTCGACGCGCGCCGGCGACACGAGCGTCAACGGCGCCGGAATCGGCGCGCCCGACGCATCCCCGCCTGGCGAACGGGCACCGATTTTCCACGCCCCGGTCACGCAGCCGAGGCCTGCGATCACCGCCTGCTGGATCGCATAGGCGGTCGCCGCGTCGGGCGGCAGGCAACTGGACGGGAGCGATTCGATTGCGCGGTGCTGGCGGCGTGCCGAGATCAGGCGTTGCGCGAGGTCTTGTTGCGTCATGTCGTTCCTTCTGGCTGTCTCGTTGAACGGCGCGTTGAACGGCTACGGATGCGAAAACAACGTGCGCTACAGGGCCGACGGAGGTCGATATGCGCCGAATGCGTGCAAAGATGAAATGCCGCCGGGCCGGGCGGGATTTCAGACATTTTTCGACGCGCATTCAGACCATTCCGTACGCTTTCGGACGTAAAAGCGCCCCGATAACGGGCAACTCGCGTACGTATCGGACAGACACACCCGACAGCCTGCCCGCCAATGTACCGGAACAAAGTTACCGCGGGTCAATTCGAGTGTAGAGAATGCAAAAAGGATTGCAGCGAGGAATCGCACGCGATGCCGGCGGCCACGCAAGCGGCGGCGCGCCGGCATTCTGAACGAATGTGAACCACGGCGACACCGCGGCGGGAGGTCAGGCGGATTCAGCGGACGAAGCGGACAAAGCGTGCAGACTCAGAACGTTTCCCAATTCTGCTCAGCAACACCGGTTGACTGTGCTGCCGCAGCCGATGCAGCAGGCGTCGCCGGCGCCCCGCGGCTTTCATTGTGCACTGCGGGTTGGCCGCTCTTTGACGGGACTTTCTGCGACTGCCGCTGCGGCGCGTGCGGTGCCGCCGGCCTGCGTACGGACGCCGCGGCCACCGTCACCTTGCCGCGCGGCGCGCCCGCACTCATCCCGGCCTCGTCGACGTTAAATACAGCGACCGCGGTGCGCAGTTTTTGCGCCTGGTCCTCAAGCGATTGCGCGGCCGCCGCGGCCTCTTCGACGAGCGCCGCGTTCTGCTGGGTCGCTTCGTCCATCTGCGCGACCGCGCGTGCGACCTGGTCGATACCGCCGCTCTGTTCCGACGACGCCGCGGCAATCTCGCCCATGATGTCCGTGACCCGCTGCACTGCACCGATGATTTCGGTCATCGTGCGGCCCGCCTCATCGACCAGCGCCGATCCTGACTGCACACGCTCGACAGACGTGTCGATCAATTCCTTGATTTCCTTCGCGGCCGCCGACGAGCGCTGCGCGAGGCTGCGCACTTCGCCCGCCACCACGGCGAAGCCCCGGCCCTCCTCGCCCGCGCGCGCCGCCTCGACTGCCGCGTTCAGCGCCAGGATATTGGTCTGGAATGCGATGCCTTCGATGATCGTGATGATGTCGGCAATTTTCGCCGAGCTCTGGTTGATCTCGCCCATCGTGCCGACGACCTGTCCGACCACCGCGCTACCCTTGTTCGCGATTGCCGAAGCATTCGACGCCAGCGCGCTCGCCTGGCGCGCGTTTTCGGCGTTCTGTTTCACGGTGCCGGTGAGTTCTTCCATGCTTGCGGCCGTTTCTTGCAGCGCGGACGCCTGCTCCTCGGTCCGCGACGACAGGTCGATATTGCCGGCGGCGATTTCGCGGGTCGCGGTCGCAATCGAGTCGCTGCCGCTACGCACCGATTGCACCGTCGCGACAAGGCTGCGCTGCATCTTCGCGATGCCTTCGATGATCTGGCCCATCTCGTCGCGCGAATACGCGACAACCGGCCGGCGCAGGTCGCCCGCGGCGATCGCGTCGAAGTGGTCGAGCGCCTCGGCGAGCGGCCGCGCAATCGCGCGGCGCAGCGTCAGCCAGGAAATGAACGCCGCGACCAGGCCGGCGGCCAGCGTCACAATACTGACGATGCGAAACGTATTGAAGCTCGACTCCGACGCGTCGTAATCCTCTTTCGACGAATCGAACTGGAATTTGCGCAGTTCGGTTGCCGCGTTCGCCATCTCGTTGTACGTGACCTGCAGCCGTTTCGCGCCGTCGACCAGCTTGTCGCGCTCGTTCGCGCCGACCATTGTGCTGAATGCGTCCATCGCCTGATACAGCGCGTCGCGTTTCGCGGATACTTCCTGGGCGATGCGATCCTCGTTGGCGTCGCGCGGGATGTCGAGGTACTGCTTCCAGCCGTCCTGCGCGGTCGCGCGCATCGTGCGCGCGCGCTCGAGCGTCGCCGGCACTTCCGGTGTGCCGAGTTCCAATGCCGCGCGGTCGAGGGAAAGACGTTCGCGCGCCGCGTACATCTCCATCTTGTCGATCGCGACCGCGGCCGGCATGTTGCCATTGAACGTGTTCTGCAGTGCGCCGTTCGCCCGGCTCATCCCTACCAGTCCAAGCGCGCTTGTGGCGGCCAGAAGGATCGCCAGAAATGCCATTGCCACGCCAATCCGCGCGTTGATCGTCATGCCCTTGCCCATGTTGTCTGTCTGCCCAGTGGAGAGTAATAGCTGCGTGCGCAGTCCCGTACGTGGCGCGTGGTGACTGCTTTCCCGTGACTACCGTCGGCGTCTTGATCCGATACCGGGATGAGACGCTCTTGAGGTTGTTTACGACCGGGAGCTAAAAACCTTGAAATTTTTATATAATATGAAGATTACAAAAGAATTAATTGTATTTTTTGCAATTCAGACCTGCTCATTTGTAGTATTGGCCATGCCGGATAGGCCAAACAACGCGTCGCGTCACGCGAAGCATGGCTCCAATGGAATGAGGGAAAGGGCAAGAAGCGCGTCCAAATGAAAAGACGCGGGGCGCCGGCCGACGCTGTTCAGCTTGCGTCGACTTCGGCGCGCGACGGAATCGATGGCTGCGCGCCGGCGCGTGTCACTGACAGCGCCGCGGCGCGCTGCGCGAAGCGGATCGCAACGTCGAGCGCTGCGCGTTGCGCAAGCTGCGCCGCAAAGCCGCCGATAAACGTGTCGCCTGCTGCGGTCGTATCGACCGCGGCAACCCGCGGCGCGGCGAAATGCGCGGGCGCTGCGTCGCCGAGCGCGGCAAGCACGCCCTGCGCGCCGAGCGTGATGATCACATTGCGGGCGCCCGCGCGGCGCAGCGCCGCGGCGGCCGCCGCCGCTTCGTCCGGCGTGCGCACGGGCAGCCCTGTTAGCGTCGCGGCCTCGAGTTCGTTTGGAATCAGATAGTCGACTAGCGCAAGCCACGCCGCCGGCAGCGGCCCAACCGCGGGCGCCGGGTTCAGAACCACCGTCTTGCCGAGCCGACGCGCGGCGGCCAGCGCCGCATGCACGCTATCCGGCGGCGTTTCGAGCTGGCAGACGACAACCTCGGCCGCGGCCAGCACCGCCTCATGGCGCGCGATGGTCGCCGGCGTCACTTCACCGTTGCTGCCGGCCACGATCACGATTGAATTCTGCGAACCGTCGTCGACGATAATCAAGGCGACGCCGGTCGGTGCGCTCGTGCTGATCTCGAGCGCCGCGCAATCGATCCGCTCGGCCTCGAGTCCCGCGCGCAGTTGCGCGCCGTTCGCGTCGCCGCCGACGCAACCGATCATCGCGACCTGCGCTCCGAGACGCGCGGCCGCCACCGCCTGATTGCCCCCCTTGCCGCCCGGCACCTGCGCGAAGGTCCGTCCGGCAAGCGTCTCGCCCGGTTGCGGCAGGCGCGGCGCGCGCGCGACGAGGTCCATATTCAGGCTGCCGACAACCGCCACGCGGGCGCTCGCCTGATTCACTGGCACGTCAGCGCCCTTCGTCTGCGGTGACACGCTCATGCCGCGACGCCGCCCCGGCGCGCGCCGGCCCAGGCCGCGGTCGATTCGCGCAGCACGAGACGCGGGGCAATCACGCGGCGCCGGCCAGGCGCGCTCGCCACGCTGCCGGCGATCCGTTCGATCAGCGTTTGCGCGGCCATGTCGCCGAGCGCGCGCACCGACTGACCCACCGTCGACAGCGCCGGGTAAGTGAAGCTACCCAGCTCGATATCGTCGAAACCGATGATCGAACAATCGCGCGGCACGTCGATGCCGCGCTCGGCCGCTGCGCGCAGTGCGCCGATACCCATCATGTCGTTGCACGCGAAAATCGCCGACGGCTGCACCGTGTCGAACAGCCGGCTCGCCGCCCAATGGCCGCCCATGCCGGAGAAATCACTTTCGACGATCGCATCCGGCGCGATCTCGATGCCGCGCTCGGCCATCGCGCGAATAAAGCCATGCACGCGCATCGCGCTGACCGCGGTCTCGACCGGCCCGGTGATACAGCCAATCTTCACGTGGCCGAGCTGTAGCAGATGACGCGTCGCCAGATAGGCGCCTTTCTCGTGATCGATCTGCACAAGGTCGGCGTTCACGCCCTCGATGTTGCGATCGACAATCACGAGCGGCTCGCGCGAGTCGGCAAGCGTCTTCGCGAGCACCGCGTCGTCGCCCGCGGACGCGACGATCAGTCCGTCGATGCGCTTTTCCTGCAGAACCCGCAGATAGCTGCGCTGCTTCGACGGATCGTCGTCCGAGTTGCAGAAGAACACGCAGTAGCCGTTGCGCGCGCAACCGTCCTCGATGCCGCGCGCGAGTTCCGCGAAGTACGGATTCGTGCTGTTCGGCACCACGAGGCCGATGGTCGCGGTCGAGCGCGCCTTTAGCGAGCGCGCGACCGCCGACGGCACGTAGTTCAGCTGGAGGATTGCGCGCTCAACCTTCGCGCGCACATCCGCCGAAACGGGCCGCGAATTGTTCACGACATGCGACACCGTCGTGAACGACACGCCTGCCGCTGCCGCTACATCCTTGATCGTCGCCATAACCTGTTGCTCCCCTGCCTGTTTTCACTGCTCATCGATGCGGCCGGTCCGCCGGGCGGCGTTCCGACCCGTGGCGCCACGTGCAGCCCCCGTCGTACCCGCCGCACACGTTGTTCCATTCGCTACGTCCACGCGTCACGCGCGTTTGCGGCGGCTCCGATACGTGTCGAGAACGACCGCCACGACAATCACCGCGCCCGTAATGATGCGCTTGGTCGGCTCATTTGCGCCAATTTGCGCAAGGCCCGCCGCCAGCACCGAGATGATCAACACGCCAAAAAACGTGCTGATCACCGACCCACGCCCGCCCATCAGGCTCGTGCCGCCGATCACGACGGCCGCGATCACCTGCAGTTCGAGGCCGACACCCGCGTTCGGGTCGGCAGCCTCGAGCCGCGAGATCTGGAACAGCGCCGCAAGCCCGGACAGCGCGCCCATCAAAGCAAACACCATCACCTTGTACGGCCGCGGATTCACGCCCGCAAGCCGCACGGCCTCCTCGTTCGTGCCAATGCCGACCAGATAGCGCCCAAACACGGTGCGCGTGAGCACCAGTTGCGCGACGATCATCACCGCGACCGCGATCAGAAACGCCGGCGAGATGCCGAGCGCGATCGGGTTCGACAGGAAATCGAACGCGTCGCCGATATACGCGGTGCGCGAATTCGTCATCTGGTACGCGACGCCGCGCGCCGCTTCAAGCACGCCCAGTGACACGATAAACGACGGAATCCGCCAGCCGACCGTGACCGCGCCGGTTAGCGTACCGGTCAGCGCGGCGGCGGCCAGACCGAGCACCGCCGCAGGCAGCGCCCCGAGCCCCCATTTCAGCGTCGCGACGCTGACGACCGATGCGCCTAGCGCCAGCACCGAGCCGACCGACAGGTCGATCCCTGCGATGATCAGCACGAAGGTCATGCCGACGGCCATCACGACGAGATCGGGAATCTGGTTCGCGATCGTGCTGAACGTGTCGTAGGTCAGGAAATGCGAGCTCAACAACGAAAACAGTACGATCATCGCGGCGAGCGCGCCAGCCAGACCCAGGTAGTTCGAGAACCCGAGCCGCGTGCCCGCCGGCTTGCCGCTGGCGAGCGGCGCGGACGGGTCGGGCGCGGCGGACGACGCGGAAGGCGCCGCGCCGCTCGAGCCGCTTGCCGGTGCGCCGCTGCCGTGCACGCGGGGCTCCTCGCTCAGCGGAACGCGCGGCCGTTCGATCATGACGGTTCTCCCACGGCGGGCGCGCTGTGCGCCGCAAGCAGCGCATCGCGACTTCGATAACCGGCGAACGCCGCCGCCAGCAACGCATCCTGCGACCACGCGTCGCGCTCAAAAATTCCCGTCATCCGGCCCGCCGACATCACGCCGATCCGGTCACAGATCAACATCAGTTCGCGCAGGTCGCTCGACACAACGACCAGCGCGCGGCCCTCGCGTGCGAGCGCTCCCATCAGCCCGTAGATGTCGAACTTCGCGCCGACGTCGATGCCGCGCGTCGGCTCGTCGAACAGCAGCACCTTGCAATCGCGCGCCAGCCAGCGGCCGATCACCACCTTCTGCTGGTTGCCGCCGGACAGTTCGCCGACCGGCTGTGCGGGCCCGGACGTGCGAATCCGCAGCGTGTCGATCTGCCGGTTCGCGAGCGCGTTCTCGCGCCTTGCGTCGACGATGCCGTGCCGCGCAACACCGCTGATGTTGCCCAGCGAGATGTTCGCCGCCACCGGTTGCGGCAGCAACAATCCTTCGCCCTTGCGGTCTTCGGTGATGAGCGCGATGCCGTGTTGCACCGCGTCGGCCGGCGACGCGATCCGCACCGGCGCGGGCGGCGCGCCCGGCGCGGCGGCAAGCGAGACCGTGCCGCGCTCCTTCGCGTCGGCGCCATAGATGAGGCGCATCAATTCGGTGCGCCCCGCGCCGATCAGCCCGCTGATGCCGAAGAGCTCGCCTGCGCGCACGTCGAACGACACGTCGCGCACCACACCGGCACGGCCGAGTCCATCGACTTTCAGCAGCGGCGCGCCGATCCGGCGTTCGCCCAGATCGATCCGCTCGCCCAGTTCGCGGCCAACCATCAGCGTGACGATCTGGTCGCTCGTCAGGTTCATCATCACGTCCACGTGCACGAGCTTGCCGTCACGCAGCACCGCGACGCGTTCGGCGACCCGCGCTAGCTCCTCGAGCCGGTGCGAAATATAGACCAAAGCGACGCCGCGCGCCTTCAGCCGATCGATCTGCTCGAACAGCAGGTCGACTTCACGGGCGGTCAGCATCGCAGTCGGTTCGTCGAGAATCAGCACGCGGCAGTCGCCGATCAGATTGCGCGCAATTTCGACCATCTGCTGGTGACCCATGCCAAGCTCACCGACCAGCGTGTCCGGATCGATTGCTTCGAGTCCGACTTGCGCCATCGCACCGCGTGCGTCGTCGCGCAACCGGCGCCGATCGATCCAGCCGAGTGGAACGCCGCCCCGTTTCGGCAAACGGTTCAGAAACAGGTTCTCGGCAATCGATAACGTCGGCAGCAGGTTCAGCTCCTGCATCACCATCCGCACGCCGAGCGCTTCAGCGTCGGTACGGCTCGCCGGCGCGTACGGCACACCCGCGAGACGCATCGCGCCGGCAGTGGGCATCACCAGTCCGCCGATGATCTTGGACAGCGTGCTTTTACCCGCGCCGTTCTCGCCGGTCAACGCCAGCACTTCACCCGCGCGCAACGTGAGCGCGATATCGGACAGCACCGGTTCGGCGTAGGTCTTGCCGATTCCGGTTACGGACAGCACGGCAGTCGATGCGTCGTGGTCGGTCGAATCCATTGTGATCAAGGTTCCGGGCCGCCGCGCCGGGCAGCCACGCCTGTCATGTCGTCCACGCTGCGCGGATTTCGTACACGGACCATGCCGGACACATCGCCGCGCCCCGCTGGCCGTCATAACGCTTAACTCGATATCGGCCGCGCAGCGGATTTCTTTAGCATTTGTTGAATTGGCGCAAGGCGATGCAACCATTGCGAAAAAGTACGGCGAAAATTTCACGGTTGACGTGAGGCGCGGCGTTCGTTCGCTACGCTGCCTTGCCGTGGATTGCCCGCCTGCTTCGCTCCCGTTGCGGTTCGCTTGCGCCAGCCATGCCGTTCATGCAGCCGCTTCGCCTCTACTTCGTCACGAGTTCCACCGGCGTCTCGATCACGCCGGACAACTGCGACTGCTTCTTGTGCTCGCTCAACGCCTTCAATGCGGTATCGATGCCGAATACCGCCTGCTTCGCCGCGAACTGGTCGGCGGTCGCGAGCACACGGCCGTCTTTCAGCATCGGCCTGATCGCATTGATGTTGTCGTAGCCGACCACATACACCTTGCCCTGCCTGCCCGCTGCGCGCACCGCCGACACCGCGCCGATCGCCATATTGTCATTGCCGCACAGCAGCGCCTTCAGATCAGGGTATTCATTGAGCATCGCGGACGCAACCGCATTGCCCTTGTCGATCTCCCACTCTCCGGACTGCACCGATACGACCTTCGCACCGACCTTCTGCATCGCATCCTTGAAGCCCGCGGTGCGCTGCTGCGCGTTGGTGGTCGTCGACACGCCTTCGACAATGCCGACCTCATCGCCCGCCTTCAGCCTCTGCGCGAGATAGTCGCCGACCTTTTGCGCGCCCTTGCGGTTGTCGGGACCGACGAACGGCACGTTCAGGTCCTTCGACTTCAGCACGTCGGGATCGAGCCGGTTGTCGATATTGACAACGATGATGCCAGCATCGACCGCCTTCTTGACGACCGGCACAAGCGCCTTCGAATCGGCCGGCGCGAGCACGATCGCATCGACCTTCGACACGATCATCTGTTCGACGATGCGGATCTGGTTCGCGGTGTCCGTTTCGTCCTTGATGCCGTTCGTGATCAGGTCGAAGGTGCTCGAGTTGTGGCGTTGATAGTCCTTCGCGCCATTTTCCATCGTCAGGAAGAACTCGTTCGCGAGCGACTTCATGACCAGGGCGACTTTCGGTTTGTTCGCGGCCTGAGCATGCGCTGGCAGGGCGGGCAGCGCGGCGGCGGCGGTCAGTGCGAGCCCGGCGGCGAGGATGCGGCGGCGGATGCGTTGGGTCATGCGTGATCTCCTGTTGTTCGCAGGCTCAACCAGAAAGCCTTATTTATTCAGGTCCGCAAACGTTTGCGGAGCCTATTCTCAACGGAGCCGCACAATTGTGTCAACGACCAGAGGTGCTGCGTCGCACAGCGCAGCGCGCCGGGTTGCGATGTCCTGCTACAGCCAGCCGGCCTTCTTGAAGCGCCACCACAGCAGCACATCGATCAGCATCATCACGCCGATGCAGATCGGGTAGCCGAACCGGAAGTGGAGTTCGGGGATCCTTTCGAAGTTCATCCCGTAGATGCCGGCAATCATCGTTGGCACCGCGAACAGCGCGGCGAACGAGCCCAGACGCTTGGTGACCTCGTTCTCCGCGAGCGAGATCATGCCGAGATTCACCTGGATCGCGGTGACGATCATCTCGCGACGACCGTCGATGGTCCTGACGATCCGGTCGAGATGGTCATAGACGTCGCGAAAGTACGCCTGCATGCCTGAACAGATTACCGGGATGCGCCCGCCGGTGAACTTGCTGATCGCCTCCAGCAGCGGCGCAATGTGATGCTCAAGTGTGACCAGCCGGCGCTTGAGCGAATAAAGGTCCTGGATGATCGCGCGCGACGCGGCGAGGCTGTGCCTGTCGAAGATGCGGTCTTCGATCTGTTCGATCTCGGCGCCCAGTGCTTCGAGAATCGGGAAGTAGCGGTCAACCACGTTGTCCGCGAGCGCGTACAGCACGAACGCCGCGCCCTGCCTGAGCAGTTGCGGCTCGCGCTCGCAACGCGCGCGGACCTCCTGGAAACCGTGCCGCGTGCGATTGCGCACCGTGAGCACATAGTTGCTGCCCACGAACACGTCGACCTCGCCGATCAGGATCTCACCGTCGTCGTCCATCTCGAGCGTGTGCAGCACCGCGAACAGCGACTCGCCGTACTCCTCGATCTTCGGCCGCTGATGGCCGTTGCGCACATCTTCGATCGCCAGCTCGTGCAGCCCGAATTCTTCCTTCATCACGGCCAGTTCACCGGGCCCCGGATCTTTCAGCGCCACCCAGACGAAGCACTCGGGCTTCGCAACATAGACGCTGATGTCGTCGATTTCGATGTCGGCGAGCTTCCGGCCATCCTGGTACGCCGCACAGTTAATCAGCATGATCGGATACCTCGAGAACGAGTGTGCAAGGGCATGTCGAATGGTTGAGTGGTTGCATGGTCGGACTGCCGGCGGCTATTGCGCAACGCGCCGAAGCTCGATGCGGCGCTCGGCGTTGAACGTGACGCTCGCACGGTTCGTGTACCGGGGATCGGCGGTCACGAGAAATTGCAGCTCATGTACGGGGTCGAACTGCGTCGACACGGCCAGCCGGTGCACGCCGGGACTCAGATAGAAGACAATGTGCTCGCCGTTCATCAGGTCAGCGACACGCTCGCCGTCGACGTAGACGAGCGCGTCGCGAAATCGCACGATGACGTTGTCGGTCCGCTCTCGCCGCACATCGACCGCGACCTTACCGACACCCGGCTCCGTGTAGTCCGGTTTGACAATGCGCTCGGCGGGCACCGCCTTGAACGGCACCGGTTCCGCAGGCGTCGCCGCACATGCGGCCACACATAGCGCGGCTACCGTCAGCGCAACACGGGCGAACGCCGTCTTCACCACGCTCGTTATTGTTTGTAACGCACGCTCGGGCGCGTCGCGACTGCCGTGACGGACAGCAAGCAGCGGTAAGCGCATCAGTCGTCTCCGTTGGCTGCTTTCAGTTTGTTCGCTGATTGTTCTTTGCGCCGCTGCTGCTCGCGCCGCCTGTTCGCATTCGCCCTGAACGATTCCATCCTGCCGATTGCATCGGCGGCGCCGGAGCGCCGCCGCCCAGACCACGCGCTCACACTATGCGTCAAACGGATTCACCACCCGCGCGCCGGTGCCCACGAAGTCGTCCGTGTTACGCGTAACGACCGTGAGGTTGTATATCAGCGCCGTCGCGGCTATCAGCTTGTCGAGCGCGTGCTCCG
The DNA here is from genome assembly GCF_902859855.1 of Paraburkholderia humisilvae. Taxonomy (GTDB): domain Bacteria; phylum Pseudomonadota; class Gammaproteobacteria; order Burkholderiales; family Burkholderiaceae; genus Paraburkholderia; species Paraburkholderia humisilvae. The sequence continues at coordinate 18,032 of NZ_CADIKH010000046.1, forward strand.
CGTGCGGTACACGCAGGCGGCCCCACGTTTGTGCGACATCGTCCCCGACCGTCAGGATGTGATTCGCGAACGACTTGAGGAGCGTATCCAGCCACTCCTCCAGCCGTGCCGCCTGCTCGACGTCGCCGCGATGACGCATCAGGTCAACGCCGCGCCGCAATTCGCCGATCGTGATGACCGACAGATACAGCTTGATCTGCTCCTTGGCCGCATGGTTAAAGAATTCCTGTACACCGGGGTGAGCCCCGCTGCGCTTGCGAATCTCGCTAATCACATTGGTATCAATCAAATACACGTTTGCCCTCACCTTCATCATCATTGTTGACTCGCTCGAAATCGGCATCCGCGCCGACATCGGGCATGCTCATCAGCAGCTCGGCAAAGCTGAGCTTTTTCGGGTGGTGCAGCGCCTGCGCCAGAATTTCCCGATGCTCCGCTTCAACACTGCGGCCGTTCGCCGCCGCCTGCTTGCGCAGCCGTTGCACAAGGGCCTCATCGAGGCCTCGAACCAGCAGATTGGGCATGATAGATCTCTCCAGAACTTGGCATGCTATCAATGCTATCACCTCTCGACAAAATGTAAAGGGTTGGGTAGCCGGTCGCCGCCACGACGCTTGCGCCGCGTGGTCTTCCGGGTCATGATCGGCGGCGGGACGAGCCGTTTGCGCATGGGCATCAGTAAGCCATAGGTGGAGCGCGCCGCGAAAGTCGTCCGATCGGCAACTTGTACGGGGGGCTTCAATGTGGTACTTCAGCTGGATTCTCGGCATTGGCGTCGCGTTGGGCTTTGGCATCATCAACGCGATGTGGCTCGAAGCGAAAGGCAAGTTCGCGCGCGATCCTGCAGTGCCCGCCATCGGGCATGACACGCGTGAGCCCGCACCTGCAGCGGACGGGCCGCTATAACCTGCTTCCGGTCATGTACGCGCCGTGACGTATCTCGTGTTTTTCCGCGGCCACGTGGGCACCGGCAAGACGACCGTCGCGCGGCAGATGCTTAACCCGATGATGCAGGCCAGCGGCTTACCGTTCTGCCTGCTCGACAAGGACACGCTATACGGCCGCACCGCCGCGGCGACGATGCAGGCGCTCACGGGCGACCCGCACGACCGCGACAGCCCACTTTTCCTTCAGCATTTGCGCGACCCCGAGTACCGCGGTCTGGTCGATACCGCGCGGGACAATCTTGCGCTCGGCGTGAGTGTGCTGGCGGTCGCGCCGCTATCGCGCGAAGTGCGCGAGCGGCGGCGGTTCGATCGTGAGTGGCTCCGGGTGAGAAGTGACGTCGAGATTCGCGTCGTCTGGATCGCGACACACGAGGATGTCGCAAGAAAACGGCTCGCCGCACGTGATGGATGCGCCGCTGCGCGTCACGCTGACCGCGCAGCAGCTTGATGGTCAAAACTTCAGGTCAAAACTTCGGGTGAAGATTTCGGGTGAGACCGACGGTTCAGACCGTCGCCATCGCATCGAGCGGCTGGCCTTCATACAGCTGGCCGAACCGGTTGCCGAGAAAGTCGCGCAGCAACACCTGCTCCTGCCGCACGAACCCGCTTTGCGGCAAACGCCGTTCGCGGAACAGATCGAGCACCGCGCACATCGCGCCCGCAGTCGTGATCTGGATCGCGCTCATCGGCATCCCGCATACGGTCTTCGCGAAGATCTTGCGCGTGAAAACTTCCTGCACCAGTTGGCCGTCGCGCATGCCGGTCACTGTGATGAACACCAGCACGACGTCCTGCACGGTCGACGGCACCGCGCGGCGCATAATCGACTTCAGCGTGTCGCGATCGGTCGACAGGCGCAGATCTTCGAGCAGGAACTGCATCAGATCGCGATGGCCCGGATAGCGCACCGACTTGTAATCGAGCGATTCGACCCGGCCGGCCAGCGTTTCGCACAACGTGCCGAGCCCGCCCGACGTGTTGAACGCCTCATACTCGATGCCGTCCAGCGAAAAATGCTCGAGCCCTTCGAGTGGCTGAACCCATTGTGTACGGCTGTCGCGAATTGCTTCGCATGGCTGACAGTATTCATTGATGAGACCGTCGACACTCCACGTCAGGTTGTACTTCAACGCGTTGGTCGGAAACTCCGGCAGCGCGCCGACGCGCATCTTCACGTCGCGGATTTCGCTGAACCGGTTCGCAAGTTCATGCGCGGCGATGCCGATAAAGCCCGGCGCGAGACCGCATTGCGGCATGAACGCATGGTCCGCCCCGTCTGCGAGCGCGCGAATCGCGTGCGTGGCGCGCACGTCTTCGGTCAGATCGAAGTAGTGAACGCCCGCGCCCTTCGCTGCGGACGCAACATTGACGGCGAGGTAGTACGGCAATGCATTGATAAGCACATCGACGCCTTGCACGGCGGCGCGCAGCGCGGTGGCATCGACGGAATCGACGCGGCGGGTCGGAATGCCCTGGGCGGCGAGCTTGTCGAGGGCGTGCTGATCGCGGTCGAGCGCGACCACATCATAGTCGCCGGTCTCGCGCAGCATGTGAGCGATCGTGTGGCCGATCAAACCTGCACCAACGATGGCAACTTTCATGCGCTTCTCCTTTTTTGTGAGTGTCGTGGCCGGGATCGCGCGCCGCACGGTTTGCATCCCCGCGTGGCGCCCGGCGCGCAAGCCCTGACACAAAGTTTAAGGAGAAAGACGGACAGATCCTACGCACAGAACGCTGCGTATCGACCACTGTTTTCGACATTTCGACGAGACGACCGGCCGATTCGACCAAAGGCCGTAAAAGCGGCGTAAATGGCGGGGGCACGCGCGCCTTGCGCAGTGCGCTGGGGGCGACGCGCCGCCCGGCCGCCTAGCCACGCTCGTCGCCGATCATCCCGCGATCGATCTTGCGCGCGAGGATGATCGACGTGGTCGTGCGTTCGACGCCCGCCAGACCGCCGATCTGGTCGAGCAGCTCGTTGAGCCGGTCGGGCGAATCGGCACGCAGCCACGCGACATAGTCGAACTCGCCGCTCACCGCGCACAGCAGTTGCACCTCGGGCATCTTCGCGAGCCGCTTCTGCACGTCCGGTCCGTGTTTCGGCGCGATGATGAGGCCCACATACGCAAATATGCTCGCGTCGAGTACGTCCTGGCCGAGCCGCACGCCATAGCCGGCAATCACGTTGGTCTTTTCGAGCCGCGCAATGCGTGCGATCACCGTCGTGCGCGCGACGCCAAGCTGGCGCGCCAGGTTCGCGACGCTTTCGCGCGCATTGTTCTGCAGCAACGCAACGAGGTTGCGGTCGAGGTCGTCGAGTTGATCGAGGCGCGGTGGTCTCATTGAAAACGCGGGTTCAGGTTGACGGGGACGGGCCGGAGTTCGCCGATTATGCCTGTGTTCCGCACGCCGGCGCTGACCGTCGCATCAGCATGAGCCCGCGGTACTAGCGCGCAGCGGTCTTTCCATACGGTTCCGGCTGTGCCGCGAACTGCCGGCCGAGCGTCTGACGCGCCCGCACGATCCGCTTCATCACCGTGTTGACCGGCACGCCGAGCACGTGCGCCGCCTCGTCGTAACTGAGCGCTTCGACCGCGACCAGCAGCATCGCCATGCGTTGCGCATGCGGCAGTTGATCCACCGCCGCGACGATCCGCTGGCCTGGCGCGACGCAGGTGGGATCGAACGCAATCGGTTGAACGGTGCTTTGCACCTGGGGCGGCGGCTGCGCGTGCTTCCTGAGCGTGCGCGCGTTGGGCGCACGCCACTCGTCGATCCAGATCCGATAGGCAATTGCATAGATCCTGCACAGCGGCCGTATCCCGTGCAACCCGGGCCCGACACGCTGGCTGGCGCGCAAGCAGGTCTTTCGAGTGAGTTCTTCCGCATCGATCCGATCGCAGGTCATTCGACATGCGAATGTCCATAGCCTCGGCAGCAGGTCCGGAAGCATTCCGGCCAGTTCCGTCGTATTCGCCAACTTGATTCCTCAGTGGAGTGGTAGTGCGGCAACGCGCCGTGACGGGTTGCTTTCATGATGGGCACGCGGATCCGCGTCGCGATACCAGCGCAATCGCGCATCCGGCGACGCGTGGCGAAATCGCGCATCGCATTGGCAAAACGACTGTCCGTCACGCAATTTCATTAAACTTTTTCCGGACTGCGTCGCTTTCAGGTTAAACCTGCATTTCGTCCGTTCGTCGATCGACGCGAGACAGGTGTATCGGTGTCCGATGCAATCGCGCAACGAGGCCCTTTCGGTGTGCCTGCGGCCAGTCAATCGGCGTAAGCTTCTATCGCGCGCCGCGCGCGCACCGTGCGAAAGGAAAGTGCCGCCGCTCTCTGCACGGCGACGCGCACGTGCTACTTCGTAAGCCAGCAGGGAATATCCAGGTGCAGCAGGTGTTGTATCGGCGCCGTCACGCGCATTCGATGCCTGGCGTGCCGTCCCATCATCGTTGACGAGGAGCAGATATGCACGCGACCACGGTCCACCCGTGCGACGAACGGCTGCCCGCAGGCCGGCTGCTGACGCTTGGCTTGCAGCATGTGCTGGTGATGTACGCCGGCGCGATCGCGGTCCCGCTGATCGTCGGCAGCGCGCTGAAAATGCCGAAGGACCAGATCGCGTTCCTGATCAGCGCGGATCTGTTCGCATGCGGTATCGCCACGCTGATCCAGACGCTCGGCATCGGCATCTTCGGCATCCGGCTGCCGATCATCATGGGTTGCACGTTCACCGCGGTCGGCCCGATGATCGCGATCGGCTCGAATCCGAACCTCGGCATCCTTGATATCTTCGGCTCGACGATCGCCTCCGGCGTGATCGGCATCCTGCTTGCGCCGGCCATCGGCAAGCTGCTGCGGCTGTTTCCGCCGGTCGTGGTCGGCACTGTGATTGCAGTGATCGGCCTGTCGCTGATGGAAGTCGGTATCAACTGGGCAGCAGGCGGGGTTGGGAATCCTGAATACGGCAATCCGGTTTTTCTGGGTCTGGCGCTCGCCGTCCTGTTGCTGATCCTGCTCGTCAACCGCTTCGGCAAGGGCTTTATCGCGAGCATCTCCGTTCTGTTGGGCATTGTCGCCGGCTTTGCGATCGCAGCCCTCATCGGCCGCGTGAACCTCGACGGGGTCGCCAGCGCGCCATGGATCGGCGCAGTCGTGCCGTTCCGTTTCGGCGTGCCGCACTTCGACCCGGTGTCGGTCGCGACGATGACGATCGTGATGTTCGTTACATTCATCGAATCGACCGGGATGTTCCTCGCGGTCGGCGACATGGTCGGCCGCCCGGTCGATCAGAAGGCGCTCGTGCGCGGCTTGCGCGTGGACGGTCTGGGCACGCTGATCGGCGGCATCTTCAATGCGTTTCCCTACACGTCGTTCTCGCAGAATGTCGGGCTGGTCGGCGTGACCGGCGTCAGAAGCCGCTTCGTATGCGCGACGAGCGGTGCGATTCTGATCGTGCTCGGACTCGTGCCGAAACTGGCGCAGGTGGTCGCGTCGATTCCGGCGTTCGTGCTTGGCGGCGCCGGCATCGTGATGTTCGGCATGGTCGCGGCAAACGGCATCAAGGTGTTGTCGGGCGTCGACTTCGCGAAGAATCATCACAACCTGTTCATCGTCGCGGTCAGCATCGGACTCGGGCTCGTGCCGGTGGTCTCGCCGCAGTTCTTCGCCAAGCTGCCGCCGGCGCTGTCGCCGCTTCTGCATAGCGGTATTCTGCTTGCCGCGGCTTCAGCAGTCGTGCTGAATCTGATCTTCAACGGAATACGCGGAGAACGCGCGGCACTGCGCGATATTCAGCGCATGAGCCACTGACACGCAACGCGCATCGCGGGTAACGGTCGCGAGCGCAGTCTGCAAGCTGACAATTCCATTCACGCGCATTGACCGTTCGTTTCGGTTGTAAGTAGTTGTCGCAATGGCGTCGCATTGCACCGATATCGTGGTATTAATATGTATGGCAAATCGCGGGGTTGTCGCGAAACCGGGTTCAACGGCCATGGCGTTGTCGCACACATCGCATTGCGCCGCGCGATTTCGTGTTCAGATTACGTTTTCCTGCCCTACCTCGATACCAACAGACATCAGGAGTCTCGATGAAAAAAACGCTCGTTTTGCTCGTTTCAGCACTCTCGATCAGCAGCGCATTCGCGCAAACCGCGGCGCCGTCCGCTGCGCCCGCGATGTCGGCCGCATCCAGCGCGGACAAGTCCGCTCGCCGTGAGGAGCGTGTCGAACAACGCATCGCTTATCTGCATCAGGCGCTCAAGATCACGCCGCAACAGGAAACGCAATGGAATGCGTTCGCTGACGTCATGCGCGGCAACGGCCAGACGATGGCGAAGCTCTTCCAGGAGCGCCACGCAAACAAGGACATCTCCGCGCTCGACAACATGAAGCAATATGCGGAGATCACGCAAGCGCATGCGGATGATATGAAGAAGCTTGTCGATGCATTCCAGCCGCTGTACGACAGCATGCCGCCGGAGCAGAAGAAGCTCGCTGACACGACATTCCGCGAAGCGCCGCCGCAAGGTGGGCGTGGTTCGCGAAGCAGCGGCAAGAAGGCCGCACCGGCCAACGAATAAACGGTCGAACCTTAAGACGGCCGACGTGTCGCGCCGCAGCAGCGCGCGCCGGACACAAGCACGGTGCGCCGGCCAATCGAATGCCTGCCTCGAACGGCAGGCATTTTTGTTTGTCAGGCGGCCGCCGCGCGGTAATCTGGCATCATTCGGGTCCTGACGCGGCGCGATCGTCGCGACACCCCGTGCCTTTGCCCACTTCGCTGCAACGCCCGTCATGATCGAATTGAAGAACGTCGATTTACGCACCGACCCGCACGCACAACGCGTCGTAAAAGATGAAACGGTCACCGTCGAATTCGCCGGCGGCGACGGCGAACTGATGAGCCTCGAAGGCCCGAACCGCTATCGGGCCGGCGACGCGCTGATCACCGGCGCCACCGGCGAGCGCTGGGTGGTATCGCGCGATCGCTTCGATGCGAAATACGCACCGGCTGATCCCGCGACGTCGCACGGCACGCCTGGCCCCTATCGCAATCGCCCGGCAGTGGTGCTCGCAAAGCAAATGAATGACGCGTTCTCGCTCGCGCGCACGGCCGCGGGTGGCGACGTACTGCATGGAACAGCCGGCGACTGGGTGATGCAATACGCGCCCGGCGATTACGGCGTCGTGCAGGCCGCGCGCTTTGCGAAGGTCTATCGCCGCGCGCTTTAAACCCCGTGCGTTAAACCCCAAGCGGTAATCCCCACGCGTTAAACCCTCTGCCCGCGCACACCCGGTGCGACACGAGCGTGCACGTCAGGCAAACTCGTCGCCAAGTTCGACCGTGACTTCACGCGGCACGGCTTCGCCGTTCGCATACTGCTCTTCGAGCGAGCCAAGCGACGCTTCGACAAACGCACACAGCACCGCAAAGCTGCGTGCGCGCGCACGCGGCGGCAACGCGCGGTAACGGGCGAAGGCGGCCGGTGCAATCACCACGCTCATTGTCATCCGGCGCGCGGTTGCGCCGAAGCGCATCGCAACCCACTGAACCGCCAGAACCGGCGCGCCGTGCTCTTGCGCGGGCTGTTCGACAAAGCGCGTCTGCTCAGGAAACAGATCGCTGATGACGCGCGCCAGCTCTTCGATTTCCGCGCTGGTGCACTCGTATTGGTAGGCTTCCATGTCGTAACAGAATGAATGTGAAACGGCGTGACGCGGCGCTCAGTCCGCACGCACCGGATGCATCGTCTGCGCGTCACGGCGAAACAGCCGGACAAGGCCGATTGCGATCGGCACCGCGATCAGCACATAGATCGTATCGACGACCACCAGCGGCAGCGCCTGCGTCTGCGATAACGCGGCCGGCACTTCGATCAGTGCGTGCGCCGCGATCGCGAGCGGCAGCACCGCAACCGAACCGGCGCGCACGCCGCGCCACATGAGCACCGACAGGCCGATCTGAAACACCAGTGCCGCGCCGCGCTCGAGGATAAACACGCCCGCAGCGGCCGGCGTCAGGCTCACGACAAGCAGATGAATGCGCATCAACGTATCGATCGACAACCCCGACAGCGCGCTGCCGAGCCTGCCGGCATTCTCGAGCCATGCAAACACAATCCACTGCACCTGCACGAGCACGCCGGTGAACCAGAGCTCGGCGCCGCCGTGGCCCAGTCCGTACGCGAGCGCGAGCGACTCGCGCGGCGACTCGGCCGCGGCGCTCTCCTTTGCTCGATGGCGTTTGAACAGCCAACGCATCGCGAGAAAACGCCCGACCTCCTGGCAGATGCCGATCGACAATACGCCGACAATCACGAACACCGTCGGATTGGTCAGCCACCCGGCAAGCGTCGGATTCACCCTCAGCAGAAAGTCGTTCAACGCACGCTCGATCAACATCGCAAACAGCGCGAACACGCCGATCCCGAGGATCGCGGGGCGCCGGTTGAGCCCGAGCGGCTCGCGCACCCGGAAATAGAGGACGAACGGCAACGCGGCCATCAACAACGTCGCGGCAATCAGGCAGGCGAGCGTAAACGGTGCAACGGGCATGAGCTTCCTTATGAGAGTCGGGAGAGTCGGGGTTGGGCGGCCTGGCCACGCATGATGGCAGGCTGAGCGGAGCGCTTCGGTCGCGCGCCGCAGCCCGAATGATCGCAGATCAGCGCGAAGTCGACGCGGGTTCGATCCATTCCCCGCGCAGCAGGCAGTCGCGCGGCCCTCGTGCCGCCCGCCATTCGTTCATGCAGAAACCCCGACCGTACACGAGCCGAGCTCGCAGGTCAGCGGGTGGATCGTTGTGATGCCGGCGGGCTCGGACCATTCCGGATCATCGATCGCCAACGGATGCCACCCGCGACGGCAAACCGGACGCGCAACCCGACGGCAAGCTCATCGCGCGAGCGCCTCGCGGTTGACGATATTGCGTGTGAGCGTGCCCTGCAATGCGCTGATCAGGTTCTCTGCCGCGCAGCGCGCCATCGCGTGCCGTGTTTCGTGGGTCGCCGAGCCGATATGCGGCAGAGCGACCACATTGCGCATCGTGAGCAGCGGCGAATCGGCGGCAAGCGGCTCCTGTTCGAACACGTCGAGACCGGCTGCGAGGATCGTGCCCGATCGCAATGCATCGATCAGCGCCGCTTCGTCGACGACCGGGCCACGCGCTGCATTGATCAGAATTGCGCTTTTCTTCATTGCGTTGAATTGCGGTGCGCCGATCATATGACGCGTCTCGTCCGAGAGCGGCATTTGCAGGCAGACGAAATCCGACTCTTCGAGCAGCGCGCGCAGCTCGACACGACGCGCGCCGTATTGCCGCTCCGCGTCCGGGTTCGGCGAGCGATTCGTGTACAACACCTTCATGCTGAAGCCGAGCGCCGCACGGCGCGCAACCGCGCCGCCGATGCGCCCCAGACCGACGATGCCCAGCGTCTTGCGCTGCACCTCGACGCCGAACTGCGCAGGCCCGACGCTATGCGTCCACTGCCCCGCCTTGACCCAGTCGGCCAGTTCGACGACGCGCCGCGCAGTCGCGAGAATCAGCGCGAATACGGTGTCCGCGGTCGACTCGGTCAACACGTCCGGTGTGTGCGTCAGCACGATGCGACGCCGCGTCAGATCCGCGACGTCGAACGCGTCGTAGCCGACCGAAATGGTCGACAGCGCCTTGAGCCGCGACGCGCCGTCGAGCATCGCGGGCGTGATCCGCACGGTCGAACCGATCGCGCCGTCCGCGTCTTTCAGCGCAGCGACGAATGGGTCGTGCTGAGTTCCGTCCACTTCGACGACTTCCGCGTGTTCGCGCAGATACGCGAGCACATCGTCCGGCACCGGCTTGTATACGACGATTCTGCTTTTCATCGATTCATTTTCCTTACAGTGGAGTGAGTGGCGAGCGCGCGACGTTCATGCGCTTGCGGTTTGACCGCGCGCCCGGCAGCGGCGCCCGTCAGTCTTCCGCAAGGCACAGCGCGAGAAATCCGCCGACCAGCCGGGACGGCGCGCTCGCGTGCGGCACGAGAATCGAAAAGCGACGCGCGAGCTGCGGGATGAACGAGCAGCAGCACAGCGCGTCGTCCTCATGACGCATCGACATCGCCGACACAAAGCCGATGCCCATCCCGGCGCGCACCGCTTCCTTCACGCCCTCGACGCCCGCGATTTCGAGCACCACGCGCATCGGCGCACCGGCCTGCGCAAACGCGCGTTCGACCAGTTGCCGCACGCCGGAGCCCGCCTCGCGCAACACCAGCGGCTCGGCACTGAGCTGCGCGAGCGACACGCCGCGTGCGCACCCTTGTGCCGCGAGCGGATGGGTGCGCGGCATGATCGCGACGATCTCGTCTTGGCGCCACGGATGGACTGCCGTATCCGGCGGCAGTTCCGGGCCGGCAACGCCTTCGATCAGCGCGATATCGAGCGAACCGAGCCCACCGACGATTTCCGACGTATTGCCCCCCGCCGTATGCACCGTCACCTCCGGGTAGCGCCGCTGGAACCCGGCGATCAGATACGGCAGCAGATAGCTCGCCGGCGTCGTGCTTGCGCCGATGCGCAACATGCCGCACTCCATGCCGCGCAACGCATCGCGGTACGCGTGCGCCTGGCGCCACGTATCGCGCAGCCGGGCCGCGTAGCTGGCGAGCTGCTCGCCAGCGGGCGTCAGGCGCACGCCGCGCCCGTCGCGCAGATACAGCGGCTCGCCGAATTCATCCTGCAACTGCCGCAGCTGGCCGGACACGGCCGGCTGCGACAGATGAAGCGCCACCGACGCGCGGCTGATATTCCGGTGCTCGGCGACGGCGGCGAAAGTTATAAGCTGATCGGGGGTCATGGAAGAAAAATATCGGATCAGCCTATATTTTACGTCACAAATCATGATTTTTCATATCGATATACTCAAATTAGGATTAGGCCATTGCTGAGAAACAGCTGACACCCTCCCCGAGCCTGATATGTCCACCGTCCCTCTTCAAGCCGTACCGGCCGCCGCGGCGTCTTCGCCGCGCGGACAGCTGAACGGCATTCTGTTCGTCGCCCTCTTTGCCGGCGCGGTCACGAGCATCGCGTCACTGCCGACGATTGCCGCGCTCGGCCTCAGTCCGCTGATTGTCGGCATCGTCGCGGGCGCGATCTACGGCAATGTGCTGCGCGACGGTATGCCGGCGAGCTGGGCGGCGGGTGTCAATTTTTCGGCGCGCAAGCTGCTGCGTATCGCGGTTGCCTTCTTCGGTCTGCGCGTCAGCCTGCAGGAAATCGCGCAAGTCGGTCTGCCGGGACTGGCCGAATCGGTGCTGATCGTCGTCAGTACGCTCGCGGTCGGCACGTGGGCCGGCATCAAGCTGATGAAGCTCGATCGCGACACGGCGCTGCTTACCGCCGCTGGCAGCGCGATCTGCGGCGCCGCCGCGGTGCTCGCCTTCGAATCGACGCTGCAGTCCAGGCCGCACAAGAGTGCAATGGCGGTCGGCAGCGTCGTGCTGTTCGGCACGCTGTCGATGTTCCTCTACCCGGCGCTGGTGCGCGCGGGCTGGCTGCACCTCGACACGGTCGGCGCGGGCCTGTTCTTCGGCGGCACGATTCATGAAGTCGCGCAGGTGGTCGGCGCGGCCAGCAACGTGAGCCCCGAAGCGACGCATATCGCGACGATCGTCAAGATGACGCGCGTGATGCTGCTCGTGCCGGTGCTGCTCGCGGTCGGCCTTTGGGTCAACCGTCCGGCGCGCCACGCCGCCGCGCAGCGTGATGATGCCGGCGTTGGACCTCACGCTGCGCCGCGCAGGCTCGCCGTGCCGTGGTTCGCACTGGGCTTTCTGCTGTGCGTCGGCCTGAACTCGGTGCACGTGCTGCCGGATGCCGCGACGCATACGCTGAACCTGCTCGACACGTTCGCGCTGACGATGGCGATGACCGCGCTCGGCATGGAAACACGCATTGCGCAAATTCGCGAAGCCGGTCCGCGTGCGCTGATGACAGGTCTCATTCTGTATGTGTGGCTGTTCGCCGGCGGTCTGGGCATCACATGGGCCGTGCAGCGTCTGTTCGGGTAAGCCGGCCGCGCGGCCGCGAACGCAAGCGCAGTCGCGCAGTTGTTCCGCATCGTTGCGTCACCGAGCCTCGCGCCACGCGAGGCTTTCGGCGTGAATGGCGACACGGCCTGCGCAAGCGCCACGCAGCCCTTCAGGTTCGCCACATGCGGGGGTCGTCGCGGCATACTCGACCTGTGCGCGCCGCATCCGCGACGCGCGGCCCGAGGAACCCCTGAACGAGGACCGATCGATGACTTACGAGCTCTACTACTGGGACGGATTGCAAGGACGCGGCGAATTCGTGCGGCTCGCACTCGAGGAAGCCGGCGCGGACTACATCGAAGTGGCGCGCGGCGATGAACACGACGGACTCGGCACCGGCGCGATGATGGCCGTGATGGACAGCAAGTCCGAGCCCTACCCGCCCTTCGCGCCGCCGTTCCTGAAGGACGGCGACCTGCTGATCGCGCAGACCGCGAACATCCTGTTCTATCTCGGGCCGCGGCATGGTCTTGCGCCGGGCGTCGACAGCTTGCGCTACGTGGTGAACGGCTTGCAGCTGACCATCGCGGACATGGTGACCGAAGCGCACGACACGCACCACCCGCTGTCGGGCAGCCTGTACTACGAGGAGCAGAAAGACGCGGCGAAAGTGCGCGCGGCCGACTTTATCGACCATCGGATCCCCAAGTTCATGGGCTATTTCGAGCGCGTGCTGAAGCAGAACCCGGCTGGCGATCGCGACCCCTACCTGGTCGGCGACTCGCTGACTTACGTCGACCTGTCGATGTTCCAGTTGATCGATGGCCTGTACTACGCGTTCCCGCGCGCGATGAAGTCGTTCCCGAAGCGCTATCCGCGACTTGCCGCGCTGCACGACGCGGTGCTCGAACGGCCGCGGATCGCCGCCTATCTCGACTCCGACCGGCGCATTACGCATAACGAATCCTGTGTGTTCCGGCACTACCCGGAACTCGACAAGGACACCCGCTGACGCTCACGACCGATGACGAAAGCCTCGCAGCACGACACAACCGACCACGACATGGCGCACGGCGCGGCGCACGGCGTCAATGCGCCGCGCAAGAGCACGCCGCTGCCAGCGCCCGCGCAGGATGCCGCACCAGCGGCGCACGATGCTATCCTTGCGCGCGATACCCACGAACCCACCACGTACTCCGTGCTCTCCTTCCTGCTGAGGCTGCGCACCCGCGCCGCGCGACTTTTCCGGCTGTCCGACGCGCATACCATGCTCGTCTGGTCGGTGATCGTCGGCGTTACGGGCGCGCTCGCGACGGCCGCGTTTCGCGAAGGCATCGCGCTGCTGCAGCGCTTGTTTACCGGCACCGAAGGCAGCCTCGTCGAAATGGCGCGCGGCCTGCCGTGGACCACGCGCATCTGGCTGCCGGCCGTGGGCGGCCTGATCGCCGGTGTGATGCTGGTGCTTGCGCGGCGCGGTCAGGACAAGAAGGCCAGCACCGACTACATGGAAGCCGTCGCGATCGGCGACGGCGTCGTGCCGGTGCAGGCGAGCCTGTGGCGCACGGTGTCGTCGCTGTTCACGATTTCGACCGGCGGCTCGATCGGCCGCGAAGGGCCGATGGTGCAACTCGCCGCGCTATGCGGATCGCTGATCGGGCGCGTAGTGAACTTCGATCCGCCACGGCTGCGCCTGCTGGTCGCGTGCGGCGCGGCAGCCGGCATTACCTCCGCATACAGCGCGCCGATCGCCGGCGCGTTCTTCGTCACGGAAATCGTGCTGGGTTCGATCGCGATGGAAAGCTTCGGGCCGGTGGTCGTCGCGTCGGTGGTCGCGAACATCACGATGCGCGAGTTCGCGGGCTATCACGCGCCGTACGAAATGCCCCCTTTCCCGGCCATCACCGGCCTCGAGGTGCTGCTGTTCGTTGGGCTCGGCCTGCTGTGCGGCGCGGCCGCGCCGCAATTTCTGCGGCTCATCAATCTGTCGAAGACGACCTTCCGGCACATCAAGTTGCCGTTGCCATTCAGGCTCGCGCTCGGCGGTCTGGTGGTCGGCATCCTGTCGGTCTGGACGCCGGAGGTGTGGGGCAACGGCTATAGCGTGGTCAACTCGATCCTGCACTCGCCGTGGACCTGGACCGCGCTCGTGATGGTGCTCGTGTTCAAGATCATCGCCACCGCGGCGACCGTCGGCTCAGGCGCGATCGGCGGCGTGTTCACGCCGACTCTGTTCGTCGGCGCGGTGCTCGGCTCGCTGTACGGCCTCGGCATGCACGTGCTGTGGCCGACCGGCATCTCAGGCGCCTTTGCGTATGCGATGGTCGGCATGGGCGCGTTCCTCGCCGGCGCAACCCAGGCGCCGCTGATGGCGATCATGCTGATCTTCGAAATGACGCTAAGCTACCAGGTCGTGCTGCCGCTGATGCTGTCGTGCGTGGTCGCGTATTTCGTCGCGCGCGCGATCGGCACGGCGTCGATGTACGACATCACGCTGCATCGCAACCGTGAGGAACAGGACCGGATGCGCGCGCGCTCGACGCAGATGCGCGAGCTGATCCGCCCGCCGCAGACCGTCGTGCCGCCCACCGCGACGGTGCAGGACATGACGCGGGTGTTCCTCGAGTATCCGGTCAAATACCTGTACGTGACCGATGAAGCCGGCTGCTTCCTCGGCGTCGTCGCGCTGAAGGACATCACGTCGGATCTGATCGACCGGCGCGACACGTCGACTCGCACCGCCGCCGACTACCTTCAGCCGCACTTCGACGTGCTGACACCCGATATGTCGCTTGGCGTCGCACTGCAGCACTTTCTTGCGCACCAGGGCGAGCGGCTACCGGTCATCGAAAGCCTCGCGAAGCCGAAACTGACCGGTGTTGTCTACAAGTCGTCGCTGCTCGATGCGTACTTCCGCATGAACCCTACCCGCTGATACGAACGGTCACAACCTGTCGCGTGCAAAGCGCAGCAATTTCTCTAAAATGAATTGACCAGAAAGCGACCCGCCGGCGCGCGCCCGATGCGCAGCGTTTCGTCCGGAACAGCGCGGTGCCCTTCGACCGGGAGCGAAGATGAGCGAACCGTCCATCGATGCCGTGCGCCGCGACCACGCGGGCTGGATCTTCGTGCATATCGAAGGCGAACCGTACGACCGCGGCGAGCAGCACGGCCAGCTGCTCGCCGCCGAAATCCGCAATGCCATCCAGACCGCCCGCTACCTTGCGAAATGGGATACCGGCGAAGACTTCGACACCTTCGTCAACGCCGCGGTCTCCCAGTTCGCGCCACGCCTCGATACCGAATTCGCCGACGAGATTCAAGGCATTGCCGATGGCGCGAAGCTGCCGTTCGCCGAAGTGCTCGCGTGGAACGGCTACATGGACCTGCTGCAAAGCTGGTGGCCGAATTTCGCCGCGACGCAGCATCCGCGCCTCGGTTTGAAGCCGTGGCGCGGCAGGCGCGGCCATCACTGCAGCGCTTTCATCGCGACCGGCAGCGCGACGCGCGACGGCCGCATCGTGATGGCGCACAACTCGTGGGACCGCTATGCGGCCGGCGACGCGTTCAACGTCGTGTTCGACATCGTGCCGGACGCCGGGCACCGCATTCTGATGCAAGGCCTGCCTGGCTGTATCTCGAGTCTCACCGACTTCTGGGTCACCTCCGCGGGCCTGATGATCACCGAAACCACGATCTCGAACTTCGCCGGTTACCAACCGGCGGGCGCACCCGAGTTCTACCGGTCGCGGCACGCGACGCAGTACGCGAGCAGCATTCGTGAGTGGTGCGATATGTTCGCGGTCGCGAACAACGGCGGCTATGCGAATAGCTGGTTACTCGGCGATACCAAGACCGGCGAGATTGCGCGCTACGAGCTCGGGCTGCGCTACTCCGGCTTCGAAAGCACGAAGAACGGCTTCTATAGCGGCTACAACACCGCGTCGGATCTGAAAATCCGCAATCAGGAATGCGTCGGCGAAGGCGAGGACTATACGGATGTGCGCAAGAACGGGGCGCGGCGGCTGCGCTTCATGCAGCTCGAAGAAACGCATCGCGGCAAGATCGATATCGAGCTCGCGAAGCAGATGATCGCCGATCACCACGACGTCTATCTCGATCGCGACGACAACCCGTGCTCGCGCACGATTTGCGGGCATCTCGAACTCGATGACGCACGCTTTGGCGGCTCCGATCATGGGCCGTTCAATCCATGGGGCGCGAACGACGGCAAGGTCGTCGATAGCGAAATGGCTCGCGACATGGCGTTCTACGCGCGCTGGGGCCATCCGTGCGGCCGACCGTTCGATGCGCAGGCATTCATGAAGCGGCATCCACAGTGGAACTGGCTGAACGGCTACATGCGCGACCGGCCGTCGTGGCCATGGACGCGTTTCGAAGTGCTGCGCTAGACACGGTGCTGCACCACAGCATCCGGCCGATGAGCCCGACCGCCGTTCGGCACACATCGCGCAACGCGCCGCGATAGCGGCGACGGGTCGGGCGCTTCACCTTTCCTTTGGCCTGCAGCGGCGTCGGCTCACTGAACGCCGACGCGGGTCAGCGGCTCATCAAGGCGCTTGAAAAAATTACCGTCTAAGATGGGAATATCGGCGTGGTGCTGACAAGGCGCGGTGGCGCTTCGCGAGTGCCGGTTTGCGGCTCGCGAATGGCATGGCGTTTGCGAGGGTTCCTGCGCTGGCTTAGCAAAGGAGGTCGGGCGATGAAAACCTCGACACTGTTGACCATGGTAACGTTGTCGGCCTCATGCTTTGCCGCGCCGGTTCACACCGCGCGCGACGGCCTTTCCGACATCGCCGCGCAACGCACCAACGCCGCGCCGGTCGCACCGCCCGCGCCGGATGTCGCGGCGCAGTCGGACATCCGCCCCGACCGCTGGCAGCACATCACCCTACCGAAATCGCGGCATCTCGAACGCGGTTTCGCGGCACGCAACGAGCATCTGCAGACGTGACAGCGCTTCGCTTTTTCAGGTGCAATTGATTCGCCGCAGTTGATTCGCCGCAGTTGATACGCTATTGCCGCTCCTGCCGCACCGTGTTACCTGACCCAACACTTCACCGCGAGGAATAGGCTCATGACCCGACCGGCGTCACGCGACGTGCCGAGCGAATCGATCGACCTGCAAATCGCCGACGTATTGCAGGCGGCGACATACCCGGCCAACAAGGATGCGCTGGTCGACGTCGCGCGCGAAGCCGGCGCGAGCAACGAGGTGCTGGCGATGCTCGACGGCTTGCCCGAGCAGGATTACACGGACATCGCCGCGGTCACGAAGCTGATCGGCAGCAATTTCGGGCCGGGGCTTGGACTCTAGCGACACCCACTCTAGCGACACCTTAGCGCGCTTCAGGTCCACCGAAGCTTGTCGAGCTTGCGTTCGAGGCCACGGCATGCGTCGTAGGCTGTTCTTACCGCCGCCCGGCATTGCGCGACCTCACCGGTCTTTTTCCAGAAGTCATCGCTTGCCGCGCGCTGCTGCCTCGCGATCGCGTCTCGCTGCGCCGCATCCAGACCGCTTTGCTGTGCCTTATCGTCAAGGCGTTTTACAGCGTCAGAGGTTCGCTCTAACGCCGCGACCGCACCATCGTACTTCCGGCGGGCACCGTCCAGCTCGCGTTTTGCCTGGTCGAGCCTGTTGCGCAAGTCGTTACGTTTGGCGTCGTTTGCGGCGCGTTGCGCTTCAGCGCTGCTACGGGTTCCGTGATACAGGCGTTGGCTGCTCGAACCCGCTTCCTCCTGCATCAGACGCTCGTGGTCCTCCTGCTTCCCACCTGACGGATGCCGGTTCCCGCCACCCCGCAGTCGCAAGACGGGCTCGCCCGTCGAAGCGGCGAGCCCTCCACCGGCGTGTCGCAACGGATCGAAACCACCTGAACCCGCCGGTGACGACCCAGCGGGCGCAGGATCGGCGTGAAACTCATGAGGCGCGGCTTCCGACGGATGGGACGTACTATGAAACGATCCACCAATGTGCATGCCAGGCATTTGCGCTCCCTCCAGTGAAACGATGCGCGCATTTGGCGCGCGCGGGCTTTCATTACAGCGGGGCGGTTCGACAGGAGGTCATGTCAGGAAACGACGCCGCAGTCGAGCGTGCGTCACGCTGCGTCATATCACGTGGTCCGGCGCCCATCCGAAGTACAACGCGTTGGCCGGCTCCAGCGTATAGCCCTCCGCGGTGTATGCCGAGCGCAGGTAGTCAAGTAAGGTGCGGTCGAATTCCGCCGTGCCGGCAATGACGAATGCGCCATTATTCGGATCGAACACGGTGTACTTTTCGGCTCCACGCGTGGCACGGGTGAACTCGAGCAGAATCGCATGGCCCGCCGGTCCATTGGGCTGCGGTGCGCCGTTCCTGTGTAAGTCCAATCGCAGATAGGCGGCCGAACGCTTGCCCATCCGCTCGAACCGCGCATGCAAGTCCCGTAGAAAGTCGCTGCGGATCTGCTCGCTTGTCAGCGCGCGCTGCGAATTACCGTTGGCCGCATAGTTGACGCGCCCGATCGGCTCGTAACCCAGCGGCCTGAATGGCGTGCGCCATTGCGACTGAAAATCGGCGACTGAGGTAATGATGCGGTCACGATCTCCTTTGCCCCCCTTGAGCGCGGTCCTGATCTGCTTCACTGCGGCGGCGAGGCTCGGATGATCCGTTCCACCCATGCGCCGCATCGCATCGCGAACCAGCCCTTCGCAAACGCCGTTGGGATCGTCGGGGAAGCTACGCCGGTACTTGTATTGATCGAAGCGGACAACGGACCCCGCGCGCTCGGCCAGCGCATCGCCGCCACGATCGCTGCGAAAGCGTGGGGCCGGCCGCGACGCAGCCGGTCCGCCACCGCGCAAGCGAAGCACCGGCGGCTGCGGCTCCCAATAGCCGTCCGCGCGTTGTCGGACCGGAAACGGCGGCAGTTTCGATGCGCCCACGCCGACCACTTCCCATGTAGCGGCCACTTCGTTCTTGCGCATCGGATAGAGGCTGCCGTCCAGCGAGAGCATATAAAGGTCCGTGCCGAGCACTTTTCCCACCTTGCCATCTGGTACTCCCTGACCGATCGACGCGGAAGGCGTGAGTGGCTGCAAGCGGTAAGGACTGAGCGACTCCTTGAAGCGTGTGAAGGCGGGAGATTCCAGCAAGGCGCTGATCGCCGCACCCTTTGCGGGCGCCGCAGGCAACGCCTCGCGCCGTCCGGTCTGCGATGAGGGCTTCTTTTGAGGTGGCAGGCGCGATGCGGATCCGTCGGCCGACGTCCCGCGCGTAGCGTAAGTTCGCGCTGCAGCGTCCGGCAGCAGCGCTTGCGCGCGGCCTACTGCAGGCGGCGGCGCATCTCCGGCACCCGCTTTCACCGGTGATTTTTTCAAGGTCGTACCCGATATCGGGACGGGCACCGCGACACGCGTCAACGGCGGACGCACATTTAGCGCCGGTGGTGGTTTGATCCGTGGCAGCGTGACGGGTATTCGAACACGGATGCTGCGCTCAGAGCGCCAGCGCAAGTCGTCGGCGGCCCCGTACGGATCGTTCGCGAGCACGCCATTGCGCAAAGTGGGCGATGGGTTCAGCACCTCCGGTATCTGCGCGTCTGCCGTCTGCGCGCGTTGAGTGGCGGACATGCACGCACCGGCATGCAGGGGATGGGTAGTCATGTGCGTCATGGGCAAACACCTCGGTCAAGGGTAGACGTCGACCTACGTTACCCTCACCCAACAGCACTGACGTGTTACATAGCCATCCGGCCCTGCGCTAGGCCGCCCCCGGTTCGCGCCCGAACACAACCCTCGCAAAGAACCCGGCGAGCACCGACTCGGCCACTTCGGCCGTCACGTGCTGTGGGTCGGTCGTGTACAGGAACTGCACGCCATCCACCAACCCGATGAATCCCATCGCCAGCGTCGCGGCCGGCAGCGCCAACGGCGTGCCGACGCGTGCTGAAAACTCGGCGATGTACGCGGTCAGCTCTTCGCGCTTTTCATGCATGAATGCGTTAAAGCGCACGCGAAAGCGCGCGTCGCGCGCCGCGAGCAATTTCGCTTCGGCCCACAACAGAAAGCATTCGTTGCGAAACGGCAGGCGGCTGTAATACTGCAGCACGCTCGTTTCCATCTCCTCGCGCGTCGCGCCGTCGACGAAGATGCCGTGCAGGTCCGCCTGCATCGCCTCATGGTCGCGCCGCAGCAGTTCAAGGAACAGTTCCGGCTTGCTGCGGAAGTTCGAATAGAACGCGCCGCGCGTGTATCCGGCCGCCTCGGCGATGTCCTCGACGCTCGCGCCGACGAATCCTTTCTTCATGAAAATGACCTGTGCCGCGTCCAGCAGGCGCTGGCGCGTCTGGTCCTTGCTCTGTTCCCGTGTCAACCGTTTGCGTTTCATGGGCGGCAGTCTAGCATCGAATATTTAGATTCATCTTTGCATTCAGATACAACCATGTATTAGAATTCACATCACCATCCCAAGCAATGGTGATCTGCCCTGGTGGTGCGTCCTGAAGGGCGCCGATTTCCGGGCCGCTAGCGCGCCGTGCTTCCGCCTTTTCGAGCCTGGGGTCATCGTGAATCGTCCGGTTTGTCGCGTGCCGCTTGAGGGGCGCAAGCAGTTCTGTTTCCGTCATGTCGGGTTCGCGGGTTCCGCTGCCGGTTCCGTCGTTCATCAACCCGTTCGCACCATGGCTGCAAGCGCGCATCGCGCAGCCTGCGCGCTAGCGCTCGCGAGCATGGTTGCGCTGGCCGGCTGTCACCGGCCGGAGGCCGCTGCGCCCACGCCGAGGCCGGTCGTCGCGCGCGCGGTGCGCGCCAACGGTCAGCCGCTTACCGCGACGCTGCCTGGCGAAGTGCAGGCGCGGTACACCACCCCACTGTCGTTTCGCATTGGTGGGAAGATCATCGAGCGCCGCGTACGGCTCGGCGATACCGTGCAAAACGGCCAGATCGTCGCGCGGCTCGACCCTGCGGACGCGCAGAAAAACGCGGCCAGCGCGGTCGCGCAACTCGATGCCGCGCAGCATCGGCTCGTCTACGCAAAACAGCAGTTGGATCGCGACCACGCGCAAGCACGCGAGAACCTGATCGCGCAGGCGCAACTCGAGCAAACCGAAGATGCCTACGCGACCGCCGCCGCGCAGCGCGAACAGGCCGCGCAGCAGGCGGCGCTTGCGAATAACCAGTTGCAGTACACCACGCTCGTTGCCAATCACGCGGGCGTGGTTACCGCCGAGCAGGCGGACACCGGGCAAAACGTGTCGGCCGGGCAGGCGGTTTATAGCCTCGCGTGGAGCGGCGACGTCGACGTGGTCTGTGATATTCCGGAAAACAATCTGGCTGGGCTGCGCATCGGGCAAATCGCGCGCGTGACGCTTGCCGCGCTGCCCGGCCGCTCATTCAGCGCGCGCGTGCGCGAACTGTCGCCGGCCGCGGACCCGCAAAGCCGCACATGGCGCGCGCGGCTCACGCTCGAACAAGCCGGCCCTGATGTGCGCCTGGGCATGACCGCCAATGTTTCGATCACCCGTGACAGCGTGGCCGCTCGAACCGGAGAGGCCGTTTCATTCACCTTGCCGGCCACGGCCCTGTTCCATGACGGCAACGTGCCGGCGGTATGGGTCGTGAAAAGCGGCAGCGACGTGCTCGAGTTGCGCCGGGTGCAAGTTGCGCGCTACGACGAGCGCACGATCGAAGTGTCGGAAGGACTGAAAGACGGCGAGCGCGTCGTGCTGCAAGGCGTGCATACGGTGACGGCCGGCGAGCGGGTGCGGCCGGTCGCCCCGCTGCACCCCGAGGACTTCGCTTCATGAGCGGGTCGCGCGACGCAAGCGAAGGCCGCTTCAATCTGTCCGCATGGGCGCTGCGCCATCAGGCGCTGGTCGTTTTCATCATCACGCTTGCGACGCTGTTCGGCATCCTCGCCTACACCCGCCTTGCGCAATCCGAAGACCCGCCGTTCACGTTTCGCGTGATGGTCATCCGCACGTTCTGGCGTGGTGCGACCGCACGTCAGGTGCAGGAGCAGGTCACCGACCGCATCGGCCGGAAGCTGCAGGACACGCCATCGATTGATTTTCTGCGCAGCTACTCGCGGCCCGGCGAATCGCTGATCTTCTTCAACATGAAGGATTCGGCCCCCGCGTCCCGTGTGCCCGACACGTGGTACCAGGTGCGCAAGAAAGTCGGTGACATCGCCGGTACGTTGCCGCACGGAATACAAGGCCCGTACTTCAACGACGAGTTCGGCGATGTCTACACGAACATCTACACGCTCGAGGGCGACGGTTTTTCGGCGGCTCAGCTGCACGATTACGCGGACGAATTGCGCACGGTTCTGTTGCGCGTGCCGGGCGTCGCGAAGGTCGACTACTTCGGCGACCCGGATCAGCATATCTATGTCGAAATCTCCAATACGCAGCTCACGCGCCTGAACATTTCGCCACAGCAGATTGCGCAGGCGATCGATGCGCAGAACAGCGTTTCGCCATCGGGCACGCTGACCACGTACGACGACCGCGTGTTCGTGCGGCCGAGCGGCCAGTTCACCGACGTTGCCGCGCTCGCCGACACGCTGATCCGCGTGAACGGCCGGTCGTTTCGCCTTGGCGATATCGCGACGATCAAACGGGGCTACGACGATCCGCCGCTCACGCAGATGCGCTACGGCGGCCAGGCGGTGCTCGGCATCGGCGTCACGATGCAGCCGGACGGCGATGTGATTCGCCTTGGCAAGGCGCTCGATGCAAGGACCGCCGAACTGCGCGCGCATCTGCCGGCGGGCCTGAAGCTCGTCGAAGTGTCGAGCATGCCGCAGGCGGTAGCGCGCTCTGTCGACGACTTTCTCGAAGCGGTCGCCGAAGCCGTGGCGATCGTGCTGATCGTGAGTCTGACGTCGCTCGGTCTGCGTACCGGGATGGTGGTGGTCATCTCGATTCCAGTCGTGCTCGCGGTCACTGCCCTTTGCATGTACCTGTTCGGCATCGGCCTGCACAAGGTGTCGCTCGGCACCCTGGTGCTCGCGCTCGGGCTACTGGTCGACGACGCGATCATTGCCGTCGAGATGATGGCGGTCAAACTCGAACAGGGCTGGAACCGCACACGCGCCGCGGCATTCGCCTACACCAGCACCGCGTTTCCCATGCTCACCGGTACGCTCGTCACGGTATCCGGCTTTTTACCCATCGCACTCGCGAAGTCGAGCACGGGCGAATACACGCGCTCGATCTTCGAGGTATCGGCGATCGCACTGATCGCGTCGTGGTTCGCCGCGGTCGTGCTGATTCCACTACTCGGCTACCACCTGCTGCCCGAACGAAAGCGCGCCGCGCACGAGCCCGACGATCACGAGCATGAGATCTACGACACGCGCTTCTATCGGCGGCTGCGCGGGTGGGTCGGCTGGTGCATCGAGCGGCGCTTCGTCGTGCTTGCGATGACCGTCGTGCTGTTCGTCGTATCGCTGGCCGGTTTTGCGCTTGTGCCGCAGCAATTCTTCCCGAGCTCCGACCGGCCCGAGTTGCTGGTCGACGTGCGGCTGCCCGAAGGGGCATCGTTCCAGGCGACGCTGCGGCAAGCGCAGCAGCTCGAAAAGGCGCTCGAGGGCCGGCCGGAAATCGATCACCTGATCAACTTCGTCGGCACCGGCGCGCCGCGCTTTTATCTGCCGCTCGATCAGCAACTGCAGCAGCCCAACTTCGCGCAGTTCGTGATCACCGCGAGGAGCGTGAAGGACCGCGAGCAGCTCGCGCGCTGGCTCGAACCGATGCTGCGCGACCATTTTCCCGCGATCCGCACGCGGCTGTCCCGGCTCGAGAACGGACCGCCGGTCGGCTATCCGGTGCAATTCCGCGTGAGCGGCGACGACATCGCGACCGTGCGTTCAATCGCCGAGCGCATCGCCGCGACGATGCGCGCCGACCCGCGTACCGCGAACGTGCATTTCGACTGGGACGAGCCCGCCGAGCGTTCGATGCGCTTTGAAGTCAACCAGAAAAGGGCGCGCGAACTGGGCGTATCGTCGGCGGACATCTCGAGCTTTCTGGCGATGACCTTGTCCGGCTACACGATCACGCAATACCGCGAGCGCGACAAGCTGATCGACGTCGACCTGCGCGCGCCGCGGGACGAACGCGTCGATCCCGCACACCTGCTGTCACTCGCGATGCCGACGCCGAACGGCCCGGTGCCGCTCGGCACGCTCGGGCGGATGCGCAACGATCTCGAGTACGGCGTGATCTGGCAACGCGACCGGCAACCGACGATCACCGTGCAGTCCGACGTGCGTGCGAACGCACAAGGCATCGACGTCACGAACAGCGTCGACAGGACGCTCGCGAACGTGCGTGCCTCGCTGCCGGTCGGTTATCGGATCGAGATCGGTGGCGCGGTCGAGGAAAGCGCGAAGGGACAAACGTCGATCGTCGCGCAGATGCCGGTGATGGTCATCGCCGTGCTCACGCTGCTGATGATCCAGTTGCAAAGCGTGTCGCGTGTGCTGCTGGTCGTGCTGACGGCGCCGCTCGGACTGATCGGCGTGGTTGTGACGCTGCTGATGTTCGGCAAGCCGTTCGGCTTCGTCGCGATGCTCGGCGTGATCGCGATGTTCGGCATCATCATGCGCAACTCGGTCATTCTGGTCGATCAGATCGAGCAGGACATCGCGGCCGGACACAAGCGTGTCGATGCGATTATCGGCGCGACCGTGCGGCGTTTCCGGCCGATCACGCTGACCGCGGCCGCCGCGGTGCTCGCGCTGATTCCGCTGTTGCGCTCGAACTTTTTCGGGCCGATGGCCACCGCGCTGATGGGTGGCATCACGAGCGCAACGGTGCTCACGCTGTTTTATGTGCCTGCGCTGTACTCGATCTGGTTCCGGGTGCGGCGCGACGAGCGCGACCCGCAGACCGATGCTTCCGCTCATACGGGGAATTGATCATGAACGCGCGCCGGCTCGCTTTCTCTCTTTCGCTGGGCGGCAGCACCGCTACCCTGCTGCTTGCTGCCTGCTCGTTCGGACCGAACGGCGCGCCGCCCGCGATGCCTGAACCCGCACACTACGGCGCACAGCCACAGCCCGACCAGACGGTGGCCGCGCAAGGTGTCACGCAACGATTTGTGGTCGGTGCGCCACCGGTGCCGCAATGGTGGCGTCTCTACCAGTCCGACGCGCTCAACGCGCTGGTCGACGAGGGTTTGCGCGATAGCCCGACGCTCGAAGCCGCGGATAAGAATCTCGCGGCCGCGCGCGAACAACTGCGCGCACAGATCGGCAGTTCGCTGTTGCCGACGATCGATGCCGGCGGGCAGGTATCGCGGCAACGCGGGCTCGCGATTCCCGAGATCGGACCGAACACGTTTCTGTATAACGTGTTTGTCGGACAAGTGCAGGTGCAGTACACGTTCGATCTGTTTGGCGCGGTGCGCTATGCGAATGCGTCGCTGGCGAAACGCGTCGACCTGCAGGCGTATCAGTTCGATGCCGCGCGCCGCGCGCTCGCGGCGAATATCGTGTCGGCCGCGATCCATGCAGCGATGCTCGACGCGCAGGTCGCCACCACGGAGCGGCTTGTCGCACTCGCGAACGAGCAGGCAAGCGACACGCAACGGCGTTATGCACTCGGCGCGGTCTCGCACGGCGACATGTTGAGTGCGCAACAATCGGCGGCGAGCCTCGCCGCCGGGTTGCCTGCGCTGCGTCAGCAGGCGCTTGCGACACGTCATGCGCTCGCGGTGCTGCTGGGCCGTACACCGGATGCGGCGCCACCCGCGCTCGATCTCGCGCAGTTGCATCTGCCGGACGAAGTGCCGGTGGTCGTGCCATCCGCCCTGCTGCGCGCGCGCCCTGATATCCAGGCGGCCGACGCGGCGCTGAAGGCCGCCGCCGCGGATGTCGGCGTTGCCACGGCGCAGATGTTCCCGAGTCTGACGCTGAATGCATCGATGGGACAAGGCGGTTTTAACTGGCCGGCTGCGGTGTCCGGCGCGGGCGCGCTATGGAGCATTGCGGGCTCGTTATCCCAGCCGATCTTTCATGGCGGTGCGCTCGTCGCGCAGCGGCGTGCCGCGCTCGATACCTACGATGCCACCGCCGCACAGTACAAGCAGACCGTGCTGACCGCATTTCAGAACGTTGCCGATACGCTGGCGGTGCTCGAGCACGACGCGCAGTCGCTTGGCGCCGCCGGTACGGCCGCCGTCGCCGCGCAGCGCGGCTTCGAGGAGACGTCGGCGCGCTACCGGCTGGGCGCGGTGCCGGCAGCGACCGCGCGGGCAAGCGAACAGCAGTACCGTAATGCGCGGCTCGACGAGATCCGCTATACAGGTGCACGGCTGGCGGATACGGCCGCGCTCTTCCAGGCGATGGGGAATCCGCCGGACAGCCCGGTCAGTTCCGCCAACCCGCAAGTTGCGGCATCGACCCACCGCGAACCGGCTCCAGCTCGGGGCGACTGCGTTTCATCGGCATCGGCACCCGACGGCTGTCCGCCTGGCCGATAATCGCGGTTGCCGGATACGCCGGCCATCGTGTCATTGGCTCAGCAGTCTGCACACGACATCGGCTAGTCGAGCTTCGCTCGCTCGCGTTCCAGGTCCGCGAGTTGCCGCTCCAGATTCAACCGATCGCTCTCGAGCGTGGCGGAATCGAGCTCGAGTGTGGATTGGTTGTCTTCGGCATGCACTTTGTCGCGCCAGGCCTCGTTGAGATGGGCGTCGATTCGCGACAGTTCGCTTTCGGCGTCGCGCCTTTTGCCTTCCCATTCGCGGTGCGAGTCCTGATATTTGCGTTGCTGCCACTGAGCGGCGTCCATCGTCGATTCGTCAGCGAATACCGATGTCATCCTGGACGCCGTGTTGTGCAACACGATGGCCCGTATTCCCGGAGGCAAGTCGGCGCGCTGCGTGGAACTCCTCGGTTGGCTTGACTCGTAGCGGCGCTTCGCGTCCTCGTAGTCGCGCGTTGCCTGCTCCGCCTGGCGCCGATAGAGGCTCGCCTGTGCGGATGCTTCATGCAGGCGTCGGGTCGCGTCATACTTTTTGCTGTCCAGATCGGCAATACGGTTCTCGGCACCGGCTCTCGCACGACATGCGCTATCCAGCTCGGCCTTCTTTGTGGTCCCCTCTGCCTGCTTCGTTTGCAGCTCCGTCTTCTTCGCGTGGACTGCCGCTTCAGCACGCGCCTTGTCTGCCTCTGACCCGCCGCCTCCTCGCAAGCCGACGACATTATCTGTATGCCACTGCCCATTGGCATTTCGTTCGATGGCTATACCAGGCTTGACCGGATCGTCCTGCTGCACGACACGCCATGCGCCGTTTGCATTGTCTCTGGAAGCCCGATACCAGTTTCCGTCGTGTTGCAGGTATCGCTGTCCTTTGCCGTCAACGAAAATACCCGGATTGGCCGAATCGGATTGCAGTTCACCGTCAGGCTTCGCGATATAGCGGGCGGGCACCGCAGCACCGTTCGCTCCGGTGCCTTGTGCCGGATTGCGTGTCCCATCGGATGGCCTTCGCGTCGCGCTAGCCGCGGGACGTAGCAAGGTGCCAACGGTGTTTGTGCCACTTTCCCCGCCGGTCTGCGACGCGCCAGGCCGAGCCGGTGAGTCTGTGTGGCCGGGGTTCGCCTCTGAAGCGCCGGGTTCCGCCCGGTAGGTATTTGTCTCGTGATAACCATGACCGATATCACCGATATGCATGCCCATTCGCGCACTCCCTGATGTAAACGGATCAGATTTCGCACGTCGCTGTGATTCCGGGTGGACATGCTGATGACCATTACACCAATGAAGGCCCGCGTGATGTGGTATTCACGCATGATCGAATTTAAAAATCAGGGATACCGAGCATCCGCACGAAACCAGGTCATACCGTATGCCATGCACGCCAATAAAAAACGCGTTCGGGCACTATGCCGCGAACGCGTTCGTTTGAAGCAGGCCTGACTACGTGTGCGTCATGGCTTGTTCGATTCGAACAGGTCCATGATCTGCTTTTTCTCCGTCGACGACACGGTGGGCTGCGGCTGAGCTTGCTGTTGAGGTGTCATCGACGCCGGGCCCACGCCGCCCTGCACATCGCTTGCGGCCGCAAGCGGATTCGCACCATCCATGCCGATGCTCGCAATAAAGCCGCTGCCCGGCTCTCTATCCGTGTAGAACAGTTCGCCGTCGACCGGCGCGACGCCAGCAGGCATCTCCGGCTCCGCCTGCGGCACGCCACGCAGCGCGCGGCCCATGTAATCAATCCAGATCGGCAACGCGAGCTGCGCACCGAATTCACGGCTGCCGAGGCTCTTCGGCTGGTCATAGCCCATCCATGCCACCGCGACGAGCGATTGCTGGTAGCCGGCGAACCAGCCGTCCTTCGCGTCGTTGGTCGTGCCGGTCTTGCCCTGCAGGTCCGAGCGATGCAGCGCGTTGGACGCGGCGCCGGTACCGGCCGTCGCAACCGAATGCAGCAGGCTGTTCATGATGTACGCGTTACGCGGATCGATCGTGCGCGGCGCGTCGCGGCCCGCGACGAGCGGCTGCGCGCGTGACAGCACGACACCGCGCGAGTCGGTCACTTCTGAAATCAGATACGGATTGACCCGGTAACCGCCATTGGCGAACACCGAATACGCGCTCGCCGATTGCAGCGGCGTGACGAGCCCCGCGCCCAGCGCCATCGGCAGATACGGCGGGGTCTTGTCGGCGTCGAAACCAAAGCGCTGCGTCACATAGTCTTGCGCGTACTTCGTGCCGATATACGACAGGATACGGATCGACACGAGGTTCTTCGACTTCTCCAGCGCCACGCGCATCGACATCGGACCATCGGGTTGATCATCGTCATGCGGCTCCCACGCGTCGCCGCCCGGCGTAGACGGCGGGAAGTACAGCGGCGCGTCGTTGATGATGGTCGCCGGTCCAAGCCCCTTTTCGAGCGACGCCGAATAGATGAACGGCTTGAAGCTCGAGCCCGGCTGCCGCCACGCCTGTGTCACGTGGTTGAACTTGTTCTTGTTGAAATCGAAGCCGCCGATTAACGCGCGAATCGCGCCGTCCTGCGGCGTCAACGACACGAGCGCCCCTTCCACTTGCGGCAGCTGCGTGATCTGCCAGTTACCGTTCGCATCCACGACGATGCGCACGATCGACCCCGGACGAATGCGCTGCGCCTGCGACGCACGCGGCGACAGCGCCACAGCCGCAAACCGGAGACCATCGGCCTTCACCGTCGCGACCGTGCCGTCCTGCATCTGTACGGTCACTTCCTTCGGGCTGGCCGCGGTGACCACCGCGGACATGATCTCGCCGTTGTCCGGATGCTCGGAAAGGGCGTCTTCAATGGTTTCCTCGCGCTCGTCGGCGTCGGCCGGCAGTTCGATGAAGCCCTCCGGACCGCGATAGCCGTGCCGCCGCTCGTAGTCCATCACGCCCTTGCGCACCGCGTTGTACGCGGCATCCTGATCGGCCGAATCGATGGTCGTCACAACGTTCAGGCCGCGCGTATAGGCTTCGTCCTTGTACTGCGCGTACATCATCTGCCGGACCATTTCGGCAATGTATTCCGCGTGCACGCTGTACTCGTTGCCCGTGAGCTTCGCGTGAATGTCTTCCTTCAACGCCTGATCGTATTGATCCTGCGTGATATAGCGCAAATCGAGCATCCGCTTCAGGATGTATTCCTGACGGATCTTCGCGCGTTTCGGATTGACGACCGGGTTGTACGCGGACGGCGCCTTCGGCAGGCCCGCGAGCATCGCGTCTTCGGCCAGTGTGAGGTCTTTCAGATCCTTGCCGAAATACACGCGTGCGGCGGCGGCGAAACCGTATGCGCGCTCGCCCAGGTAGATCTGATTCATGTACAGCTCGAGAATCTGGTCTTTCGATAGCGCACGCTCGATCTTGTACGCAAGCAGCATCTCGTAGACCTTGCGCGTATAGGTTTTCTCGCTCGACAGGAAGAAATTGCGCGCGACCTGCATCGTGATCGTGCTCGCGCCCTGCGACGCACCACCATGCGACAGGTCGGCGAAACCGGCGCGCAGGATACCGACGAAATCGACGCCGCCGTGCTCGTAGAAGCGATAGTCTTCGATCGCGAGCACCGCCTTTTTCATCTGATCCGGGATGTCCTGAAAGCGCACGAGACTGCGCCGTTCCTCGCCGAATTCGCCGATCAGCACGTGGTCCGCTGTGTAGACGCGCAGCGGCACTTTCGGCCGATAGTCGGTCAGCGCTTCGAGCGACGGCAGCTGCGGATTCATCACGACGAGCGCATAGCCGACGATCAGCGCGCCGACCACGCCAAGCGCAACGATCAGCCCGAAGAACCACAGCACGAGACGCGTCGCGAGCGACGCGCGGCGCGCAGGCGGTTTTTCTTCATGGCGGTGGTACGGATTGTCGGCCCTCTCCGGATCGCGGCCCCGATCGCCGGGATGGTCAGAAGAGTTCGAGGAAGGCGGTCGTTTGATGATAGGCATGACTGGTATGTCGGCGCGTCGCTCCGCGCCGTCTATACGCGTGCTTTCGTACGCGGATGAATCGTGTCTGGGTGCGCCGCCAGGCTGCAAGGCCCCCGGCCGACCTCAACGCATGCAATGAAGACATGCCATTCAGGTAGGGAATAGCGGCACGTCAAGGCGGCATGCCAAAGCAGCGTGTGGCGCAACGTAATAGCGCATTTTAAAGAAGTCCAGCCGCATACTAGCGGATTTTTTTGTAAGAATTCCCTCACGATTAAGCGCCAACGAGCAAAAAGAACGGAAAAACGGCATGGAAACCCGAAGCGCCCACCAAGGCGCCACCTGAGCGCCAATCGTATACAGCCGTGCGGTTATCAACAGAACTTGTTGAAAGACCTGTGGACAATGCCCGTCTAAACCATACAAATCATTGATGTCACAGCAGATTCATCGGGCGCCCGGTTTCACATCCGGGCCAGTCGTTTTATGATGGACCGCATGCGCCATGCCGGCGCGTGCCCGCTCGGGACAACCCGCTGTTCCAACAACTACACGAGCCGCCTCATGAACAAGCCTAGCGAACGCATTGTCGTCTTCGTGTCGCCCGCTCAGAAGCGCGCGATCACCGCAACGGCCGAAGAACTCGGGATCAGCATCAGCGAACTGATGCGGCGCGCCGTGCTCAATTTCGGCGCGACCAGCGAACAGGTCAGAGCGGCTAGCATCGTCGACCGGCTGCGCGCGCCGCGCGAACCCGACGCGCTGAACGAAGCACTGCAGCGTGTCGCGCGTTCGACGAAGCATGGCCGCGCCGCACTGCCAGCGGCGCTTGCGCCGAAAGATGCATCCGTTCAGCGCGCGAACGGAACGACACTCGATGCGGGTCGCGACAACGCCGCGCAGAACGCAGCCGATCTTGCGCCTGTGCCCATCGCCCCGCCGCAAGCATGGTCCGACGTGGCTGCCGCCGACGATACACCCCAGCACGCGCAGGCAGCCGATGCGCAAGCGGCCGCCGAGGCCGCGGCGCGTGTGGCGGCTGCGAAAGCCATGGCGCTGAAGGCGAAGGCAAAAAGCACGGCGGGTGCCGCTGGGTGCGACGACAGTGCGTTCATCGATCCGGCAGAAGGCACGGGCCGTTTTGCGTGAATCTGATGTAACGATCATCCCGCGCGCAGGTATAGGACGCGTCCCGCTCGTGCGTCAGCGATACGAAAGAATCGATCCCTGACGCACGGGCGCACGTTCGGCGCAACGCATCTTACCGAACATGCATCGCGGTTCGCGCGAAAGAGTCCGTACTCCGGGCTCCGACTCTCTATTCATAACGGCGTTTCCGACGCACGAAGCGTCGACGCCCTCCTCGTGTCTCATCTGTCGCATGCATCGACCCGCACGTCAAAGCGTCATCGCGCGTCGCTCCGCGCATGTTTGGCGCGATGATGTTTAAGCCCTTTTTAAGAGACCCGGTGGTGTAATATCCGCCGGCTATCGAGCATGTTGCCGCGCATCGGTTGAGCGTCGCATCAGGTGGTTGACATGATCGATGCGCACAGCGCTCTTGCAATGCGCAGGTGCGCCCCGATGTTCGGTCGCGCCGGATGCGCAGTATGCAACGCAGCGGCATAAACTAGCAGATACACGGGTCAGCGCGCCGGAAATTCAGCGCCGGTTTCAATCAACGGAGGACTTTCATGTCGCTTTTTGACAGCATCTCGCGGACACTTAAAGGTCTGCTGAACGACGCAGCCGATTCAGTGCAGGACCCGTCGCGTGATGCACGCCAGATCGTGCGCGAACTCGACGAGAGCATCGCCAAAGCGGAGAACTCGCTGATCGAGATAGAGGCGCAGGTCGCCATGCAACAAAGCAAACGCGACGTGGCTGCGGACAAGGCGAAGAAGTACGAAGACGGCGCGAAGCGCGCGTTGCAAGGCGGCGACGAAGGCCTCGCGCGTGAAGCGCTGGCCGCGCAAGCCAACGCCGAAACCGAACGCGACGCACTGACACGCGAGTTGGCAACGCTCGAGCCGTCGGTCGATCAATTGAAGAAACAGATCGGCGACATGCGTCAACGCCGCAACGATCTGTCCGCCCGCTCGAACATCCTGCAAGCGAAGCAGCAGATCGCACAGGCGAAGGATACGGCGGCAACCGCGCTCGGCGGTATCGGCGGCAAGAACCTGTCGGAAGATTTCCAGAAGCTCGAGGACAAGGTCACCTTGTCGAACGCGCGCTCCGATGCACGACTGAACTCGGCCGACGTGAAAAGCGGCAAGGCGCTCGACGACAAGCTTGCGGAACTCGATCGTGGCCCGTCGGTCGACGACCGTCTTGCTGCATTGAAGAAGCAGTTGAACACGCCCGCCGAGTAAGCGCCGAAGTCACGATGGTCACGGCGGGCCAAAGGCGCCGCGCGGCGTTTTGTCACTGCGCGGCGCGGCAAACCGATCGACATGGAGGCGGGTGTCAAAACGCCCGGCTTGCATCATGAAGAAACCTTTCACCGCTATTCTCGCGGCCGCGTTTGTTTCGCTGATGCTCGCATCGACCGGCGCATGGGCGGTCCCGAGCGCGACGCAGGTCGAAACGGCCATTCAGCAGCAGGACTGGCAGAAGGCCAGCACCGAACTGCAGGAAGTGTTGCAGGCGCATCCGGACAATGCGCGCGCGCACTACCTGTATGGACAGGTACTCGATCAGCAAGGCCGCTACACCGACGCGCTCAGGCAGATCCAGCAGGCGAAAACGCTCGACCCTCAGGTGCGCTTTACCGACCCGGGCCGCTTTGCGCAAACCGAGGCGCGCGTTCGCAGCGATGCGGCGCGCGCGGGTACGAGCGCGACACAGACCAATACGACGCACAATCCGTTCGTGCAGCAATCGTCGGGGGGGGATCAACAAGCCGCGTTAGCATCTGAAACACCTCAACGAAAGGGGCCTGCCATGGGCATGTGGATCGGTATAGCAGTCGTGATCGGCGCGATTGCGCTGGTGCTGCGCTGGACGTTGCGCCGCGCGCGTTCGCAAAGCGATACGAATGCGGATGAAGAACGGCGCGTGCAGTTAAAGCGCGCGACCGAATTGCTGAATACGGTGCGCTCGCTAAAGCTCGATGTACGGCTGTCTACCGTGCCGGGCCATGAGCAGCTTGAAAAGGACGTCGAAGGCGCGGAAGCGCAGCTGCGTGAACTGGTCGAAGGCTTGTCGGATCGCAAGAGTCCGGTGCCGCCGTATCAACTCGACGAACTCGAACGGCAGGTTGCGAGTTTGAGGGCGCGTGCGGAAGGCCGTCCTGACCCGAATGTCGCCGCCGCACCGGCCACGCAGAACGCGTCGAGCGATTCGGCGTATGCGCGTGAGGCTGATGCGAATTTTGGCCGGCAGGTGCCGCCGGGGCAACAGCCCTACCCGTATCCGCCGCAACAGCAACCTCCTGTGATCATTCAGCAAGGTGGCGGCGGGTTCGGCACTGGAATGGGCGGTTTGTTGACCGGCGTGTTGCTGGGCGAAGCGCTGAATTCCGGGCGTGACCGTGTGATTGAGCGTGACGTGATTGTCGATGACGATGAGCGGCGCCGCAGTGGCGGTGGTGGCGACAATGCTCCGGTCGACTTTGGTCAGGGTTCGAATGACTGGGACGACGGCAGCGGTGGCGGCGGCGGTGGCGATGTCGACATGGGTAGCGATGATTCAGGTGGCTGGAACGATACCTGAACGACACACGGGTCACGGTTTATTCGGCTTGTGAACAACCAGAAGTGAAACGCCCCATCGATCAATCGATGGGGATTTTTTCATGCACGAGACGTTTTTACATTACGCCGTCGCGTGGCCGACATAGACGCGTGTCTGATACGTGAACTCGACCATACCGTCGTGGGCCGTACGATCGAACAGTTCGCGCAGTGCGACCAGCATGGGCTCGTGGTTTGGGTGACCCGCCTTCGGCGCATAGGACGACGACATCAAACGCCCTCTGAGGCCATCGAAATCGAGTAACTGCGCGTTCGGGAAGTGGCCTTTGTGCACGAACGCATCGCCGAACCACGCGGCCATCGATGCGTCGTCGCCATAACGTTCGGCAACGGCCTGATAGTCGGTGCCGTAGCGTTGCAACAGCGCTTCATAGCCGGACAGAAACGGCGAGCCTTCGAGCAGGCGGCTATTCCACATCAACATGACGAGACCACGCGGCTTCAGGATACGTGCGAACTCGCGGCGCGCGTTGACCGGGTCGAACCAGTGGAAGGCCTGTGCGGCGATCACGAGATCCACGCTTGCGTCGTCGAGCGTGGTTGCTTCAGCGGTGCCGGCGACGCTGGAATACCCGTCGTAAGGCCGAAGCCACGCGTCGGCTGACGCGCGCATCGCATCGTTCGGTTCGACCGCAACGACCGGATGGCCCTCGTCGAGAAAGAGCTTCGACGAGATACCGGTGCCGGCTCCGATGTCCGCGACACGCGCACCCTGATCGAGCCCGCATCCGTCGCGCAGAAACGCGACGACCTCGCGCGGATACGTCGGGCGAAACTTCACGTAATCGGCCACACGGTCGGAAAAGCGCTGCGTGGAATGGGCGAAGGTCGGCATCGTTCTGGGCGGTT
The DNA here is from genome assembly GCF_902859855.1 of Paraburkholderia humisilvae. Lineage (GTDB taxonomy): Bacteria > Pseudomonadota > Gammaproteobacteria > Burkholderiales > Burkholderiaceae > Paraburkholderia > Paraburkholderia humisilvae. The sequence continues at coordinate 53,055 of NZ_CADIKH010000046.1, forward strand.
CGTTACGGGGTTCTCACGTTACCCGAGTTCGTCGAACACTGCACGACGCCGTGCTTTCACAGCCCGCCCAGCAGGCGCAGCAGACCCCAGAGGAACTTGCAAACCAGCACGATCAATTCCCATAGCCGGACCAGTTGATCCCAGCCCGATACTTCCATTGTGCCCCCGATGCGAAAGCCCCACTTGCGCGCACTGCTTATCAACGGCATCGACCTGCGATACCCACAACCCGATCTTTACAGAAATGCCGTTCACACAATCAGAAACGGTGTTTCCGGTCACATTTCCCGGCTCGCCATTGCTCACCGCCACTACTTTGGCAACGTGCAGGTAGATGGCTCGGTCGGCTGGCGCATCGCTGCCTGGCATTTCGCGGAACACAAGGCTACGCAGTCAGCGACTAGCCGTTCGACGGTCACACACCGAGGTCGAAACCGCAAGCCTCGCGGTGCTCGCGCCCTTTCGTATCGGCAACCAGCCGTTCTCATACCAAATCGGCTGGTCAATGCAGAACGCCCGCCCACCATTGTGGGCGCCGGACTATTTCATGATCGGTACACGGCATGCGGTGTGCGGGTTCGACCAGCAGTCGAGCATTAGCCGAAGGCGATATGCCCAACGGCGACACGCGCACACGTGGAGCGGGTCGGATGAGCGCTGTGTCACTCGCTCAGGTGGCGCCACAAAACGGATGGTCCGCGGCGCACCACGCTCATTGCGGCGGAGCCCGCTTAGCACCCCGAGCGGCTCTTTTGCCTACTTTCTAAAAGCCGCCTGATATGCCCCGATACATCAACCAAGACACATCGTTCTGACTTGTCCGATTCTTCAGTGCACACGATGAGGCAGCTTCGCACCCACTACTCATCGGAGAATCGCTGGCGTGACGAACAATGCCGACCGCGGACGGCTTGCTACCGTTGAGACAGAAGAGCAAATCGTACTGTATCAGAGACGGATAAGGCGGGCCGTTGACTTTCCGGCGGGGCGGATTCGGGGTTTGCGCTTCGGTGTGCCGCAAATCGTGAGGCCGCTGCGTGAGTGAGATGAACTGACTGCGCACTGTCTGTCAGCGGTATGACGGCTTGACGATAAATGACAGATTTTCAGACTCTGTCGCCTTGAATCGAGATGGATCGCAGGGTATAAGCCTTCAGGGGTTAAATCGGCCCCACATCGCAGCCTTCCCACCTATGCAGTCCTGATGCACCAGGCCGCTTCTCTCATCACTACCCGCTCGGGCGGAATATCGCGGCAGCTACAACACATTGCCTGATCACGAGGAGGACGCCTACGCATGACACAACAACCCATTGTCGTCCCCATCGCGCTGTCCTACAGGCGAGGCGCCACGCTTACTCTGCCGTGGTTCGTGCAGAGAGCGGAATACCGCCCCGCTGAAGCGACGTTCAAGCCGCTCGTCAATGGTGAGGAGGCGTTTGGCGCGATCCATGACG
>NZ_CADIKH010000047.1 GCF_902859855.1 Paraburkholderia humisilvae
GCCGATCGATACGGTCGGCCTCGTGCTGCTGATCACCTGGGTCGGTTCGCTGCAGGTCATGCTCGACAAGGGCAAAGACCTCGACTGGTTTTCATCGACGACGATCATCGCGCTCACCTTGATCGCGGTGATCGCGTTCGCGTTCTTCGTCGTCTGGGAACTGACTGCCGATCACCCGGTCGTGGACCTGTCGCTCTTCAAACTGCGCAATTTCACCGGCGGGACGGTCGCGCTATCGATCGGTTACGGGCTCTACTTCGGCAACCTCGTGTTGCTGCCGCTCTGGCTGCAAACGGACATCGGCTACACGGCAACCGACGCGGGCATCATCATGGCGCCGGTCGGTCTGTTCGCCATCCTGCTGTCGCCGCTCACCGGCAAGGTGTTGCCGCGCACCGATCCGCGCTATATCGCGACCGCATCGTTTCTGGTTTTCGCGCTGTGCTTCTGGATGCGCTCACGCTATACGACGGGCGTCGATACGTTTGCACTGACGGTGCCGACGCTCATCCAGGGCGTGGCGATGGCGGGTTTCTTCATTCCGCTCGTGTCGATCACGCTGTCCGGATTGCCGGGCAACCGGATTCCGGCGGCATCGGGTCTGTCGAACTTCGTGCGGATCATGTGCGGCGGCATCGGCACGTCGATTTTCCAGACCGCGTGGGACCACCGGACGATTCTTCATCACACGCGGCTTGTCACGCAGGCGAATCCCTATAACCCGACGTTCGATGCGGCAGTCCAGCAGATGAACCAGCTGGGCCTGAGCCACGAACAGGCGTTCGGATTGTTCAACTCAATGGCGACGCAACAGGCGGCGCAATTGGGCGTCAACGACCTGTTCTACATTTCGGCTGGTATCTTTGTCGCGCTGATTGCGCTGATCTGGATCACGAAGCCGGAGCGCTCGCACGGCGGCGATGCGGGCGCCGCGGCTTCTGCGGCACATTAAGTGCACTGAGTGCACGGAATAATGCGGCAACGTGCGGACCCTATACAGCGGCGTGCTCAGACACGAACGGCCGCATCGCACCGCGAATCCGCATCGATTGTTGACGTGACTCGGTTACCGTGAGGCGGTAGATTCGTGGCGGCAATACGCAATTGCTAGCGTTTGCGACAAGCGACACGACACCCTTCTCCTCCTGGTCAGCCATTAGCGGGTCACCCATGAACAGACATTGGACAAACGGAATAGCCGCCTTCAGCGCGACGTTGATGTGCGTCGCGCTTTCCCCCGTTGCCGCGCACGCGCAAGCGGAAGTGATCAAGCCGATCAAGATCACGAAACCTGAAATCAACGGCTCGATCTTTCAACGCAAGGGCGCGGTGCATGAGAAGAAGGACGGCAACGCAACGACGGATGTCGTAACGTTTACGTCGAAAGATGGCGGATACCAAACCGGGCTATATCAATCCGGGCCGCTGCACGAGGTCACCAAAGACTACCCGTATAACGAGTTTCTTTATTTCATCAGCGGCGGCGTCACGCTGACCTCGACGGACGGCTCGGTGATGATCGTCCATGCGGGCGAAGGGGTCACGATTCCCCGAGGCTGGAGCGGCACCTACGATACGAAGGGCTATACGAAGCTGTACGTCACGTACAACCCGGACGACGTCAAGAAATAATCGTACGGACGGCCGGACAGCGCGCTCAGGCCGTCGCCGTGACGATCAGCCGTTCCGGCGCGAGCACGCCGTCGCCCGCCTTCGCGACACCAAGCAGACGTCCTTCAACGGCCGCATAGACGCGCACGCGCGGCGCGCACAGCGCGGCGCCGCTGATTGACAGTTCCGCAAGACGCAACCGCTGCCCGTGCAGGAAACGGCGTGATGCTTCGGCGTCGAGCTGCACCGCGGGAAATGTGGAGAGCAGCGCATCCACCGGTTGCAGCCAGCGATCGCGATCACTTTCGGCCGCATCGGACAGCATATCGAGCGTCACCGCATGCTCGAGTGTCAGCGCGCCGACGCCGGTGCGCCGCAGCGCGATCAGATGCGCGCCGCAGCCCAGCGCCGCACCGATATCCTCAGCCAGCGTACGCACATAAGTGCCCTTGCTGCATGTCACGCGAAATGTCACGTCCGGCCGCGCGCACGCGATCAATTCGAGCCTGTGAATCGTGACCCGGCGCCCTTCCCGCTCGACCGTTTGTCCGGCACGCGCATATTCATAAAGGGGCTTGCCGTCGCGTTTGAGTGCCGAATACATCGGCGGAATCTGAACGATCTCGCCGCGAAATTGCGCCAGTGCGGCCGCGATGTCCGCGTCGTCGCAATGAACATCGCGTGTCTGCAGCACATCGCCTTCCGCATCGCCCGTCGACGTCGTGATGCCCAGACGCATCGTCGCCTCGTACGTCTTGTCCGCATCCAGCAGATCCTGCGAGAACTTGGTGGCCTCGCCGAAGCACAGCGGCAACAGGCCGGACGCGAGCGGATCGAGCGTGCCCGTATGTCCGGCCTTCTTCGCCTGATAGAGGCGCTTCGCGCGAATCAGCGCATCGTTGCTCGACAGCCCGACCGGTTTGTCGAGCAACAGCACGCCGTCGAGCGCGCGGCGCGGCGCACGCGGGCGCTGCGGTGCGGAGGGAGAGGCGGTCGTCATGTCAGCCGGCACGTGACAGTGTCAGTCTTCTTTCGCGCGGTTCGCGTTCGCTTCGTCGATCAGGCGCGACATCTGCACCGCCTGCTCGATCGTCTTGTCGTAGTGGAAATGCAGCGTCGGCACCGTGTGGATATGCAACCGCTTGAAGAGCTGGTTATGCAGATGGCCCGCCGCATGATTGAGCGCATCCTGGGTTTGCGCCGGATCGCCCGTCAGCGTCGTGAAATAGACTTTCGCGTGCGCGTAGTCCGGCGTCAACTCGACGCTCTGGATCGTGACGAGTCCTATGCGCGGGTCTTTGACCTCGCGCAGCAAATCGGACAGATCGCGTTGAATTTGATCCGCGATCTGTACGTTGCGATTGGGAGAAGTGCGTTTTTTCGGCATGTTCAGTCAGGCATAAAAACACAGGGCGGAGCCGGCTCAGCGCCCGCTCCGCCCCTGTGGCGCGGCGCTCCGGTTACAGCGTACGCGCGACTTCGGTGACCTCGAAAACTTCGAACTGGTCGCCTTCCACGATGTCGTTGAAGTTCTTCACCGACATACCGCACTCGAAGCCCTGGCGCACTTCACGGACGTCGTCCTTGAAGCGCTTGAGCGAATCGAGCTCGCCGGTGTGAATGACGACGTTGTTGCGCAGCACGCGCACCGACGACGACCGCTTGACGACACCATCGGTGACCATACAGCCCGCCACCGTACCGACCTTCGGCACCTTGAACACCTGGCGCACTTCGACCATGCCGGTCACGACCTCGCGTTTCTCCGGCGCGAGCATGCCGGACATCGCAGCCTTAACCTCATCCACTGCGTCGTAGATGATGTTGTAGTAGCGGATGTCGACGCCATTCGTTTCCGCGAGCTTGCGCGCCTGCGCATCGGCCCGCGTGTTGAAGCCGACGATCACCGCCTTGGACGCGGTCGCGAGGTTGACGTCCGATTCGCTGATGCCGCCGACCGCGCCGTGCACGATCTGCACGCGCACTTCGTCGGTGGACAGTTTGAGCAGCGCCTGCACCAGCGCTTCCTGCGAACCCTGCACGTCCGCCTTGACGATGAGCGGCAGGTTCTGCACTTCGCCTTCGCCCATCTGCTCGAGCATGTTTTCGAGCTTCGCGGCCTGCTGCTTCGCAAGCTTGACGTCGCGGAACTTGCCCTGACGGAACAACGCGATTTCGCGCGCCTTGCGGTCGTCCGGCATCACGATCATCTCTTCGCCCGCGGCCGGCACTTCCGACAGGCCCTGGATTTCGACCGGAATCGACGGACCTGCCGACTTCGTCGCCTTGCCGGTTTCGTCGAGCATCGCGCGCACACGGCCATAGGCACTGCCGGCCAGCACGACGTCGCCGCGGTTCAGCGTACCGGACTGCACGAGGATCGTCGCGACCGGGCCCTTGCCCTTGTCGAGTTTCGCTTCGATCACGAGGCCCTTCGCGGGCGCCTCGACCGGCGCCTTCAGTTCAAGCACTTCGGCCTGCAGCAACACGTTTTCCAGCAGGTCGTCGATACCCTGACCGGTCTTCGCCGACACCGGCACGAACGGCGAATCGCCACCGTACTCTTCCGGCACGACGCCTTCCGCGACGAGTTCCTGCTTGACGCGCTCCGGATTCGCTTCGGCCTTGTCGATCTTGTTGATCGCGACGACCAGCGGCACCCCGCCCGCCTTCGCGTGCGAGATGGCTTCCTTCGTCTGCGGCATCACGCCGTCATCGGCGGCGACCACGAGAATCACGATATCGGTCGCCTTGGCGCCGCGTGCACGCATTGCCGTGAACGCTTCGTGACCCGGCGTATCGAGGAACGTGATCACGCCGCGCGGCGTTTCGACGTGGTACGCGCCGATATGCTGCGTAATGCCGCCCGCTTCGCCGGCCGCGACCTTCGCGCGCCGGATGTAGTCGAGCAGCGACGTCTTGCCGTGGTCGACGTGACCCATCACCGTGACAACCGGCGGACGCGGCAGCGCTTCCGCGTCGGTCGCTTCGCCTTCGACCAGCATCGCTTCCGGATCGTCGAGCTTCGCGGCCACCGCGTGGTGCCCCAGCTCTTCGACGACGATCATCGCGGTTTCCTGGTCGAGCATCTGGTTGATCGTGACCATCTGGCCGAGCTTCATCATCACCTTGATGACTTCCGAAGCCTTCACCGACATCTTGTGCGCGAGGTCGGCCACCGTGATGGTTTCCGGCACATGCACTTCACGCACGATCGGCTCGGTCGGCGCCTGGAATGTGGTGCTGGCTTCCTGATGCTTGCCACGACCCTTCGGTCCGCCACGCCAGCCGCGATCGACGCCGCCGCTCGTGTCGCCGCGCGTCTTGATGCCGCGGCGCTTGGCCGCATCGTCCTGCCAGCCGCCGGCCTTGCCGCCGGCTTTCTTCTTGTCACCGCTGGGCGCCGACGGTGCCGACGGCGTCGCCGACGGTGCCGCTGCGGCAGGCTTCTTCGCCGCCGGGCGCGCCGCCGGTGCTTCGCCAGCCGGGCGCGCGGGCTTATGCAGCGTGCCCTTCGCCTCGGCCGTCTTCGGCGGCTCAACGGGTTTCTGCGCCGCCGCCGGCTCCGGTGCTTTCGCCTGCGCTGCCTTGCGCGGCGTGCTCATCATTTCGCGAATCGCGCGCGCTTCGGCTTCCGCCGCCGCACGACGCTTCGCAATCTCTTCCTGCTCGGCGCGCGCCTTCTCGGACGCCGCACGCGCGGCATCCTCGGCCTTCTTCGCCGCTTCGCGCTGCGCCGCGCGTTCCGCTGCCGCGCGCTCGTCTTCCTGTTCCTGATCGGCGGCACGCTCTGCTTCCGCCTGCTGCTCGCGTGCAGCCGCTTCGGCCATCGCCGCGGCGCGCTTCTTCGCCGCCTCTTCCTCCGCGCGCTGACGCTGCGCCTCAGCCGCCTGTTCGCGCGCCTGGCGCTCGGCCTCTTCACGCTCGAGGCGCTCCTGGCGCTCCTTCAGCTCCTGCGCCTGCTGCGCAAGCAGCTCGGCCTGCTGGCGCGCTTCTTCCTCGCGACGCTGCAATTCGAGTTCTTCGGCCTCGACCTCGGCGGTAGCCGCATGAGCAGGGGCGTGCTCACCGTGCTCGGCCGATTCATCACGGCGGACAAAGGTGCGCTTCTTGCGAACTTCGACCTGAATGGTGCGAGCCTTACCCGTCGCGTCGGACTGCTTGATTTCCGACGTGTGCCGTCGCGTGAGCGTGATCTTGCGCTTGTCGGCGTCCTGCGAGCCGTGCGACTTGCGCAAGTGGTCGAGCAGACGCGCCTTGTCGGTCTCCGACAAGGCATCATCCTCACTCGCTTTCTGTACGCCCGCCGCCTGCAGCTGCTCGAGCAGCACGCCTGCAGGCATTTTCAGTTCCGCGGCAAATTGGGCTACGTTGTTACTCGCCATTCATTCCTCTTAGTGCAAGGACCGATTCCTTGCGGTTAGCATCGGGTCGTGCGGCCATGCGGCCTTGATACACATCAAAGCCTGCCGCGTTCAGGTCAGTGGTTCATGGTCATGTCACTTTGTCACTGGAACCAGTGTTCACGGGCCTTCATGATCAACGCCTTCGCGGCGTCCTCTTCCATGCCGGTCATTTCAACCAGCTCATCTACTGCCAGTTCCGCCAGATCGTCGCGCGTTTGCACCTGATGTTCGGCGAGCTTCGCGAGCAGATCGGCATCCATGCCGTCGAGGCTCTTCAGATCGAGCGCCACGCCCTCGACCTTCTCCTCGTTCGCGATCGCCATCGTCAGCAGCGCATCGCGCGCGCGGTTACGCAACTCGTGAACCGTGTCTTCGTCGAATGCCTCGATTTCGAGCATCTCGTTGAGCGGCACATAAGCGATCTCTTCGAGGCTCGTGAAGCCTTCGTCGATCAGGATGTCGGCGACTTCCTCGTCGACATCGAGACGCGCCATGAACAGGTCACGCAGGACACTGCGTTCCTGATTCTGCTTTTGCGCAGACTCGTCCGGCGTCATGATGTTGATCTGCCAGCCGGTCAATTCGCTAGCAAGACGCACGTTCTGGCCGCTGCGGCCGATAGCGACCGCCAGTTCGTTTTCGTCGACGACGACGTCCATCGAGTGCTTTTCTTCGTCGACGACGATCGACTGGACGGCTGCCGGCGCAAGGGCGCCGATCACAAACTGGGCGGGATCTTCCGACCATAGCACGATGTCGACGTTTTCGCCACCCAGCTCATTTCGCACGGCCTGCACGCGCGAGCCGCGAATGCCGACGCAGGTGCCGATCGGATCGATGCGCTTGTCATACGCGATCACGCCGATCTTCGCGCGCACGCCTGGATCGCGCGCCGCCGCCTTGATCTCGAGCAGCCCTTGTTCGATCTCCGGCACTTCCATCTCGAACAGCTTCATCAGAAACTCGGGCGCGGTGCGCGACAACTCGATCTGCGGACCGCGCGCGGTGCGGTCGACCTTCGCGATATACGCGCGCACGCGGTCGCCGACGCGCAGGTTTTCCTTCGGAATCAGCTGGTCGCGGCGCAACAGCGCCTCGACACGGCCCGATTCGACAATGAAGTTGCCTTTGTCGAGCCGCTTGACCGTGCCGGTCATGATACTTTCGCCGCGCTCGAGGAAGTCGTTAAGGATCTGCTCGCGCTCCGCGTCGCGAACCTTCTGCAGAATCACCTGTTTCGCGGCCTGCGCGCCGATACGGCCGAATTCGATCGACGGCACGGGTTCTTCCAGGAAGTCGTCGATTTGCGCATCGGGCTTCTGCTCGCGCGCTTCGAACAGCAGGATTTCCTGGTCCGGCTCCTGCAGACCCGCTTCGTCGGGCACCACGCGCCAACGGCGGAACGTTTCGTGCTCGCCGCTCTCACGGTCGATATGAACGCGGATGTCCGCGTCCTCGTCGAAGAGTTTCTTGGATGCCGAGGCGAGCGCCGCTTCCAGTGCGGCAAATACGACGTCCTTGTCGACGTTCTTCTCGCGTGCCAGCGCATCCACCAGCATCAACACTTCGCGACTCATTGTTTGCGGCTCCTAAAGTCAACTTTCGGAACGAGGCGTGCTTTATCGATATCCGCCAGCGTGAAATCCAGCATGGCGGCGCCTTCCTTCCCTTCAAATTCAAGACCGATCGTCTCGCCTTGCGGAGCATGCAAAATACCCCGGTACGATTTACGTCCGTCCAATGGCCTTTTTAACGTGATCACCGCCTCGCTGCCCGCGAAGCGTTCGAAATCCGCCAGTTTCTTGAGCGGCCGGTCGAGCCCCGGCGACGATACTTCGAGCCGCTCGTAATCGATGTTCTCGACCGTCAGAACGTGCTGGAGCTGACGCGTGACCTTTTCGCAATCTTCGATCGCGATGCCGGCAGGCTGGTCGATATACACAGTCAGCATGCCGCGCCCGGTGCGCTCAAGATCGACGAACTCGTAGCCAAGGCCCACGACCGTCGTTTCAATCAGTTCCGTCAATTGCACAATGCCCTCTAGATGTTCGCGCGGCGCGCCTGCCGGGTTGCCACAGACGGAGTTGCCGCAGTGGGGTTGCCCGGCGAGGTTGCCGGAACCTGCCACAAAGCTGCCATCGAACACCACCACAGCGGGCCGCGCCAGGCCGACGCGCGTTGTGCTTTCCGTGCTTCCCGGGATGCCGAACCACATGTCGTACGCATTGATTGCGAACTTGCGCGGCAAAAAAAAATGGGCGAAACGCCCATCATCTTATTGCCGGTGGTCGCACCTGAGCCGCACGCAGAAACCAGACTCGCAACCGCACGCCCAGCGACTTTGTGATTGTAGCCATTTTTCAGGACAAACGCAAACCGCGAAGCCGCCGGGAGGCGCATTCGCGCTTGCTTCAGCGTCAATCGAGGGGGAAAAGCAAAAAGGCGTGGCGGAAAGGATCGGGATCGGCCGACAACGTTTGAAGGTGTTTGGCGCCCTTTATTCCAGTTAACTCGCGCCAGGCCCGTAGGCCGCGTCATCCGGCCCGTGGACCTCGCTCCGACTACGCGTGATCCACGCCACGCGCCTATCGGCCGCGCGTGCGGCCGCGCGGCGTGCGGTTTCCGTTTCCGTTTGCGTTTGGATTACTGCCGCGATTCGCGTTGCCGCCACGGTTGACGTTACCGCCGCCCAGTGCGCGGCTGCCACCGCGATTGTTGCTGTTGCCCGCGCCTGCCGCGCGATTGCCGCCACCTGACGGCGCACGATTGCCGTCAATCTCACGCCCGCCACGGCCACCCTTGTTCGCGCGCCCCTCGATGCGACTACCGCCGCGGTTGCCGAAATTGCCACCGCCGGGACCGGTGTTGAGTGCGCCGAACCCGCTACCGCCTGCCTGGCCGCGCCGGCCACCGCCGCCACGCTGCTGTTGCTGATCGAAACGGCCATGCGACATCAGTACGGGCTCGCGATGAATGAAGCCCATCGACGTCTGCATCGGATCCGGCTGGCGACGTTCCTGCGCCGGATTGCGCCCGCCGCCCTTCTCTTCGCTCGGCGCCTTCAGCCCGACCGACGCCATCAGGCTGCGCACCTGGTTGTCTTCGAGTTCTTCCCAACGACCACGCTTCAGACCGCGCGGCAGTGAAATCGCACCATGCCGCGTGCGAATCAGGCGACTCACCATCAGGCCGACCGCCTCGAACATCCGACGCACCTCGCGGTTGCGTCCTTCAGCCAGCGCGACGTGATACCAGTGATTCGTGCCTTCGCCGCCGCCGTCACGGATGCGCAGGAAGTTCGCGGGACCGTCGTCGAGTTCGACGCCGCTTAGCAGCTTTTGCCGCATCCCCTCAGCGAGTTCGCCGACGACGCGCACCGCATACTCGCGCTCGACGCTATAGCGCGGATGCATGAAGCGGTTCGCCAGATCGCCCGACGTCGTCAGCATCAGCAGACCTTCGGTATTGAAGTCGAGCCGGCCGACCGCGAGCCACTTCGCGCTCTTCATCGGCGGCAGCTTGTCGAATACCGACGGACGGCCTTCCGGGTCCGCATGGCTGACGATCTCGCCAGCCGGTTTGTGATACAGCAGCACGCGCGGCGGCTTGCTCTGCAACTTGCGCTTGACTGGCTTGCCGTTGATACGGACCAGGTCGGTTGGCATGATGCGCTGGCCGATATGCGCCGGCTCGCCATTGACGGACACACGACCGGCGACGATCAGCTCCTCCATCTCGCGGCGCGAACCCATGCCGGCTTCCGCCAATACCTTGTGTAGTTTCGGGGCGTCGTCGTCCGGCGCGAGTACGCGTTTCGGTTGCGCCGGACGGCCTCGCCGCAGCATCGGCGCACGCACACCGCCGCCTGGGCCGCCGTTCGAGGAATTGTCCGCATCGAACGCCGGCGACGTGACATACGAAAACAGATCGTCGTCCGCCCCGGCGTCCGGCGCGCCTTGCGGGCCGCTCTGGCCGGGACCGCCGCGGTTCTGACGCGCGCCTTCGCGCGGTGCGGCGCCGCGCTGCTGCCCGTCGCGCTTGCCACCCGCTCGACGGCCGCCTTGGCCTTTTGCGGCGGCGTCCTTGCGCGGCATGCGCACCTGGGCGACGACCTCGCCGTCCGGCGGCGCTTCGGGCACAACTGGTGCCGGCTGCGCCTTGGCGCCCTCGGCACCCGCCTTGCCCTTCGCGCCCGCACGGCGACGCGCGATCAGACTGCGCGGGCCGCGGCGCAACCCGCGGCGCGGGCGCTCGTCGCCTTCCGCGTCGGATCCTTCGCCTGGGCCACCCGGGCCGCTCGCGCCGCTGGTACGTTCCGCGGCGCCCGCTGGCGCCGGCGCCGTGCGCGTGTCATCGGCCGGCGCAGGGCGAACCGCGCGCTCGGATTCGGGCGAATCGGTATCGTGGATGTCAGTCAAAACAACCTCAAAATGTCAGGTCTCACGCCCGTTGCGGGCGCGGTATATAGGTTCAGTTACGTCAGGCGCTACGTGACTCGGGCTCGTCGTCCGTCACCACGCCCGCGTCCTGCGCAGCGTCGCGGCGGTCTTGCGGACCACCCGGCGCCACATGAGTCGAATGCGGCCCGATTGCTTGCTCCGCTTCACTGCGAAGTTCGCCACGATGATCGCGGCTCGGTTCGCCGTGAAGTTCATCGTGAAGTTCGCCGCGTTCCTGCATGGCCGCGGCGGAGGCCGATTCCTTATTCAGTGCATCGGCGGCGGGTTGCACCGTGTCGCCGGTGGCGCCGTGTGGCACCTGATCGATTTCATGCGCGGCTTCACGTGCGCCTTCATGCGCGTGCGCTTCCGCTGTGTCCGCTGCGCGCTCTACTTCGCGTGCGGCGTGGCCGATGGTTGCTTCCCCTGCGACCCCCGCCTCTGCAATCAGATCGGCATCGCCCGCATCCGCATCCGCCGCGAGATTTTCATCACGCGGTGCATCGTTCCTGGGGCTATGCTGCGCAAACCCCGAGCCTGGCACGGCGGTGTCGGCCGCTACGCCCGCTGTCGCGTCGTTCGATTCCGCTTCACGCGACAGGGCTTGCCCAATTGTCTCAGACGTCGCCGCATCGTCGGCCGCCATACTGCGCTGCACCGCTTCAGACTGCCCCGTTTCGCCGGTCGACGCGTCGTGTTCGCCTGCTTCCCCGCTCGACGCCACCGCGTCGCCGGACGCTTGCGCGTCGGGCGCATCGCCGTCCATGAATTCGATCGAGTGCTGCGCGAGCAGATCGACGTTCGCCTGAGCCGACGGATCGTCGAGCGGCGGCAGTTCGTCGAGCGCCTTCAGTCCCAGGTCGTCAAGAAACTGACGCGTCGTCGCGTACAAGGCCGGTCGACCCGGCACATCGCGATGACCGATCACCTCGATCCAGCCTCGGTCTTCGAGCTGCTTGACGACCTGCGTGTTCACCGTGACGCCGCGGATCTCTTCGATATCGCCGCGCGTCACCGGTTGCCGGTAAGCGATGATCGCCAACGTCTCCAGTACCGCGCGAGAATACTTCGGCGGTTTTTCCGGATGCAGACGATCGAGATACGTGCGCATGCCCGGCTTGCTCTGGAACCGCCAGCCCGACGCCAGCGCCACCAGCTCGACGCCGCGCCCCGACCACTCCTGCTTCAGGTCTTCAAGCAACGTGCGAACCGTATCTGCCGACACGTTGTCGGCAAAGAGCTTACGCAACTCACCGAGCTTTAATGGCTCCTGCGCGCAGATCAATGCAGTCTCGAGGACGATCTTCGCCTCTTGGGTATTCATGCAGCTAGGTCAGACCCTGTGGTCAAAAGAACCGGATCAAACAGACGACAAGCAGACGATAGTGGAACAGAAGACGCGCTCGCCCGATTTTGATCGGTCATATTGATGGGAGCACGCACCGGGGGGAGGCAAACTGGCATTCAGGCCATACCCAGCCGGACGACGGAGCAGCGAAATTCCGGAAAGGAACCGCGTGACTGGCTGCCATATTACGCAAAAAGATTCAGTGCGTAAAGCCGACGGGGTCCGAAGGAGTTCAATTGCGGGGTTCAACCACGGCGGAGGCCCCATGACAATGGCCTGAACCGCGAAGAAAGGCTGGAAAGCGCCATATGACAGCGGCAACACGACGACGTCAGGTCGGCCTGCATGCGCGGGATCGGCAGGCTCGCGGCCACGCGAGCCCGCTTAGATCGCGCGCCGTCCTTCGAGGAAGCCTCGCAGCCGCGCGACGCCTTCATCGAGCCGCGCGGTTTCGCATGCATAACACCAGCGCACGAAGCCTTCGCCTTCGGGTCCAAACGCGCTCCCCGGCGCAAGCCCGATACGCGCATCGCGCACCAGCGCCTTGCACAGCGCGAGACTGCCGGCAGCTGCACCCGGCAGCGAGAAAAACAGGTACATCGCGCCCGCCGGCGCCTTGATGTCGACGCCCGGCAGCGCCGACAACGCCCGCACGAGGTGATCGCGCGACGCCTTCAGTTCGCCGACCAGTTGCTGCGTGAACGCCTCGCCCTGCTGAACCGCGGCGAGCCCGGCCTGCTGCACGAAAGCCGGTGCACATGACGTGTTGTATTCAACCAGCTTGCCGAGATCGTCCATCAACGGCGCCGGCGCGACAATCCAGCCGAGTCGCCACCCTGTCATCAGCCACGCCTTCGAAAACGAGTTGACGCAGATCACCCGTTCGTCGCGCGAAGCCAGATCGAGGAACGACGGCGCCACGCTGCGCCCCTCACCAGCGTAGTAAAGCCGCTCGTACACCTCATCCGCGATGATCCAGATGCCATGACGCCGGCAATGGTCGAGCACCGCGCGCTGCTCGTCACGGGTCATCACCCAGCCGGTCGGGTTGTTTGGCGAGTTCAGCATCAGGAGCTTCGTGCCAGGCGTCAACGCGGCGAGCAACCGTTCGAGATCCAGCGTCCAGCCGCGCGGACCGTAGTCGAGCGCCACCGTTTCGACATGCGCGCCGAGAATCTTCGGAATCTCGACGAGATTCGGCCACAGCGGCGTGACCTCGACCACGCGATCACCCGGCCCCACCACCAGTTGCGCGGCGAGCATCAGCGCATTCACCCCGGCGCTCGTCACCGCGACGTGATCAACTGCCGTCGCGCCATGCAGCGCGCTCACGTAACCGGCGAGCGCCGCGCGCAACGGCGCAATGCCGAGATTGTGCGTATAGAACGTCGCACCGGCCGCCAGCGCCGCGCTCGCGGCGTCGCGGATAAAGAGCGGCGTCACGCGATCGGATTCGCCGAACCAGAACGGCAGCACGTCGTCGAGCCCGAGGCCCGCGTTCGCGACTTCGCGAATCTGCGACGGCCGCAGCGCGCGCACCGCGTCGCGCGCATGGGGCAAGAGGGCTGGGGACAGGTCCGTTTCGCTCATCGCGCCATCCAGGCAAGATCATCGGAAAGGCGACAGTTTACATCGGGAAGGCCGTTCGCCCGACCGTTCACGCGGTGTGAAGCGATGTGATGAGGCAACAGCACACGTCGGCCGAATACCATGGCGCCCGCGCTCGCGTGAGCCTCTGGTGCGAGCATCGGCGCACATTCCGTGCTCAATGCAGATCTTCAGTGCGCGCCGGCACTTGCGTGATCAGGCTCCATACCGCCTCGGCGGCCGGCGACAATGACCGGTCACGACGCCGCACCAGCTCCACCGTGCGCTCCGCGCGCGGGGTCAGCGGCCGGGCCACCAGCGTCGCGTCGGCGGGCAGCGGCAACGCGAGCCACGGCAGCACGCTGACGCCAATGCCCGCCTCGACGAGGCCGTACACCGTCGCCGGATGACCCAGCTCCTGTACGACGGTCGCATGCACGCCGTGCTCGGCCATCGCCGCATCGATAATCGGCCGGCTCCCCGACGCGTAGTCGAGCATCACGAGCCGTTGTCCGTCGAGCGCTTTCCATTCGACCTGCCGGCGCTTCGCCAGCGGATGATCGGCGCGCGACACGAAACAGAACGAGTCGGTCATTAGCGGCTCGGTCAGCAGGTCTTCGGCGGCAATCGGCCCAACGACCACGCCAAAGTCCACTTCGCCGGACTTCACTCTGCGCACGACATCGCTTTGCACATCGTCGCGCAAGCCGAGCGCGATATACGGAAACTGCCGGCCGCACGCGGCAATCACCTGCGGCATCAGGCGGCACGCGATCGTCGGGCTGGCCGCCACGACCACGCGTCCGCGCCGCTGCTCGCCGATTTCGCGAATCTCGCGCAACGCGTCGTCAAGGTCGGTCAGCAGGCGCGACACGCTCGCGATCAGATTGCCACCGGCCTCGGTCAACTGAACCTCGCGCGTGGTCCGGTCGATCAGCTTCAGACCGAGCTCCGCCTCGAGTTCGCGCACACAGCGGCTCACCGCGGACTGCGTCAAGCCGATTTCGTCGCCGGCCCGGCTAAAGCTCTGCAGCCGCGCGACTTCGATGAAGACGCGCAATTGCCGCAGCGTCACATTCATTGGGGTCCCTCATTAATCCCGTCGTTTAATGCGGATTGTATGCGGGAATCGCCGACCGTCTCGCGCCCAGGCATCGTTGCCGCCCCATTTCGCTGCGGCGCAGCAAATAAGCGCAAACGCACGGACGACGGGCTTCATTGCACAAGATTGGTGATTGTCCCGATTTGCGTGTCGGGTTTTTTGGATTCTCATACGGGCCTGGCAAGCACCCGTCCCGGCTTGATACAACGGGACTTTGAGGCGGTTGGCAACCGGTTGGCACACTTCATGCGTTTAGGTTCGCACAAGGTCGGCGCCGAACGCGGTTCATTCAATATCCGCCGCGGCAAACCCGACCCCGCCTGGCATCCGGCTCAACGCGAAATCCGTATACGAGTGAACGGCTTCACGTGCGAAACCGGATGCATCGAGAGTGCGCGGCGCGGGGCAGCGCACCGGAGTTAGCTTCGCTGAGGTGAAACATGATGCTGTTCGACGATTTGAAAGACAACGAGTGGGCTTTGGTCGAGGCGTTGTTCTGTGCGGAGCCGGCGCGGAGCGAACGCCGCGGGCGGCCACGCGTGGAGGCGCGCGCCGTCGTCAACGCGGTGCTGTGGGTTCTGTCGACAGGCGAAGGCTGGTCCAAGCTGCCTGGCCGCTATCCTTCGCCGCCGACCTGCCGTCGCCGCTTCGACGAGTGGCAGGCTGATGGCACCCTCGCCGAAATAGTCAAGCGGCTCGGTACGAGCGGCCGCCAGATTTCGTTGCGTGGACGCATCGGCGCAACGGCTGCGAAGCCGCCCGCACCGCCGAGCCGCGATCGCCTGCGCGGCGCATTCTGGACTAATCCGGAATCGTGGCGTGCGCCGGTTAAGATGGCCTGACAGCCCGCACCGACACTTGATTGACGACTGCCATCGGGCGCTTCAGGGCGCCCGATGCATATTGGGCGGCTACCCCAACCGTTAGCCACGGCCTCTGGCCGACGCCGCCACCCGCCGCCGCCCGGCTGCGATGAAACAACCACTTACTCTTATTTACAGCACGCTTTCTTTGGCGGGCTTAACGTTGCAACATGCAAACCAGTCGGAGCTGACCGTCCTGACGGGAGCCTTCCCATGCGACCAATGTCCCTGTTTCTGTGCGGCATTGTCGTCTCAACGCTTGCCGCGAACGCTGCGGCCCAACAACGGCCGCAAGGTTGGAACTGGAAACCGGACCAGCCGGCCACGCTGCAGGCGTGGCAGCAAGCGGAAACGCGTAATCACGATTTCACGCCGCCGGCGCCGCGCGGCGACCTGCGCGGCGACATCGCCAGCAATGTGCGCGCGCCGCGCACCGAACCACCGTCACGCGATGACACGTCGCGCCGCCATCCGCCGCCGACCCATCCTTGACAGGCTGTGACCGCTCACCGTTAGCCGCGGCATTCGAGCCAATGACGAGCGCCGGCGCGCGGAATCGTCCGTCGCGCTGTGCGCACTCGTCTTCGCAACGCAATTGATGAATGCGGGAACCACGTGCCGACCGGCCAGTCTCATTCATTGCCATAAGCACAGCGTGGCAGAAGTATCCGGTACGCCCGTATCCTCGTGATACGGGCTTTTTTTTGCCCGGTCTATTGGGTTCGCCGCGCCGCGCGGATGGGGGCACGCCTTTTCTCACGGCGCACGAGGCAGCGCCGTCGACGCATGTCACCGCTCGCGTGCCATGCGGCTACGGACCGTGCGGTCCGCACCATTCCATCTTCAGAAGGATCGGCTTACTCGCGTGCTAGAGCGCCGCCGCGCGCGGCTCGGCCGCCACATAGTCGGTCATGCGCCGCGCATCCCAATCGAGCGCTCGCTCATCGCGCGCAAGCCGCGCGAATTCCGCACGGCCCCGCTCGGTCAGCACCGCGATATCCACCGGCGCATGAAAGCCAGGCGCCGGCGCCACGGTACGCTGCCGCACCGTATCCATCATGCCAAGCGAGCGCAGATATTCGAACACGCCGGGGCGTTTCGCCCACGGCACCTGGCGATATTGCACACGCCGTAGTGCTTCAAGTACCGCTTCATTGGAGTAAGTGGTCATCTCACTTCTTTCTTAAAGTGCAGCCATCGTACGTGTCGCGCGACAGTGGCCTGCCGGACGGCATACAGCGCCGACGAAGTGCCCGCCGTGCCGCGCGCCCTGCGGCCATTGTGCCGGCCGCGGTCTATTTCATTCCGGCCCCCGTTGACCGGTATGGTGACGTTCGCTGCGCGCTAGAAAATGCGGCGATGCAGCGGTAACCCGCTACGATACCGAACGCGCAAATACTCCGGAACCAATGTTCCAGAACGATACGTTACCCCAATCAAATTGATCCTATTCATTTTATCGACGCTTTTTTTTGCAGCTTTCCTGCTAATGCGGCGTGCTCGCATCACCATCGCCGCAAGCGGCGTGGCCCTTTTCTGGCTGATCGCGGCCGGCTGGCTGACCGCGCCGCTGCTCACCGTCACGCAATCGGCAAGCGCCTACACCGCGGATGTGCCGTCCTCCGCATTCACCGCGCGCACTGCGATCATCCTGCTCGGCGGCGGCACCGAATATGCGAAGGATCGCATGCTGATTCCGAAGCGCGATGCCTTTGCCCGCATCGGAAAAAGCGCGAGCCTCTACGCGCAGTGCAAACGCGCGGCAATCGTCTGCGATGTGATCGTAAGCGGCGGCAATCCGCAGCATCACGCCGCAAGCGAAGCCGACACCTATTTGCCGTGGCTGCTGCGCGCGGATGTTCCCCGAATGGACATCATTCTCGAAAACCGCAGCCTCAACACATATCAAAACGCACGCAATGTCGCTGCTATTTTGCCGCATGGATATTACGATTCTTTGATTCTCGTCACCTCGGCGTACCAGATGCCGCGTGCACTGCTCGATTTCCACCGGTTCGGCATGCTGCCGCTACCCGTCGTATCGAACACGCGACACGCGCAGCGCGGCGTGTTGCCGCGCTACGAGAATCTGGTCAGCGCCGAACTTGCTTTACACGAACTGATCGGTATCGCGCAATTCCATGTCTATCGTGCGCTCGGCCGGTTTTGACACCTGTGACGCGGATCGGCGTCGTGCGTGACCAGCGCGCATTTCGCATCGAATTTGCTTAGCGATCCGACATATCATCCAAAGGATAACGAACGGCTATAGCACAGCGACGACGCGCAATAGCGGGTTAGCGCTCTCCGCTTCCGCCACGGGATCGTGACTGCCCTGGCCTTATCACCGATCGTCCATTTTTACCTTTCCGTTCGTCATCAAACCCATGCGGCACAGATTATGCGCGCTCGCAAGCCGAACGGGTGGGCGTTCGCTGCTATGCAGCATGAGCGTAACAAAATGTAACGATATGTGAAATCTGTTGCTTCGTCACCGTTGGACTGGACATTGCTGGATAGAATGCATTGTCTTTCCCTTTGGACAGGCCATACTTGGGTCCATAACCACTCTCCGGAGGTTAGCGATGAAGAAAGTGTCCCTCGCAGTCCTGGTTTCCCTTTCGGCTTTGACGGGCGCCGCTTACGCGCAGCAAGACCAAGGCATCGTGATGAGCACCGACCCGGCCAAGGCCGCCGAGTTCGAGCAGCACGCGCAGGATATCCAGGCCCGTCAGCAGGCCATGGATAACATGCCGGCGGAGCAGCACCACAAGGGAATGATGCATCACAAGAAACCGATGAAATCGGATTCCGCTCAATAAGGTCGATGCGGTTGCCCCGGCTGCCCCCGCCGGATCCGGCGCGGCGACGTGCAACGCGCACCGATGCGCCTATCTGAAGCAAGGCCGGAGCCGTCTTCGCGGTTCCGGCCTTTGTCATTGTGCGACTTCGTTTTGCGTCAACACCGCGCCGCCAGGCCGCGTAGCGGCGGTATGCTAAAGTCGCGCTCCGAAATCCGCTACAACCACTTCAACAAAATCAACCCGATTCAGATCAACCGTGCGCACCGAAGTGCGGAGGAAAGCATGAGCAACATCCAGCTGGACATCGAATGGACCGAAGCCGCATCCCGCAAGATCGAAAAGCTGATGCCGCGTGGCAGTGAGGACGCGTTCCTCGCGTTGCCGCCAGTCGAATGCCTGCCGATGGAAGGCGACGTGCTGTTTCTCGGGCCAGCGGGCAAGCAGCAACCGTTCATCGTCGCGGAGCGGCAGTATCACCATGACGGCGATGCGGACTGGACCATCATTCTAATCCTCGACGTTCCGCACGCGACGCACTGATCGGCCGCAAGCCCACGCGCGCATTCCTTGCGCCAACCCGTGAGCCCGTGCGAATCTCGAACGCGGCTCACATGATCTTCTTCAGCACCCGAATTTCCGAGTGCTCGATCCAGTCGGCAATCTGCTTCCGATAGGCCCCGATATGCGCTGACTGGCCGTGCGCCGCGAGCGCATCTTCGCTTTCCCAGCGTTCGTAGAAAACGAAGCGGCGCGGCTCGCGCAGGTCGCGATGCAGGTCGTACTGCAATGCGCCGCGCTCCGCGCGCGACGGCGCAACGATGCCCTCGAGCGCGACGCGCAACTGTTCTTCACAGCCCGGTTTGGCGATCGAAATTGCCACAACTGCGATTTCACTCATTGCCGACTCCCTTGTTTTGTGCAAAATCAAACAGAATACCCGCGAAGCGCACATCGCACCGGACGCGGTCAAGCGCCAACGCAATAGGGTCGCCCGCTTGGACCTAGGTTCTTATCCGAGTCTGTGATTACCCGAACATTCGCGTAGCGTTCGATTTGCTAGACTGCTTCGGGCAAACTCGCTGGGGCCGCACGAGGCCAGCATCGTCCCGCACGCCCGCCAGCGCGGCGCATCTGCCGCGTTGACGCTTCGGCCGCCGCCGTACGGTTATCCGATTCTCCGGTCCCACCACGCGCCGCACGCTGCATAGGACACTCTGACGCCATGCCAAACGTCGACGATACGACGCTCACTGGCCTCCTGCAGCACATGGTGCTGCAGGAGACAGGCTGGGCCGCGCCATGGCGCACGATCACGCTGCATAGTGTGTTCCAGCCGGTCGTATCGATCACGCATCAGCGCGTGGTCGGCTACGAGGCGCTTCTGCGCGCCTTCGATCCGATCGGCCACCCGATTTCTCCCGCCGTGCTCTTTTCCGGCACCCGCTCCACCGCCGACGCGCGCGCGCTCGACCGGCTCGCGCGCTGCCTGCATGTGGCGAACTTCATGGAACAAGGCATCGACACCGGTTGGCTCTTTCTGAATACGCGGCCGCAGGTATTCGAAACCGGTTGGCCGCAGCGTCCGTTTATCGACGAACTGTCACAGCATTTCGGACTGCCGCAGGAACGCGTTGTCATCGAAGTGCTCGAGCAGCCGGCCGACGACGAATCCGCTGTCGCGAGCATGCTAGCCGCGTCGCAACCGCGCGACTTCCTGATCGCGATCGACGATTTCGGCACCGGCTTCTCGAACTTCGACCGCGTGTGGCGCTTCCGCCCTGACATCGTCAAGCTCGACCGGTCGCTCGTCGCGCGTGCCGGACGACGCGATAGCGACAACGCGCTGATCAATCATCTGATCACGATGCTGCATCAGTCCGGCACGATGGTGCTGGCCGAAGGTGTCGAAACCGAAGACGAGTTGATGACGCTGATGCAGGCCGACGTCGATTTCGTGCAAGGCTTCTGGTTCGGGCAACCCAAACCGTCGATCAAAGCCGCGAGCTCGCGCGTGCCCGAACTGATCGAGCAGATGTGGCAACGGTTCGCCGACTACGAGCGCACGCACACGCGCTACCAGCGACCGGAATTTGAGGGGTTCACCGAAGCCGTACTGGCCGGCGCGCAGATTTTCACTGAATCGGGCGACCTCAACCAGGCCGCGCAACCGGTGTTCAGGATTGCCGACGCGCGCCGCGTGTTCGTGCTCAACGAGCACGGCGAACAGACGGGACCGTCGATCACCGCACGCGATACGCCGCCGCCATCACCGCGCCTCGCGCCGCTCTTTCCCGACACGCGCAATAACTGGTCGCGACGCGCGTACTTCAAGCATGCACTGGCCGCACCCGGCCGCGTCGCGATGATGGGCCCGCATTGCTCGCTGACCGATGGCGAAGACTGCTATACCGCGGCCGTCGCGGTGCGGCGCGACGGCGAGCTGTGCGTGTTCTGCGTCGACTTCCTGCCGGCGAAGCGCGGCTAGCCGCGTGGTTCGATCAGTCTTCGCCGACCCTGCCGCGACCCGATTTCACATCGCCGCGGCGCGACTTGCTGTCGAGTCGCCGTAGTTGCGATGCACGAGTCGGCCGCGTTGCGACACGCGCTTTACGGTTCACACTGACGCTAGCAATCAATTCATCGAGCCGCGCAAGCGCTGCGGCGCGATTCATCTCCTGCGTACAGTACTGCTGCGCCTTGATGACGACCACGCCTTCACGCGTGATCCGGCTGTCGCGCAACGCGAGCAGGCGCATCTTCAGCACCTCCGGCAACGACGACGCACGCACGTCGAAACGCAGATGTATCGCGCTCGACACCTTGTTGACGTTCTGTCCGCCCGCCCCCTGCGCGCGCACGGCGGTCAACTCGATCTCGTTGGGCGGAATGAAATGGCGGTAGGTCATGATCGGAGAGGCGACGCTGGAACGCCAGCGTGGATAAACGGACGACTGCGCTGCATGCGGGCGGCGCAGCGCAACCGCGACGCGACAGCATAGCAAACGCATCGTCGCCGCTGAACCTGGCCGAACGGGCCAGGTCAGAGCGCGAATAAAATCAGTTAGACTCGCCTGCAGTTTTGTCACGCGTCATCCCAACATCTAGCACGCCCGGTCAGTTCGATGCGCTATTCGGTCGAGATCAAGAAATTTCTATACAGCCAATATTTCTACGGCGGCCTGCGCATCGCCGTGGGCGTGTCGTTGCCCGCGGTACTGTGTTTAACGGTATTCCACAATCGCGAGCTCGGCTTCACGATCGCGACCGGCGCGCTCGGCGCGTGCGCCGTCGACATGCCCGGCCCGCTCAAATACAAGCACAACGAGATGCTGGCGTGCAGCCTGATCGGCTTCCTGTCGGCGCTTGCGACGGGACTGGCGACGATCAACTCATTCGCGCTGTGGTGCACCGTCGTGCCGCTCACGTTCGTGCTGTCGCTGATCGTCGTGTACGGCAACCGTTGGCCGCAGATCAGCTTCGCGACGCTGTTCATGATGACGCTAACGCTCGAAGAGCACTTCACGCCGTTGCAGGCGCTCGTCAATGCGTCGTGGATACTGGTCGGCGGCTTGTGGTACACCTACTGGTCGACGTTCGTGAGCCGCTGGATGGTGTATCGGATCGAACAGCAGGCGCTCGCCGAAAGCGTGTTCGCGTGTGCGGACTACCTGCTCGCGCGCGCCGACTTCTTCGACCTCGACAACGACCTCGACGATTGCTATAGCAATCTCGTCGCCAAACAGATCGCGGCAGTCGAGCGTCAGGACGCCGCGCGCGACATCGTGCTGCGCAACCTGCCGAAGCTGAAAAGCGGCCAGCTCGAAGCGGCGCGCGTGACGCTGTTCAACCTGTTCATCAACACGGTTGACCTGCATGAACTGTTCGTCGGCGCGCATACCGACTATCCGCTGGTGCGCACGACGTTCGGCGGCTCCGACGTGCTGACCTTCTACCGCGACCTGATTCGCAAAGCGGCGGCGGACCTTGAGGACATCGGCCTCGCGGTGCTGCAGGATCGTCCGTCGCGCGCCCGCATCAACGTCAAGGCGGAACTGCGCGCGATCGAGTACGAACTCGATCAGATGCGCAAACACGGCTTGCCGACGAAGAACCCCGAGGCATACGCGGCGGTGTCGGCATCGTTCAGGCGGCTGTGGAGCGGGACGCGTCTGATCGACAGGATGCGGCGCAGCCTCGCTGATCAAACGTCGTCGACCGAAACCGAACTCAGGATCGACCAGGCACTGTCCAAATTCGTCTCCAGCCGGCGCGTGCCGTTTCGGCAGATTTTCTCGAATCTTTCGATGGCGTCGCCGAGCTTTCGCCACGCGCTGCGCGTGACGATCGCGGTGGCGATCGGCTACTGGCTCGGGCGGCTGCTGCCGCTCACCAACGCGTACTGGATTGTGATGACCGTGATCATCATCCTGAAGCCGGGCTATTCGCTGACCAAACAGCGTAACGGCCAGCGTATCGTCGGTACGCTGATCGGCTGCGCGGCGAGCATCGTGCTGATGATCTTCGTCAAGGAGCCGCATATCCTGCTCATCGTGATGTTCGCGTCGATGGTAATGAGCTACAGCCTGCTGCTGTTCAACTACACGGCAAGCGTCGTGTTCACGTCGTCCTACGTGCTACTGATGTTCCATCTGCTCGCCCCTGGCAGCATGCGGATCATCGGTGAACGCGCGATCGACACCGTCGTGGGCTGCGCGATTGCGATTGCGGCAAGCCATCTGTTCCCGTATTGGGAATATCGGCTGATGGGCAAGCTTGTGAACAGCATGATCGCGGCGACGCGCCAGTATCTGGAAGCGAGCTGGTGGTGGAGCGGCAAGCCGGCGCTCGCGGTCGCGCCCGCGGTGGTGACCGAGGCCGGTGCGCGCGCGCCTGCCGCCGCTGTCGCGCAGGAGCCTGCCGCCGGCGCGGCGGGTCGCTACGCGGGCACGCCCGCAGGCACTCCAGCAGACACCCTGACAGGGACTCGCGGCGGCACCGTTGGAAAGACCGGCAGCACGGTCGCTGGTGAACCCAGCGGCGTCATGGAAACGCGCCGCGTCGACCCAAAGGATGAAATCGACTCGAAGGACACGCTGGTCGCGACCCTCGCGGCCGCGACCGCGACCGCCATCCCCACGGACAACGCATCCGGGCCGGCGACAGGCGGGCGCGCCGCCGCGTCCACCGCAGCCGCTTCCGCGGCAGCCGGAGCGCTCGATCGTGATTATCGCTATCGTCTCGCACGCAAGAACGTGCATATCGCGTTTGCCAATCTCGGCCAGGCGTTCCAGCGCATGATGCTCGAGCCCAAGTCAGCGCAGAAATTCGTTCCCGAACTAAACAATCTGCTGGTGCGCAGCCATGTGCTCGCATCGGAAATCACCGCTGCGGCGCCGCTGTTGCGCACCGTGATCCAGCTGGACCGCAACGCTCAGCAACCGCTGCAACGAGGGCTAAGCGTCGTGCGCGAAAACCTCGAGCAAGCCGAAGCCGGTACGCCGCCGCCCGCCGATCAGGCGGAGCTCGTCAAGCGACTGACCCGTGAACTGGACTCGATGGTGATCGACGCGGAAAAAGCGCCGGAAAGCGCCGGCAAACCGGAGGCGGTCAATGACCTGAAGCTGCTTGCGCATCAGTGCAAGCAGATGCTTGCCGCGTCGTTTCTGATCCGCAAGGACGCAAGTGTGATCCAGCTGCCGGAAAACTGAGCAGCCCCTGCTGCGTCACTGTGCCGCACTGCCCGAAGCGCCGGAAGCAGTCACCGCATGGGTTGCGGATGCGTCCGCGGGAGCGGACACGGCAGCCGACGTATCGTCCGGCGGATTCTCGCGATCGAACTCTCGCTTCTCGGTGATCGCGTTGTACAGCACGGTCGCTATCACCAGTAGCACCACGACCACGATCAGCACGGCGACACCGAAGGTCGGGTTCTTCTTGCGCGGTTCGTTCATCTGAAAGCTCTGCCTGCGGTTAACTCGACAAAGCCGGCATTCTACGCTGCCGCGCCTTGCGGGCGGCTTGCGGTCCCGCGCCGCGATTCGAACCTGGCGAGGCTTCGGCGCAGGTCGGCGGACCTCAGTGACCGCCCGTCACCCCGACCGAACGCACCGGCAGCGCCGTCGAATACTTGATCTGTTCCATCGCGAAGCTCGAACTGACGTCGTAAAGCGGCACCGCACGGATCAGTTGCTTGTACACGCGGTCGTAGTCGTCGATATCGGACACCACCACGCGCAGCAGGTAATCCGTTTCGCCGCTCATCCGGTACACCTCAACGACCTCCGGGATGTCCCGCACCGCGCGGGTGAATGCGTCTGCCCACGCTTCCGTGTGCTGGTTCGTGCGCACCGCGACGAACACCGTCGTGCCGACGCCCAGCTTGCGCGGATCGCACAGCGCGACCTGGGCGCGGATAACGCCCGCTTCTTTAAGCCGTTGCACCCGTTTCCAGCAGGGCGTCTGTGACAGGTTCACGCGCTGCGCGAGCTCGGCAACCGGCATCGTCGCGTCCTGCTGAAGCAACTCGAGCAACTTCCTATCGATGATATCCATGGATGATGTCCATTTAATTTCCGCTTACAGATAGAAAAATTTTCTATCTCAGAGCGCTCCAGGGAAATTATATGAAAACTCTTTCTCCGCGCAAACCGGTATAAATGTGATTACCCGACCACTCGAAATCACAGGAACACCGGAGCCTCCGATGAGCCATTCCGTCCATCCGCTCAACGCCGATCGCCACGGCAAAAAGACCTCGCGCCATGCCGCCGCGTCAAACCGTTTGGCGCGCCCCGCTCAGCCGGCGCTGTGTTCGGCCAGCGCGATCGAGCGCCTGCGCGCCGCGCTCGATGCCACGTTCGATGCGTACCGGGAGGCTGCCGACCCATCGAATGAAGCACGCTTTGCCCGCGCGGTGCGCGCCGCGCTCGTCGAAGCCGCCGCCGATGCGCAACTGCTCACCCCCGCGCAACGCGAAGGCGCCACGGAAAAGTACCAGCGCCACCTGCTCGCCGCCGATCCGCTAGGCCGGTATGCGATCGCATCGCTGGTCTGGTTGCCGGGCCAGATGAGCCCCGTGCATGCGCATCACACCTGGTGCGGCTATGTCGTGCTCGACGGCACACTCAGCGAAGCGATCTATGACTGGAGTGAAGCGGAAGACTACGCGGTGCCGGTTCGCACGCAGGCGCGCGAAAGCGGCGCGGTGTCTTACACGCGCGCGGGGCGCGGCTGCATTCATCGGCTGGGCAATGCGAGCGCAGCGCCCGCAATCTCGCTGCATGTGTACGGCGTACCCGACATCCAGTTCGCGACCCACGTCAACGACGTAGTGCGCTGCCACGCGGAAAACACATTGCAAACCGCCACGGCACTTGCGTGAACTGAACCCGCCTTGTTTGTTCTTCCCGAATCGCGGGACCGCATTGCACGCGCGCCACCCGTCGACGATGGTTGTCCGGACAACCATCGTTCGCGTGAGTTTCTCTAGGTCTTGCCTGTTTCACCCGCGGTCGGAATCTGCGGCGGCACCGATTCGGTCTGCCCGGTGGACGGCGGCGCCGGACGTGGCTCGTGCGAGACATCGCGGGCGGGCGGCGTCGTCAATCCTACCCCGCCGGCGCCGCTGCCCGCTGCGGCGAACCCCGGCATTGCACTGGTCTTCGGCCGCAATGCGCTCGCCGCCCCGTCTTTATGCGCCGTGCTCCCCGGATGCATCTGATGGGCAGCGGCTTCGCGCGTCGACATCGACGCGACCGCGGCGTCGGAAAACGGTTCACCCTGCTCGTCCTGCGCGCCGGTGAAGATGCGCATCTGCGGAACCGGAATCTCGATGCCCGCTTCGTCCATCTTGCGCTTCAGACGCTGATTGAACGCGCGCGCAACGCTCCACTGCTGAAGCGGCCGCGTCTTGATCTGCCCTTTGACGACCATCCAGTTCGGATCGAACCGGTCCAGCCCCCATACTTCGACCGGTCCGAGCATCTCGCGCCGGTAGCGGAAATCGGCCATCAGGTCCGCACCGACTGCGCGAATCAGCTGTGTGACCTGATCGACATCGGCCGAAAACGGCACGCGCACTTCGAACACCGCATACGCAAAATCGCGTGACAGATTCTTCACAATCTTGATCTGCGAGAACGGAATCGCGTGAATCGCGCCTTGACCGTCGCGCAACCGCACGGTGCGGATCGACAGATACTCAACCGTGCCCGCATGCCCGCCGTCGACGTCGATCCAGTCACCGACCGAGATCGTGTCTTCGAGGATGATGAAAAGCCCGGTGATCAGATCGGCCACCAGCGATTGCGCGCCGAAGCCGATCGCCAGACCGATGACGCCCGCGCCCGCCAGCAGCGGTGTGACGTTGATGCCCAGATTCGCCGCGGTAACAATGCCGGCGATGGTCAGAATCAGCACGAAAAGCACATTGCGCAGCAAGGGCAGCATCGTGCGCGCGCGCACGCTCGGGTTGCGCGTCTTGTTGCGCGGATTGCCCGGGTTCAGCGCCTCGAGAATCGCGGTGTCGATCAGAATCCAGACGAGCCACGACAGGAACAGCGTCACGACGATCGCCGTCATCGCATGCGCGATGCCGCGCGCGGTCACGCTCTCTTCGATGATCTGCGCCAGCGACACATCCCACAGCCGCGACGCGAGTTCGAGGTACGCGAGCCAGATAAACAGCATCAGCAGCGTGCCGGCGAAACGCGTCAACCGGGTCACATACGGTGAGCGCCGCCGCCGGCGTGCGCTTTGCGGTCGCGTGACGCGCATCACGATCGCCGACAGGAAGAAGGCAAGCACCAGCAGCAGTGCGGTGACCACTGAGATCTGCAGTACGTTTTCGCCGCTGCCCATTCCACCGATCGTCGCGACCACCGACGCGATCGCGAGCACCAGCATCGGCAGATGCCACAACGAGCCGAGCACGTCGAACGCATCGGTCGCCACCTTGTGGCCATGCCGCTGTTCGTACGACCGGTTGCGGATCAGATGCGCGACTGGCCGGCGAAAGGCAATCGCGAAATACGCGGTCAACGCGGCGGCCGCCATGTTCGACACGGTCGACACGAGTGCGGCGAGATTGGTGCCGAGCTGATGCGCGACTTCGTAGTTCGTCGCCGCGTCGCCGAGCGCGCTGCAGATACCGATTGCGAACAGCAACCGGCGCGCATGTTCGATCAGCAGTTGCACCGCCGCGCGGCGATGGCCGGAGCCGAACAGCGAAAACATGATCAGGCAGATCGCCGAAAACACCGCACCCGCGACGATCGCGTACGCGATCACCATCGCGAGCGTGCGGCCAAGCGCGTCCGGCATCGAACGCGCGAACATCAGCGCGGCGACAAACGCGACGATCCACGGACCGACGCGACGCAGTGCGAAGATCAGCAGTTCACGCGTGGTCGGATTCGCATTCAGCCTGACGACGATCCCGTAGCGCCTGTGCACCTTGCGCTGCGCGTAGATCAGCGCGGCCGCGCAAGCCCCCCAGCCCGCGAGCATGGCAAACATATCGAGCACGACGCGGCCGAACTTCTCGCGCCCCTGGCTCGACACGATGGTGTACAACTCGTTGCCGGCCGCATTCAGACGTCCAGACCAATAGCTAAGCGGCGTGCGTCCGCGATTGACGTCCGCCTCGACCGACGCGATCCCCGACGCGATTGCGCCGAGCAGCCCCGGGCTAGGCTGCGCCGGCGCGGCCGGCCCGGCCGGCCCGACGGTTTGCGTCGCTTCGCGCAGCTTCTTCAGTTGTCCGACGAGCGCGGTGCGCTGGCGATCGTTGTCGAGTGTCGAGATCACGCTGTCGAGCGACCGGTTGAGTTCGGCCTGACTCGCAGGCGACGGCGCGGACGCCGCTTGCGTAGCCGATGCGGCGGATGCGGGCGACGCCGTCGCGCTGTTGATCAGGCTTTGCAGCGCGGGCAGCACGGGACCGCCTGCGGCAAGCGCGATGCGCGGCAGCGGTAGCAGACAGCAGGCAAGCGCGAACCCTGTGCACAGCGCCCAGCGCGCGCGGTATGCAAAGCGGGCACCGCGCGCCGCCACGCACGCTACACCGCGTGAAGCAACGCGCATGGCAAGCAGTGCAAGCGCAAAGCACAACGAAAAGATTGCGAACGCCGACACGGGCCAGCGCGCCGAACACTTACCGGCGTTCGACGCAGCTCGACCTGCACGCCGCAGCGGACATAACTTCATGACGGGCAGTGACTCAACGGCAGAGGGCCAAGTTTAGCCGCAGTTGCACCCGCAAAGCCGGATACAGGTGCGGCGATTGCGTAACGGAATGTTAGATCGCTTGCGCAGACACGCAATCCGCGTTCCGCGGTGCAACATCCGCCGTCAAATGCCCGTCAGACGACACGCACCACTATTTGTCCATCTGCTTTTGTGCGTCGCTCGTATCGCTGGATGACGCGGCGGAATTGGCCGCGGTATCGCTCGACCACTGTTGCAGCCTGCGACCCGCCGCTTCGAGCCCCGCGCCCGCAGTGCCCGCGGCCTTGCCGAGCGCCGCCTGGGTCGCGCTTGCCGCATCATGCAGATTGGCTTGCGCAGTCGATGCGAGATGACTCGGGTCGATATTCACGGTGGCAGCCGGGTTCGACGCATCGGAGGCCGCGGTCGCGACGTTCTGCTCAACGGTCGCGCGCGCGGCATCGGTCTGCTGGCCGACATAGCTTGCAGCCTGGTCGAGCTTCTGCCCTGCCTGCTGCGCCACGTCGTTGAGCTTGCTTGCCGCCTGTCCAGCCGTCGCATCGTTTTTCTGGCATGCGGCAAGCCCACCGAGCAAGGCGGCGGTGAACACGGTACAGCGCAGCAGCGGATAACGGGAGAATGGATTCATTGAGGAATGTGCGCCGCGACGAGCGGCTTCTGCATGCGAAAGCGTTTCAATGATACGCCGTTGCGTTCGACATCCTCTTCTGCGAGCACATGAAACCCGGCCCGCTCGAAGCTGCGCTTTGCGCTCGCGCTCGCATGCGCGGTCAGCAACGGCGTGCCTGCCGCGCGTGCAACCGCTTCGAAGCGCGCCAGCAGCGTCCAGGCAATGCCCTGCCCCGCAAACGCAGGCGCTGTATACAGCATCTGCACATGATCGGCAGGATGCAACTGCCCGAACGCGGCAATCGTGTCGTCCGCAACCGCGACGAGCGTCAGGCCCTGCGCGAGACGCGAACTGAACGCGTCGAGATCGTCAACCGACGCCGCCCATGCGGCGCGTCCAGCCTCATCGTAATGTGATGCGGCAAGCTGCATTACCGCGTCACGAAACAGCTCGGCGAGCACAGGCGGATCGCCGGCTCGAAGGGTTCGCCACTCAATATGATTGATTGCCATTGCTTCACCATTCTTCGCGTTTCTGTCGTGCTTCTGTCGAGATCGAAGGAGTAGACTCATTGGCGACCAACGTGTTCCATCCTCAACGGAGGCATTCGATGGCAGCTAAAAAGATTCTCTTTTTAACCGGCGATTTCGCCGAAGATTATGAAACGATGGTGCCCTTTCAGGCACTGCAGGCCGTCGGCCATCGCGTCGATGCAGTGTGCCCGGGCAAGCGTGCGGGCGAACGGATCAAGACCGCGATCCACGACTTCGAGGGCGATCAGACCTACAGCGAAAAACCCGGCCACCAGTTCACGCTGAACGCGACCTTCGACGAAATCGAACTCGCGCACTATGACGCACTCGCGATCGCCGGCGGCCGCGCGCCCGAGTATTTGCGGCTCAATCAGAAAGTGCTCGACGTGGTGCGCCATTTCGCATCGAGCGGCAAACCCGTCGCGGCGATCTGCCATGCGGCGCAGCTACTCGCGGCCGCCGATGTGATACGCGGCAAACGCATTTCCGCGTATCCCGCATGCGCCCCCGAGGTCAGGCTCGCGGGCGGCGAATATGCGGAAATCGCCATCGACGCCGCGCACACCGATGCGAATTTTGTCACCGCGCCTGCATGGCCCGCTCATCCGGAATGGCTGCGGCAGTTTCTTGTGCTGCTTGGCACGCGCATCGAACTCTAAACCGCTCACGCGACACCTGCGGCGATTGCGCACACGTTGCTCGATTGAGACTTATCCGATGGTCTGAAAAGAGGGGCCTCTCTAAAGTCGACGGCTGACTTCGGAGGCCCGCTCCATGGACCTGACCAACTGGATCATCATGCTTGCCATCGCGTGGATCGCGGTGGCGTTTTTTTGCCTGCGCAGGCGCGCGGACTGGTCAATAGAAAACCGTGCGCGACGCCGCGCGGGTATGCGTCTGATCGCGCAGGCCGTGTTCGCACTGTGGAGCGCCACGCTGATCGTGCTCCGCGGCCTCGCGCTCACCAGCGCGCACCGCATGCCAGATGCCACGCCGCTTGCGATGCTGATCGCTGCCGCGTTGCTGTCCGCGTGCGGCGCTTACTGGCTGATCCGCGGTGCGAGGCTCCTCAAGGCGCGCAGACTCTTCGCCGCCTGTTGAGCAGTCGCTGAACGATCGCAAACCGTTGGCGGACCGTCACGTCGCTGACGCAATCGGCGCGCAGGCTCAGTTCAACATGCGAATTTGCGCGAGCCTGAATGAGTAATATCAGCGGGGAACCTCAGCGGACGACATCGGCGGGTAACACCAACGCGTAACGTCGACCTGTTGCGTCAACGTGTACTCAGCGGCCAGATCGCAAAACCGAGGTCCTGCGTGCCGGTCGCTTCTTCGGTGACCTCGTCTTCCTGCGGCAAACGCGAAGCGGAATCGGGCAGCGACAGGAAAAACGTGGTGCCGACATCCTCCATCGATTCGGCCCATACCCGCCCGCCGTGACGCTCGACGACCCGGCGCACCATCGCAAGGCCAATTCCCTCACCCGCGGCGATATCGCCGTGCAAGCGCTGAAACGCATTGAACAGGCGCGGCAACGCGACTTCCGGAATGCCCAGGCCGTTGTCTTTCACATAGAAAATGCGCAACGATTGCACGCCCGGCGGAGCGGGCGCGGTGCCGATCTCGATGATGCCGTTGCGTTCCGGATGCAGATAATTCACCGCGTTGCCGATCAGATTCGCGAACACCTGCTCGAGCGCGGTCGCGTCGCCCCATACACGCGGCAACGTGTGCACGACGACCCGCGCGCGCCGCGCGCGAATCGATACCTGCATCGCATCGATCACGCGCTGTACGATGTCGCGCACGTCGACCTGCTGGTGCCGATACTCGACACGGCCGACCCTCGACAAGCGCAGCAACGCATCGATAATATGCGACGCGCGCAGCACCGCGGTCTGCAGAAAATGCAACGCTTCGCTGATGTCCCCGTCAATCAGACGCTCGATATGCTCGCGCTGCGCGCGTGGCAGCGACGATTGCCGCACTGCTTTGCGCAGGTCGTCACACGCGTGCAGCAGTTCCTTGGAAAAGCCTTGCAGATTGACCAGCGGCGCGCGTAAATCGTGCGATACGCTATAGATAAAGGTTTCGTTTTCCTGAGTCTGCTGGCGCAGACTCTCGTTCGTCCGCGCGAGCTCGCCGGCACGCCGCGCGAGATCGAACTGGAAACGCGCCTGCAACCGCTCGGCTTCGAGCAGCCGGCGGCTCGTCTCATGCAGCGTGCGATCGAGGCGTGCGATCTCATCCGTGCCGGTATCGAGCGGCGCAAGCGGTTCGTTGCTGGCAAGACGGCTCGCATTGTCGGACAGCAGGTCGAGCCGGCCGCCGACACCGCGCGTGAATAGCCAGCACGCGAGCGCGACGAAGGCGAGCGAGCCGAGCACCGCCGCGACGATCAGTACTTGCTGCCGCGCCCGCGCCGCCGCCGCCGCACTCGTGCGCAGTGCATCGAGCCGGCGTTCTTCGGTCTGAAACGCGGCAACCTGCATGCGGAAATTGTCCAGCACATCCGTATTCGCAAGATCCCTGAAGCGCTCGATCACGTCGTGCCGCCGCCCCGAACGCATCAGGTCCTGTACGCGGTCCGACCACTGCCGGTACGCTTGCGCCGCCTGACGGATCTGCACCGCGCGCTCGACCTGCGCCGGGTCGTTCGATACGGTCTCGGCAAGCTGGTCGATGCGCCGGTCGGTGTCGACCCACAGCGACACCGGTGTGCCGACATTGCGCGCGCCGTCCACCACCGCGCCGCGCAGGCGCAGCGACTCGAGCAGCACCGGATCGAGAATCGCGGTGGTCTGATGCAGCACGTCCTCGCTATGCAGACTCCAATGCTCCGCTTCGCGCGCGTCAGCCTGCGCCTTGACGATGCCGGACAGCAACGCCAGTTCGATGACGGCTGGAATCGCAATCAGCAGTAGCCCTTTGGTGGTCAGTCT
This sequence comes from Paraburkholderia humisilvae, assembly GCF_902859855.1. GTDB lineage: Bacteria > Pseudomonadota > Gammaproteobacteria > Burkholderiales > Burkholderiaceae > Paraburkholderia > Paraburkholderia humisilvae. Next base: position 32,473 of record NZ_CADIKH010000047.1, read on the forward strand.
CATTGAGGCGCGAAGAAGGTTCGTCGCGCCGCCGGGCGGCGCACGCGGGACGGAACATTATGTCGTTGTTTGAGTAGCGTGACAAAGATCGCACGAGGCGCTCATGCAAACAACGATCGTAATGGAAATGGAAGTCGATGCCCGTTAATGGAACATTGCATCGCCCCATGTTAGAGCAATCGCACTCTCATAGTGCGCGATAGAGATACACCGGGACACGCCCGGCGGCATGCATCGCAGCGAAGCCAGGCCATACCGGCCTCTGTCATCCCATTTCAGTGCGAATCCGCACCGGCACGAAGCATGTTCGGGCCACATTGGCCCATTTCTTGCACGCGACGCCCGCTTTTTGCGCAAAACAGCTTTCACCGCCCAATGGACAACCTCAAAACCGGCACCGATACCCTCTTTCTGCTGCTCGGCTCCGCGATGGTGCTCGCGATGCACGCGGGCTTCGCGTTTCTCGAACTCGGCACGGTCCGGAAAAAGAATCAGGTCAACGCGCTCGTGAAGATTCTCATCGACTTTTCAGTGTCGACGATCGCGTATTTTTTCATCGGCTACACGATTGCATACGGCGTGCGGTTCTTCGACAGCGCGTCGATTCTCGCCGCGCATGACGGTTACGCGCTGGTGCGCTTCTTCTTCCTGCTGACGTTCGCCGCCGCGATCCCCGCGATCGTGTCGGGCGGTATAGCAGAACGGTCGAAATTCAATCCGCAACTGTTCGCGACCTTCGTGCTGGTCGGCTTCGTCTACCCGTTCTTCGAAGGGATCGCCTGGAACAACCGCTTCGGCATCCAGGGCTGGCTCGCCGCGACCTTCGGCGCGCCGTTTCACGACTTTGCCGGCTCGGTGGTCGTGCACGCTTTCGGCGGCTGGGTCGCGTTGCCGGCCGTGCTGCTGCTCGGCGCGCGACACGGGCGCTATCACCGTGACGGCCGGATTGCCGCCCATCCGCCATCGAATATTCCATTTCTCGCGCTGGGCGCGTGGGTGCTAGCGGTCGGCTGGTTCGGCTTTAACGTGATGAGCGCGCAGACCATCGACAGGATCAGCGGTCTCGTCGCGGTCAATTCGCTGATGGCGATGGCCGGCGGCACGCTGACCGCATGGCTCGCGGGCCGCAACGATCCGGGCTTCGCGTACAACGGTCCGCTCGCGGGGCTCGTCGCCGTTTGCGCGGGCTCCGACGTGATGCACCCGCTCGGCGCGCTCGTGACGGGCGGGCTCGCCGGCGTGCTCTTCGTCCATATGTTCACGTGTGTGCAGAACCGCTGGCGCATCGACGACGTGCTCGGCGTATGGCCGCTGCATGGCTTGTGCGGCGCATGGGGCGGCATCGCGGCCGGCATCTTCGGACAGCGCGCCCTGGGCGGCCTCGGCGGCGTATCGTTCGCCGCGCAACTGATTGGCACACTCGGCGGAATCGCGATCGCCACCGCGGGCGGCACGATTGTGTACGGCGCGATTCGCGCGGCGGTCGGCCTGCGTCTGACTCAGGAAGAAGAGTTCGACGGCGCCGATCTGTCGATTCACCGGATTTCGTCGACGCCGGAACGCGAAACGGTTCTCTGAGCGCAGCGGCCGGTGCCTGGGTACGCCTGGGTACTGAAGTGGAAAATAGGTGCGCGATGACCCCACGAAGTCTCCATCGCACACGCGATGCGGGCGTACAACAGGCTCCGGCCTCGCCGCCGCCCATGGCGCCCCGTTTAGCGAACAGCAATGATAGACTTGCGCACCGGAGATGGCATTCTCCCTTAACTGCCCTCGTGGCTGATGATGCCTGCTTCGTCCGGCTGACCTCGGACGCCGCATCATCACGCCAGGAGTTCAGCGTTGTTCGCGTGCGGTTCATCGTCAGCCGGGTTCGTCGACGTTCCGACTTTCCAGGCCTTCCATGTATCTATCCATCCTTGCCGTTGGCATCGGCGGCGCGCTGGGCTCGCTGTTCCGCTGGTTTCTTGCGATCCGCCTGAACGGGGTCTTTCCCGCACTGCCGCTTGGCACGCTCGCGGCCAATCTGATCGCCGGCTACATCATCGGTGTCGCGGTTGCGTTCTTCGCGCGCACGCCCAACCTCGCGCCCGAGTGGCGCCTGTTCGTGATCACCGGCCTGATGGGTGGCCTGTCAACCTTTTCGACGTTCTCCGCGGAAGTCGTGCAACGGCTGCAGGAAGGGCGGTACGGCTGGGCGGCCGGTGAAATCGCCATTCACGTGTCGACGTCGCTTCTCGCGACGATCGCGGGGCTTGCGACGGTCGCGCTGGCGGCGACCCGCTAGCGGCTTGCCGGCCACTTACCCGTCGTTTTCTGGCAGCTTACTGGCGGCACTCGAACCCCATGCCCGCATGTCAGCGCGGCAGCGTCACCACGTTACCTTGCTGACGGCCCGGTCGTGTGCCGAATCGATAAGTCGAGCGCCCGCCCTGCTTCGCCGTATACATTGCGGTATCGGCGACGTCGAGCAGTTGCTCGACCGAATCGACCCGATCCGGCCACGTCGCGATGCCAACGCTCACGCCGAGCGGAAAGCGCCCGCCGTAGTCACGCTGTCCGATCTCCTGCACGCGCTCGATGAGCCGTCCCGCGAGTTCGCGCAATTGCGCTTCATCGCTGTAGCCGGGCACAAGCAGCACGAATTCGTCGCCACCGACGCGCGCCAGCATGTCCTGCTGCCGCGTCACCGTGCGCAGCGCCTCCGCGATACGGCGCAGCAGCGAGTCTCCGGCGCTGTGGCCGAGCGCGTCGTTGACACCTTTGAAACCGTCGATATCGAGGTAAAACAGCGCAAGCCGCTCCGCACCTGGCGCGGCGCTGTGGTCTTCCCGTTCGTCGAGCGCCGCGAGCAGCCTGCGCCGGTTCGGCAACCCCGTCAGCGGATCGTGCGCGGCGGCCACGTCCAACGCGTTTGAATGGGCGCTGATCTTGCCGAACGCCCGCCTCTGCACGAACAGCGTGTAGACCAGCAGGCCGCAGATCAGCACCGCCAGCGCCACGAGCGCGACCGTGCCCCACAGCAGCCGGTCATGCGCGTCGCGCACCGCGGCGGCGCGCCGCGCGCGCCAGTCGTTCAGCAGCTCGCCGAGGTCGTCGCGCAGCGAATCCATATAGCGCTTGCCCTCGTTCGTCTGCACCAGCGCGATCGCCGCGTCGCGATCGCCTGAACGGGCCAGTTCGACCGTGCGCGCAAGCTCGATCACCTTCAACGTCTTCGCATGCTCGATGCGGCGCACGAGTTCGACGGATTTTTCGTCGTTCGTGACGACCCGTTGCAGACGCAGCACCGTGTCGTCGAGATCCTCGATGCCGCCGCGGTAGGTCGCCAGATAACGCTCATCGTTGGTCAGCAGGTAACCGCGCTGACCGGTCTCCGCATTCTCCAGGTCATGCAGTACCCGGTTCGCCGCGCCTAACACCGCGAAAGCTTCTTCGTCGCGCAAGCCATCGTCGACGATCTTGCGCGCTTCGAAGACAAATAGTGCGGCGGCAACGATCAAACCGATCGCCATCGCCGCATAGAGCGTAAGAAAGCGATTGCGGTCAGCATGGGCGGAACGGGCAAGGCGTGGCTGCAAAAAAGAACTCCCGGCGGTGGCGGCACGAGCTACATGATAGCGAAACACGTGCAAGCGCCCGGCGTCGCGAAAATTACCGTGTCATTCCACAAAACACCCTTCCCGCGACGAGACCGTCGGCCTCGTTGACAATTTTGACATAGATGTCAAAATAGATCAGGACTCGAATTTCATGTTGTGTTGACTTGACTGGCACTGCCGATGACCGGCACCGACCTGGCTGGCCTGCTTCCCGACCTGTTGCCGCGACTCTGGGCGTTCGCGCTGCGGCTGTCGGGCAACCGGCACGATGCGGAAGACCTCGTGCAGCACACCTGCTTGCGCGCGCTCGAACGACAGCATCAATTGAAAGCCGATACATCGCTGATCGGCTGGCTGTTCTCAATCGCCCATTCGGTCTGGCTCAACGAGCTTCGTGCGCGGAGCATTCGCGGCCGCACGAATATCGCATGGGATGACGCACTGCTCGAAGTCGTCGCCGACCCGAACGCGCCGACGCCGGAAGCGCACCTGATGGTCGAACAGCTCATCATCCAAACGGTCGCGCAGCTTCCGGAGACCCAGCGCTCGACGCTGTTACTCGTCGCTGTCGAAGGACTCTCCTATAGCGAAGCGGCCGCGACGCTTGGCGTGCCGATCGGCACAGTCATGAGCCGTCTTGCGCGCGCCCGCCATTCGATTGGTGTGCTGGCCGGCGAACTCGGATTGCACGCCCCCGAACCGCCCGCGTCGCGCGAGGCGGATAACGAAATCTCGTGAGCGGTCCGACGTTGCGGCGCGATCGACATGCCTACTGCGACGAGCAGACGGAACGCTTTAACGTGCGCGCGTATTCCATGGAAAACATTAAAGATGAAGCCGTTTTACGCAATAGTGTCATTTACGCGCCAACGTTTATTCGCTAGTACGCATGCAGCGACAATCATGGCGTTTTTGACAAGCCCGGCCTACCCCCCGCAATCACCCTGCGCGTGGCTCAAGTCAATTCCCCTTGCAGTTGCAGACACCAATTTTTTGTAAATACACCTGATTCAGTTCGGCATTAATCCGTTGCGTCGGGTGTTATGTGCTTCGTGTGGACCGTGTTCAAGCGGTCTCCACGCAGTCTTCTTTTCGCGGCGGACAACCCCGGTCGTGCGAATCAGTCAAGCCGCCTCTGTGCGAGGCGGCGCTGGTCCCGCTCGCCCGTCGGATCCGCCTTCGATTAAAGCGTTAATTTGATTCGGCTGGGATGCCAATATGCTGAAAAATTCAAAGCGAACGATCTGGGCGCTCGGCGCGTTCATCGTGATCGGCGGAGCCGTCCGGCTCGTCGCATGGCGCAACGACGCGGGCCCGGTCAGCTCCGCCGCGGCGGCCGACCAGGCGGCGGCGCCAGCGGTCGAAGTCGACGTCGCCACCGTGATCTCGCGTCCGATCATCGACTGGCAGGTTTACTCAGGCCGGCTCGAAGCGATCGACCAGGTCGATATCAAACCGCTCGTGCCCGGCACGATCGTCGCCGTGCATTTCAAGGACGGCGCGCTCGTCAAGAAAGGCGACCCGCTCTTCACGATCGACCCGCGCCCGTATGTCGCCGAAGTCGATCGCGCGTCCGCGCAGCTCGCGATGGCCGTCGCGCACGAAAAGTACACCGACGCGGACGCTGCGCGCGCGGATCGACTGCTGCCAGACAATGCCATTGCGAAGCGCGACTATGACGAAACACAAAGCCGCGCGCACGAGGCGATCGCCCAGGTGAAGGCCGCCCAGGCCACGCTCGAAGCCGCGAAGGTCAACCTCGATTACACGCATATCACCGCGCCCGTGTCCGGGCGCATGTCACGCGCGCTGCTGACGGTCGGCAACGTGGTCGCTCCCGGACCGAGTGCGCCGGTGCTGTCGACGCTCGTATCCGTGTCGCCGATCTACGCGGCGTTCGACGTTGACGAACACACGTACCTCGACTACCTGAACCGCGACGCCGGCCACCCGGTGCCCGTTTCGCTCGAGCTCGCGAACGAAACCAGCTACAAACGCGAGGGCGCGATCTACTTCGTCGATAACCATCTCGACACGAGCTCCGGCACGATCCGTGTGCGTGCGCGCTTCGACAACGCCGACGGCTCGCTCGTGCCAGGCCTGTACGCACGCGTTCAGGTGGGCGGTGGTGACCGGCACCCGGCGATCCTGATCGACGATGCGGCGATCGGCACCGACCAGGCCAAGAAATTCGTGCTCGTCGTCGACAACACGAATCACGTGCAGTACCGCGAGATCGTCCAGGGCAACCTGCATGAAGGCCTGCGCGTCGTGACAAGCGGACTGAAGCCGGGCGACCGGATCGTGGTGAACGGCATCGAGCATGCGCGTCCCGGCGATCAGATCAAGGCCCACAACGTCGACATGGCGACCGCGGCGCGCGCGAGCGGCTCGGCGGCCTGATTTCGCTACCTGATTCGCACCTGAGTCCGAATGGGCGCCCCGATCGCTAGCGATCCATACCTGAGCGGCCCGCGCAATCCGTACGAATCGCGCGGCGCCCGCCTGACGACGACGCAAAGCCCTGTAAACGACGGAACCTGATCATGAACATATCCCGATTCTTCATCGACCGGCCGATCTTCGCGGGCGTGTTATCGATGCTGATTCTGCTCGGCGGCATCATTTCGCTCCAGATTCTGCCGACTGCCGAATACCCCGAAGTCGTGCCGCCCTCGGTAGTCGTGAAGGCGCAATATCCGGGCGCGAACCCGAAGGTGATTGCGGAGACCGTCGCATCGCCGATCGAGGAGCAGATCAACGGCGTCGAAAACATGCTGTACATGCAGTCGCAGGCGAACAGCGACGGCAACATGACGACCACCGTCACGTTCAAGCTCGGCATGGACCCGGATCTCGCGACCCAACTCGTGCAGAACCGCGTGAACCAGGCGCTGCCGCGGCTGCCCGATGAAGTGCAGCGCCTCGGCATCACGACCATCAAGAGCTCGCCGACGCTGACCATGGGCGTGAACCTGGTGTCGCCGGACGGCCGCTACGACATGACCTATCTGCGCAACTACGCGCTGATCAACGTGAAGGACCGGTTAAGCCGGATTCCGGGCGTAGGCGAAGTGCAACTGTGGGGCTCGGGCGACTACGCGATGCGTATCTGGCTCGATCCGCAGAAGATCGCCGAGCACAATATGACCGCGACCGACGTGGTCAACGCGATCCGCGAGCAGAACATCCAGGTGGCCGCGGGCATCGTCGGCGGCGCGCCGTCGAATGCGCCGCTGCAGCTGAACGTGAACGCGCGCGGGCGCCTGACGACCGCCGACGAATTCCGCGACATCGTGCTGAAGGCGTCACCCGACGGCGCGGTCACCCATCTGGGCGACGTCGCACGGGTCGATCTCGATGCGCAGGAATATGGGCTGCGTGCGATGCTCGACAACAAACAGGCTGTGATGATGATCATCAACCAGCAGCCTGGTGCGAATTCGCTGGCCATCGCGCAGAACGTCTACGCGACGATGAAGGAACTGAAGGCCGATATGCCGGCCGGCGTCGACTACAAGATCGCGTATGACCCGACCGAGTTCGTGCGCGACAGTATCAAGGCGGTGATCCACACGCTGATCGAGGCGATCGTGCTGGTGGTGATCGTCGTGATCGTGTTCCTGCAAACGTGGCGTGCGTCGATCATTCCGCTGCTCGCGGTGCCGGTATCGATCATCGGTACGTTTTCGCTGATGCTCGCGTTCGGCTTCACGATCAATGCGCTCTCGCTATTCGGCATGGTGCTCGCGATCGGTATCGTGGTCGACGATGCGATCGTGGTGGTCGAAAACGTCGAACGGAACATCAGCAACGGCCTCACCGCGCGCGAGGCCACCTACGAGGCGATGCGCGAGGTGAGCGGACCGATCATCGCGATCGCCTGTACGCTCGTCGCGGTGTTCGTGCCGCTCGCATTCATGACGGGCCTGACCGGTCAGTTCTACAAGCAGTTCGCGATGACCATCGCGATCTCGACGGTGATCTCCGCATTCAATTCGCTGACGCTGTCGCCGGCGCTCGCCGCGCTGCTGCTGAAGGATCACCACGCGCCGAAGGACTGGCTCACGCGCGTGATGGACAAGGTGCTCGGACGCTTCTTCCATCACTTCAACCGCGTTTTCAACCGTGGTTCCGAGAACTACAGCAAGGGCATCAAGGGCGTGATCGGCCATCGCGCGATCATGCTCGGCGTCTATGCGGTGCTGCTGTGCAGTGCCGGCCTGATGGCGAAGATCGTGCCGGGCGGCTTCGTGCCCGCGCAGGACAAGGATTACGTGATCTGCTTCGCGCAGTTGCCGAACGGCGCGTCGATCGACCGCACCGAGGATGTGATCCGCCAGATGAGCGAGATCGCGCTGAAGCAGCCGGGCGTGCAGCACGCGGTCGCGTTTCCGGGCCTCTCGGTGAACGGCTTCACCAACTCGTCGAGCGCCGGCATCATGTTCGCGAAGCTGTATCCGTCGGCGTCGCGCGGCAAGGGCGAATCGGGCAATGAGATTGCCGCGGCGCTGAACCAGAAGTACGCGGGGATCAAGGGCGCATTTATCGCGGTGTTCCCGCCGCCGCCGGTGCTCGGTCTCGGCACGCTCGGCGGGTTCAAGATGCAGCTCGAGGACCGCGGCGCGCTCGGTTACGACGCGCTCAACAGCGCGGTGCAGGCATTCGTCAAAAAAGCCGCGCAGACGCCTGAGCTCGGCCCCACCTTCTCGAGCTACCAGATCAACAATCCGCAACTGAACGTCGATCTGGACCGTGTGCGCGCGAAACAACTGGGCGTGTCGATCACCGACGTGTTCGACACCATGCAGATCTACCTCGGCTCGCTGTACATCAACGACTTCAACCGCTTCGGCCGCGTCTATCAGGTACGCGTACAGGCCGATGCGCCGTTCCGCGCCAATGCCGCCGATATCGGCTTGCTGAAGACGCGCAACGCGGCGGGCGACATGGTGCCGCTGTCTTCGCTCGTCAAGGTGACGCCGACCTACGGGCCGGAGATGGTCGTGCGCTACAACGCATACACCGCTGCGGATATCAACGGCGGTCCGGCGCCCGGCTACTCGTCCGACCAGGCGCAGGCCGCCGCCGAGCGGATTGCCGCCGAAGTCCTGCCACGCGGCATCAAGTACGAATGGACCGACCTCACGTATCAGCAGATACTCGCCGGCGACTCCGCACTGTGGATTTTCCCGATCAGCGTGCTGCTCGTGTTCCTCGTGCTCGCCGCGCTGTACGAGAGCCTGACGCTGCCGCTGGCGGTGATCCTGATCGTGCCGATGAGTCTGCTGTGCGCGCTGACCGGCGTGTGGCTCACGCGCGGCGACAACAACATCTTCACGCAGATCGGCTTGATGGTGCTGGTGGGGCTGTCGGCGAAGAACGCGATCCTGATCGTCGAGTTCGCGCGAGAGCTCGAGATGAGCGGCCGCTCGATCGTCGACGCAGCGATCGAGGCGAGCCGCCTGCGGCTGCGCCCGATCCTGATGACATCGATCGCCTTCATCATGGGCGTGGTGCCGCTCGTCATCTCGGTCGGCGCCGGCGCGGAAATGCGCCGCGCAATGGGCATTGCCGTGTTCTTCGGGATGATCGGCGTGACCTTCTTCGGGCTGATGCTGACGCCCGTGTTCTACGTCGTGCTGCGCAAGCTGACCGGCGACGAGCATCTTGTCGACAAGCACGGCAACCATCCGCATGTGCAAGTCGGCGCATCCGTCTATGAAGAATAAGGGAGACACGATGAAAACGCTTCCCATCCGAACGCCTGTCAAAGGATCGGCGCCGCGCGTCGCGTTGCTGGGCGCATGGCTGACCGGATTGCTGACTACCGCCGGCTGCTCGCTCGCGCCGGCCTACAAGGTACCGGACGCACAGGTCGCGCCCGCCTACAAGGAAACCGCACCCGACTTCACGCAGACGGCGCTCAAGGTGCCGACCGACGGCACATGGAAAACCGCGCAGCCGTCGGAGGCCATCGCGCGCGGACAATGGTGGACGATCTTCAACGATCCGACGCTCGACTCGCTCGAACAGCAGGCGCATGACGCGAACCAGAACGTGAAGGCAGCCGTTGCGCGCGTGAAGGAAGCGCGCGCGTTGAACGAGGTCGCGCGCGCCGGCTTCTTCCCGACCCTCAACGCGGGCTTCGGCCCGACGCGCCAGCAGATTTCCGCGGTGTCGTTCCTGCAGCCCGACGGCACGCACATTCCGGAACAGACGATCTGGCGCGCGCAGGCAAGCGCATCGTATGAGGTCGATCTGTTTGGCCGCGTCGATTCGGACTACAACGCGACCAAGGCGGATGCGCAGGAGACCGAGGCGCTGTTGCGCTCGGTATTGCTCGCGTTACAGGCGGATGTCGCGCAAAACTACTTCTCGCTGCGCGAGCTCGACGCCGAGGCCGCGGTGCTCGCGAACGCGGTCGATCTGCGTGAGCAGGCACTCAAGCTCGTTCAGGACCGTTTCGACGACGGCGAGATCAGCGAGCTCGACGTCGCGCGCGCGAAGTCCGAACTCGAAAGCACCCGCTCGGACGAGATGACCATCCAGCGCCTGCGCGCTGCATCGGAGCATAGTCTGGCCGTGCTGCTCGGCAAGACGCCGTCCGAATTCACGATGGCGGCCAATCCGCTCACACCGGTCGAAGTGCGCATTCCGCCGGGGCTGCCGTCGTCGCTGCTCGAGCGGCGGCCCGATATTGCCGCGGCCGAGCGGGCGATGGCGGCGGCCAACGCGCGTATCGGCGTGGCGCGCGCCGCGTATTTTCCGTCGCTGGTGCTGACCGGCAACGCGGGCTTCGAGGCAGCAACGCTCGCCGACCTGTTCCGCGCCAGCAGCTGGGCGTTCCTTGCCGGGCCGGCGGCCGGCACCGCGCTCACGCAGACGATCTTCGACGGCGGCCGGCGCAAGGGCAACCTCGCGAACGCACATGCGCAATTCGACGAGCAGGTCGCGGACTATCGTCAGCAGGTACTGGTCGCATTCCAGCAGGTCGAGGACAACCTGTCAGACCTGCGCATTCTGGAGGGCCAAACGCAGACCGAGGGGCGCGCGGTGGACGCTTCGTCGCGCGCCGCGCATCTGTCTCGGGTTCAGTACAACGAAGGCGCGGTGAACTACCTCGATGTGATCGACGCGGAACGCACGGTGCTGGATGCGCGCCGCGTCGCGGTGCAGCTCGAAGGCGTGCAGGCGGCATCGACCGTCAATCTGATCCGCGCGCTGGGTGGCGGCTGGGGCGACATCATGCCGAAGCCGCCGGAAGAACCGAGCCTCGCCAAGCAGTGATGGCGCTGCCCCCGCCGTCCACGGCGCTGGGGCAACAAGCCGTTGCGGGGTAAGTCGCGCCGCATTCAGTCATGCCTTTGCGTGCGCATGCAACCGGCCCACGAACAGGCGCGACAGCGTCAGCTTTGGCTAGCGATCATTGCGCGGCGGCGCGCGGCTGCACCTGCACCGCCACCGCCGCCTCGAACACCGCGCGCACCGAATCGCCCGCCTTGACATGGCTGATATCGATGTCCGGAGAAACGTCGAGTTGCACGGTGCGGGTCGGTCCGCGCAACACGATGATCCGCTTCTTCCGGTCGACCCGCTGCACCGTGGCGATCACATCGACCCGGTGCACGGCGGCGGTGCGCCCCGCCGACGCCGGAATCGCTGCGCTCGTGTCGACCCGCTCACGAATGCCGCTCCCACGGGTTTTATCCAGTTGCAACAGCAGCGCGTGCTGATACGCGATGTCGAGCATATCGCCGACGCGCAGCTTCGACACATCGGCGATCGCCGGGTCGACCGCGACCTCCTCGACTTCGCCGCGCGGCCCTTTGATCGTGACGCTGTTCGCGCCTGAATTCACAGCGACGACCTGCGCCTGCACGCGAATCGGAGCCAGCGCGGCCATCGCGCCGTGCACCGGCTGAGCATCGGAACTTTGCGCGTGAGCCAGCGGAATGTTGAGCATCGCTAAAACCAGAAATGCTGCCGAACATATTTTCCCGTCAACTGACATTGGAATCTCCTTTATTCAATACGAGATTGGACCGGTCTGATTTTCATTACCCACCCTCATCAAATAGTCTGGATATTGAAATATTGCAATCGAATATGACATGACTTATTCGCAACAGGTAAGCATATTTAAATACGAAGTGCCGGTATGTCGAGCATATCGCATCGCGTGCCCACTCACGTTAATATATCAACTCGCTTACATTTATAACCAATAATTTCCGGGCTCGTATGCCGCATCTTTAACTGGAATACGCGCTTACAAGAATTCTTCTTCAGCGCAACGAAGAACAAGGTTGAATCCGCATATGCGCGCGCATATAAATGCTTCTGCGTCTGATAAATCACATCCCTCTAATATGCAGATTGAATGTTCATTTCATAGGGAAAATAGATTGCAATCAGCAGACGATGATTTTTTTGTGGGAATCGTCAAAAACGGTAAAAACACGCTATTAGTATTGAAAACAGGTCTTCGTTACTCGTAATTGAACTGGCAGCGCGAATATCCGGAGTCGCGTTTTCCAGAGGCGCCGCTCCAGGCGGAAATCATCTAAACGTTTTTACCGATCGGCGGCGCCGCGTGCACCGTCGAACGGATCTTCTACGGATGAGACCAACATGCGTGCAACAACTGAAAATCTACCGAGCGTTGCCCGGAGAATGCAGGCAGGCAGGATGTTGACCGACGGTGCAACTGTCGATGCGGTCGCGGACGCGCTCCATATATCGGCGTATACCGTGCGCCGCTACAAAACCATTCTCGATGATGGCGGTCTCGACGCTTTGCGCAAGATCAGCATTGGTGGCCGTACGTCGGTGCTGGACGACACGGCGAGACAATGGATCGCCGAGGCGTTGCGCGGGTCGGCGAAAGAGCACGGCTTTCCGAGCGACGCGTGGACCAATGGGCGATTGCGCGAACTGATCGGCTCGCGTTTCGGCGTGCACTACTCGCGCGTCTATACCTGGCAGATCGCGACCGACCTGGGCCTGGGACACCGGTTGTCGAAATCGCGACGCTGAAGTACCGCAGTATCACGGTGCCCCATGTGCCGGCATTGTCCGGCCAGGACTGACACCCGCCGCAGGGGGCAGAGTTAGTGTCGTCCAGCGGCTCGCGCTCAAGGAAGGTCATTGCCGGCCATCGGGCAACGCGGACTGTTGCCCGGCCGTGTCCCCGGCAGAAGGGGTGTCGCTTCGACAGAACCGTCGCCATGCAGATCAGCAGCGGGAATTCGCTTCTCGCCGTCAGCATGGTTCACCCGCGTTGTCTGTCTATTTTTATCGGCACACCCAGCTCAGCGCGCTATTGAAATGACGCAGCACACGATCACCGTCCGCCTGGCTCCAGGCCGCCCCGGCCCACCCGACTCGCGGTCATTTCCACGCCTGCTGCGCGGCGAAACTGTTCAATGCCTCAAGTAGCGCGTCGTCCGACCTGCCAGCCGCGTCGTTGAGCCGCTTTGCCTGTTCATGCAGATCGACGAGAAATGCATGCACCGTGTCGGTGGACACCGCAACACCTTCCTGCCGTTCGGCAAATGCGGAGGCTGCATGCGCCAACAGGATCAGCGCCGCCGACTCCCTACCCTGCGACGCTGCCGTGTCCCGGCACCGGGCGGCGAAATAATGAATGTCCGAAAAACCGACCATGTCCTGCGCGAACCACTGCGTGGCGTCCAGAAGTTTCATGCTCGCCTCCATCGTCTAAATATTTAGACTACTCTCACCAGAAACGGAAAGCAAGTGCTAGTCGTATCGGGTTCAACCGCGAGCCGTGCGGAGTCGGGCAGAACAACGCTGCGACCTCGCCTCGGTGATTCTTGGGGTGATTGTCACGGTTCGCTGCGTTCACGCGAAGCGCAACAGCGGACTGCCTCCCTCGACTCGTAAGAAGCATGAAGATCATCTTCGTTTATATAAATAGACAATATATAGAAAAATAGACAAAATCGAGTCATCGCCATCAAGATCAAGGCATGAGGCGAGTGCTTTCGCGTAACATCACGTCGGCATCTTTATCCGCAACAAGAGGCCCGAATGCCCGCAGCCAGTCACCGAAAAAAGCGTCCGCGCGGCGCGCGCTTCGATTTCCACAGCATCGGCGAGCGCTTGCGCGCATACAGAATGGCGGCCGAGTTACGCAGCGAAGACGTGGCCGACCGCCTGAACATTTCGCGCGCGGCTATCTACAAGCTCGAGCGGGGTGAGATCGTCAAGATCGACACGCTCGAACGGCTTGCGGCGCTATTCGGTGTGTCGCTTGCGAACCTGCTCGGCGTCGAGGTCGAATACCACGACTCGGCCATCAGGTATTTCGAGCGGATGCGGCAGATCGAAAGCCGCTCGAAACGGATCGTCGCGCACTTCGATCCATTCTCGTTCCTGTTGACGTCCGACGACTACGATGGCTGGCTGCGCCAGATGCTCGAGGAAAGCATTCCGCCATCGTTGACCGACCCGGCGTGGACGCAAACGCTATCGGGCGTGCTGACCATCCTCGCGGGCCGGAAGACCGCGTTCCGGCAGACGAGGCCGAACGTAACGAGCCTGATCGGGTTACGCCAGATCGAGCAGTTTCTGCACCATGGGTTGGTCGGACGCCTGGGTCTGCCGCCCGGCGTGCAACTCGAAAGAAAGCTCGCTGCGCGGCGCGAGGTGATGCGAATCGTTGCGATGCTGAAGAATGGCGCCGAAGGCGTGCAGATTGGCATCGTCAGCGACAATATGCCTAACGAAACCTTCGAGATTTTCGAAGACGACGAGCATGTCCACGTTGCGGTATCGCCGTTCAGGCTCGGCGAATTGCCGAACATCCGCACCGGCATCGCGACAATCACCACATCGACCGATGCGGTGGCGATGTATCGGACCATGATCGACCGCCTATGGATCGATGCGGCGAAAGGCGCTGACGGGGCAGCGGTTCTCTCGGACCTGCTCGAACGCGTGTAGCGGAATAGTCGACGGAAAGTCGTCCGCCAACTGGACAGGTTCACCTCGTCTTCAAATGCACTAATAGCTTTCATTTTTGAAGCCGCGATTATTCTGCGCGTGCACGCAAGAAAAAAAAGGCGCCACGTGACCGTGGCGCCTTAAAAAGTTCTAGCCATTCCGAGGGCCGTGCTAGAACCTGAGAGACGGGATTCGAAAGTGGTGCACGTCACCCGCGATGAAAAGTCAGGTGAACGAGCCAGATCGACAGATCGACCAACACGCAACGCCGGGCGGCAAAATCCGATACGCCATGACGCCGCCGGTAACGGAGAAAACATACTTTCGAAATAGAGTTCCATTTTTTATGGTTACGCTGACCAAGTCAAGCAAAATCTTCCCATTCCCGTTCAACGGGAAAATGCCGTTCGGGTACTATGAAATGGACGCTTAAACGTTTTCCGCATGATCCATGAGAAACGGCGTGTCATACTCAGCGCCATACGCCGTTTTGTTAATCCGGAATGAAGTTTCAAAAAAATTAACATGAAAAGGCCATCGACCACCGGCGCTGTTTCCGCCGCCACAGCCGGAACGGTCCGGGAAAAGGAAGGAACGGGCGAGGAAGTCACCGCGCTGGCGCGCGGCTTGACCGTGCTGCGCCAGGTCGCCGCCGCGCACGCGCCCATCAGCAACCGCGAACTGGCGGAGCTGACCGGCATCCCCAAACCGACCGTTTCGCGCATGACGGCCACGCTCGTCAGCGCCGGCTTTCTGTTCCAGTTGCCGGACAGCGAGCGCTTCGTGCTGACCTCGTCGGTGCTCGAACTCAGCAATGGTTTCCTGCGCAACTTCGACATCCGCGCGCGCGCTCGCCCTTTTCTGCTCGAACTCGCCGAACGGACCTCGCTGTCCGTTCATCTCGCGGTGCGCGACCGGCTCGACATGGTCGTCATCGACGCGATCAAGCCGCGCTCGGCCGTGCTTGTGTCGCGCCTTGACGTCGGTTCGCGGATGGACGTCGCGCGCACAGCCGTCGGCCGCGCCTACCTGTGCGCGCTCGATGCAGCCGAACGCCGGCAATTGCTGATCGGCCTGCAGGCGGCCGCTGGCGACGACTGGGCATCGCTCGGCGGGCGCCTCGACAGCGCAATGCGGGAAACGGCCGAGCGCGGCTTCGCGATTGCGATCGGCGAATGGTACGAAGGCCTGAACGCCATCGCCACCGCGTTTCTCGGGCCGGCCGGCGAACGCTATGCGGTCAACTGCGGCGGCTCGGCGCTCCAGTGCCCGCGCGAATGGCTCGAGACCCGCGCGGCGCCGGCGCTCATCGAGTGCGTCGCGAAAATTACCCGGGAAATCGGCGGCACACCGGGCCTGCACCACCATACGTAGCCTCCCCGCCACGCCGTTTTCAATCTGTAACCTACGTAACCTCGCGAAAGAAACGCGCGCTGGACTGTAACCAGGGTGGGACGTAGCATCATGCTTTCTTGCGGGCCATGCCCGTCGGCGCAGCGCAGCTGCGGCGGCTTGTCCGCCGTGGCGCCAGCGCCGCCGGAGCATCAGCGCGTCGATATTGGTTGTGAAAGCATGCGAAACGCCGCGTCGTATAGCGTGCCACATGCTGCACGCCGCATACACGCTCACGCTTGACGCTCAGCACGGAGGTCGGGATCGACGTTCCGGCTGGACGCGCCGCATGACGCTCTTTGCCTCGCTCTTTGTCCGGCTCGAGTCTCTGCTTTGACTCATTTTTAACGCCGCATCGCGATCGCTCACCGGCCGTGCGCCAACCGGTGAGTGCTCCGCACGCCCGATCCCTGTGCCGATCGCCGTATCGATACGCGGACGACGCGTGTAGAGTCGCGATGCTCCGTAGATTTGCACAACCTACACGCCTGCCAGCTGATAGAACCGATGGACGAAAAACAACAGCAGTCGGAACCCTCCCGTCACCCGCCCCCCGCGCCGGCCGCGGCATCGCCCACCCCGCCGCCCGGCGGCGCGGGCGGCGGAC
>NZ_CADIKH010000048.1 GCF_902859855.1 Paraburkholderia humisilvae
GCATCGCATTCGCAAGGATCAGTTCGATCTCGCGAGGCTCGGCCTCGGGGATGCCACCACGCCCGCCGTATGGGATGCTGTCCTGTCAACTCGATAAGGCGTCCTTTATATCAGAAACTGCTCAACTCGCTCATCTATTTGCACCAGAGCCGCCGCGCCTCCGTGGCATCGAGCACCGGCGTCTTGCCCTGCTTCGTGGTGTGACTCGGCCCGCGCACCGACGCAGCCGGATTCACCGGCACGATCTGGTCGGTCACCAGCCAGTCGAACAGATGCCGGATCGCCGCGAGCTGCTGCTTGACGGTCGGCGCCGACGACGTCTTTGTCTGTAGCTCGATCCACGCGGCCACATGCAGCGGCTGCACGGCCGTGATCGATGTCACCCCGGCGCCGGCGCACCACCCGAGAAATCCCCCGTGGCCCACGCGTACGCGCGCCGCGTACGCGGGTTGCGGATCGCCGACGCGAAGTATTCCAGTAAACGCACACTGGCGCGCTCGCCGGCTGACGCGACCAGCGGGGGCGTAGCAACGCCGGCAGGCAGGACAAGGTTAGTGCCGATCACCCATCTCCCTCCCTGCGATCAGAAGCGAGACTCATTTCTCGAAAAATTTACCGTAAGCGACTTCGAGACATCGTTTCCCTCGCGGAGTCAACGTACCATCTGCGCGCATAAGGTGGTTGATAGCGTCCGGATGATTACCTTCTCTCCGTGCGACTGCGGCAAGACTGACCTCGTTTGTATGGTCGTGCGCCTTCTTCATACGGGTTCCGTTCCTGACGTGATTCGCCGTCTCGTAGCTCTTTTCAAGCTCATATCGCCTCGCAGTGTCGATGGCACGTGGAGCCTGCCCGGCTGCCTCCCGATTACGCACCTGTTCAAGCGCCTTATCCGCCCCGGATAGCAGCTGCGCCAACGTCAGGCCGACCGACGCGCCGCGCGCGGCTGCGTCTTGCCGGGTAGCGCTGGCTGACGGACCCGGGTGAGGACTGCCGCCCAACACTGCCTCGACATCCGCGCCCGACAGGGGCTGAGGCGGCAGCGCCGCGACGATCGGCGAGGCCGCCCGCTGGCTGAAGCCTGCGGCTGCTGCCAGCCCGGCCAGGGCTGCTGTGTGCTCGGCATTGCCGCTGCCATGGGCAGCGTGGCCATAGGGGGTAGTGGGCTGATATCCGCCGTAAATCGGGTTCAGTTCGTTGGGCATGGTAAGTATCTCCGTAATAAGGTTGGGATGAATGTAACCCTACGATTTTCAGACATCCCGGCCGCGTATCGCTCCCGTAACCGCGCCCCCCGTGGCGAAACGGGGGGGTCCGCGCCGGTCCGCCATCCTCTTTTTCTATATGTGATAAAGGACATCATCACACATAGAGAGAGAGACCCTCAACGACACATTGAAGGCGAATATGCAGGCCTGCGTTCCCCCGACCTCCTGCGCGTCCCAATTTGACGGCCTTGTCAAATTGCTGAATCAATGTCAATTGCAGGCAATAAATTAGTTATCCTGATCAGATGGAAATGATGCCTGCGAGGGCTCTGGTGCAAATAGTTTCGGTGAATCGGTTAAAGTAGCCGGCCATCAAACTGGTAGCCGGTGATGAGCAAGCGAAAAGGTCTGGAGGGGCTGTTCAGTGGACGGCATTTTGATCGGGAGATCATCATTCTGTGTGTTCGCTGGTATCTGCGCTACAAGCTTAGCCTGCGGGATCTGGTCGAGATGATGGCAGAGCGCGGTTTGTCACTCGCGCACACGACGATCATGCGTTGGGTTCAACGTTACACGCCCGAATTCGTCAAACGGTGGAATCGTTTTAGCTCGCCCACGGGACAGTCGTGGCGTGTCGACGAAACCTGCCTGAAGATCCGCGGCAAGTGGGTCTACCTCTATCGTGCGGTAGATCGGGCCGGCCAGACGGTAGACTTCATGCTGCGCGCAAAACGTGACGTAGCAGCAGCAAAAGCATTTTTCAACAAGGCCATCAAGCACCAGGGGCAGCCACCGAAAAGCATCACACTCGATGGCTATGCGGCCTCGCACCGGGCCGTGCGCGAGATGAAGGCCCGCGGCTTGCTGCCTGCCGGCACCGAGGTCAGATCCTCGAAGTATCTGAATAACCTGATCGGGCAAGACCATCGAAACATCAAGTCCCGGACGAAGGTCATGCTGGGTTTCAAGCGGTTTAGAGGCGCCACGACTACGATTTCAGGCATCGGGTTGATGCATCGCATTCGCAAGGGGCAATTCAATCTCGCGACGCTCGACCTCAAAGACACCGCTACGCCGACCGTCTGGAACGCGGTCCTCTTTGCTCAATAAGTCATCCTGTCAAAATTAGTTTCCTTGACTGTTTCCACCATTTGCACCAGAGCCGTCCCGACCACCTTATCGCGACACAACCCGACTGCGAAGCCTACAAGGATTTCCTGAAGGCGCCCTCCCCGGCCTTCGTTGGGCCGCGCTTCGCGCGCAGCAGCCTGGGCTGGCGGCCGTTCGCGTCAACCGACCTGACGGCCGACACCCAGAAATACGCGGTGCGCGCGCTGCGCGCCGCCTTCGCGTGGCTGGTCGACGTCCGCTATCTGGCAGGCAATCCGTGGAAGGCCGTCAAGGATCCGGTCGTGGTGGAACGGGAGGTGGACGTGGACATCGGCCGCGCCCTGCCCGCCAGCCTCTGGCATCGCGCGCGGCGCGAGAAAACACGCCCGTCACCGCACGGTGACCAGAAGAGCCCGGTATGGGAACTGACCGGGATCGGCAAACGGAACAAGGAACGCACCGTGCCGGTCAGCCCGGCCGCGATCGACGCGCTGCGGGCGCACTGGGCCGACCGCGGCCTCGAGTTCGACACGGCAACGGCAGGGCCGCTGGTCCGGCCGGTTTTCATCCCCCCTACCCCGCTCGCGCTGGCCAGGCACGGCGACGGCACGGACGAATCGTACGTGCCTGACGGCATCAACAAGATGGTGCGCTGGGCCATGAAGCGGCTGGTCGCCGGCATGCCGGACCTGACGGTCGCTGAAATGACGCAGCTCGCGTCGACCTCCCCGCATGCGTTCAGGCACACGTTCGGCACCCAGGCGGGCGCCAACGACGTACCGCTCGACGTGATCCAGCGCATCATGGGCCACGCCTCGCTGCAGACAACGACCATCTACGTGCAGGCCGAACGGGAACGCATGATGAAGGAAAGCGCGGAATACTTCATGAAGACCTTGCCCAAATCCGATGCTCAAGGCGTTGGTGACGCCTCAGCACAAACGACCAGCAATGTCCCATTCCCTGCCCGTCCTGATGTGTGACGCACTGGGCGTCGGCGTGACAGATTTCAGCAGCGAATTCGACTCAGTTGCTAACCCCCTCGGGCTAAAAACTTGGCTGGCGCGCAGCGGGATTACCCGCACGTGAAGTCAAAATCAGTATATAAGCCCCGCGCGCTGCGTGTCCGGGCTACTACGGGGCGTCAGTAAGATTTCGATACGCATTTAGCATACTTTTCGGCCACCCAGCGAAGATCGGATCTGCGCGCGGTGCAGTGTAATTCCTGCACCGCAAGGCCCGGTTTTGCTCATGCATTTTCGAGCTATCGCCTGGAGAACCAGGCGTGGCGCGGGTTTCCGGGCGAAGAGTTTACTTGCCGTTTGCTCGTTTACCGACTAGAGTGCCGATCAAACCATTTGTCGCCGAAATTTCATGAAAATCGCAATTTTCGATGACAGACAAGTCAGACGGGAAAAACATGATGCTTAAGGAACTGACTCCCCCGCGGATTTCAATCGGTGCGGAACAATTGGGCGCTATTGCCGACCGTGCGGAAGGCACACTCGCGAAGTTGCGGGACGATCTGCTCGAACCGTGGCCCCGAAAGATGGCCCCAATTGTAACTGGGGCACGGCTTGCAAAGCTGTGCAAGCTGGACCGAACGCAGATCAACTACCTGTGCACGCGTGGTCATCGCGAAGGTTTGCCTGTCGGCACTCTGAAGGGAACAAGTCGCAACCGCGAGTTCACGCTGGCCGAGGCTCAAGAATTCGTACGCATGGCCGGTCCATACAAGCCACGACCGACCGGCACGAAAGGAATCGTGCTTAGCGTCGGCAACTTCAAAGGCGGTGTTGGCAAGACCACCATGGCCGTTGCGATTGCACAGGCGCTTACGCTGCACGGACACAAGGTTCTATTGATCGACTTGGATCCGCAAGCGTCGAGCACCACGCTGATGGGCTATGTGCCGACTCCCGAAGTGTCCGAGGAAATGACCGTGATGCCGGTAGTCTACGGAGAGCAGCCCGACCTCACCTACGCGGCGATTCCTTCTTATTGGAACAATCTCGACATCATTCCGTCTTCGGCGGCGCTGTTCGGGGCTGATTATTACCTCCCCAACAAGCAAGCGACCGACCCTCAGTACGAATTCTGGAAGGTGCTCGACAGCGCCATGGGGCCGATCCGCGAGACCTATGACGTTGTCGTTATCGACACACCACCGACGCTCTCTTACCTTGCCATCGGGTGTTTCATGGCGACGGACGGCATGGTGATCCCGCTCCCGCCAGAGACGCTGGACTATGCGTCGAGCACTCAGTTTTTCCGGCAGTTCTCCGAACTGTTCAAGACGCTGAGCGACCGTTCTGTGGAGAAGGCATTCGCCTTCATCAAGGTCGTGCTGTCGAAGGTCAAACCGGGCGTCGCAACTACAGACGTCGTCAAATCGTGGATTCAGCAAACCTACCCTGAACTACTCGCGCGCGCCGAAGTGCTCGAAACGGATTTGGTCAAGAACGCGGCGGCTGAGTTTAAAACGATCTATGACCTGACTCGGTACGAGGGAAGCACTGCTACTTTCAATCGGGCGCTCGAATCGTTCGATAGCGTCGTCGACGAGATCGAAGCGGAAATCCAGAACACATGGGCACTCCAACTCGCGGAGGTAACCGATGGCGAATAAGCTGAAGGACCGGCTTATGGCACGCACAGCCAACCTTGCGGAGAAGGTCGAAGCCGCCGCTGCTGATCGGCCATCAATCGCGGATCAGCGTCCGATGACGATGCCAGGCCAGCTAGGGGCATTCCGGCTTGAAGCACAGCGCTATCAACGGCAGATCGATGAACTTGCGGCCGAACTCGAAAAGGCTCGCAAGAGTGGCGCGGTCATTGAGATTCCGCTCGATCTTCTCGTCGAGGTGCCGGGGCGTCGCCGCGCGCTCACTCCAGAGCAAAAGATCGAGCTGCGCGAAAACCTGCGCCACAACAAGCTTACGCATCCGATCACTGTGCGCCCGCTACCGGATGGTCGGTTCGAAGTGATTTCCGGCCATAACCGAACGGACCAGTACCGTGAGCTCAGGCGAGACAAGATCAGCGCCGTGCCCATTGAGATGTCGGATGCAGAGGCGTCGGCGAGCGCGTTCTACGCAAACCTGCTGCAGTCTGATCTCAGCGACTACGAGAAATTCGTCGGATTTCAAGATCTCTTGGAGCGGACTGGCAAGACGCAGGCTGAAATCGCGGCTGATTCCGGTATCAGCGAAAACACGCTGTCGCGCCTGATGGCATTTGTAGACTTACCACCGACTGCTATCGAAATCATCAGGACCGTGCCTCACTGCATCGGCAGCAGTGCTGTAAGCCAGCTTGGTGCGATAGCTAGGGAGGGCAAGGCGGATGCGGTGCTGAACGCCGTTAAAGCGCTCGCGGAGGGTCGCGTGACCCAAGACGCTGCGGTTCGAATGGCACGCGACGGCGAGGTTCGCGTCAAGGCGACGCGGCCAACTCCGGTGTCAATCAAATCAGGGAAGACGACTTATTGTACGGTTATCGCAGCCAACAAAACCTTGCGGATCGACTTCAAAACGGAGGAGGCAAGGGCGGCCGTTGAGGAAGCCGTAAAAAAGATTCTCAGTGAATTCGCTGCTGGCGATCGCTGATACCAACTTGGAACCACTTCTAAATCAATCACTTACGCTTTTGGAAAACCGAAGAGGACGCCATGACGCGATGTTGAACTCCTAGAAAGACAAAAGCCCTCGGCGGGAACCGGGGGCTTTTGCATAACACGGCCTTGGGGTCTCTCAACCGTCGGCTAGCTACACATCCACCCGTTATCAGCGGGCAGCGTCCAAAAACCTTGGTACGGGGTTTTGGCACATCGCGAAGTTTAGCTGACTGAGAGAGTCCGTCAAGTTTTTATGCCCATCTCACAAATGGGAACGGACTTCCTATGTATATCGCGCAACACTTGGTTGCAGGCGAGGAGGGCGGATTTTGCCGCGACTCGCATGAGAACGTCAACGCCTCCGTGGTGTTCCCGGGAGAGGATCACGCCGGCGCTGACGCTTTCGCTGCACTCCCCACCGACGAAACGAAATTGCCGTGGCAGGTTCACCACGCGCAGCATCGCGCCTCAAACGCGCGAGGGCTTCCCAATCGCGCCCGTGATCTGCTCGCTGAATTGGCGCGCACGGTTGACCATCGGCGCCCGCTGTCGGCGATCTTTGCCAAGCGCAGACGAATTGCCGAACGCGCCCAGCTTACCTCTCGCACTCTTTGCCGCGCATTGGCCGATCTTGAAGAAGCCGGTTTCATCACGCGGAAGGCACAACTCCGTCTCGACGATGGCCCTATGAAGGGCACATTCGACGGTGTTCATCTGCATCTGACCGAGAAGGCAGCGGTTCTGCTCGGCCTGATAAATCCCGAAGTGGCGCACGGCTCGACGCCCGCCCATAAAGCCTCTGACGGCTCTGAGGATTCTCGGACGGCGCAGGGTTTGAACGGCTTCGAACAGGCCGACGACGATGCCGGAAATGGCTTTGCCGAGCCGCACGCCAAAGTGGCGCACGGTGCATATATAAGGGATCTTTCCCCAGTTGCTTTTCAAAAGAGACAACCGGGGCAGGTGCCTGCGGATCTCGAGCGCCTGCGGTCCCTAGGCTTTTCTAAATTTTTGATCTTCGGGCTGATGCGCGATGCTCGCGAGCAGGGCAAGCGGCTTAGCGACGTGGTTCAAGCGACTTGGCATGGCCTGAAACGCTCCGACAAGCCAATCTGCTACCTGCGATCGCTGCTGAAGCGCGATGTCGACTTCGGCGCCGTGGCGCGTGCTCGGGAAGCCGCGCATGCTGCCGAACGGAACGCGGTTGCCGAGCGCGACGCCGCCGACGCGTTGGTGCGGTCCGTGGGCGCTCAGACGTTCGTCGACGAATCGGGCGAGCAGCTGGCTCGGGTCGACCCGGACGGCGTCTCGATGTTCGTCTCGCGCGTCGACGAGTCGGGCGAGCGGGTCGCCGCCGGCCCCTGGCAGATCGGGTTCGCCGCGGCCGTACGCACCGGCCGGATTCGCGTGGCGACCGAGGCTGACCTCAAGGCATTCGCTCAGGCTCGTCGTCGGCACACAGTGCCTGTCCTGCGCCCAGATTCGGTGCCACGCGTGCTGACCGATAGCGTGCGCACTGGGCTTGCCGGCGTGAGGGCGGCACTTCATGGGCCTATGGCCCGGCTGCGATAAAAAGCCCTTCAGAATTCGAACCAACTAACCCTTGGGTGCCTCGATGGATAACGAGACTGCTGCGGCGGAGCAAACGGCCAGTGATCGGATGATGGCTGCAATTGGCGTGTTCCTGAAAAAGCTAAACGCGGTCCCCCGGCTGACTTCAGAACCGTGCTGCCATCGTGGGCATCGCGATGGCCCTCGACGATGTTCTCCCGAGGGAGCCAGTGTCGGATTTCGAGTTCCCGCCCGAGATCGAGCGCGCCGTCGTCATGCGCTACCTCGCACTGCACGACGTTGCGCTCTCGTTCCAGACGTGCGAGTTTTATTTTCGACGGTTCCCGTTCAATGGTCTGCCAGTGTCCCACCATGACCAGGTATCCAGTTTGGGCAGTTCATCAGGCAGATCGACTCGACGTTCGACTCGGAGATCCGTGACCGGAATCAGATCCACCATAGCGAACGGTTTTCAGACCTCGATATCGATCGTCTCTGTCTCGTCAAAATACAAAGTGAAATGCATCCCGATAAGGCTGGGATCGCGAGCAGCGACGCTACTATCGGAATGTCTCGGCAAAGTGGGCCGAGCGCGTGCGCTCCCGCAGAGCACATCTCGACGCTGCTCTTGTTGATGCGATTGCGGACGCCCTATTGAAGCGTTGTGCGGTCCTGTCCGAAGCGGCACCCGTGGAACATCTGGAATTTTCGGGCGAGCAAAAAACATTTTCATAAATCAATGACTTATGTTGATCCGGCCGCATTGTTCCACGCAATCCCGGTGCGGTTTGGTCGATTGGACGTTACTGCCGAGGTGGGGAAGGGCGGGGCGTATCAAGTAACACGGATGCCGTAACGCTTGCTACGTCGGCCTGCAATGCCCATGACGCTCGTGCCGCTGTGCCTAGCACTTGAAAACCCCGGTCTTCGCAACATTTATGTTGCAACTTCTGCTTGAGAAATACAACAGTAATGTTGTACACTAGGGGCCTCCCCATTCATAAGGAGGTTCATGAAATACAGTGAGTTCAGGAAGTGGCTCAAAAAACAGGGTGCGTCGTTTGAAAGGCACCGCAGCGGTTCAAGCCACTACCGGGTTACGTTGAAGGGCAAGACGACGATTTTCCCAGACCACGGGTCGAAAGAAATCGGTACCGGACTTGTCGAGGCGATCAAGAAACAACTCGGGATCAAGTAGGACAGGATGGGGGCCGTAAGGCCCTTCCTTCCGAACTCACAAAATTTTGTGACCTCGTGCTTCATTGTTAGTAGTGCTTCGTCGTAAGCAGTCCTTCGTATTTGTGTATTACTGGAGATTCGTATGCTGTCATATCCCATCGCGCTGAAACCGGACACCAACGGCACGCTGCTGGTGACGTTCCCGGACGTCCCCGAGGCGATCACCGTGGGTAAAGACGAGGCTGATGCATTGGTGCAGGCGCTCGACGCGCTCGAGGCTGCACTGGAGATCTACTTTTCGGAAAAACGACCGATCCCGCTGCCGTCAAAGGTAAAGCGCGGCCAGAAGGCCGTCACGTTACCGGCGCTCGCCACCTCGAAGGTGCTACTCGCTAACGAGATGGTGAATCAGAAGGTCCGTAAGGCGGACTTGGCTCGTCGATTAAAGGTTAACCAGGTCCAGATAGACCGGCTGCTCAACTTCCGCCATTCGTCAAAAATCGAGATGGTCGAGTCTGCTTTCGCGGCGCTCGGTAAGCGCCTGGAAGTTCGCGCTGTCTGACCTTGGTGCTGCCCGCAAAAGAAAAGGACGCGTTGAGCGTCCTTTTTTACTTTCAGGCCGAGACGCGCACCCAGCCGATGTCTTTCACGTACTGAAAGGCGATAACGGCGTAGCCGTGCGTGTCGACATGGCCATCCCAGCCCAGCACCGCCACAGACGCTTGCCTGCCTGCACTATGCACTGGATCGGTAGGTGCAGCAATGGCGTAACCGACATGCCGCCGGCGACATCGTTCGCTACGCCGACGACAGCGTGCCGGGGTTTCAGTATGAGAGCGAGGCACGACGATTTCTGGCCGCGCTGCGGGAACGGATGGCCAGGTTCGGACTGGAGCTTCACCCCGGACAAAACGCGACTGATCCGCTTCGGGCGGTTCGCCGCGCAGCAAAGCCGGGAGCAGGGAATCCGGAAGCCGCAGACGTTTGACTTTCCGGGCTTCACGCACTGCTGTAGCAAGCGACGCAGCAACGGCGACTTCTTGATCGTCCGGTTGACGATCAAGAAGCGGATGCGTGCGACGCTGGTGGCCAATCGGGAAACGCTAATGCGACGTCGGCATGAGCCAGTACCCGTGGTAGGTCCGTGGCTTCGGCGAGTGTTGCTATCTCTTGCCGAAATCTTTGGGTTCGATCCCCCTGGATGCCGGCCCTTGAATCTCTTTTGCTCCCCGTTCATTCACGATGCCGACCCGGTTGTATGGGTAGCGAATCTCGACGTTCGCGCCGGCGTTCAACAGATCGCGGCGGTCGCTGTTCAGTACAAGGCGTTCGTGCTGAATGTGCAGCTCCCGGCCGGCTTCACGGACCGACTGGATGACATACTTGTCGTCGGCCGAGACGATCGGGCCCTGGTAGGTCTGGCCGGTCGCGGGTGCGCGTAGTTCGGGCTGCAGCTGCCCGTAGTCCTGGCGCTCGTACTCGGCCGGCTTATGCTCCGGGTATTGTTGTTCTCCGCGACACGTGGCTTACTGAGGCCCGGTCGGCTGTTCTTGTTGTTCCTTCCGTTGTCGCGCGCCAGGAATCGAACGTTCTGGTCAACCCGGCCCATCCGGACGCGGCGCGTCTGGTGGTGTCGGCACCGCAGCCCGTCATCTGGGACGAGCGGCTGTTTACCGCGCTGCCACCTGACCAGCCATCCGCCTCGAGCTGAGCGTGGCGGGCAACCCGCTCAGGAAGTTCATGGTTTCGCGGCTGGATCGTAGCTGCATTGGATTCATGGTGTCGCCGAGCGTGCAGTAGGTCACTTCTCTCATGACCTACGAGCGTGGCCTGCAGAAGAACCGTCGTGCAATCAGGTACACAGCGGGCAGGCCATCGTCGAGCCGACACCAGTTCACTTGCGTATGGCAATCGATGCCGGCAAGCCGGTGCTCACCGACGCGGACAAAGGTAGCCCGCACCGGCCCGTCATGTCTGCTCTGGAATCCGAGATCGCTGAATGCCTGTTCATCGATCGCGCGCAGCGTACGCCAGGTCAGGACTGCGTGCGTGCGGGTAGCATGCTCGAGGAGTACGACAACGATCTGCTCAAGATCGCGTATGGCCCGTCCAACTGCCCGCTCGAAACTGGCCACATCGACATTGACTAACTGGGTGTCAGGTATGCCCGGATTGTTCACAACCCGATCCGCGCGGTCAGAGGGAAATAGTGGCGGCTTGTGGTGGATGTGGCCGCCGCGGTACGCCCGGAAAGAATCCGTCGGATTTGCGCAAGATGCTGCGATGCAATCGTATCGTCTTGCGGCTCATGAACCGGATGCGGTGGGGTGGGAGGCCAGCCGCCCAGACAGCGGTAGACCACCGGCACATAGACCGGCCGGCCCGCGGTAGCTGCGAGTTGCTGTGGAGCGGCCGAAACGCGCCCAAGGCCCACGTGCGCGTTGAGCCATGCGAGCGCGCGCCGGTCGTCGCCGTTCAGGATGCGGATAAATCGTTCCATGGCGGTGCCTATAACTGTGCATCAGTCACTGGTTATCCGGACGCTATTTCACTGAAACGGACAGATTCAAGAGGCGGGGCAGGCGATTCTCTCACGTATGTTGCCAGTTTTTGGTGACAATCTGATAAAGCACGTCGTCAAGCGCCGGGGTAGACTAACCAGATGACATACTGCCTCCGACATCATCCGTCGCTCGGGACCTGGACCTCGCCTTATCGCCGTCTTCCTTGCCCGGTTTCGCCATTCTTTCGTAGTCCTATAAATATGAGACGGGTCTCCCGGTCACATCCCTGAGCGGGACGCTGCGCGCCTCGGAGTATTGGCAAGGCAGTCATCGTGGACGAAGGGCTGCCAGCGCCACTTCCTGACGGGCAGCCCGACTCGCATCGGGCGCGATTGAGCAACCCCAATGGTGCCTCCGCGTGTCAACGTTTGTGAGCTGCACCGAAATCGTTGGGCCGGTATAAAGCGAAACGCCTGGCGAGTGCCGCGAACTTATGGCGCGCAGCAGGAAACCATGCACTGATGTTGGTATGCGCTTCTAGATCGTCGGAACGAATTTATGGGGCGAGATACAACTATCGTCCTTGTTCTCCACAGGCTTGCCAGAAGGGGGGCGTAGATGAGGCGCCGCGCGCGAAGGCCCGTCCCTGCATCATTAGCAAGATAACGAATCGGAGATGCATCAAGGACTTAACCATGTCATGCGCACGTTTTGCACACTGTTATCCACCGATTCTGTGGATAACCCGAGGCAACCCACACCTACATGAGTTGCTGAAAGCGCGATTGCCGGTAGCACATGAGGGGCAGGATTTGATCGATCCTATATTGACCCGCGTAAGCGCGCCGGAGGTAAAGGAGTCGGGCGTCAACGTGTGAGCGATACTGAGCAAGGCGAAGCAGAGGCACCCGTACATCGGAAAGACGCCGAGGCACCAGTGGCGGCATGCCGTGCTATAGAATTGTCAACCCCGTGCGGACTCGTCGCGCCAAGAGCTGCTACGGACGCTGCGCACGCACCGGCTCGTCACCGCTTCGGAAGCCTTATGCCGGTTTCAAAACGCTCTGCCAGATCAAGCGGCACGTCCCATCCGCGCCGCACCCGGAGTCTCTTCCTGACGCTGGCCCGAAGTGATGCCGAAAAGGTCATCCCTCGGTGCCGTCTCGAACTCGAGGCGATCCGGTAGACCCGGCCAGGTCGCCTACCTTCTGCTCCCCAATGTTCGGATCGGTACAGATGTCTTCGACGGCATCATCCAATCGCGGCCTTCAGTGGCGGGTGCTGCTTCATTTGCCAGCGTATCGGAGGGGGTCTTTAAACGCCGTACAAAATTCGCTTGAGGTGCCGCCGTGTCCGCAGGACTGTGTGCCGAATTTGCGGAAAACCGAGAAATTTGACGGCAAAACGGACACTCGGGCGCGCCAGGTTTCGAAGGCGACGAGGCAGTAACAAGGGCTGGGTAAGCGCGCGGATACACGTGCATGACGATCGGCGCAAGGAAATTGCCGTTGCCCGATAGTACTGCTCCTTTTCGCTTCGGGAGCCTCTTCGCAGAAACATCGTTATGCGAAAAATCCGCGGCCAAAAACGAAACCCCTTGATTCAATACCAGGCACTGTGAAGGTATGATCTTTCAGGCATTTAGCCAGATCGCATCGCATAAGAGGACAGCGACAATCTGCCCCGTGTCTGTACCCGTATGATAAACGAGTGCGACAAACCTGCTTTCCTGCCACGGCGTCTGTCGTCAGGCAGGCGTTAGCAGGTTCTCCATAGACGGCAGTCGGAACCGTACACAGCAGTGCTTCGTGAACGGTGCCGGAAATTCACCACCCAGCATGTAAAGAACATCAAGTCTCTGTTCGACCAGGTCATGAGATAGCCAGCATCCGGATGCCGCTGATCCTTTTCGCAGGCGAATTGTGTTTCCCGGTTTATCACGGGGAGTCTCCGTATTTTTGCCTGGGGCAAATCTAGGCGTGGCGTTACTCGACGAGACGTGCTTCGAGAGGAGGGGGCAAAATGGAATGAATGGGATTGTGCGGCGAAAATGCCCCGTAACGGCTGAACAGGTTACATCGTCGCGCAGCAACGGCGCCATCGACATCCCCCGAAGTCAAGCGCTCGTGAGAAACAGAAGAAGGTGGGCAGGCGCAAAACGGCCGTCCTCGCGCCCCCCCACCTGAAAGTGCCTTCGCCAGGCGCATCCCAAGGCGCAAGCATACACAAAATCAAGTAGGACTATTGAAAAATTGCGGAATTATGCAGCGACACGCGTCTTTGAAGCAGAGTGGACATCTGTTCAAGTTGCTAGCGTTTTCTACGATCCTCTTCGGCATCTATTCTCCCGCCCGTGCGGATTGCCTGGATGACGCCGCTGCATTCCATCACATCAACGCGAAGGTGGTACGCGCAATCGCGCAGGTTGAATCCGGCATGCGCCCGATGGCCGTCAATAGGAATAGCAATGGCAGCACGGACATTGGTCTCATGCAAATCAATAGCTGGTGGTTGCCGAGGCTCGCTCGCTACGGCATTCACAAACGGGATCTTTACGATGCCTGTACGAGCGCCTATGTCGGCGCATGGATCGTCTCGAAAAACATTCGTCAGTTCGGCCCAACCTGGGAAGCGGTCGGCGCGTATAACGCGACTTCGCGGGATAAACGCCGCGCGTACGCGCAGAAGGTCTACCGCGCCGCTGAGGTCGCCGCGAACACTTCCTTGTCCAGTACGGCTGATCTTCAGTTTCGGTCCAGTTTACCGCCAATCCCTCGCGCAGCTCCGGCCGTTCGAATTCGAGCCTCGCATCGGCCCGAACCTGTCGTACCCGGTCGCACGTTGGTTGCGTACGAAAAGCAAAACTAGGGAAACCAGCATGCAACAGCCATTTGTGCCAGTTCCGTGCCCCGACGCCTACGATTCCGTTTTTCAGCAACACATCGTTGGCGAGACGGTTTCCGCGGTCATCGGTTCCGGTCGCGCGACCGGGCAGTTCCGCAGTTGGCAAATCAAGGTGTGGACCAGTGAAAAGCGCATGATTCGCCGCGCCCACCTGCGCATTCTATGGGGTGACACCCTGTGGCAGAGGGCCGACTGGATTCTCGACTGGCCGGCTGGTGGCCGCTCCGTCCATTAAGATATCGGGGCCTCGATGGACAAACTAAGCCGCGACGCGGCGATTGAAACGCTGCAAAGTTTTCTGCAAAGCGTGTGGCCGCTCTTCGAGGACGCGTCGAATCAGGAAATCATGATCAACCGGCACGACAGCGTGTGGGTTGAAAGTGCGGGTGTGATGAGGCGGGAAGAGGGCTGCCACGTCGACCCGGTGCAGCTCAACCGGGCCATCACGGTCCTCGCGAATGTAAACGACAAGGACCCGACGCCGCTGCTCGACGCGCGCCTGCCGGGTTTGCGCATCGCGGCCGCGCTGTGGCCCGTCGCCGTGCATGGCGACATGATGTCAATCCGCAAGCATGCAGAGAAACGGTTCACCGTGCGCGACTACCTGGAACTCGGCGCGTTCGACGTGCTACCGCCCGGCGCGAATCCACGCGCACGCCATGGCGGTCAGGACATCTTGAGCCGACTCGTCGATGGACGTGAAGCCATTCCCGAATTCTACGAATGGGCGATGCGTGAGGGATTCAACATCCTGTTTTCCGGCGGCACGTCGTCGGCCAAAACGACCCAGCTAAATCAGGTCATCGACTCCATGCCGTCACAACAGCGGATCGTGACTATCGAAGATACACAGGAACTCGATGTACGTCTTGTCAACTGGGTTGCGCTGGAAGCGAATCAGGGCGTCACGATCCGCGATCTCGTGAAGTTCGCCCTGCGCATCCGTCCCGATCGCATCGTCGTGGGCGAGTCACGGGGCCCGGAGGCGTTCGACGTACTGGAAGCCCTAACGACAGGTCATGACGGCTCCGTGCTTTCGATTCACTCCAACTCGTCTGAAATGGCGCCGCTGCGGCTTGAATCGCTGGTTCGTATGAGCGAGGAAGGGCGGCTCGTGCGCCGGGACGATTTACGCCGGAAGATCGCTTCGACGTTTCGATTCTTTGTGCACGCGGAGCGCCAGGCGAACGGGATGCGTGGTCCTGTCGAAATCCGTGAAGTACTGGGCGTCGAAGACGGCCGGTACCGCACCCGTCTGTTGTTCCACCGGTTCGGCGGCGTCGAACAGATCTAATTGATTCAAAGGCCTTAGAAATGAAGAACTTTATAACCACCTCTCTGCTCCATTCCGCCAATCTCGGCGTGCGTGCAATTTGCGCACGTGTCAATGATGCGCACGCCGCCGGGCGCACAATCGCTCGCGACTATCACGCGTCAATCCGCTTCGCGCTCGTTGCACTGTGGCTCGGCTCCATTCCTGCTATTGCTCACGCGGGCATCTGGAATGGTGGACTGTGCAATATCTATCAGCAGGTTCTCGACAACGAGCTCCTTGAAATCGTCTCCCTCTCGGGGCTCGTCGGTGCACTTGTCGCGTGGCTGCTGGACGACGGCCACAGCAAGATCAAGGCGATGATCCTGAAGGGCATGGTCGGCACGCTTGGAATCATCAACGCGCCCCTGCTGTGGGCGCAGGTCTTTAACCATGGCGCCGCCTGTTCGGGATCCATGTAGATGAGTGGTACCGATGATCACATCACCGTTGATAGCGTCGTCACGGATCCTTTCGTGGTAAACATCCAGCAAACGATGCTTGAGCGTTTCATGTTGCTTGGCATTGACCGGAAATGGTTCATGGGGCAGATCACGGCGGTTGGCATCTTCGCCATCGGGCTGAAGAATCCATGGGTTCTGGTGGCTGTGCTGGTGACTCACCCGGTCCTATGGTTGATGGTGCGAAACGATCCTGATCAGGTGGCCTGCTACCTGAAGTACAGCGATCAAGGCGATTTCTATGAACCTCGCCAGTCTGTAAAGCAGCGACGCAACACACGTCCAGTGGGTTTTGGACGAAGGACATTGATGTGAGGTCGCGCAAGCTTTCTCCCTACGACAACGAGTCGCTGGCGCAAATCGGCCAACGCATTAGTAACCCGAATCGACGATCGGTTGCCGAGCTTGTGCCGTGGCTGTTTCCTTATGACGCGTCAAGCGGACAGATCGTCAACAAGGATTCCGGCGTCGCGGTGACATTCGGATTTGCGGGGCCGGACACGGACAGCGTATCGACGTATCAGGTTCTGGAAATGCTTGAGCATTTCTCGTCGTCGTTACGTGACCTTGGGCGTCGGCCTATGACGATCTGGTGGACGGTTCTCCGTCGCCGCACCACACATTACCCGACGCGCCCGATGCCAGATCGCATGTCGCAGGTTGTCGATGATGAACGTCGTCGCACCTTCGAAACGGAAGGAAACTACGTCAACCGGCATTACTTCACGCTCGTCCTGCGCCCGGAAGTTGGTATCGATCGCTTCGCGGGTCGTGTGGTACATGGTGTTACCCGCGATGAGCTGTCGATCCCACGCGCTGTCTGGCAGGCAACGCGCGCGATGTTCTCCGATCAGTATCTGTTCGCCTATACCGCGTCCGAACTGCCGGCAGTCGTCGACGCCTTCGAAACGGCTGTCCAGGGCTTTGTTGCTTCCAATAGCAGCCTTAAAGCCTGGCGGCTAACGGGAAAGCGTCTCGGGGCGTTCATGCATAACGTCTGCTCACCGCCATCCGACGACGTTACCGAGCTGGACATCCCCGACACACCGGCGCTTGACATCGATATGTGCGATACCGAGGTTGCAGTCGGTCACGACTACCTGCACTTCTATTCAAACGGGCGATGCCGGTTCGGTATCGCCGCTGGCGTACCGGGTCGTCGGGATTTCTGGCCGAAACGCGTGTCCACCAGGTCACTCGACGGGTTGCTAAAGATAAGGGGAGAGCTGACGATCAGTCATTGCTTCCGCCTTACGTCGCAAGGCACGGCCAAACGCTTCATTGACAGCATCCGGAAATATCATGAAGGCCGTAGCGTTGATGTGCGTGCTTTGTTTGCCGCCGCGCTCAAGGGAGGGGAGGTCGGCAACCAGAGAAAGAACGAGTCACGGACAAAGGCCGCAAGGGAGGCAAACACGCGCGCCGGCAGGGTGGAAATGGCCGAAGAACAGTACGGCTTCTACAACCTGTCGATCATTTCATATTCGGACGTGTACGAAGAAACCCCCGAAAACGTACACGAGGCGGCGCCCAAAGCATACGCACAGGCGGTTGCAACACACAAGGCCGTCGAGGAAGCATTGCGGGGCGCCCAGTTCGTACCGGTGCGCGAAACGCTTCACGCCCTGTCGGCGTTCGCGACGACGATTCCTGGTATGTGGCGCGAATGCGCACGCTGGTCGTTTATCGACACACTTGCTTTATCGCGGTTGCTGCCGTTACGTGGGGTGTCGGAAGGTAATATGTTTAACCGCCACCTGTCACGCGAGCTCGGCCGACGTTTGCCGGCCCTGGCCGCGTTCATGACCGAGTACGGCACGCCTTTCTGGTTCACAGCGTACATGATGGACCTGGGCCACATGTTAATTTGCGGTCGCTCGGGCTTCGGCAAGACGATCTTCATGCTGTTGTGCGCGACTCTGTTCCGGAAATATCCGAACCTGAGGATTTATGGCTTCGATTTGAAGCTGTCGATGCGCATCCCGACGATCCTTCAGCGCGGGCGGTACCTTCAGTTCAATCCGGATCTCAACGCGGTACCGGCTGATGAGCGCGCAACGTGCGGCCCGTTGACCCTGCTTGAGCACGAGCGTCACATGCCGTTTCTGATGGACTGGATCTGCATGCTCGTTGGCCAACGGGGCTATCGCGCCACGGCTGACGACCGGATGGAGCTCGAGAAATCACTGCGCGCCGCGCAGAAAGACCAGCGTTTGTGGCGACTCAAAGCAATTCACACATCGCTGCCAAAGAATAGCCAGTTCGCGAAGGAACTGGCAACGTGGGTAGGTGGCGCGGTTGACGCACGTTACTTTGACAACCTCTCGGACAGTTTTAGCGAGGCCGAGTGGGTGACAGTTGCAACAGACGGGATCCTGAGCAACAAGGCTGTCGCGCGGCCGTTTCTGTCTTATGCAACCTACCGGATTCGCGATTCAATGGAACAGCGTCGCGCATGCGGGGAACTCGGGCCGACGATCATCATGCTCCCCGAAATCTGGAACCTGCTGGATGACGAGGATTTTGCGCGTCAGATCGGCGGCTGGATCGTGATGATGCGAAGCCTGCTCGGCAACGTCTGGATGGACGCACAGAGCCCCGAACAGGTGTCTACCTCGTCAATCTGGCCTGTCATCCGTGACAACGTCGCGATTCGTGTCTTCGTTCCCGTCAGGAAGTTCAACCCGGCCACGAAGCTGGCCTACGAGCGTGATTTCGGCCTGACAGAGGCACAGATCGCGGCGATCAGGGAATGCCGGCCAAAAAGGGACTACTTCATATCCGAGGACGGTGGCATGTCGCGCAGAGTATCCGTGCCGCTGTCGATCGAATCGGAAGCGATCCTGCGTTCGGAGTCCAGTTCACAGGTGTTGCTTGATCGGCACATGAAATCGGGAGATCCGAACTGGCGCGATAACTATTTCAGTAACGCCGTTGAACGAATCCGGCGGGAACGGGAAACCGCCGCAAGTGAAGAAGACCACAATAACGAAGACAGGGACGATGAACAACACGCAGCCTGACTGGAAGTGGCGGATCGTTTTAGCACTTGCGATATGCACTTATCCCCTTGCCGCACACGCCGGAGGCGGTGGGGTAGGTGCTACCGAAGTCACGCAGATCATGAATCATGCGGAACTGGTCGCGTCGGTCGCGAAGCAGGCCCAGATGGTGGAGCAGAACATCGAAGCCCAGATCGTCCGCCTGCAGAACCTGGCGCAGATGTCTCCACAGGTCCTGTCGGGCGCGACCACTCCGTATCGCGCACAGATGGGCAGTCTGCAATCGCTCTACACCAGTGTGTCCGGCCTACGCCAGGCTGCGGAGCAGACTAATGACCTGTTCAGCCGCAGCATGTCGGAGATGTCGAATACCGGCATGACACCTTCCCAATGGCTCTCCGCCTACTCAAAGCTTGCGACGACGCGTGGCGGCTACTACCGGCAACAACTGGATTCGGACATGAACAGTCTGAGCATCCTTGCGCAACGCGCCCAGAATCTTCAGCAGGTGCAATCGCTGATCCCGGGCATAAGTGGCAACGTGCAGGGGCTTCAGCTGCTGAACCAGCAGACCGGTCTGCTGGCTGGCGAGATGTTGGATATGCATGCCCTGA
This sequence comes from Paraburkholderia humisilvae, assembly GCF_902859855.1. GTDB lineage: Bacteria > Pseudomonadota > Gammaproteobacteria > Burkholderiales > Burkholderiaceae > Paraburkholderia > Paraburkholderia humisilvae. Next base: position 19,462 of record NZ_CADIKH010000048.1, read on the forward strand.
TGCAACGCCAACTCACGCAGCGAATGCAGGAGCGCGAGGCAGTGGCGCAAGGGCAGGTCAATGCCGCCCGTTTAGCGGCGGCACGTCAGGTCGAGGCGAGGCTGTTAAACGAATTAGAGGTCAAGGATATCAACAGTGAACCACCGTTCGAATTATTAAAGAGTAGAAATTAGTGAAAGAGGAATGGACAGATGAAGTTTTTGGGAATTAATGTAGTTCTATGGACGATCGTATCTTTGCTCGTTGTGATCGCGGGAGGTGTCGTGTATGTCGTGATCGCTCACGAGGCCGACCAAGCCGCTGAGCAGATAGCCGCTCGGCGGCAGGCTCAACGCATGCAAACCATGAAGGAAGAGGCTGACGAATTGAACAGGAAGGAGACGGAAGAGATAGAACAGGAGCCGCCCTTCAAGTTGTTGAAATAATTGACCGAAGAGCGGGTGACGCAATGTTTGTGCGATGGATTATTTTGAAATTCTGTCGAACGCAAGGGGATCTGCGAGTTGTGCTTCGCACGGTTCGGCGGTATGTCGAAAGCCACAACGATGGTATTAAGAGAGGCATCAGCAAGGATAGGCGAGTTAACCGTTCGTGGCGCCTGTCGATAGCGTTCGCTTTCTTGATCGTTTACGCGGAGCGACCACAATTGTTCGCGCTCGCGCTGTTGTCTGTTCCGGTGATAGCGGTCCTGCTTTGCATTCGCCTGATCACATACGTCTCAAGTAGCTGGTAAGAAAGATGACCATAGTTGGAAACCTCAACGAATTTTTTTCGAGCGCGCAATCAGCTGCTGATGAACTCCAATCGCTGTTCGTACAGGATGGTATCGACCTGCTCGCAGCACTTGGAGGTGTCATGGCATCGTGGAACACATTCCTCTGGGTTCTAGATCGTGACACAGCTGACTATATGGTGCGCCTTTTCCGCCTGGGCGTGCGCTCAATGGTGATGCTTGCGATGCTGCTCGGCTGGAGTGGGGTCGTGCATCACTACTTTGTCGGCAACATGGATGAAATGGCACAGCGTATAGCCAGCGGGAAATCCGATGTGTCTCAGCTGGTCAAGGCGTTGGAGAGCGCAGGAAAAATCGTGCTTAATGCGGATCGACAGAGGGCCGTCCAAACCTGCGAGCAGGTGCCGAACACGACCCCTGAGGGGCTCGTAATCCCAGGAACGCACCAGGAATGTGGCACGGCGCAACCGGACTCCGGCAGTGGTGCCTTAGGGTCATTGAGTCGCATCGGGAACTTCGTCGCAACACTGCCGATTGCGCTCGATATGTTTTTGCTCAAGGGCCTCTGTTTTATCGCAATGATCGCGATGGCTCTTGCATTCTTGGTGATAGCGCAGCTAGGGACATTCCTGCTCGACGTGGCTTTTATCATCGGACCGGTGCTGATCCCGTGGTTTGTACTTCCTGCCGGCGAGTTTCTGTTCGATGGCTGGCTGCGGTCAACCATTACCGCGGGTCTGTACAAGGTCATCGCATGGGCTTTCCTCGTCATTATCCTTAAGGGAGCTATCCCGCAGATCCAGAAATTCAGCGACACGCTGGCGCAAACGGGAAACACGAGTGCGCAGGCATACTTCGACGCTAACTATCTGCCGCTGATCGGGCTGACACTGCTCTGTGCAATCGGCGCTTTCATCATGTGGCAGGTGCCAAAGATTGCGGCCGGATATGCCGGTGGCAAATCGGGCGACGCTGGCGGCGCGGTGAAGAAGATCGTCACGCTTGGGGGATTGCTGAAATGAGTTCGCCTCTCACTCGAACAAGGGATGAACAGCCCGCACCGCCGGGTACGGGGGCGGGTGCAGACGGCTGGTTTGCCGCTTTCCAGAAACCTGTCTGGGAAAGACGACTGGCGGTCAAGTGCGCGGCACTGTTTGCCGCTATTGCGATGGGGGAATGTGTCGCGCTTGTCCAGATGGCCAGGAGCAGCGGTCCGAAGCCGTACTTTGTGGAGCACGACGAGAAGTCGGGCGCGGCATGGGTCACGAATCGATATGCCAGTGAATACAGCCCCACAGCGGCCAACAGGCGTTACTTCCTCATCAAATGGGCGTCAAGGGTATTCACCATAAGTGCCGACAGTCAGGCGACGATACAGCGGCAGCTTCCAGCTGCCGCGTCGTGGACTTCCGGAGCCGCAACGAACGAGCTTGAGACATACACGCAGAAGACCGACCCAATCGCGGAACGTGTCGTGACTATCCCCGGTTTGACACGTGAATTTGTCGAGAACTCGACTTCATTTTCACCAGATGGGCGCGTCGCATACGTGATTTTCACGTCGATCGAGAGTGTCAACGGCAAGGCTGGCCCACCACAACAACGCCTTCTGACCGTCAATTTCCTGACCGATCCGTCCTTGCTAAAGGACGGAGAAGAAAAGGACAACCCCATCGGTCTGCGCATCACACACTTCACTGTCACGCCGTACAAAGGCTACAACCCGGGATCCGCAGAATGAAGTTAATGCATCTGTTCTATGCCGCCGGGGTTTTAGCGGTGGCTCATGCGGCTGCCGCGCAAACGACAAATACCCCGGAAGGCGGGCCCTTGCCGCCCGATTTCCGCACCGTTTCCAGGTCGTCTGCAGCTGTGCCGGCCGCATCGCCGGGCGCGCCTGCGGCCGCCGGTGTCGCGGCGCCGGTCCCGACGACCACCGGTGGTGCGACTTCGGTCGCCAGCGCGGCGAGGTGCGCGGCCGCGTCAGGTTGTCCGACGACACAGCCGCAAAAGCAGCTTGCCCGCAGGCGGAGTATGGGTACGCGATCGGAGTCAGTGAACGGACCGTACCCAGACCACGACGACCCATCGCTCGTAACGTACGACTATGATCCTGACTACAGCTACAGGATCGTCACCCAGGCCCATCAGGAAACGCATATTCTTCTTGCGCCCGACGAAGAAGTGATCGGCGTGTATCTCGCCGATACGGGAAAGCGGTGGCCTTACCATACGTCGATCACGAAGCGTGATCTTTTCGTCTCAGCTCGCCAGCCGGGGTTACGCAATACCGGCACGATCATCACGACCAGGCGCCGTTACGAAATCGATCTGCGCTCCACGGCTTCGACCGCATGGTTTCACCGGGTGTCATGGCACTACGTCGATGTCGGCTTGTCCGGCTCCGCCCATATGACGCCGTTTGGAGTCGAGTATCCGGGCAATGTGCCGCGTGGCTCGGGATACGCGGGCGGTGGCATGTCGGCGGACCCGGGCCCGCGTATCGACCTGGCGCACGTGAACTACGGCTACCGGATCAAGGGCAGTGCTTCGTTTGCCCCGACGATGGTCTTTGATGATGGCCAGTTCACATATATGCGGTTGCCGCACGACGCTACGCTATCAGCGGTTTTCATCCTGGACAGGAGCGGTGAAGGGGAGATCACCGATTTTGCGCCGATCGGCAACGACTTCTACAAGATTCCACAGGTCGTGACATATGGCCTGTTGCTCCGACGCGGCAAGGACGAGGTACGCGTGTTTAATGAGAGCGGCGGTGGATGCGGCCTGTTCGGCTGCGATACGACCCCGGCCCGGAACATTTATGGGCATTCCTGATCATGAGCACGCCGTCGCCCCTCCCGCCGATGACGAACGAACCGGGCAAGCGCACCCGTGTTCGGCGTAATCTGAAGAGCGTCATGATCATTGCGTTTTTCTCCGTTCTGTTCGCGATTATCCTTGTTCGAGTGATTAACCACCGGCGCGAGACGGTGGCCGAGCGGCAACAGCGGGAGCAGCTTGCTGCTGACGCTCGTAAGCCGGCGGCCTCTCCCGACGCTTTTCGCGCGCAGCTCGAGCAGCAACAGGCCCGCCTTCGGGCCACTATGGCCGATGCGACGTCCGCACCTACGGCTGCTAGCGCGGTTGGCGTCAATGAACACCCGTTGCCGGCTGGGTATCGCGCCCTGCAGCCGGACGGCGATTTGAGCGATGCCGATCGTCTTGCCCTGCAACGCGCATCCGACGATGATCAGTCAATCGGGCTCATGGCATACGAAACGACGGACAGTCACACGATCACGACGGTGGCATCCGGCAGCTTTGACGACGTAGTCAACGAGCAGAAGGCGTTAAAGCAGGAGCTTGCCAACTCGCATGGCGGAGGCGATGCGGGCGCAGATCTGGCCACGTTGCCCCAAGGCATGCGGCGCGGGAGCAATACGAGCGCAAGCGCTCAGCGCGCGGTCGACTGGCAGAACGGGCAGGATGCTGATTCCCAAGGCTCGCCACTCGTCCCGGTACCGTACCAGTCTGCATATATCGTGGAAGGGGGAACGCCGATTCCAACCGTGATCCTGCATGGCGCCAATAGCGACATGCCGGGAACATTCCGCGCAGTGGTTGATCGCGACATCTACGATAGCGTCAGCATGAGCTGCAAACTCATTCCCAGGGGAACGAGGATTGTCGGGCTGTCGAATAACGACGTGGCGATCGGTCAGGAGCGCATGCAGCTTGCCGCGACAAAGATGTTTTTCCCCAAGAGCGAAGCTTTCCCCGACGGCGCAAGCATGCGCCTCGATGGCCTTGGCTCAGCTGATCCGGATGGTGAGGCAGGCGTATCGGCTGAGGTGAATAACCATTTCTTCAAGATTTTCGGATCCACGTTCCTGATCGCGGGCGTTGCGGAACTGATCGGGCGTAACCAGAGTGCGGGCAGCGGCACGACGATCAACATCAACGGTGGCGCGACGAACGACCTGCGCGCGGCAGCGGGGCAGTCCGTCGCACAGACGACGCAGACGATCCTGCAGCGCAACGCCAACATTCAGCCGACGCTGCTTCTGAAACCAGGCCAACCGATGGTCTTTATGGTCAAACGCGATCTTATGATTCCTCCGGAACTGATTTCTGGAGGCTGCAAATGAAGCGGATTCCATTGATGTCGACGACGTGCGCCATGCTCGCGTGCATCGCCGTGCAATCGGCGTGTGCCAGTCGGCCGTCGGCGACGGTCAGCTACAACTTCGGATGGACGACAAGCGGATCCGACCAGGCACGCCCGTTTCAGGTGTTCGACGACGGCGCCAACGTATACGTCCAGTTCGACGATATGAAGCGCGTGCCTGCCATCTTCGCAGACACACCGGCCGGCCGCGTGCTCCTCCAGTGGCGACCGGAATTTCCGTACGCGGTTATTGGGCATCCCGAACGCGCGCTGATTTTTCGGGTCGGGCCATACGAAGCGCGTGCGCTACGCAATGCGCCCATGACCGCTGCACCGTCTGGCGTGAGAACGGGAGAGGCAACGCCGTCTGCGATCTCAGGCGTTGCGCCGACACCTAAGATCCGTAGCGGGGCAGGCCGCGCGTCGGACGCGGATGCGCCCTGAAATGTTGATTTGCCGCAGATTCCTCTTTTTCGCGATATACGGTGCCGCCGGTGCAGCTATCGCGCTCATCGCGTGGTACCCGGGACACTGGCTGATTGCGCTACTGGTGTTACCGGTGCTATGGGCCAAGGCGCCGAATCGATGGGCGGCCGGCGCGGTATGGGCCGCCTACTACATCATCGGCGCACGCGATATACCTGTGACATTCGTGCGCTTCTTCACCGCATATGGAGAACTTTCGGCGATAGACGCGCGGGCGCTCGGCGTCGCTTGCTGGCTCGCTCAGGGGGCGGTGCTCGCTGCGCCGTGGGTGGGCCTGAAACCGGAGCTGGACGCGTCCCCATCAACGCTCACATGGAGGGCGGGGTTGGCGCTACTGCTCGTCTCGTTGCCGCCGCTCGGCATTATCGGCTGGCTGTCTCCGCTTCAAGTCGCAGGCACCTTGTACCCGGGAACGCGCTGGCTCGGTTTGGTGCTAGCACTACTGCTACTCGCCACGATTGCAGCGTTCCGTCACCGGCGCACAGCAGTTGTGGCGGCGATGCTTGCGGTATTCGCGATCCCGGCGCATGTTCTGGCGACGACACCGGTCGTGCCGGACGGTTGGCTGGCGCTCGATACCCAGCTAGGCAAACTCGATCAGGCCGACTACACCGCTATATACGAGCGGACGAACCGCGTGCGGCACGTCGCACAACGCGCATTTGACACTGGCGCTCGCGTCGTCGTCCTGCCGGAGGAAATTGTCGGCTTGTGGCGCCCATCCTCGGCGTTCTGGTGGCAGCGCTTCGCGTCGGACCTCAAGGCACACGGACAAACGCTCGTGCTTGGGGTGGATCTGATGGTCCAGGACGAACCCGTCCGGTACTCGGACAGTGCTGTGGTTGTCGGGTATGGGTCAGGGCGCCTGGACAGTCGCCAGCCAGTGCCGGCCGGCATGTGGCGGCCCGGCGCGGCAGTCAGCGCCGTGGCCGGTGCTATCACGCAAGGATTTCTTGCGATTGATGGCCGACGCGTGGCGGTCTCGATCTGCTTCGAGGACTACCTTGTATGGCCACATTGGCGGCTGCTCATTGATCGCCCGGATGTGCTGGTCGGGCTGTCGAACGGCTGGTTCAACTCCGACCTCGCAGTTTCCAGGATTCAGTCTCAGAGCGTGCGGTCCATCGCACGTCTCGCTGGCGTGCCGCTTGTGCGCGCCGTCAATCAACAATCAAGGGGATGATCGATGAAGAGCCCTAACGACAAACAGCAGCGTCTGCTTCTGCCGATCTTGAAAAGGGAGCCGGAGAAAGCCAGATTGACTGTCAGCCTGGCGGCCGACGTCAACGCCGATCTGATCGAATATCGGCGTGCATATCACGAGATGGCCGGGGCTGAAATCCCCGTCGACATGCTGGTTGAGTATGTTCTCTCGCAACACATGAAGCGTGACAAGGCTTTCCAGGCATGGAAAGCCACGCAGAGTGGGTTGACCGAATAGGGCATACGCATATGTACACCGTCATTCGCCAAAGTTTCGGTAGCGTCACCGCCGGCTACTACATCCGGCATCTTGTTTTCGGGGCGATGTTTCCGGTGTTGCTTCTCGTGATGTCGAGCGGTGCTGCGCAGATGTCAGTGGGCCTCCATGTCGCCATGATCGTCAACACATTCCTGTATCCCTACGCGCGCTTCTTTTACGAACGAGTCGTCGGGTTCGTGATAGGTGTCAATGAGTTTATTGTGGGCGCACTTTTCGCGATGTTCATGAAAGTGCTCACGATGACGTTCTGCTGGAGCGCGGCGGTTGTGTTGGCTCCGATTGGTCTTTTGTACCTAGGCTTCACGCGCCAGCGCTAGAAGGCCTGTCGCCAACCGCAATGACAAAGACTCCGCATTTTGCTACGCGGAGACATCGTACCGACCGGCCTCGTAACGTAGTTCAGCGCACGGGGCCGATCGATTTCAGTCAGTATGCGACGTCGGCGATCAACAACGGATGGGCTAAAATGAGTTAGCGAACTCGCATTCGGGCGATGCTGACTATCGTGTTCTAGCGGGAGCGCAACTGCCCAAAGGCGTAAAGCTGCGTGACCCATAAAAAAACAGGGACCAACGGTCCCTGTTTCCCTGTTGCGGCCGTATCCCTAGTGGGACCGGTTTTTCCGCTTACCCGAATGGCGTCGATTGCCAGGCAGTATTTCTGTAAACCAGAAAGCGCCCGCCAAACCCGCAACCAGGATACCGCATAAAATCAGGTAGGTACCGGTTCCTTCAAGCATCATCGTCGTCCTGTTCCGAGTCCTCCATCAGTCCCAGGGCTTCGAGAATCATCCCTACAACCAACAAAGGCCACATTCCTGCCTTGCCGTTAATCAACGGACCTGTCAGACCAAGGCCGATTAGTACCAGCCCAACTTTGCGCAGTTCCTCTTTCCAGGCCTTCTTGCCATCGAGTTCGACCCGTAGACGTTCATGGAACGATCTCAGGGTCTCGTACAGCTCTTGCATCCTCACGTAGGCGTACTCCAATCTGCCAGATTAATGGAGCGGCGAACGCCTGAACCGGGGAGGACCCCACAAGCGCAGGGTCCGACCGGCATCTAAAGATGCGTACCTATTCTAGCACCCCGGCTCGCGCCCTGGGTGTCGTCAGATGCATCGTTGTCGGGCCCGTCTGTCGTAGGCGACATGCCCGATGGCCCGTCTTCCCACGACGCGTAGCTGTTGTCGATCGTCGTCGGACTGGCGAAAAGTTTTGTCGCAAGTCGCCCCGGCATGAAGGCGATCGCAACGCGGCGCGGAAGATTCAGCACCGTGGTGCCGGAAACTACAGGGGCCTCCTGGTTTCCGATCATGCGGTGACCTTCCCAAAGCTCACCACCGTGCGCGTTGGTCTTCGTCAGTTCGCGCTGAACGATCGAAAGCTGCTGCGTAGCGGACATTTTTTCAGCCCACTCGGCAGTGCGTTCATCGGCCGCGCGATAGACGAGCTTGATAGGTGTGTTGACCTCAAGCTCCCGGGCCAGCGCCTCACCGTCGAGCCGCCGGTCATCTGGTGCTTCGACGTTCGCGATCGATTGGCCCAGGAGGAACATGTTGCAGCGGGATTGCCGGATCGTCGCGAGGGCTTCATTGATTTCCGCGCTGGCGGTGAATTTAAGTTCGTCAACGCCGAATACCACGTGAGCCGGCCGCACCTTTGCCAGTCGGTTAATTTCGCCCGTCAGCTCGGCGATATAGGCTTTCGTCGCATCCTTCACGACCGGGTCACGAAGATCGCCACGCACATAAACGACTGCGTTATTCATCAGACACGCTTCGATCGAATGCCCTTTGCGTCTGCCGGGTTGTGCGAACGTGGTGATCCGCGACCATTCGTGCAACGAGTCACGCAACATCGATAGTTCGCTGTCGGCCCGGTTCTTCACATAGTCAAGCATCGCCTTGACCGACCCGTCCGTGTTTTCTAGCGCGTCGTCAAGCAACGCCCGTTCTTTCGCCTTGTACACATCGGAGTCAGTGCCGGACTTGTCGAGGTTGAAAGCGCGCGTAATACGTGTACGCCGCTCGCGGCTGCTACCGCCTACGAATGGGTGCCATGTGCCTTTTCCTTCAGGCCTCAGGTCAAGAAAGAAGAAGCGCCGACCTGCTTTGCGAGCTTCATTCTGCAACAGGTAGGGCACCCAGTCATCGCCCTTCGGGTCGACGTAGAAAACGCCGAAACCGAAACGGATGCATTGCTTGAATATACCCTGCAGGATGATGCCCTTACCGAAGTCACTGGGCCCGAGCACCAGATGATGGGTCGTCAGGAACTCGGTTACGTCGAAATAAACCGGCAGATTGTTCTCATCCAGTCCGTAGAAAATCTTGCCGTCGGCGAAATATTTTTCCGGTTCAAAGCTTCTCGCTTTGAGGTTGGCGATTTCGTCCCGGGCATCCACCAGCCTGTCCATTTTCTGCGTGACACGCATGGCTCGCCACATTCCCGACAGTGCGGGACTCGCGTAACGATCCCACAAGAGGCGGAGAATGAGAGCGGCAATCAGCGCGGAAGCAGGCATCGTCGAGTAGTGGGCGAAGCGTTCAAAACCCCAATCGAGGATATCGGCGGAAGGGCTTGGCCTTTCTTTTTGATCGATGACATACGCCGCGTATGTGAGAAATGGAACAAGCAGAGCAAGGATGAGCAGCCCAAAAACGCTGGTCTTGCGGGCGACCAGAAGGGCGTGTGTGACGAACGATTCTTCGTCACGCGGTAGATTCCACGGTACCGGATGCAGGAATCCCACCGCGAATAACGTTAATGCGAGACCGACCCAATACCATGGGCTCGACCATTCCAGCCACCTCATTAGTGCGCCAGAAACCAGTGTGTGGAAACCCAATCCGTGAAAAATCAACAGTGTTGTCCTTTCTAAGAAAGCGGGGGGAACCCGGGAGACTTTCGTCTCCCGGGCTATGGGCCGGCGTGTGCAAGAGGCACAGGCGGATTACCTAAAAGGTGTGCCACCCTGCCGGACAGATACGGTCTGCAGCCGTACAGCAATCGAAGGCTTCCCACGCCTTCGACCTTGACGCTACTGACGCAGGCTTGTGGCCTGTTTGTGCACTGACATACCGGAATCGGACTCCGGCTTGCCGCAACGAAACGACGCGTATACGCCGCTCCGCTGATTGCCATCGGCCTGTAAAAGGACGACGTGACCACCGGCCTGACTGCTGCCGGGTTGACCTGCACATGCCTGGGCACGCGGCTTTTTCATGCAGGTGACCCCGTGATGGGGCGGGCCACCCTGTCCTCCGGACCAGCTTCGACCGGAGTATCTGCAGCCCTGATGGCCTGCAATTTCACTGCGATTTACTGCCACGACAAGCTCCTTTTTCAAGGGTTAATTACACGTTGGAGACCCCGGGAGACCAATCACGGGACGCTCGCGGGTACCAGCCGCGAGCGTTCCAACACTCCATTGCGGGAACCACCCCGCATCTTCACGCTTACGTATGCCGTGAACTTTCGGACAGGCTTTCACCTGCCGTCTGCGCTTCAGACGAATCGCGACAGACGGCGACGCGGCTCGCGCCGCGAGGCCCTACTGATCCACTCTCCCTCGCATAGCCACCGGGTTACCAGCCCGGTTTCGGCCTTAGCGATTCCCACGTTAGTGCAACGCTACTGAAGCAAAACAACGCTCCGGGGCACCACGCCTGCGCCTCAGGCAACAACAGAGAGGTGTTCCCTCTCGCCCATCAGGTTTTCAGCGGCCCGAGATTCCAAAGCGGCTCGCTTACCTGTTGTGCCGTCAACGGCTTCGTCTTCGGACAGGCTTGATGCCCCACCACATAGCGACCTCTGCGGACGCATTTACACGCTTGAGCTATACAGCGACCCTGCCAGCTTGCGCCGGCAGGTGCCACGTGCGCCAGGTTTCCCCTTGCACGCCTGCGCCCTTTCGGAACGCCTCGGCAGCCTACGTGTGTGGCACAGGTTCTACGGTTCCCCGCAGCCCCTGGACGGTGCTGGCGACAGCGAAAGCCGTCTCCCGTTTTCACGTTACACAGGGCAATGGCGCATTTCCTCGCCATGCCCGTTTCCGTGTCGCCCAACCTCTTCCCCGTGCGGTGGGGATTGAGTCGAAGGACGGAGTTACACCGTCCAGCGCTCGTCGTAGTCGTACCAGCGCCATTACGCGCATACGACTTCAGCACACTCGGCACGGTTGGTAGCCGTGCCTTGAGCCATTGCGGCTCGCGTGAAGTGATGGAGTTCAGGGGTGGTCAGCCCCCGACGGAATACTGCGGTGGTGGCTGCCCCTGGTCCGTGTAATCGCTCGCGCGATACACCACTTCGGGCAACCTGGTACTGCGAAAGGGTGGTCGCCCTTGTGCTGCGTCGCTGGCCGCTTGTGGCGGCCCGGCGACGCAGAGTGATGCTTGCGTGCGAGGCCGCTTGTGGCAGTCAGCGGCCGTATTGTAGTGACGTTCGTAGGAAGTTTGCACGCTTCGCGTGCGGAATCTCTTATAATTATCCGGGAATGCTAAGCATCCCGGATAACCGTTCAGCCTTGCGCAGCAAGGCTTCGCATTATCAATGAATCAACCGAAACAAAGTTGCTCAATCCCCAATTAATGAAGGCAGGTGAACCACGAGTGATCCGCTACAAGACGTTGCTGATGCAGCGGCTTCTCGACCACGTCCGACACGGCTACCGGCATCACGTCTCGGGTGTGGTCCACGCAGAACGCGCGAAGGCGTTCTGCGAAAAGTTCAGCGATCGATACGAAATCCTGCTCAACACGAACCAGCGCGCTTACCGGAAAATACTCGGCAAGGCGAATGCGCGACTGCTGTTCGCGGATCTCGAGCGTGGCGATTCGCTGCACTGGTTCCTGATGGTGACGGATGGAGAGCATGTAGCGCATAAGCTGGAGAAGCTTCGGGATGCACTCGTGCCCGGCGAGCGTATTGAGGTGTCCGGGTACGAGCTGCTGAAGTTGCCACACTCAAAGCATGCAGGCGGCGGCGTACGGCTCACCTGGCGCATGACTACTGCGATGGAGCGGCAGTGGCGTTACCAGATCCGCTCGACCGTGAGGGCAAGACGGGCTGACGAGCTGGTAACGGGCCTGGTGCGCTCGCTGTATCAGACGCCAGGTTTTCATACGACGCGGTATCAGGTTGGCAGGCTTGTGACGCTGCTGCGCGCCGAGTGGGAGCGCTCGGGCCGGAATACGGACAGCCTGCCTTTACCCGGTGCGCTGCCCTACGTGCGGCGCATGGCGGACGAATCCTTCACGCTCGAGGACTGGCTCGCCTCTCGCCTAAGACAGCAGCACAACCAACGAGGAGACGCATGAACAATTTGGAGCAACAGGTGGGGCAGGTCACGTTCACGGCAGACGAGTGGCTGAACGATCCCGCCTCGGCAGCCTTTGGCGTCACGAAGCTGGTGCCGAAGGCGAAGGAGCCGACGCCCGGCATGAAGGCGATCCTGGTGTCCCAGGAAAGCTTCAGGCGCGCGAAGAAGCAGATGAAGGCGTTTCCCGCTTTCCGTCCGCAACTGGATTTACCTGAACTGATTAGCGCGATGATTGATGTATGCGACGCCGATCCTGCGATCATGGAGAGGGTCGCACTTCGAATCATCGAGGAGCGCCAACGCCAGATCGATGCGATGAAGGGTAGCCTGGTACATATTCCGTGAGGGGCGTGCCAATGGCACCTGAGGTCCGCAGTCGGACCTGGCACGATAGCGCCGGCTTGCGGCGTCCGCGAGGAGTTAGTGGGTGACGTGGGGTCGACCACACTCACAGCGGCGCTGTGGCAGTGCTCTCAGCATTCCAGTTAGCAGGAGCGATACGGACGACGCTCGTATGGCGCGCGACACCGATATACCGTATGCGTAACTGGAAAGAAACGAGGCGTGGCCGGCCGCAAAAGCCTGCGCCCTGACCAACGCCCGGCGCCAGGCGGCCTCTCCGGAGCGGTACCGGGCGGCTGGCAAAACCGTTACGGTAACGTAAATTAACCGCCGTTTTGAATGCACTCGATGGTTGCGCGAAGACGCACCACGGTCCGCTGGCTGGTCAGCCCGAGCAGCCGGCTCACGTCGACGTTGCCGCGGCCATCGAGCAGCTGCCGGCGAGCATAGGTGTTGCGCAGCACGCGCGGACTCATGTCGGGCGCCCGGAATCCGATGGCTTCGAACGCCTCGCGCACGACATTGCCCAGTAGCACGTCATTGACCATGCCGTCGCGACCTGGGGCCGGAAAGAGAAGGGCGTCGCCGGCGTCCGGCTCGCGCGTCTGTTTCCACCTGGACAGGGTGGCGATCGAAAACGGCGGCAACGGGATGCGTCGCGAGTCACGCGGTCCGCGCTTCGGCACCTCCAGAAGTGGGCGGATGCCCGCGACGCCCAGATGGTCGCACCGCGCCTGCCGAAGCTCCGTGGCCTGGATGCCGGTAGCCAGAAAGAGGGCGACGATCGCGCGATTGCGCAATGCGCGGGCGTCGTCGTCGGCCGCGGGCTGGACCCACGCCTGCAGCCGTGCATCCGCGTCGGGGCGAAGATAGAGGGGAACCGGCTCATCCTCTGGCCAGCGCTCAAAAGCGGCGATGGCGGTCACCGGATTCTCTACGCGGATGCCGTCCTCGATGAACTGACGGCACAGCCGCTCGAGCAGCCTGCCGTAGCGCAATCGGGTCGTGGTGCCCGGCGCGCATCGCATATCGACGTCGGCGAAGAAAGCTTCGACGTCGGCCGTGCCGAAGGTGGCCAGCGTCACGCCCTTTGTTGCGAGATGGCGCAGAAAGCGGTCGAACATCGCCGCATGCTGGATGCGCGAGCGTGGGGAAAAGGGATGGCGATCGGGCGCCGAGCGCGTCGGTTTCCTGCCAGAGCCGGTATGCGTCCGCTGGCGCGGTGATCCATGGGAAGGGTCGATCCATGTCCGGTCTTATATACTGGATTTGTCGCTCCGGCAACCTGTCGCGAATCTGCGCTTCGCCAATCGGTCTCCAGGGAGAAGGGTTTCCCGGTGCGGTTCACTTCAAGGGGCGATCAACTGCCGGGTCGTGCGGACGGCGTCCGCACGGGTGTCACCCGAACCGTTGATTTATTGTTACATGTAATCCAAAATGAACGCCCGGATTTCGTGAAGAGGGCGGCATGGCACGCAGCAAGAATATTCCGTTACCTGTAACCGAAAAGCGAGGTCGTGGCAGGCCGCGAAAGCCCGACGCGATGACCAACGCGCAGCGCCAGGCGGCCTTTCGGGCGCGGCGCAAGGCGGCCGGCAAGGCCGTCACGGTATCGGTAAAGGAGCATGACAGGCTCGTGCTCGAATGTGAGCAGCTGCGCGAGGAGCTGGCGCAGGCTCGCCGCGAGATCGCGCGCCGTCCCCGTCGCGACGTGGGCGGGCGGCGGGACGCCGCATCGGCGGTACTGGTCCGGCCGCTTCCGGCAGACGACGCGGAATCGGATGACCGGCGGCTGGCGGTGACGATGACCGGCCGCGAGTTCTTTTCGCTCCAGCGGCTGGCAGCCCACTATGGCCTGCCCAGACGCGCCGTGCTGGAGCGGCTGGTCTGGTGGGCGGATCACAGCGTCGTACAGTCGTTTGGAGAGGACGATGCGGCGTTTAACCGTTATCTGCATCGGGTAACGGAAAATAATTGAAAATCGCTGTTTTAGTTACGTGTAACAGAAAATGCTCCGGGTTCGTAAAAGAGGCGGGAGTGGCGCAACGATGATGGTTCCGGTCGCGAGAAGCCGACGGGATAACTAGAATGGCCAACGCGAATAACCAGCAATCCATTTGCAGAGCCATCCTTAATGGTTTGGCTTGGGAATTCGGAATTTGGAGCACGATAGCCTGTCGCCGATCCAATTGAATCAAAGACTTATGCGTGGGGGGATCACAAGGTGCTCAGCGGGGAGAGTCTTGCCGTCGCAAACTCCCTGTCAGAAGGGTTTCCACAATCCAGGCGTGCGATATTTTCCGAACTCTCAAGCTGGCCCAATGTGAACATGGCCTAGGGTTCATTTCCGGCAATGCGGTAGTCCTTCGCCACGACACCGCGTTCGCTACCCGCATTGACAACCGCAGGTCGCACCCAGGTCACCTTGTTCGCCAGCCGACGGATATGACCACGGCGCAGATGCGTGCGCGGCGCCGAGTGCGGGCCCGATCCTTTTCCGCTGGCGGCCGCCTTTCCTGTTGCGAGCTGCAGGACCTTGTACGTGAAAAACGGTGGCCGGCGCATGGCAAGTCGTCGCGCGTTCATGGCAGGCTTCGGATGCACGTCGACAGTCCCCACGTTGGCGCAGTTCAACACTGCGCAAGCCTGAATTGCCATGTGCACTTCGTCGTTGGCATCGTAGGTCAGACGGGCAAGCGCCGCATCGATGTCACCATGGCTTTGCGCCGCCACCATCTCGAACATTTCATCGAGCAGCACAAAAGGCTCTGCGAAATGTTGAAATGAATTGCGATGAAGTCGGCCTGCGTTTTCCTTCACGTCCAGCATCATCTGCGTCATCCGCGTGGGCTTGTGTCCCTCGGGAATACGGAATTCCCTCGGTACGAATGTCCCGCCTGCGCCGGGATTCCACGTTTTCAGTTCATCGGAGTAGTAGACGGGATAGATGAAAATGCCGCCTTCCGGATAGTGCCTGCGCAACGCCGGGATTTCCTTGAGCCCCCGAACCGGCGTGTGGTCCTCGGTCATCTCACAGCACAGCGCGATTCGGCGCGTCGACATAGTTTCCAGCACACCGGCCACGGTCGCAGCCGGAACGATTTTCTCCTTGTGCCACGAGGCCTCGAACACTGTCACCGGATACGGCAGCCTCAGCAACTCGAGGTGCGTTTCGCGGATGTTCTCGGTATCGATCAGCTCGGCGCAGTTTGGCAGCAAAAATTTAGGCGCCGCCGCAAGCATCTGGATCACGGTTTCCAGCCGCGCGGCCGTGACGGTGAGTCCGCGTGCGCGGGTTTCCTTTATCGTCTTTCTCAGGTCCTCAATGGCATGGGTGCAGTAGTTAACCGGAGTGATAGCGTCCGACATAATAAATAATGGTAGTGAAGAACTGTTTTATCAATAGTAAGGCTTGTCAAGGAGCAATTGTCAAATCTGGTGTACGCGGTGAGCAGGTTCATCAGGCGGCGAGCGGTTGCTGAACCGTTGCGGGCTGGCTGGCAAGGCCGACGTCAGTGTGGCTCGAGCTGTATGCAGGGACACTTGCACGTACAGTTCTTCGGGAGCCGCGGAGCCTATCCGATTTCCTGTGTGTGAGGCATAAACTGACGGCCAAGGAGCCGCTGCTATGCCACGCAAACGAAAGGAAGAAGTAACGGTAGAACCGGGCAAGGGACTGAACCTGGACCCGGAACTGATCAGACAGCTGGTTCCCGGCACGCTGGACCGGGCGACGATCAACGAGCAGCTTGCCGCGCTCAAGAAGGCGATTTTCGAGCGCGCGCTGGGTGGCGAGCTCACACACCATCTGGGCTACGGTAAGGGCGAAGCGAAGCCTGCCGGCAGCACCAACCACCGTAACGGCATCAGCCGCAAGCGGATCACCACCGACGACGACGCACTGGATCTGGCGATTCCGCGCGACCGCGAAGGCACCTTCGATCCGGTGCTGATCGCCAAAGGCGAGCGGCGCTTCACGGGCTTCGACCAGAAGATCATTGCAATGTACGACGCGAAGCTAGTCCCCTTGGGACGCGCGCGGCATGAGTGTGCGCGAGATCCAGGGCTTCCTGCTGGAGATGTATGCCATCGAGGTGTCGCCGGACTTCATCAGCACGGTGACCGACGCGGTGATGGACGAGGTGCGCGAATGGCAGCAGCGCCCGCTCGATGCGATGTATCCGGTGGTGTTCTTCGACGCGCTACGCGTGAAGATCCGTGATGAAGGCGTGGTTCGCAACAAGGCGCGTGCAATGATTCCGGCCATCGCGCGCCGCGAAATCGACCAAGGTGCGGTCTTAACGTACGAAAAAATCCGTTTCTTGAGGCCACCCCTACACAAACCATCGATGAATATAATAGCACGCTCGTTCGCTAACTTTAATTATGTCAAATAATCGCTGCGGGTGATTAAGAGGGTCAGCTATCCGACCTACCTCCCCGAATTGCCCAATATTGGTCTAGCGGTGACCTGCCAGCAGCCGGCACGCTTGCGACCCGTCAGGCTTGTGCAGCATAATACACATTATCTGCAACATGGAGCCGCACATGGGCAAAGCACTCGAAGTTCGACCGCGTAAATCCACCAACGTCACCTTGCCGCCGGAGGTGCTTGAGCGGGCCAAGCAGCTTGGCATCAATCTTTCGCGCGCGAGCGAGCGCGGCGTGCGTGAAGAAATCCAGGAGGCGGAGGGCCTCCGTTGGGCGGAGGATAACGCAGAACTGGTCGCCGCTTACACGGCGATGGTCGATCGCGACGGGCTTCCGCTCGCAAAATACAGGACGTTTTAATGGCCAGGTTTGATCTCTACGCGAACCCCGACATTGAGACGCGCAAACTGGCACCTTACCTGCTCGACGTGCAAAGCACCCATGTCGGCATTTTGCCGACGCGGATCGTGATTCCTCTGCGACCTGTCCGACATCTCGCCTTCTCCGGTAAGCCATCTGACCTACTTCCCGTGTTCGAAGTCCACGGCGAAGAATGTTTCCTTGATACGCCTGCCATGAGCGCGGTCCCCCTGAACGCTCTTGGCAAGTGCATCGGTTCCCTTTCAGATCGACGTGAGGCCATTCTCGCGGCGCTCGACCGGATCTTCGGCGCATACTGAGTCAATAACCGGGCAGCTTTGTCCGCAAGGGTCGAGCGTCGCATCTGCAAATCAAACTCAACTCGCTTTAATAGCCAGCTCGCTGTTGCGCCCCACCCTGAAACCGCCTCAGGAAACCCTAGATCGGAGATTTGATGCAATTTGACGAGCAACAGGAGAGACTCAGGCAAGATGGCGAAACTATACGTCCGGGTCCACCAAGCGTACTTGCGAAGATGTTAGCCGTGGTGATAGGCGCTGCGCTGCTCGTTGTGGGGTTCGCCGTGTCGCTCGTGATGTTGGCAGTGGTGCTTGGGGCAGGCATCGCGATCGGCGGTTTTGTCTGGTGGAAAACGCGCGACCTGCGCAAACAGCTTCGCGAGCAGACAATGCGCGCACATGAGATGCGCGAGCAACAGGCGCACGAACGCGCGGGCCAGCTCATGGATATCGGCGACGTGATCGAGGACGTCGAGTTCCACGACGAGAATCGACAGAAATAAGCTAGCGCAGATCTGGAGTTGATTCGCGGTCTCTGCAACGAATTTAGATTGGCTAACTAAATCTATTGATTAAATCTATTGATTCGATTTTCGCTCACTCCAAGTAACAGTTGAGAAGACTGACGCTAAGTAAACTAGAGACGTATTTTTGACACCAATTTCACACGTTGCACAAACATAGGATGCCTAATATTTCTGCATGTAAAAGTTCGTGCGGGCTTTTTCTTTTTTTCCAGTCTCATCCGCGCTTCGCCGCCGCGATGGACCGCAAAAACACACGCGGGCATCGAGTGGCACCCGATACGCCGAGGGGCTCGCACAAAGGGCTGGCGCAAATGACCGCCAATGGACGGCCTGGGCGACCCGTACCCGTCATCGCCGCCCCATCTCGCGAACGCTCAGTTGCTTCGTGGGCCTCCCGTCGTCATGAATGGCCTCGTGTTTGCTTATCATTTCAGCGACATAGTGAATGGCCGCACGCGAGGTTTGCAAGGAACCGATTAGATGGTCAACGAATTCCGCATGCGCGTAGTGCGCTATTACCGTACTCTCTCGAATTGCGGTCGGCAGGCTGTCATGTAAGACCGCAAATCTGTGCGTTGACGCGTGGCGCATCGCTCTTTTAAGTTCAAGATAGCCGCCGTCCTGGATATCCCGCGCCAATTCGGAAAGAGCGATCAATGCCGTGTTACCCCGCTTCACTTCGTGGTCAACTGGACTTTTCCACCTCAAGATCCCTTTGTTCTTTGTGCGCTCGAACCATGTCGTCACGAAGTAGACCTTGTTGGAGTCGCCCGCCAGTTTGAGATACTCGTGGGCCAGTACAGCAACCTTGTCCAGAATGTCGAGGCACGCGCGCTGCGCTAGCGTCATGAGTGCAGTAACGATTCCATACTGGGCAAGATCTTCGGTGTCTGAATAGCTACCGCTGTCCACCACATGATCATGAAGTGCCTGAAATGCAACATGGCGTGCCGCGAGATAGTCCGACTTCAGCGTATTAAACATCGCGAATAGTGGCGGTGGGCCCTTGATCGCGTCGGCTCCATCAGAAATGCCATCCAGCACCAGTGCGTCCCATTTCTCTAGCGTTAGGTCGAGCCCCTCGATGCTATCGGCAAGAAATAGACGATATTCAGCGATAAACCGCTGACACGGTGTTGCGTCAGAAAAGTCCGGCACATCGAGCGCTGGAAATTCATGATGGAAAGACTCTGCCAGCTTCTTAAACTCCCATTCACTGACCAGTTCCTTGATGCGAGCCGGATTCTCTTTCGCCGCTTTGAGATGATGTACGGCCACCGCTACCATCGTCTCAGCGCCCGGCCCATTTCGCTTTGCGAAGCGTAGCAACAGGCTGGCTGCATGGATCCTGGCTACGCCGTTGTATGGATCAAGTTCAAGCGCCTGGCTGTAGTGGTCGTAAGCCTCGCTAAATCGGTAGGCATCTCGGAGGGTGTTTGCCAGATTTGTATGCGCTTGCGCCCTCAGGTTCGCGTCAACGGCTCCCGACGTCGCTACACGAGCATAGAGCCTCCGCGCGGTCGCTCGATCCTCCATGGTCTGGACATACCAATCCAAGGAATTGGCCCACAGCAGGTTCGCTCGCGCCATAAGTGCATTTGCAACGTTGTAGCCGAGGACACGCTGATCAGGGAAGCCTGCGAACAGCAGCTGAAAGCACTCAAGTCCCTTTTCCACGGCTCCCAGGTCGCCGGCAGTCTTTCCGGCATCGACCAATATCCCTGCTGCAAGCAACATTGAATTGCCATCACGACCTGACACGTCGATAACCGCTCTTGCGCGCGCCACTGCGGCGGCCGGGTCGACATCGAAAAGTTGTTTTAACTCATCAGCCAGATCGGAAAACTGTTTTTGCGTGAGCCCCATCTTGTTTCCTTCACTTGTCGCAACAGTCACCTTCTGTCATTCGTCGGTTTGATCGCAAAACCCGTCGTCAGACTGCGCTCGACCTGCCTTTTGAGCGACGGCGCAGGTGCTATCACCGGGCGGCAAATCGTCGTGTGTGGTGGCGGCTTCCCTTTAAGTTGATTCACGCAATCCACGACACACCAGAACATCCCGACGGTCTTCGTTCCGCGCCCCGACGCTGAAAAAGACCATGACACGTCGCCATCGCAGCCCGGCCTCTCAGATAACCCGTGAGATAAAAACAGGATGCAATCCAGAGGAACCCGCAGAACGATATCAGTCGTTGATCTGACCTGTCGACCAATCACCGCTTTTCTACCATGAAGTCATGAACTGTCAGGTACGCTTCACCTAGCGCGTTCAAAAATAGACGCAGTCGATAGTAATCCACCTCTCCGCTGCTGTTCGTGTAGGGATAAACGTCTTCTGGATCGCGTTGCGGCGAGCTGAATTCGTCATCAGCCCTCATCCACGGAAGTGAGTCCGGATCTTCATCCTCGTTCTCTTCGTAAAACTCCTCATCCACGTAGGCTTTGGCCCATGGAAACAATGCGCTCGCGAGCGTCCGTGGAGTAAAGCCGGTATATAAGACGTGCCACTGCCGTTTCAGCGCTTCGTCGCCGTGCTTGTCATAGACATACACCTGAATTGGCGATCTTCCCAAACTCTTGTTGATCCAGTCCTCAAGCTCAACGCACACTTTTCCACCACTCACAATGTGGCGCATCAATGGCTCATCCATCGCAAGCCGGCGCAGGCGCTGTTGTGCAGAGGTGCCATCGAAAAGCGAGGTCAACGCGCCGATGCTTTCCGGGCCCAGGCGATTCCGCTTCGGTATCTGGATGGTCCACGTGTTGCCCGCAACACGGACCTCACTCGGTTCGACGTGAACCCAGTATGTCGCGTCCGTTTGTGGCAGGTGCAACACGAGAATGACGGGAAGCGAATGGTTCGACCAATAATCAAGGTGGGTACGGCTGCCCCGAAATTCGAATGCGTCGCCCTTCTCCTTGACGTGACTCGGACCTGCCTTTATTTGGACCGCCATCAGGCGACCTGTCGGATTCCCATTCAGAACAAGCTCGATCTGGGCGTCGATGCCCATGTCGACGACGAGTTGCTCACGGAAAATCCATCCCATTTCGCGCATTACGATGCGTTCTACGGCGTTCACACCGATTCGCTCTGTCGAATTGAATCTCGCCATCTCTTTGCTAGTCGAAAAAGAAGAGGGACTATTGAATGCCAAGCTTATGAAAGAACGCCCGGTTCCTGATTTCAGCGTCGGCAAGTATCTTTTCCCAGCTAAGAACCTCAATGTATAGATTGATGTTTCCTCGCCACGAAAAATAACCGAGTCCGTCCGGCAAGGGCTTAAAGTCCTTTTCATCGTGGAGCCATCGTTTCACCTTTGCGGTCAGATCGCATATAACGTAGCCGTAAAAGGGCGTGGTCTCGCCGACGTTTATGTCTCGTCCCTTTGGAGTACGATATCTACCAGCCCTTATAGCATTCACATATCGAACAACCTGATCGACCGGGTCTTCCTTCGACGATGGGTTAGCGAAATCGTCTCGCCCAGGCCGCTTGAATTCAAAAATTGTTACCGGATTGCTCGCCGCGTTTTCCGCCCTGAAAGCCACCGGATGATCAAAAGCTATGATGTCTGGTCGCTCCGTATTCCCCCCATTTAAAGGAATGTCAGAGGCCAAATAAGTCGTGAAAGTTAGTCGCTCGTCGAGGATCCACAAGTTGTGTGATTCATAGCCGATTTCCTCGCTGTCCGTCTTCGTGGGGAAAATCACGTCGTGGACTGCTCCTTCGGACAAGTGTGAACCTCCCGGAGCCAATTCAAGACTCCGCTTGAAAAGTTCCAGGACCTGTCGTCGAAGCGCCACGTAATGGACCAGTTCGTTCTTGCTCGTTTCCGACACCTTGTCGACAAGATCCCGGGCGCGTTGTCTTATCTGGTTCGGATCATCCGAAGAAAGCACTGCCGCGACATCTTCCCTTATACGCACCTCTCTCTTGAACTGTTCCCTGTGCAGTAAGGCGTCCATCTCCGTCTCGGTCGCGGCTGAGGACAAGATCGAAGCGTCGACGCTTTTCATTAGCGGCTTGTACCAGGGCGCCTGCTTTTCGACGTAATGCTGGAGCCGTTCGCGTTTACGTTCCTGCCTTGTAACGACCTGTTCGAGCACGGCCGCCTTCGTCAGTTCAGCGGCCTGTACCTCGATTTGAGACTGCGAGATGCCGAAAATTAGGTCATTGTCCTTCTGAAACGAAAAGGACCCACGCTCTAGCAGCACGTTGTCATCGAGGTAGGGGCCAAAGACGTACGCCTTTAGAATGTAGTTTCGACGCCTGCTTTGGTCCCCACCCGGATCTTCGACGAACTCGTCGGCGAATTCCGGGATGTAGCTAGCCAGAGACGCTTCGGTCACTTCACGTTTGTGTGCGACCAGGCTCAACTTGCTGACCTTGTTTTGAGGCGATAAGAACTTGAATACCCTCACCAGAAATGTTTGCTCCCCCGCAGCCCCCGGCAGGGAGAAAGCCGAGACGGGAAGGGGGACCTCGTGGACAATCGCTCCCGGGCTATCGATGTAGTCGTTCAGTACAATCAGGCCAGCGCCGTCCATCTCAGACAACTCTATCTTCGCGCACACGTATCCATTCGTTGAGAAGTACGGGAGAAGCAATTCAACCAGTCCGCGTGCAAGGCTTGCCAGCTTTCGAGGCAGCTTGCCCGTTCGCTCGGATGCCAGGGTAACAGTCGTCCCGGTGGCAGGCTGCACAGGGTCCGAAAAACGTTCATTGATGATAAGGTCGTTCTTCTTGCCCATTTCAAACTGGCGACGGCTCAATCCAGCCCCGACGTATGTGCTGTCGATTCGAACATCGTCGAAATATCTGAGACAGGTGAACCGGCCAAAGCCCTTCCCACCCTTCTGTATCTTTCGATCGCTATAAAGCGTGTCAAATGATGCGCGATTCTCGTCGGTAAAGCCGATCCCGTTATCCTCGATCAGCACATCGACGATCCTTGAGTCGCCCTCATCCAGTTCCATTTCCTGCTGAGCCGAACGGCGCACCTTGAGTCGGATTAGTCCATCGCTCCGTTGCGTTTCTTCGATAGCCTCAATTGCATTGACAACAACCTCGACGATCGGCGTGAAAACTGTCGTTGTTGCACGGATATTGTCGATTGCGCGTTGAATGTTGATATTACTCATCGTCTATGTCTGGCTCGATTTAAGCGAAACCGATCGGCGATGGCCGATCGCGAACAAACGGCGGTCCCCACGTTGCTTACGACGGCATCTGAGCTCACGTCCCAGCTTGCCCGATCTCGTAGCCTGATCGTCAGGCTACGCTTGCTTGAGTCCCGGCGAGCGCTCCATCATTTCCCGGCGCCTGCGATCCGTTTCGTCATTGAGTTTCTTCCGTCCGGCGAAGAATACGCGTGCCCTCTCCACGTCAGCCCTCAATTCATCGGCAGTCGGCGACTCGGCGGGAGCGTCCAACGACGCGTCGTGTGCTGCGAACTGCGAGCAGCGGGCCATGGCCTCATGAATCTCCATGTAGTGCTCGTCGCTGATAACGACTGCACGAAGCCGTTGCGTGGAGACTCCCGGCCGAAATCTCACAACGGTCTCGTTTAAAACGCTCTCTTCGACACCCCGCTCCCACGTCTCTCTCAAGCGGCCATACCCTGTCCGAACAATTGACTCGCTCCGCTCCGGTTCCCCGCTTTCCGCCGCAGCGTCAGCTTCCGTTGCCATTGCCCGGATTCGCTCCAAGCGCTCGCTGACTTTCGCCCCCGCAAACGGCAATTCTGCAAAGACGAGGCCCGTTCGCCGGCCAGCTCGACGAACGCTCATCGCGTGAGCTTCTATATGCTCTCTCGCCGCAGCGTCGGCGAGATGGTTGGCGAAAGCAAGGTCATGGGTGAAGACGATCACCTGGCGCACGGACGCCTCTTGCGCCAACCTGCGGGCGACGCGCTCACGACGCGCGTGATCAAGTGACGACATCGGGTCATCGAAGATCACCGCTCCATGGCCTGGCACGAGAGACACTTCAGCCATGAACGTCGCAATCGCCAATGCCCGCTGCTCCCCTTCGCTGAGCACATCGCCGACCTTTTCGGCGCCGGCAGTGTCGAGCTTCACCTGCTGCCGCGCTCTCCCTCGTTCCATACGCGTAAAGTTCCGGATCGGCACGTGTCCGACTCCCAGTGCTTCGCACTCACGCGCGAATGCAGCCTGAGCCTCCACGGATACCGCTGCGGCATGAAGTATCTGCATTTTCCGGGACACGAGCCCAGAGTCTGCGGCCCGGTGGGCAACTGCCAGTTTGCCCTTCAGCGTCAGGTCGTCAGCGGTCGCATTGACCTGCTGCAAGCGACCCGCGAGCCGTTGTCGGGACTGCAGATCCTTGAGCCGCTGCTCACTCTGCTTGCGCGCTACCGCCCCCGCCAGCTTGTCGAATACTGAAGCAGTCTCCTCAATTTCACGCGAGAAGCCACGCAGTGTCTCGGCCAGCGGCGCCGGCGCAGGCGATATCGCATCGAAGTTCTTCGCTGCCCACGAGTCGACCAGTTGGTTTTTGCGGGTCATGAGCGCCGCGCCGGCATTTGCGAGCACCTCTGCGAGCCCTAGTTTCGCCTGCCCGATTTCGTCGGCTAGAGCGCGATCGTTTATGAGGCCTTCCGGATCGACCTGACCCACGGTCGCGAACGCAGCGCCTGCGTTTTCTCTTGCGGCATCCGCGACCTTTTGTGCCTCCTGCTGGACAAACCATTCGAACCGCTGCATGCGATCCGCGGCGGAGGCATCGAGCTCTTGCTGGCACAGGACGCATCGGGCGCTGTCGACGTGTGGAAAATCGTGGCCCGGATATGCCGCGATCCCGGAAAACCTCCGCGCCGCGTCAAGCAACACGCGCCACGGATCCGATCCTGTGCCTGGCAGCAGATCGCCCTCGGCGACGAACACGTCGGCAGCCAGCTTCGCGGCGGCATCGGCTGCGATTGACGCCTTGCCCAGAGCAATCGCCGCGTTCGCTTTCTCATCCGAAAGAGCCGCTTCCACCTTTTCCCATCGCGATGCGAGGCCATCAACGCGCCCTTTGAATCGCCGCAGTTCGGCTGCGCGAGCCGACGGGTTCGCTTCAGCCATTCGTGCGGCCAGTTCGTCGCTCTCTTGGGCCTCCTCCTCCGACACAGTCGCAAGATCGTTCATGTCGCGCCGGAATTGCGGCAGATGGAACCTCTTGTCGAATTGCGCGAGAAGATGCCCCACCACGTGGTCGCCGAGTAGGTCAGAAAATGAGGTAGATGACGCCTTGATCGCATTCATTTCTGTGTCCAACCGCTCGCGCAGTTCTACACACAGGGCTGCCAGCCCGGTAAGCACGTCGAGCCCGCGCGGCGTATACGCGACTTCGCCTTCTGTGTCGGTAAATGCCCGCGCACAAAGGCTGTCGAACACGGCGACGCTTGCCAGTTCGGCGGGAGGCGGTTCCCCCTGCCGCCACACGAGCGTCTCTGTTTCGGCTCCCTTACCTCGCCTGATTACGATTTCGGCGGACGATGGGCGGCCTGCGCCTACTGCGAAGACGTCCCCGAGAATGGCGCCGCCCGTTGCCCGCGCCCTGCAGGCCTTGCGCAAGACACGCGAATATCCCGATTTTCCGGCGCCGTTATTTCCGTACACAACGGTCAAACCGCTCTCGGCGAATGGTAGCGACTGGTCAGACGCGATGGCATTGATGCCACGCAGGTTACACAGTGCAACCAGCGCGATCGGGTTGCTCTCTGGCATTTCCGCCGGGATCATTGCGCGCGCCAGTGGCTCCGGAACCCGGTCGCTCAGATCGTCGATTCCGGCGGCAGCCTTCAAGAACCCAAGAATGACATCGATCTCCTGTGGCTCGATTCGACCATTGGCGAACAACCGACGCGCTGCGTCGGAAAGCCAAGGCTGCTGCGTATCCGTCCATTCCACAATGCGCTCGACCAGCATGTGGTTGCCCCCGTTTTGTTTTAGTCCTCGGAGTATAGCGTCGGAGGATCTTGAAGACATAAGCGGCCGCCGCTTCCTCACGCCTAAGCCAATTCGTCGAACGGCAGCGCGCAGCGCGCCAATTGGTCGTCGCGATCTCAGTCAGGTGTCTCCGTTCGACCACGTCCAACTGCTCGAGCGACAAGCTATACACGACCCTCGAAATGACGGCGGCCCGGCGCTGCGACCCAGCGTCGCCACGGAACAAGAGATACCGCGTGGAACCTCAACGCCCCTTTAAACGTTCCGAAAATCCGTTGCCCGGTCAATCAATGTCCACAAACGAAGGCCCGGATAGCCCCAACTATCCGGGCCTCCACTTCCTGGCGGCAAAGTATGGAGACGGCAGCGCTGAAATGACGCGAGTCAAAGCTCTCATTCCGTTGGCGACAGTCAAACTGTCAACCTGGCGGGGACTTCGTCTTCCGCAGACGTTCGCTAGCCGCTACCGAGATCGCCCCGCAGCTCGGGCTCGATCTCGTCGATCGACGGCAACGTGGTCTCGAGGGATGCGGGTATCTGGCGCAGCAACTGGTATTCGGCCACGCCCATTGGCCTGGCGACGGGCGACAAGCCGGTTTTTCTCCTTGCACATCAGCAGGCCGATGGTCGGATGGTCCTCCGGTGCCTTGACCTGCGCGTCGACCGCTGACAGGTAGAAATTGAGCTGCCCGGCCAGTCCGGTTTGAACGGCGTCGTCTTGAGTTCCACGACGACGTAGCAGCGCAGCTTCAGGTGATAGAACAGCAGGTCGATGAAGAACTCATCGCCCGCGACCTCCAGCCGGTACTGTCGACCGACAAAGGCGAACCCGGCGCCAAGCTCCAACAGAAAGCGGGTAATGTGACGCGTTAGTGCCTGCTCGATGTCGCGCTCCTGCGCATCCTCAGTCAGACCCAGGAAATCGAAAATGTACGGATCTTTCAGGATGTCCCGCGCGAGGTCGGACTGCGCAGGAGGCAGCCGCTCGCGGAAATTCGTCAGCGCGCTGCCGCTACGCGCATGGGCATGTGTTTCGATCTGCATGACCGGGATGCTGCGCGACCAGCCGTGTTCGAGCGAACGGTGCGCGTACCACTCGCGGTGACTCCGGTCGTCGAGCCGGTCGAGCAGCGTCACAACGTGCGACCATGGCAATAGGCTGTTGCACAAATTCCGGCTCCGGCCAAGCCTGCGCAAGCGCACGCATGTACTTGAGATTACGCGGTGAGAAGCCGCGCATGTCCGGAAAGGCGGCCTTGAGGTCACGCGCGAGTCGATCGATGACGCCTGCGCCCCACCCCTGCCGTTGCTGCCGATCAAGCACGTCACGGCCGATGCAGCGCATTGAGCGCGCCCGACAACGCGCGGTCGCGAGCGCCAATCGCGAGCTGGTGTCGCTGATTGCGTTTGGTACGTTAAAATCGGGGTGGGGCACTTTGTGCTTACCTGGGCGGGTCCGCCGGGTCAATTGAACAGCGGGGAATGCCATGCACGACGATGACCAAGATGATGACGTTCCGCTCGCAGACCGTCCGCCGAAATGAAAGTTGGTCCATTCCGGAGGTGAAACTTGTACCGGCGCAGCCATGCCGAGCCCATGTGCGTCAGAACAGCTGCGCCGCAAGCGCCGCCAGATTCTTCCATTTCACCGTGCTCCGGAAAGCGCGGCCATCATCGTCGAGTGACTCGATGATCACGCGCTGACCGCGCGCTTCGGCCACCACCCGCACCACCCGCTCCCCGTAGCGCATCAGCACGCCGATTTCCGGGCAGACCGCCTTCCGTCGCCCGCGTCCTGTGCGGCTCATGTCTTCGCGCCGCGCTTGCGAACAGCCGCTTTCGTCGGTCCGGAGGACTGCCGGGCCGCGCGCCGCGGGGCACGCTGTGCCGCACTCCCCACACCGGACGCCTTCTGCCGCACCACTTCGGGTTCCCGTGCCTGGGCCGCATGGCTCGCCCGCATCGCTTCGAGCCGGCCCTCCAGCATCCCCGCCTGATGACGCAGATCGCCCACCTGGGTCTGCAGCAACTGGATCTCGCCCTGCGCCCGTTCGGCCTCGCGCACCGCGCGTTGCTGCGCGCTTTCCATGGCGCGCTGCAGGCGTGCATTCGCGCTGCGTTCCCGCTCGATCTCCAGCAGGGCACGCTTCTCCGCCGCCCGCAGGCGCGTCCCGGCCAGTTCCGTGCTGGCGCGCTGCCGGTCGAGCCCGGCAGCGAAATCAGTGCGGGCCTGCGCCAGGGCCACGTCCCGCTCGCGCAGTACCTGTTGCGTACGCGTCAGCTCGCCCTCAAACGCATCACGTGTCGCGGCGGCGGCCGCCTGCGCCTGCTCGAGTTCCTGAATGCGAACCTGTGCGGCGAGCAGGGCAGCCGTACGCTGCCCGAGCGCCGACTCCGTACGCGCCAGATCCGCCTGCAGGGTGGTGACCGAAGCCTCTGCGGCGAGCCTGGCGGCTTCCACCTCATCGCGCAGGGACGTGAGCGCATCCTGCGCCGTGGCGCCGGCGCGCTGCCAGAGGGTGGCCACCAGCTCGCCAGCGGCATCACGCAGTTCCTCGGGCAGCCCGGCGTGCTCGATGCGCACGCGGCTTTTCTCGCGCAGCCCGGCCCAGAACCCGGCCAGGACCGCCACCGGCGTGCTCATGCTACCCCGCCGGACCAGCTGGTAGAGACGGTTGGCCGTCGGCGTGACGCCGTGGCGGAAGAACAGCAACGCACAGACCTCCCGGTAGAGCTCGCGCGTTCCCGGAAATTCGGCCTTCAGGCGCTCGATTTCGACGCGCAGGCCGGCTTCGTCGGGGATCAGGTCGGGCATGGGTCGTCGGGAGCAGTGATCCTGATGAATATTACAACGTAAACCGGCAATTTTCTACTTCATCGGGTCTGAATTTTGACATTAATCCTATAATGTTGAAAACTTGGAGCAGAGGTGCAAGAATCGCCGCGTGACACCCTGAGGCCCGTCCAGATTCCATGAAAACTGCACTGATCGCCCCGCGCCCGCTCGACGTACTCGACCTGCCCGATGAGCTCGACGGTCGCACCGGCGTGAACCGCGCCACCGGCCGCCGCCAGATCAGCGCCGATGACGATCTCGCGGCCGTG
>NZ_CADIKH010000049.1 GCF_902859855.1 Paraburkholderia humisilvae
GTCGCGCCGCCGTCTCACGGCTGAGCATCAGATTGAACAGGTTGGCACGAAGCTGCGCGCGATGATGCCGTGGATCGCAAAGAACAAGCTCGTCGACCAGTCGAAGAACTAAGCTGGCCGCAGTTGCGCAGCGCGGGCTTTCGCCCGCATGACGACGGTGCGGCGCAGGGCTGCGCCGCACCGTCGCACGAAGCCGTCCAGGCGTGCTGAACCCTGGACGGCTTTTGCTATCCTACGGTTTTACAAAAACACTGAAGCCATCCATGAGTTACCCTCACCCGATCATCGCGCGCGAAGGCTGGCCGTTTATCGCAATTGCCGCCGTCGTGGCGCTGTTGGTCCATGCCATTCTGGGGTTCGGCATTGCGTGGCTGTTCTGGCTGCTGGTCATTTTCGTTGTTCAATTCTTCCGCGATCCGGCAAGGCCGATTCCGACACAGCCCAATGCGGTGCTGTGTCCCGCTGACGGACGCATCGTCGCCGTCGAAACCGCGCATGATCCTTACGCGAAGCGCGAAGCGCTGAAAATCAGCGTGTTCATGAACGTGTTCAATGTCCATTCGCAACGCTCGCCGGTCGACGGCGCGATCTCGAAGGTCGAATATTTCCCCGGCTCTTATCTGAACGCAGCCGTGGACAAGGCGTCGCTCGAAAACGAGCGCAATGCGATCGTGATCGAAACGGCGAGCGGCGCGACCGTGACGTCGGTGCAGATCGCCGGGCTGATTGCGCGGCGTATTCTGTGCTACGTGCGTGCCGGCGAGCCGCTCACGCGTGGTCAGCGCTACGGCTTTATCCGCTTCGGTTCGCGGGTGGATGTGTATCTGCCGATGGGCAGCCGTCCGCGCGTATCGATCGGGGAGAAGGTCGCCGCCTCGTCGACCATTCTGGCCGACCTGTAACGCGGCGCACGGAGACTCCGATGGCCCTTAAACCGCGTCGACCCCGCACCAGCGCCGCGCCGCAAGCGCGACCGATCCGACCGTTTCGCCGCAACAAGCCGACGGCAGACCCGGGGCCGGTTGTCATCGACAGCCGGCGCGCCGCGCGTCAGCAATTCCTGCGCAAGCGCGGCATCTATCTGCTGCCGAACGCATTCACCACCGCCGCGCTCTTTTGCGGTTTTTTCGCAGTCGTGCAGGCGATGAACGTGCGCTTCGAAGTCGCGGCCATCGCGATCTTCGTCGCGATGGTGCTCGACGGGATGGACGGGCGCGTGGCGCGCATCACGCATACGCAAAGCGCATTCGGTGAGCAGTTCGATAGCCTGTCGGACATGGTGTCGTTCGGTGTCGCACCGGCGCTCGTCATGTACGAATGGGTGCTGAAAGACCTCGGCCGCTGGGGCTGGCTCGCGGCGTTTGTCTACTGTTCGGGGGCGGCGTTGCGTCTGGCGCGCTTCAACACGAATATCGGCGTGGTCGACAAGCGTTTTTTCCAGGGGATGCCCAGCCCGGCCGCGGCGGCGCTGATCGCGGGCTTCGTGTGGCTCGCGACCGACAACCGCGTGCCGCTCAAGCTCGGCTGGCTGCCGTGGGTCGCGTTCGCGCTGACCGTCTACGCGGGCGTAACGATGGTGTCGAACGCGCCGTTTTATAGCGGCAAGGCGCTCGATATCCGGCACCGTGTGCCGTTCGCGGCGACCCTGCTCATCGTCATGCTATTCGTGCTGGTGTCGTCCGATCCGCCGCTGATGCTGTTCGGCCTGTTCGTGCTCTATGGGTTGTCCGGTTACGTGTTCTGGGCGTATCGGGCGCTGCGTGGCCGGAGCAATCCGGCACGCTCGTCGCAGCGGCAGCCGTGAGCGCTAGCTGCCGGGAAGATGGACCGTAGCGTCGTACTGGCTCGTCGGACGCCACGCGTCACACGCCAGTCATATTGCACGGCTGACCGTGGATTTGCCCGTGTTTCCCGAACCCTTTCCACGAGCAGCCGTTATTCGTTGCAGTTATTCGTTGCAGTTATTCGTTGCCGTTATTCGTTGCCGTTATTCGTTTTTAATCGCCGTTTTTGTTTCGGACTATCGCGCTTGCCGGCGCACCGCCTTCTGCACGGTCTGCGCGCCGTTGCCGGACATGGCGGATAGCGCGTCGGGGGCGACGAGCGGGGTTTGGCGCCGCTTCGAGATTGGTTATCGTGAATTGCACGAATCGTTGAATATCGCTATAGTCGCTGGCATGGCACTTTCCAAGTTCCCCTTCCTGACTCTGCAAGCCGGCGCGCTACTACGCTCGCTAGCTTCGGCGCGCCTGTCGCGCTGACCGTTTTCGCCCTCCGTCTGCCTCGTACGTTGTTAGCGTCGCCAGTCGGTGGCGCAAACACCCGTATTCCTCTCTCGATTTGAATTGACCGATCCCCAGGAGACCTGAGATGGCAGACAAGCTGATCATTTTCGACACGACATTGCGCGACGGCGAGCAGTCGCCCGGTGCGTCGATGACGAAAGAAGAGAAAATCCGTATCGCGAAGCAACTCGAGCGGATGAAGGTGGACGTGATCGAAGCCGGTTTTGCAGCCAGCTCGAACGGCGATTTCGATGCGATCCATACAATCGCGTCGACGATCAAGGACAGCACGGTCTGCTCGCTCGCCCGCGCGAACGACAAGGACATCCAGCGCGCCGCCGATGCGCTGAAGCCCGCCGACCACTTCCGGATCCACACCTTTATCGCGACGTCTCCGCTGCACATGGAGAAGAAGCTGCGCATGACGCCCGACCAGGTGTTCGAGCAGGCGAAGCTCGCGGTGCGTTTTGCGCGCAAGTTCACGAACGATGTCGAGTTCTCGCCGGAAGACGGCAGCCGTTCGGACATGGATTTTCTGTGCCGCGTGCTCGAAGCGGTGATTGCCGAAGGCGCGACCACAATCAATATCGCCGACACGGTCGGCTACGGCGTGCCGGAGCTCTACGGCAGCCTCGTGAAAACGCTGCGCGAGCGCATTCCGAACTCGGACAAGGCGGTGTTTTCCGTGCACTGCCACAACGACCTCGGGATGGCGGTGGCCAATTCGCTGGCCGGCGTGCAGATCGGCGGCGCGCGTCAGGTCGAATGCACGATTAACGGGCTCGGCGAGCGGGCGGGCAATACGTCGCTCGAAGAGATCGTGATGGCGGTGAAGACCCGCAGAGACTATTTTGGCCTCGACGTCGGTCTCGATACGACGCAGATCGTGCCGACATCGAAACTCGTATCGCAAATTACGGGTTTTGTCGTGCAGCCGAACAAGGCGGTGGTCGGCGCAAACGCGTTTGCGCACGCGTCCGGCATTCACCAGGATGGCGTGCTGAAGGCGCGCGACACCTATGAAATCATGCGCGCGGAAGACGTGGGCTGGGCCGCGAACAAGATCGTGCTCGGCAAGCTGTCGGGACGCAACGCATTCAAGCAGCGTCTGCAGGAACTGGGCATCGCGCTCGACAGTGAAGCGGAACTGAATGCCGCATTCACGCGCTTCAAGGAGCTCGCGGACCGCAAGGCCGAGATTTTCGACGAAGACATCATTGCGATCGTCACTGAGGAATCCGCTGAAGCGCAGGAGCGGGAGCATTACAAATTCGTGTCGCTTGCGCAGCACTCGGAGACGGGTGAGCAGCCGCATGCGCGGATTGTGTTCTCGGTCGAGGGCAAGGAAGTGACCGCCGAAGCGCGCGGCAATGGCCCGGTCGACGCGACGCTGAATGCGATCGAAAGCGAAGTCGGCAGCGGAGCGGAGTTCCTGCTGTATTCGGTGAACGCGATTACGACCGGCACGCAGGCGCAAGGCGAGGTGACGGTGCGGCTGTCGAAGGCGGGGCGTGTGGTGAACGGTGTCGGCACCGATCCGGACATCGTCGCGGCGTCGGCGAAGGCGTATATCGCGGCGCTGAACCGGTTGTATACGGGCGTGGACAAGCTGAATCCGCAGCGCTCGTGAGCGCGCGAGCGATACACACAAAACGCTGAAACAAAACCCCGTGCGGCCCGTTGTGGGCCGGCACGGGGTTTTTCATGTAACCGCTCAGAAGAAGCTGCGACGATCCGGGTCGTGCAGCGGATCCGGTGTCTTCTGCGTGAGCCGCAGGATGCCCTGGTCGTCGAAGTAGAAGCTGTACAGCATGTACCAGACGTTGTCCTCGTAGTACCGATAGGTCCATACTTCGCGCTTCATCAGCGGGAAATAGGACGTTTCCTCCGGCCGGCCGAAGTTGACGAGCACATCGCTGCGGGTCCACTTGCCGATTTCCGCGCGGTAGAACTCATTGGGCTGCAGCACCTGGCGCACGCTCACAATCTTTCCGTTTGCGTCGATGTCGGCGGCGGTCGTGTATTCGCCCATCGGCTGCGTCGGCCACATTAGCCGCTTGCCGCCGTTGGGCAGATCGTAGACTTCGCGCGGCGGCCCGAGGCGGGCGATCACCGTCGACTGGTCCGCGCCTGTTTGATAGCCTTGCCACGGCTGCGCGCAGCCGGCGAGCGCGAGCGCGCCGGCGCACGCCACCAGCGCGCGGCGCATGCGCGTGCGCAGCGCTTGCGCCGTGCACGCGGTTGAAAGGCGATTGAACATGAACTTCTCCAAATGCGTTTTCACGGTTATTTCTATCGTGGAGATGCTTTATTTTGACACGCTGTGCGGCAAAAGATTTTCAAACCGCATAGCGATTCAATCGCGTGCCGGGCGCGTCGCCGGTGAGACGCGGGCCGCACAGCGGGGTTCGGAGCCTGGCTCCAGGCTGGATTTCACAGCCAGATCGGGTAACCGGCAACGCGAGAGCGGCACAATCCTGTCCGAAAGGCCGGCATTCTCCGGGCTTTCGGGCTGTGCTACAATACGCGCCTCGTTGCAATCTAGTGCTTTTGCTGTAACCCACGGCACGGCCTTTCTTCCGTGACCGCCTGTTGAATCAAAGGAAATCAAATGACTGTTGCTGAAATCAAGAAATCCGACGTCGTCGCGCAATTCGCTCGTGGCGCTAACGACACCGGCTCCCCCGAAGTGCAGGTCGCGTTGCTCACGTCGCGCATCAATGAGCTGACCGCTCACTTCAAGGCCCACACGAAAGACCATCACAGCCGCCGCGGTTTGCTGCGCATGGTGAGCCGCCGTCGCAAGCTGCTCGACTACCTGAAGGGCAAGGACGCCGATCGTTATCGCTCGCTGATCGAAAAGCTGGGTCTGCGTAAGTAAGCGGGTCGTTTTTTCAGCAAAGTGCCTGTGTCAGTTCCGCTGATGCAGGCATTTTGTTTTTGAACGGCGCGCGGCGAGTGGTCGCCTGTTGTTGCGCGCTCTAACGTCGGGCAACTTTCGATAACGTCGCGTAACGCGGTAGCATCGGGGCCAGTTCGAATGCAGCCGTCAAGCATGGAAAAAGCGGCGTCAAAAGCGTCGGCAAACGCGGTAGCCGAAGTGGCGGCAAAAGTCGGCGATAACAACAACCGGTCAACCGGCGGGCAAAGCGGCACACGCCGGTGTCGCTCGCAGTAGCAGGCAGCAGCAAAAAACAACCGGGCTTCAGGGAAGAGCGCTGTGTCATTCCAGCGGTTCGCGCATCCGGCGCGCGACTCTCTGGAATGGCATAACACTCCTCTTCCCCTGCGGCGCGGTTCAGATGTGGCCGTCGCGCATTGGCGCTGACGGCATGACGAAAAGATCAATGGAGGACAAATGTCTATGTTTAACAAGATCGTCAAAGAATTTAAGTGGGGGCAGCATACGGTTCGCCTCGAAACGGGTGAAATTGCCCGTCAGGCAGGCGGTGCGGTGCTCGTCGACGTCGAAGACACGGTGGTGCTCGCGACCGTCGTCGGCGCGAAGACCGCGAAGCCGGGTCAGGATTTTTTTCCGCTGACCGTCGACTACATCGAGAAAACGTACTCCGCCGGCAAGATCCCGGGCGGTTTCTTCCGCCGCGAAGGCCGCCCGTCGGAAGGCGAAACGCTGATCTCGCGCCTGATCGACCGTCCGCTGCGTCCGCTGTTCCCGGAAGGCTTCTACAACGAAGTGCAGGTCGTCGTGCACGTGATGTCGATCAACCCTGAAGTGCCGGCCGATATTCCGGCGCTGATCGGCGCGTCGGCGGCCCTGGCGGTGTCGGGTCTGCCGTTCAACGGCCCGGTCGGCGCCGCGCGCGTCGCGTACGTCAACAACGAATACGTGCTGAACCCGACGCGCGCGCAGATCAAGGATTCGCGTCTGGATCTGGTGGTCGCCGGCACCGAGCGTGCGGTGCTGATGGTCGAATCGGAAGCCGACCAGTTGCCGGAAGACGTGATGCTCGGCGCGGTCGTGTTCGGCCACCAGCAGATGCAAACCGCGATCGACGCGATTCACGAACTGGTGCGCGAAGGCGGCAAGCCGGAATGGGACTGGCAGCCGGCGCCGAAGAACGAAGCGCTGATCGCGCGCGTCAACGAGATCGCCTATAACGAGCTGCTTTCCGCTTATCAAACGCGCGACAAGCAGGCCCGTTCGACGAAACTGAAGGAAGTCTACGCAGCGACGTCGGCGAAGCTCGAAGAAGAAGCCGCCGCAGCGGGCACCGTGGCGGCCGATAAGGCCACCGTCGGCAATGTGCTGTTCGATATCGAAGCGAAGATCGTGCGTTCGCAGATCCTGAACGGCGAGCCGCGCATCGACGGTCGCGACACGCGCACGGTGCGCCCAATCGAGATTCGCACGGGCGTGCTGCCGCGCACGCACGGTTCGGCACTCTTCACGCGCGGCGAGACGCAGGCGCTTGTCGTCGCGACGCTGGGCACGAAGGGCGATGAGCAGATCATCGACGCGCTCGAAGGCGAGTATCGCGACCGCTTCATGCTTCACTACAACATGCCGCCGTTCGCGACCGGCGAAACCGGTCGCGTGGGTTCGCCCAAGCGCCGCGAAATCGGTCACGGACGTCTCGCGAAACGCGCGCTCGTCGCCTGTCTGCCGAGCGCCGACGAGTTCGGCTACTCGATTCGCGTCGTGTCGGAAATCACCGAATCGAACGGTTCGTCGTCGATGGCGTCGGTGTGCGGCGGCTGCCTCGCGCTGATGGACGCCGGCGTGCCGATGAAGGCGCACGTCGCGGGTATCGCGATGGGCCTGATTCTGGACGGCAACAAGTTCGCGGTGTTGACCGACATCCTCGGCGACGAGGATCACCTCGGCGACATGGACTTCAAGGTGGCCGGCACGGCCGATGGCGTCACCGCGCTGCAGATGGACATCAAGATCCAGGGCATCACGAAGGAGATCATGCAGGTCGCGCTCGCGCAGGCGAAGGAAGGCCGCATGCATATCCTCGGCAAGATGACCTCGGCGGTGGCTGGCGCGAACACGCAGCTCTCCGAGTTCGCGCCTCGCATGATCACGATCAAGATCAATCCGGAAAAGATCCGCGACGTGATCGGCAAGGGCGGCTCGGTGATCCGCGCGCTGACCGAAGAGACCGGCACGACGATCGATATTTCGGATGACGGTGTTGTGACGATCGCGAGCACGAGCGCCGAAGGCATGGCCGAAGCGAAGAAGCGCATCGAGAACATCACGATGGAAGTCGAAGTGGGCCAGGTGTACGAAGGCACCGTGCTCAAGCTGCTCGACTTCGGCGCGATTGTGAACATCCTGCCGGGCAAGGACGGTCTGCTGCATATCTCCGAGATCGCGAACGAGCGCATCAAGGACATCAACGACTACCTGAAGGAAGGCCAGCAGGTGAAGGTCAAGGTCATCCAGACGGACGAGAAGGGCCGGGTGCGATTGTCGGCAAAGGCGCTGTTGAACGACGGCGCCGCCGCGCAACCCGAACCGACGCCGCAGCAGTAATAGCGTGTCGATCAAACGGCCGGCAGCGTGAATGCGCGCCGGCCGTTTTTCATGTAGGGTGGATTGCATTGCGAACCCGCGGTTTTCAGCGCAATCCCCACCTTTGGAGGCGACAGCGATGAAAGCGATCGAAATTACCGAGTTCGGCGCGCCGGAAGTGTTGAAGCTTGCGGAACGTCCGATGCCGGAACCGAAAGCGGGTGAAGTACTGATCAAGGTGTCGGCATTCGGCGTGAACCGGCCGGACGTGTTTCAGCGCAAGGGCGCGTATGCGCCGCCGCCTGGCGCGTCGGATTTGCCCGGGCTCGAGGTGGCGGGTGAAATCGTCGGCGGGACGATCGATGCGAAGCACAATCCGTTCGGTCTGAAGATCGGCGATCGTGCGTGCGCGTTGATGGCGGGCGGCGGTTACGCGGAGTTTGCCGCGGTGCCGCTCGCGCAATGTCTGCCGGTGCCGAAGGGATTGACAGATATCGAAGCGGCATCGCTGCCGGAAACGTTTTTCACGGTCTGGAGCAACGTGTTCGACCGGGCGCAGTTGGGTAAGGGCGAAGGCGGCGCCAACGAGACCTTGCTGGTGCAGGGCGGCTCGAGCGGGATCGGCGTGACCGCGATCCAGATCGCGCATGCGCTCGGTTTTCGCGTGTTCGCGACGGCCGGCTCCGACGACAAATGCCACGCATGCGAGGCGCTTGGCGCCGAGCGGGCGATCAACTACAAGACCGAAGATTTCGTCGAAGTGGTGAAGTCGCTGACGAATGATCGCGGCGTCGACGTGATTCTCGACATGGTCGCCGGCAGCTATGTGCCGCGTGAGCTCAAGGCACTCGCGGACGGCGGCCGTCTCGTGCTGATCGCGTTTCTCGGCGGCGCGAAGGCGGAGGTGAACCTGAACGATGTGATGCGCCGCCGGCTCACGATCACCGGCTCGACGCTGCGTCCACGCCCGGTTGAATTCAAGGCGAAGATCGCTGCGCAACTCAAGGAGCATGTGTGGCCGCGTCTGGAAGACGGCACCATCAAACCGGTCGTGCATCGCGTATTCCGGGCCGAGGACGCTGCGCAGGCGCACGAGTTGATGGAGAGCAGCACGCATGTCGGCAAGATCATGCTGAATTGGGACGTGGATGTCTGATTGAGCATGACTGGGCCTGCTTGGGCCTACTTGAGCACGCCGGTGCATGCGGACCAGGCGGGCCATGCCTGTTTGGCCTGTGTTTGACCCGTCTGCGCCGCTCAAAGTAAAATCGCGTGTTTTGCGCGTGCTGCGGTAGCTTGCAGTCAGAGAGGTTCAAGGAACCGGGACGAACGACGAAGCGGAATTCGTCCACCATTCATGACATCAGGGCAACGGGCAAACGATGGCGAAGCAACGAGCAAAGCTGGTAGTGGGCAACTGGAAAATGCACGGTCGGCTTGCCGACAACAAGGTGTTGTTGCAGGCGGTGTCGCAGGGTGCGGGTGGGTTGCCGGAAAGCGTGGGGGTCGGTGTTTGCGTGCCGTGCCCGTATCTTCCACAGGCGCAGGCGCTGTTGAACGGCAGCCGCGTCGCGTGGGGCGTGCAGGACGTTTCCGCGCACGAGCAAGGGGCGTTCACCGGCGAAGTGGCGGCCGCCATGGCGGCGGAGTTTGGTGCATCGTATGCGATCGTCGGTCACTCCGAGCGGCGCGCCTATCATCTCGAAAGTGCCGAGCTCGTCGCGACGAAAACGCAGCGTGCGCTCGGCGCAGGATTGACGCCTATCGTCTGCGTCGGCGAAACGCTCGAGCAGCGTGAAGCGGGCGACACCGAGCGCGTGGTCGGCATGCAGATCGACGAAGTGCTCGCGAAGCTGTCGTCCGATGACACCGCACGCATTGTGGTCGCATACGAGCCAGTCTGGGCGATCGGCACCGGCAAGAGCGCGAGCGCTGAACAGGCGCAAGCGGTCCATGCGTTTTTGCGCGCGCGTCTGGCAGCGAAGAGCGAAGCGGCAGCGAATCGCATAGCGTTGTTGTATGGCGGCAGTGTGAAACCGGACAACGCGGAAACGCTGTTTCGCCAGCAGGACATCGACGGCGGCCTGATAGGCGGCGCGTCGCTGAAGCACCTCGATTTCCTTGCGATCTGCCAGGCGGCTGTCGCGGCGAGTGCGGTGCGGTAAACCGTGCGATGCGTGAAGTGCATCGCAGGTAGCGTATGACCGAATAGGGGGCGATCGTCGATCGATCCTTGTTCGATATCGATAATTCGATTGTTGCGCGTAGCGTACTTTACGTTGCGTCGTTAAATAAAGACTCGGGTGAGTGTGATGCTGTATTTGAAAACTTTGATCATCGTCGTGCAGTTGCTGTCGGCGCTAGGCATTATCGGCCTTGTGCTGCTACAGCACGGCAAGGGCGCGGACATGGGCGCGGCGTTCGGCAGCGGTGCGTCGGGTAGCCTCTTCGGCGCGACAGGGTCGGCGAACTTCCTGTCGCGAACCACGGCTGTGCTCGCGGCAGTCTTCTTTGTGACGACGCTTGCGCTGACTTACATGAGCGCATACCACGCCAAGCCTTCCGCAGGTGTCCTTGGTACTGCGGCAACGACGAGTGCGCCAGTTGTGCCGCCTGCATCGGCGCCTGCAACTGCTGCGGTTGCCGCGTCCGTTCCAGCAACTGCATCGGGTCCTGCGAAGGCCGCGCCTGCTGCGTCGGCGCCGGGTCAGGATGTACCGAAATAAATTTTCGTTTAGCCTGAGTTTGTGCGTTGAACAAACTGTTTAAACCAGTTACAATTCAAGTCTTGAAGCGATTCGCGGCTTTTATAAGTTGATTTCCCGGATTGCAGACAGTGCCGACGTGGTGAAATTGGTAGACACGCTATCTTGAGGGGGTAGTGGCGCAAGCTGTGCGAGTTCGAGTCTCGCCGTCGGCACCAATGTTATCTAGACGTTATCCTAATGCCAGCCGCTTGCTTCGCTTCGGCTGGCATTTTCACTTCTAGTGAGCTGCTTGCCATCCGCTTACAACAGCAAGCAGGCCGAAGTGTTCGCGTCGGGGGAGGGGTCTGCTCCCGGCACCTGGTGGCATTCGAACCAACCGATTGAGGATAGTCTTGAACCTCGCAGCCTATTTCCCCG
Source organism: Paraburkholderia humisilvae (assembly GCF_902859855.1). Lineage (GTDB taxonomy): Bacteria > Pseudomonadota > Gammaproteobacteria > Burkholderiales > Burkholderiaceae > Paraburkholderia > Paraburkholderia humisilvae. Next base: position 10,893 of record NZ_CADIKH010000049.1, read on the forward strand.
TATTGCTGTTCCTCCTCGTGGGTACCGGTTTAGGCGTAGCACTGGTCAGCATCGGCAAGATCCTCGGTCCCAGCCGGCCAGACAGCGAGAAGAACGCGCCGTACGAATGCGGCTTCGAAGCGTTCGAAGATGCGCGCATGAAGTTCGACGTGCGCTACTACCTGGTCGCCATCCTGTTCATCATTTTCGATCTTGAAACCGCGTTCCTGTTTCCGTGGGGCGTCGCGCTGCGCGACATCGGCTGGACGGGTTTCATTTCGATGATGATTTTTCTGCTCGAATTCCTGCTGGGCTTCGCCTATATCTGGAAGAAAGGCGGCCTCGACTGGGAATGACGGGTCCAATTGCCGGTTTGCAGGGCGGCCTCCGCTAGCTGCCCGTCTGGAGTGGAAAGCAAATGAGTATTGAAGGGGTCTTGAAGGAAGGGTTTGTCACCACGACGGCCGACAAACTGATCAACTGGACGCGTACCGGCTCATTGTGGCCGATGACGTTCGGTCTCGCGTGTTGCGCGGTCGAGATGATGCATGCGGGTGCGGCGCGCTATGACCTTGACCGTTTCGGCGTCGTGTTTCGTCCGAGTCCGCGTCAGTCGGACGTGATGATCGTCGCCGGCACGCTGTGCAACAAGATGGCGCCCGCGCTGCGCAAGGTGTATGACCAGATGGCCGAGCCGCGTTGGGTCATTTCGATGGGCTCGTGCGCGAACGGCGGTGGTTACTACCACTATTCGTACTCGGTGGTGCGCGGCTGCGATCGTATCGTGCCGGTCGACGTCTACGTGCCCGGCTGCCCGCCGACGGCCGAAGCGCTCGTCTACGGCGTGATCCAGCTGCAAGCGAAGATCCGCCGCACCAACACTATCGCCCGTCAATAACGCCCACGCCCCCCACAATATGGCAACCAAACTCGAGACCCTCAAAGCGAATCTCGAGGCGGCCTTTGGCGGCCGTCTGTCGAGCATCACGGAATCGATCGGTGAACTGACGATCGTCGTGAAGGCAAACGAATACCTCGACGTGGCGAAGCAACTGCGCGACGATGCGTCACTTAAGTTCGAACAGCTGATCGATCTGTGCGGTGTCGACTATCAGACGTACGGCGACGGCGCTTACGAAGGCCCGCGTTTTGCGGCGGTGCTGCATCTGCTGTCGATTTCGCAGAACTGGCGCGTGCGCGTGCGCGTGTTCGCGCCGGATGACGAGTTGCCGATCGTGCCATCGGTGGTCGACGTGTGGAACTCGGCGAACTGGTACGAACGTGAAGCGTTCGACCTGTACGGCATCGTGTTCGAGGGTCACCCGGACCTGCGCCGCATCCTGACCGACTATGGCTTCATTGGTCACCCGTTCCGCAAGGATTTCCCGGTCTCCGGCTACGTCGAAATGCGTTACGACCCGGAAGAGAAGCGCGTCGTCTATCAGCCCGTGACGATCGAGCCGCGTGAAATCACGCCGCGCGTGATCCGCGAGGATCACTATGGCGGTCTGAAACATTAAGAGAACGCCATGGCAGAGATCAAAAACTACACGCTTAACTTCGGCCCGCAGCACCCGGCGGCGCACGGCGTGCTGCGCCTCGTGCTCGAACTCGACGGTGAAGTGATCCAGCGTGCCGATCCGCACATCGGCCTGTTGCACCGCGCGACCGAAAAGCTCGCGGAAAGCAAGACGTTTATCCAGTCGGTGCCGTACATGGACCGTCTCGACTATGTGTCGATGATGGTGAACGAACACGGCTATGTGCTCGCGATCGAAAAATTGCTCGGCATCGATGTGCCGATTCGCGCGAAGTACATCCGCGTGTTGTTCGACGAAGTCACGCGCGTGCTGAACCACCTGATGTGGATCGGCGCGCACGCGCTCGACGTCGGCGCGATGGCGGTGTTCCTGTATGCGTTCCGTGAGCGTGAAGACCTGATGGACGTCTACGAGGCGGTGTCAGGCGCGCGGATGCACGCCGCATACTATCGCCCGGGCGGCGTCTATCGTGATCTGCCGGACGCAATGCCGCAATATAAGGTGTCGAAAATCCGCAATGCGAAGGCGCTCTCGAAGATGAACGAGAACCGCCAGGGTTCGCTGCTCGACTTTATCGAGGACTTTTTCAACCGGTTTCCGAAGTGTGTCGACGAGTACGAGACGCTGCTCACCGACAACCGGATCTGGAAACAGCGTCTGGTCGGGATCGGCGTCGTGAGCCCCGAGCGCGCGCTGCAACTTGGGCTGACGGGTGCGATGCTGCGTGGTTCGGGCGTCGAGTGGGACCTGCGCAAGAAACAGCCTTACGAAGTTTACGACCAGATGGACTTCGATATTCCGGTCGGCGTCAATGGCGATTGCTACGACCGGTACCTGGTGCGTGTCGAAGAGATGCGCCAGTCGACGCGTATCGTCAAACAATGTATTGATTGGCTTCGCAAGAATCCCGGCCCGGTCATGATCGACAATCACAAGGTCGCACCGCCGTCGCGTGTCGGGATGAAGTCGAACATGGAAGAGCTGATCCACCACTTCAAGCTCTTTACCGAAGGCTTCCATGTGCCTGAAGGCGAGTCGTATGCGGCGGTGGAGCATCCGAAGGGCGAGTTTGGCATCTATCTGATTTCGGATGGTGCAAACAAGCCGTATCGCCTGAAGATTCGTGCGCCGGGCTACGCGCACCTGTCCGCGCTCGACGAAATGGCTCGCGGCCACATGATCGCCGATGCGGTGACGATCATCGGCACGCAGGACATCGTGTTCGGCGAAGTGGATCGCTAACGCGTTTTTCATCGAGGCTCGCACGCGAACGTAGTGTCAGCGCGCGTGAGGCAACGGGCAAAGCAAGAACGCCGGGTCTGTCGCAACATGGTGTGAGCGACAGGTTTTCGTTCGGTAGGAATTGAAAGAGTCGTGTCTGAAAATGATCTCAGCTGAAGGCCTGAAAGAAATCGATCGAGCGTTGACGAAGTATCCCGCCGATCAGAAACAATCCGCCGTGATGGCGGCGCTGGCCGTTGCGCAAGACGAACATGGCTGGCTGTCGCCCGATCTGATGCAGTACGTCGCCGAGTATCTCGGCATGCCGGCCGTTGCCGTGCAGGAAGTCGCGACGTTCTACACGATGTTCGAGACGTCGCCGGTCGGCAAGCACAAGATCACACTCTGCACGAACCTGCCTTGTCAGCTCGGCCCGGATGGCGGCTCTGAAAGCGCCGCCGACTATCTGAAGCAGAAGCTCGGTATCGACTTCGGCGAAACCACCGCGGACGGCAAGTTCACGCTCAAAGAGGGTGAGTGCATGGGTGCATGCGGCGACGCGCCGGTGCTGCTCGTGAACAACCACCGTATGTGCAGCTTCATGAGCCGCGAGAAGATCGACCAGTTGCTCGAGGAACTTTCGAAATGACGTCTCTACACGATCGTCACATCAAGCCGCTGATTCTCGCCGGCCTGAACGGTGAGAACTGGCATCTCGAAGATTACGTCGCGCGTGGCGGCTACAAACAGCTGCGCCGCATCCTGGAAGAAAAAATCCCGCCGGAGCAGGTGATTGCCGACGTGAAGGCGTCGGGCCTGCGTGGCCGCGGCGGTGCGGGCTTTCCGACCGGCCTCAAGTGGAGCTTCATGCCGCGCCAGTTCCCGGGGCAGAAGTATCTCGTCTGCAACTCGGACGAGGGCGAACCCGGCACGTTCAAGGACCGCGACATTCTGCGCTGGAATCCGCATGCGTTGATCGAAGGCATGGCGATCGGCGCGTATGCGATGGGCATCACGGTCGGCTACAACTACATCCACGGCGAGATCTTCGCCGAGTACCTGCGCTTCGAAGCGGCGCTTGAAGAAGCGCGCCGCGCGGGCTTCCTCGGCGACAACATCATGGGCTCGGGCTTCTCGTTCCAGCTGCATGCGCATCACGGTTACGGCGCGTACATCTGCGGCGAGGAAACGGCGCTGCTCGAATCGCTCGAAGGCAAGAAGGGCCAGCCGCGCTTCAAGCCGCCGTTCCCGGCGAGCTTCGGCGTGTATGGCAAGCCGACCACGATCAATAACACCGAAACATTCGCCGCCGTGCCGTTCCTGCTCACGGTCGGTCCGCAGGCGTATCTGGAACTCGGCAAGCCGAACAACGGCGGCACGAAGATTTTCTCGGTGTCGGGCGACGTCGAGCGTCCGGGCAACTACGAAGTGCCGCTCGGTACGCCGTTTTCGACGCTGATGGAACTTGCCGGCGGCATGCGCGGTGGCAAGAAGCTGAAGGCCGTGATTCCGGGAGGTTCGTCGGCGCCGGTTATCCCGGGCGACACGATGATGCAGACCGACATGGATTACGATTCGATCGCGAAGGCCGGCTCGATGCTCGGGTCGGGCGCGGTGATCGTGATGGACGAGACGCGCTGCATGGTGCGCTCGCTGCTGCGCCTGTCGTACTTCTACTACGAAGAGTCGTGCGGCCAGTGCACGCCGTGCCGTGAAGGCACGGGCTGGCTCTACCGCGTCGTGCACCGCATCGAGCACGGCCTTGGCCGCAAGGAAGATCTGGATCTGTTGAACTCGGTTGCCGAAAACATCATGGGCCGCACGATCTGCGCGCTTGGCGATGCGGCGGCGATGCCGGTGCGCGGGATGCTGAAGCACTACTGGGACGAGTTCGAATATCACGTCGCCAACAAGCGCTGCCTCGTCGGCGGCCATGCGGGGGCGGCGGCGGTGTCGGAAACGGTCGCTGCATAAAAGAAGCAGAACGTCGAATGCAGATTCATCGTGTGCCGCACGGTGCGTATCGCGCGATGAACGGGGCGAACGATTGAGCGGTATCAGGTTAAGGAAGATTGACCATCATGGTTGAACTCGAAATAGACGGCAAGAAGGTCGAGGTACCGGAAGGCAGCATGGTGATCCAGGCTGCGCACAAGGTCGACACATACGTGCCGCATTTCTGCTATCACAAGAAGCTGTCGATTGCGGCGAATTGCCGGATGTGCCTCGTTGACGTCGAGAAAATGCCGAAGGCGGTGCCCGCGTGTGCGACGCCGGTGTCGCAGGGCATGATCGTGCGGACGAAATCGGAGAAGGCCGTCAAGGGCCAGCAGGCGGTGATGGAGTTCCTGCTGATCAACCACCCGCTCGATTGCCCGATTTGCGACCAGGGCGGCGAATGCCAGTTGCAGGATCTGGCGGTCGGCTATGGCAAGTCGGCGTCGCGCTACAACGAAGAAAAGCGTGTGGTGTTCCACAAGAATGTGGGACCGCTGATCTCGATGGAAGAGATGACGCGCTGCATTCACTGCACGCGTTGCGTACGCTTCGGTCAGGAAATTGCCGGCGTGATGGAATTCGGCATGCTGAACCGCGGTGAGCATTCGGAAATCACAACGTTCGTCGGCAAGACAGTCGATTCCGAACTGTCGGGCAACATGATCGACCTGTGTCCGGTCGGCGCGCTGACCAGCAAGCCGTTCCGCTACAGCGCGCGGACGTGGGAGCTGTCACGCCGCAAGTCGGTGAGCCCGCACGATTCGGTCGGCGCGAACCTGGTCGTCCAGGTGAAGAACAATCGCGTGATGCGCGTGCTGCCGTTCGAGAATGAGTCGATCAACGAATGCTGGATCTCGGACAAGGACCGCTTTTCGTACGAAGGCCTGAACAGCGAAGAGCGTCTGACGAAGCCGATGCTCAAGCAGGGCGGCCAGTGGGTCGAAACCGACTGGCAAACGGCGCTTGAATATGTCGTCAAGGGCTTGAACGGCATCAAGGGTGATCATGGTGCGAGCGCGATCGCCACGCTCGGCAGCGCGCACAGCACGGTCGAAGAACTGTTCCTGCTCAAGCAGCTTGCGCAGGCGGTCGGTACGCCGAACGTCGATTTCCGTCTGCGCCAGGCCGATTTCTCCGCACCGGTGAACGGCTCGCCGTGGCTGGGCGTGAAGATCGCCGATCTGTCGCTGGTCGACGCGGCGTTCGTGGTCGGCACGTCGTCGCTGCGTCGCGATCATCCGCTGTTCGCCGCGCGTCTGCGCCAGGCCGCGAAGGGCGGCGCGAAGCTCACGCTGTTGCAGGCGTCGAGCGACAACTCGCTGATCCCGCAAGCGCAAGTCGTTTCCACGGCACCTTCCGCCTGGCTCGACGAGCTCGCCGGTATCGCCGCAGCCGTCTCCGAGGCACGGGGCGTCGCACTGCCGGAAGCGTTCGCCGGCACGCAGGCCACGGACGCCGCGAAGCGGGTCGCCGCATCGCTGGCGACGGGCGAAAGGCGCGTCGTGCTGATTGGCAACGCGGCGGTCCGGCATCCGGAATTCGCGCGTATTCACGCAGCAGCACAATGGATCGCAGACGCGACCGGCGCGACGCTCGGCTTCCTGACCGAAGCGGCGAACACGGTCGGCGCTCATCTGGTTGGCGCGCTGCCGGGCAATGGCGGTCTGAACGCACGCGAAGCGTTCGAGCAGCCGCGCAAGGGTTATCTGCTGCTGAACGTCGAACCGGAATTCGATACGGCGAATCCCGCGCAGGCGCTTGCCGCGCTGAACCAGGCGGAAATGGTCGTCGTGATGTCGGCATTCAGGACGGGTGCCGACTACGCGGACGTGCTGCTGCCGATCGCGCCGTTCACCGAAACAGCCGGCACATTCGTCAACGCGGAAGGCACGGTGCAGAGCTTTAACGGTGTCGTGCGGCCGCTCGGCGATGCGCGTCCCGCATGGAAGGTACTCCGTGTGCTCGGCAGCCTGCTCGGTGCGCCGGGCTTCGAATTCGACACCGCTGAAGAAGTGCGTGCGACGGCGCTCGGCGACGCGGACCTGACGCCGCGTCTGTCGAACAAGACCGGTGCGACGGTTGCACGCGGCAATGGCACCGGCGCCGCACAAGCCGCGAACGGCTCGTTCGAGCGGATCGCCGACGTGCCGATTTACCACGCTGACCCGCTGGTGCGCCGCGCCGAGTCGCTGCATCTGACCGCGGCCGCGCGCGCAGCGAACACGATCGGTTTACCGGCTGGGCTTTTTGACAAGCTGGGTCTGAAGGACGGCGACGCGGTACGCGTGCGCCAGGGGGAGCGTTCGGTGCAAGTGCCGGCCGTGCGCGATGCGAATCTTGCGGAGACGGTGGTCCGCGTGTCGGCGGCTACGCCTGCCGGTGCGGCGCTCGGCAGCCTGTTCGGCGAACTGCTGGTGGAGAAGGCGTAAATGAGCTTGTTCGATACGATCAACTCGGGCGGCAGTGAGCTTCTCGGCGTGGCCTGGCCGACGGTGTGGGCGCTGGTGCGCATCATCGTGGTGGCCGTCGTGATCCTGTTGTGCGTCGCGTATCTGATCCTCTGGGAGCGCAAGCTGATCGGCTGGATGCACGTGCGTCTCGGCCCGAACCGCGTCGGTCCCGGCGGCTCGCTGCAGCCGATCGCCGATGTGCTGAAGCTGTTGCTGAAGGAAGTGATCCAGCCGACCCAGGCGAGCCGCTGGATCTACCTGATCGCGCCGGTGATGGTGGTGGTGCCGGCCTTTGCGATATGGGCGGTGATTCCGTTCCAGGCGGGCGCGGTGCTCGGCGACATCAACGCGGGCCTGCTGTACGCCATCGCGATTTCGTCGATCGGCGTGTACGGCGTGATTCTCGCCGGCTGGGCCTCGAACTCGAAGTACGCGTTCCTCGGTGCGATGCGCGCTGCCGCGCAGATGGTGTCGTACGAAATCTCGATGGGCTTCGCGCTCGTCGTCGTGCTGATGACGGCCGGCAGCCTGAATCTGTCGGAAATTGTCGGATCGCAGATGCGCGGGATGTTCGCGAGCCACGGCATCAACTTCCTGTCGTGGAACTGGCTGCCGCTTCTGCCCATGTTTGTCGTCTACTTCGTGTCGGGCATCGCCGAAACCAACCGGCATCCGTTCGACGTGGTGGAAGGGGAGTCGGAAATCGTCGCGGGCCACATGATCGATTACTCGGGGATGGCGTTCGCGCTGTTCTTCCTCGCCGAGTACATCAACATGATCGTAATCTCGGCGCTTGCCACGATCCTGTTCCTTGGTGGCTGGGACGCACCGTTTGGCTTCCTGTCTTTCATCCCGGGCGTCGTGTGGCTCGTTATCAAGATGTTTTGCCTGCTGTCGGTATTCATCTGGGTGCGTGCAACGTTTCCGCGTTACCGCTATGACCAGATCATGCGTCTTGGCTGGAAGGTATTCATTCCGGTGACCGTGGTGTGGCTGGTGGTCGTCGGCTTCTGGATCATGTCGCCGTTGAATATCTGGAAATAAGGGCGGATGTGCAATGACCGCATTTCAAAACTTTTTCAAGACCTTCTTCCTGACTGAACTGCTGAAGGGGCTTGCGCTGACTGGACGCTATGCGTTCCAGCGCAAGATTACCGTGCAGTTCCCGGAAGAAAAGACACCGATCTCGCCGCGCTTTCGCGGGCTGCACGCGCTGCGCCGCTATGAGAACGGCGAAGAGCGCTGCATCGCGTGCAAACTGTGCGAAGCGGTGTGCCCGGCGCTTGCCATTACGATCGAGTCGGAAACGCGCGCGGACAATACGCGCCGCACGACGCGCTATGACATCGATCTGACCAAATGCATCTTCTGCGGATTCTGCGAAGAGAGCTGCCCCGTCGATTCGATCGTCGAAACGCACATTCTCGAATATCACGGCGAAAAGCGCGGCGACCTGTATTTCACGAAAGACATGCTGCTGGCCGTCGGCGACCGCTACGAAGCGGAAATCGCGGCGAACAAGGCGGCCGACGCACCGTATCGTTGATGTAAGACGTAGCACCACGAAGTCGCATCGGCCGCCCGGTAACGGCGGTGCGGTGCGCAGCCCCTTGACTGCCGCGCGCGCGAGTCTCGTGCATGATGGCGTCGCGTAAAATGCGCCCGCATGCGGCGAGTCATGGGACCCAGCCTGACGATGGCCTAACGATGAACCGGTAATCATGGAATTCACGACCGTACTGTTCTACATCTTCGCGCTGCTCCTGACGGTGTCGGGACTGAAGGTGATCACCTCGCGCAACCCGGTGGCGTCCGCGCTGTTCCTCGTGCTCGCGTTCTTCAACGCGGCTGCGATCTGGATGCTGCTGCAGGCCGAATTCCTCGCGATCCTGCTGGTGCTCGTGTACGTCGGCGCGGTGATGGTGCTGTTCCTGTTCGTCGTGATGATGCTGGACATCAATCTCGACGTGCTGCGACGCGACTTCAAACGCTTCGTGCCGATGGCGACCGTGGTGGGCGCGATCATCGTGATCGAGACCGCGCTGATCCTGTGGCACGGCTACGGCGCGACGGTGCAGCCGGTGCGCGACACGACCGCGGCGATCAGCGGCGCCGCGGGCTGGTCGAATACGCGCCTGATCGGCAAGGTGATCTACACCGATTACATCTTCGCGTTCGAAGTGGCCGGTCTCGTGCTGCTCGTGGCGATCATCGCGGCGATCGCGCTGACGACGCGCCATCAGAAAGACAGCAAACGCCAGCGCATCGCCGACCAGGTGGCGGTGCGCAGCAAGGACCGCGTACGCGTCGTGAAGATGCCGGCGGAGGTCGCGCAGGCTCCGCAAGCCACGGAACCGGCCACGGCGGCGACGGCATCCGCAACGGCAGCGGCGGCGGGCGCCGCTGCGCCGGCCGCCAAGGCCTGAGCGCCCTCGAGGAGAAAAACATGTTGACTCTTGCTCATTACCTCGTGCTCGGTGCGATCCTCTTTGCGATCGCCATCGTCGGCATTTTTCTGAACCGTCGCAATGTGATCATCATCCTGATGGCGATTGAACTGATGCTGCTGGCGGTGAACACCAATTTCGTCGCGTTCTCGCACTATCTCGGCGACGTGCATGGCCAGGTCTTCGTCTTCTTCGTGCTGACGGTGGCCGCCGCCGAAGCGGCGATCGGCCTCGCGATTCTGGTGACCCTGTTCCGTAGCCTCGACACGATCAATGTCGAGGATCTCGATCAGCTTAAAGGTTAATTTCAGCGAAGTTCATTTCAGGTAAGCGGTTATGTCAACGACACTCAACGAAAACCTGCTGCTGGCCATTCCGCTCGCGTCGCTCGCGGGTTCGCTGATCGCGGGCCTGCTCGGCAAGACGATCGGGCGTGCAGGCGCCCACTCGGTCACGATCCTCGGGGTTGCGATCTCGTTCGTCCTGTCGGCGATCGTGTTCCTCGACGTGCAGAACGGCGCGAGTTTCAACGCGACGGTCTACGAATGGATGACGGTCGGCAAGCTGAAATTCGAGGTCGGCTTCCTCGTCGACTCGCTGACCGCGATGATGATGGTCGTCGTGACCTTCGTGTCGCTGATGGTGCACATCTACACGATCGGCTACATGGCGGGGGAGGACGGCTACCAGCGCTTCTTCTCGTATATTTCGCTGTTCACGTTCTCGATGCTGATGCTCGTGATGAGCAACAACTTCCTGCAGCTGTTTTTCGGCTGGGAAGCGGTGGGTCTCGTGTCGTATCTGCTGATCGGTTTCTACTTCACGCGTGAGAGCGCGATCTACGCGAACCTGAAGGCGTTTATCGTGAACCGCGTCGGCGACTTCGGTTTCCTGCTCGGCATCGGCCTGCTGCTCGCGTACGCCGGCTCGATGAACTACAGCGAAGTGTTCGCGAAGAGCCATGAGCTCGCGGCGCTGACGTTCCCGGGCACCGACTGGGGCCTGCTGACGGTGGCCTGCATTTGTCTCTTCATCGGCGCGATGGGTAAATCCGCGCAGTTCCCGCTGCACGTGTGGCTGCCGGATTCGATGGAAGGTCCGACGCCGATCTCCGCGCTGATCCACGCGGCCACGATGGTGACCGCCGGTATTTTCATGGTGTCGCGGATGTCGCCGCTGTTCGAACTGTCCGATACGGCGCTGTCGTTCATCATGGTGATCGGCGGGATTACCACGCTGTTCATGGGTATCCTCGGCGTCGTGCAAAACGACATCAAGCGGGTGGTCGCGTATTCGACGCTGTCGCAGCTCGGTTACATGACGGTCGCGCTCGGCGCATCGGCTTATCCGGTCGCCATGTTCCATCTGATGACGCACGCGTTCTTCAAGGCGCTGCTGTTCCTCGGCGCCGGCTCGGTGATCATCGGCATGCATCATGACCAGGACATGCGCAACATGGGCGGCCTGTGGAAGTACATGCCGATCACCTGGATCACCACGCTGATCGGCTCGCTCGCGTTGATCGGCACGCCGTTCTTCGCCGGCTTCTATTCGAAGGATTCGATCATCGACGCGGCAGGCCTGTCGCATCTGCCGGGCTCGGGCTTTGCGTACTTCACGGTGGCGGCGAGCGTGTTTGTCACGGCGTTGTACACGTTCCGCATGTACTTCATGGTGTTCCACGGCGAAGAGCGCTTCCGCGGCCCGAAGCACCCCGACTCGCCGATGGCGAAGGAAGCCGCGGCGCACGCGCACGACGACCATGGCCACGACGATCACGGCCACGGCCATGCGCATGTGCCGCACGAATCGCCGTGGGTGGTGTGGGTGCCGCTCGTAGCGCTCGCGATTCCGTCGGTGATCATCGGCGCGATTGCGATCGAGCCGTTGCTCTACGGCAACTTCTTCTCGCATGGCGTCGCGTTCGACAAGGTGATCTATATCGCCGACAACCATCCGGCGCTGCGTGAAATGGCCGAAGAGTTCCACGGCTGGTTCAGGATGGCGATCGACTCGTTCGCTACGCTGCCGATATGGCTGTCGATCGCGGGCGTGGTGGTCGCGTGGTTCCTGTACATGAAGCGTCCGGACCTGCCGGCGAAGATCCGCCAGACGTTCTCGCCGATCTACACGCTGCTCGATAACAAGTACTACATGGACAAGATCAACGAGGTCGTGTTTGCGCGCGGCGCGGTGGCGATCGGCCGTGGTCTGTGGAAGGAAGGCGACGTCGTGGTGATCGACGGTATCGTCAACGGCAGCGCGCGCTTTGTCGGCTGGTTCGCGAGCGTGATCCGCTTCCTGCAGTCCGGGTACATCTATCACTACGCGTTCGCGATGATCATCGGGATGTTGGGCCTCCTGACGTTGTTCGTCACGCTCGGCGGCAAATAAACAACGCGAGGAGACACCATGTATAACTATCCGATTCTCAGTATCGCGATCTGGATGCCGATTGTGTTCGGCCTGATCGTGCTCGCGGTCGGGTCCGACCGCAATCCGGCGCCGGCGCGCTGGGTTGCGCTGATCGGCTCGATCCTGAGTTTTGTTGTGACGATCCCGCTGATCACGGATTTCGATCCGGACACGGCCAAACTGCAATTCGTCGAGCAGGCGCACTGGATCGACCGGTTCAACATCACGTACCACCTCGGCGTTGACGGCATCTCGATGTGGTTTGTCATATTGACCGCGTTGATCACGGTCATCGTCGTGGTTGCCGCGTGGGAAGTGATCACGAAGAACGTCGGGCAGTATCTGGCCGCATTCCTGATCCTGTCGGGCATCATGGTCGGCGTGTTCTCGTCGGCCGATGGCATGCTGTTCTATGTGTTCTTCGAAGCGACGCTGATTCCGATGTACATCATCATCGGTATCTGGGGCGGCGCGAACCGCGTGTACGCGGCGTTCAAGTTCTTCCTGTACACGCTGATGGGTTCGCTGCTGATGCTGGTCGGCCTGATCTATCTGTACACGCAGACCGGTACGTTCGATCTCGCCGCATGGCACGCGGTGCAGTTACCAATGACGCCGCAGGTGCTGCTCTTTATTGCGTTCTTCCTTGCGTTCGCAGTGAAAGTGCCGATGTGGCCGGTGCATACGTGGTTGCCTGATGCACACGTCGAAGCGCCGACCGGCGGCTCGATCGTGCTGGCGGCCATCATGCTGAAGCTGGGCGCATACGGTTTCCTGCGTTTCTCGCTGCCGATCGCGCCGGACGCCAGTCACTTCCTCGCGCCGGTCGTGATCACGCTGTCGCTGATCGCGGTGATTTACATCGGCCTCGTCGCGATGGTGCAGGCCGACATGAAGAAGCTGGTCGCGTATTCGTCGATCGCGCATATGGGCTTCGTGACGCTCGGCTTTTTCATCTTCAATCAGCTCGGCGTCGAAGGCGCGATCGTGCAGATGATCTCGCACGGCTTCGTATCGGGCGCAATGTTCCTTTGCATCGGCGTGCTGTACGACCGGATGCATACGCGTCAGATTGCGGACTACGGCGGCGTCGTCAACACGATGCCGAAGTTCGCCGCGTTCGTGATGCTGTTTGCGATGGCGAACTGCGGGCTGCCGGGCACTTCCGGTTTTGTCGGCGAGTTCATGGTGATCCTGGCCGCGGTCCAGTACAACTTCTGGATTGCGTTCGGCGCCGCGTTCACGCTGATTCTCGGCGCCGCGTACACGCTGTGGATGTACAAGCGCGTGTACTTCGGCGCCGTCGGCAACGATCACGTGAGAAAGCTGATCGACGTGAATGGCCGCGAGCTCTTCATGCTGATCGTGCTCGCCGCGTTGACGCTGTTCATGGGCTTGTATCCGAAGCCTTTCTCTTCAGTGATGCATGCGTCCGTGGAAAACCTCCTTACCCACGTGTCGCAGTCGAAGCTGCCGCTGACCCAGTAGTGCAGAGCGGAGGAATTACAAAATCATGCAAAACGCCCCTATGAGTGCTCTGCTACCTGACGCGCTGTTAATGGCAGCGGTCGTCGTCGCCTGGCTCAACGATACGTTCGTCGGTGAGGCGGGTCGGCGCACCACCTACCTGATCTCGGTGTTCTCGACGCTGATTGCCGGTATCTGGTTCGCCGTGCTGGCACTCGACCCGACGCCGCACTACTTCTTCACGCGGATGTACATAGTCGACCCGTTCGCGAGCGTGATGAAAGCGGTGGTGTCGCTGGGCTTCACGGTCGCGATAATCTACTCGCGAAAGTATCTGGAAGATCGCAATCTGTTCCGTGGCGATTTCTATCTGCTCGGCCTGTTCTCGCTGCTCGGCCAGCTGATCATGATTTCGGGCAACAACTTCCTGACGCTGTATCTCGGCCTCGAACTGATGTCGCTGTCGCTGTACGCGGTGATCGCACTGCGCCGTGACGCGTCGCAGTCCAACGAAGCGGCGATGAAGTACTACGTGCTCGGTGCGCTCGCATCCGGCTTCCTGCTGTACGGCATCTCGATGATCTACGGCGCGACGGGCTCGCTCGAGCTGGGCGAGGTGTTGAAGGCGGTTGCGTCGGGTCGCATCAACGACGCCGTGCTGCTGTTCGGCGTGATCTTCATCGTCGCGGGTATCGCGTTCAAGATGGGCGCGGTGCCGTTCCATATGTGGGTGCCGGACGTCTACCAGGGCGCGCCGACCGCGATGACGCTGATCGTCGGTGGCGGTCCGAAGGTGGCGGCATTCGCATGGGGGCTGCGCTTCCTCGTGATGGGCCTGCTGCCGCTCGCGGTCGACTGGCAGGAGATGCTGGTCATTCTGGCCGCGCTGTCGCTGATCGTCGGCAACATTACCGGTATCGTCCAGCGTAATGTGAAGCGGATGCTCGCGTACTCGGCCATCTCCAATATGGGCTTCGTGCTGCTCGGGTTGCTCGCCGGCGTGGTCGACGGCAAGACGGGCGCCGCCGCCAGCGCGTACGGTTCGGCGATGTTCTACAGCATCGTGTATCTCGTGACGACGCTCGGTTCGTTTGGCGTCGTGATGCTGCTCGGTCGCCGCGACTTCGAAGCCGAAACGCTCGACGACTTCAAGGGCCTGAACCAGCGCAGTCCGGTGTTCGCGTTCGTGATGATGGTGATGATGTTCTCGCTCGCCGGCATTCCGCCGACGGTCGGCTTCTATTCGAAGCTCGCCGTGCTGGAAGCGACAATGAACGCCGGCCTGACGTGGCTAGCGGTGCTGGCGGTGATCACGTCGCTGTTCGGCGCGTTCTACTACCTGCGCATCGTCAAGCTGATGTACTTCGACGAGCCGCAGGACACGACGGTCATCGCCGCCGATTCGAGCAAGCGCGTGCTGCTTGCGCTGAACGGCATCGCGGTAGTGGTGCTCGGCATTGTGCCGGGCCCGCTGATGACGGTCTGCCTGCAGGCTATCTCCCATACGCTGCCGCTCTGATCGATGTCAGCTGCGGGGTGGTTTATCGTGCTGTTGGCGCTTGCGGGCGCCAACCTGCCGTTCGTGAATCAGCGTCTGTTCGCGGTCGTGCCGTTACGGGCCGCGAAGAAGAGCGCGTGGATCCGAATCGGCGAAATGATTGTGCTCTATTTCGTGGTCGGCGCGTTCGGCTTCATGCTCGAAGCGCGCGCCGGGAACCGGTTCGAGCAGGGCTGGCAATTTTACGCAATTACTTTCAGCCTGTTCGTCGTATTCTCGTTTCCTGGCTTCACGTTTCAATATCTCGTCAAACGGCGCTGACGGTTTCGGCCGCGGCGCCAACTGGTCGCACAGAGGTCGTATATGGCTGAACGTCACGAGCATCCGGAACAACACGCAGCACTCACCGAAACCCGCTTGTCCAGCAAGAAGGTGTATCAGGGGCCGTTTATGACGGTCAACTGCGACACTGTGCGTTTGCCCGACGGCAAGGAAGCAACGCGCGAATACGTCGTGCATTCCGGCGCGGTGATGGTGATTCCACTGTTCGATGATGGCCGCGTGCTGATGGAGCGGCAGTATCGGTACGCGACCGGCAAGGTGATGATCGAATATCCAGCGGGCAAGCTCGACCCGGACGAGGACGAACTGACTTGCGCGAAGCGTGAGCTGGAAGAGGAAACGGGGTATACCGCGCGCGAATATATCTATTTGACGCGCATCCATCCGATTATTTCGTACTCGACCGAGTTTATCGATATTTATCTCGCACGCGGCTTGACCGCCGGCGAGCCGAAGCTCGACGACGGGGAATTCATCGAGACTTTCATCGCGACGGTGCCGGAAGTGTCCGAATGGGTGCGCACGGGCGAACTCAGCGACGTGAAGACGATTATCGGTACGTTCTGGCTGGAGAAATTCTTGTCCGGCGCATGGCCCATTCCGGCGCCGGTCGAAGTCTGAGCGTCTGGCGCGACGGGTCTGCACACGACCTGAATAAAGAAAAGCGCGACCCCGCTTTCGGCTCGGGAGTACCATTGCGCTGCGCGATAGCATCCCCATATACAGGGGTGGTGCGGCGATTCGATCAACCGGCGGTATTCAGTCGTTCGCTGCGATCGCGGCCACGCCGGCCAACACCGGTGAACGGTCTTTGCGAACGATCGTTCATAAACCACCTTTTTGCGCTAAACTCGTACGCAAGCCCTGATTCCACATGAAGGTCCTCGATTTACAGTGTCCTCACGGCCATCGGTTCGAAGGCTGGTTTGCTTCTGCCGATGATTTCGAATCGCAGGCGAAGAGGCAGCTTGTCGAATGCCCGATTTGCGGTGCGAAGGAAGTGAGCCGGTTGCCCTCTGCGCCGCGCCTGAATCTGTCTGGCGTGAGCGACGCGCCCTCGTCCTCCGGAGCGAGCGCATCGCAGGCGCGTGAATGGCAGGCGCGTGCGATGCAGGCGTTGCGCGAGGTGCTGGAAAAGACTGAGAACGTGGGCGACCGCTTCGCCGAGGAAGCACGGCGCATTCACTATAACGAGGCGCCTGCACGCAACATTCGCGGTGTGACCACACCCGAAGATGCGAAAGCTCTGGTCGAAGAAGGCATCGACGTGATGCCGCTGCCGATTCCCGCCGCGCTGAAAGAGCCGCTGCAATAACCTGCGCGGCGTCCCGGCGGCTGGTGGTGAAACGGCCGCGGCAGGGAGAGTCCGCGCATGGATCTGAACTACACGCCCGCCGATGACGCGTTTCGCGCCGACACTCGCGCGTGGCTCGAATCGAATCTGCCGCACGCACTGCGCGACAAGGTTCTCCAACACAAACGTCTGAATCGCGACGACTACGCGAGCTGGCACAAGCTGCTGGGCGAGCGCGGCTGGTCCGCGTCCGCGTGGCCGGTCGAATACGGCGGCCCGGGATGGAGCGCGACGCAGCGCCATATCTGGGACGACGAATGCGCGCGCATCGGCGCACCGATGGTGCTGCCGTTCGGCGTATCGATGGTTGCACCCGTGCTGATGAAGTACGGCAGCGACGCGCAGAAGCAGCACTATCTGCCGCGCATTCTCGACGGCACCGACTGGTGGTGCCAAGGCTACTCGGAACCCGGTGCGGGCTCCGACCTTGCGTCGCTGCGCACACGCGCCGAGCGCAACGGCGACCACTATCTCGTGAACGGCCAGAAAACCTGGACCACGCTCGGCCAGCACGCGGACATGATGTTCTGTCTCGTGCGCACCGATGGCGACGCAAAGAAGCAGGAAGGCATTTCGTTCCTGCTGATCGACATGAAGACGCCAGGCATCACGGTGCGGCCGATCATCACGCTCGACGAAGAGCACGAAGTCAACGAAGTGTTTTTCGACGATGTCAAAGTGCCGCTCGAGAATCTCGTCGGCGACGAGCATCGCGGGTGGACCTACGCAAAGTATCTGCTTGGCCATGAGCGTACCGGCATTGCGCGCGTCGCGGGTTCGAAGCGCGAGATGGTGTTTCTGAAGCGGCTTGCGCTTACGCAGAAAAAGAATGGCAAGCCGTTGCTGCACGACCCGGTGTTTGCCGCGAAGGTGGCCAGCCTCGAGATCGATCTGATCGCGCTCGAAGTGACGGTGCTGCGCGTTGTCGCGAATGAAGCGCAGGGACGCGGGCCGGGGCCGGAGGCGTCGCTGCTCAAAATCAAGGGCACCGAAATCCAGCAGGGTCTGACCGAGTTGATGTTCGAAGCGATCGGTCCGCTCGCCGCGCCGTTCGATGTGCCTTTCCTCGAAAACGAGCGTGCGCATAGTGTCGCGGGTGACGACGACGCGGCGCCGCTTGCCGCGTACTACTTCAACTACCGCAAGACGTCGATTTATGGCGGCTCGAACGAAATCCAGAAGAACATCATCGCGCAGATGATGCTCGGACTGTGAGGAGCAGCGCATGGACTTCACGTTCAACGATGAACAGCAGCAACTGGCCGACGCGCTGCGCCGCTATCTGGACAAGCAATACGGCTTCGATGCGCGCAGCGCGGTGATTCGTTCGGAGGCGGGCGTATCGGACGCGCATTGGTCCGCATTCGCCGAGCTTGGCCTGACTGCGTTGCCGGTGCCTGAAGCGCACGGCGGGTTTAGCGGCAGTGCGGTCGATATGCTGGTCGTGATGCAGGAACTGGGGCGCGCGCTTGTCATTGAGCCGTATTGGGCGACTGCGGTGAGTGTCGAGGCACTGCGGGCTGGCGGGAAGCGGGCAGGGTGACGATGCCGCGCTGCTCGAACGCGTCGCACGGGGCGAACTCAAACTCGCCGTCGCGTTTCATGAGCCGGGCGCGCGCTACGACCTGTTCGCGGTCGACACGATCGCCGTGCAGCAGGGCGATCGCTATTTGCTCGACGGCACGAAATCGGTTGTGCAACACGGCGCACAGGCTGACCATTGGATCGTGCCGGCCCGCTTGCAAAGTGCAATGAGCGGCGAAATGAGCGGCGAAATCGCGTTATTCGTCGTGGCGCGCAACGCAGCCGGCGCCGACGTCACCGACTATCGGACTATCGATGGCCAGCGCGCCGCGACATTGAAGTTCACGCAGACGCCCGCGCGCCGGCTGACCGGCGTGCAGGCCGGCGCGGCCGCCTTCGAGCAGATCGCGGACTATGGAACCGTGTTGCTGTGCGCGGAGGCGCTCGGCGCACTCGATGCGTTGAACCATGCGACGGTCGAATACACGAAAACGCGTCAGCAGTTTGGCGTGCCGATCGCGCGTTTTCAGGCACTGCAGCATCGGATGGTCGATATGATGATTCACGCCGAACAGGCGCGCTCGCTGACGTATCTGGCGGCGGTTCGCTACGCAAGCGCCGACGCGGATGAGCGGCGCCGCGCGGTGTCCGCCGCGAAGGCGCGCGTCGGCCAGGCGGCCCGCTTCGTCGGCCAGCAGGCTATTCAGCTCCATGGCGGTATGGGGATGACGAACGAAGTGGCGGCGGCGCACCTGTTCAAGCGTTTGTCGATCATCGAAACGACGCTTGGCGATGTCGATCATCATCTTGGGCGCTTTGCCGCGTTGCCGGGTTTCGCGGCGGTCGACGCGTGAACCTGCCCGCTACTTCACACACAGGGGACAAATATGGGTTTGAGCTACGAAGACTTCGAGGTCGGCAAGACGTACGAAATCGGCGAGCACACGTTTACGCGTGACGAAATCATTGCATTCGCGACGCAGTTCGATCCGCAGCCGTTCCATATCGACGACGCGGCGGCGGCCGGCTCGCCGTTCGGTGGTCTGATCGCGAGCGGCTGGCATACCTGCTCGGTGATGATGGGCCTGCTGGTGCGCAACACTTTCGCCGGCTCGACGGCGATGGGATCGCCGGGTATCGACGATATCCGCTGGCTGAAGCCGGTGCGCGTGGGCGACACGATCCGCATGGCGACGACGGTGCTGGACAAGCGCGTCTCGGCGAGCAAGCCGGATCGCGGGATCGTGTCGACGCAATGGGACGGCATCAATCAGCATGGCGAGACGGTGATCACCGTGCGGTCGAAAGGCATTTTCGGTTTGCGTCATTCAGAAACTACGCCGGGCACTGCGCGCGGAGCGAGCGCATGACGCCTGAAGTGGATCTCACCCGCATCGACAGCGCCGACGGCGTGCGTGCGCTGATCGGCGGCGCGCCGCGCGTGAGCCCGTGGGTCGAGATCGATCAGGCGAGCGTCGATCGCTTTGCCGAAGCGACAGGTGACCATCAGTGGATTCACGTCGATGCGCAGCGCGCGCAACGCGAATCGCCGTTCGGCGGTCCGATTGCGCATGGCTTTCTGACGCTGTCGCTGATCCCGGCATTGCTCGAGCGCACCATGCGGTTTGCACAGCGGCTCGGCGTCAACTACGGGCTCAATCGGGTGCGTTTCATCGCGCCACTACCGGTTGGCTCACGGGTGCGGGCAAGCTTCATCGTGGCGAGCGCGACTGATGTCGACGACGGTGGCGTGCAAGTCGTCTGGCGTGTGACGCTCGAACGCCAGGACAGCGAGCGGCCGGTATGTATCGCGGAATTCATCACGCGGCACTTTTTCTAGCGCGATTCATTGCGGTCCGGTGCTTCAGGCGCCGGGCTCGCGTGCGCATACTTCGCCAGTTCGAGCTTGGCGATGGCATTGCGGTGCACCTCGTCCGGTCCATCCGCGAAGCGCAGCGTGCGGGCCGAGGTATACGCGTATGCGAGCGGGAAGTCATCGCTCATACCGGCGGCGCCGTGCGCCTGGATCGCCCAGTCGATCACCTGGCATGCGATGTTCGGCGCCACCACCTTGATCATCGCAATCTCGCCGCGCGCCCCTTTGTTGCCGACGGTGTCCATCATGTAGGCGGTTTTCAGCGTCAGTAACCTTGCCTGTTCGATCATGCAGCGTGCTTCGGCAATACGCTCCTGCGTTACCGTCTGCGCGGCGATCGGCTTGCCGAACGCGACGCGCTGCAGCACGCGTTTGGACATCAGTTCGAGTGCGCGCTCGGCGAGACCGATCAGCCGCATGCAGTGGTGAATGCGGCCAGGGCCGAGACGGCCTTGCGCGATTTCGAAGCCGCGTCCTTCTCCCAGCAGAAGATTCGACGCCGGCACGCGTACGTTGTCGAGCGTGATATCCATATGGCCATGCGGCGCATCGTCATATCCGAACACCGTGAGCGGTCGATGCACGGTAATGCCGGTCGCGTCCGCGGGCACCAGGATCATCGACTGCTGCTGATGGCGCGGCGCGTCGGGGTCGGTTTTGCCCATCACGATATAGAGCTTGCAGCGTGGGTCGCCCGCCCCTGATGACCACCACTTGTGGCCGTCGATCACGTAGCTGTCGCCATCCCGCGTGATGCGCGTTTGAATATTCGTCGCATCCGACGACGCGACCTCCGGCTCCGTCATCAGAAACGCCGAACGGATCTGACCTTGCAGCAGCGGCTCGAGCCACTCGCGTTTGTGCGCTTCGCTGCCGTAGCGCTCGAGCGTTTCCATATTGCCGGTGTCCGGCGCGTTGCAATTGAATACCTCGGGCGCCCACGGCACGCGGCCCATGATCTCGCACAGCGGTGCATATTCGAGGTTGGTCAGTCCCGCGCCGCGCTGCGAATCGGGCAGAAACAGATTCCACAGGCCGGCGTCGCGGGCACGCTGTTTCAGCGTTTCGACCCACTCGGTCGGCAGCCATGCATTGCCGTTCTGCCGGTTTTGCGCGATCTCGGCGGCGAATGCCTGCTCGTTCGGGTAGACATGCTCGTCGAAGAATGCAAGCAGTCTTTCGCGCAGTGCCTCTACTTTCGGGGTGTAATCGAAATTCATTTTTTGCCCTCGTGGATGGGTCGAAATCAATGCGGTCGGCGCACCTGCAACGCCCCTTCAACGCCACATCAGCGCACCTTTTGCGCGTAGCGCCATGCAAGCTCCGCCATCGGCCGCGCGCGGCGGCCTGCGTCGAGCGCCTGGGCGCTGGCCGCGGTACCGTCGACGACTCGTTTCATGATGCCTTGCAGAATCGCTGCGATCCGAAACATGTTGTACGCGAGATAGAAGTTCCAGTCGCCGCGAATCTCGTCACCGGTGCGTGCGCAATAGCGTTCGACATAGCGCGCTTCATCGGGGATCCCGAGCGCGGGCCAGTCAAGGCCCGCAATGCCGCGAAACTGCGCCGGATCGACATGCCAGGCCATGCAGTGATACGCGAAATCGGCAAGCGGGTCACCCAGCGTCGACAGTTCCCAGTCGAGTACGGCTAGCACACGCGGTTCCCGCGGATGAAAAATCAGGTTGTCGAGTCGATAGTCGCCATGCACGATCGACACGCGCGCCGCGCTGTCGTGCGGATCTTGCGGAATATGCCGGGGCAGCCATTCGATCAGCCGCTGCATCGCGTCGATCGGTTCGGTCTCGGACGCCTGGTATTGCCGGCTCCAGCGGTTGATCTGTCGCGCGAAGTAGTTGCCGGATTTGCCGTAGTCGGCGAGTCCGATGGTTGACGGGTCGACGGTGTGCAATGCGGCGATCACGCGGTTCATCTCGTCGTAGATCGCCGCGCGTTCGTCGCGGGTCATGTCCGGTAGCGACTGATCCCAAAGCACGCGGCCCGCGACGAACTCCATTACGTAAAACGCGCGGCCGATCACGCTTTCGTCCTCGCATAACGCAAGCATTCGCGCGACCGGCACGCCGGTGTCGCGCAACGCGTGCATCACGCGGTATTCGCGCTCGATGGCGTGCGCGGACGGCAACAGCCTCGCGGCAGGGCCGGGTTTCGCGCGCATCACATACGCGCGCGATGGCGTGATCAGCTTGAACGTCGGGTTCGACTGGCCGCCCGCGAACTGCTCGAGCGTGAGCGGACCGGCAAAGCCTTCCACGTGCGCCGCTAGCCATGCGGCGAGCGCGTCGGGATCGACGCGTTGCTGGTCCGTTACCGGCCGCGTGCCGACAAAGACCGAATAGTCGGCTCGGCCGGCCGCTGCGTGTGACGGGGGCGTCGGTTGCGGCATGGTCTCCTCCTTGCCTGGTGTCGCATTGAAGGGGCTAACTGCGCTTGTATTGAGTAAATTGCGCGTACAGCATTTCCATCGTCGTATTGCGGGTGTCGCGGTGCAGCGGCGACGGCGGCGAGTGATTGATCAGGCGCAGCACCCAGTCGCGCGGTGCGGCGCCGACATCGAGTGCGTTGATGCAGCCGGTTGTCTGCGCGATATGGCCGTAGAACGTGCGGCCTCCCGCGGACAGCGCGTGCGACAGGATCGCGCGGTTCACGCCGCCGTGCAGCACGAGCAGCACACAGTCCCATGACGGGTCGTCGCGCAGCGCGGCAAGCGCAGGTAGCGTGCGGTCGAAGAGCGAGCCGATCGTTTCGCCACCGAGAAAACGCGTGTCTTCCGGCACGATCCCATCGAAGACGCCGAGAAAGGCGGCTTCGAGATCGGCGTCCGGAATGCTGCCGAGTTTGCCGCCGCGAATTTCGAGCCATGCAGGTTCGATCTCGATGTCGATCTGCTGGCCGGTTTCGTCGAGCACGCGCTGCGCAGTCTCGACGGTGCGGGGCAAGCCGCTTGCGATCACGCGGTCGAAGCGGATTTGCTGCTCGGCAAACGCGTGGCCTGCGGCGCGTGCCTGTGCGCCGCCGTTTGCGTTGAGTGGGACCGCATCCGGGTCGATCATGCGGCCCGAGGCGTCGAAGTAGGTGACGTCGCCATGGCGCATCAGGTAGATGCGGCGGCGCTTCGGTAATTGATATTGCGGCATCGTGGGTGCCTCACTTGTAGACCGGTGCGCGCTTGTCGAGGAACGCGCTGATGCCTTCGAGCGCATCGCGGTGATGCAGCGCCGCGACAAAGCTGTCGCGTTCCGCGGCGAGATGCGCGTCGAGCGGTTGCGCACCGGCGGCGCCAATGAGTGTTTTGATTCGCGTGGTCGCATGCGGCGACAGCGTGCTGAGGTCATCAGCCCATGCGAGCGCCGCATCGCGCACCGCACCCGGCTTCGCGAGCCGGTTCACGACGCCCAGTTCATAAAGACGCGCCGCGCCGATCGGCTTGCCTTCGAGCAGCACTTCGGTCGCAAGCTGGCGCGGCAGCGCGCGCGTCAGAAACCACGAACCGCCGCCATCGGGCGTGAGGCCGACGCGCGCATACGACATCACGAACTTCGCATCGTCGGCGGCGACGATCAGGTCGCACGCGAGCGCAAGCGAGAAGCCGGCGCCGGCCGCCGCGCCTTCGACTGCGGCAATCACCGGCTTGGTCGACGCCTGCAGCGCGCCGATCCATTCGCCGAGCAGATCGATGCTTTGTGCCTGCACCGACGGATCCTTCGCGCGATTTTCCAGCAGCCGGTTCAGGTTGCCGCCCGCGCAGAAGAACTGATCGGCGCCGGTTAGCACGATCGCGCGTACCGACGTGTCGCGTTCGGCGGTTTCGAGTGCTTCAATGCCGGCCGCGTACATGTCCGGATGCAGCGCGTTGCGTGCGCCAGGGTTCGATAGCGTGAGCACGAGCGTCGCTTCGCTGTCGGCAGGGCGCGCGGCGAGCAGTTCGGCAGTCATGGTGAGGGTTCCTATGGGTGAGAGGCGTGGTTGTCGTTGGCACGGTCGGCACCGTTGATATCGACCGCATCGGGCTGTGTCAGCGACAGGCCGAGTTGCGCGCGGCGTGCGAGCCAGGGCGATGCGCGGTAGCGCGGGTCGCCGAGTACCGTGTACAGGTTGCGCAGGATCGTCAGGATGCACTTGGCGCCGAGCGCGTCGCCAAGTGCGAGCGGGCCGCGTGGGTAGCCGAGACCGAGCGTCACCGCGAGATCGATGTCTTGCGGCGTCGCGATCTGCCGCTGCGCGATATCGCAGCCGATATTCACGATCGTCGCGACCACGCGTTGCGCAACGAAGCCCGTCGAATCGCGAATCATCGTGACCGGCACGCCATCGGCGGCGAACAGCGCGTGCGCGGTGTCGCGGGCGGCGCGCGTGGTCGCGGGGGTGGTCATCAGCGTGCGGCGCTGCGTGCCGACCAGCGGAAACAGCGTATCGACGGCAACGACACGCGTCGCGTCGAGCTGTTCGTCGAGCGCGGCGGTGGTCGCATCGAGTCCGAACGGCGTGACGACGATCAGCGCGTCGGCGGCGGGTGTCGTGCCGGTGTCGAGCGGGACGCCGGCCTTCGTAACGAGCGCTTGCACGGCGTCATGCGCTTGCAGGTGCCGCTGGCTGATCCAGACGCGTTGCGGCAGCACAGTCGGCGCTGGCGTTTCCACAGGCGCCTGCTGCTTGCCATCGACATATCGATAAAACCCTTCGCCGGCCTTGCGCCCGATCAGCCCGCCTGCGAGCCGCGTCGCGGTAATCGGCGACGGAGTGAAGCGCGGCTCTTCGTAGAACTGGTGGTAGATCGATTCCATCACCGGATGCGACACGTCGAGCGCGGTGAGATCGAGCAGTTCGAACGGCCCGAGCCGGAAGCCTGCCTGTTCGCGCATGATCCGATCGACGTCGACGAAGCTCGCGACGCCTTCGTCGACGATCCGCAGGCCCTCGGTGTTCATGCCGCGCCCGGCGTGATTGACAATAAAGCCGGGCATATCCTTCGCGCGCACCGGCGTGTGGCCCATGTGGCGGGCCAGATCGATCAGCGCGTCACCGGCAGCCGGGTCGGTGCGCAAGCCGTCGATCACCTCGACAACTTTCATCAACGGCACCGGGTTGAAAAAGTGATAGCCGGCCACGCGCGACGGATCGGTGCAGCCCGCGGCGATCGCGGTAATCGACAGCGACGAGGTATTCGACGCGAGTACGCAGCGGCCGCTGACGATGGTCTCGAGCTCGCGAAAGAGCGCACGCTTTGCGTCGAGCTTTTCGACGATCGCTTCGACGACCAGATCGCAATCGGCGAACTCCGGGAGCGCCTGCGCGCCGGACACGGCGGCAAGCGCAGTGCGCGCGCCGCTATCGTCGAGCTTGCCTTTCGCGGTCAGTTTCGCGAAGGTATCCGCAAGATAGTCGCGCGCAGCGCCGACCGCGGCCGGGTTCGTGTCGAACAGACGCACCTTCAACCCGGCGAGCGCCGCGATCTGCGCGATGCCGCGACCCATCGCGCCGGTGCCGACGATGCCGATGGTCCCGATGCGGAACTGGCGAGAGATTGGGGTCATGGTGTCGTTTGTCTCCAGTTTGTCTCCATGCTTATCTAAAATAGCACGATCGTGCCGACTGACCCGCACGCCTTCGGACGCGGGCAATGCCAATGCCTGACGATAAAGGGAGACATCGAATGATCAAGTTATGCGGCTTTGCGCTCTCGAACTATTACAACAAAGTCAAGTTTGTGCTACTCGAACACGAGATCCCATTTGAAGAAGAGACTGTACTCGCGAGTCAGGACGAAGCCGTGCTCGCGCATTCCCCGCTCGGCAAGGTGCCTTTTCTGATCACGGAGCACGGCAGCCTGTGCGAGTCTCAAGCAATACTCGAGTACCTCGCCGCATGCTATCCGGAGAGGGCGATTTTTTCGCGCGACCCGTGGCAAGCAGCGAAGGAGCGGGAAATGATTCTGCTGGTCGATGTCCAGCTCGAGCTGATCGCGCGCAATCTGTATAAGCAGGCGTTTTTCGGCGGCACGGTCACCGATGCGACGAAAGGGCGCGTCGAGAAGCTGCTGACACGGCATATATGCGGTTTCAAGCGGCTTGCGCAGTTCGGTCCGTATCTGCGCGGAGACACGTTTGGGGTCGCCGACTTCAGCGGCTTCGTGCATCTGCCGCTTGTCGGTCTCGCCACGCAACAGGTCTATGGACGCGACTTTCTGCTCGATGCGGGCGTCAACTGGAAGCGCTACTGGACGATCATCAATGCGCGTCCGGCCGCGCAGCGTGTGACGGCGGACCGCAAGGCGTATATGGACGCGACGCGGAAGACGTAACGCGGCCCCGTGCCGCTTGCTGCATCGACGGAGCGTTTCAGTTCTGTCGCGTTCCGTTACGTGGCGGCAAGCATGCCCGCAAGCGCGGTGTCACAGACGCGCGAGGCGCTCGAGCGCGGTCGCCAGTGTTGCTTCCTGCTTCGCAAAGCAGAAGCGCACGACACCCGATTCATGCGGCTCGTGATAAAACGCGGACACGGGAATCGCCGCGACGCCGATCTCGCGCGTGAGCCACTGCGCGAAGTCGGCTTCCGGCAGATCGCTGATCGCCGAGTAATCGACGCACTGAAAGTACGTGCCCGTGCACGGCAACAGGTGGAAGCGCGAATGCGCAAGACCGGCGCGGAAGAAGTCGCGCTTCTTCTGGTAGAACGCGGGCAGGTTCAGGTACGGCGCCGGGTCCTGCATGTAGTGCGCAAGGCCCAACTGCATCGGTGTGTTCACCGTGAACACGTTGAACTGATGCACCTTGCGGAACTCGGCGGTCAACGCCGCGGGCGCCGCGACGTAGCCGACCTTCCAGCCCGTCACGTGATACGTCTTGCCGAAGCTCGACACGACGAAGCTGCGCTGCGCAAGCTCCGGATAGCGCGCGACGCTTTCGTGCGGCGCGCCGTCGTACACCATGTGCTCGTACACCTCGTCGGACAGGATCAACACGCTCGTGCCGCGCACGATCGCTTCGAGCTTGCGCATGTCGTCCGTGCGCCAGACCGTGCCGGTCGGATTGTGCGGCGTGTTGATCACGATCAGCCGGGTCTTCGGTGTGATCGCGGCGGCGAGCTTGTCGAACGGAATCGCATAGTCGGGCGCATCGAGCGTGACGAACACCGGCTTGCCGCCCGCGAGCTCGATTGACGGCAGATAGCTGTCGTAAGTCGGCTCGATCACGATGACTTCGTCGCCCGGATGCACCGCGCACAGGATCGCGGTCAGCAGCGCTTGCGTCGCACCCGCGGTGACAGTGATCTCGCTCGCCGCATCGTAGCGGCGGCCGTACAGGTTCGCGATTTTCTCCGCAATCGCTTCGCGCAGCGGCGCGACGCCCGCCATCGGCGGGTACTGGTTATGGCCCGAGCGCATCGCTTCCGTCACCGCATCGATAATGCGCGGGTCGCATTCGAAATCCGGAAAGCCCTGACCGAGGTTCACCGCGTTTTTCTCGACCGCGAGCGCGCTCATGACGGTGAAGATGGTCGTGCCGACGGCCGGCAGACGGGACGGAAACGTAGGCGTGGTGGGCATGTCGTTCGGTGCATTCATGGCGCTGGTCGGGAGTGGGAGCAAAGAGTGCGGGATGATCGGATCAGTACGTTGTCTCGTCAGCGTGTTTTTGTGCTGCTATGCGGGTGCCGGCTCGTCATGCATGGACAGACCTGCGTCGACGAATTGTGCCGGCTGCGCGATCCGGAAGCCGAAGTCCCGTGCGATACGACGCGCGAGCTTCAGCACCGCGCGGTCTTTCGATATGAGCCAGTGCGCGTGGCCCGCGTGCGCGAGCTCGATAAACTTCTGGTCGTCGCGATCCTTGCATTGCGGCAGCGGCGGTGCAGCGCTCGCGTCATCACGCGGCGCGGGTTCGATCAGCTGCGTCAAACGTGCAACCGTCGCGAGCGCGGCCTGTTTGTCGACCGCGCGTTTTTCGAACTGCGGATAGTCGAGCACATAGGCCAGCTCGGCGAGGCAGCGCGCGTCGATCAGCGCGCACAGCGCGCCGCGTTCGAGCGCGGCGCGGATCGGGCGCGTGAGCGGATCGTCGAACACGAGGATATCGATCCATACGTTCGAATCGAGCACGATCCGTTGCGTATCCGACGTCACATTCGCTGGTGCGGCGGGTTGCACGGCAGGCGACACAGGCATTGGCGCAACGGGCGCAGGGCGCGGGGCAAGGGAACCGGGCATGCGTGACATTCGCTACAATCGGGCTTTCGTCTTTTGACCGTCAGGCACGGCGTGCCTGAAAACCCCTATGATAATCGTTCTGTCGCCGGCGAAATCGCTCGACTACGAAACCCCGCCGCACGTCAGCAAGCATACGATTCCCGATTTCGTCGACGATGCAGCCGAACTGATCGGCGGCTTGCGCGGTCTGTCGCCGCAGCAGATCGCAACGCTGATGAGCCTCTCCGATCCGCTCGCGCAACTGAATTTCCAGCGTTATGCGGACTGGTCTCCGCGCTTTCATACGGGCAACGCGAAGCAGGCGGTGCTCGCGTTCAACGGCGATGTCTATGAAGGTCTGAACGCGCGCACGTTGTCAGCCGCCGATCTCGACTATGCGCAGCAGCACGTGCGCGTGCTGTCCGGTTTGTACGGGCTGCTGCGGCCGCTCGATCTGCTGCAGCCCTACCGGCTCGAAATGGGCACCCGCTTGCCGAATGCGCGCGGCAAGGACCTGTACGCGTTCTGGGGCGAGCGCATCACGCATGCATTGAACGCGCAGCTAAAGCACAACAAGGGCGCGGCGCGCGTGTTGATCAATTGCGCTTCCGGCGAGTACTTCAAATCGGTGAAAACGAAGCTGCTCGACGCGCCGGTCGTCACGCCTGTGTTCGAAGACTGGAAGGGCGGTCGCTACAAGGTGATCAGCTTTCACGCGAAGCGTGCGCGCGGGTTGATGGCGCGCTTTGCGGTCGAGCATCGAATTGCCGCGCCCGAGGGACTGAAAAACTTCAATGCGGACGGCTATGCATTCGATGCCGACGCATCGAGCGACGGCACTTATGTCTTTCGCCGGCGCGTTTCGAGCTAACGGCGCGCCGCAACCCGCAGCAACGGATACGGGCAGGAATACACGATGACGCTTTCCATCACGAGCAACTTCGACGCCGGCGCAATCGACGTGCTGTCCTGCGAGCAGGCCGACGATATTCGTCTGCGCGTGCGTCGCGACAGTCACGCGGAATTTGCGCAATGGTTCTACTTCTGCGTGTCGGGCGTACGTGGCCAGCGCTGCGTGATGAAGTTCGAGAACGCGGGCGACTGCGCGTTCGCCGAAGGATGGCGCAACTATCATGCGATGGCGAGCTACGATCGCGTGAACTGGTTCCGCGTGCCGACCACATACGACGGCCGTGTGATGACGATCGATCACACGCCGGACTTCGACCGCATTTACTACGCGTACTTCGAACCGTATAGCGAAGAGCGTCACGCGGAATTTCTCGGCGCGGTGCAGCAGATGCCGCATGCGACGCTGACGGCGCTCGGCAAAACGATTGAAGGCCGTCCGGTCTCGATGCTGAGACTCGGCGTGCCGGAAGCGGACGACGCGGTTGCAGCAGGCGTCGCCGGCTCCGCGGCGCGCGCGAAAAAGAAGCGGATCTGGATCGTCGCGCGCCAGCATCCGGGCGAAACGATGGCGGAATGGTTCGTCGAAGGGCTCGTCAAGCGGCTCGCCGGCTGGGGCGACTGGGTGGGCGATCCGGTCGCGCGCAAGCTCTACGATCATGCGGTGTTCCATATCGTGCCGAACATGAATCCGGACGGCAGCGTGCACGGCAACCTGCGCACCAATGCGGCCGGCGCGAATCTGAACCGCGAGTGGATGGAGCCCGATGCGACGCGCAGCCCCGAAGTGCTGGTCGTGCGCGACGCGATTCGCGCGACGGGTTGCGATCTGTTCTTCGATATTCATGGCGACGAAGTGCTGCCGTATGTGTTCGTCGCCGGCTCGGAGATGCTGCCGGGCTTTACCGAGCAGCAGGCGCGCGAGCAGAAGGCGTTTATCGAAGCGTTCAAGCAGGCGAGTCCCGATTTCCAGGACAAGTACGGATACGAAGCGAGCAAATACCGGCAGGATGCGCTGCGGCTCGCGTCGAAATTTATCGGCAATGAGTTCGGCTGTCTGTCGCTCACGCTCGAGATGCCGTTCAAGGACAACGCCAACCTTCCTGACGAGCGCGTGGGCTGGAACGGCGAGCGCAGTGCGGCGCTTGGCGCCGCGATGCTGCACGCGATCCTGCGGCACGTGGAAACGTTCGCCTGACGCGTAGTGTCGTTGCGATTGCGCGCAGGCGGCAACGGGTCGTGCTGCGGCCTGCGCTTCGTTTCAATGCTTCTTCTTCGTGGTCGACGATGTTGTCTTGTGCGTAGTCGACTTTGTTGCAGACGTCTTCGCGGTCGCGGTTTTGCCAGTCGGCTTCACGCTGGATTTCGCGGTCTTCGTGCTGCTTTTCTTTGCCCCCTTGCCTGACACCTGCCTGGTCGAGGAAGCCTTGCCGTGCGCCACGTGCCGGCCATGCGCACTCGCCGTTGTGTGGCTTGGCGCTGGCCGTAAAGGCGGCACCGGGTCGTTCCATGAGAACGCCAGCATCTGCGTGCCGACGTAGCCGCAGCGGAAGTGCAGTGGGTCCGGGTCGCCGCCGTCGGTGCGAATACCCACACCGTCGACGGTCACGATACTGTCGACCTTCACGCGTTGCTTGCCTTCGTCAAACGAGTCGTTCCATGGCGTGACTGACGAATGCACATCGTCGAACGCGGTGGGCGGGTATTCGACGCGGTCGAATGCGGTGGACGTGCTCGCGACAAAGCTGCCGTGCGCGGCGCAATCGGCGACGAGCGGATCGGCATGCATGTCGTTGATGAACTGATAGACGAGCTGATTGTGTTGCTCGAGCTGATCCGCCAACGCAAGAGTGGGACACGCGAGCGCTACGCCCGCTGCCCATACCGCGATCCGGCCGACCAACCGCAGCAACCGGCGCGGTACGTTGGTGCGATCCATCTTGTAATAAGTGATGCGTTCTTCACACGCATGAAACGCGATCTGAGCGCAGTAGAAGCGATAAATCTGAAACGGGATTGAGACATCAGTTCAGTAAGATGCGGCGACGTCGAACCGAGTTCAATCGTGGCACAAATATTTTGCGGTTTCGTGATCGGTCTGCGGGGAACGTTACGCGGGGAGATCAGGTGCGCGGACCGCCGAGACGATAGCGTCGTACGTCATAGGTCGTGACCCACGCAGGCCGATAGACCGCGATCAGCGCCGTGGCCATGCCGGTGAACCATGCCTCGCCCGACGCGAGCAAAAATACGCTGAACGCGTAGCCGGCGGGGATCACCTTCGGCGAACCGTCGGATAGACCGACATGGGTGGCCAACGCGGCGGCGGACGCGACCGTCACCGCGATGGCCGGCGCCACGAAGCCCTGACCGACGATGAACATGAACAGGCTGCGCGGCAACCAGGCTTTGCCGATACGCTGCAGCAGCGCTGACACGCCGACCGGCAACGCGCCGAACACAAGAAAGGTTAGCGCGATGCCTTGCCACGGCGCATCGAAGACGATCGCCGCGAGGCCGGCGACCGCGGCCATCGCCAGCAGCGCAAGCGCCCAGTCGAACAACGTGACGACAAGCGTTGCGCCGAGCAGATGGATCACGGTGCCGTCCTCGAGCCACGCATTGCTTGCCCACAGCACCGACACCGCGACGATGATCGCGAGCCACACGTGCTGCAACACCGAGTCTTGAAGACGTTTGAAAGGGTTCTTCAACAGCGCGAGCGCGAGCACCACCGCAGCGGCAATCCAGCCACCGGCAGCGACCCATAGCGGAAGCGGAGTATAGAAGAAACCCATGCGTCTCATATTACTCGTTGGGCGGCGAAACGTGTGAGCGGATTCCGTGCCAGTCGTCGCGCGCGGCATCCGCGGCTTCGTCTTTCTGCGCGTTTTCCTGCTGCGGGTCGGCCGTGCTGTTGCTTGCGTCCTTGCCCGCATCGTTGCAGGTTTGCGACGTGGGCGACGTGGGCGACGTGGGCGACGCGGGCGACGCGGGCGACGCGGGCGACGCGGGCGACGCGGGCGACGCGGGCGACGCGGGCGCGGATGCCGCGTCGCCGAATGGCGCGGCGGGTTCGGCGGCCATCGGCAGCGGCGTGCCAGTGTCGTTCGCAGGCAACGGATACTTGAACTTGCGGCGCGTGCGCCGGCGCAGCGGCACGATGCCGGGCTGGCCCCGCACCGGACGCTCCGCACTGTCCTGGCTCGTACGAAGCACCTCCAGCTGCGCATTGAGCCAGCCGTTGTAGATCGCGACCGCCGCAGCCCGATTCGGCGCGCCGAGTTGCTGGAAGATGCTGGCCAGATGGATTTTTACCGTACCCTCGCTGATGCCGAGCGCACGGGCGATCATCTTGTTCGTGCTGCCCATGTGGACGCAGCGCATGATCTGCTCCTGGCGCGGTGATAGACCGCCTGCGAAGCGCGTGCGCCGCGCAGGCGGCGGCACGACCAGTTCGAGCCGCCGCGGCGCGCTATCGGTGGGCGCGGGCGGCACAGCGGCGCTCGCCGCGCCTGCCGCGCTTACGGCGTCGGCGGGCGTTTCCGGCGCGGCGGGAGGCTCGAGCGCGAGTGCCCCGGCCGGGATGTAGTGTCCGCCCAGCAGCACGAGTTCGAGCGCACGCACGATAAGGCGTGGGTCCGTTGAGCGCGGAATCACGCCGAGCGCCCCGGTTTCGACGAGGCCGCGCACGCAGTCCGGCGATGTGTCGTCGACCAGCACCGCGACCGGCACATGCGGATGATCTGCAAAGAGCGCGCGCGCGTCCGTGATGGTCATCCAGTCCTGCCAGTCGATCACGAGCAGCTCTGGCTGATGCCGCCGCAGGATGCGGTCGGCCTGACGCCAGTCTTGTGCTTCGTTAAAGCGGGCTTTCCGGTCGATCTGCCGCAGCAGTGCCTTGAGCCCTTCGCGCCGTTCGGCGTCTGAATTGAGAAGCGAGAAACGCATTGCCATGCCTCCTGATGAGTCGATCGAGGTGCCGCGATGCGCGCGAAACGTTAGAGACTGTTGCGCGGCGATGCGTCAGCCACCAATCCGATGATGACAAATTCCTTAACGGATGACCGCCTGTCCGATAGGCATAGGATCAGTGCACAAAAATGAAAAAAGCCCCGCGTGGAGCGGGGCTTGATCGACTGTCTGGCGCGGTTCTTAAGAACCGCAGGGCACGATTAGTGGAAATGCGGCTGTGCAGGCTCTGCGTCTTCAGGCATTTCTGCATGCACGATCTCGCCGAGCGGATCCGCATAAAGCGGCACACCGCAATCGTCGCAGTATTCCGGTTCGAAGCGGCCCGCATGACGCCGGATATCGGTAATGCCGGTTTCCTTGAGCAGCGTGACGATTTCTTCGAGCGGCCCTTCTTCGGTGCCGGGCTCCTGCGGTTCCTCATCAATGCCCGGGTCGCCGTTCTCGCGGCCGTAGAGCGGCCATACGACGCCGTAGATCACGTCGTTGCTGCCGCGCCGCGTAAAGCCGATGCGGTATTCATCGATGCGTCGTTCGCCGAAGCCGGCGACGACCGCGCGCAGTTCCTGCGGTGCCGCGCCGATCGTGTCGAACAGATAACGCACTGCCGTGCGAACCGTGTGCGGGCGCACCCGTTCGTCCGCGTCGCGACACGCCGAGTAATACGCATCGGGCAGCAGGCATTCGAATTCGCAGCCTGGCAGCACGACCGACAGGTTGGCGCCGCCTTGCGCCGCCCATTGCTCGAGGCACTGGCCACGCTCGATGCGGGTGCCGTGCTCCTCTTCCTGCCACCGGAATACCGGCGCGCCGACCGGTGCCGCGACGACCGCCAGCAGAAACCGCGGGTCCGCAAGAATCGGCGACGTTTCCGGCAACTCGCCGAAGTTGATCTTCGCGTTGCCGCCGCTCATCGCTGCTTGGGTCAACTGCTGCGCGAGCCGCCAGGTTTCGACGTGATGACGCGGCAACTGGTCGATGCTGTACAGGAACGGCGCCATCGCGACCCGCGTGTCGGCGGCCAGCACATGCGCCTGCAGGTGCGCGCGCAGAGCATCGGACGCCTCGCCCTTCAGCGCGCCCGATGGAATCGCATAGCGCGTCCAGGCGAGCACGGGCGCGGCAATCAGCAAAGCTTCGTAGGTCGCGCCTTCGTGCTCGACGATAAGGGATTCGCTGTGCGTTTCGGCCATGTCGGCGAGCGCGCCGTACGCGTCCGGGTGATTCTGTTGCAGATGGTCCAGCGCGGCGTCCAGAGTTGTCTGATTGCCGTTGCGAACGATTTTCGCAAGCATGGCGTCGAGTTTCGCTTCCCAGAAACGGTCTTCGGTGCGGCTACCCGACGCGAATAGGGCAAGCGACAGACCGACCAGCTTGTCGGCATCGGGAGGGAGGCGTTTGGCTATTCGCGAGCGCATAAATCCGGAGGTTGTGTGCGGAGAACCATATATTCTAGTCCTTTCTATCACGCGGTACGTTTGGGATGTGCACCCGGCGGTCAGCGGTCTGCCTTGCAAAGGACTGCCGCGCGGCGGCGTGCGGGGACTGAACATTGCACGGGATTGCGCCACGACCGGCTCTCCTATACTGAGTTGGCGGGCTTTGTGGTGCATCGACGTCTGTCGCCGTGGTTTGGCATAGGGAGAGCCTCATGGTGAAGTCGGACCAACTCATCGAGCGGCTCGCGGCCGTATTCGCGCTGATCATTCTGGTCGGCGGTTCGCTGCTGGTGCTCGCGCCTTTCACGACGGCGCTGTTGTGGGGCGCGATTCTCAGCTTCAGTTCATGGGGGCTGTATTGCAAGCTGACCGCGGCGCTTGGCGGACGGCGCAGATGGGCCGCGACGCTGATGGTGCTGACGATTCTGATCGTCGTGCTCGGACCATTCGTCTATGCGGGGTTCGCGTTCGGCGCGCATGCGCGTGATCTCACGGCGTTCGTGCAGCGCCTCTTCGATGGGGGGTTGCCGGATCTGCCGCCATGGGTCGCGCATATACCGCTGGTCGGGTCGAATATCGAAGCGTTCTGGGAGCGCGTGACGAGTAGCAGCTCCGAAATGGCTGCGCAATTGCGCACGCTTGCGGCGCCGGCCGGCAAGTGGATTCTCTCGGCCGCGCTCGCGGTGACGCATGGATTGGGGTTGCTTGCGCTTAGCATCATTCTCGCGTTCTTCTTCTATACCGGCGGCGAGGGGGCGGCCGCCTGGCTCAATGCGGGTATGCGGCGCGTCGCGGGCGAGCGCGCTGATTATCTGCTCTCGCTGGCGGGCAGCACGGTGAAGGGCGTGGTCTACGGCATTCTCGGCACCGCGCTCGTGCAAGGTGTGCTGGCCGGGTTCGGCTGCTGGATCTCCGGGGTTCCCGCCCCTGCGCTGCTCGGACTCGCGACGTTCTTTCTGTCGGTGATCCCGGGTGGTCCGGTGGTGGTCTGGCTGCCTGCCGCGATCTGGCTTTATCACGGCGGCGAGACGGGGTGGGCGATTTTCCTGGTCGTCTGGGGCGTGGTGGTGGTCGGCATGTCCGATAACGTCGTCAAGCCGATTCTGATCGGCAAGAGCAGCGACATGCCACTGATTCTCGTGATGCTCGGGATTCTCGGTGGCGCGTTTGCGTTCGGCTTTCTCGGCGTATTTATCGGCCCGACGCTGCTCGCCGTCGCCTACACCGTGCTGCATGACTGGACGGTGGGCTCGAGAGGGGCTGCGGGCGAGGTGAAGAGCGAGTCTTCTGCCGCGGCGGTGCAGGGACCGCGTGAGGTCGAAAAAGCGCCTGGAAAATAAATGACGGATTTCACTTGCACGTGCTGCGGCGAGTGACTAGAATCTCGGTCTTTCGCGCTCTGAGCGGCCTCGTTGCGAGGCATAAGCGGGAGGGTGCGGAAGGCGGGAGCGCCAGTAATGGC
>NZ_CADIKH010000050.1 GCF_902859855.1 Paraburkholderia humisilvae
CACGGGCTCGGTCGTGCCCGGACGCGGCGTGCGCGACACCGTCAGCACGTTGTGCGTGCAACCTTTCACATAGCCGGCGGCCGTCGCGCACGTCGCATCGTCATACGTGTAACCGATCAGCGCGATCCGAAGGGCAGGAAGCTCTTTTTTCTGCGCCGCATTCCACCTGATCCGATGAGCCGAACCTCATCCGGTCCCGCCGGCGGCGACGACTGGGGCAAGCGAAGTTATGCGAGCGAGGCGGACGATCCTCAGGAAGGAAGCGACATCTATGACGTGTATTCCCGCAGCAACCGGAAAGGGCTCAATGGCACGCCCTATCGCGACTGGTGAACCGGAGATGACCAGGCGCAGAAGGAACGACGCGTTCACGCTCATCGAACTGCTTGTCGTCCTGGCGATCGTCGCGACGCTTCTTTCGATCGTCGCCCCGCGCTACATTCATCAGGCCGATCGCGCCAGAGAGGCCGCATTGAAGGAAAATCTGTCGGTACTGCGCCGCGCGCTCGACGAGTACTACAGCGACACAGGCAAGTATCCCGACAAGCTCTCCGAACTCCCTGAGCGTCGCTATCTGCGCAGCTTGCCGCTCGATCCGGTGACCAACCGGTCGGACACCTGGATACCGGTGCTGGGCAAGGACGAAGACGAAAAGACCGTCGTCGACGTGAAAAGCGGCGCTCGAGGCGAGGCGCAAGATGGGTCCGAGTACAGTGCATGGTGAAACATCACCGTTGCGCGAGGCGTCAGCGAGGCGTCAGCGAGGCGTCACCTATTTCTGGGCGCTCCTGCTCGTTCTGTTCATCACACTTGCGCTCGGCACGCTCGTCAATAACGTGAAGTCATCGGGGCAACGCGCCCGTGAAGCCGATCTGCTCGCGGTTGGCGACCTCTATAGGAACGCCATCCGCCAGTACGTCGCGAGCACGCCGGTCGGCGCGAGACGATACCCCGAAAAACTGGACGACCTGCTACGCGATCCCAGGTATCCCGTCGTACGCCGCTATCTGCGCCAGCTCTATCCGGACCCCATCACCGGCGCGCCCTTCGTCGCTATCCCTGCTCCGGAAGGCGGCGTGATGGGCGTGCGCAGCGCATCGCACAAGCAGCCTCTCAAGACAGCTGGACTCCAAGCGGAGACGGCGGGTTTTGTCAGATCCGGCACGTATCGGGATTGGGCGTTCGTCTACGCGCCGTAAGCGCGTTGCTATGCCTCGCCGTCAGGCAACGACTGGCGAATCTCTCGCCATTGAACCAGCTTGGCCGCATAGGACAGCGAGGCATGCGCGGGACTCGTCGAGGGAAGCCTGAGTATCCGGTACCGGCTGGCGTGACTACCGAGCGCGCGCTCGCCGAGCTTCGCCGCCGTGCCGCCGTTGAATGCAATCGCTGATAGCGAGGGCAGCGTCTCTATCAGGGCGAGCAGATCGTTGCTGGCATGTTCGCGTATCTGGCTGTCGAGACTACCTGTGCGCCTTGCCTGTGCCACCACGTCCCAGAGGCCAATCCCGCGCTTAAGAAGCGTATGCAAGCGGTCAGCGTATTCCATATTAACGAGGTGCTCGCCAATGACATCGCCGACCAGGGCCCAGAATCGATTTTGCCTGTGCGCATAGTACTGGTTGTGCGCAAGCGAAGCTTCCCCGGGCAGGCTGCCGAGTATGAGTATTCTCGTGTTGTGGTCCGCCACTGGCGGAAAGCACTTTTTGAGGGTCATGGGGCTTCGGGGATTCGGCGCTCGCGCGATTTCGTGCGCTACAGCACGCGCGTGCCGTCGCGCCCACCATGCGCGACCTGATGCGACCGCGCCGCCGTATGCTCGAGCGGCCGGCCGTGCTCGCGCGGAATCTGACGTTGCGGTTCCGCCGTCCGCGCCTCCGACCGCGCCGCGAGATGCGCCCACAGCGCAGGCAGCATGCATTCGGTGACCATCAACGGCGCGCGATGGCGCTCGAACACCGAACGGCGCGCGACTAGCGCATGCGCGCGCCGTTCGTCGACGCCTTCGATTTCGCGCGCCGCAAGCCGGAACAACGGATGTCGCGCGGTGAGCCGGCGGCTCACCAGCGCCGAACGCGCGACACTGCTGTCGCTATACAACAATTCAGCAAGGGGCCGCGTACGCAGCCGCCGCATCGCCTGCCAGACGCCCGTACTCGCCGCAACCGGCGCAATACTATGCGCCGCGACGAACGGCACACCGTCGACCGACAACACGACTTCGCGCACCCACACCGGCGCGCGCGGCGCGATAGCGAGTGCGCGATACTCATCGGCCCACGGCAATGCGACCGCCTCGCGGGTCACATGCACCGCAACCGCGCCCAGCGTGCGCAAATGCGCGGTCAGCGAGCCGCCGCGAGTCAGCCAGTCTTTCTGGTGGGGGGAAAAGGCCGGAAGTGGAGCGACGCGCCAGTGCGCGTCGGTGGGATCGAAACAGATAGGCATGCGCCAAATTATAGGGTGCGCGGAAAACCGGCGCAGTCACGCCGGCGCGACGCCTTTCCCGCGCGCATATTTGCGCAGCCGACCCTGCTTCAAAGCGGAAACGCCGTGACGATATGCGTATCGCCCGAGTGCTTGACTTCCAGGACTAGCCGCACGTGCGTGGTCTGACTCCCACTGAGGCCGGTCCCGACCGCTTCCTGCACGTCGACATCCACGACGGAGCGCCCGTCGCCGTCCTGTTGCAACGTGACGGTGCCCTGTTGCTTCGCATGTTGGCGAAACATGTCGAAGGCTCGATTGACTTCCTCCTTGATACCCTCCTCGCCTTTCGCGTCGTACCACTTCGACTTGCGTTGCCAGCCAGAAGTCATCGCCGCATTGCAGCCTTCCAGTCCGTGCTGCGTAAGCAGATGGTCCCAATCGACCGATTTGACGTTAAGGTCATCCCCTGCAACAGTAATGGGCATTTCATCTCTCCTGTTCCGCGTGAATTGGAGTCAACATGCCGAATCGCGGAGGCTCGTGCGACCCGGCTGCAGAACAGGTTAAGTGCGCCTTTGCCCCGCTATCTGACGGTTTCTGTTGACCCGCGCGGCGACCGGTCGACTTCATGCGCCAGCCGCGCCGCGACCCGTTCGACCACCGGCGCCCATGCGGCCGCGAACGGCTGCCTGAACAGTTCAACCGAGTCATACCAGCGCTGCGTCTCTGCGACGCCCCAGCACCAATGCGACACGTGATCAAGCATCGCCAGTACCGGCTTGCCTAGCGCGCCGGCCAGATGCAACGGAGCGCTGTCGATGGTGACCAGCACATCGAGCGCCTCGATATGCGCGGCAACATCATCGAAGCCGCGCGAATAATGCGCCGTCAGACTGCAGACGTTGCAGCCCAGTTGTGCGAGCGATTCGCTTTCGACTTCCTTGCCCGGCGTCAGCGGATAAAACGCGACGTTCTTCAACGCGCGCAGCGGCAACAACGCTTCGAGCGGCATCGATCGTTGCGCGTCCCGCCGATGCGTCGGACTGCCCGACCAGACGAGGCCCGCATGCAGCACACGGCGGCCGGCTAGCCCGCTTGCTGCCGCTGCCGCACGCACGCGTGCGTGCCACGCCGCGGTCAAGTCGCTGTCCGCCTGCAAGTACGCCGCGCCGTTCACCTGCTCCGGCTGCAAGCCGAGCGCAAGCGGCACGCTCATCATCGGTAGCGCGTAGTGCGCGTCGGCAGGCAGACCGTCTTCGATTGCGATGCACGAGTCAACGACCCTCGCGAACAGTGGATGCAATGGGCGCCGGCAGGCCAGCACCACGTGCCCGCCTTCGTCACGCACCCGCGCGGCGAGCCGCGGCAGAAAGCGCACCATCTGGATGTCGTCGCCATTGCCCTGCTCGCTATGCACAACGAGCGTCTTGCCGAGCAACGGTTCGCCGCGCCAGCGGCGATAGTGCCGCTCGATCACCTTGACGATGTTGCGCGCATCGCGGTCTGTGCGCGCAAGCCGCGCTTCGTAACGCGGCCATGCGCTCGCCCAGTCATCCCGGCGCAATTCGAGTTCAGCGAGATCGACAGCTGCCTCGACGCAGGTCGGGTCTACTGCGAGCGACGCGCGCAATGCAGCCTCGCTATCGCGATAACGCGCCTGCTCCAACCGATACATGCCGATCGCCGCCTGTACCGCCGCGTTGCCGGGCACAGCCGAATCGACCGCGCGCATCGTCGCTTCGGCCGCCCGTGCATCGCCCAACTGCCATTGCGCGTGACTGAGCTGCCACGCAAGCTCCGCATCCGCCGGATTACGCGACAACGCGCGCCGCGCGACCGGCACGACCGCATCCCAGTCACGTTTCTCGCGCAATGCCAGTGCAGCGTGCAGCGCCAGTGCAGGATGAACGTCCGGATCGAGCGCATAGGCGCGCAGCAACGCCTCGCGACGCTCTTGCGCGGCACGCTCGCCCGGCACGGCGGCAAGCACCTGCGCAAGCCACCACGCCGCTCGCGCATCATCCGGCACACGCTTTTCGTAGGCACGCAACAGGTGAATCGCCGGCGCCGGCGCACCGCATTGCTCGATGATCCACGCGATCCATGCAATCGAGCGATCCGGCGGTGACGTGTCAATCGCCCGTTCGCTCGCCGCGGCCGCCGCCACGTGATCGCCGAGGACATCGGTCAGTAGCGCGAGCCGTACGAAGCGATCGCCGGGATAGGCATCCACGTCCGCGTCAGACGCACTGTGATATGCGCGCTCGAATTGCCCCGCGCTCGCACATAGGTCCGCATGAATCTGCGGCGAAGCGCCGTCTTCCACCAGCGCGCTCGCGCACGCTTGAGCCGCATCGAACCCCTGCTCGCGCAAGGCCGCCCAGACTGCACGCAAAGGCCCGGCATCCAGCACCGACACGGATTGCAACATTTAACACTCCCTGCTTCGAATCAGACAGACAACACCCACTCGCGAAACACACTCATCAAAATGAGCGACACAGTTTCGTTGAAAATTTTTAGTTAGTAAACCATACTTAATTGGCGTTCATGATGGCCGCTTGAACGCAATCGCGTTAAATCAAGAAAAATCTTAAAGGAGTAGAAATTGACTAAGAATTCGAAAGAGACGTCGGATAGAATCGCGCATCTCGCCGCTGTGATACTGGCGAAACTCAATGTATCTCCGATCGAGAAGGAGCTTGCCGGCTCGGCGCTTGCACAGCATCACACGACGAAGCACACCAGTGCCGCGATCGGTAAGGTAGCGGCCAAAGTGCTGGCCGATTCGCGCGCATGCCCGGAAGCCAGGGAACTCGCAGGCTCCGTCCTTTCGCAGGTGCGCAATATTAATGAACGCGCGCCGGCGCGTTGAACCGTTACGCGCGCCTCGCGTCATTGATGAAGCAAAGAAAATGCGCTGCCGAAGCAGCGCATTTTCAGACTTCAGAACCCGGTCAGTTGCGGCGCGGCAACTCGACGCCCGCTCAGACCGCCCGCTCAGCCCGCCCGCGTAAGCAGCAACGCGTTGGTCCGCTTCACGAAGCTCGCCGGGTCTTCGAGCGAACCGCCTTCGGCCAGCAACGCCTGGTCGAACAGCAGATGCGCCCAGTCGTCGAAGTTTGCGCTGTCCGTATGCAAGCCCTTGACGAGCGGATGCTCCGGGTTCACTTCGAGAATCGGCTGCATCGCCGGCGCCTTCTGGCCCGCGGCCTTCAGCATGCGCTGCAGGTAACCGCTCATATCGCCTTCATCGGCGACGAGGCACGACGGCGAGTCGGTCAGCCGGAACGTCAGGCGCACGTCCTTCGCCTTGTCCTTTAGCGCCTCTTTCATCCGCTCGACGAGCGGCTTCAGTGCTTCGCCAACCTTCTCTTGCGCCTGCTTTTCCTCGTCGTTCAACTGACCCAGATCGAGGTCGCCGCGCGCGACGCTGGCAAGCGGCTTACCGTCGAACTCATTGAGGAACGACAGCATCCATTCATCGACGCGGTCCGTCAGCAGCAGCACTTCGACGCCCTTCTTGCGAAACACTTCGAGATGCGGGCTGTTCTTAGCGGCCTGCCACGTATCGGCGGTCACGTAGTAGATTTTCGACTGCTCGGGCTTCATCCGCTCGACATACTGAGCAAGCGATACGTTCTGCTCGTCAGTATCGTTGTGCGTCGATGCGAAACGCAGCAGCTTCGCGATGCGGTCCTTGTTCGCGAAGTCTTCGCCCATGCCCTCCTTCAGCACCTGGCCAAACTCCTTCCAGAACGTCGCGTACTTTTGCTTGTCGGCGTCGGCTTGCGCGTCGGTTTCAAGCGTCGCCAGTTCCTCGAGCATCGACAGCGCGCGCTTGGTCACGCCTTCACGGATCGACTTCACGTCGCGGCTTTCCTGCAGCAGTTCACGCGACACGTTCAGCGGCAGATCGCTCGAGTCGACCACGCCCTTCACGAAACGCAGGTAGAGCGGCAGCAATTGCTCGGCGTCGTCCATGATGAACACGCGCTTCACGTACAGCTTGAGCCCGCCGCGGTGATCGCGGTTCCACAGGTCAAACGGCGCATGCGCGGGCACATACAGCAGTTGCGTATACTCGCTGCGGCCTTCGACGCGGTTGTGCGTCCAGGTGAGCGGGTCCTGATGATCATGTGACAGATGCTGGTAGAACTGCTTGTACTGCTCTTCGCTGATGTCGTTCTTTGCGCGTGTCCACAATGCGCTCGCCTGGTTGACGGTCTCGTCTTCATCCTTCGTGACCATCTCGCTTTTTTCCGCATCCCACTCTTCCTTCTTCATCAGGATCGGCAGCGCGATATGGTCTGAGTACTTCTGGATGATCGACTTCAACCGGTACGACGACAGCAGTTCGTCCTCTTCGGCGCGCAGATGCAGCGTGATGGTCGTGCCGCGCGCGACGCGCTCGATCGTGTCGACCGCGAAATCGCCCTCGCCGGCGCTTTCCCAGTGTACGCCTTCCGATGCGGGCAGCCCCGCGCGGCGCGTTTCGACGGTGATCTTGTCGGCGACGATAAAGCCCGAATAGAAGCCGACGCCGAACTGGCCGATCAATGCCGCATCCCTCTGCTGATCGCCCGACAGCTTGCCGAAGAATTCCCGTGTACCCGAACGCGCGATCGTGCCGAGGTTCGAGATCGCTTCGTCGCGGCTCATGCCGATGCCGTTGTCGTCGATCGTCACCGTGCGCGCCGCTTTGTCGTACGACACGTGGATACGCAGATTCGGATCGTCCTCGAACAGCGCGTTGTTCGCAATCGCTTCGAAGCGCAGTTTGTCGGCCGCGTCCGATGCGTTAGAAATCAGCTCACGCAGAAAGATTTCCTTGTTGCTGTACAGCGAATGGATCATCAGATGCAGAAGTTGCTTCACTTCTGCCTGAAAGCTCATGGTTTCTTGTGCCATGGTCGAAGGTCCTCTCTATTGCGGGTTGATTCGGAATTCAGGTGGAACGGCGGCCTATGCGCAGCACTGCGCCCATGCGGCGCGCGGAACTCGCACACGCCGCGGCACACGCCGATCGTCGGCCAAAGTGGGGGCGCGGCCGCCCATTTCAAGGGCTCAGGAGGCGCGCCGGATCACGCTGTCCAGATACTCGCCGAGGAATGCGGGCAGCGCCGGATCGCCGCAATTCGCCACATTAAAGCGCATCCACGTCGTAGGCGACTGCTGCGGCGAAAAGAGACTGCCCGGCGTCAGCAGGAAGCCCGATTCGTGGCCCGCGGCGGCCAGCGCATCCGCGTCGACACCGGTGTCGGTCCAGACGAACATGCCCGCGCCGGGTGTCTGGAAGAGTCGCATGCCGGTCTTCTCGAGCATCCGGCACGCCTTGTCGCGCACGCCGTCCAGACGCGCGCGCAACCGCTCGACGTGGCGCCGGTAGTGTCCTTCCGTCAGGATTTTATATAGCACGCGCTCGTTGAGCTCCGGCGTCGTCATATTGACAAGCATCTTCTGGTCCGCCACCGCCTGCGCGATCTCGGGCGCGCACGCGATAAAGCCGACCCGCAGATTCGCGGCGAGCGTCTTCGAAAAGCTGCCGAGGTAAATCACGCGCTTCAACTGATCGAGGCTTGCCAGCCGCGTGGCCGGATAGCCGGGCGGACACAGGTCGCCGTAGATATCGTCTTCGACGACGATGAAGTCGTACTCCTCGGCCAGACGCAGGATGCGAAACGCCTGCGCGGCC
This sequence comes from Paraburkholderia humisilvae, assembly GCF_902859855.1. Lineage (GTDB taxonomy): Bacteria > Pseudomonadota > Gammaproteobacteria > Burkholderiales > Burkholderiaceae > Paraburkholderia > Paraburkholderia humisilvae. Next base: position 8,126 of record NZ_CADIKH010000050.1, read on the forward strand.
GTCAGCGATGTGCCGGTCGGGTTCTGCAGCACCGAGTTGATCACGAGCATCTTCGGCCGCCACGTCTGCACGAGCGTCTCGAGCGCGTCGAGATCCGGGCCCTCCGGCGTGTACGGCATGCCGACCAGATGCGCGCCTTGTGACGCGATGCGCCCGAACATCTGGAACCATGCCGGGTCGCCGACGATCACCGCGTCGCCGGCCCGCATATAGAGCCGCGACAGCAGATCAATGCCTTGCGTGATGCCGGACACGAGCACGATGCTGTCCGGCGACGCGCCGATCTCGAGTTCTTCCAGCCGCGTCTGCAATTGCTGGCGCAGTGGCAGAAAGCCTTGCGGCGTGCCGAAGCCGAGCATCTGCGCGCCGCTTTGACGACCGAGCGTGCGCAGCGCGCCCGAGATCAGTTCGCCGTCCAGCCAGCGCGACGGCAGATAACCCAAACCGGGTCCGCGTTCGGGCTGCGTCGACGTATGCAGCATGTTGCGCAACAGCCAGACCACGTCGATCGTGCTCGGCCCCGGCGCGGCCTCGCTGGCCGCCCGGCGTTCGCCGGGTATGGGCGCCGCGAGGCGTTCGCGCACATAGAAGCCCGAACCGCGCCGCGAGTCCAGATAGCCCTGCGCGACGAGCCGCTCGTAGGCCTCGACGACGGTAAAGCGCGACACGCCCTTGTCGATCGCGAGTTTGCGGATCGACGGCATGCGCATGCCGGGACGAAACACGCGTTCGTCAACGCGGCGGCGCGCCCATTGGACGAGCTGGTCGACCAGCGTCAGCGAAGACGCGTCATGCGGGGCGGGAATCTGTTCGAGCGGGACGGACATAGCTGACTCCAACTGTACCGAAGACTACCTGCGCGATTGTACCGTTACTGTGCCGGTGGCAGACGTTACATTCGACTGTCACCGGGCCGGAAAATGGGCGGCGGTCTGGCCCTGGAAGCTGGCCGAGTCCACCCGGCAGCCGTTTGTATCAGGGGCTGCCGGGGCTTGCCAACGGTAACTGTACGTGTCGGATCGAAATACCCCAGCTGCGGCGCTGCGTATAGCCCGACCGGCACGTGAACCGTTATTCTTGGACATTTCACCGCAAACGCGTGCGCAACCGCGCAACGCGACGCTGTCCACGCGCCCGCTGCCCAACTGTTCTTTCGATCCACCATGACTGTCCATTCGCTTCGCCTCGATCATCTCGTCGTCTCGGCCCGCACGCTCGACGAAGGCACGCAGTATGTCGCCGATACGCTCGGCGTCGCGCCGTCCGGCGGCGGTGTGCATCCGCTGATGCGCACCTGCAACCGGCTGTTGAACCTGTGGGACGGCGTCTATCTCGAGGTGATCGCGCTCGACCCGGACGCGCCCGAGCCTGCCGCCGGCGCTGCGCGCCCGCGCCTGTTCGCGCTCGACGATCCGTCGGTCGCGGCGCGGCTCGCGAACGGGCCGTACCTGTCGCACTGGGTCGCGCGTGTCGAGCGGCCGAGACACCTCGCGCGCTGGCAAGCGCAGTACCCACAACGAATTGCGCCGGTCGTGCCGATGACACGCGGCGATTTCACCTGGGGCCTGACGGTGCCGGACGATGGCGCGTTCCCGAGCTGGCAGAACGCCGGCGACGGCATCGTGCCGAGCCTGATCCAGTGGGATACCACGCTGCATCCGTCGGCGCGCCTGCCCGAATCGGGCGTCGCGCTGAAGACGCTCAGCGCGATGCATCCGCGGGCCGACGTGATCGCCGCGCAGCTCGACTGGCTCGGCGCCGCGCATCTGATCACGCTGATGGACACAGACGGAGCCCCCGCGCTGATCGCCGAATTTGAAACACCCGGCGGTGCGCGCACACTCAAATAAGCCGTTCCGGCGCGGATTGCGCGCCCTTGCAACAGATAACCGACTCGGAGACACCCACGCCATGAATTCGCGCGAAACACAAGGCATGCTGCTCGGCCTCGTCGGCGTGATGGTTTTCAGCCTCACGCTGCCGATGACGCGCATCGTCGTCGCCGAATGGCATCCGCTGCTAAACGGTCTCGGCCGCGCGCTCCTCGCGTCCGTGCCGGCGGGCGTGTTGCTCCTATGGCGCCGCGAACGCCTGCCGAACTGGGCGCAACTGAAAAGCCTGTTCATTGTGTCGCTCGGCGTGATCATCGCGTTTCCGGTGTTTTCCGCGTGGTCGATGAAATACGTGCCGGCCTCGCACGGCGCGGTCGTCAATGGGCTGCAGCCGCTGTGCGTGGCGATTTACGCGGCGTGGCTGTCGCACGAGCGGCCGTCGAAACTGTTCTGGGTCAGCGCGCTGGCGGGCAGCGCGATCGTCGTCGCGTTTGCGCTGCATGCGGGCGGTGGTGCGCCGCAGGCGGGCGATCTGCTGATGCTGATCGCGGTCGGCATCGGCGCGCTCGGTTACGCGGAAGGCGCACGCCTGGCGAAACAGATCGGCGGCTGGCAGGTGATCTGCTGGGCGCTCGTGGTATCCGCACCGTTTCTCGCCCCGCCGGTCGCCTGGCTCGCGTGGCAGCAACACGTGCTGCATCCGGGGCCGGTCGCGCTGAGAACCTGGCTCGCATTCGGCTACGTCACGTTTTTTTCGCAATTTCTCGGCTTCTTCGCGTGGTATGCGGGCCTCGCGATGGGAGGCATCGCGCGGGTCGGCCAGGTGCAATTGCTGCAGATCTTCTTCACGATCGCTTTTTCGGCACTGTTCTTCGGCGAAAGCGTCGCGCCGTCGACGTGGTTATTCGCCGCCGCGGTCATCGCGACCGTGATGCTCGGTCGCCGCGCGGTCGTGCATCCGGCGCCGCACGCGGCGCGCGCGGGCTGAGGGGCCGTTCGAAGCGGCGCGGTTTCAGATCATTCACCGATCACATCAACACATGCAGATGAGGAGACCCAAACATGGACCAAAGCGACCTGAGCACCGTGAGCGCCCGCTCGTGGCAACTGTCCGAACGCGCACGCAAACTCACCAGCTCCGCCATCCGTGAAATCCTTAAGGTTACCGAACGGCCTGAAGTCATTTCATTTGCAGGCGGCTTGCCGGCGCCCGTGACGTTCCCCGCGGAACAGATGCGCGCGGCGTCCGACCGGATCTTGCGCGATGCGCCAGCCGCCGCGCTTCAATACAGTGCAACCGAAGGCTATATGCCGCTGCGCGAGTGGATCGCGGCGCGCTATTCGCAAGGCAACGTGCAGATCCGCCCGAGCCAGGTGCTGATCACGACCGGCTCGCAGCAGGCGCTCGATCTGCTCGGCAAGGTGCTGGTGTGCCCGCAAAGCCCGGTGCTCGTCGAAACGCCGACGTATCTCGGTGCGCTGCAATCGTTCTCGCTGTACGAGCCGCGCTACGTGCAGGTGCCCACCGATGACGCCGGCCTGATCCCCGCCGCGCTGACGCCTGACCTGACCGCCGGCGCACGGCTGCTGTATGCGCAGCCGAACTTCCAGAACCCGACCGGCCGGCGCCTGCCCGTCGAGCGCCGGCGCGCGCTGGCCGCATTCGCGCAGAACGCGGCGTTCCCGATCGTCGAAGACGACCCGTACGGCGCGCTCGACTACCGCGGCGAACCGCTGCCGACGCTGCTGTCGATGGCGCCCGATCACATCGTTCACCTCGGCTCGTTCTCGAAGGTGCTCGCACCGGGCTTGCGCGTCGGCTACATCATCGCGCCCGAAGAGCTGCACTTCAAACTCGTGCAGGCCAAGCAGGCCACCGATCTGCACACGCCGAGCTTCACGCAGCGCATCGTGCATGAAGTCGTGAAGGACGGTTTCCTCGATACGCACGTGCCGACCATTCGCGCGCTATACCGCGATCAATGCGCGGCGATGCTCGCGGCGCTCGAGCGCTACATGCCTGAAGGCGTCACGTGGACCCGGCCCGAGGGCGGCATGTTCGTATGGGTAGAACTGCCTGCGGCGATCGATACCATGAAGCTGCTCGAAGAAGCGGTCGCGCAGAACGTCGCATTCGTGCCGGGCGCACCGTTCTTTGCGAACGAAGCGCAACGCAATACGCTGCGGCTGTCGTTCGTCACCGTGCCGCCCGAAAAAATCGATGCCGGCATCGCGTGTCTCGCGGCGCTGGTACGCGCGCGCATCTGAAAACGCGCATTCAACCGCATCCGCGCCGCCCGGCGGCGCTACCATTGCGCTTTTACACCTGTCGAAAGGACTCGTCATGGCTCAAGCAAACGTATACGACAAACTGAAGGAACTCGGCGTCGCCTTGCCGTCCGCCGGCGCACCCGCCGCCGCTTATGTGATGAGCGCGCAAAGCGGCAACACCGTCTATCTGTCGGGCCACATCGCGAAGAAAGACGGCAAGCCTTGGGTCGGCAAACTCGGCGATAGCCTCACCACCGAAGAGGGCAAAGCCGCCGCACGTTCGATTGCGATCGATCTGCTCGCGACGCTTCACGCGCATGTCGGCGATCTGAACCGCGTGACGCGCATCGTCAAGGTAATGAGCCTCGTGAATTCGACGCTCGCGTTCACCGAGCAGCATCTCGTGACCAACGGCGCGTCCGAATTCTTCGTCGAAGTGTTTGGCGAGCGCGGCAAGCATGCGCGCTCCGCGTTCGGCGTTGCGCAAATCCCGCTTGGCGCGTGTGTCGAGATCGAGCTGATCGCGGAAGTCGCTTAACGCCTCATCGAGTGTGGCGCGCAGCGGCCAACCGTTGGCCGCTCGCAAGTGCACACGCCTTTACCCACAACGAGAAAGCCCGATGACCTCGCGCACTGTCCGCTTCAAACAAGTCGACGTTTTCACGTCGGTGCCTTTCAAAGGCAATCCACTTGCTGTCGTGTTCGATGCGGACAGTCTCGATAGCGAACAGATGCAGGTGATCGCACGCTGGACAAATCTGTCGGAGACCACATTCCTTTGCAAACCGACCGATCCCGCCGCTGACTATCGCGTGCGCATCTTCACGCCGGGGCGCGAGTTGCCGTTCGCAGGCCACCCGACACTCGGCACCGCGCATGCATGGCTCGAAAGCGGCTATCGGCCGCGGCAAGCGGGGCGACTGATCCAGCAATGCGGCGTCGGTCTCGTCGAACTGATGGCGTCCGGCGCAACGGCTGCGGCCGACGCGCCGCAGCCCGCTGTCTGGGCATTCGCCGCGCCGCCCGCGCGCATCACGCCGTTGCCCGACACGCACTTCGCGGCACTCGCGACCGCGTTGCGCACCGCTGCAATCGACTTCAGCGCGCCGCCATGTGGTGTCGACAATGGCGCGCCGTGGCTCGTCGTGCGGCTCGCATCGGCACATGCCTGCCTGGCGCTCGAACCCGATGCCCATGCGCTCGCGGCGCTCGCGCATGTCGTCGACGCGCATGGTCTCGCTGTGTATGGTCCGCATGCGGCTGACGGCCCAGCCACGTTCGAACTGCGCTGTCTGATGACAGGCAGCGCCTTCGGCGTCGGTGAAGACCCGGTGACCGGCAGCGCGAACGCCGCGCTCGCTTGCCTGCTGAACGTCCAGCAGCGCCGTCCGGGCGAGCGCTACACGGTTCGTCAAGGCACCGCGCTGGGCCGCGCCGGCGACGTCGCGATTCACTATGACGACGCAGCGGACAAGATCTGGATTGGCGGCGCGTCGGTCACCGTCGTCGACGGCACGTTCCGGCTCGGCTGAAGCGGGCGGACCCGCGAAACTCGTTGCCGTCATCAAAAGAGCCATGCGTGCAACGTGCAGCGACGGGCCCGGTCATCCACCAAGATTGAAATAAATTGATGTACCGCTGCTACAGCGAATTCGCGTAGCACGCGACTATGCGAAACACGTCGGTTCCTTTCGTTTCATGCAACAAGCATCGGCGAGTTCGCATCGGAAAGCGAACTTATGGAAGCGACAGCTCCTATTCATGCAAGTGCCCGCGAAAAAACCGCTCAACGGTTACGCGAGCACCTCGCCTTGCCTCGTTGAAACGCCCACCGGGCAAGGCTCTCCGGACCCCTCGTCCAGCCTGTCGGAACGCGTCGCACGCGCCTTCGGAAGCCCGCGTATACCCGATGCCACAACGCTTTCTTAATCCCTGGGCATTCAGTAATATCGAAATGTAACCGATGACCATCGGATGGTTCGCACGACGCCCCGCCGCTTTCCGCAGTAATTGCGATACTTCGCTTACCATGCACGGGTTACCTACAGCGCAGTCGTCGATCGAAACACAATCACTGCCGTCAGACACAGGGTCACGGTCCATTCGATGAATCAGCTCCCTCATTCCAGCGCACGAGAAGCCAGGCACCGGCTCGATCCGGCCGCCTCGCGCCGTCGCGCGCTGCTCGCGATACCGGCGCTCGGCGTGCTGGTGCTCGTGCTGCTGTGGACTGTTATCTTCGCGCGGCTGTCGGTTGAAAAGGACTCCACATACCGGGAAGCGATGGCGTCGGCCGGCATTCTGTCCGCCGCGCTCGAACAGCATACGGTGAAGGCGATTCACCAGGTCGACCAGATCACGCGCTTCGTCAAATATGAGTTCGAAAAATCGCCTGGCCACTTCGATCTGGCGAGCACGGTCGAGAAAGGCGTCGTGCAAAGCGAGACGCTCGTGCAGGTCTCGCTGATCGATGAGCATGGCAAGCTCGTCGCAAGCACCGCCGAACCGAATCCGAAACCGATCGATCTGTCGGACCGCGAGCACTTCAAGGTGCATGAGCACGAGAACGACGACCAGCTGTATATCAGCAAGCCGGTGCTCGGCCGCGTGTCCGGCCACTGGACGTTGCAGATGACGCGCCGTCTCAATCACCCGGACGGTGCATTCGCGGGCGTCGTGGTGGTCTCCGAAGACCCGAGCTACTTCACGAGCGACTTCTATAACAACGCGGCAATCGGCCGCGACGGCGTGATCGCGGTCATCTCGGACAACGGCACCGTGCTCGCGCGCCGCACCGGCAGCGACGAGCGCGCATCCGGCGTGTTTACCGCGAGCGGCACGTATCCGACGTCCGAGCACGTGTCGGGCACGTACGTCGACCCGATCGACAAGGTCACGCGCATCGTGTCGTACCGGCATATCGATGGTTATCCGCTGGGCGTGCTGGTCGGTCTGTCGCAGGCCGAAGAATTCGCCGACTACAACCATACGCGCAACGTGTATCTGCTGATGGCGAGCTTTATCTCGCTCGCGATGCTCGGCTTCTTCGCCGTCGCAACCGGGCTGATCGGCAAGCTGCTCGGCCGCGAGCGCGAGATGACGCATCTGGTCGAATACGATCTGCTGACCGGCCTGCGTAACCGGTATTCGACGCTGCAAATTCTCCATCATGAAGTTGCGCAGACCTCGAATGTCGGGCGGCTCGCCATCCTGTTCATCGATCTCGACAACTTCAAAACGGTCAACGACACGCTCGGCCACAACGCCGGCGACATCGTGCTGCAAATGACCGCGGCCCGCCTTGCCGACGCGGTCGCCGACATGGGCACGCTGTCGCGCATCGGCGGCGACGAGTTCGTCGTGATCGTCAAAGGCGATGACGTCGAAGAACGCGCGGTCGCGGCCGCTGAAGCGGCCTCCGAAGTGTTCGCGAAACCGTTCGAAGTGCGCGGCAGCACCTTTGTCCTGCATGCCAGCATCGGCATTGCGCTCTACTCGATCGCGAACGAAAGCGAGATCGATCTGCTGAAAAAGGCCGACCTCGCGATGTACAGCGCAAAGGACGCGGGCAAGAACTGCTACCAGTTCTATTCGCCGCAGTTGTCGCATCGCGCAGACCATTTGATGAAGTGGGAACAGCAACTGCGCATAGCGCTCGCCGACGGCCAGTTGTTCCTCGCCTATCAGCCGAAAATCGACCTGACGCGCCGCTGTATCACCGGCTTCGAGGCGCTGGTACGCTGGAACCATCCGCAGCACGGGCTGATTCCGGCAAACGAATTTATTCCGGTTGCCGAATCGACAGGCCTCATCGTGCCGATCGGCGACTTCGTGATCCAGACCGCATGCCAGCAACTCGCGATATGGCAGCAGCAAGGGTATGAATCGCTGTCGCTCGCGGTCAATATCTCCGCGGTGCAATTCTGGCGCGGCGATCTGTTCGATACGATCGCACGCGCGATCGAAGACAGCGGCATCTCGGCGCGCCGCCTCGAACTCGAGATCACCGAGACCGCGATGATGGAATTCCCGGATCTCGTGTCGGAGAAAATCTTCGCGTTAAAGCGTCTGGGCGTGCGTATCGCGCTCGACGATTTCGGCACCGGCTATTCGTCGCTGTCCTATCTGAACCGTTTCTCGGTTGACACGCTGAAGGTGGATCGCTCGTTCGTCCAGGCCGTTCCTGGCGACCGCAGCGTCTGCGTGATGGTGACCGCGATCGTCAATCTCGCGCGCTCGCTCGGGTTGACGGTGGTGGTGGAAGGCACCGAAACGGAAGAACAGATCGCGTGGCTGTCCGCGCTCGGACATATCGAAGCGCAAGGGTTCCTGTTCTCGCGGCCGGTGCCGGCTGATGGAATTCCGGCGCTGCTCGAACGTTTTGGCGTATGCGGCATGCGCACGCGGCAGCCGATACGCGAGCGCAGCGACGACAGCACCAGCGACGCGTCGAGCACCAGCGGCCAGTCCGCCTGATACCCGGCATACCGAACGGATCGCGGCAAGCCGCGCCGGACTCGGGCACGTTCCAACCGCGCCCCGTGGCTATTGTCTGCCGCTATTGCGCGCCGCCGTGCCTCACCGCTTGAGTGGCACGCATGCCACTGCCGGCCAGCACTGTCGAAACGCAAGGAGAAACGGCGGGCCGCCGCACACGCCGCCGCGCGACCAGCATGCAAACCCTGACGACCAACGACGCCGCGCACCGTGACGATCGCGAACCGCTGTGGACGCTATTCCGGGTGGTATTCGGACTGTCCGCACTGTCGTGGGGCGGCCTCGCGCTGATGGCGCAACTGGAGAATCACTATGTTGAGCGAGAGGCGAGACTCTCGCGCCTCGCGTTTTCCGATCTGATCGCGCTTGCGTGGATGGTGCCAGGCCCGGTCGGCTGCAACGTCGCTATTCAGCTTGGCCATGCATTGCGCGGCCGCGCCGGCGCGTGGATCGCCGGCATTGCGAGCGTGCTGCCGTTCTTTGTGCTAATGACCGTATTTGCGATTTTCTATCGGACGCCGCTCGTGCGCGCCGCCGCGTCCCGGACACTGCTCAATCACTTCAATGTCGTGCTCGCGACGCTGATCGCGGTCACCTGGTACAAGCAGACCCGCACGCTGGTGCGCGCACCGCTCGAATGGTGCGCGGCGGTGCTGGGCTGCGCCGTGCTGTTCTATGCGCATAGCGCCGCCGCGTATGTCGCGATGCTCGGCGCCGCGTTCGCCGCCGGCTGGCTAAGCAGCTCGGTGCGTGGCAAGCGCCTCACGACGTCGATCACCGCGAACGACTGGCGGCTGCTCGTCACGCTCACGCTTCTTGTCGCGCTGTTCGCATTGCCGCTGCCGCATCGCTACGAACTCGCGCTATTGTGGCCGCGGCTCGCGGGCGCCGGCATGACGCTGTTCGGCGGCGGGTTTTCCGCGCTGCCGGTGCTCAAGACGCTATTCGTCACCCCCGCCACCGGCCTCTCCGATAGCGACTTCACGCTCGCCTTTTCGCTATCGCCGCTCTCGCCCGGGCCGCTGCTGAACGTCGTACCGTTCTTCGGCTATCTGATCGACGGCTGGCCCGGCGCACTGATCGCGACGCTCGCGCTGTTCGTGCCGTCCGGCTGCCTCGCGGTGCTCGCCCAACGGCATCTGCATCAATTGCGCGCGCATCCGCGCTTCGAAAGCGGCATGCGCGTGTTGCGCGCGGCCACCACCGCATTTCTCGCGCTCGCGGTGCTGCGCATCGCGCGGTACGTGCCCTTCGAGCCCGTCTATCTCGCGACCGCGTTGTTTTCGGCGATGTGCTTCGCGAAGCTGAAACTGCCGGTGTATATCGTCTATGGAACGGTCGCGCTCGCGTGCGCAGCGTGGCTGGTGTCCGGACATCCGCTGTGAGCGTGCCTTTGCAACACTTCAGTGCAAATACGTGACGAAACCGGGAATACGCGGCCCATTCAGGTGTTTTAAAGGAGACTTGCCTGAATGTCCGAGGGCCGCACATGACCGATTTGATTACCCGCGACGATACGTCGATCCGACCCGGCAAAACGCTGCGCATGCTGGGCGTATTCGAAGAGTACTTCTGGCTGCTGCAGCAGCGCTTGCCACGCACGATCGTCGTGGCCACCGAGGTGCAGGGGCGAACCACGGTCGAGCAATGGCGTGCCGCGCTCGGCGCGGTGCAAGCGCACCACACGATTCTATCGGCGCGCATTCGTCAGAAGCCTGGCTTGCGGCCGTGCTTCGAGTTCGTCCCGAACGCGCCGCTCGCGCTGAAAGTCGTGCCGAGTGAGTCCGGCACCCGACTGTTCGAACTGATCTCCGCCGAGCTGGCGACGCGCTTTGTACCCGATGACGCATTGCTGCGCGTATCGATCCTGTACAGCCGGGACCGCACGACGCTCGTGCTCGGCGCCGATCACGCCGCGCTCGACGGCCCATCGCTGATCCTGCTGATTCGCGACCTGGTGCGCGCGCTGGCCGGAGAAGCGCTCGGTAGTCCGCGCGCGATGCCGCCGTCGCACGATCAGTTGCTCGGGCTGCGTACCAGCGACCAATATGCGTTCGCGACGCTGTCCCGTACGGCACGCGACGAGCAACGGCACGGATTGCAACCCATGGCCGACGCAACGCTTGCCGCGGACCATGAACAACCGCTGCTTCAGCAGATCTGGCTCGAGCCGTCGGTGTCCGCGCTGGTTGCACGGCATGCGCGCAACCAACAGGCCACCGTACACGGCGCGCTGTGCGCCGCCGTGATGCTCGCCGGACGCGCGCTGTCGCGATCGTGGCGGGACAATACCGTCCGTTGCTCAAGCTCGATCGACTCGCGTGCGCTGTTTGGCGCGAACGAGCAACTCGGAGTCTTTGAAGCGCAGCGCTGCACGGAGCTCGAACCGTTGACTCCGCCGTCCTTCTGGGAGGTGGCGCGCACCGTCACGCAGAACCTTGCGGTACGCACGTCCGCAGTCGAGTCCGCCGGCGGTTTCTCCACGCCGGTGCTCGATATGATCTCGGCCGGCGCCGACCCGGACCAGCTCGTGATTAGCAACCGCCAACGCGCGCCAACGCTGCGCATCGACAACTATGGGCAGTTGGCCATTCCGTCGGAGTACGGGCGCTTGCGCGTCAAATGGGTGACGCCTGCCGCGATGCATGGCGCGCCGCATACGCAGAGCCTCTCGGTTGCGAGCGTCGATGGGTTGCTGTGCATCACCAATGTCAGCGCCGAACCGGTGCCGTCACTGCTTGGCAACGCGCGGCGCCTGCTGCTCGCACAACTGGGCTGAACAGGCGAGCGAGGCGCTCACTCAAAACCCGCGCGACATTACCGCGACGCCGATCGTCACCACGCCGAGCACCAGATTCACGATGACGAGCCGCCGCACGGTCGCGACCGCATTCGCGCCGTCCGGCCACTTCTGCGCCTGCACGGCGCGGCGGATGCGCGGAAACACCGCAAAGCGGATGTGTCCGAAAATCAGCATCATCACAATGCCGAAACCGGCCATCGTATGCAGCGGCCATGACGCATGTGCGCCGCCGTACTGCGATAGCAGGAAACCGCCGGACAGCAGAATCACGATCACGGACACGCCGACCCAGTTGAAGAACCGCGCGAAGACCGACTCCCACAGCGGCAGCCTCAACTGCGGCGACAGGTCGCCGAGCGCAGGCCGCAGGCAGAAATTGGCGAACACCATGCCGCCGATCCAGACGGCGACGCCAAGCAGGTGGAGAAAGAGCGCGATTTCGATCGCTTTGGTCATTCGTTTTCCTTTGTCGTATCGGTGCGGTGGCCAGGTTGCGCGTTCGACCGCCCGCGTGCCACGCAGTTCATCGCGCGATGCATTGCGATGCGTTGTGATACGTCGCGATGGCTGCGGCGGGTCCGCGGCGAATCGAGCAGCCTCGTTCCCGTACGAGGCATTGTTCGAACCTGTGCGCTGATAACAGTTGCGGCGTGCCGCGCATTCCGTCGAATACGCGAGACACGCCTCCTTTGTATCCGTGCTTTGTATCGTTATCCGTACCGGTTCAGCGCGGCTGCCGGGCCGCCCTTCCCGCTGGCCCTACTTGCCTTCGAGCGCCGGCCGCAACGCCACCACTTTAAGCTTCGTATCCGGCTTGCGGCCCTTGCGCGCGCGCTTAACGACATGCTCCGCGAGCGCCGCGCCGGCCAGCACCTCCTCGCCCGGCTTGCCGCCGCGTCCGGTGCCGATCAGCACGACACCGGCGCGGCCGATCGCAAGCGCCTGCGCCAGCGTTTCGTTCGGATCGAGTGCCATCAGCGTGACACCGCGACCGCCACCCGATAGCGTCTTCATCTCGTCGAGACCGAACACCAGCATGCGCCCCGCGCTCGACAGGCACGCGACCTGCGCCGCATCCGGCAGCATCGGCATCGGTGCGAGCGGCGTCGCGCCTTCGTCGATTGTCATAAACGACTTGCCGGCCTTCACGCGGCTCACCATATCGCCGAGCTTCGCGATAAAGCCGAAGCCGTTGCTCGATGCGAGCAGCAGCACCTGGTCGGCGCTCGCCGCGTAGTAATGCATCAGATGCGTGCCCGACTCGAGTTCGATCATCGTCGTGACCGGCACGCCATCGCCGCGCCCGCCCGGCAACGGGCCGACCGCGACCGAGTAGACGCGCCCGTTGCTGCCCCACGCGATCAGCGTATCGGGCGTGCGGCACTGGAACGCGGCGTAGAGGGCGTCGCCCGCCTTGAACGTGAAGCCGGCCGGATCGAGCCCGTGGCCCTTCAGCGCGCGCACCCAGCCCTTTTGCGATACGACCACGGTCACCGGCTCGTCGACCACGCGCGCTTCGAAGGTCGCACGCTTGTCCTGCTGGATGAGCGTGCGGCGCTCGTCGCCGACCTGCTTCGCGTCGGTTTCGATCTCCTTGATCAACAGCCGCTTCATCGCGCTCTCACTGCCGAGCAATTCTTCGAGCTTCGCTTTCTCGTCGCGCAATTCGGCCAGCTCCTTCTCTATCTTGATCTTTTCGAGCCGCGCCAACTGACGCAGCCGGATATCGAGAATGTCGTCCGCCTGACGTTCGGACAGGCTGAACGCCGTCATCAGAGCCGCCTTCGGTTCGTCCGACTCGCGGATAATCCGGATCACTTCGTCCAGATTCAGGAAGACGATCATCCGTCCTTCGAGAATATGGATGCGGTCGTTGACCTTGGTCAGGCGGAACTGCGTGCGCCGCGTGACGGTCGCGAAACGGAAGCCGATCCACTCGTGCAGGATCTCGCTGATGCCCTTCTGCCGCGGCCGGCCGTCGGCGCCCACCATGACCAGATTCAGCGGCGCGTTTGATTCGAGGCTCGTGTGCGCAAGCAGCGTGTTGACGAACTCGGTCTGATCGATACGGCTCGACTTCGGCTCGAACACGAGACGCACCGGCGCGTCCTTGCCGGATTCGTCGCGTACCGCGTCGAGCAGTGCGAGCAGAGTCTGCTTTGTTTGCAGCTGTTCGGGTGTGAGCGACTTTTTACCGAGCTTGATCTTCGGATTGGTCTGCTCCTCGATTTCCTCGAGCACCTTCTGGCAGGATGTGTTCGGCGGCAATTCGTTGATCACGAGCTGCCACTGGCCGCGCGCGAGCTCTTCGATCTTCCAGCGCGCGCGCACCTTCAGGCTGCCGCGGCCGGTTTCATACGCGGCCGAGATCTCGGCTTCGCTCGAAATAATCTGGCCGCCGCCCGGGAAGTCCGGTCCCGGCAAATGCTGCATCAGCTCCGCGTGCGCGATCTTCGGATGACGGATCATCGCGATCGCCGCCGCCGCGACTTCGCGCAGATTGTGCGACGGGATCTCGGTCGCAAGCCCGACCGCGATCCCCGACGCGCCGTTGAGCAGCACGAACGGCAGCCGCGCGGGCAGCAGCTTCGGCTCTTCGAACGAGCCGTCGTAGTTCGGCATGAAATCAACCGTGCCCTGGTCGATTTCATCGAGCAGCAGTTTCGCGATCGGCGTGAGACGCGCTTCGGTGTAACGCATCGCGGCGGCGCCGTCGCCATCGCGCGAGCCGAAGTTGCCCTGGCCGTCGATCAGCGGGTAGCGCATCGAGAAGTCCTGCGCGAGCCGCACCAGTGCGTCGTAGGCGGACTGGTCGCCGTGCGGGTGGTACTTGCCGAGCACGTCGCCGACCACGCGCGCCGACTTCACCGGCTTTGCGTTGTCGGACAGGCCCATCTCGTTCATCGCAAACAGGATGCGGCGTTGCACCGGCTTTTGCCCGTCGCTCACATCGGGCAGCGCGCGGCCTTTGACGACGCTGACCGCGTAGTCGAGATACGCGCGCTCCGCATAGTTGCCAAGCGTCAGAAAGTCGCCCTGCGCGGGCGACTGCTCGAATAGATCGGGAGTGTTGTCGTCCATCTGGATTCCGTGTCCGTGTTGCCTGCGCGCGTAGCGCCGTACGCTGCGTCAGGTGCTACGCCGCGTGCGCGCCTTTGCGTCAGGCTCAAATATCCGCTTCGACTTCGTTGCCCTTTTCTTCGAGCCAGCTGCGCCGCGATGCCGCTTCGCCTTTGCCCATCAGCATCGTCATGCGCGCGACGGTGGCATCGAAATCGAGCTCGCCCAGCGCAACCGGCGACAGACGCCGCGTGTCCGGGTTCATCGTCGTGTCCCACAACTGCTCGGCGCTCATTTCGCCCAGGCCCTTGAAGCGGCTGATCGTCCACTGCGTTTCGCGCAAACCGTCCTTGCGCAGCTTGTCGAGAATCGCTTCGAGCTCGCCGTCATCGAGCGCGTACAGCTTCTGCGCGGGCTTTTTGCCACGCGCCGGCGCGTCGACGCGAAACAGCGGCGGCCGCGCGACATGCACATTGCCGCGTTCGATCAGTTGCGGGAAGTGCTTGAAGAACAATGTGAGCAGCAGCACCTGGATATGCGCGCCGTCGACGTCCGCATCCGACAGGATGCAGATCTTGCCGTAACGCAGATTCGACAGGTCGACGGTGTCGTCCGGGTTGTGCGGATCGACGCCGATCGCCACCGAGATGTCGTGCACCTCGTTGTTTGCAAACAGACGATCGCGCTCGGTTTCCCATGTGTTGAGCACTTTGCCGCGTAACGGCAGGATCGCCTGGAATTCCTTGTCGCGGCCCATCTTCGCGGAACCACCCGCGGAGTCGCCTTCGACGAGGAAAAGTTCGTTGCGCTCGAGGTCCGTCGATTCGCAGTCGGTCAGCTTGCCGGGCAGCACCGCGACACCGGAGCTCTTGCGCTTTTCGACCTTCTGGCCGGCACGCGTGCGCGCCTGTGCCTGCTTGATGACCAGATCGGCAAGCTTTTTGCCGTGCTCGACGTGCTGGTTCAACCACAGTTCGAGCGCGGGGCGTGCGAACGACGACACCAGCTTGACCGCGTCGCGGCTATTCAGGCGCTCCTTGATCTGACCTTGGAACTGCGGATCGAGGACCTTCGCCGACAGCACGAACGACACGCGCGCGAACACGTCTTCCGCCAGCAGCTTGACGCCTTTGGGCTGCAGGCCATGCAGCTCGACGAAGCTCTTGACCGCCTGAAAAAGGCCGTCGCGCAAACCCGCTTCGTGCGTGCCGCCCGCAGGCGTCGGGATCAGGTTCACATACGACTCGCGTGTGAGCGGCCCTTCCTCGCTCCACGCGACGACCCACGCGGCGCCTTCGCCCTCGGCAAAGGTCTCCTCGTTCGAGCGCGAGCTTTCCGCATAGCGCTCGCCTTCGAAAAGCGGGATCAGCAGGTCGCTGCCCGCCATGCCTTCGAGCAGATAGCCGCGCAGACCGTCCTGGTACTGCCAGCTTTGCCGCTCACCGGTCTTTTCGTTGACGAGCACGACTTCGACGCCCGGCAGCAGCACCGCTTTCGAACGCAGCAGACGTTGCAGTTCGCCGACCGGGACATTGGGTGAGTCGAAGTATTTCGGGTTCGGCACGACGGTGACGCGTGTGCCGGACTTCTTTTCGCTCCGCTCGGCCGCGCGCACTTTGAGCGCCTTGACGACGTCGCCGTTCGCAAAGCCGAGGTCGGCGACCTTGCCGTCGCGCCAGACGGTGACGTCAAGGCTTGTTGACAGCGCATTCGTGACCGATACGCCGACGCCGTGCAGGCCGCCGGAGAACGTATACGCGCCGCCAGCGGCCTTGTCGAATTTGCCGCCCGCGTGCAGCCGCGTGAACACGATCTCGACGACCGGCACGCCTTCCTCGGGGTGCAGGCCGAACGGAATGCCGCGGCCATCGTCGTCAACGGAGACTGACTGGTCGGCGTGCAGCGTGACGGTGATCTGCTTGCCGAAGCCGCCGAGCGCTTCGTCCGACGAGTTGTCGATGACTTCCTGAATGATGTGCAGCGGATTCTCGGTGCGCGTATACATGCCGGGCCGCTGCTTGACCGGCTCGAGGCCCTTGAGCACCTTGATCGACGCTTCGCTATACCCAGCGTTTGCAGCGTTTGACTTCTTCGTAGACATGGCTTGCTCGGATCCGTCGGTTCATCGTTGTCCACAAGTCCTGTGGACATCTGCGTGGACAATGCGTTGAATCTTCAAAAAAAGCGAAACGAAACAACGGAATGGAACGGTTGCCCGACATACGGGCAGTGTGACTGCCTGCGTTGTGGCCCGCCCGCTGCGCCTGCAAACGCCCATGGAGCGGCGCATGCAGGGTGCCGCGGTCCGCAGCAGATTCGCGGGTATTGTACTGATTTCAATGCGCGCAGCAATTTGGAATGGACAGGATTAGCTGTTTGGGGGAGGCTGCGCGTGTCATTGTGATGTTTTTTCTTCACGCTTCCTTACCTTTCGCGTGTTCCACCTCCCGCCGTTGCTACTTTCCGCCTTTGCTACTTTCCTTTACTCTCCAGTTCATCCCACCGCTCCAGCGCCGCCATCAATTCCTCATCGATCTGCGCGTAACGCTGCGTGAGGCGCGCGCCTTCCTGCGCATCCTTCGTGAAGATCGAGCCGTCCTCCAGCTGAGCGGCGATGGTCTTCTGCTCGCCTTCGAGCGCCGCGATCTGTCCGAGCAGCGCTTCCAGTTCGCGCTGCTCCTTGTACGACAGTTTCACCGACCGTTGAGCATTGCGGCCTGCGGCGCTGTCCTTCGGCGCGGCGTCCTTCACCGGTTCCTTCGGCGCGTCGCGTTGCGCGAGTTGCTCCGCACGATCGCGTTGTGTCTGCCAGTCGGTAAAGCCGCCGACATATTCACGCCACTTGCCCTCGCCTTCCGACGCGATCACCGACGTGACGACATTGTCCAGAAACGCGCGGTCATGGCTCACGAGCAGCACCGTGCCCTCGTAGTCGGTCAGCAGTTCTTCAAGCAACTCGAGGGTCGGGATGTCGAGATCGTTGGTCGGTTCGTCGAGCACCAGCACGTTCGCCGGACGCGCGAACAGGCGCGCGAGCAGCAGCCGGTTGCGCTCGCCGCCCGACAACGACGTCACCGGTGAGCGGGCGCGCTCCGGCGCAAACAGAAAGTCGCCGAGATAGCTCATCACGTGCTTCTTCGCACCGTTAATCTCAACCCAGTCGCTGCCTGGGCTGATCGTATCGGCGAGACTTTTTTCCTGATCCAGTTGCGCGCGCATCTGATCGAAATACGCGACCTGCGGGTTCGTGCCGACCCGCACGCGCCCTTCGTCGGGCTGCAGTTCGCCGAGAATCAGTTTGAGCAGCGTCGTCTTACCCGCGCCGTTCGGACCCACGAGACCGATCTTGTCGCCGCGCATCAGTGTCGCCGAGAAACGGTCGACGACCGTGCGCGCGCCGAAGCGCTTTGTCACATCGGTCAATTCCGCGACGATCTTGCCGGACTTCTCGCCCTGCGCGACGTCGAGTTTCACATTGCCTTGCACATTGCGGCGCTCCGCGCGCTCATTGCGCATCTGCACGAGCCGCGCGATCCGGCCGACGCTACGCGTGCGGCGCGCTTCGACACCCTTACGAATCCACACTTCTTCCTGGGCGAGCAGCTTGTCGAACTTCTCGTTTTCGACGCGTTCGACTTCGAGTTGCTGTGCCTTGCGTGTCTGATAGGCGGAGAAGTTGCCCGGGTAGGACAGCAGCCGGCCGCGGTCGAGCTCGACGATGCGCGTCGCGATGCGATCGAGAAACGCGCGATCGTGCGTGATGAACAGCAAACCCGCGCGTTGCGCGAGCAGCAGTTCTTCGAGCCAGCGGATGCCGTCGAAGTCGAGGTGATTGGTCGGTTCGTCGAGCAGCAGGATGTCCGGCCGCATGACTAGCGCTTGCGCGAGCGCGACCCGCTTTTGCATGCCGCCCGACAGCGCGCCGACCTGCGCGTCGCCATCGAGGCCAATCTGCGCGAGCGTGGTGGACACGCGCATGCGCCAGTTCCACGCATCGGTGGCGTCGAGCGACGATTGCAGCGTGTTCATCCGCGCGAGCAGCGCATCGTGTTGCGCGCCTTCCGGCGTCTCGGCGAGCGCGTGCGCGACCTTGTCGTATTCGCCGAGCAGGTCGCGCGCGTGGGCAAGGCCGCCCGCCACCGCGTCGAACACCGACGCGCCCGCTTCGAACTCGGGCTCCTGCGGCACGTACACGGTGACGAGATGGTGTTGACGGGTGATCAGCCCGTCATCGGGCTTGGCAAGGTCAGCGACGATTTTCAGCAGCGATGACTTGCCTGCGCCATTGCGGCCGATCAAGCCGACACGCTCGCCGGCTTCGAGTGAAAAATCTGCGTGATCGAGTAACGCGACGTGGCCGAACGCGAGTTGCGCGCCGGTGATGGTGTAAAGCGACATGAAAGAGAGGCCAACCCTCGATGAGGCGAAACGCTCATTGTACCGGGCGGTTTGCGGCGTGCCTGCCGGACGGACGCGACGCGATAGCGACGGAGCTGCGGCGATGCGGGGCGCGGCCGGGATAACCGCAGACGCTACGCCCGCGTGTGACGCGTGCCCCGGCGCGAATGGGCGACGTCGGTGCGGTCGGTGCGTGCGATGGTAGGTTGGCCGTCATGCATTCCGTTGATTGGCCTGACACGCGTCACTTCATCTGCGATTACTTCACGTGGACGGTGATCGTCTTGCTCCACTCAGGGCCGTACGAGCGATGTGCGCCGTCGCCGAATTGCAGCGTCAGCGTGTGGTCGCCGGGCGGCAGCGTGAGTTCCGTTTCGGTCTGCCCTTTGCCGAAGTGCAGCGACTTGTCGCTGACCGGAATCACGGTGCCTTTCGGCACCGGCTGGCCGTCGATCAGCAGGTGGTGATGGCCGGTGCCTTCGGTCATCGTGCCGGCCGGCGCGATTTTCATCCCTTCGACTGCGAATTTCACCTGTACCGGATTGCTCACCGTCGCGCCGTCTTGCGGTTCGATAAACGATACGCCGTCGGCGGCGCGCGCGGCACCCGACGCGAGCAGCAGACCGGCGCATAGCGCGCCGGCCAACCATCTGTTCGTGAACATCGTGTTCTCCTTGAAGAAGCGGCCCGATACAGCGGCAAGTGGCTCGGAAGGACCGCGCTGTAAAGGATACACCGGTGATATGCGGGTTATACCGGCGCTGCGGCGTGCGCGAACTTCATCGTCGGAAATGCCAACACGGGTGCCGGATGCGACGCGATGTCCGCGAACGCGCACGTGATTTCCGGTAAAATTGTGGGTCGTCGCGCGTTCCCGGCCGAGCAAACGGGCAGCGCGTGGATCAAGCGTTTGAACGGATGGATGAGTGCGTCGTGAGTGAAGTCGTCGAATATAAGAGTTGGGTCTGTTTGATCTGCGGGTGGATCTATAACGAAGAAGAAGGATTGCCCGAAGATGGCATTGCGGCGGGCACCCGCTTCGCCGATATTCCCGAAGACTGGCGCTGCCCGTTGTGCGACGTGAGCAAGGCGGAGTTTGCTGTCGTCGAGTTTTGACGTCGCCGTAACGCGCCATTCTCCGGCCAATTCAGCTTTGTTATACTCTGCCCCCTGCGGCCTACGTTGCGCCGTGCAAGGTCCTCTCCCCGTAGTTCAATGGATAGAACAAGTGCCTCCTAAGCGCTAGATACAGGTTCGATTCCTGTCGGGGGGACCAGAATAAAGGCGCAAGGCATTACGCAACAAGGGATAGTGACCGATTTGGCGTCTTTTCTGGCGTCCAAGCGTTCGTGAGTTAACACTAATCAACCCCATCAAATAACTACAACCATTGGTTGCGAACTATACGCACCTAGCGTATGTTACGAATCATGCAAGCGACCTTCGTCGAGCTTCCGCCCTTTGAAAGATATCGCTCTGACTATTTGTCAGACGATGAATATCGCCTCCTTCAGGATGATGCTCCGCGACCCGGAATCTGGCGACGTGATCAAGGGAACAGGAAGTCTTCGGAAGTTGCGCTTCGGCGACAAGCGGCGCAACAAGGGAAAGCGCGGCGGGTTGCGAGTGATTTATTACTACTGGATCAAGGGCACGCAGTTCTGGATGTTTTCCGTTTACGACAAAGATGAGATGGCTGATCTGTCGGCGGATGAACGCAGAGCATATGCCGAAATACTTGCTTCAGAAATTCGGAAAAGGAGTACGCGCCATGAAAAGGAACCTGTTCGCCGAGCTTAAGGAAGGCATGGAAGCGCTCGCGGCTGAGCGCGAAGGCAAGGTAACGCTTCGCCGGGTGCATGTCGAAATCCCAGACGACGTAGAGGTATCGCCGGCAGAGATTAAGGCGGTGCGTGAGGCTACGCGATCATCTCAAGCTGTCATGGCGCGCCGACTTCGCGTCAAGGAGCGAACCTATCAGAACTGGGAGCAGGGGCGCGTTAAACCGAACGCCCAAGCGGCAGTTCTGATCAAGCTGGTAGAGAAGCACCCAGAGACGATTGCGATGCTCGAGAGCCTCTAGAGCAATCCGCATCGCACCACCAAAAGAACCCGGCCCAGCGCCGGGTTTTTGTTTCCAAGCCGCGCGGCTTCAAAATCCTCCGGCTTTAATCAGTTTCCTTTTCCAGGTCGATATGCTTCCTGGTGTCGGGCCTCATGTCCGGCGTATCTTCCCAACACCGGAGCCTGTGCAAATGAAGAAGGAAGCGAAGCATAGCCGGACAAGCGGGCGTTGGTCAGGAGAGCCTGTCCAAGACGCTGACCCCGGGTTCCAAGCAACGTCTCGATACCATATTCAAGCTGCTCCACGCGCTCGGCATCAAACTGAGCGCCACGCCGCAAGCCGCGCACGCCCGATCGCCACGCCCCTTCACAAAAGCCGCCCTGCGCAAGCCCGGCGGCTTTTGCTTTATGGCGGGAATATCCGGCATACAACGGCTTTAGAACCGAATTTATAGTGAGGCAACTGTAGATTATTTTTTAAATCACCATCGGTCAGTGCTTCGACGGCTCTACGCGAAGTCTCCGCGCGCCCTACGGCCCATTCCCCAGCGGCCCCCGATTGCACACATGAGAATTCGGCATAAACGTATGCGCGCCTGAATGCGACGCCGCCGCGTTGGCGGCCATTTGAAGCGCGAGCCTCCCCACGTCGACCGTCGGTTTTCCATCGCCAAACTGGATCGGCGCCGCAGTCCATTCGCGGCAATTCGCATCGGCCGTGTTCGACGATGTCGCTGTCATGCTGTAATCCAGATTGTCCTTGATGACATCCGCGTGCGCCGCGCTCGACGCAAACAACCCGAGCAACACGACAACGAAACTTTGCGTTTTCATGGTTTTATCCCGTGTACGCAATCGGTCGGGGATACATGTTTGGCTGAATGACCGTTTTCGCTCCGAATAGTACGCGCACTTCGAGGACATCGCCTGAATACAAAAAGGCCCGCGCCGTTCGATCGGCGCGAGCCTTTCCGAGTGTCGAAACGTCGAGCGCTTCACTCAAGCGAACGCAAAGCTCACTTCACGTTCGTTTGGCGACCGACGACCGACGGACACAATTACGAGTGGCTATACGGCGAACCCAGGAACGGGTTGTACACCGGCGCACGCGCACCCGAATCCGAGGTACCGGCCGTTGCGGCACCATAACCGGTCGTATCCGTCGTCACGCGTGCTTCCGCCTTCTGAATGGCCGCCGGGTAATGCGCGTCGCTCGAGTCGAACGGGCTGTAGCCAGCCTTTTCGAGTTGCACCAGTTGCGCGCGAACTTCAGCGCGTGTCACAGGCCGGTTCGATTGCGCAAACGACACAGCCGGCACAGCCAACACCGCAGCGAGAGCAACAGCCTTGATGAGCGATTTCATGATCATTACCTCCAGGATTGGTTTTCGTGGCTACGGTCTGATCAGTCAGCACCGTTTGAATGCAGTCTAGACACCCGAGACCCCAGGGGAAACCCTAATCTGAGGAAATGATCGTTTCTTCAGGTGTGACAATCGTATAGGCGCACGCTGCTTCGGTTACCGCGTTCCGAGCCGCTAAAGTTCGCGACGCCCGCTGCCGACAACCCGGCAATGGAATCCGACAAACATCTCCCGCTCAAGCGAGGCACGTCCCGGTACGACGAAGCCATCGCGCTTGAAAATTCCGTGAGAGCCATCCGTAAGGCGCGCGGTAAACACAACCCGGAAGACTTTCCTGAAGGCACGCCTGAATGGCATGCGGTCATCGAAAGCTTTCTGATCGATTTGCTGTGGGCATCCGGTAACGGTCTGCACGACGACGAGTAGTGTTTCGAGTGGTTCTCACGTCGTTCTCGCGGCTTCCGCTCTGACCCGTTACCTTCCGTGCCCTTCCGCAGGCGCTAGAGACCGATCTTGCGCGCGCCACTGCGCATATCGTCGATAACAGGCACCACCGCGAGCGTCAGTAGCACCATCGCGAGCGGCAAAGTCGACACGAACCCCAAGTGCTTGAAGCCTGTCGCACCCGCTAATCCCCCGACCATAAACGACGCAAGCAGCGAGCCGAGCAGCGCAAGCTTCTGTCGGTCCGCGCGCACCGCATCGACTTCGCCGGCAGGCCGACGGCCATTCCAGTAGAACAGCTTGCCCAGTTCGATACCGATATCGGTGATGAGGCCCGTCATATGCGTGGTGCGGATTTCCGCGCGGGAGATCTTCGTGATCATCGCGTTCTGCAAGCCCATCACGAAGCACAGCAGGCATACGGTGACCGGCAGAAAAAATAGCCGATGACGTTCAAGGTTCGACCCGAGCAAGCCGAAACACAGCAGCAGCACCGCCTCGATCGCAAGCGGTGTCGCGTAGACACTGCGCAGCCGGCGCCGCCGACCCCAGTTGATCAGAATCGCGGATGACGCCGCGCCGACCAGAAACGACGCAAGCGCACTGAACCCTGCGACGACCAGCGCGATATCGCCGAGCGCAAGATTGTCGGCAAGCGACGAAACGATCCCCGACATATGCGACGTGTACTGCCCGACCGCCAGGAATCCGCCCGCATTCGCCGCGCCCGCGACAAACGCAAGCGAACGGCCGAGGCGCCGATTGGTCGCATCGGTGCGTTCGGGTGCGGTAAAACCGCGCAGATAGTTGATGGGCATGCGGATAGACCGGAATGTGCGCAGATGGCAAACCGGTGAGCCCCGCGGCTCCAGCCTGCACAACCCGCGTCAGGAAGCGCACGAAATCGTAGCACGTGATGCCTCGTGCGGTTTGCGCGCGAAACCGCGTCGCAGTCGCTAGCGAATACACGCGAACCATCCGGCCACGAAAAAATGCCCAGCGGTGCGGCTGGGCAAAATCGCCGGTAAGCCGGCGATGGAGGTTCTATTCGTTAATGTCACACGACACATCGGCCAATCGCGATTGGCGCCGATCCGTCGCGCGCGTCGCGCATCGAACGATCCGGATGACCTACCTGTTCACCCGTGAATCGCTCGATGCGCGCTCAGCTTAGTGGTGCTCGTAGACGTAGATCGGCGGCGAATAGGAGCTCAGCGTCACTTCCTTGCGAGCGCCCGCTTCGGACGTACCGCTCGTCGCCGAACCGTAGCCGCTGTCTTGCGCGACGACGTTGCTCGCGCTCACACGTGCTTCCGCTTGCTGAACCGTGGCCGGATAATGCGCGTCGCTCGAATCGAATGGGCTGTAGCCTGTTTTTTCCAGTTGTGTCAGTTGAGCGCGAACTTCAGCGCGCGTCACAGGTTGGTTCGATTGGGCGAACGACACAGCCGGAACAGCGAGCACGGCAGCAAGCGCAACAGCTTTGATGAGCGATTTCATGATCACGACCTCCAGGATTAGTTTCGATTCGGTTGCGACGCAGTGCGTGCAACCGTTGAATCCAGTCTAGGAGCGTGGAGGTTTAGGGTAAACGCCTAAATCCCCAATTCATTGTTTCGCACGGCGGGACAAACTGAATGGATGAACAATCGGAGCGGGCGTTGAACCGCGCGCGCGAGGCCGGCGCGCGTCGCTTTACGCAAATGCGGACAGCGTCCGGCAAACAGCGCCGGCCGCATCGACATCAATGGCGATGACGCCAATCCCCATGATAGGTATCGAGCCAACGCAGGCGACGCCCACCCGAGTCGTCGTGATGCGTTGATTTGTTGTGACGATGCGCAGTGACCCACAACGCAACACACACGATCACCATGACCGATGGCCCCAACAGATAGGCCAATGTCGATTCGCTCATCGCAGCCTCCATCTCGACGACATCCGTTCCAACATTCTAGGCAATGCGCAGCGATGTTTCGAAGCATGAAATCATCTTCATCTCCGCAATAAATTGAATAGGCGCCGTGCCACATTCAGTGCCACCGGCCTGTGTGCGCCCGACCACTTACCGGCACAGGTCGGTTACGCCAGACGTATTCCAACCTTTTATCATGGCGTCACCGCCCCGCTTCACGAACCGCCATGCCCTATCCGTACAACATCGCACTTGCTGCGGGCCTGATGCTGATCGTCGTGTCATGTGGTCTCGCGCTCGTTCTGACCTGACCCGATCGGCAAACCGCTGCGTGTTGGTCTTTTATCCAACCGGGCCGAACACCGCGCCCGAGCCGCGCGCACAGGCGAAAATTCTTCGCAAACCTCGCTAAAGTTTCTTGCGTCCGCGCCGTTACTACGGCCTATGGACCGCCACCCGCACACCCCGTCCGGATTCTCGATGTCGACGCTCATCGACCA
This sequence comes from Paraburkholderia humisilvae, assembly GCF_902859855.1. Lineage (GTDB taxonomy): Bacteria > Pseudomonadota > Gammaproteobacteria > Burkholderiales > Burkholderiaceae > Paraburkholderia > Paraburkholderia humisilvae. The sequence continues at coordinate 33,274 of NZ_CADIKH010000050.1, forward strand.
GGACATCGCGCATATCGGCCGCGTGATGCGGCCATCGATGCAAGGCGACTTTGGCGGCGCGATCCTGCCAGCGGCCTACTGGCGCAAACGTCTGAACGAACTGCTCGCGCGCGATCATCTGACCAGACCGCAGCTTTGCGCGATCGACAGCCTGCTGTCGCAGCTCGAACAGCTCGCTGCGTCCGAGCTACGGCCGCTGCCTATGGTGAACCCGGCCAGCAGGCCGACGACCAGCGCAGCTAACAACCTGTCGAGCGCACCGCCGGCGCAATCCCGCGCGACCCCTCGCGATGGCGCGCGTCGCAGCCGCTGACGTCACTAGCACACCCGCCGCAGCACCACCAGGCCGCCGTCGACAGGTTGTCGCGCCGAAGCGCCATCGGCGTAAATGGGGCGCGCGATACGTGATAATGTCCGCAAAAATACCCAGCAAGGACATCCTGTGACCCAGGCCTCACCGCTTGACCTGTTGAAACAGGCGCGCATCCGCTTTACGCAACGAGAAATCGCCGCGCACGTCGGCAAGGACATCAAGACGGTGCGACGCTGGGAAAAGGGAGAAACGCCCTGCCCCGCGCGCATGGCGCCCACGTTGCAGGCGCTGCTGCAAGCGAGCGGGACCGTCAACGTCCTGTATCGCGATGCCGCGCCGCGCTTCAGCTTTGTCGACCTGTTCGCCGGCATCGGCGGCATCCGGATGGGTTTCGAAGCGCACGGTGGAACGTGCGTGTTGACGAGCGAATGGAATCCGTTTTCGCAGAAAACCTATCGTGAGAACTTCGGTGAGAACTTCGGTGAAAGCGTCGCCGCCGGCATCGCCATCGGCGCCGTCCCCTCGGCCGCAATCTCGACGCCGTCCGCTCACACGTTGATCGGCGACATCGTGTCATTCCCCGTGGACGCCGTGCCCGATCACGACGTCCTGCTCGCCGGTTTCCCGTGCCAGCCTTTCTCGATCGCGGGTGTCAGCAAGAAGAACGCGCTCGGCCGCCCGCATGGCTTCGAATGCACGACTCAAGGCACGCTTTTCTTCGACGTCGCACGCATCATCGCCGCACGCCGGCCCGCCGCCTTCCTGCTCGAAAACGTGAAGAACCTGTTGTCGCACGACAAGGGCCGTACCTTCGATGTGATCCTGCAGACGTTGCGCGACGAGCTCGGCTACGAAGTGCACTATCGGGTGATCGACGGCCAGCATTTCACGCCGCAGCATCGCGAGCGCATCATCATCGTCGGTTTTCGCGGTGCGACATCCTTTTCGTGGGATGACTTGCGCTTGCCGGCGCAAGGTCCGCGACTCGCCTCGATCCTGCACCGCGGCGACGGCAGCGAGCCGGTTCTGCCGTGGGACGGCGACCGCTTTTTCGATCATCGCGCGCGCACAGTGCAATCGAAGTACACGCTGACCCCCAAACTGTGGGCCTACCTGCAGGGCTATGCGGAAAAGCATCGCGCGGCAGGCAACGGTTTCGGCTACGGCCTCGCATTTGCCCATAGCGTGACGCGCACCCTGTCCGCGCGTTATCACAAGGACGGCTCGGAAATTCTCGTGCATCAGGGCGACGGCGCGCGGCCGCGCCGGCTCACGCCGCGCGAGTGCGCGCGGCTGATGGGTTTTCCTGACACGTTCCGCATTTCAGTCAGCGATACCCAGGCGTACCGGCAGTTCGGCAATAGCGTCGTGATGCCGGTGATGCGCGAGGTCGCCCGCATCATGCTGCCGCATGTGCACGCGTTGCGCGAGCGCGGTCCGCTCCGCGCGCTCAATGGAAGACCACTACCGGCGCAAGCACAGGTGGCCTGATGGTCGACATCGTCGATGCGGCGACGCGCAGCCGGATGATGTCCGGCATTCGCGGCCGCAATACGAAACCCGAAATCCTGATTCGCAGCCTGCTGCACCGGCGCGGCTTTCGCTTTCGCCTCGATGTGCGCGACCTGCCCGGCCGCCCCGACATCGTGCTGCCGCGCTATCACGCGGTCGTCTTCGTGCATGGCTGTTTCTGGCACGGCCACGATTGTCATCTGTTCAAGTGGCCGCAAACGCGCGTCGACTTCTGGCGCGAAAAAATCGGCCGCAACCGCAGCAACGATGCGAAGGTGACTGCCGCGCTGCGCGAGCGGGGCTGGCGCGTCGCGACGGTCTGGGAATGCGCGTTGCGAGGCGCGAACCGGGACCTTGACGGGGTATTGCAACGGCTCGTCGACTGGCTGCAAAGCGACGCCCCGACGCTCGACGAACGCGCATGACCGCGCGCCGCGACGCCATCATGCACGCGCGCTACATCGCGTATCGCGAGTGGGCCATTGAGGGTCTTCAGGCGCACCGCCACGTATTGCGACGCCCAAACGCGTCAGCGCGCGGTGATAAACTCGATTGACTAGCCGGGGCCCGCCCGAGAGAGCCCGTCCCTCTCCCGAACCTACTTGAAAGAGGCATGCGATGGCTGATTTCCGAATCTGGTCGGATGACTTTCCCGCCAACGGCTTCATGCCGAAAGCATCGGAGTTCAACGACAAATCGTTCGGCGTCGACGGCGAAAACATCTCCCCCGCGCTGCAGTGGGAAGCGCCGCCCGAGGATGCGCAAAGCCTTGCGCTGACCGTCTACGATCCCGACGCGCTGACCGGCAGCGGCTTCTGGCACTGGGTGGTGGTCAACCTGCCGGTGGACGCGCGCGGACTGCCACGCAACGCGGGCAAGGCGGACGGCAGTCTGTTGCCGCACGGCGCCGTGCAGGTGCGCAACGACTATGGCACGCAAGGCTACGGCGGCGCGGCGCCGATGCGTGGCGACAAGCCGCATCGGTTTATCTTCAGGCTGCATGCATTGAGCGCGCCTCAACTGCCGGTTACACCGGACACGTCCAACGCGGTGGTGCGCCTCATCATGCATCAGAACGACCTCGACTCGGCGACCTATACAGGACTCTATGAACTGAAGTAACACGCGTGCACGTCCACCGTCAGACGAACACGGGCGGCGCGCAGCGCGATCCGCATCGCATTGACCGACGGTGCGAACGAACGACGCGCGCGTGATATTCACCGGGAGGCCGGCTCATCAATATCATCAACGGCCTCGTCCCGATTCATCCTCTTTGAGCGGCCGCGAGGCCATCAAGCCAAACCCGATCGCAACACCGCCCCCGTCGATGCGAGCACACCCTTCCCGCGACACCCGATCCCCCTCTGCCGATACTCCCGCTTCGCGCGGCCGCACCGCGCAAGACAACGAACAGGGCCTGCCCTTGCCGCAACGTTATTGGGCGATCCTCGTCGTCGCGTTCGGTATTTCGGTGTCGGTGCTCGACAGCGCGATCGCGAACGTTGCGCTGCCGACCATCGCCCGCTACCTGCATGCGAGCGCGGCCAGTTCGATCTGGGTGGTTAATGCGTATCAACTGGCGGTCACGATCTCACTGCTGCCGCTCTCGTCGCTCGGCGACCGGATCGGTTACCGGCGCGTCTATCAGGGCGGGCTGGTTTTGTTCACGATCGCATCGCTCGGCTGCGCACTCGCCGACTCGCTGCCCACGCTCGCCCTGGCGCGCGTGATCCAAGGCTTCGGCGCCGCGGGCATCATGAGCGTGAACACCGCGCTCGTACGGATGATCTATCCACCCGCGTCGCTGGGCCGCGGCATTTCAATCAACGCGATGGTGGTCGCGGTGTCGTCGGCGGTCGGGCCGACTGTCGCGGCGGGCGTGCTATCGGTCGCATCATGGCAATGGCTGTTCGCGATCAATGTGCCGATTGGCATCGCCGCGTTTGTGATCGGCATCAAGGCGCTGCCCGGCAACGTGCGCCATGACTCGCCGTACGACTACGTCAGCGCCGTGCTGAACGCGTTCGTGTTCGGTCTGCTGATCTTCGCGGTCGACGGGCTCGGGCATGGCCAGCGGGTCGCCTATGTCGTGCTCGAAGCGCTCGCGGCGCTCGCGATCGGCTACTTCTTCGTGCGGCGCCAGTTGACACAACCCGCGCCGCTGCTGCCGGTCGACCTGCTACGCAACCCGCTGTTCGCGCTGTCGATCGGCACGTCGGTCTGCTCGTTTTGCGCGCAAATGCTGTCGTTCGTGTCACTGCCGTTCCTGATGCAGAACGCACTCGGCTTGTCGCAAGTGCAGACCGGTCTTCTGATGACGCCCTGGCCGCTCGTGATCATCGTCGCCGCGCCGATATCCGGCGTGCTGTCGGACCGAATGTCGGCCGGTCTGCTCGGCGGCATCGGTCTCGCGGTGCTGACCTGCGGTCTGCTGCTGCTTGCGACGCTCGGCTCGCATCCTCAGCCGTTCGATATCGGCTGGCGAATGGCGTTGTGCGGCGCGGGCTTCGGCATCTTCCAGTCGCCGAACAATCGGACGATTCTCGCGTCGGCGCCACGCTCGCGCAGCGGCGGCGCGAGCGGCATGCTCGGCACCGCGCGTCTGACCGGGCAGACATTGGGCGCCGCGCTCGTCGCGCTGATCTTCGGTGTCGTGCCGCAGCACGGGCCGGTGGTCGCGCTATATGTCGCCGCGTGCTTTGCCGCGGTGGCGGCAGTCGTCAGTTCGCTGCGCGTGACGCAAACGGGCAAGACTGCGTCCGCATAACTTGCACGCGTCGTTGCCCGCGGCGCGCGCACGCGTTTGCGCTGGCGGCGCCGCAGCGTGCGCCACCAGCGTCAATCTTCCGCGTGACCGATGAGCCCGCACGATATCGTGCGTGATCACGCGTGAATCGCACTCGCCGCCGTCGAACCTGTCCAAGCTGATGTCCGGCGCGTGATGTGCCGGACGCTCTGGTCTGGTTCATACGATAGGGGGCACCATGTCACTCATCGTCGCTGGACGTTTCACGACCTTCCCTGCTGCTGAATCCGCCGCGCAACAGTTGTTCGAACGCGGCTTCGTCGGCGAGGACGTCACGCTGTTCTTCGTCAATCCGCGCGGCCAGCACGCGCTGCATCCGCTCGACGAAACGCCGCCCACCACCGCCAGCCTGCTCTCGCCGCTGTCGCATCCCGCGCATCACGGCGCGACATACGGTGCAGTGGTGGGTGCGATCATCGGCGTGGCGATTTTCACGGGCTTTGCGGCTTCATTACCGGTGGTTGTCATTGCTGCGGGCGTTGGCGCGTATATCGGCGCCAAAGTCGGCGCGATGATTCAGGCGCGCAGTGGACCGCGCGTCCATCATGAGCGGGTTCACCGTGAATTGCGCGCGTCGGGCGTGCTGGTAGCGGTGCATGTGACGCCGGAAAACCAGCTCGAAGCGGCGCAGGTGCTGCGCGCAGCGGGCGGCGCCGACATCGAACGCGCGAGCGGGCACTGGCAGCAAGGCCGTTGGGCCGATTTCGATCCGCGCAGCACGCCCGACCTGCTGACCGAACTGAATCAGCAGCAGGCCTGACGACGGGCGGCTCGCAAATAGAAACGGCAGCCCTTCGGCTGCCGTGGGTCATCGCGTATTGAGCGAATCGGCACGCGCGCGCGACACAATACACGCGCGGCGACGTGACGGCCGGCCGCTAGGCCGTCACGTCAGCGCGCTTTACCGCTTTTTCGGTCACCGACGACGCGGTCGCGACATGCCGCAAATCGGCGAGGAACGTATCGCGCCAGACCGACAGATTGTTCTCGCGCAGCGGCGCCATCATGTCCGCATGGCGCGCCTGCCGTTCGGCGAGCGGCATCGATAGCGCGCGCTCGAGCGCCTCGGCCATCTGCGACAGGTCGAACGGATTGACGACCAGCGCACCGGGCAATTGCTCGGCCGCGCCCGCAAACTGCGACAGCACAAGCACGCCCGGATCGGCGGGATCCTGCGACGCGACGTATTCCTTTGCCACGAGATTCATGCCGTCGCGCAGCGGCGTCACATAGCCGACCTGCGACTGACGGAACAGCGCCATCAGCAGATTGCGTTCGTACTTGCGGTTCAGGTACTGGATCGGCGTCCAGTCGAGCTGCGCGAAACGGCCGTTGATGCGCCCCGCCTCGCCTTCGAGGGTCTGGCGGATGCGCTGGTACGTCTGCACGTCCGAGCGCGTCGGCGGCGCGATCTGCACGAGCGACACGCGGCCGTGCCAGCCGGGTGCATTGAGCAGCAGACGCTCGAACGCCTGGAAACGTTCGACCAGCCCCTTCGAATAGTCGAGCCGGTCGACGCTCATGATCAGCTTGCGGTTGCGCATCGCATCGCGCAGGCTCTTCACCGGTTTGCGGTCGGTGAACTGCACCGATGCTTTGGCGATCGCGTCCGGATAGATACCGATCGGATACGCGCCCACCTTCAGGAAACGGTTGTACGCGTGAACCATGCAGTCATCGCTCGCGGCGCCGTGGCGGCCGCGCTCAATGTAGTCGACGAACGACTGCCGGTCCGCGTCGGTCTGAAAGCCCACGACGTCGTAGCTGCACATATCGCGCACGAGTTCTTCGTGCGGCGGCACGGTCAGCAGCACCTGAGGCACCGGAAATGGAATATGCAGGAAAAAACCGATCGGGTTCTTCACGCCCAGTTCGCGCAGGCAGCGCGCAAACGGCAGCATGTGATAGTCGTGCACCCAGATGATGTCGTCGGGCCGGAGCATCTCCTTCAACTGCCTGGCGAGCGACGCATTCACCCGCAGATAGCCGGCGTATTCCTGACGGTCATAGCGCGACAGGTCGTTGCGATAGTGAAAGGTCGGCCACAGCGTCGCATTCGAAAAGCCGCGATAGTACTGGTCGTAGTCACGCTTGGAGAGCGCCACGGTCGCGTAGGTCACGTTGCCCTGTTTCTCGATCACAGGCGCGGACGGTTCACCCGCTATCTCCCCGCTCCAGCCGAACCAGACGCCGCCGGTCTCTTTCAGCGCATCCAGTACGCCGATCGCAAGACCACCCGCGGCGGGCCGGCCTTCCTGCGTCGGTGCGACCCGGTTCGACACTACGATCAATCGGCTCATACAACTCCCCCTCATTCAGTTGACGTTCCATGCGACTTGCGCCGAAACAGTGCACGCAAAAGCCATGCCGCATTGCGACATTCCGGAACACAAAAATGTATGCAAATGTGACAAACGAGTAAAAACACCCACGCACGAAGTCACGCGGAGCATTTTCCTCCACCGGCACATCGATCGGGAGAACTCAGGCGTCCTGCTCGGTGCCGAGATCGCGCTGGTAGTCGAGGTCTTCCTTGCGTATGCCCCCCTGGTTGTGATCCCCGTCGGGCGGAGCATCGGGGGCGGCGCGATTTTGCGCCGCCGGGTCCGGGGCATTGGGCGAGCTGGCGGGAGCACTGCCGGGGCGCGGTTCGCGCTTCGAGTGGCGCGCGGAGCGCCGCAAGGCGGGGTGTCTCATGATCGATGCCTCCAGGGGAAGGCCGCCACCGAGACGGTGGCATCACCAAAGTCTAGAACTCGGCAACCTAAATTGCCGGTAAAAAGTTCGTTGGTTTTGTAACGAGTACATCAACTTGGCCAACCGCAACGTGACCGGGCGCTCTGCGGCGGGTGGACCGGCGGAGGATCGCCAATCGGCAGAGGAATCGGTTCCCCCGGCATGCGGTCAGGGTCCGGCGGTGCGTCGTCGTCGCCTTCGTCGGGTTCATCCGGTCCGGGTGGGTCAGTCGGCTCCGGACGATGCAGCGAAGTCATCGCCCGATATCCGTATGGCGCCTGCGAGGCCTGCAGCAGGATTGATACAGCGACACTGTCGCGTTGCGGCATGAGAGCCTCCTCGTTCACGTCGATCGGAACGCAGCAAAGGCTGTGCCGTTTTTGACCGATGGTTATGCGTCCGCCTTGCCCAACGCCCGCGGTTCTTCAGCGCCGTCGTTCTCGTCGCCACGGCCCGCGTCGTTGCCGTATTCGACGAGCCGGTTGTACAGCGTCTTCAGACTGATGCCGAGAATCTCCGCTGCGCGCGTCTTAACGCCGCCGCACTGTTCGAGCGTCGCGAGAATCAGTTGACGGTCCGCTTCGGCCAGCGACGTACCGAACGGTATCGTGATCGCGGTGCCCGCGGTCGACTTCGACAGCGTGATCTGCAGCGGCACCGTCGCCGTGCTGTCCGAGTCCGAGCCCGACATGATATGAGCGCGCTGCACGTAGTTCTTCAGTTCGCGCACGTTGCCCGGCCACGGATACGACAGCAGCATGTCTTTGACCGCCGGCGGAAAGTGCTTGCGCGTGCCGTGCTGCTCATTGAGTTCATCGAGGAACGCTTGCGCGAGCAGTTCGACGTCCTTGCCGCGCTCGCGCAGCGGCGGCAAGCTGATCGGAAACACATTTAGACGGTGATACAGATCCAGACGCAGCTTGCCTTCGAGCACCGCCTGCTCCGGATCGCGATTGGTCGCGGCGATCAACCGCACATCGGTCTCAATCTCCTTGGTCGTGCCCACGCGCATGAACATGCCGGTTTCGAGCACGCGCAACAGCTTGACCTGCAGCTCGATCGGCATCTCGGTGATTTCATCGAGAAACAGCGTGCCGCCGTTCGCGCGTTCGAAATAGCCTTTGTGCTGGCGATCCGCGCCGGTAAACGAGCCGCGCTCGTGACCAAACATCTCGGACTCGATCAGATTTGGCGAAATCGCGCCGCAATTCACCGCGAGAAATGCGTGCTTGCGACGCAGGCTCAGCTGGTGCAGCGTCTGCGCGGCCACTTCCTTACCGGTGCCGGATTCGCCGACCAGCATCACCGATGCCGCCGTGGGCGCCACGCGGCTGATCTGGTCATACACCTGCTGGATCGCCGCCGAATTGCCGAGCATCAGGCCGAAGCGGCCCATGCGGCGCAACTCGCCGCGCAGCGTGCCGATTTCGGCTTTCAGATCGCCCGCGCGCGGCAGGCGGTTCAGAATCGCCTTCACGCGCTGCATGTTGATCGGCTTGACGAGGTAGTCGGCCGCGCCCATCTTCAGCGCGCTCACCGCGGACTCGACGGTCGCATGGCCGGTGATCACGATGAATTCGACGCCGGAGCGTGGATCGAGATCCTCGAACAGATCGACGCCCGTGCCGTCCGGCAGTTTCAGATCGGTGAATACAACGTCCGGCATTTGCCGGACCAGCTGAATGCGGGCCTCGCGCAGATCGCCTGCGGTCGCCGTGGTCAGTCCGTCTTCGGTAATGATCGCGGCTAGCGCTTCGCGCGTACCCGGATCGTCATCGACAATCAGTGCATGTGGCATCGCGTTTCCGAAACCTAAAGAGGCGGGTGATCGATGGCGCGAACGGCCACACGGCGCGGTGCACGGCGCACGACCCGAACCGGGCCAAAAACCGCAACCGGCAACCGGTCCGGCCACGCGCCTGCCCCGCCACCGTGAACGGTCGCGAGCTTACATCAATGCTATGTGCGAAACGGCCGGTTTGATCGGCCGCCTATGAAAAATTTACCAATTTAATGCAATATCGCAACAATTGCCGCCAACCGATGGGATAAAACGGCTCATTGTTGTCGATTTACCCATTATACGGTCATATCCCGAAAATCCATACTGGATGCGCCTGTTTTAGCCAGGCACTCGCCTGCCGCCGTCGGTCACGCCGTACCGGCGTGGCTGCCCGCGACGGTCGCTCGCGTCGAGCGGTTTCGCGCGGGTTTCGAGCGGCGCTTACGTGGACGCGAAGCGCGAACCGACGGGCCACGCCGCGCCGCGGCTCGCAACCTGCGTCAGCTACGCGGAAACGGCCACGCGCCGCCCGCTGCGGCATGATCGGCGCCATTGCCTACGCGCGCATGGGTGCCGCCTGGCAGGGTCGCGGGCTGCACAGTTTCCGCTTCGGCGATCGAACCGCCCTCGCCTTCCCAACGCGTCAGATCGCGCGCGGCCATCGCCTGCGCCATACGGCGTTTCTGTGTCCAACGCAATGCGAGCATGCCGCCGATCGCGAACACCGCGCCCAAGATCCCGATTCTGGGTCGAGCCATATTGACCTCCTCGATGATAAGAATCGTCGCAAACAAGCAAGTTTCGTCGCCGCGTTCGCGCGGCCTTCAGCGCGCGACCAGCACGCCGAGCAGAAAGCCGACGCCGGCGGCAGCGCCAAGTGCCTGCCACGGGTTGTGCCGGACGTATCGTTCGGTTTGCACGGTCACGCTGCGATAACCGCGCTGCGCGGCAACTTGTGCATCGGCCAGCGCTGCCCGCAGCGTATCGACATGCGCACGCAAGCGTTCGCGCAGCGCATCGACGCCTTCGCCAGGCAGCGCCGTGGCGAGCCTCAGCATTTCCTCTGAATCCGTCAACAATACGCTCAGGTCCTCGACGATTTTCTGCTTGCCGAGGGCGAACTGTTCGGTGGTGGCTGTCATCGCGATCTCCGTGTGTTTTGACGATCGTTGTTTCGTCGATTCCTGCATCGATAGATGGCACCGCCCTGCGGTGCCGATTGCGTGTTTTTCATTCCATGGACGCGTTCGGCCATTGCTTTCGTACGCCACCCGACAGTCGACGCAACAGCCATACCCGACAATCCTGTGCAAATGTGTCGATACACGGCACCATGTCGAAGTTCCTCGCAAGATGCGCGTCAATGTTGCCGGCTGCCGCGCACCGCGAACTTTTTTCCGCTCTTCGCATAAGAGCACGATAGATGCAAGCGCCTTGCCGGGCACCGCGCGCCAGTGGTTAAATTGGTTTTTGCGAGATAACGGATCGCACCCGGCGCATTCAGCCCAGGTCAGTCCGCGTGCTCGCGGCCTGCGCCATCACATCCTCGAACCGCATTTGCACAGGACACCCTGGTTATGGCGTCAACCGATCTGGACTCGCCCGCCGTCGGCACTCCCGCCGGCGGCAGCGCAACGTCACAGGCGAAACAGCGCGGCGCCGAAGGCGTCGCAGGACTGAAGTCGTATGGGACGCTGTACGGCTCATCCCCCGTGATGCTCGATCTTTATGAGCAGATCGCGCGTGTGGCCGCGACCGACGCGACTGCGCTCATCATCGGCGAATCCGGCACGGGCAAGGAGCTGATCGCCCGCACGATTCACGAACATAGTTCGCGCCACGATCGCGCGTTCGTCGCGGTCAATTGCGGCGCGATTCCGGACGAGTTGATCGAAGCCGAACTGTTCGGCCACGAGAAAGGCAGTTTCACGGGCGCCGTTCAAGGGCGCATCGGCTACTTCGAGCACGCGAATGGCGGAACGCTGTTCCTCGACGAAGTCACCGAGATGTCGCCGGTGCGCCAGGTGAAGCTGCTGCGCGCGCTCGAGACCGGCACGTTTTTTCGCGTCGGCGGCACTGAGCTGATTCACAGCGACGTACGCGTGATCGCCGCGACCAATCGCGACCCTGCTGTCGCGGTTAAGGAAAACGGACTGCGCGAAGACCTGATGTACCGGCTCGCGGTGTTTCCTCTGCGCGCACCGCCGTTGCGCGAACGCGAAGGCGACCGCGAACTGCTCGCCCAACATTTCCTCACCGCGTTGAATCAGCAGGAAGGCACGAACAAGGTATTCAGCAAGCGCTCGATGGAGACACTGCGCACCTGGTCATGGCCCGGCAACGTGCGCGAGTTGAAGAACGCGGTGTATCGCGCATTCATCCTTGCCGAGAAGTCAGTTGAGCTGCCGCACCCGCATCTGATGTCGCGTGTGAAAAAGCCCGTCACGCTCGGCGACTCGATGAGCGTGTGGATCGGCACGCCGCTCGCCGACGCGCAGAAGCAGATCATCCTCGGCACGCTGAAGTACTGCGGAGGCGACAAGCGGCGTGCCGCGAAGGCGCTCGGCGTCAGCCTGAAGACGTTATATAACCGGCTGAGCACCTACGGCGACGAAGAAGACGCAAGCCAGGACGACAGCGCCACGTGATGGCGTGGTGGCGTGATGGCTGCGAGCGCGTGGCAGGCGCCGCGCACATAAACAGAAAGGCACGGCACACGCATCAGCTTTTGCAATTGCTTGCATTTTTTCTGTGCCAATGACAAATGGCGTGCTGCACAATCCTCCTGCTTGACAGACATGTGGTCCGACCCGCGGCGGCTGCCTCCTGAAGCGGCGCGACGGGCGAGCAGGAGCAAGAACAAGGAATGCAAAAAGTCATCTCCGGCGCCTTACCGGCGCCGCGTCCGCGCGCGCTATTGGCCGCGCTCGTCGTCACCGCAGTTGCGACCGTATTGAACGGCTGCTCTTCCCTCTACTCCGAAAGCGCGACAACGGGCGCCGGTATCGCCGGCGCGGCCATCGCCGGCTCGCTCACGAACAACGCGGCCGTGGCGACCGGCATTGGCCTCGGGGTTGTCGCGGCGGCACACGCCGGCGTTCAGTATTCGGAACGCGTGATCCATCGCAATACACAGGACGGCATCGCGCATGTCGCGGGGCCGCTCGAGGTCGGTGGCGTCGCGCAGTGGAACGTCACGCATTCGGTGCCGCTCGAGGACGACGAACACGGCCGCGTCACGGTCAGCCGCGTGATCAGCAGCGGCGCACTCGATTGCAAGGAAATCGTCTTTTCGGTCGACCGGTCGGCGACGCAGACTACGCCTGCATCGAGCGCGTTTTATGTCGCTTCGATCTGCCGCGACGGCAATGCGTGGCGCTGGGCGTCGGCCGAACCGGCCACTGAACGCTGGGGTGCATTGCAATGAATGCGCGCGCGGACAGGCTGAAAGACCATGATGGGCGGGATGACCGCGATGATGTCGGCGGGCGGCCGGCTGCACCGCTGCGTTCATGGCGGCATGGATGGCGCGTCGCGTTCGCAGTGGCACTGTGCGCGGGCACCGGCACGCTCACGAGCGGGTGCAGTTCCACTTCGCTCGGCGCGGCGGGCGGGGCGGCCGCGGGCGCCGCAACCGGCATCGTGACGGCGAATCCGGCAATCGGTATCGGCGTGGGCATCGCGGTGCAAGCCGCGACGACCGAAACCGTCAATCGTTATTACCGCGTGATGCATACCGATCAGCAGAACGTCATCGCAGCGCTGGTCGGCACGATGAAGGTAGGCGACACGCGGCCATGGAACGTCAAGCACACGCTGCCGATCGAAAACGGCCATGGGCAGGTGCGCGTCACGCGTGCATTCTCGTCGGCGCTGGCGGACTGCAAGGAATTCGTGTTCTCGGTGGCCGACAGCGATGAAGCCAACGCGCCGGAACACTGGTATACCGCTGCCGCGTGTCAGTTGCAGCAAGACAGGCGCTGGTGGAAATGGGCGTCGGCGGAACCCGCGGTCGATCGGTGGGGCAACCTGCAATAGACTTCGGCCATGCGCGCTGGGTGCCCGACCTGATCAGGACTCGACGTCCTCGAGGCTGAATATCTCCGACTGGTCGTTATACGAAAAGATCTCGCCGTAACGCCCCCAGTTGATCACCGCATCGAGCGTCTCCTCCGCGGCGCTATCCGAGAGGAAATCCTCCAGCTC